>NZ_JAFFPU010000009.1 GCF_016919175.1 Leptospira ainlahdjerensis | reverse complement strand
GCGATCCGTAGAGAGCGAAATAGCCAACGAACAGCGGAAGCGAAGTGAGTGGCTTCCAACGAAGTTGGAAAAACAGCGATCCGTAGAGAGCGAAATAGCCGACGAACAGCGGAAGCGAAGTGAGTGGCTTCCAACGAAGTTGGAAAAACAGCGATCCGTAGAGAGCGAAATAGCCAACGAACAGCGGAAGCGAAGTGAGTGGCTTCCAACGAAGTTGGAAAAACAGCGATCCGTAGAGAGCGAAATAGCCAAC
>NZ_JAFFPU010000060.1 GCF_016919175.1 Leptospira ainlahdjerensis | reverse complement strand
TTACTTCTCCTTCACATGGATACAACGATATTAAGAGTACAAGACGGGGCTAAAGTCTACATCCATTTCATCATGGACAATTTTTCCAGAACCATTCTTGGCTGGAAAGCTTCTTTGGAATGGAACTCTAAAATGGCGATGCTCAACTTGCGTGAGGTTTGTGAAAAATTTAATTTATTTCAAAAGCCCATCCAACTTCTCTGCGACGACGGTTCTGAAAATGCGGGAGAGGTTGATGTATTTCTCAGAAGTCCCGGCCTTTTCATTGAAAAGCTAATCGCTCAAGTGGATATTACGTTTTCAAACAGTATGATCGAAGCCGTGAACAAAAAGATGAAATATGAATTTCTCTTTCCGAAAAAGC
>NZ_JAFFPU010000081.1 GCF_016919175.1 Leptospira ainlahdjerensis | reverse complement strand
GGAATGGTTGCGGAGGCAACGGGCTTACCAGCCAGTTTCGTAGGAGCGCTCGTCGGAGGCGGAAGTTTGAAGTCTGCGGTGAAGGCTTTTGAGAAAGCAACGATCAACAGTGCGATCTCGAAGGCGACGGGAATCCCTGAGTGGATGATCTCAAGCCAGATGGACAAGATGAACAAGCCTAAGGAACAATTCTATCAAACGAAAGAGTTTCAGATGGCGACGAGCGTGATCGCAGTCGTAGCTGCACCGTTTACGGGAGGAGCGAGTCTAGCGATCGCGATGGCAGTTAACGCAGGAATCGGAGCGGCGACTGGAGCAGCCGGAGGCGGATTGCAAGGAGCTGTAGTAGGTGCGGTCGGTGGAGCGGCCGGAGCGGCGGTAAGAAGTTTTACAGGCGGAGCCGTTACGGTAGGACTCAGTTACTCAAAAGAAGGCGGCTTTGG
>NZ_JAFFPU010000088.1 GCF_016919175.1 Leptospira ainlahdjerensis | reverse complement strand
AAGGAATTCTGTTCCCAGGCGGCTTGTTTAGCAAGAAGATCCTGCCACTTCGCATCCCAAGTCTGAGCGCCTTGATAATAATTTTGAGCTGCTTGTGCGGGGCTCACTTGCTGAGAAGCGGGTGTTGTCGTGGTAGCTTGTACTGTTGGGTCGATCGAATTCACCGAAGTTGAATTGGAATTGGTAACGTTCGTCGAAGTTGCTTGAGAAAGAACATTCAAAAAAGATTGTAACTCCGTTTGAATATACGCCGAAGCATCCGCTAACCACTGACTCTTTGCCTGTTGCTTTTGCAATTCCAGCTGTGCACGAACCGCTTGCTGATAAACGGAAACGTCGTTCACAGGATCGCTGGAGGTCACTGAATTTACGATCGCGTTGATTTCAGCGTCCACCGCCGCTTCCCAAGAAGCTTCCACGGCCTGTTCCCCGCCGTTTACAATATTCATAAAGGAAGACTG
>NZ_JAFFPU010000039.1 GCF_016919175.1 Leptospira ainlahdjerensis | reverse complement strand
TACGCCAAGGATGGCGTTTTTAGTTTTTAATTCCTAAAATATTTAATGCTTTAGAATTGTTTTTAAGAATGAACAACATTCTTTGAGCCGGTCCTTGAGGAATATTTTTCCCAGATTCCCAAGCTTCTATTGTTTTGGTAGAAACACCTAATGCTTGAGCGAAAGTATTTTGAGTAAGATGCAAATTAGTCCTGATATTTCTTATTTCTTTACCTTTAAAAGTTGGTAATTTTTGAATCTCAATAATCTGCGCTTTGATACCTGGAACTTTTTTGCCTTTCGTGTATTCAATAGCTTCATTAAGTCCTTTAGAAAGACTATTAAATAGTTTGCTACTTTCTTTTTTCATGTCGTTCTCTCTTCGATTGAATTAGTTCTTTTAGTGAAGTTACTAAATCCGCTAAGATCGTAAGTTCTTTCTTTGAAAGGTTCTCTTTATCGTTCTTTTC
Organism: Leptospira ainlahdjerensis; assembly: GCF_016919175.1. Taxonomy (GTDB): domain Bacteria; phylum Spirochaetota; class Leptospiria; order Leptospirales; family Leptospiraceae; genus Leptospira; species Leptospira ainlahdjerensis. The sequence goes on along the minus strand of NZ_JAFFPU010000039.1, from coordinate 129 downwards.
AAGAAGTGTTATTAAGAATAATACTGAGAATTCTTCAATATCTAAATAAAAGACTCGAATTCCACCACTCTTACCGATTCCTTTCTTTTTCCATCGTATCTTTCTGATTCCGTTAGAACCTTTAATTAC
>NZ_JAFFPU010000083.1 GCF_016919175.1 Leptospira ainlahdjerensis | reverse complement strand
CCTTGCGACGTTGTGCGGATTGGATTTTTCTGTTAGCCTATTGGCAACATGGAAGAACTAAGCGCACTCTATAAAATTGATCACTTATCTCTCTTACTCATTTCTTTTATACTCCTCTTTACGGTTTTACTCGTATATCGGAAACCCCTCGGTCAGATTTTTGGACTGATCTCAAAACTGATTGCGAAGAGTTTGAACTCAAAAGACAGAATCTCTGTCGTCCAGATTCAGGCTGACACTCACCCCGACGCTCGGTTTATCCAAGAGCATATAACTACAATTCAATTCATAGATTCACTTCGGGTCCGTGACTCGGAAATGTTTTATGACTTCCTATTCAATCTCGTCAGCGAAGTTCGCGCCCGACTTACTAATCCGTATCCAAATGTAAGACTTACTTTCTCTTTTTTAAATGTTGATTACATTTCTTCCGCCGCTATCGGAGCCTTTTCAAAGATCCTTATCGACGTAGTTCAAAAGAACGGAATTTTCCTGAACATCCTTTTTCCACCCGGAAGGTTTACAAACACGGTTGAAAACTTTCGGATGCTCGCGGGTAACGCGGAACACATCGCAATATCAAT
>NZ_JAFFPU010000084.1 GCF_016919175.1 Leptospira ainlahdjerensis | reverse complement strand
CCTTGCGACGTTGTGCGGATTGGATTTTTCTGTTAGCCTATTGGCAACATGGAAGAACTAAGCGCACTCTATAAAATCGATCACTTATCTCTCTTACTCATTTCTTTTATTCTCCTCTTTACGGTTTTACTCGTATATCGGAAACCGCTCGGTCAGATTTTTGGACTGATCTCAAGACTGATTGCGAAGAGTTTGAACTCGAAGGACAGAATATCTGTCGTTCAAATTCAGGCAGATACCCACCCGGACGCTCGCTTTATCCAAGAGCATATCACGACAATTCAATTCATAGATTCACTTCGAGTCCGAGACTCGGAAATGTTTTACGGTTTTCTATTCAACCTCGTCAGTGAAGTCCGCGCAAGGCTTACTAATCCGTATCCAAATGTAAGACTTACTTTCTCCTTTTTAAATGTCGATTATATCTCTTCCGCCGCGATCGGAGCCTTTTCAAAAATCCTTATCGACGTAGTTCAAAAGAACGGAATTTTCCTGAACATCCTTTTCCCACCCGGAAGGTTTACAAACACGGTTGAAAACTTTCGGATGCTCGCGGGTAACGCGGAACACATCGCAATATCAAT
>NZ_JAFFPU010000025.1 GCF_016919175.1 Leptospira ainlahdjerensis | reverse complement strand
AATTGAAATTGAGAATAAGAAAGCCGTTATATAAATAAATTTTTGTAATCTGTTCATACGGAAAATATTCAATATACGTTTGTGCTTGACAATTCTAAAACTGTGTTTTGGTCTGCCGTATGGCCAAAAAAAGTAAACCTACATCTCAAAAATCTAATAAAACCAAACAAACATCTAACGTAGTATCCGGCTATTCAACGGACGGATCACTTTTCAAAAACATCCCACTCAAAGATTTGAAGAAAAAACGAAACTCTCCGGTGCAAACCGATCCCGCTATTCCAAAAGATCCGGAAGACACGATGACACCTGAAGAAGTTGCGGCCCTTATTAAAAGAACAGTCCGGAGAGTAAGTTTCTATCGGAGAGAAGGATTGTTGAAAAAGTTTTGGAAATTCCGTGATGGACGAATCTTATATTCCAGAATCGGAGTTGAAGAGTTTTTACAAGATCATTTTTTTCAAAGCGAAGACCTTTAAACCGCCGGAAATTGCGGCCTCTTGCGTGACCTTGCGACGTTGTGCGGATTGGATTTTTCTGTTAGCCTATTGGCAACATGGAAGAACTAAGCGCACTCTATAAAAT
>NZ_JAFFPU010000085.1 GCF_016919175.1 Leptospira ainlahdjerensis | reverse complement strand
TTTTCAAATCGAAATCTTTAAACGGACCTAAGAAGTCGCCAATGATTGATTCCCCTCCATCCATCCAAACAAGAAGATCATCCACAATCAAAACGATCGCGGCGATAGTAGCGGCGACTGCCGCTCCAATTGCAATGAAAGGAAGCCAAGGTGCTATAGCCGCCCATCCTGCCGTAGCCATTCCATAAAGAGCGGGAATCATTCCGCCTGCGGTAGCCGCAGACGCCGCAATCATCTTAGCTGTGATCGCAACGAGAACCCCTGTAAAAACCGCCCCAAAGATTATAAGACCGCCTTTTACGCGATTGACAGAATCCTCTCCAACAGTAAAATATTCTAATATACTAACGAACATTGAAAGGAATGGTTTCATTCCATCCAAAAGAACTTTTCCAAATATCTCCTTTAAGTCTCCCATTCTTTGATTGTATGCCTGAAAGATTGCAGAAGCAGATTTTAAGTGAGAACCATACGCGTCTTGGAGGGTAGAGTTTTCTTTGAGCGCAGTAGAGATGAGTTTCTCTCGTGCAAGCCGCTTGGAAACTTCCGTCATCGCGGAGTTATTAATTTGGTTGAATTCTTTTGTATAAGA
>NZ_JAFFPU010000071.1 GCF_016919175.1 Leptospira ainlahdjerensis | reverse complement strand
TAAGTGTCTTCTCCGATTACGTGCATTCTTTTAGCGGTTGCACCCGTTGCGATGATTACGGCTTCGGCCTCGATGAGTTCGTCGTCGGACCAGAGTTTGAAAGGGCGGGATGAAAAATCCACCTTCGTGATCGTTTGCGTAAAAATTTTGGTTCCGTATTTGACGGATTGTTCGCGGAAGAGTTGGGTCAACTTGGTTCCATCGATTCCTTCCGGAAATCCGGGAAAGTTTTCGACCTCGGTTGTGGTTGTGAGCTGTCCGCCGGCCGCAATCCCTCCAGCCATAAAACCTTCATACATAACTGGGTTTAGGTTTGCTCTTGCGGCATAGATTGCGGCCGTGTGACCTGCGGGTCCGGATCCAATGATAACAATTTTGTGGGCCATGATTTCCTCGGATTAGAATGATTCTAAACTTGATCTTTTTTTAGACTCCCATGTTGTAAAGTAGGTCCTCTTTTTGACAGAGAATTTTCCTCATTTTTCATCCAAGGGAAACATTCTGATCTTGGAAGAAGAGGGAAAAAAGGGAGAATTCGCTTGCCAGTGGGCCCTTCTATTTCAAGCTTTCCTCTATCCATGAAAGGATTCTTCTCC
>NZ_JAFFPU010000062.1 GCF_016919175.1 Leptospira ainlahdjerensis | reverse complement strand
TTGTGAATATATCTAAAACAAATATTCACAAATTGAATCTTTTTAAATTAAAATCTGAAAAATTGTGATCGGCGGTGCGATCGTTCAAACATTATTTTTCTTTTCCACTAAATGCGCGCTAAACATTAACTCTATCTTTGTGAAACCAATATGAGAAAGTTCGCATATCAGGAACTTCTCATCTCCTTGAAAATTGATCTTTAAATATTGAACAGTTCTGTCGATATGGGAACAAAGGATATCTTTTTACTTTGAGATCAAAAACAGCAAACTCCTTAGCCGAAGAAATTTCCTTAATTTTTACGGCCCTCAAAGAGAACACGTATAAAGGCGGTAATCGTTTTCGATTAGAAGCTCATTTGAAAATCGGATCTTTACTGAGCCGCGAATTTAGTTCGGATGTTCTGGATACGAAGAGCAAACAAAAGATGAAAGATATTTCGGACAAGATATCAAGACAACTGGATGAAGGGTTTTCCAGAAGAACTCTCTACTATGCGCTTAAATTTTATCAGAGCTATCGAAACAAAAACCTTGATTATCGTCTTGGCTGGAGTCACTACCGAATATTAGCATCCATATCCAATTTAACACTGAGAAATAAATTAGAGAAAGAAGCCGCAGAAGAAAATTGGAGTCGCGAGGTATTAGAAAGGAAAGCGCGAGAAAGCGGCTATTACGGCGGAATTAAAAAAAACCGTTGGAACCGTCCTGATGGAGATATCTAT
>NZ_JAFFPU010000046.1 GCF_016919175.1 Leptospira ainlahdjerensis | reverse complement strand
GAGAAGCCGAAGTTAGCCGACGTGCCCCAAGATTAAAGGGACCGTAGATATTATAACTTATCCCAGGCAGGAATTTTACCGTCACTATTGATCTCAGAAAGAACATTTCTAAAATCAGCAAAAATTTGCTTCTTAGTTCTACCTTTATAATATTTTTCAAAATATTGAGAAGTTTCAAGATCTTGAATTTCTTTTGTAAATGCATATAATGCTAATTGATTTATTGAAACGCCTTGCTCTTCAGCTACTTTTTCAATTTTATGCTTTAGCTCAGAAGGAATCCTAATAGTTAACACACTAGCTTTTGTTTTCATAATTTTCCCTCCAATAGTTCATAAAATTTGATGGCGTTATAACTTTTAAATCTTGAAATTTTAAATCGTTATTTATTAGATAATCTTTTACATTACTAGTAATCAAGTAATCGGCGTTACATGCTATCGTAAGTTCGACAAAATGATTATCATCTTCATCACGTAAATTTGGACGGAAGGCGAAATAAATCGTTTGCGGATAACTTATGTAAGCAATAAATCCTAGTATCTTCTTTAGTTCTTTAGCATTAATTCCTAAATCTACTTTCGAAGTCTGCCTATTTAAAACTTCTTCGTATTCTTTAAATACCGGTATCGATAATCCTAATTTAATTTTCTGATCGAAAATTAATTCCAGAATCGCTCGTGATGCTCCTCTTTGGGCCCTTAAAGCTTGGTAAAGGACATTTGTATCCAAGACAACTTTCAATATTTAGTAGATAGCATATACACTATCATTCGTCAATCGCTAATTTGGTATTTTTGCGTAGAATTTGCGGGGCATGTTCGGCTAACGAAAGAG
>NZ_JAFFPU010000072.1 GCF_016919175.1 Leptospira ainlahdjerensis | reverse complement strand
CACCGCCGATCACAATTTTTCAGATTTTAATTTAAAAAGATTCAATTTGTGAATATTTGTTTTAGATATATTCACAAATTGTCGTAACGATTACAGATGGAAACGATTCTTTTAAGAACCAAAAACTCGTATCATACTGGACTTGTCTTTAAAGCTCAGTTAAATCTTCTTTCAACCTTCGAGGAGGAAATCATTCCAAAATCAACACGTTGTGATTGGAAAAATCGGGATCTTTCAAAAATCGTAGGTTATGATTCTAATGATCCAATCTTTAAGGATCTGGATTTGTACAAAAAGGCTCTTGATAGCAAAACGTTCATGAAAGTTTTGAAGTCGCTTTTCTCCGTTTATTCTTTTTACGATTCCTTGTCTGAAACGATACGGCACAAAAGAAGGACCTGGAACGATCGAAGGAAAGAGATCGTTTCCATCATACAACGGATCGCTCCCAATATCGGCCTCAAGCGCGCTTGCCGTTTCATGAAGGTGTCTCTTCAAAGATATTACAAATGGGAGAACGAAATTCTTTGTAATTCTTCCGTCTTTGGTCTTTGCAGAAAGTTACATCCAAAACAAATTACTATTTCCGAACAAAAGATTATCTCTAAGTATCTTAAAAATCCAAAATTCTTTCATTGGCCTCTTCGTTCGATCTTTTACAAGATTCTCAAAGATGGAGTCGCGTTTTTAAGTCTGGCGACATTCTACAAATACGCAAGATTTCTCGCTCCCAAGCGCGAAATCATTCGAAAAGCAAGGAGAAAGATCGGCATTCGTGCTAACGCCCCTTTACTTCTCCTTCACATGGATACAACGATATTAAGAGTACAAGACGGGGCTAAAGTCTACATCCATTTCATCATGGA
>NZ_JAFFPU010000065.1 GCF_016919175.1 Leptospira ainlahdjerensis | reverse complement strand
AAAGGAAAGCGCGAGAAAGCGGCTATTACGGCGGAATTAAAAAAAACCGTTGGAACCGTCCTGATGGAGATATCTATCACTACAAGATCGTAAATAAAGACATCCTATCAGAAAAAGCACTTTGGATCGATTTTGGTTTTCATTTTTATCAGAAAATCACAGAAAAAGGCTTTGTGAAAGGCGATGGAATCAAGCTAAAGAAAGAACAAAAGAGCTGGATATCGGAAAAACAAAGCTCCAATTCCAAAACCCTCCTCTACCATTATCTCGGTTACTTAGAACGGATTATTGACTGCGATACGTTACTCGTTCAAATAGATTTAGGCTTTGGAATAACCTTGAGAGAGAGAATCCGCCTGTTAGGCGTGAACGCTCCCGAACTCTTAACACCGGATGGAGAAGTCGCTCTTAAATCCTTAAAAAAGAAACTCAAGCCTGGAAGTGTTTTACTGATTCGAACTCACTTTCAGGACAAATATGGAAGGTATTTAGGTGACGTTCTTTATGTAAGAGAAAAAAAGGCCAACGTTTCGAAATTAAAAGCGGAAGGAATTCATTTGAATGAGGAACTTTCGAATCATGGATACTGACATCAAGAAACATACTAAAACGTTTTTCATCTAAGAAATTGACAAAAACGAGCCGATACATATCATATTAGAAGGAACTTCTTTAATGGTATTCGGAAGCCGTGTATCTTTAAACACTACGTTTGAAACGGATACCCTAACTTCAAACAACCAACTGTGCACCGCCGGTGCACAGTTTTTCAAAAACAAAACATCTCTCCATTACAACCGCGTGAGCGATCGAAGCGTAAATCCTGCGATGCACCGTTCCGATTCAAACGGAAGGCGTGCAAGAAACACAAAGA
>NZ_JAFFPU010000023.1 GCF_016919175.1 Leptospira ainlahdjerensis | reverse complement strand
GCGGTTCTTGTTGAGGGATTTTTGGAAAGTCCGGATATCCGGACCATCCAATTTAGGTTTCACAGAGAAGGTGCACCGGACCATCCAATTTAGGTTTCACAGAGAAGGTGCACGGCACAACATCAAAATTTAATATTAAGTATCCGTTGGCATTTTTCTGAATTTAGAATTTTTGCATTTTGCTTATCAATCCCAAATTGCTCCAATGATTTCCATTCCTTTTCCGAAGGAGTCCAACCATATTCTAACATAATCTGTGGCGGCCCTGCTTGGCATTCTTCTCCGCAATCGCATAGCTCGCTTTTTGTCTCTTGCTGACAGCTGGCTTTTAGGTTTTCTTTACAAATTGTTTCACAACAAGCCTGAGCTTGTTGAAAGGTAATTCTATTAGTTGAAGTTCCCGTTGAATCATTTGTTTTACAAAATTGAAAAACTAATATACAGAAAAATAGAAATTCAATATACTTAAACATTTCTTACATCCTTCGGTGAAATTAATATTCATTATGGAGAGATGCCATAATGAATATGATGTCTATGATTCCAATCCTGAATATTATTTTTCTTCAAATCTTCATTGGATATACTTGAATCATTTATTTTATTTGGTCTATTATAGACCTCCTGCCCATTACGGTGTTCAGACATACGCCATGGTTCCCATACGATAGCTGTATTAGGTTTCGCCCTTAATGAATTCAAAAAACCTTCCATCTCAGGCGTTTTTGAAGTAGGTGCCCATGCATCGCTTTCCGAACTTCGGGATCTAACGAAATCAGTATTACTTGGATAATTCCAATTTTCGTCTGATGGTTGGTTTGGATATATTCCGCCAATATCAATGGCGTTTCCAGAATGGCTTGTACCTTCCCCTCTATGACCTGAATTTATGTATATTCCACTAATCCCATTTTCCTGTGCAGCGTTAGCAATATTCTTAATCAGGCCCCCGGACATTTTTTCTAAACTAGAATTGCTTACGCTATTTGGTGAAATAGTCAAACTGAACTCCATATGGGTTCCATTTACATTTGTATATTTTCGGATAACATTTCCATCCTTATCTTTGACTTCAGTTATATTATTAGTAAACTGGTTTTTAGCTTCTTCGTTAGTTAAAGTTGGTCTATTAGTTGCTTCATTTTCTCTTTGGCTTCGTTGCTCTTTCGTTTCAAATTTTCCCGATCCGTTCGTCTTGTTATGCCAAGCCTCTAAGAAATTATTAACACTTCCAAAAGTGCTGTTCTTTAATTTATCAAATAATGAACCTCCGTTTGCCTCTATTCCATTTCCAGAAATATAATCATGAGGATTTGTACTAAAACTTCCTTCTCCTAAACCAAAGCCGCCTAAAACGGCATTACCAATTCCTTCTACGGCTCGACCTGGTAAACTGGTTACAGCATCCCAAGCATCACCCAACGCACCTTTCGCCTTGCTCAGAACATGGTCGAGGCTGTTTTCCTCCTCTCTTCTCACCCCAATCCCGGCCAAAGTCGCCGCGCCTTGTTCAGCGTTGTTCCTGCTCTGAGCGGATTTAGAACGTTCTGCTTCCTGCATGTCCGCGTCTTCTTTCGCCTT
>NZ_JAFFPU010000050.1 GCF_016919175.1 Leptospira ainlahdjerensis | reverse complement strand
TTCTGGAAAACTTATTATAAACGGTTTTCGATTCGAATTTTTTTGCAATCCCGCTTTCTATCTCCGCTTTGAAAACTTCGCTTATTTGAGGATTGTAATTCAGTGAGTAGACAATTTCGTGTAAGACTTGATTGAAATCTTTCCAGGACTCTACTCCGCTCAATCTATTTGGGTCGCTATTGATCCAAATCACCTTCTTGGTTTCTTTATCAATAATATAATTCACTACGCTACCCTCACTTTATATTTTACTGCCGTGAATGCGGGGGTTGTTTCGGGTCCGGTTCGAGGAGTTCCGTTTATGCCGTCGGAGATCATCAATCCAGTTTGTGAGCTTGCCCCACTATTTGAAGATCCGGTATTAAGCCAACTGGTTCCACCGCCCATTATTGCGAAAGATCCACCTACAGGCGACGCATGAAGATGCGATTGTGTTTGGTCTAAACCTTCATATCCAACGACACCTCCATCGTAATTTGTTCCGTCTGCCTTTGTTCTGGAACCGTGTATCCCTGCACCTCTCGAAAAAATACCTCTCCGATCTGGAACGTTATACGTCGTCGATCCATCCCCAAATCCGTATTCCGTATTAACAAGCATGTCTCCTGTTTGAGAGGAGGTAAGATCAATTATTGATCCGGAAGGGGTCGTAGAAATCTGAAAATCATTTGTGGTTGGATTCCTAACATAGTATTTTGTAAGAGCTGTGATTCCTCCTCCTGTAAAAGCAAATTTTACCAACTGACCTTCAATACATCCGTGAGAGGATACGTTTATCCTGTCAGTGGCAGGAGTGATGCTCGTTACATTCCGCTGGATTAAATTCCAAAGAGCCGCAAAGGTCGTTCTCGAAATAGCCTGTGCGTTAGCCTCTTTGAAAAGAGAGGCATTTGCTTGGTCTAAATTGTCTTCTATGACTCCGCCAAGAGGAACTTGAGCGGCGGAAAGATTTGCGTCCGTTTGGTCGTGACGATCTTTCGAATATTGAGCATTTTCGTAAATACGATCAATTTCATCATCAAATAAATCACCGTCTGCGGGTGTGTTCTTTGTCCAAGTCCGGGTTTTCGATGGATTAAATACAGCCATATCAGTTTTTTAGCTCCTGCTCTAATATTATAAATCGTTCATGTATTTTCATTGGTTGTTCGACTCCAAAATAGGATTTGATTTGTTCTTTGAATTCTTTCAATTCAATGTCTCTACAAAATTCAGATTCAAGACCTGAACCGGATTTTCTATATCCTTTTTTGCCGCAATACTCTAATAGTCCTTCATGGGAATTGAATGCCGCAACGGGAAGTAACTGAATTCGTGCCTTTTCTTTACCTGCAATTTCAATAACCGTTTCTCTGACAAGAATTTGAATCATTGGAACTCCTCTTTTATTATGAAATCATAAACTATGAGATTGTCTTTTGGTTTTGAAGGAAACGTCTTAACGAAAAGGAGATCACCGTCTTCGTCAAACAGTCCAATCTCATTTATTGATGTTCCAATGAGTTCAGACTGCTTAATCGTCGCTTTAAAACTTCTCGTTCCATCCGGATTATTCTGAATTTCTACGAGCTTCCTAAAAACTTCGTTCTGCAAACCTGTGTCCGATGATTGAGGTGAGCGAGGGGAACCAGAAACAATTCCGCCGATGCCAAATGCGATTTCATAAGGTTGTATTCCGACGTTGTCTCCGGAGAGAATTGTAAAACCGTTGAGTGGCCACGTTCCGTCCAAGATTGTTGATCGAAGAGCAAAACCGTAAAGCCTTCCTGATAAAGTAGAA
>NZ_JAFFPU010000079.1 GCF_016919175.1 Leptospira ainlahdjerensis | reverse complement strand
TGCGGTTCTTGTTGAGGGATTTTTGGAAAGTCCGGATATCCGGACCATCCAATTTAGGTTTCACAGAGAAGGTGCACTGCACCGCTTCTCTTGTCTCTTACCGCTTCCCCTAACACGTATCCTTTTTTGATTGTGGCTTCTTCCATTGTCTTTGCCGATTCACTCTTTCGTTCGTTATTTAGGTCTAAGGTGTACTGAATTAGTTAGTTTGTGTGAGAATTAAAACTCAGGACATTTACTGTCCACCGTTCCAGGGCACTGGATTTCGTATTCTTCATAGCGTACGGAAATTTTGTGCTCCAGTCTTTTAATATCGCTTTCTGGAAAATTAAGTCCAGCTACTTCAAGGCCTTGAGGATTGAGTTTCAAAAGGTCAGGAATTGCCTCCCGATTAATCTTCGTATATGAGATATTTAGAAATCTTAAATGTTTCCAGCCTAATAAAACCTTGATTGCTTTGTTTGTGACTAATGTTCCATCGATGTCTAAGGATACTATTTTGTTTTCCTTAATCGATTCTAATCCTAGTTCGGTAATCCGAGTTTTTGTTAAGCTTAGGGCTGACAAATTAGGAAGAATCAAAACATATTTTAGCTTATCGTCCGTTATTGAAGTACCTGCAAAGCTAATTCCTTCAATTGCTTTGAATTTTTCTTTAGTTAACTCATTGTTCTTTGGTAACAAAGTCTGCATGTATTCTAAAGCTTCTTCCGTCGGATTCTTTTCTTTTGCTTTTCCCATACAATTATTTGCCAGCATTAGAAATATCAAAATAGATAATATTCTTTGAGCTTTCATAATTTACCTCTTCAGTTTTCATTTTCAATATCCCATAGATTGAAGCGCCCAATCTCTCCAGTTGGTTTTGTCAACAAAATCAATGTGTGCATGATCCGTAGGATCGTATTTCACCTTGCCTTCATTTCCAACCCCATGTTGTCCCGTAACCCCAGTCCAAGCGACAACAGTTCCTGTTTCAAAAATCGGTTTTCTACCTGCTTTCAACTCATCGATTACATAGCTCGGAAATTGATTTTGCACATGGCTAATATGTGCCGTTTGGGGAACACCTGCTACATTGTATTTTAGTGTGAGCACATTGCCTCCCTCCGACAAGCTACGCAATCCAGCAACTTGAAATTGATTCCCATCGGCTCTCGGAATCGTTACGCCACTTCCATACGGTGCATACAAATCTAAAACTCCTTCTTTACCTTGCCGATTGACGTGACCGTAATCAACGGTAGTCCAAGGCTTCTCTGATATCTTCGTCGGCTCCATCGGAATGGATTTCGAATTCATTCCTTGTGCTTCCGTTCTAAAATATGTGTAACCATCCTTCTCTACAATTCGACCAGCTACTCCTTTGATTCCTTCCAAGTGAGTCAATTTCCCTAAATTGTCTTTAGAGATGTCGGTATATCCTGAACCCATTGGAATTTTGTTCCGGTCTCCTTGGGTCGCTTCATAGTAGGCTTTTTTCTCCGCCGCTACTTGTCTTTCGTAATCGGCCTTACTGATTTTCCCTTCTTTGTAATCGAGATATGCCGCTGTTTCGTTTGTCAATCGAGTTGTTTGAGCCTTAGATCGATCATCTTGCTCATAGGAGCTTCTTGGTTTCGCCTCTGGACCGTAGATCAGTTCTTTCGTTTTTCCATACAAATTTTTGATTCCATCGAGCACGCCACTACTGGATTCATTTCCGGAAGAGGCAGGTTTCGTTGTTCCTCCGCTTTCCTTCGAAGCCATCAAGCGAGTTAACTCTGCTTGTTTGCTCGAAATTTCTTTCACAGCAGAAGCAAGACCAGACCCGCCTTTGGCGTCACTCATCGAACCGTTTCCGTCCGCGAGCAAGATCCCTTCACTCAACTCTTTCTTCAA
>NZ_JAFFPU010000078.1 GCF_016919175.1 Leptospira ainlahdjerensis | reverse complement strand
GAAGTTACGATATTCTCGCTCTCGATGTATTCGAGTCCGTAGAACTTGCTTGGATAAAGAATCTCTACGTTTGTAAATTGGTTGGGTGGGCGTTTCCTCGCTTACGCTCGGACCGGGCTCTCCGCTTCGGTTAAGAAATTGAGGTTTTCTTTTGAAGAAGGAAGCTTTATTGGATCAGCAATTTCTTAACCCCGCATCGATCCCTAACGCGGCGATCCATAGAATCGCGGTCTTGAGTTTACCTGCGGCATGAAAGGAATGTATTGGTTTTCTCTTTTCGGATCTCTCTTACTCAAAGAAAATTGTTTTCAAAGAACGTTTCGATATGCGGTTCGTAGACGCAACTCATCTCATCTAAAAGAAATTCTTTAAGTAAGCAGTAAGAATTATTTTTCTAAGAATTAATCGCAATGTTAAGCTTTGATCCCAGCGATTTGCTGCTATAAAAAGTTGATCTTTCAAGAAATTTTTTGTTTTTCGATTTGAATAACGTTGAAAGATGTATTTGATATTTTTATAGTTTTTATTAGCTACAAAAAGGAATAAAATATTGCCCGTGCTGAGTTCAGAACCCGTTTGTTTTGGGTATAGAATTAACAAATCCTTTTCTAAGGTTTTGCGAAATGCATTGTATCCCTCTTCTTTGCTGAAAAGAATTCCTATATATATGAATCGACATTTAAGGCTGTCTGAGTTGTAAAATGAATTTAATTTAAGGTGATTAGCAAGTAGGTCGTATAAATTTTCTAAAGAATATTTATTAATTAAGAACATTATCGAACTGATTTGTTCTGGATTCAAAATTGATATAGATTTTTCTATAAAATTTGAAATCAATTTATTATCGATTCCTGCTGTACCGATAATAAAAACTGCAAGGTCAATGTCAAAGTTGTCGCCTGCCAAGAGACAACACGCAATATCATATAAGACATTTGGTTCAACTTCTTTTTCTTTAATAAACTCGAAAAAATGACCTTCAAATAATTCTTCATCAAACTGTTTTTTTGATCTATCTCGAGTGTGCTTCTTTGCCAGCTTTCTAATTTCAGTGACGGTTTCTTTTAAATTATCGAAGCTCATTGTGTTTTCCCAAAATGATCAATATTTTTGTACGGAATTTCTCCATTTACACGATATTGCGGAATTCCATTAGGACCTTTATTTGTTATTCCGGCAGCTCTTATGGTAGTATTTTTAGGAATTGTTAACTCTAATAAAGTAGCCCCACCTTTAAATCTTTCGGCATATTTTGGATCACTTTGAAGTTGTTTGTTGTATAGCGTAGAAACTATTTCTTTTGGACTATTTAGATTTACTTTCTTTAAATCATCTAATTTTCCTACGGTCGGCCAGTTTCTTTGAGGGAGTCCTTTTTCTTTTATCATAGCCAAGTCGCTTGTAGGAACTATCTTACCATATTTGGAAGTTTCTTTTGTCGCATTGACTGCATTTGAAACAGAAATTTGCGATTGTGGAAGTCTATTTAGTAAAGAATTCGTAAGATTGGAGCTACCAAATCGGCTGCTTAAATAAATTGCTGATGGAAGAGCCGCCGCTCCGAGTTCAGCGGCCGCTATGTAACCAGTTGCGACCGCTGAAGCAGTGGCAACTGTCCCAACGACTGCACTCTTGGCTCCTTGGGAAACAGCGTTTAAACCCGCAGAATTACAACTGGAATTCCCTTTGCATTGGGAATTGATCATAGTTCCAATGCCACCGTTGGCCTCGTGCCCCGTCGGATCCTTCGCCCCAATCGGATTTCCCTTCACATACGAGAACCGATTCCAACCTTGTGTGTCCCACTCCCCATCAATGACCGTGTCCGCACTGGTAAACCTTGCGATCCCCGGATCGTAATAACGAGCGTTGTAAAAGTAAAACCCGGATTCTCTGTCTAACTCCTG
>NZ_JAFFPU010000021.1 GCF_016919175.1 Leptospira ainlahdjerensis | reverse complement strand
AGCTACACAGAGCTTGGCTTTTTTCATTTCAAGCCTGAACTGAAATTAAAATGATTTTATAGATATGAAAACAAAGTCGGGCCGAAGTATATCTTCGTCATACAAGACTCACGAAGGCGAGGACGTTGAAGTCTGGCTTTTTCTGTTTTAGCGGGAAGAGGAATTGAAATTTCTAAAATGCATCGCTTAGATGCTGCTTCACAGCGCTTTTGTCACCTCGCATGTGTGGCGGAATAATAAGCTTTTGGGTACATTCAAAATTCTGTGGAATTCTCCACATTTAAAGAATCAAACAAGACCCAAATCTCGAGCTCGATTGGTTCGGTCAGAAAGCTAAAGTATGAGCTCGGTGTCGGTGAGTTGAAGCACCAAATTGGACGAAACTAAAAATAAGAAGACGATGATGGTTTTTGTGTGCTTGTTCGAAATCTTAATAGTGAATGAATCGTTCGAAGCAAAATAGTTCTGAGACAATGGAAAGGGGAATTGAATTTCGTATGAGGGCTTCCTCGCAAAGTTTTTGCGTTTCTCTTCTTCTATAAAATTTTATATTTGAAAATGTGAAAGCAACTTTAGTCTAAGATTTTATTTTACCTTTTCAAAAATGAATTTGGACGGAACTCCGCCAGTAAAGTGCTTTTACGGGTATATTCTTAATTCTTTCGTTATGTCTTAGTAATTAGTTGGTTTTGGAAACGGTTATTTTCATTTCGAAGTTGAAATTGCTTTTTGAATTTTTTTAAGGTCGAAGTAACGACCAATCTAAGGTTTCAGTTTTTAAATAAAAAGAAAAATTTTCTAAATTCTTTTGGAAAATCCATTCATCTTTCACTCTTACAGGAACTGAAGAGGGTATGGGAAAAGCAAAATATCCAGTTTCTTCAAAACACTTTCGTTCACTTTCCGAAAAAGGTGATTTCGAGTCTTATGCGCAATCCAAGTCAAAACGGGCTTCTTCATCCGATCTTTGGATCCCTAAGCGTCATGCTCTTGCGTTGAAAAGAAGAATCGCTCGATTCGGATCTTTGAAGAATTTCCTCTCTCTCCTTCTTGCGAGGAATCGTTCCAAATTTCCTTCGATGTTCGCATTTTCAAAAAGCGAAAAGACAATTTATCAAAATACAAACCTTGACTTGGTTCGATTCTCATTTCGACCAAATTCTTCCGATTGGGCCGAACTCAGAATTGTAGCAAGATACTATGGTCTTTCGATTTGTCATTTTTTTGTAATGCTCATTCAAATTGAAGAGGCCGAGGCATCAGAAATTCCTCAATTTGAATTTGGGAAGAGCAATGATTTGAGAACAAAAGGAAAAAGAGCGGGAATATCTTTGAGTCAGAGGATTCTTCCTGGAAGGAAGTTAATTTCATTCTCTATTCTTTTCCGGTCGAGTTTAAGAAAAAGTTCTCTTTTTGATTCTTGATTCTCATATCATGAAGGCTCTTCGGTGACTCAGGGCAGGTCTTCCGTCCCAAAGAAATCACAGGAAGGCTGTTCTCAAATCAAACGAAATTCTCGAAAAAGAATCTTTGAGACTTTTCGCAAAAAAAATAGAAAAAAGCAAATTTTTTTTCGAGATACTGCTTCATTTGAAACGATCCTGGAACCGTAAACGATATGAGGACAAAAAAAGAAAAACAACCATTCAGACATCTAAGGCTTCTAAAGCCGCATCGTAAGAGTAAAGATCTTTCTTCGGAGAAAGAATCTTTCGTTTTTGATTCGAAAGGAGTTCGAAAAAAAATAGGTTCTCCTTCGGATTTGAATATTCCAAAAGAATTGATTCCTTTTTTGGAAAGAAGAATTCATGAAGCGGGTTCTTTGAGAATTCTTTTGAACCAATGTCTCCAAAAAAAGACACTTCTGGTTTTAATCCAGTTTCATTTCCCAAGAAATAAGGTCGGTTATCAGAGACAAAAACTCAGGCTCAATCGATTTTCATTTCGCCCTTTTGAAGAAGATTGGGTCGAACTTAGAAGATTGTCTTTTTTTCATGGAGTTTCAATGTGCAGAATGTTCGTAAAACTTTTGGAACTGGAATTTGTTCCCCCGAATTCCAACCGCCTTCGGCTTCCTGAATTCGCTGAGGAAAAAATTCCATCTCCCACAGCTCCCC
>NZ_JAFFPU010000019.1 GCF_016919175.1 Leptospira ainlahdjerensis | reverse complement strand
AAGGCTGACTTTGTTTCGGGAAAGGCGAAAGAAGACGCGGACATGCAGGAAGCAGAACGTTCTAAATCCGCTCAGAGCAGGAACAACGCTGAACAAGGGGCCGCGACTTTGGCTGGGATTGGGGTTGAGGTTGCAGGAAGACGCAATGAGGGAGACGGAGAGTCAGCTAATGGTTCTAAAAAACCAGGAGAACCGGCTGATCCCGTTGATCAAAGAATTGCTCAGTTGAAGAAAGAGTTGAGTGAAGGGATCTTGCTCGCGGACGGAAACGGTTCGATGAGTGACGCCAAAGGCGGGTCTGGGGAAGTAGCAGCAGCAAAAGAACTTTCTAAAAAGATGGCGGAGCTGAAGCATTTGGAAGGCCAGAAGGCGGCTAAATCTACCCTTGAAGTTGGTGCAACTGCGGGAGTGGTTGCAGGCCAATTAAAACTCAAGCCCGGTGGCGAAATTGTGGAAGATTCCAGTGGTAAACTGTATCAAAAACAAAAGGTGAATGGACAATCGGAATGGGTAGAGATTAACCCTGCAACAATGAGTCCCCAGCGATATCAGAAAGGTAAAGATTTGATGGCGTATGGAGCGGCGAACGGTGATTTGGCGACGTATTCAAAAGGTTTGGCGCTAACCAAAGGATATGGTTGGAACGATAGTGGATTGAACATGGTTGGAGTAAGAGTTCCTGTAGATTCTCAAAATGCGACTCATAATGATTTTTTCTTAGCGATTAACAAGGGAAAATTGGAATCGGTACATTTCGGATCTACTCAACCGGGACAAAAAAGTTATTCTGGCAGTGCGGCATTGGGTGGTGTCGGAGAGGTTTCCACAGGACATACAACTATCGTAATGGATGACAGAAGAAACGGAGCTGATAGTTGGAAAAATGCAATTTTAGGAAGAACTCATGACGGAAAATTTACTGGTGCAAGAGATGTTAACGCCGATGGGAACCATAGTGTGACAGAAAGAGCGATTTCCGCCCTGACTAATATTGGTGGTGTTTTCTTTCATCAAGGGAATAAAGATGCGGTGAATATTTCCAGAGACAATCCAAGTAAAACTCTGACCGTTACTTTACAACCCGGTCGAGTGGACAACTATTCCCAAGGATGTCAGATCACAAACATGAGCTACTACTATGATGCTCAAAGTGGGACTAACAAGGTTTTTCAACCTTCAGATATTAGTAAGGCACAAGGGAAGCATGGAGCTTACAATAGTATGGAAAATCTGATTAAAAACAATTCCGGCTTTGGATATTCGGTCATCAACTCTTCCGATTACAGCGATGGGCTTATGAACAAGTTGAATGATTTAAGATCGAATGCGAGAGGGGAATTGATGCAAAAAGAATTGGAGAAATTTAAGTCCGATAAACCACAATACAAAGATTACAATGTAAAATTTAATCATTGATTGCAATCGGTTCCTTCCCCTATTTGTAGGTGTAAGGAACTTAGCCGAAGTAATGGAGGATTTCTATATATGAGAATCTTAATTTTATCTTTCTTCACATGCGGGATTTTAATAGCTCAAGATTTTGGATTGCAAGAAGACATTAACACGGGTTACAAACGAATGGCCCGAGAAAAAAAGAAAGTGATCATACCCGAGATCGTTGGCCTGAAGCCAGAAGATCAAAAGAAACTATTTGATCGTTCTTCTAAAACGTATGTGGAATTTCCGATTTTATCTGGAAACAAACCTACGATTGTAATTAAGACTCCTCGAAATCAAGAATACAGTACACGCTGGTGGGTTGTCGGATGTACTGATTTAGGGAAAAAGTTTAATTTGAAATACTTAAATATCAAAAAAATGAAATTGATGACAAAGGTTATATTTAAGAATGAACAAGTGGATATCTTACGTGAAGATAATATGAAATTTGATTCTGAAGGTATCGATTTAATGTCCTTTTCAGCAGATAATGACTCAGCTTTTAATGGAAATCCGTCCCAGGGAAAAGTATTTTTCAAATATTTTCTTATCGAAATCTATATTGAAGATGTGTTTAGGAAAGAGAACAAGAATCTCTGCATCTCTGAAATATTGCCTTTTGATAGTTGAGGCTGAGCCTCGCAAAAATTAACCTTGCGGATATTTTTCTAATATAACGAATCCCTGATTTAATTTTCAATCAAGCTGAATCTCAAAATCGTATTCAAAAGTTGAATTTCATGATTTTTGGATCAAATTTTAGAAAGAAAAGAAATGTCAGGCATGAGTCGGCGAACTCGTTTTCATGACGAGTTTTCGAAACGCTCACAAGGGAAACGTTAGGCTTACGTTTTCGTAAGAAGGTGAACGTTGGTTTTAGAATCGGAGAGAGAGAATGGAAGAGAACACAATCAAAAAAGGATACGTGTTAGGCGAAGCGGTAAGAGACAAGAGAAGCGGCCAAAAGATGTATGTCGAAGTCGCTTGGACCCCGGAAGTAAGCTGTATTTACTTTGATCCTAAACAGGAAAGCCTCGTGAAGGTTCGAATGCTTCCCGAGGATTTAGAACGGATTAAAGAAATGCTTCCATATCTTCCAAAGTAAAACACAAACGATCATTGAAACAAAAAAAACTCAGACACCCCTTTTCCATTGACAAAATCGGCCTTTGATTCAACTCTTCAATACATTGAAGAGTTGATC
>NZ_JAFFPU010000005.1 GCF_016919175.1 Leptospira ainlahdjerensis | reverse complement strand
AGAGAATCCGGCTTTTACTTTTACAACGCTCGTTATTACGATCCGGGGATCGCAAGGTTTACCAGTGCGGACACGGTGATTCCAGATGAACATAACTCGCAAGCATGGAATCGGTTTGCTTACGTTTACAACAACCCAATCGGGGTAAAAGATCCGACTGGGCACGTTCCACAAAAATCTTGTGGACCTGAATACTGCGGAGGCGGACTCGGAGGAGGATCCGATAGCCGTGGTTGGGGTAATAGCTCAAAGAATTCTGATGCTGGTCAAGGTCCTTCCTCTGGGGGTGTCCGAGGATCATCATCAGGAAGCGGGAGCGGTATTAAGGGTTCAAATGTAAACAACGGATCGACTCGAACTAATGCGAAAGGTTCAACTTCTGTTTCAAACAATAGTAAAACAACCAGCAGAGCCGCAAGACGTGAAGCAATGAGAAAAGAAGGTATTCCGACAAGCCAGCAACCAAAATCTCAATCGAAAAACGCATCAGGTCGAGAATATCAATATGAAGTACCAAAAAATGGAGGTGGTAGACAAACTAAATCTGTTCAGCAACAAACAATGGACAGAAGCCATCCAAATGAAAAACATTGGGAAGCGGGAAAAGTAAAGACTGACGATTTGAGTGGCAAAATACGTTATAATAATCACGGAAGGCCTCAGCTCACTAATGACAAATCCAAGATAAATTATGAATGAAGAGACTTTAAAAAAATTTAGATATCAACTATCAATGCCTAAATATATAGCAGAAATTTCACATTTATCGTTAAAACCATTTAGTGCATCTAATTTGGTAGCATTAGATATTATGGAAGAAATTAGGCAGAAAGCAATTTCAAAATCTGAACCGAAAAAGAACATTAATATGCAATTTGAAGAAAAGTCTACAAAAAGATTTAAAGATTTTATTCAAAACCTTTATTCAAAAAATCAAAATCCCATATACATCTGGACAGAATTGAGCAATGATTGCGGTATTTATGAAATCAATTCTATTTTAGAATTTAATTTTGATTTCTCATTCGATATAAATGATAAAGGTCTCATTCATTTACTCTCTATAAATCTTAAAGATGAAATGATTTTAGATTTTTCAAATAATTATAATGAATATGAATTGGAAGTTGAACTCTGCGGACCAAATTGGATTCATATTGATTATTAAATCCTGAATCTCGCAAAAGCTAAAATTGCAGCCAACGATTATCTTGAACCGCGGAAAATCTGAAAGAAGCGAAGAAAAATTAGAACTAAGCCGTACATTAACTCAGCACCCGGATTCTCTATGGATCGCCGCGGTAGGGATCGATGCGGGGTTAAGAAATTGCTGATCCAATAAAGATTCCTTCTTCAAAAAAAACCTCAATTTCTTAACCGAAGCGGAGAGCCCGGTCCGAGCATAAGCGAGGAACCGCCCACCCAATCAATTTACAAACGTAGAGATTCTTTACCCAAGCAAATTCTACGGACTCGAATACATCGAGAGCGAGAATATCGTCACTTCGGTTAACAACGTATATCTCAACGGAATCAGAATCGCCGCCGTCGCTGAAAACGGAGCCCTCGCCTACTACTTAACCGACCAAGTGGATTCCGTTTCACACGTATTAGACGATGATGCAAACACCCTCTCCAAGATGCAATACCAACCCTATGGAGAAACCTTTGTCCATAAGGGTGATACGGACTTTGCACCCAAATACAACTCCCAGGAGTTAGACAGAGAATCCGGCTTTTACTTTTACAACGCTCGTTATTACGATCCGGGGATCGCAAGGTTTACCAGTGCGGACACGGTCATCGATGGGGAGTGGGATACACAAGGTTGGAATCGGTTCTCGTATGTGAAGGGAAATCCGATTGGGGCGAAGGATCCGACGGGGCACGAGGCGGTAATTGATACCTTAGCTGGCGTAAACCATGTTTTGGACAAAATGGGAGATGCATCATATAAAGCAGGAACAGCTTCAAAAGATGGAACATTTATTGGTAACTCGGTTGGCTTGCTTCATGATTCTGCGGGATTAACCTATAAAGTTGCGGCGGCATTAGTTCCCAAGAATCGAAAGGAACTTGAAGAGGCAGTCGCAACAGGGTATGGATCACAATTAGAAAAAGCTGCGCTAAAAAGCGGTCTCCAATACGTTGGTGGAAAATTAAAAAATCTCACGGGATTAACGACATCAAAGTCATATCCGACGATAGATCCGAGTAAAGTTAATTTTAGCCAAAGTAGTATAAAAAACACTTTTACAAACAAAACACACCCAAATATTAAGGAACTTGCGAACGGTTTGAAAGATGGTACAATAAAAGCTAAAAGTATACCGCCAATTCGCTTAGTCAATAAAGAAGGACAGTTGTATTCGCTCGACAACAGACGTTTAGCCGCTTTCAAAATAGCTAAAAAGGATATTCCTTATAGAATGGCGACAAAACAAGAAATCGCGAAAGAATCTTATAAATTCTCAAGTAAAAATAATGGTGAAAGCATTCGCATAAAAGGTGAATAATGGATTTTTCACGCGAAAAAATAGATTCAATACGAGATAAAGAAAACTTTGTTAAATTTATTTATAAATTAAGTAATGATTTTAGGGAAAATACTTCAGAATGGACTAATCAAGATATAGAATCATTTTTAGAAGCGTTAGCACGATGGGTTGAAGATTCTGATGGATATTATCAAAATATTGGAATTATCCCACCTAAAATTCCTGACTGGAAAAACATTGCTGAAATGTTTATCGCAGCTAAATACTATGAATGAGCGTGAACTTTGCAAAATTTTTATATCGTCGACCTGCGTTAGGGATCGATGCGGGGTTAAGAAATTGCTGATCCAATAAAGATTCCTTCTTCAAAAAAAACCTCAATTTCTTAACCGAAGCGGAGAGCCCGGTCCGAGCGTAAGCGAGGAACCGCCCACCAAATCAATTTACAAACGTAGAGATTCTTTATCCAAGCAAGTTCTACGGACTCGAATACATCGAGAGCGAGAATATCGTAACTTCCGTTAACAACGTATATCTCAACGGAAT
>NZ_JAFFPU010000049.1 GCF_016919175.1 Leptospira ainlahdjerensis | reverse complement strand
TATCAAGGCGCTCAGACTTGGGATGCGAAGTGGCAGGATCTTCTTGCTAAACAAGCCGCCTGGGAACAGAATTCCTTGAATTCAATCCAAGACGGTATTCTTCAATGGAATCAAGCGATTACCGGTCTCGAAAACGACAAGCTTAATTATTTGAATGGAATCGAACAGACGAAAGCACAATGGCTTGCGAATAAACAACTGATTCAAGACGCACAGAACGGAGTTCGAACCGGTCTTCAAAATACAATCCTTTCGATTCGGGCTCAAGAAAATCAATTGAGATCGAGCGCTTCTAACGATCCAAGTTTGGATTCGGTTTTTGAAGATATGGACTCTCTTCTAGACAATCTACAAAGCGCTTTAGATTCTAATTCGTCCCTCGGATCTCTTGCGGAAACGCTCGGAAACTTTTTTCAGAATCAGATCTCGAACGCGACCGCTATGGCCGACTATTGGAATATTCAAAAATGGCAAGAAACTTACGCCACACAGACCTTTGATTATTCAAAAGAAGTTGGAACGGCCAATCTGAGCTGTAGTCATACTTCCGGAAGCGGGGCTAACTGGTGCCTTGGACAATCTTCCGGTTCACAAGCCGTTACTTACGGTTCCGACGGCAACGTTTACGGTTGGTCGGCTACGAGCGGAGGATTCCTGAACGGAGTTTTGGTCGGGAATCCCGCCGCTTCAAACAACAGCAGTGCGTCCCGTAGCGATGGTCATAACATAGCCGTCTGTAACGGAATCGAAGTTGGAGGAACCTGTAATTTGTCGTCAGGACAGTATGCGTTAGACACATCTTTTTGCGGAGGCGGTTTGTTTTGCGGTTATGACCTTAGCTGGGTTGTCGACAACACGTATTCCCTTTCCGTCGGAGAATCGTTTAATCAACAACAAATCGCCAACAACAACGCGATTCGAAATTCCATATTCGGTAACTTTAATGTAGACTTCGGCCAGTCTTCTCAGGCCGGTAACGCTCTCGGCGGTTCCACCCCTATCGCTTTGGAAACTAAGGTGTTTTTAGGGGGAAGCGCTCTAACTTCTTCCAATTGGTACAGCGCGCTTGGTACGAATAATCAGGTTCAGATTCAGACAAAATACAAATACATCGACAGCGTGATGCAGTCGAATCAGAACTTTTGGACGGGCCTTTCTTCACAATTTACGAATATCTCGGCTACTTTTTTAAGTCTTGTAAATCCTCTGAAAGATTGGGAGGAAAAATCCGCGGCTTACGAGGAAGAATACGAAGCGAAACTTGCGGAACTGGAACAGACAAAACTAAATACGATTCAGAATTATGATCAGCAAATTGCACAGATGAAAGCGGCTCGGGGGAGCTGGGTTACGGATGTCTATGGATTTCAAATTGCGGATATTGAAGGAAGTGCGGATAACACGAACAGTCAATTTCGAAGCGGGCAAGAGACCTGGGCAAATACGATTTCTATTTTTCAACAAGCGGAATTGGGTTGGTTTCTTGCCGCCAAGGACAGCATGAACACCGCAATTTCATCCTCGGACGGGGAGGCTCAATTTCAATCGAACGCAATCGTTCTTGCGAATCAACTTCAGACCCAAATTACAAACTCAGAGACCAACACTACCAATCTTTACAACGCCGCCAATTCTTTAGTGGACACCTATCAATATTCCGCCGCCGGGAATCTCATGCAACAGGCTCTTGTAAATCAGCAAAACCAAACGACTTGGAATCAACAGGGAGCTAATCTTTCGCAAAACATCGTTGATTCTTTCGGTAGAAGCGAGGCTTATAAAACCGCCGAATTGAATGCGAGCAACCGGATCAACTTACTCGCCCAAGCAATTTATGGAGGCGGCGCTTACATTGTTGATAACGCGGAAATCAATTCGATCACGAATCAAATAAGCGGTTATGCACAAAATCAAACTTTTTGGCAGGATGAAATCAACGGTAGTAACGGCGGTTTTAATTTTAACGGAAAAACTAGTCTGAGTCAGACTAAAACCACTCAGTTTACCCAATTCCAAGACGATATTACTTTGGCTACCACCCTACAGACTGAGGTTGTCGATGAAGAGCGAGATTTTCTGAAACAAGCGAATGAATTTTTCGATAAATCGGAACGATTTCAGGAACTTTCCGAAAAAGCGAAAAGTGAAGGAAAATTCGACGAATCATCGTATTACCTGACCGCTTCCCTGAGAGAAAAGAATAACGCACTTGGTTTCTTAAAGAAAAAATACCAAACTCTTGGAGACGAGATCACCGATTCCGTCGATGAAAGAGGATTAAACCATACTAGAATCTCCTTCCTGAATTACAGAGATAGCCTGCTCAATAAGAACTTTCAAACGAGCGCGGAACTCACCAAACAAATTCAAGACGGCAAAAACACAGTCGAGGGTATTCTTTCCGAAGGAGCAAGCTACGATCAAATTCAAGGAATGTTGCAATCCGCTCAGACTCTAAACAATCAAGGGGAAGGAAACAAGGAAAGAGTCGAAAAACTTTTAGCGGAATCCCAAGAATTAGCCAATCGCGATATTTCCGGCGATCTTTTAGACGGACTTCAGGAAATGATTGCCGGGATTCAAGGAAACCTTCCAAAAGAAATCAGTTCCAGTGCGGTTACACAAACGATTCTTGCCCAAGAAAAGGAGCTCGCGGAAAAACAAGAGAAAGCGAACGAACTCCTCTCTCAGATGAACTCTTTGGTTACGAATAACAACGATTTGGCGGCGTTACAGACGTTATTAGAAGGCGGGGGCCAGGCCCTCAATATCGCGGCTAACAGCGCCGTATCGAAATATTTAGACGATTATTCCAAAAAGCTCCAGAAAGAGAACGAGGAAAGAAGCGCCAATCTACAAAAGACTCTTCTGGAAGACCTACTAAACGGAGAATCCTACAAATATCTGAGAGACGCGGGATATGAATTCAGAACCGACGGAGACGGTATCAGTGCGTACCGCCAAATCTACAGCGGTGAGATCGTGGTCAATGGAAACGCGATGGCGAAGAACAGCTATTCTCCAGAATTAGAATATCAATATATGCGAATCCAGACTAAATTCAATCCGGGGAATCTGAGCGTTGATATGCTGGATCCAAACAGAAGCACCTTTAGCGCGGAAACAGTCTCCAATCTGAAACGTTATATAGACGATCTTCAAAAGAACGTAGAAACGATGTTCGCACAATTCAGCGACAAAACGCAGGAAGTAAAGGGAGAATATACACAGAATCAGGAGATTCAAACCCAACAAGAAGAACAATACGCAGAAAATCGAGACAGCGTTTTGTCCATGTTCCAAGGATTGGAACCGAATTTTCAAAAAACCTTTCAACCGACGATGAACGGTCTGAAAGAGTATCATCAAGAAGCCGCAAAATACAGCTTTGAAGAAGGTGCAATCTCCGGAAGAGGAGGCTCTTTTCAGAAATTGAGCAGGGAGATGTTCGGAGGAATCCTTACCGGAAACGGCGCATTTACCGGAAGCCGAGAACTCAAAGGTACGGTAAACGTCAAAGGGATTCCTGTTGAGATCAGCTATGGCTCCCAGAACCTAATCGTTGTTTCCGGATTTCAGATCGAAAACTTGGAATACAACTTTAAGCTGAACGGAACGGGAACCAAATACACCTCAAACGAACTTTCAAACGTTAACAACAAATATTCGAAATACCAAGAAGACATCGAAGCCCGCATCGCTGCTCAAGCAAAGGCGAACGACGCTGAGAAGGAAAGCAAGGGCTTTATCTTCACGATCATGAACGGGATGAACGGCGGCT
>NZ_JAFFPU010000052.1 GCF_016919175.1 Leptospira ainlahdjerensis | reverse complement strand
CTATTTCGTCTCTGTATTCATCTAACGCCGATTTTTCGGTCATCTCATTTCTCCTTGAATCCCATGTTTTTTAAAATGGCTTGTGCTTCCGCGCTTTGTGATACGCGCTTTCCGTTTTCGGATTGTAGTTTTTTGAATTCAGCTCTCGCTTCTCTTGCCTTTTGAAAGATCTTTCGGATCTCAGCTATTGGAAGGTTAAATTCCATTTCCAAAATCTGAATTAAGTGAGGAGTATTTCTGTCTCCATAGGCTGTTGCCGATAGATTTGAATGACGGACCTCGTAGCCTTTTGCGATCGAACGTAGTGAGGATTTCCCTTCAACGGGATTAATTTGGTTTCTAATCGCGGGAGGTAGTTTGTTTCCTCTTGGCTTCTTGATACCATAAGGTTTTTTTAATGGTATCAAACTTTCATTTTCCATAAATCCTCCTGAGTCCGCGCAAATGGCTTAAGCATTGCGCTAACTTGATTTGAATTTTTGGAGCAAGTTGCCAAAGAAAACTTTCGCCAAAAAGATCAGTGTCGTCTTCTGAACTGATTAATTTAGAGGATGTCAGTTTTACCTTCGCACGTTGTAGTGATTGAAGCCCGGTAAGTAACCGTAACTCTCCTGAATAAAAGCTCTTCCCTGGTAAGAGAAGGTGTAAGATTGCGATCGATCCGGTTCCGGAAAATTTACGAGTAGGATTTTTACCTTCGATCGTATCGACGTTTAGAATATACAATCCGTCATATTCTTCAATGAACTGCCATTGTATTAGAATTTGAATCGTTCTATAGATTGTTTTCTCTGGACGTTTTAAGTTTCTTGCAACCTGCGTTGGACGAAACGCGACGAGAGGATTCTCTAAGAAAAATTTCGCTACAATCAAAAGAGTCATTTTCTTACCGAGTCAAGTAATGGTCTGAGCTTCTCAAACCATTTCTCCAAACATGGTTTACAAAGATCGAATTGATAAATGATAGTAGGTTGAAATCCGCATCCACTACAGACCGAAGTTTTTTCTGTAAAAAGATCCTCGGCGGAAGAACTCCCGCCGAGGGGAAGAAAGTCAAAGGTTGTATGCTTCGGAAAAGAACTGCTCATGCGAATTTCTCCAAGGAATGACTTTTTGGACTTTTCGTTTTGTATCCCTCTTTCGATTTAGAAGGTATGGTCGCTGAAATTTCACTTGGCAAAACATGAAGTCGAATATACTGAAGAAGATCTTCAGCA
Source organism: Leptospira ainlahdjerensis (assembly GCF_016919175.1). Lineage (GTDB taxonomy): Bacteria > Spirochaetota > Leptospiria > Leptospirales > Leptospiraceae > Leptospira > Leptospira ainlahdjerensis. The sequence continues at coordinate 2,617 of NZ_JAFFPU010000052.1, read as the reverse complement.
TTCAATTTCCGAATCAGAGTGTCCGGAATTTTATTCCAACAACGATCAAATAGAGTTCGTGCGTTCAAATTTTTCTCACGTAAAGACTCTACTTGATCGCAAATGAAACGACCCCTCACTCGATCGTATTTAGTTGTGTTAGCCATTGAATGTTTCTCCTTTTTCCGAAAGTTTTTTCTTTTGGACCCAGTGATTGAATCGATCTTTAAGTTCCTCATCATCGATAAAGTATTCATAGATAGCGCATCGAGAGAGAAGAATTTGAACCGGATCTTGTTTTGTTTTTTCCATAATCCTTTGAATAGATTCAGATACTTTTCTTCGGTGACTTTTGATTGCGAAGATAGGCTCCATCACGCAAGCTCCTTGAATTTTTTGGTGGCAGGTGTTTCCCAAACGATTTCAAATTTATCTTCTTCGAGTGCTTTGATAACACTTGAATACGCATCTTGACCGTTGAGAGTTTTCAACGCGTAGTTATAGTTGAGTCCCTTGGAGTCGCTCCATTCTTTGAACCGAAGAAATCCTCTCTTTGCAATGGCTCGTTTGATCTCTTCATTATTTCGAATGATCATTACTGACTCTCCTTTAGTTTAGGGAAACGATACTGATCGGCTCGAACGTAGAATCCTCGATCATCGTTAAAACAAATGAAGAATTGAAAAAAGAAGATCTGAATCTCAATATAAAAGATTCGATGATTGATAGAAGATTTACGTAGACCGGTTCCTACGTTGATTTGCAGAAGGGATACAGTTTCTAAACCAGAGATAATGTAAAGATCTAAGCTCAACCAATTGGATGAGAGAGTATACGATGTTGGAATCAGCAAAAGGAGATTGAGAATAAGGGTCTTCAATCTCACTTTGATTTTTTGATCTGAACTTTCGGAACCCATGAAAACTCCTTGATTTCCCTGGTTTTATTTCCGATCCTTTCGGTAGGTTTAAACCAGTGACTTGGATATATACGTTAACGTATATTTGTCAATTAAAAAAAATACGAAAACGTATATAAAATGAATTTTTCAAAAAAACTTTCGAAAATGATGGAGATAACTGGTTGGAATCAAAAGGAAGTTGCCGAGAAAGCAGAAACAACGCAAGCAACAGTCAGCCGGATTATAAAGGGAGCTGAACCAGGGGTAGAATTTGTTGATTGTTTAAAGAAGAATGCAAATATAAACCCACTTTGGTTTTATATTGAAGACCTTTCTGATCAGAATTTATATTTACAACCTGAAGAAAAAAATCGTGATACTCGCCTTAATGAAGAATTTAAGATTTTACATCTATTTCGCAAACGATTAAATCTAAAGGTATTTGTTCTTGAATTACTTAACCTTGACCGTGATATAAGTGAAAGCGAACGGAATGCCTTAGAGGCTGTGATAAAAAGTTGGAAAAGAAAATGAGATTTAATTAAAGAATCTCGATCTCAGAATAAATAAATTTAATCGACTTAACAGCTATTTGATTTGCTAAGTATTCCACATTAAAACCTAATTCAATTCCTTCGTCTAAAGAATCCTTTATTAATTTTTCAACTTTGAAAACGATGAGTTGAATTTTATCCTTTTCCTCTTGCATTTCTTTCTCCAACAATTGCTATATATGTGTATAGTATAAGCATATACCAGACAAAATTTGCAAATGAGAGATAAAATTTTTACTTAGTTATGTCGGATAAAGCTATTATTTGGAATATAACTTTAAGGAATTTTCAAGAGAGTATATACACCTTCATGAAAATTCCTGATATGGTTATTTGATTTTTTCAACGAGAATTGCAGGATACTTGTTAGTCATTTTTATTGTTCCAAGTGCTATTCCGTTTATGTTGAGATCACGTTTTTTTGAAACTAATTCATCAAATTCTTTTTCTTTGTCAGTTGGAATGAATAGGAAAAAAATAGTTTCGAAAGAATCGACTTTATAAACTCCCTCAGCAATTGTATATTCATTCCAGTTAGTAAGTTCAATACCAGACCATTCCCTCAAGCTTGTCTCTAGTTCTTCAGAGTTTCTCATCATCTTAAACTTAAATTTTCCACTAACAGCCCCACCTTCCCACTTATCGACTCTTTCTAAGGATCTGCAAATAAAATCCAATTCGATAGGAAAATATCGTCGATCGTTCCTCCACTCACCAGCTACTTTAGTTCCGTCTTCGCAACTTATCTTACCAATTCCATGCTTTTTGCCGTTCAAAAAAGAACCTTCAAACACACATGTTGTTTCTCCAGCAATATAGGTTAGTTTTCCCTTTCCGTGCATATTCATATCTGAATTAAAATAACCTTCATAATGTTCTCCATCTTCAAACCAGTCGGAGACTTTTTTGGTTACATCAATTTTCCCATCAATAAAATACATGGTAGAAATTTTATCCGGTTCATCCGGCCTATAGCCCTTGACAAGTCCGTTTAATTTTCCATTTTTAAAGGTAGATTCAAAGATATTGCCTTCTTCAGTTTGTACTTTTCCTTTACCGTTTTGACAATCGCCTTCGATGCAAGTTTTAACTTTCTCCTCCGCAACAATTGAAATTGAGAATAAGAAAGCCGTTATATAAATAAATTTTTGTAATCTGTTCATACGGAAAATATTCAATATAC
>NZ_JAFFPU010000040.1 GCF_016919175.1 Leptospira ainlahdjerensis | reverse complement strand
TATCAAGGCGCTCAGACTTGGGATGCGAAGTGGCAGGATCTTCTTGCTAAACAAGCCGCCTGGGAACAGAATTCCTTTAATTCGATTATTACCGGTTTATCTCAGTGGGATCAAGCTATTGCAGGTTTAGAAAATGATAAATTAGCCTACCTTAATGAAATCAATGCAACGGAGGCGCAATGGTTGGCCAATGAGCAGTTGATTCAAAATGCGGAGAATGGAATTCGAACAACCTTACAGAACACTTTGAATAGTATTCGTGCTCAAGAGAATCAGCTTAGATCTTCAATGGCAGGGGATCCTGTTTTGAATAGCTCCTTCGGTGATATTGATTCTCTTCTTGCAAGTCTGCAAGATTCTTTAGACCAACATGCTTCGTTGGATACTTTGGCACAATCGTTGGGAGACTTTTTTCAAAATCAAAAGAACTACGCTGATTCTAAGGTTGACTATTGGAATTCGGCCAAATGGCAAGACGGCTACGCAACGCAGATCGTGAATTTTGCGCAACAAGTTGGAACGAGTTCGGTCAGCTGTTCGAACGATTTCGGTTCAAACGGTTGTAGTAATATTGTTCAAGGAAACAGAGGCATTTACTATCAAGGCGACGGATCCGTTCTCGGGTGGAGAGCCGATAGCAGTAGTCTTATCTATCAATCGGATGTGACCGCTTTGGTCGGACAAGGAAGCTACTCTTCAAGCGCGACTCATGAGGACACTCATTTTACTTATCAATGTTTTTCAGGATCCGACTTCGGTGGTACTTGCACCAACGGTCACGGTGGCTATAGATTGAACGGCGAATGGTGCGGAAATGAGTGGTTCTTTTGCGGCTATACACAAGTAAACAATTTGGATCAGAGGTATAGTTTTGCTGTGAACGGTAATTTTAATACGGCACAGATTCAAAATAATAATAATATCCGGAATGCTATCTTCGGTACGTATAACTTATCCTTTTCCTCTTCTCCAGACGCGGCCCAAGCGGCGAGTAGCGTTACTCCGATTCTTCAAGGGACATCCGTATATTTAGGTGGAACCGCTCTTACTTCCTCTAATTGGTTTAGTCTTCTCGGAAGCACAAATCAAGTAGAGATTCAGTCGAGATATAGATATGCAGATGCGGCCATGCAAGGAAATCAAGACTTCTGGTCAGGTATGTCCTCTCAATTTTCAAACTTAGCAAACACCTTTTTGTCTCTTGTAAATCCTCTAAGAGATTGGGAATCTCGATCGAATCAATATTCCCAAGAATACAATTCCAAACTTCAGGAACTTCAACTTGCAAAACAGGCGACTTCTCAGAATTACGACGATCAGATCGCTCAGATGAAAGCTGCTAGGGATGCGTGGGTTACTTCAGTTTATGGTTTTCAAATCAACGGCTATAACGGCGTTTTAGATAATGCAGACAGTCAATATCGTCAGGGGCAACAAGCTTGGGCTGACGAAATTCAATTGTTCCAGCAAGCAGAACTTAACTGGTATTTATCAGCTAAGGATACATTGCAACAGGCTTTATCCGATCCTCAATCCGGAGAAGAACCGTTTCAAGCGAACGCAATCAGTCAGACAAATACTTTAGAGTCTCTCATTACGAATTCTGAATCGAATACAAGCCAACTCTATAATACTGCTGTCGGACTTTGGGACAGTTATCAATATGCAGCGTCAGGGAATCTTGTAGATCAGGCAATCCTGAATAAACAAAATGAATCGGTTTGGAATACTCAAGGAGCAGCGTTGAGTCAGAGTATTGCTGATTCCTTTGGAAGATCTCAAGCGTATGGAACAGCTGCATTAGACGCGAGCAATCGAATCAATAGTATTATAACTGCGATGCTCGGCCAACCCGCGCAAATCGTTGACAATGCCGAATTATTGTCTTTGCAAAATCAAGCCAATCTATTCGGTCAAAATCAAACCTTTTGGTTAAATGAAATTTCGGGGTCTCAAGGGGGATTCGGCTTTAACGGTAAGGCAAGTGAGAATCAAACTCTGATCGACCAATATACGGCTGTTCGTGCGGATATTTCAATTGCGTCCACTCTTCAGTTGGAAACCGTCGATCAAGAAAAAACGTTTTTGAATCAGGCTTCCGAATACTTTAATAAATCGGAACGATATCTCGCATTGTCCGAGATCGCGAAATCTGAAGGTAGGTTCGACGAGTCGGCCTATTACATGAAGCTTTCCTCCGATCAGAAGAGCCATGCAATGTCCTTCTTGAAAGAAAAGTATTCAACTTTAGGAGATACGATTACTACGGAAGTAACTTCAAGAGCTCTTTCTAACACAAGAAATTCTTTTTTGAATTATAGAGATTCGCTTCTCCATAGGAATTTCAAAAATTCTCAAGAGATCGCGGAGCAGATCAAATACGAAAAGAACAACGTCGAAGGGATTATCGGCGCAGGTCAAAGCTACGATCAAATTCAAGGAATGCTTCAATCGGCAAAAAATCTAATTCAACAAGGAAGTGAAAACAAAGGAGCGATTGAAAGTCTTCTTTCCTATTCCCAGGAACTTGCAACTCGAGATATCGGAGGAAGTTTGTTGGAAGGTTTGACGGAGATGATTTCTTCGCTTGAATCCAAAATTCCCGGGGAAATTACAGCTGATTTTGTCACTCAGCAAATAGCCGCTTCTCAGAAGGAAATGGAAGAGAAACAATCCCGCGTTGACGAACTCTTGGGTGACATGAATTCTCTTCTGACCAATGATAATGACTTACAGGCGTTACAAACTTTGATGCAAGGCGGAGCTCAGTCATTAAATTTTGCGGCGAATAGCGCAGTATCTCAATACTTAGATCAGTATTCTCAAAAACTTCAAAAAGAAAACGAGGAGAGAAGCGCTTCTCTACAGAAGAATTTATTCGATTCCCTCATCAATGGAGAAGATTATAAATATCTTCGCGATGCAGGTTATTCCTTTCGTATAAACGGTGATCGAATCTCCGGATACAGGCAGATTCAGAGCGGAGAGGTTGCCATCGACGGGAACGCGATGAAAGATTCTAGTTATAGCGCAGTTCTCGAGTATCAGTACATTCAGATTTTGACAAAATTCAATCCCGGAAATCTTCGCGTAGACACTCTTAATCTTGATAGTCTGAACACGACCGCCTTTAACGCTTCTATGGTAGAGAACGTTCGAGATTATTTGGATAGTATGCAAAGCCAGATGGAAGGAATGTTCGCACAATTCAGCGACAAAACGGCGGAACTTCAACAATCCTTTTCTCAAAATCAGGAAATTAAAGAGTTTCAAGAAAATGAATATAGAGAGAGCAAAAAAGAAACGTTAGCAAACTTTCAGGCTTTAGATCCTAGTTTCAAACAGAGCTTTCAGCCAACCATGGGGCAAACCAAAGAATACCACAGACAGTCAGGAAGTTATGGCTTTGAAGAAGGTTCTGCTCAATCTCAAGGAAATAAATTGCGGAGTTCCTTCGACGGTTTGGGAACCGGGGACAAAATCTTCGCAGGAAGCCGAGATCTAAAAGGAACAGTAAACGTTAAGGGAATTCCCATAGAAATCAGCTACGGTAAACAAGATCTTTTAGTTCTTTCGAGCTTTAGCTTAGATTCATTGGGATATGACTTCAAGTTAAAGGGTTTTGGGAGCACATATACGCAAGACCAACTAACTACAGTTAATCAGAAATATTCAAATTATCTGAAAGATGTTGAAGAAAAAATCGAGAATCAAGCAAAGGCGAACGACGCTGAGAAGGAAAGCAAGGGCTTTATCTTCACGATCATGAACGGGATGAACGGCGGCTCCGGAAGTATGGGTCAGCGGTTCACACAAGCCGTAAAGAGCGAGTTCCAAAGTCGAATGACAGGAATGGTTGCGGAGGCAACGGGCTTACCAGCCAGTTTCGTAGGAGCGCTCGTCGGAGGCGGAAGTTTGAAGTCTGC
>NZ_JAFFPU010000087.1 GCF_016919175.1 Leptospira ainlahdjerensis | reverse complement strand
GTGTTGTAGCTCAGTCCCGCATTGAATCCGCCTTTTGTCAAACCTACATCGATCGTCGCTCCACCGTGTTCTGTGATGCCTAAACTCACAGTCGCTGGTCCGTATCCCACTCCTACAGAAGCTCCGAATCCGCCTTCTTTTGAGTAACTGAGTCCTACCGTAACGGCTCCGCCCGTAAAACTTCTTACCGCCGCTCCGGCTGCTCCACCGACCGCTCCTACTACAGCTCCTTGCAATCCGCCTCCGGCCGCTCCGGTTGCCGCTCCGATTCCTGCGTTAACTGCCATCGCGATCGCAAGACTCGCTCCTCCCGTAAACGGTGCAGCTACGACTGCGATCACGCTCGTCGCCATCTGGAACTCTTTTGTTTGATAGAATTGTTCCTTGGGCTTTTAAAGGGCGTGCCCCTTCGGGTCGCGCTCTCCGCTTCAATCTGCAACGCACCATTCGATATTCAGAATATTCGGATATCTTTGTGTTCCTTGCACGCCTTCCGTTTGAATCGGAACGGTGCATCGCAGGATTTACGCTTCGATCGCTCACGCGGGGAAATGGAGGATTTTACGTTCAGAACATCGCTTCCCACAGCCTATGAAGTTTGATTTAATTTTTGATAAAAGGATAGTTGGGAGAGAAAATAAAGGAGGGCTTGAAAGTCGAGAGGATCAACTCTTCAATGTATTGAAGAGTTGAATCAAAGGCCGATTTTGTCAATGGAAAAGGGGTGTCTGAGTTTTTTTGTTTCAATGATCGTTTGTGTTTTACTTTGGAAGATATGGAAGAACTTCCTTAATCCGTTCTAAGTCCTCCGGAAGCATTTTAACTTTCACAAGGCTTTCCTTTTCAGGATCAAAGTAAACACAGCTTACTTCCGGGTTCCAAGCTACCTCGACATACATCTTTTGGCCGCTTCTCTTGTCTCTTACTGCCTCGCCTAACACGTATCCTTTTTTGATTGTGGTCTCTTCCATTGATCTTTTACCAGTTTGAAAAATCTATCTTTGCTTTTCTTGAGGCTTAACAGAGAAGGTGTATCCCCAACTCAGTTCATTCGTATATTTCAATAAATCTAACAAAATTTAGTAATCACAAGAAGTAAGTGAATTTGGGCAATGGCGCATCGCGCTAACCCATCCAAGAGTATTTCTATAATTAATTTTGATCCAATTGCCGCTACATTCAACTATATTTACAGAATACATACTTTCATCTTTAAATACCGAAACCACTTTAGAATTTGTGTTAGGGGATTCATAAATATTTCCTGTACTAGAAATTAAATAGGTAACCACATGCTTTCCACTAATCCAGGCTTCCTTCTTATTATAATCCCTTTTCACCATTCCTTCTTCTTCAGAATGTTTCCATTTAAGCATTAGTCCTTCATCTTGATATTGAGGCATATAAGTTGCTTCGGTAATTTTAAACCAGCCCTCTTTATAACCAGATAGAGTTATCATTGAATCATTAGGAATTGCATCGATTATTTTTCCTTTTATAGAATCTCTTACGTTTAAACCATTTTTATCCTTTTCAATTACAACTCCGCCGGCTTCACACTTCGGAAATTCAGAAGCACAGGCCAATATTGGTAAAAAAAGAAATATTAAAGATAATCTCATAATGCCTCTTGTTAAGAAATGAAGTGTATTGCGATTTACTATTGCATTTTAGGCTCAACTGTCAAAAGGCAAGATCTCCGATACACAAAGTTTACCGGTTTCCTTCCGGAATGCGTCTTGGATGTAGATCTCGATCAGGAAGTGTTTTACCGAATTTCCGTATGGTGCGGAACCTGATACATTGATATTGTTGTCTGCATAAAGAGGTATTTCATCAATGCCGTCAGAATTAAACTCTTTCTCATCATCTTCTCGCAATACTTCCGTTTTCCCGACTTTGGACACCACCTTTGTAATGACTTGCATCTTTTTGATTCGAGCGTATTTCAAATCAAACTTTTCTCCTAAATCGGAACAAGCGAGAATTCTCCAATGCACATTGTACAAATAACCTGGAGGTGTCTTGATTACGATCGTCGGTTTGTTTCCCGACGAAATTGGAAATTCTACGTACGTCTTAGAAGAACGATCAAACAATTTTTTTTGATCTTCCGCTTTCAAGCCTACAACTTCCGGAATGACGATTTTCTTTTTTTCTTCCAGATGGCTCTTGTAGCTTGAATCAATATATCCTTGCAAAGAATCATCAAAAGATTCCGCAAACAAAAGTCCAAATGTAAGAAAGAACAAAATTAAAATTCTCATATATATACGAACTCCTTTGTAAAAATAAATTGCCTTCCTTCAAGAAGAAGGAAGGCAATCCCCAAAATCAACGATTAAACTGAACGCTGTAATCTTGGTACTGCGGTTTTTTCTTCAAATAATTTTGCAATTCAGCCTGCAAGTATTCTTCTTTTGCATTTGTTTTCAAATCATTCAGTTGGTTCATCAACCCTTTGTCGTAATCCGAGGAGTTAATCACAGAATATCCAAACTTAGGATTGTCTTTGAATAACGTCTCCATACTGTTAAAAGCTCCGTGTTGACCTGCCATTTTGTTGAGTCCAGAGGTAACAAACACTTCATTCTGTCCGGTTTGAGCGTTGTAAAAGTAACTCTGATTCGGAACCTGACAACCTTGAGAAATTCCACCAACTTTTCCAGGAACGTAATCCACAATCAGTGTTTTAGTATTCTTATCTCGTATTATATTAACTGTATCAGTCCCACCTTGGTGGATGAAGACCTCGGTCATTTTCTTCAAGTTCTCCATGGATCTTTCCGCCGCACTGTGGTTTCCGTCTGCGTTTGCGTCTCTCGCTCCCGGAACAGTTCCATCTGCCATTCCCGCTAAATACGCGTGCTTCCAAACCCCGGCTGTTTTGTCCACTCCTACCATATTGAAATGTCCCGTCGATATCTCTCCAACTCCTCCAAGTGCTGCACTGCTCGGAGTTCCTTTTTCGGCGTTCCCTGCATAACTTTTTTGTCCGGGTTGTGTAGAAGCAAAATGCACCGATTCCAACTGCCCTTTGTTAATCGCTAACATAAAGTCGTTGTGAGTCGCATTTTGAGAATCTACCGGAACTCTGATTCCAACCATATTCAATCCGTTGTCGTTCCAGCCGTATCCTTTCGTTAAGGCAAGTCCCTTAGAATATGCAACCAAATCTCCGTTAGCCGCTCCTTGCACCATCAACGCTTGCCCTTCCGCATGTTTCTTCGGATCCATAGTTGCCGGATTGATTTCAACCCATTCGGTTTGTCCTTTTTTAGTCTGTTTTTGATACAACTTTCCATTCGAATCTTCTAATATATCCCCCGTCGCCTTACCGCCGCCGGTTCCGGCCACTATTTTCACCGGACCGGAATTCAGTGAAGCATTCGTATTAAATCCGTTTCCACTCACTAAGTTTGTGAAACGTTCTCCGAGACCAGAAAAGAAACCAGGTTTCTCACCCGCACCAATCTTCTCTTGCAACATCTTAATACTGTCGTTGTGAACAAGGATACAGGTCTCTCCAACATAGTAGGTATGATAATCTTCGACCTCGAAGTTAAACACTGGGATTTTCTCTTTGTGTGTTTCTTTTACGATCGAGTGAATAGAAACCTTCTCTCCTGCTTTGTCCAAGAAAATGTCTTTCGTGGTAAGTTCGCCTGCGAGAACAAAGCCTCTGTTCTCGGTAAAGAATCTGTGTCCGGCTGTCGTTCTTACCTCTTCACCCTCTCCAAAGTTGATATTGAGAAGTTCCGTATTCTCGTTTCTGAACAAACGAACCACTCGTTTCAAGCTCTGGTCTTTTGTTTCTGGATTAAAAGCCAAGACTTCATCTCCGGTCTGAACCGTTTCAATCGGGATCAATCCTTTACTTGTGAGGACAAGGGTTCCGGCGACAAAACAGAGGCTGCCTACTTCATTGCCGCCAAACACATTCCCTAACGCTTCACCAGCCTTGCTCAGAACATGGTCGAGGATGTTTTCCTCCTCTCTTCTGTATCCTGCACCAGCCAAAGTCGCCGCGCCTTGTTCAGCGTTGTTCCTACTCTGAGCGGATTTAGAACGTTCTGCTTCCTGCATGTCCGCGTCTTCTTTCGCCTTTCCCGAAACAAAGTCAGCCTTCCACTTGTCGTTTAGAAAGTTCGTATTCGCTTGAAAACCACCGGACTGACTCCAGGTTCCTGCGTTCACGCCACCCGCTGCTGTAAGAGACGCGGATACTCCGTCTCTTTGATTCCAATTTAAGCTTCCTCCAGTTCCTTTCATCTGGTTTGCAAGCGAGTTCTTGGGTTGGTTCTTGTCTCCGGGAGCTTCGTAGCCGATGTTTCCTCCGACTCCACCTTTCTCACTCCAGCTCAGTCCTGCGTTCACTCCGCTGCTGAAACTTTTGCTCAAGCTCGCTCCGAAGCC
>NZ_JAFFPU010000064.1 GCF_016919175.1 Leptospira ainlahdjerensis | reverse complement strand
AATCAGAATACAGCACAAGCGTATTTAGCGGGTGGTTACTCGAAGTCGAGTTGGAACAATATCCACTGGGATGAGAAATCTGCGAGGAAGTGGGCTTGTTATATGAGTGCAGGACAAGCTGCTACTATGGCGGCGGCTGGTGCTGCTTATGGAGCACCTGCGTATGGCGTTCCAGGTTATATATATGGTCCCGGAGGTGCCGCAAATGGAAGCATTGGCGCAGCTGAAGTGTTTAATATTCTTTCAGTAAAGGATCTTGTGCTATATGCATCGATAGTATTGACCGCTAAGAGTGCAATACAAGGAGATTGGGAAGCCGTAGGTCTTGACATGGCAGGTTATGCTACGAAGCTTCCGATTGGACTCGCAGTTAATTATGTGAAAGGCACAGTAAGAACTTGCGAAGGAGATTTATGAGGCTAAAAAAAATACTGATTCTTCTATTCTTGATTATATTTCTTACCGGATGCCCAACGGATATTCGGATTTCTAGATCTGTTTCAGGAGTAGAAAATACATACGTTAAATTTAGGATTTCGAAAATGAAAGGAATTAAGATAGTGAGGGAAAACGTTAACAGAGATGCTTACTCCTTTCATAGCAGAATCATTAGAGATGGAATTTACGCAAATATACAGTTCACAATTTTTGATAATTTAAACATGAATCCAAGCGAAAGTTATTATTACCATAAGCAAGATGGATTGTATCGAAATGTATTTCTTCAAATAAGCGGAAACATGAGAGAAAAATTTTTAATAGATTGTGAATATCGAATGCCCGCTCCTGTGGGACGAAATAAATATGTGTTTGAAGTAGATTTCCAGGCATATCAAAGATCCGGCATTTTAGAATCTGAATTTGATTTGCCGGCAAATCACTCAATTCGCTTAGACTTCATTCCGAAAGATATTGAAGTAGAAAAAATTCATCCTTATGATCAAGCTTTTACAAAGCCGAAAGACAGAGTTCCAATGCTTGTTAAAGAAAGAATTTTCGAAATCACCGCGACGGTTGAACCGAACCCTGAACCTGACGAGGACAAACCTTGCGAGATCCCGAAAGATTAGGGAAATAAAATTGCGTGAATATTATTTTAGCAGTTTCCGATTTGTTTTTGGCACTTCAAATATTGGCAGGCTTAGGTAATTTGGGTCATGGCCCTCCAGATGAATATAGAGAAATTTTAAATACAGATAGAACTTACATAAAGTTTCGTTTAGTAGCGCCGGAAATCGAACAACCTGACGAAGAACTGAAGAGAGAGAAAAGTATCGATTTTGATCTAAGTGCGTTTTGGTACGAAAAGGGTTTGATCGGGGAGGCGCGTAATCTTCTAAAACCTGAATTTGATTATTGGGTTCGAAGTGGACAGAAGATCTCTATTCAAGAATATGCTGGAAAAAAGTATGTGAGATTTTTCGAAGGCTGTGATTACCGAATGCCGGCACCTGTGGGTAAAAGAACATTTGAGTTTGTATTCTATAATCGTTTGGGAAAGCGCAGTCAAAAGAGTCATCAACTATTCCATAAATACAATCTACCTCCGAATCACTCGCTTCGTTTGAATATCGTTCGTTGGTTGCCTCCGAATAGAGATCCGAATCTTTGGATAAATCGAACGTTTAAGCATTATGATCCAGAATTCGAAATCGTCGCAACCGTCGAACCTAACCCTGAACCTGACGAGGACAAACCTTGCGAGATCCCGAAAGATTAGGAGAGATCTTTCTCGTAATTAAAAGACTCCCGCGAGCGATGGAAGCGTGGTCAAGTTATTGGCTTTTGTTTTGAAGCTCAGTTTTAGGGTAAGATTGAATAACTTGACCGGAGCTGAGAGCGCGTTCCGCAGGACGCGGCCAAAGGAACCCCCGTGACTGGTTTTGTATTTTTCAACACTGATCATTTGGGTTCGATTACAATGGCGATGGACGGCCAAGGGAATCGACTTGGGGGCGGGGAATGGGGCGGTAGTTCTCATGTGAGTTACAAACCTTACGGTGAAGTCCAAAGAAACGATTCGCAAGGACCCGATATATTTCGATACAAATACACAGGTCAAGAAGAAGACCGTGAGACAGGCCTTTACTACTACAAAGCTCGCTATTACGATCCAGAGATCGGCAGATTTACGCAAGCAGACAGCATTTTGGATACGAGAACTCCGATGTCGATGGACTTGTTTATGTATACGGAAGGGAATCCGGTGAATCATACGGATCCGAGTGGTCACAGCGTTGATATTGGAACGATCGCAGCGATTACGTTTCCAACGTTTTCTTTACCTTCGATTGGAGCAGCAGCGGTTGGACTTGGTTTGATGGCTTCGGTTGTAGTCGCGAGCGCTTTGGCGGCGATTGGCCTTGGTGCAACTCTTGGTTACATGGGTTTGCATGCGGCAGCTGCGGGAATTGGCGCGATTGGCATTGCAGCTTTGAGTACAATCAATTCTCTTCCTGGAATGATCGCTGGTGGAGTAGGAGCTACCTTCGCGTATGCGAGTGGCGTAGCCGTAGTTGCGGGGATTGCAGTTGCGATGGGTTTTGGTTTTGTGGGTTCGCTTGCTCTGATGATGGGCGCCTCCGCTTTAGAGGGAGGACTGATTGCGAGACAGATGGTTATTACCGCTTTGGGAGTGACGAGTTCGCTTCTTTTTACACTCGGAATCACAGCTTTTGTTACAGTTGTTGGAGCTGCAGCGGCTGCGATAGCGTTTGCACCTTATACCGTGATTTCCATAGCAGCACTTGCGATTGGAATTGCCGTCGGGTTGCCTCTATATGCTACGATTGGTTGGACGGCTTTTTCTGCGGTAGGGTCTGTTCTTTCACCTTTTGCATTGCAAGGATATATCGCAGGCGGATTGTCAAAATCAAGTTTCAATAATGTTCATTGGGATGAGAAGAGTGCGAGGCTTGGTGGATGTTATGGGGCAGCGGTTACCTTTGGAGGACTGCACGCTACAGGCCTTTATTTGGGGTATAATGGGTTAGTTCTCAAATATGCGGTTGTGTCGACTCTCGTTCAATATGCCTCCTACACTGGAACAGCGATTAGTATAATTAAGGGTGATTGGAAAAGTGTTGGTGCAGACGCGACTTCCTACGCAATAAATGCTATATATGGAAAAGATATTCCAATTGGTTTGGGTCTTAAATATGCAGAAGGTGCAAGTAAATTTTGTGAGGAAAAGAATTAATGGGAGCTAAATTAATATTTGTATCAATGCTATCCGCATTAATACAGTGTTCCTACTATATTCCATACAAGTTCACGAAGTTGCCGATTTCTGAATCAGACGGTTCATTTTTAATATTTAGATACAACCGGGTCCAGGAGAATAAAAATGAAAATCGTTATATTCTAAATCCGGTATTAAGATATGGCGAAACCTATCTAACTCCAGCATATAACTTAAATCCGGAAAATAGTTTTTGGAAAATATTTTATAAGAATCCAGACGATCTTCCTTATTCAATGATTGTAGGAGAGGCAAGCCAAAATGTATACTATACGGAAGGATGTGAGTATTATATCCCTATACCGATAGGTGAATATTATCTTGACATCGAGTTTCGAAGAGTAGGGCAATCTGGATTTATCCGACAAAAAGTAAAAATAGATAATCAGCAGTCATTATACTTAGATTTCGAAGAGAACCCTGATGCGATAGATCAGATAATTCTTAACTTACGGCTAATGGAAACTATGCCAAGAAAGAAATCCGAGAAGTGCTATTACAAAGATTAGGGACAATATTTAGCACTAGCTAAATTAGCTTTTGTGGGTTCGCTTGCTTATATGATCGTTTCTCCTGCCTTGGGTGTAGGCGTTTTTGGTTTAGGGATTTCAGCGATTACGTTAGCTCCAGCAACGTATGCATCGTTTATGGTTGGAGTTACAGCGCTTGCGACGACCGCTGCGATCGGCCTTGGAGCGGCAATGTTAGTAGCGTTCGCGCCTTCTACTGTGATCGGTTCTGTAGCGTTTACTGGAATCGTAGGTGCCATGGCGATCTTGGCCGCAATTTCGCTAGGCTTCGTTCTTTTTGTTTCCGCTGTTGCGACAGCTGCTTGGCTTGCCTTTTCTGCTGCTGGTTCTATCCTTTCTTCTTATGCTGTGCAAGGATATATTGCAGGTGGGTTTTCTAAATCAAGTTTCAATAACATTCACTGGGATGAGAAGAGTGCAAGGATTGGTGGATGTTATGGGGCGGCTGTTAGCTTCTGGGGGTTACAGATTGGTGTTGGTTCTTATATAAATATTAGCATTGCTGCTGCTGCAAAGGATGGAGCAGTAGGTGCTAAAACTATCATCTCGATCATAAAGCCTAACTCGGCTTTAGGTCCTTTTTCAGCGTTAGATGTGGTTACATCTCAATTTTTGGTGTATCATGCGGTTACAAGTAATGGTAGAGGTGTTGCTTCGGATTTAGGAGGATACTCGATTACTTATGCTTCCTCAGGGCAAATCTCGGCTCCTGTTGGCCTAATCATTGATGGGGTGGAAGGAACCCAAAAAACTTGTGGAGGTTCACTGTGAATTCAGTTAATCGACAATATCTAGTTTACTTAGGATTATTCCTATTTCTATTTCTACTGAATATTCGGTGCGTAGATTTTGGACATTATGGGCCTTATTTGCGAAAATATAAGCCTGTGGGTAATTTTGAAAATACGTTCTTAAAATTCAACATATCAGGATTTCGAAAATTGAACACCCAAAACCAAGAAGATAAAATTAGAACATATTATCTTTTAGCAATCTGGTCTGAGCCGAATTCAACGAACGGTGTTTTGAATAGCTTGATACCTGATGAAGACTATTGGATTCGAAAATATAAAGTAATCTTTCCTGAGTTTAGTAAAGATGGAAGAGAAATCAGGTTTTATGAAGGTTGCGATTACCGAATTCCGCTATCTAAGGGTAAGTCAAAATTCGAATTTCAAATCTTTCTAAGATCTCCTAAGCAAAGTGGAAAATTAATTAAAACAATTGACCTTCCTCCCAACCATTCGATTCGTTTAAACGTTTCTCCTGCGG
>NZ_JAFFPU010000047.1 GCF_016919175.1 Leptospira ainlahdjerensis | reverse complement strand
GTATATTGAATATTTTCCGTATGAACAGATTACAAAAATTTATTTATATAACGGCTTTCTTATTCTCAATTTCAATTCTTGCGGACGAGAAAGTTAAAACTTGTATCGAAGGTGATTGTCAAAACGGTAAAGGCAAATTGCAAAATAACGAGGGCATTATCTTAGAATCCACATTTAGAAATGGTAAATTAAACGGATTAGTCAAAGGCTATAGGCCAAATGAACCCGATAAAATTTCTATCATGTATTTTATCGAAGGGAAAATTGATGTAACTAAAAAAGTCTCTGATTGGTTTGAAGATGGGGAACATTATGAAGGCTATTACAATTCAGAAATGAATATGCATGGGAAAGGAAAATTAACCTTTTTAGATGGAGATGTTAAATGTATTTATGAGGGGTTTTTTGTTAATGGGAAGAAACAAGGCAATGGAAAACTAGATTGTGAAGATGGAACGCATGAAATAGGTGAATGGAAAAATGATCGGAGACATTTTAATGTCGAGATCGACTTTGTATGTCGATCATTGGAGAGGGTAGACAAGTGGGAAGGAGGTTCCGTTACTGGAAAATTCAAGTTCACTATAATGAGAAATGCAAAAGATCTCGAATCTAATCTTAAAGATTGGAATGGTATCAAAATTTCCGATGACTGGAACGGTTATACGATCGCAGAAGCAATTTATAACGGCAAAGATGTAACAGCGCATTTTCTTCTATTTATCCCTTCTGAACAAGATAAAATTTTCGATGCCTTAGTTTCTAAAAAAAGAGATTTGAATATTCAAGGTATGGCGGTTGGCGTTGCAAATGCAGAAAGAAAATTTCCTGTAATCTTTGTTGAGAAAATAAAATAACGGTCTCGATAGTTTGAAATCGAGATTACAATTTTTCATCTCGATTTCATTTTTATTTTTTAGTTCTACATAACAAAGTTATCCGACATAACTAAGTAAAAATTTTATCTCCCTTTTTCTTTTTTTGTCTGGCGTGTGTCTATACTATACATATATATAGCGAAGACGTTGGATAGAAATGAAACCGCAACTCAAGAAACAAACTCCTCCAAATGAACTAAAACTTAGATTACGAAACGAATTGATAAAATGTCTTTCAGCCGAGGAAGATTTTGACCAAGTATCAGAGATTCTTGCCGCATCTGCGATTCGCTGGATTAGAAGAAAAATGCTTTTCCCAAATCTCTAATTTTTCATTGATCGTATAATTTTTTCCAATGCTTCGATCTGATCATCTGCAAGCGTTGTGTCATTCAATAAGTCTAAAAGTTTTCTGAGTTTCGGATTTCTTTGGCTTTTTATTACAGCTTTCCAAGCTAATTTAGCTTGTTCTTCATTCGAAATTTCTTTTTCGCTAAGGAACATTTTACCTTCGCCAGAGAGGAGCCAAAGTGAATTTAATTTGAATTCATGCTCCATAGCCTTCAGTGCAGAACCAGAAATTCCATGTGTTCCATTTTTCCAGGAACTTATATTTGACCTTGCTACACGAATTCGTTTAGCAAACTCCTCTTGAGTCAAACCTACGGTTTTAAAAAATTCAGAAAAACGTTTAGATATTAATTCATTTATTTTGTCGGATTCAGACATTTTTTACTTGCAAAATTGTCGGTATCCGACAAAGCTCTTTTCAACTGGTTTAAACCTACCGAAAGGATCGGAAATAAAACCAGGGAAATCAAGGAGTTTTCATGGGTTCCGAAAGTTCAGATCAAAAAATCAAAGTGAGATTGAAGACCCTAATTCTCAATCTTCTTTTGCTGATTCCAACATCATATAGTCTCTCCTCTGGTTGGTTGACCTTCGATCTCTACATAATCTCTGGTATAGAAACTGGCGTCATAGTTAAATCGATATCTCTGCTACGGTTCAATCTTGGAACCGCTCTTCGTGAATCTTCTGTCAATCATCGAATCTTTTATATTGGGATTCAGATCTTCTTTTTTCAATTCTTCATTTGTTTTAACGATGATCGAGGATTCTACGTTCGAGCCGATCAGTATCGTTTCCCTAAACTAAAGGAGAATCAGTAATGATCATTCGAAATAATGAAGAGATCAAACGGGCGATAGCGAAAAGAGGCTTTCTTAGATTCAAAGAATGGAGCGACTCCAAGGGACTCAACTATAACTACGCGTTGAAAACTCTCAACGGTCAAGATGCGTATTCAAGTGTTATCAAAGCACTCGAAGAAGATAAATTCGAAATCGTTTGGGAAACACCTGCCACCAAAAAGTTCAAGGAACTTGCGTGATGGAGCCTATCTTCGCAATCAAAAGCCACCGAAGAAAAGTATCTGAATCTATTCAAAGGATTATGGAAAAAACAAAACATGATCCGGTTCAGATTCTTCTCTCACGATGCGCTATCTATGAATACTTCATCGATGATGAAGAACTTAAAGATCGATTCAATCACTGGGTCCAAAAGAAAAAACTTTCGGAAAAAGGAGAAACATTCAATGGCTAACACAACTAAATACGATCGAGTGAGGGGTCGTTTCATTTGCGATCAAGTAGAGTCTTTACGTGAGAAAAATTTGAACGCACGAACTCTATTTGATCGTTGTTGGAATAAAATTCCGGACACTCTGATTCGGAAATTAAATGCTGAAGATCTTCTTCAGTATATTCGACTTCATGTTTTGCCAAGTGAAATTTCAGCAACCATACCTTCTAAATCGAAAGAGGGATACAAAACGAAAAGTCCAAAAAGTCATTCCTTGGAGAAATTCGCATGAGCAGTTCTTTTCCGAAGCTTACAACCTTTGACTCTCTTCCCCTCGGCGGGAGTTCTTCCGCCGAGGAGCTTTTTTCAGAAAAGACAACGGTCTGTAGTGGATGCGGATTTCAACCTACTATCATTTATCAATTCGATCTTTGTAAACCATGTTTGGAGAAATGGTTTGAGAAGCTCAGACCATTACTTGACTCGGTAAGAAAATGACTCTTTTGATTGTAGCGAAATTTTTCTTAGAGAATCCTCTTGTCGCGTTTCGTCCAGCGCAGGTTGCAAGAAACTTAAAACGTCCAGAGAAAACAATCTATAGAACGATTCAAATTCTAATGCAATGGCAGTTCATCGAAGAATATGACGGTTTGTATATTCTAAACGTCGATACGATCGAAGGCAAAAACCCTACTCGTAAATTTTCCGGAACCGGATCGATCGCAATCTTACACCTTCTCTTACCAGGGAAGAGCTTTTTTTCAGGAGAGTTGCGGTTACTTACCGGACTCCAATCGCTACAACGTGCGAAGGTAAAACTGACCTCCTCTAAATTAATCAGTTCAGAAGACGACACTGATCTTTTTGGTGAAAGTTTTCTTTGGCAACTTGCTCCAAAAATTCAAATCAAGTTAGCGCAATGCTTAAGTCATTTGCGCGGACTCAGGAGAATTTATGGAAAATGAAGACATGACATCATTATCAAAATCTAATGATGTCAGAAACCTGGTGCAATTACCAAAATCTAATGGCACCAGGAAAGCCAGAGGGGTTCGCCTACCGGCTGGGATTCGGACAAAAATAAATCCCGTTGAGGGTAAATCTTCAATGAGGGCAATCGCAAAGGCATATAACGTCCAAAGACAGCATTTAGCCGAAACCGCCTATGGAGACCGGAACACTCCTCATCTGATTCAGATTTTGGAAATGGAATTCAATCTTCCGATCGAGGAGATTAGATCGATTTTCAAAAAGGCAAGAGAGGCACGAGCTGAATTCAAAAAACTACAATCAGAAAACGGAATGCGTGTATCACAAAGCGCGGAAGCACAAGCTATTTTAAAAAACATGGGATTCAAGGAGAAATGAGATGACCGAAAAATCGGCGTTAGATGAATACAGAGACGAAATAGGAGAAACCTCTACAGAGGAAACTTCACTAACAATTCCAAGTAAGAATGAGGCGAAGGATTTTTCACCTGAACAAAGAAAGACCCTTGCTCAATTTTACCTTGCTCAAGCAAAGGTAAGTGTTTTCCAAACCGCGATTGCCCTCACTGCAATCCGAAATCTTGAGCTTCATTTAGAACTCGGATACGAAAAGTTTTCGGATTGTATGGAACAAGAACTTGGAATGTCCGGAAGAGTTGCTTCTGAATACGTTTCAGCCGTTGAGACATTTGGGATCGGGGATCGCGTTAAACAGCTTATGGAGGCTTCGCCAAAACGATTCCTTCAGGCCGCTAAAGAAGTGCGTCAAAAGCAAATGGAAGGCGAAATCTTAACACTTTCCGACGGCACGGTTGTTTCCGCAGAAGAGTTTCTCACAGAAAGAATTTCTGCAATGGAAAACTCTTCACAGAGAAAGATTAAATCTCTCGAAACTGAAAAGCAGTCGATTAAAGCCGATGCTGACCTTCTTCGAAGAAAAAATGAATCCCTACAAAAGACCCTCGAAAAGAAAGACGAACAACTCGACGTTCTGAGAAAATCTAAAGACCTCGATCCAGATAAACTTTTAAAAATTAAGAATCAGAGAGAGGCGGAAAAAGTTATCGATGAGTGCAACGCTTCAATACTCGAAGCACTGAATCGAATTGAATCCATCCCGGAAGAAGCACGAAGCGGAGCTTTGGGAATTTATCTTTCGCGGACCACTGCAACGATGGAGATCGGACTCAAGACTCTGAAAATGAATTGGTCGAGCCATCTCTTCCAAGGCGAGACAAGCGAGTGAAACAGTTAGATCCGGATCTATTCTACGACTTCTACTCCGCTTGGAGGGATGCTCCATCGAAACACGCTAAAGGTGAAATGATGCGTAAAGCCTCATCCACTTTTGGACTTTCGGAAGATGCAATTCGGAGAAGATTCGAAAAGTATAATACCGGATCGGATCTCTCCATCGTTGTCGGAGAAAAAAAAGCAAAGCGTAAATCAAATCTGAACCCGGAAAGAATGGATCTTCGAGAAACCGAAGCGAAGATCATCGCGGAAATCGTTTACTCCAATCTTTCCGGAAAAAATCCGAAACCTCTATCGATGGAAATCGCACTACGAAAGGCACGAAACAGCCTACAGATACAACTACCTTGGACAATATCCACAGCGAACCGATGGTTGAATAAACTCGGTATAGGCAGACATGAAATGCAATCCGCAGAAGCGTCGAGGATTTGGAGAGAACCTTATTCCAATTCGACACACATGGTG
>NZ_JAFFPU010000036.1 GCF_016919175.1 Leptospira ainlahdjerensis | reverse complement strand
TCTTCTTGTTTGGATGGATGGAGGGGAATCAATCATTGGCGACTTCTTAGGTCCGTTTAAAGATTTCGATTTGAAAAAACTCTTTGGTCAAGCGTTCGACTATCTGATCAATTTGGCAAAGAAATACGGGAAATTTATCATCATGGCTCTCTTTCCGGTTTCTTTCATATTCGCTTACTTCGATGAGATTATCGAATGGTTTAAGTCCCTTCCTTCTATCATTGAAAATCTGTTCAAGGCGATTGGTCCAAAAATCAGAGAAGCATTGAGCGGGTTTTTGCCATCTGGATTTTTCAATGCAGGAACGCCCGGTAAGGCGGATAACGTGACAAATGTTCAAGACGCTATCATCACAAAGACCGGTCGAGTGATCCATACTCATCCCGATGACAATTTAGTTGCCGTAAAAGATTTAGGTTCCCTTGGAAGATCAAAATCTTCCGGAGGAATCATCGTCAATATTGAGAAAGTGATTTTAGGATCTGATTCCCCCCAAGAAAACGCTCATGTATTCGCAAAGTATTTAGAACGAGAACTGGAAAAGATTGCAATCAAAATTGGTCTTGGTGCAGGCGTTTCTCCGGAGGCTATTTGATGGGAGTCTTAAGTAAAATCACAGGACGGGATACAGTTGCCTTAACGGATGGAGACGACGAAGTAGAACTCAATGTTTCCTTTGATTTACAACATGCTTATCCGGCTGAGATAACGCAACATCCGATTGAAAAGGAAAAAGGGAAAACCTCGGTTACAGATCATGTAATTCCTGGACAACGAGGAATCACTCTGTCCGCTCTCGTCACATCTTCATTCTCGATCACCTCTCTTACAAAGATGAAGGTGGACGACAAGTTAGAAACCTTGATTCGTTGGCAAACGAATGGAACTTTCTTAACGATGCTCGGTTATACAACAGGCGGGATCATCACTAAAATCCTCTCCATGCTTCCTTCCTTTTTTCGGTATGTTCCTCCGGATGATCCCGACAAACGGTATTTAGGCAGATCCATCGATGAAATTCCAAATCTTCTTTTAGGAGACATTACATTTTCTGAATCTAAAGATACTGGCGATGACGTTAGTATAAATCTTTCTATTTACCCGGTTCAAATTGTGGAAGCAAAAACAAGAAATTTAAACGCCGTAAAATCGGGTGGTAAAAAGCCAGTAAAAGAAACTGAAAAATCTGAAAATCCAAGCCCGGCAAAACAAAAGAGTTTTTTTAAAGCAGCTATCCCAGGTTAAATCAATCAATGCCAACGTTTAAATACATACCTTTTATCTCAGACACCTTTCCAATTCGGAATGAATATGAAATCGATGGAAAGGATTTTGAGTTTGAGTTTAACTACAACTCGATTGGTGACTTCATTTCTGTTTTGGTTCGCAATTCAGAAGGCAAAACGTTATTCTCCTCAAAACTCATACATGGTGTTCCTCTAAACCATGCTGTAGTCGAAGGCTTTCCAAATCATATTAAACTAATTCCCTTAGACCTGGAAAATTTGTATAGAGACGAATTTATCGAAGTCCCAGTGAACAAAGCAACTTTTGGCTCAACTGTGCAAATTTATATAGTGGAGGAAACATGATCGGAAATCCAAAACTCTTTGGCAGAACCGTTTCTTTGGAAATTCTTCCGAAGGTAGGACTTGGAAAAGAGTTCACGTATCCTCCTTTCAATCTTGAATTCGAATCTGATCTTTCAGCGTTAAATTTGACAAAGGTCTCTCTATTTAACGTGAATGAGGACACGATCCAATTGGTTGGAGCAAAATCTAAAGGTGCAAGTTTCCTTTACCCGACAGCGTTACTGAGTGCTGGATATAACGACGAGAATGGTCTCGTAGTTTCGGGAGAAGTGATCTATCCAAAATTCAGAAAAGATGGACCTAACAAAATATTAGAATTCACAATTTCCGCAAACGCCGGATCATTGAACAGTTTTTATATTATGAAAACGTATAGTAGGCTTCCTGCTCAAACGGTAATCCTCGATATTCTAACTCAAGGCAATATTAAACCGGGAACAATAGTATTAGGTGAAAACAGAGTTATCAACTTTAGCGCAACGAGAACATTAGGCGAATGTATTAAAAGTTTTTGCGAATTGACTCACTCTCAATACTGGATGCAAGACGGGCTGTTACACATTTCCCCTCTTGATCCGCCATCCAAACCGAGCACAATTTTCTTAGATAATACCGCCGGGCTTATCGGAGTTCCTGAGAAGAGTCAAAAGACTTGGAAGGTTACGAGTCTTTTTCGTCACAAGTTTAAATTGAATCAAGTGATTGCAGTAAAAGGCGGAAGTCTGGATGGAGAATGCAGAATCGTAAAAGGAAAGCATCGATTCTCCACTTTTCAAACTACGAACTACACTGAGTTAGAGGTATTGCCTCTATGATTACTCTTGACGAAGCAATTCTAAAAGCTCTTAAGAAAAGCCTATCTCAAGTTCAAGTCGGTCTACCTGGGACCATTGAATCTTTCAATTCTTCTTTGATGACAGCTAACGTTAGATTGCTATTGAAACAGAAAGATAGTCAAGGTCAGGAAGTTGACTTCCCGGTTCTTTCGAATATTCGAGTAGGAACCTTGTGGGCCGGTGATTTCTTCATAAAGCCAGACTACAAACGTGGGGATAAGGTTTGGGTTTCGTTCTCAACTCATGATACGTCCGACGCAGTTCGTGGGATTTCCTCGGTAGCTTCTGAATCGTTATTCGATCTTCAAAGTGCTTGTGTGCAATCTGGATTCAAGGGAGAATTCGACGCACCTGCAATCACTTCGAATCTTTCAGGATTATTGATCGGACACAAGCAAGGTAAATCTCTGATCCAACTCGACGATGATACAATAAAGATCCGAGGCGGACTCATTGATCTTTCTGAATCTTCGGTCTTAGGAGAAACCTTAGCAGAACTTCTAAAAATGATTCTCGATGTTTTCATAAACAACGCTTCTGCATTCACAACGAATACTGTTCCCGGTTCACCGGCCGGTCTCGCGGCGTCCGTTTTAACTCAACTCAATTTAAGAAAAGCAGAAGTAGAACAAATTCTTTCAGGAAAGGTAAAGATAGGATGAAAGGATTGAAAATTGAAAATCGAGACATCGTTCGAGTTAATGGTGAGCCGGTCGTAATCGAAGGTTTAGAATATTACTCCCAGAGAATCAAACATTCTATTCGACTCACTCTTGGAGAATCGATTTTTGAACCGTTAACCGGCGTTGATTGGACTACTATATTTTCAACGAAGATTCCGAAAGAGAGAGTGTTGTTTGAAATCAAAAGAGTCATCTTGAAAGATCCTGAAACCATTTCTCTGGAAAACCTTGAGACGATTGAGAACCCGGAAAACGGAAGGACTCTATCAATTCAGTTTTCAGCGATTACAGAATTTGGAATCATAACGGAGGTAGTGTAATGGCTGGCGTCACAGAACAAGGATTCATTCGTAAATCCAGAGAAGAAATCATTTCCGACTTGGAAACAAAGTATAGAACTCATCTTGGGTCCGACATCGACCTATCGATCGTAAGCGAAGACGGAGTAAGAATGCGCATCCTTGCCGACGAGTTAGATGAAATTCATCAACTTGCGGAAGACATCTTCTATTCCAACTTCGCTTATACTGCAAAAGGCGTTTCTCTCGATAGAGTTCTCAATCCGTTAGGATCGGAGCGACAACCAGCAAAGCGAGCGATCGTCGGCCTTCTTTTTTCAGGAGTGAACGGATCTTTTGTAAACATAGGGACGATCTGTCAAACTGGGAATGGTTTGCAGTTTATAACGATCGAGTCTGGAACCGTTTCGGGAGGGATTGTCCTTCTCAACGCACAAGCCTTGCTCATTGATTACGGTATTTCCGGAAACGTTGAAGCGAATTCGATTACTACGATCAACACAGCCGTGATCGGAATTGACTCAGTGACGAATCCAGAACCAGCACGCGGGGGAAGGACAATTGAGACGGACATAGAATTTCTAAATCGCTTTCTTGAGGAAGGTGTAAACGGAGGATCTTCCGCCGCGAACGTTCAAGGTGCTTTAAATAATATCGAATCAGTTCTCTCTGCAAGAGTCTACGAAAACGTTGGTGACTTTGTGGATGTAGAGGGTCGAAATCCTCACTCAATGGAAGCGGTGATCGAGGGGGGAACTCCTACTGAAATTGGAGATTGCTTCTTAAAGAATTGGCCCGGTGGAATTGAATCGATGGGATCTGAGACGACGACTCTGATAGATAACAAAGGAGTTCCTCGGACCTACTACTTCAATCGTCCGACTGATGTTCCGATTTTTGTTAAGATCGACATCGTTCGAGATCTTTCACTTTGGGAAACGGGTTCCGAATCTATCGTAAAAACGAATTGTATCAAAGTAATTGGCGGTGTCGATACGATCGGACCCATTTCAACTTCCTACAAAGGAGACGGAACCGGCGAGGATGTATTCGCTTGGAAGTTGATCGCTTCCCAAAGCGGTCTTTCTGAATACGATTCGGTCAAGGTGCTTGGAATCAAATCTATGTCGGTTAAAGTCGGGCTTTCTTCGCCTGGAACGTTAGATGAACTTCCGATTAGCAGTCGTCAAAGAGCAAAACTCGTCACAGCTAACATTCAGGTCAATTTTGTATGAAGACGATCGACGAAGTCCTTCAAAAATATCCGACCTCTCTCTTTACCCGTGATCCTGACTCTGAAATCGGAAGGAAATGGAAAGCGGATCTCGATTTGTTAAACGAAGTGCGCTCTGTTTTAGAATCGATTAAAGGACCGACTGATTATAGAATTCAAAACGGAGCGATTCTTGATCTTATTGGAAAGAATCTGAAGCAACCACGGAACGGAATGGATGATTTCAGGTATCGCATCTTTCTTTCCATCGCAAGACAGAAACAAAAATCCAAAGGCGACATCTATTCCATGAACGAAATTGGTTCTCAGATTCTCGCTGGAACTGGAACGTTATATGAGATTCAAGAGCTATGCTACTCCGGAGTTCCGATGTATCTGGACGGATCATTGACACTCAACGGAGAGTATCCGCTTTCAGGAAGTTCAAAAAGACCTGCAACAATTCGAGTTATCTTTTCCGGCTCCATTGATACCGTTGTAGTCGCTCCGGAGTTTAACAAAGCGATCGCTCAAATTCGCGCCGGTGGCGTTCGTTCGATTATAAACTATCGATTCGAGACTTCTACTTTATCAGGAAGGCTTTACGGTTTTGCTCTTCGATCAACAATCTTGGACGGAACGTGGCCACTCAACGGTT
>NZ_JAFFPU010000054.1 GCF_016919175.1 Leptospira ainlahdjerensis | reverse complement strand
ATTCTTCTTGTTTGGACTTATTTAGTTCTTCCGGCTTCGATCTCCGCTGAGAACGCGCCTTCCGAAAAAAAGATCGAAATTCTGATTCCGGACGGAAGTAGTCCGGATTCGACTTGGGGTAAGGATCTCCTTCCTTTCGAAGACATCGATCTTTTAGGAGACGCGAGCGAGGAGAATTCTAAGATTCATTTTGAAAAATCCAAAGAGGACTTCCGCACCGCACTGGATCGTTTTCGAAAGGCGAACGAACTCGCGGAGGCCAAACGCAAAGACTTCGAACAACAGACGTTTGAGGCAGATCGTTACGAATGGCAAAGAAAAAATCGAAAGGAAAACTTTGAACGTGCGATCTCGAGAGATCTGAACAAGGCGAGATCGGATTCCATACATCTTTTGGTTTCTTCCATGAATTCTTTGGAAAGAATTCAAAATCCGAAAGTAAGAGATACGGACGGATTTCGAGAATTACAAGCCGGCATCTACAGAGAATACATCAAACACCAACTCGTCCTTAAAAATTTTCTCCAAGCGATGGACCTACTCGAGCGATATATCGGGATCGGAACCAAGTATTACGAAGACTCGGAAGCGCAAGGTTTTCTCGCCAATTGTTACGAAAGGGCTTATCGCCTTTCGAAAAAAAACCGAAACGACGAGGCGAGAGAGAAATACGATATTCTTCGAAAAAAACACGGTCTTTTATACGCCGAATATAAATTCGGAAAGGATTCTCCCGACTTTAAGGAATTCTCTCGGGAACTCTTTCGGGATTGAGAAGGAGAAAACTCTCGGAAAGTCGGAACTCCGGAATGCAGTGATCCGCGATGTTGTTCCGACAAACTAAGTTTTATAGAAAAAGATTGAGAGTCGGAACTCCGGACTTGGAAGTGTCGTCAAAGTAGATCTAAAGTCGGATTTTTAGAGTTCGTCCTGCAACGGAAAAGAAAAATTGTATTCGTTTCCTACAAATGGCCTAACTTTTGCTTTTCGAGGGAGGAGATTGGTTCCATCGATTGAATACGCGAGGAGTTCCCACACTTCAGAGTTTCGGACAAGCCTTAGTCCGTTTTAGAGAAGATCATCGAAGAAAACAGAATTCTAAAAAGCCCAAAATCAAAATCCATTCGATTTGGAACGATTCTTACTGAATTCCGAGTCTCTTTTTCAAACTGCGATTTTCTTCGATCAGATCCTTGATTTCTTTTTCGGTGTAGGCGAAAAGTCGATCCTGCGCTTCGAGAATCTTATCCAATTGGATCTCTTCTATATGAGAATAATCCAAAGCTTGTTCCGTCGCTTTTTTGAAATCCAAGGCGTCTTTTAGTTCCTGGGTTTTCATAGAATCCAAAATTTCGGAAACTTTCAATCGTTCGTGAAGAGCGAGGAGCTCCTTGTTCTTGAGCTCGTTGACCCTTTCCAGAGCCTTGTTGATTTCTTCGTTGTTTTTCTTTACCTTGGATTCGAATTCTAAAATGGCTTGGAGGGCTTCGTTTGCTTTGGCCGCGTCCTTGTATTCTTTCTGCGCGAGCTCGAAAACTCCTTCAAAAAATCCGATGTTGGTAAGACAACTGTTTCCGATTTCATTCGCCGCAAGTTTGTAGAATTCGGATTGAATCGTTCTATCCAATATCAATCGAAGATTTCTCGGATGTACTGGATGTTCTAAAACTTCGATCTTTCCGGTTTCCGGAACGACCCCGTTGATCTTTTCGGATTCTTCCGAATAGATCATGATCAAACTGACATAGGGATGGAGTTCGAATTTACGGATGAATTCCCGAATATGGTTCCACTCCTGAAAATTTACGGAAAGAAAAAAGATATGAATGTCGGCTTTCATCAAATCGATAGCGCCCAGTCCGTCGAGAGAGACTTTGCTCAATTCAATATTAACACGAGGGTGCTTCCAGATCTGAATCGGGAATTCTTTTCCTGAAGTGAGATGCCAAATGATTGCGTTTTTTTGACTCATCGTATTAATTCCAAAGCTAACCAGCGGATTTTCCCGGGTCAGGAACCTCTTTTCATGATCTTTTTTAATTTTCCCCATATACTTAATCTTTCTAATCTCTCTGTCAATTTTGATTTTTGATCAGAAATCTTATCCAGAACCTTTTGAATCGGTTTTGGGAGATCCATATCCGTTCTTTTGATCATGATATTGATGCTCAATATAGCGATCAAAATGTTCGCGCTCCAAGGTCCGATCCAATCCGGAACCTTATCATTGTAGGAGATCGTACTTCCCAGGGTAAAAAATGTAAAGTAGATCATTAGGAAAACAACTGCAAGCGTAAAACTCATTCCTTTTCCGGATCGTTTTACCACGAGTCCAAGAGGAAAAGAAATGAAGAAAAAGATCAAACAGGAGATCGGCATTGCGATTCTTCTATGAATTTCGACGTTAAAATCCGTAAGAACCTTCTTTCCCTGCTGCATCAGAGCCATCAACTGGGTGAGAACCGAATATCTCTGGGTCATCTCATCCGGCGTGAGAGTTCCGTTGGCCGCGCCCATGGCGAGATCGATCTTCATCTGCTCCACCATTTGCTTTAGTCCGATTAAACCTTTTATCTCGACTCCCATTTCTTTTAGGGTTTCGAGTCCCGGAATTTTTTCCAATCCCTCGGATTCCATGTTGTTCCTGATTTCGAACAAGACGGGCATCGAAAAGGTCTCCGGTTTTACGTTCAATTCCAAGGTTTTCTTTTCCTTTCCCTTGGGAATGTTATAATCCATTTCTCCGTTTCGAAAATCAGTGACGGAAAAACTCTTACGGTCATCGCTCCATTCTAAGATCCAACCGTCTTTGAGACGAATGGATTTCTCGTATTCCCCGTCGGGTCCGAGTTTTTCTACGAGATTTCCTCTTCCCGCGTTGATGATTTGGATGATTCTCGAACCGCCCATCGGAATCATTTTTCCGCCGATGTGGAAGTATTCGTTTCCTTCGAGAAAAATTTCCCATTCCCGAATCTGAACCCCTTTCAGTTCACCCGTGTCGGAATTCATCCCTTCGGTGTACATCGTTCTCGCACGTTTTTCAAAAAGATCCTGAGTTTTATCCCCGCTGAACTGACCCGGCGTGATCGCGAGCAGAGGATTGTAGGCGAGAACCCATTTGTTAAACTCGTTCATCTTTCTCGTATTCTCCGGAGAAAGATAGAAGTTGAGATAACCTACGATCAAGGCCATCGCAAAACCGAATGCAAGAAAGTTAATATAGATTCTAGGAAAGCTGACTCCCGCGGAACGGATCGCGGTGATTTCGGAATCTCCGGAAAGTCTTCCCGCGGCCATGATCCCGCTCATAAGACATGCCATCGGAATCGTCATCGGCAAAGTATTTGCAAGAAGATAACCGAAGTAATCGAGAAGACGAAGCGGATCCACTCCCTTCCCCACAAAAAGACCGATCATTTTTTGAAGAGCAAGGACCATATAGACCATCGTAAAGAATGCGAGAGCGACCAGAAACGGGGAAAGAATTTCTCCCAGGATATAACGATCCAAGATCGGAATGACCATGTAGAATTTTCTTTTATCAGTATGAACTTTGAAATCGGGAGGAAGGTCTTCTACGCTACTGAGACGAACGGTTCTTAAATCCGCGCCTCCGCTCGACGCGTTTTTTTTCGGAGCAGAATCGTTGGAGGATCCGAGGATCGAATCTTTTTGTTTTGCTATCTTTTTGGAAAGAGAAGAATCCGAATTCTTCTGAGAAGACGATGTCTTCTTCGTCTTCGATTCCGTTTCGGAAGATTTTGTTTTATTTGCCGATGCGCGCGCTACCGACTTTTTGCCGGAAGGTTTTTTCGGATTGTCTCCATCCTTCAAGCAAGGATCCTTCCTTTCAGAGTCGCGCTCGTTGCACTTTCAATTTGAACGTTTACGGAAGTTCCGATCATTTCAGACGCGTTCTTTCCTTCGGGAAGTGGAAACACAGTCATTCTTCCACAAGGAGTTCTTCCGCAGAGCTGATTCTCCGACTTACGGGAAGTGTTCTCAATCAAAACGGAATATACGTTTCCGATCCGAGAACGATTTTGTTCGTGGGAGATAGAAGTCTGAAGATCCACGAGTTTGGTGAGTCTCGCCGACTTCACTTCTTCGGGAACGTTGTCCGGAAGTTTTCTCTGAGCCACCGTTCCTTCCCTTTCGGAATACTTGAACATAAAAGCCATGTCGAACTTCACGTCTCGAACCACCGCAAGAGTGTCCTCGAATTCTTCTTCGGTCTCGTTGGGAAAGCCTACGATGATGTCGGTGGTAAGTCCTACGTCGGGAACGATACTACGGATCTGCTCTACAACTTCTAAGAATTCTTCTTTGGAATAAGAACGTTTCATCTCTTCCAAAACTCTCGTGTTTCCGGCTTGAAGAGGAAGATGAATGTTCGGACAAAAACGGGGATTCTCCGCCATGAGTTGAAGAAGATGAACAGGAAAGTCTTTCGGATGCGGAGAAGTAAAACGGATTCTTTCGATCGTAGTTTCATCCAAGAGCATACGAATCAGACCGGCAAAGTCCTGTCCTTCTTCTTTGTAAGAATTTACGTTTTGACCGAGAAGAGTCACCTGACGAATTCCCTGATCGGCGAGATCCTGCACTTCGCGGACGATGCTCTTCGGATCCCGGCTTCTTTCTCTTCCTCTTGTATAAGGAACCACACAGAAAGTACAGAAATTATTGCATCCTCTCATGATCGTAACGAAGGCTTGGATACCGTTTACGACCCGAGGTTCGATTTCGTCGTAGGTTTCGATCTTAGAAAGACGTGTGAGCGCGAGAGAATTTTCTCCGGAACGGATTCTTTGGATGAGTTCGGGAAGACTTCTGTAGTTGTCCGGTCCTACGACTAGATCCAGAGGAAGTTCTTGGTGAAAAAGATCGTCTCCCAGGTTTTGGGCCATACAGCCCAGAACACCAATAACAAGTTTCGGATTTCTCTTTTTGAGATATCCGAGGGATTGGAGACGGTTGTAGATCTTTGCGTGGGCGTTTTCACGGATCGCGCAGGTATTTAAAAAGATAATGTCGGAGTCTTCCGGATCCAAGGAGGAAGAATATTCTGCGTCCTTCATGAGGCTGGCGACGATCCCGGAATCGTATTCATTCATCTGGCAGCCATAGGTCTCGATATAGACCTTTCCTGCCATTTTTTCTACTTCCAGAACGCTCATAGGACTGAATTTCTGCTTGCCGGACCGGCTGTAAAGGGGTTTTCCATAGATAGGGAAGCGCGTTTTGTATCGTCTAAAAAACCGGTTCTTCCAAGCAAAAAACGACCATGGCTGTAAATACAAAACTCGACTACTATCAGATTTTGAATCTTTCCCGGAGTTCCGACCTCCGGAAAATCGAGTCCGCTTATCGAGAATTTTTAGAAACCTTGGAAGCCGAGCCCTGGAATCCATCTTTGGAATTGGATCGGGAAGAAGGAACCCGAGCCTACCTCGTCCTCAGTTCTCCCAAAAAAAGAGAAGAATATGATAAGACCTTGGATTATGAGTTCCTACTTTTGGACACGACCAAGGTCCCGGAAGAATTCGAGTCCTTTTATAACGTGCAAAAACTTTCCGAGGGCGAAGAAACCAGGGAATTCTACTCTCGCTTTTTAGAATTCAAGAAGGATCTTGAAGATACACTTCGAAATTTAAGAATCACAGTCTTATTCTTTTTGAGCGCTTTTTCCTTTCTTACGATTTTCGCACTTTCCATGGCTCTCGCTCAGAAAAATGGTTTTCTCTCTCCCGGCGCCGAGTTGTTCTACAGAAAGTGGGGAATTCTTTGTTCCGCATTCTTTCTTTTTTCCGGCTATGCGATCTTTCGAAAGGTCGTAACTCCGAAAAAAAACGGATCCAAGAAAAAACGGGGAAGCCAATCACTTGAAGACAACAACAAAGAAAAACGATCCTAAACACCTCGCAGAAGACGAAATCTCCTACTACTATTCCCTTCTCCAAGAAGAACTTACGACCTTTGACTGCGGAGAATTGTGCAAACCCGATAACGACGGAATTCCTTTCTGTTGTATCGCAGATAACGCAGTTCCGACCTTATATCGTTCCGAATTCTCCATGTTAAAAAAAAGAACCGATCTCTGGAAGGTCTGGAAACCGGAGACAAAAGAAGACAAAAAAATGCTCGCGGAATACGATTCCAAAGAAACTCTCTTTTGTGAATGCAAAGGAATTCAGTTTTGCGAAAGAGACAATCGTTCGATCAGTTGTAGGACCTTTCCACTCGAACCCTATTTGGATACGAGAGGAGTGATGGTCGGACTTGTTTTTATGAAAGAATTCACCGGGAAATGTCCGCTCACTTTGAGGGCCAAAGATATCCGACAAGAATTTGTAGATAGTCATTTTATCTTCTGGGAAAAACTCCTCTTCCGTTTGGATAGCGAATACGAAACCTTTTGGAATTCCTCAAAATCTTATCGAAGATCCCGGTCCAAGACTGGAAAAGAATTTCCGATCTTTTTCCCGAGCCATCTCAAAGGAAAAGATTATCTGAAAGAATACCTCTGAACAGAGAAAAAACAAACGTTTTAGAATTTCGCAATCCACCCTCGACCCACAATTCTTTGTTAAACCGAACTTTGTTTTCTGTTTCGGGTAACGTATGCGCCGGAGGTTCCAACGATATTCGTCCGGACTATCTTTATAAATCCGTTTTGGATTTTTAAAGCGTTGAAAAAAATCCCAAGACTTTGAGTTTCCTCGTTTCTTTCGGAAAAGAAAATCGAAGAGTCCCCAAAAATCAAACCTTCGCAAGAACTCTTGGCGAAAGGCTTAAAGTAAAAAATTAAATCGGATTCGAGTTTGAAAAATCGTTTCTTTTTCTTTGCTTGAGGAAGAATCTGCATTCGGCTTTGATTTTGGTCTTTCAGGGTTTCGAAAGACCCGACGGTTCCTCCTTACTCTGTGCGGTCGGTTTAACGTACAAAGACTGGAATCCGAGTCCCCATCACCTGGTCGAAGGTTCGATTCCTTCCTTGCTTCGGTAAGTAGCTCAGATGGTTAGAGCAGGCGCCTGTCACGCGAGAAGTTGGTCTCTTCGCAAAAAGACCGAAACAAAAAAGAATAAAAGGCGTCCAGCTTTCGAGTTCGCTTGAAAGCAATCAGATGTTTGCCTTGCAGAATGATGGATACCGAATCGAAAATTCGTCTCAAAAAGGTTTCCGAAACGTTTCGAATGAAAAGAAAGAGACCGGCTTTGATTCGATGTAACGATTCTCAAATGATTCTCCGTAAACCTTTGGTGGATTCCTTTTATTCTTTTTGAAAACATGTCCAAAGCGAAACGTTAAAAATAAAAGACCAAGTTCGTCGTCATCATTCTATC
>NZ_JAFFPU010000015.1 GCF_016919175.1 Leptospira ainlahdjerensis | reverse complement strand
TGTCCCCACGCACTACTGAACTATTATAAACGCAGATAAAACAAGACTAAAAAGTATAAAAAAATATCTAAAAACGATCTTTTAAGATTCTTTTTTATTCAAAGTTGAGAAGTTTTTCTAAGGAATGAATCTCTTTCGAATCTGGATTTCATCGATTTAAGAGCTTCTATGAGAGATTGGTATTGATGAAAGGAGAGTTTTTCGGAAGAGATTTTGAAGGTTTTCTGAGCCATAGATTCTAAAGAAATCGTATAGGGTGCGATTTTATTAACTTGGGAAAGAAGCGTTTCAACCATTTCTCTTTGATTCACAGAAGGAATTGAGAACACCTGAGACTTTGGGATGGACCTCTTCTTATTTCTTTCCAGTGGTCTTCTGAAGGCCTCTGGATGTCCATTCTTGAGAGAATTGAGAATCCTCTGAATTTGGCTTTCAGAAAGTTTACTTAATTTGCCACCCATTCGTAATGAAGAACTTATCTCTTCAAGAGTTTCTTTTGAATATCCTATCTCACGTCCAATGGCAAAAAGTTGTTTCAGTCTTTGTTTTCTTTTTTCATCTAAACTTAACATTTTGATTTACCTTCTGATCTTTTCCTTCCAATTTTCTTTCTATTCGGTGAACGCATCCAAATTTTAAATTGAATAAAATTTATAATCTCTTCTTTATCCTGCTTCGTTAAAAACTTATTCATCACTACTCTTAATTCGTTCAAATCCTCCTTGCGATTAAAAAAGACTGAAATCGGAACATTAAAGAATCGAGAAAGATTATAAAGATCCACTATCGTGGGTTTGTATTCGCCTGTTTCCCAACGAGAAATTGTATTCGGATTTTCTCCTATCGCCCGCCCTAATTCTGTTTGAGAAATGCCTTTTCCACCGTTACTACCTTCTCGAAGTTTTTTGATTATGTTGGAAGTATACTTAAGCAGTTCTATTTCTTTTGAAGTGTCCTTGTTTTTCATTTCAAGATCCTCGTGAATCTTCCGCAGTGTTCGCATTTTAATCGGTTTTGATTTTCTATTTTTTCTTTAAGTTCGTTTATGAAATTTACAAAATAATTCGCTCTCCACTCTTTTATTTGCTCTTCACCAGCAACTTTCTTCATAAACCAGATCGGATCTACTTCGCTTTGACAATTTTGGCATTCTAAAAAAGGGGAACCTTCGATAATGTAAACTTTATCGTGCTCACATTGCTTTTTAGATTTATCTGAACGTTTTACAGACCATGTTCCAAGTTCTTTGAAATCGATCAGATTGTTATTATCTGAATCCATTACGGACCATCCCATTCCGGAAGATTTGAATATTCGTGTTCAGTAAAAGACTGAACTTTGATTCGGATCTCGTCGTCTCCTGGTTCGGCGTCTGAAATTACATCTGCAATCAATACTGGATCTTTCGTTATAAAAGGTGTAGCTCCGTCATAAAGGAACACTTTAAATACTCTGATTATTGGTGATACATCTGTGGGTTTCATGCTTTGACTTGACCTCCTTTAAACTAGTCAATACGGCAACTCATCTTCCCAAATTTCAAATTCGATAACCCATACCCACGGGTTTATACTCCAGGCACTCTGGCCGTGAAGTTCAATCCAAAGTTTTGCAAATCCAGATTTGTAAGTTTGTCCAAGGCATCCTATATCCGAGCATGAATATCTTACGTGATCACATTCTTCCGAATCAATTTCGACTCCCTCGGCTAGTGCATCTTCTTCTGAGAGGGTAACTAAACGTTCTACTCGGATATTCTTTATTTCGAGTATTAAACGAGACGCAACTCTCGGCATGTGTATCGAAGGTCTCCATCGACAAGGAGATTCCCCCGGTTCCCATTGGTATTGATCCCCACTTAACCCCGCTTTAAAAGCATCATTCTGCGATTGCTGAATAAGTCTTTCAAACATAGTTTTATCCGAAATTTCTATCCATTCCTTACGAGCAAAATCATTAGCTCTATAATCGAAAGCTAATGATTTCTTCGAAACATTCCAGGCTCCTATTCGCCAAGATTCTCTTACCCAGAGAAGCGAACGCTTGGTTCCGTATGGACAATCAACAAAAACAGATTCTTCGGTTTTTTTGTTTATTAATAAAACGGAGGTTCTTACTCCGTTGTGAGTGTGCGAAAACGAAGGTTCCACAAATTCCCATTCGTTAGGATTCTTGTTTAGGACTTCGAGACCAGAAATTCTACGAGTTTGGCTTTTTCTTCCTTCTAAAATTGCACATATCATCTGATCATTAAATAAAATAGGAAGCTCTTCAGTTAGAGTTTTCATGATTACAAACCTCCTTATTTTTTAAAACTCGATCTCGAAACAAAATATGGAATACGAACCACCAAAGAAGGAGAGCAAATAGACCAACACAAAACCAAATCAACAAAGTCCAAAATACGCTATATCCAAGAATCAATACTAACAACTCGAAAGAACTCATAGGATTTTCCTCGATGTCGGTGATGGTCCTGCATATAATGATTCCTTAAAAGTCTGATATTCAATTCGTTCCAGCTTTTCTATACGGTTTTGCAAGGTAGCTGAAACGGACTTTATAACATCGGCAGTTTCACGATCGATTTTAAAGCCGTTACCCTTGTCAAGCTGATGATCGATTACATTGAGAACGTAATTGAGTCCTAACTTTATGAAAGCGCAATCTCTCAGAGTATCGATGAAATCCTCTGATGATAAAGTTTGAAGAGGTGGTTCCGAAATTTGTGGCGGAGGCTCAATGTTTGGTCTTGGGCCAGGAAGGTGTTCTTTGATATTTCCTCTCATCTTCCCTTCAACGATTGGACTAACTTGCCGATGATTCATTCTTCATTTCTCCTCTTTATCGAAAGTTCATCGAGATCCGATACGATTATGATTTCACTCTGTCTTTCGAATCCAATCGGTCTCATAAGGTTATTGCTTGGTTCGTTTACTCTTGGAATAAACGCGTAAACTCCAACACGTTCATGAATAGTCCAGAATGCTTCTGGATCTAATGGGTTTCTGACAATGCTCATGCGTTCTTTCTCCAAGTATCATCCTTAAATTCCCACTCTTTAACGGACCAACCAAGTTCGGTAAGTTTCATAATTGCAGTTTTGGAATCCGAATCGAGGAGGTCGTATGCTTGAATAAAATTGATATTCTGTTGCTCTCTATTCATAATTTCTTTTCTCAAGAATAAAATTTTGAGGATTTTAAAAATTTATGATCGGTTTCGATTGCTTTGAATAGGGCGTTCCATTCTTGTTCAAGAGGGACTTTATAATTTTCTAAATAGAGTCGATCCTCTTTACTGATCTTCATAAAAAAGAGCGCATGACGAATTTCGTAAAGTAGAGATGAAATCGCTCTGTATTTTCCTACTGTGCTTTTTGGAATTATCATATTGCTAACCCTTCTCTTTAACTTTATGTAATATTTTCTCACACGATATGTTTTTAAGTTTTCTGGAACTTCCTTCCAAGGTTTCAGCTCCCCACTGAATCGTAGGTGACGTTCTAAACGTTCAACCAACATACTCTCTTTCATTCTGAATCGTATGCGATATTCCATACGATCAACTAACATACTCTCTTTTATTTTCATTGGAACGTTCATTGCTTTCTATTCTCCTCTTTAACTCAATGTAATATTCTTTCATTCTCTCGGTCTTTATATACTCCGGAAGTTCATTCCAGCGTTTTAGTATTTTCCCACGTCGGAGGAAATCTTCACAGTGATCGATCCAAAGGTCCTCCGATCGCTTTATATCAATGGAACCCTCTTCGTTACTCATAGCTCAGGAAGCCGTTTCTGCCTCGGCATACTTTGTTAAAACCCCATCCGTTAGATGAAATATTTCATCGACGTTTTCGCTGTGGTTGCAATCGCTCGCGGCAAGGTCCTGGATTTTCTCCAGAACCTCACGAACATCCTGTGGAATCTGATTGCTCATGCGGCGTCTCCGATTGCTTCGATTTCTACATCCGTCTCTGAAGGAGAAATGTATAAGCGTTCGGATTCTTCGTTGAGTTCGACCCCGATTTTCTGCATTGCTTTAAGAGGTTCCGCAAGGATTTGCTCTTTGTTCAACTCCAACTTGACTCGAAGAAAGACTCCGCTTAATCGAGAAACGAGGTTGTTAAACTTTTCGAGAAGACCATTCTCTGAAAGTATTCTTTCAAAGAATTTTTGCGTAGCTCTTGTCTTCACACTGGCTGGAATTCTCCTAAGTTTTAAAGATCCGGTTGTCAACTTGCAGGTTTTATACTCTGGATCTGGGAAGAGTTCTTCCTTATGGTGATCCACAAAGTGTTTTATCCCAGACGCAATGTGCTGGATTTTTAAGTCCAATGGAGAAATCTCTTCCTGAAGATCGTTTTGAAGCTTGCTGATTTGGTCGTCTGTTTTGCTCGTGATTCGATCTCTCTGGCGTTTGAACTCCCCAAGCTGTTGCACAGCTTGGGTGAGGTCATCGCGGTTTAGATAGTTGTTATCCGGTAAATCGACTAAATGATTTTTACTCGTCTTCTTCTTTGTAGCCACGATGACCTCCTATTCTTTGGTTTCCGAATTCTCAGGAGTCATGTCTACCGCGACTCCACTTGTGGAAGAAGGAACTACTTTTACAGGTGGAACCTTATTTCTTCCCTTCTTCTTTCCCGTTTTCTTGGTAGCGACTTTCTTCTTCGCAACCTTTTTCTTCTTTGCAATCGCCATACGTTTTTCCTTCCTTTATACCGCGACTTGATCCACTACGAACTCGCCTAAAGCGGATTGAAGTTCTTTAAGTTCACTTTCAAGTGTTTTAAGATTTTGCTTCTGTTCTTCTTTAGCGGTTTTCAATCGATCTTTCAGGGTTTTGATTTTGTCATCGATTCCTTGAATCTCTGTTTTCTTCTCTTCTTCTAAACGTTTGATGGTTTCTTTCTTCTCCTCCTCTAAAAGAGCTACCTCTGTTTCAAGATCCCCTGAATTCGTTTTAAATTCAGAGATCTGTTTTTTGACTTCGGCTACTCTTTGCAGAGCGTTGCTGTGTTCTTCCTGGTTTGCGATTTTCATGTTACCTCTCAATATTAAAATATTGCGTTATTCGTTTGCTGATCTTAGGAGGACTTCCGCAGATTGAACATCACCTGGTGAACGGTCTCTGATTAAATCCATTGCGGCTTCCATCGTTATCTTATGACCATCGAGACTCAGCCTTGATTTCTTAATGTCACCTTCGTCACCGCTTAGATAGGTAGAGATTGCGGCTTTGCTTAAATCTTTACCCGTGATTTCTCGGACTCTTCTTGCTACTTCGCGTTGAGTAATTTTAAGTTTTTTGAGTATCTCTCCAAAGGATTGTGGAAAGATTATTTTTGCTTGCTCGTAAGTAAGAACACGGTTCCATCCGATAAACGTTCTTTCGATTTTTCGAATTTGATGCTTCACTCCGAGAGGAGTTGGAAATGTGTTCTGAATAAAAATTTGACGTGTCTTTTGTCCATTCTGTCCGGATTCAAATCTAACATCAAATGCGTCCCCTGCAAATGAAAGGACTTCGGTATCCTTAAGCGGCTCCAAGTTTGTCTTACGAATTCTCCATCCGATTTCCTGAGTCTTCAATAAGGATCGGAGCCAAGGACCTTCGTTTTTTCCGAACATAACAATTGAGAAAAGATTTTCTTTTTCGGGAATACTGATTTCATGAATCTTTTTTAGATCTCTAAGCAGTTTACCTGAAAGAGCTTGAGACTCATCGAATAAGAGAATGATCTTTCTCTTTCTTTTGAAAGCCGTGGTTAAAATTTCTCGAAGAATAAGTTGTTTTGCGTGAGCGTTTCCAGGGATCTCTCTATCGGGAGCAAGTTCTGAGATCATCACTTTCATAATCTGATTGATGTTATAATCAAAACTTTCATAACATCTTCCCATTTCGATTACTTGAAACTTATTTGGATAATCTCTCCAAAAATGAAGCATGTGTTCATAGAGAAAAGTTTTACCTGCTCCAACGTGTCCTACGATACACTCCCAGTGTGAACCGTCTACGGTCTGCTTGATTGCTCTAATAACCTTATTTGTGTTTTCTGTATCGACGAAGTTCATTCCGCGTTCTCCTGTTTGTCTTTGATTTCGAAATCGATGTTGTTAAGTATATTCAAAAGATCGTATACTTCTTCATTTGAGATACTTCCTCTAAGGGAAATGCTTGATTCAAGGCGTTGTTGGATTGCACCTACAAGCTGTTCTGGCATTTCGGAACGATAGGCAAGGAGTCTTCTTTCGATATAACTCCAAGCTGATTCGGTATCTGGAAATTCCGCCGGTGCCATAGTCGCAGGAATCTCTACCGAAACCGTGTTTGCAGGGAAGTATCTAAGATTTTTAAGTTCTGATTCTGGATAGAGGTCTTCGATTGTTGAGATTTTGCGTTGTTTCTTAGCACCTTCACGAATCGATTCTCGTAATCGCATCCTATCCGTTTTCTTCCAGTTTTCCGCTGATTGCGTTTCAAATCCGGTAGCCTGCGAAATGCTTCGTGCGCCGTCTGGATTACATATATAAAGATTTCCTAATCTATCTTCGGCTACGAGGTTGCCTTCTCTGTCTTTAAAGAGAGTGATTTTTTGTCCAACGAGGTCAAGGGCTACTCCGTAAGAATGATTTCGATATTCAATACATCCGTAGTTATTTACGACTCGATTATCAAAAGCGACAGTAGCATCATAAAAGTTCTCTTCAGTAACTCTTCGAACCGGTTTAATTTTTGTTCCTGACAGCCAAAGGTCGAACGTTCCGCGTAGTTGATTTTCATGGATTACATAGAGATTCAAAAAATCGTTGAACTCTTCTAAGTCGCTAAATCTCTTCCCATCAATAGCAGGTTCTATGATATTCTTAAAAATCCCGATCCTTCTTTCCACAGGACCTTTCGCTTTCGGACGACCTGCAGTGTGCATCCTGACTGTGATTCCTAAACGAGTAAGCGCCCCTTTCGCCCCAATCAATCCGGAACCTTTATCGGAATACAGATATTCAGGAATTCCTTCAAACGGATTTCTCCGATCTTTTTTCGGTAACCAGACATATTTAAAAAAGTCGAAATAGTCGGTTGTATTTTCCCCGCGATGTTTAGCACCGAGAGTTAAAGGTTTACCACCGTAAGCGCGAAGAACGAAAGCCTTTGAATAAACGTCGACGAGTGCATAGATCCAAACCTTAATAAGATTGTCTTTAAGCATTGCAGTCTCTTCGTCCTTAAGATCTAAGAACCCTCGATGTTCAATTCGTCCGCGAGGATTCAGATAGTATCGACTTGCAACTGACGCATCCACCATGTGTGTCGAATTGGAATAAGGTTCTCTCCAAATCCTCGACGCTTCTGCGGATTGCATTTCATGTCTGCCTA
>NZ_JAFFPU010000001.1 GCF_016919175.1 Leptospira ainlahdjerensis | reverse complement strand
CGGAACAACTCTATCAGCTCGGTTCTTTTAAGAATCTGATCTCGGGCGTTACAAGCGTTCAAGATCATATCCCACACTTCGTTCAGGATCCTTTTGTAGAATCGGTTCCCGTGAGAATTCTCAATCGTTACTCTCTTTCACATAGTATTTGTACGTATTCTTTAAATTGGGGAGAAGGACCCAAAGAAGAATATGCAAAAGCTCTAAAGGACGGTATTCCTTATATCACTCGGATCGCGGAAGGATTCGATTCGGAGTCAAGAGATTCTTTAAAAGCCTTGAGTAAGATGGGGTGTTTGAGCGATTATACAGTTCTCGTTCACGGAGTTGTTTTATCCGAATCCGACATCGCGCTCATCGCGGAAAAAAAGGCTCATCTGGTTTGGTGTCCCGAAGCAAATTTATTTCTATACGAAAGAACAACCGACGTTCGAGATCTTATCAAACACAAGGTGAACGTCTCTCTGGGAACCGATTCCAGTTTATGCGGCTCTTTGAATCTTCTGGAAGAAATTCGGGCCGCGAGAAAATTCTATCAGAGCGAATACGGAGAAGACCTTTCACCCAAAATTCTTTTTGAAATGGTCACCACCAACCCCGCCAGAGCGTTTCGAGTCGAAAAGGAAATCGGAAGCATCGAAGTCGGAAAAAAAGCCGATTTGGTGATCGTTTCTCGAAATTCCGAGGATCCCTATTTGAATCTCTGCGAATCCGACCTAAACAGCATTCGTCTCGTCCTTCGAGACGGAGTTCCCGTTTACGGAGACGCGAGTTTAGAATCTTTTTTTGAAGAATCCGGTGCCAACGTTGAGAGAATTCGAATCCACGACGCCGATAAGTATTTAACAGGTTCTCCAGGAAAACTCCTGGAATCGCTTGCCGTCTCCCTTGGTTATAAAAAGGATTTGGCATTTTTCCCCGCACAGAAAGAATTTGATAACTTTGAGTAGGTAATCATTTGGCCGGTCCGATCATCAGAAATTATAAAGGCGGATCCATCATTTATTTTGAAAAGGATAAAGCGGAGGATATTTACGTCCTGAGAAATGGGCGCGTCATCCTGACATTTCCGGCCTTAGACACCGGACAAGAAGTCAAAGAAGACGTCCGAATCGGAGAATTCTTCGGAGTCAAATCCGCCCTAGGAAAGTATCCCAGAGAAGAGACCGCACAAGTCATAGGCAACGCCACCATCCTCGTGTTTAAACCGAACGAGTTTGAACAATTCGTGGCAGAAAAGACCCACCTCATTTTAAAAATGATGAAAGTTTTTTCCAGCCAGCTCCGACAGGTCCACAAAAAATTGAAGGAGATTCTGGGACAATCCGACACCAGAAATCCTTCTTTTGAACTGATGAACGTCGCCGAAGTATTTTATAAAAATAACAATCTTCCGCACGCAGTATATGCGTTTGAAAAATATTTACAACATTATCCGGGGACTGCGTATTCCGGTCGCGCGACTGAACTTTTAGAACTCGCGAGAAGAGGAAGCCCTTTCCCTCTCAACATGCCTCCTCTCGTTTACGAAGGTGGAAACCGAGTTTCACAGGAAACCCTTCAGAACATCATGAAGCCCGCCGTGGAAAAATCTTCGGTCACGCAAGGCGTAGACAATTCCATCACCTCGCTTTACAATCGGGCTCACACTCTTGTCAACGTGGGAAAACACAACGACGCAATGATCATCTACAAAGACCTTCTCAACAGAACTGATTTCAAATTCGATTCCGAGAAGAAGTTGGTGGAGAATTCTCTGTTTCAACTCGGCATCTGTCTGATGAAGACAAACGATCTGGATAACGCGAATTCTTCCTTTTCGACTTATATCAAAAAATATCCTTCGGGAGAATCGATCAAAGAGTCTCTCTTTCATTTGGCGGAAATCTCCGAACTTCAGGGAGATCGCCAAAGAGCCAGAATGCTCTATGGAAAAGTGGCCTTACTTCCGCCCGAAAAAGACAGCATTTCTCAGAAATCCAGACTGAAAGCAAAGGAGATGAGCACCTGATATGGATATGATGCTCGAATCCATGTTTTCCAAATTCGGTCAAACTTATGATCCGAATCAAATTATCTTTTGCGAAAACGAACCCGGGAACGATTTTTATCTAATCCAATCCGGAAAAGTAAAGATCGTAAAGACCGTCCCCAATCCCACGAAAAAAGAAGACTACTTAATCAAAACTTTGGATATCCTCGAGCAAGGGGATATTTTCGGAGAAATGGCGATTCTGGAAGAACAACCTCGATCCGCGACCGCCATCGCGATTTCGGAAGTAAAAGTTCTGAACTTTAACCGCGCCAACTTCGAATTGTTGATGACGAAGAATCCTATGTTGGCCCTCAAAATTCTCACCATTTTTTCCGTAAGAATCAACGACGCCAAAAGAAGACTTTTGATTCTCCTCATGGACGATATTCAAGGAAAAGTTGCCGACGTCTTTTTGATGCTCTATGAAAAGATGCACGCACACAGTGACTTTAAGGAAATCGTTCTGAACGTTTCCCAGCACGACGTCGCGGAATGGTGCGCTCAACCTGTCGGAGAAGTTCAAAAGGTTCTCAACACTCTTTCCAAGAGCGGAAAAATCGAACTCTACGAAGACAAAATTGTTATACACAACATCGCTGACTTTCAGAGAATAGTCTCACAAAAACGGAAACCGAATTCTTAAACGC
Organism: Leptospira ainlahdjerensis; assembly: GCF_016919175.1. Taxonomy (GTDB): domain Bacteria; phylum Spirochaetota; class Leptospiria; order Leptospirales; family Leptospiraceae; genus Leptospira; species Leptospira ainlahdjerensis. Next base: position 5,920 of record NZ_JAFFPU010000001.1, on the reverse strand, counting down.
TCCCGTAGCTCAGGTGGACAGAGCAGAAGTTTCCTAAACTTTTGGTCGGAGGTTCGAATCCTCTCGGGGGCACCAGCTCCATACTTTACAAAGATCTTCGTGTAGAGTCGAAGTGAATAACCGAATTCCGACGATTTTAAAGAACGGTTTTTGTAGGAATTCCAAAAAATACAAAAGGCCTTGCGCTTAGAAAATTACAATTTTATGATAGAGAAAAACTTTCCGAGTTTTACCGCGAAAAAATTCTTCAAGAACGTCGTATTGAATCCTGCCACCGCACAAAATCATAGTTTCCTTACCCGCAAAAGTCGGAACCTGATTTCGAATCAACCGGATTTCTTTTGGAATCTTTGTCGGAATTCCGACAAAAGGAGAGGGGAACCTTTTTACTTGCAAAATTATGATTTTATGATAGAGCAAAGTCACCCGAGTTTTCCCGCCGCCACTCCCCACCACCCAAAATCAGGGTGGGGCGCGCGATTTTCACGGCGGACTTGTCGTATTTCCGACGGGATCTCTCTTGAAGTTTAGACCGATTTTGTGAATTAGGACACGGCTCTACTATGCAACACCCAGATTCCATTCTCTCCCTCCTCAAAAAATCGGAGGAATTCTTAAAGAAGAAAGAAATTTCCAGCGCTCGCTTGGACGCCGAAATTCTTCTGGCCGATCTCTTAAATCTCCAGAGAGTGAAATTGTATGTGAACTTCGAACGATTGTTAAACGAAACTGAGAAAGACGCGTATAGAGAAAGAATTCTGGAACGCTCAAAAAACAAACCGACCGCTTACATCACTGGACAAAAAGCATTCTACAATTCCGTGTTTTACGTAAATGAGGACGTTTTAATTCCGAGACCGGAAACCGAAGAACTCGTGGAAAAAATTCTCCTGGATTTTAGAGAAATTCCCCAGGAAATCAACGTCTTGGATCTTTGCACCGGAAGCGGTTGTATCGGAATCAGCCTCAAGGCGGCGAAAAGAGAATGGACCGTTTCGATCAGCGATATTTCAAAAAAAGCGCTCGACGTTGCAGAGAAGAATACGATTCAAATTTTGGGAGATCTAAACTACATTCGTTTTTTTGAAAGTGATTTATTTTCTTCCATTCCTCGAGAATCCAAATTCGATCTGATCGCAACCAATCCTCCTTACATCCCGAACTCCGACAAAGGAACGATGATGAAAGACGTCGTCGACTACGAACCTCATCTCGCCCTATTTCTTGAAAATCCGAAAGAATTCCTGACAAGCCTCGTCGAAAAAGCGCATGCTTATCTCAATCAAAACGGAAAATTTTATATGGAAACTCTCCCATCCTTGGCGAATGTTCTGGTTTCGGAATCGATCGGAAAAGGCTGGTCGAATGGTAAGGTGGAAAAGGATCTTTCCGGAAAGGAAAGATTCGTAATTCTTACAAAGTAAAAAGATTCGAATTCTAAAAAATTCAAACCACTACCACTTTAGAAGCCTCTCTCTTTTTAAGGTGAAAATGCGTGCTAAGTTCATCATCCTAAAAATGAAAAAAACAAAGCCGGGTTTTATCCCGGCTTTTCATTCTTGATTCAAAAGAAAATCAGATCGCCGAACTTCCTCTTTCTCCGGTTCTGATGCGTATCACGTCTTCGAGAGGGGTGATAAAAATCTTTCCGTCTCCGATTTTTCCGTCTCCGGTTTTTGCCGCCTTCAGAATCGCATCCACAGTCGGTTTCACGAATTCGTCGTTTACCGCAATTTCCAAACGAACTTTTCTGAGAAGGTTCACTTGATATTCGTGTCCGCGGAAAACTTCGGTCTTTCCTTTTTGCTGACCGTAACCTTGAACGTCGCTCACGGTAAGTCTATAAATCTCATTCTTAGTCAATTCCGCCTTAACCTCTTCAAGTTTATGCGGCTGAATGATAGCAACGATTAATTTCATATAATCTCCTTATTAAAATTCTTCAGTAACTTAAATTAAATCTCGTAACCTTTTTCACCGTGGATTTCTAAATCCAGACCGGCAATTTCCTTCTCTTCGGAGATACGGAATCCGATAGTCTTATCGATTAAGAACACAAGGATAACGGAGACGATAAAGGAATAGGCTGCGGTGGCGACAACACTGATTACCTGAACCAGAATTTGATCACCTCTGCTCGCGACACCAGCTCCGAGAGAAAGTGTGAACACCCCGGTTAAAATCGCACCTAACGCACCACCCACACCGTGAATACCAAAAGCGTCCAAACTATCATCGTAGCCAAGTTTCCCTTTTAAAAGAATCGCGCCGTAACATACGGGGCTCACAAGAAATCCCATGATAAGAGCTCCTTGAACTCCGACAAATCCGGAAGCAGGTGTGATCACGACAAGACCTGCGACGATTCCGGAAGCGGCTCCAAGAGCAGTAGCTTTTCTAGTATGAGCGTATTCGATTACCAACCAAGCGACTCCAGCCGCAGCGGGTGCGATCAGAGTTACTAAGAATGCCCTTGCGGCGATACCATTCACTGCCAAACCGGAACCTGCGTTAAATCCGAACCAACCAAACCAAAGAAGACCGGCACCGATCAAAGTGTAAGTAAGGTTGTTTGGCGCGATCAACGCCGGGCCTTCTCCCTTTCTCTTTCCGAGAACGATCGCCGCTGCAAGTCCCGCGATACCGGAGATTAAGTGAACCACGGTTCCCCCCGCGAAATCCAGAGCGCTCATTTTAAACAACCAGCCGTCAGCCGCCCAAACCCAGTGCGCGACCGGATCATAAACGAGAGTAGACCAGAGGAGAATAAAAGCGATATATCCGCCGAATTTTACTCTTTCTGCAATCGCTCCGGAAATCAGAGCGGGAGTGATCAGAGCAAACATTCCTTGGAAGAGAAAGTGAACGTATTTTGGAATCGTTAATTCTAAAGAATTCTCATCGATTCCGTTGAGGAAAGCAAGATCAAAGTTCCCGAAATAAGGGTTGGTTCCGGAAAATGCAAAACTATATCCGAAAACGGTCCATTGGATGGTCAATACCAGAATGGCGACAAAACTGTGCATCATGGTAGAGAGTACGTTCTTAGATCTTACAAGACCGCCGTAGAAAAGCGCGAGTCCGGGAATCATAAAAAACACAAACGCAGATGCGACGAGCATCCAAGCAGTGTCTCCTTTATCCGCTACGGGTGTTGCCGCCGCGGGAGCAGTTGCTTCTTGTCCGAAAAGGACAAATGGAAGAAGCAGAGTGAGCAATAAGAGTAGTCTCTTGGTCCAATTCATAATCATTCTCATCCCAAATCAATTTGCATACACTGATGCAAGATTGGTACCAGGAGAATAATAAATTAAGAATTCTAAAAGGTCGCTTTTGTTGCGTAAAAGCGGGAGTTCCTACGTTTTTCCGCGGCAAAAGGAGAGCTGAGGTCGGAACTCCGGAACTTTCCCGATCTTCAGCAATTCTCAAAAATGAAAAAGTACCCCATTCTGCTCATTTCTTAAGCATTTTTATCGATTTTGCTTTTTCTCTGAAAAGGATGCTGAGAAATTCTAAAAACTGCTTCTATTCTAGAGAAAAACGGTATCCAAATTTCCAAAAGGTTTCTATCCCTAAGAAAGCGGAATTGGAAGTATATGTGGAATCCAATCGAGCCATTGGATTGTAATCCAAGATCAAATGATTGCTCACTGATTTTCCAAAGCGAGGGTGAAAGAAGTAGGCGTCGAAAATATTTACCGCGTACACAAGAACCGCAAAAGTAATCGAGAGTTGAAGCTTGTGGTAATTTTCATTGACCCGATCCCTCTGCTCTTCAAAGGGCTGGCTATAAATATAAAGTGCAACGGGATCCGAAAATGTCGGAGGGGGAATGAAAGTTTCATAAGGATTATTGATATGATTCAGATCTTTCACCGAGTTTTTATAGATCTGATTCTGACGATAGACCAGAAAGAGGGAGCTGAAAAATAGAGCCGAATAGACGATCGCGGGCTTCTTTCTTTCATCCGTCCATTGACCCCAACCGGGAAGGACAGCGGATCTCCAGGCAACACTCCAAGGCGCCAAACCCTTTTGTTGAATGCGAGCAAGACGTTCTTTCTCTTTCTGATTTGCCTCGGCGAGTTTTGCTTCCGCTTCCGCCTTATTTTGTTTTTCGGTTTCTTCCTTATTCTTCTTTGAAAGTTCTTCTTCTATTTTTTTCTTATCTTCTTGTTCTTTTTTCTTTTGTTCTTTTTCCGCTAGTTTTGCTTCTTCCTCTTTTTGGATCTTTAAGGCTTCCGCTTGCGAAACGTCTTTATAAACAATTTTAAGAATTCGAATCTTAGAAAATTCCTGTTTTTTTCCATCCTCAGTTTGAATGACTACGGTTTGCGCATTCTGAGACACAACTCGACCTTTGAGGATCGTACCGTCTTTGAGAATGATCGATTCTCCCATCAAACTCCAAGGAAAAAAACACAAAGAGAGAAGAATAAGGAAATAATTTCTTAATTGCATGAAGATTCCGGAATAAATTAGTGAAATAGATAAATCCGGATCTATAATTTGAAAGCAATTTTTTCTACATTCTGAAAATTCCATACTTAGGATGTTCAGGTCTTTTAGAATGATCCGCGTAGAGAGCAATTCCTAAAATTTCTCTCGTCTTAGCCGGATCGATCACACCGTCGTCCCACAATCTCGCGGAAGAATAGATACAAGAAGAACGACTTTCATAATCATCCAAAATCGGTTTTCGAAATAACATTTGCTCCGAATCAGTCATTTTCTTTCCTTCCTTTTCCAACTGTTCCATTTTTACGGTAAGAAGCACGTTAGCGGCTTGTTCACCACCCATCACTGAAATTCTGGAATTGGGCCACATCCATAAGAATCTAGGATTGAATGCTCGACCGCACATTCCGTAATTTCCGGCTCCATAAGAACCTCCGATCACAACTGAATATTTAGGAACGATCGAAGTAGAAACCGCGTTTACCATCTTCGCACCGTCTTTAGCGATCCCGGAATTCTCATATTTCTTTCCTACCATAAACCCGGTGATGTTTTGAAGAAATAAAAGTGGAACTCCTCTTTGATTACAAAGTTCGATAAAGTGAGAAGCCTTGAGCGCGCTTTCGCTGAACAAAACTCCGTTGTTTGCGATGATCCCGACCATCTTTCCATAGATCTTTGCAAATCCGGTAACAAGAGTCGTTCCGTAATACTTTTTGAATTCTTGAAAACGGGAACCGTCCACGACTCGCGCGATAATTTCCCTAACGTCATAAGACTTACGAACGTCCTTCTGAATGATTCCGTAAATTTCTTCCGAAGGATACAAGGGTTCTTCCCAACTGATTCCGCCTTTTTGAGAAGAATTTCCAGCGTGATGCAACGTGGAAACGATGTTCCTTGTGATCTCGATCGCGTGCGCGTCGTCTTCCGCGTAGTGATCCGTAACTCCGGAAATCGTACTGTGAACGAGGGCTCCGCCCAATTCTTCGGGAGTTACAATTTCTCCCGTCGCAGCTTTTACAAGAGGTGGTCCTCCGAGAAAGATCGTTCCGTTTCCTTTTACGATTACTGATTCGTCGGACATCGCGGGAATATACGCGCCTCCCGCGGTACAACTTCCCATCACAACGGAGATCTGAGGAATTTTCAGAGCGGAAAGATTCGCTTGGTTATAAAAGATTTTTCCAAAATGTTCTTTGTCCGGAAAAACTTCGTCTTGCATCGGAAGAAAGGCTCCTCCGGAATCGACGAGATAAATACAAGGTAAAGAATTCTGCAGAGCAATCTCTTGTGCACGAATATGTTTTTTAACGGTAAGAGGATAATAAGTTCCCCCTTTTACGGTCGCGTCGTTGGCGACGATCACACAATCCACACCGCAGATTCTTCCAATGCCGGTAAGAATTCCCGCAGAAGGAACACTGTCAGGATAAACACCTTCCGCGGCGAGCGGTGAAAA
>NZ_JAFFPU010000002.1 GCF_016919175.1 Leptospira ainlahdjerensis | reverse complement strand
TATACACTATCATTCGTCAATCGCTAATTTGGTATTTTTGCGTAGAATTTGCGGGGCATGTTCGGCTAACGAAAGAGACTTCTCGACGTTCGCGTTCCCGGAGCGCCTGTGCGCGCAGGGATTGACAGAGGCTTGAGCGAACCTTAGTGAGCGATTACAAGCCGAACGGCAAAGCGAATGTGGCGAAGCCCGAAGTGAGTCCGAGCGGGAACCGTGAGTGACGAACGAAGCGAGAAGCCGAAGTTAGACGGCGTCTGCTTTTAAACTCAAGCAATATTCTTGCGAGATCTTACCTTTACTTCTAGATCTAATGCGTGACATACTTTCAAAAAAGTTGTGAGATTGCAATTTATACCATTTTCAATTTTCGAAAGTTGTTGTTGAGTTACATGAGCCATTTTTGCTAGCTCCGACTGAGAAAGACCTTTCTTTTCCCGTAAATCATGCAATTCTAAGGATAAATTGATTAGTTCCTTTTCTTCTTGAAACTTTTCTTTGAATTTCTCGTTTTTAAGTTTAGATTTTAAATGTGTTCTAAATGATTTCATGATAATAACTTCCCTATTTCTTTTTCCGGATATTTTTTAAGAAATTTTTCTCTCCTCTTTACAGCTTTGTCTATTTCAGACTTCGGAACTTTATCAGATCGTTTAATAAATTGATTTGTTAGTATAACGTAGTCTTTATAACAGAAAAAATATAAAATACGAACCTGATCTCCGGAAAGTTTAATTCGTAATTCATGAATACCGTCTTTTAATATATCAGCGTAAGGCCTTGGTAAATTTGGCCCTAATTCCTCAAGTTTCTCGATCCAAGCCAATATCTTCGCTTGATTTCTATCATCTTTCGAATTGATAAAAGCTTCGATTTCACTTTCTTCGTCCTCGGATTCCGAATAATAGTAAACTTTCCATTTTCTTACCACAAATCACTTTACATCATATATGACGTTCTGTCAATTCCAAAAATAGTCAAAACCGTCTTAAATATCAAGCCAAGTTGCAAAATTCATTTTTAGCAGATGCCGTCTAACGAAAGAGACTTCTCGACGTTCGCGTTCCCGGAGCGCCTGTGCGCGAAGGGATTGACGGAGGCTTGAGCGAGCCTTAGCGAGCGATCACAAGCCGAACGTCAAAGCGAATGTGGCGAAGCCCGAAGTGAGTCCGAGCGGGAACCGTGAGTGACGAACGAAGCGGCAAGCGTTAGTTAGCCGCTGTTTGCCCAATCAATATCAAATTGCATCGCGGGGACTGATAGGGGCTCAAAAAACATTAATCACAGAAATAGTAACTTTTGAACTTTAAAGTTTTTCCTGGAAGGAAAGACCAATAGAGAGAAGCAATAACACTTCTTTCTTAATTTCGGGATTAGAATCAAGTGAGTCTAGTAGAGAAGAACAAATCCGGAATTTCCCCTTGCCCCGCTTCGTCCCCGCGCCTTATTCCGTCATCCCCTGGGCAAATGGCGGCTAACGAAAGAGACTTCTCGACGTTGCGCCCGCAAGCGCTTGAGCGCGACGCGGTTGGCACGAGGTTCGAGCGACCTTAGTCGCGTCTCGCGAACCGAAGTGACAAAGCAATGTGCCGGAGGCCGTAGTGAGTCCGAGCGGGAACCGCGAGTGGCGAACGAAGCGAGAAGCCGCAGTTAAGCGACGTGCCGCCATATTTTAAGAATTATTAATCAAATAAATCCGAATGAGTTCCAGTTCTTTCAAATATAATTGAATCACCATCCAACTTATAGATAAGAAGCCAATCCGGTTCAATATGACATTCCCGACGATTCTTATAATTTCCCGTTAATTTATGGTCCTTAAACTTGGATGCTAATTGAATGTCATCAATAAGCTGAGACATGATTTCTTTCAGCTTATTTAAATCTTTTTTACGTTTTTTCTGTAACTTGATATCTTTATTGAATTGAGTAGTATAGCTAGGAGTAAACTTCATATCTCCAGCTTTTTGAATAAATCTTCTTTTGATTTAAAAGACTTTAGATTTTTTTTCTTATCTGTTCCTTCAAACGTCTTCTGCGTTACTTTATTTGGCATTCTAACTGGGAAAGGCAACCCTTTACTCAGTTTAATTTGGTGATAGAAAATATTAATAGCTTCAGAAGCAGAAAGACCTAAATGATCCAATATATTTTCTACGTCCTTTTTTAGGCTATCCTCTACCCTTGCGCGAATCATTGCGGTTTTTGCCATTATAATTACCCTTATCGCAATTGTTCCCCGTTTGAGCCACGTTGTCAAGATCTAAATTTGGTCGATTTAAAGCTGTTCCTTTGTTCCTTCTTCTTCAAAAGTATCAGTCATATGGAAAAATTTTCCTGCGGCATGTTCGCTTAACGAAAGAGACTTCTCGACGTTCGCGTTCCCGAAGCGCTTGTGCGCGAAGGGATTGACGGAGGCTTGAGCAAACCTTAGTGAGCCATCACAAGCCGAACGTCAAAGCGAATGTGGCGAAGCCCGGAGTGAGTCCGAGCGGGAACCGCGAGTGACGAACGAAGCGAGAAGCCGCAGTTAGTCGACGTGCTTAATTCTATACTCAACTAATTATTTTCAATTGCACTCTAATCTTTATTACGCGAAATAAGTTGCATTATTTTTTGAATTTTTGCTTTGATGAAATACCAATTAAACTTACGAAAAAGACTTTGAAACAAATACAGACTTATTTATTTCATAAATCACTTCAAAGAATATTTATGAATTAGATATAAAAAAGGTATTGGCGCATTAAGAATTAAACAAAATAGCACAAGCATTTGACTGCTACCGTCATTCGATGGATATATAATATCATAAATATAATTTACGGCAAACAAAAGATCAGCTACCAATATAGGATACAAAAACGAGAATTTAGCATACCTTCGATTCTGTGCGTTCGACTTTGTAAGCAGAAGAAGTATTATAGAAGGAAAGAAAAAAGGCAACAGTAAAAAACTAAGACCGATAGCCTCGACTTTAAATGTAAATATCAATGTAAATATAACAATTAGAAGTTGAGATACCAAAGACAAATATAGAAATCTCAGTATATTTGTCTTAGTAAAATATTCTTTGAATGAAATCTCCCTCATAATTTTGATAATTAATCTTATATCTTTATCCCTTAATATTTAATTTCCAATAATGGAATTAATTTTATTCGATACATTCATGATTCTATTGTGATAACGGATTTAAACGCTTAAGAAATTATAACTAGCAAAATGCAAGTTATCTACATTTTAAGAAGTTCTGAGAATCAAATTGCTTCTTATAAAGCTTAGTTTTAAGCATGTCGCCTAACGAAAGGGGCTTCTCGACGTTTGCGTTCCCGAAGCGCCTGTGTGCGCAGGGATTGGAACGAGGTTTGAGTGAGCCTTAGCGAACGTCTTGCAAACCGAATTTAAAAGCGAATGTGCCGAAGGCCAAGCAAGAGTTGCGAAGCAATCTCGCAGCGCCGCGAGAAACCGCAGTTAGACGAAGTGGCTGATATGTAGTTTAAGCATTTTTGCTTTTTAAATGTATAACCGGTTCAGCATCTAATGCTTTGGCTAGTCGGTTAATCAATGACAATGATAAATTTTTATAATTTCCTGACTCAATACGTGCAATTGCTGGTTGAGAGGTTCCAATTTTCTCTGCTAAGTCTTTTTGAGTTAAATTCCTCTTTTTTCGCAGCTTAATGATTTCTTTAGCTAAAGTAAACTCATTAGAAAGAACTTCGTATTCTTTCTTAAAATCTTTATTCTTCAGTTCTTTACTTAGAAGCGAATCAAAGTCTTTCGTTTTAAGTTTCATATTCAGTCTCCACTGTAGCTCTTCATCAGTTTAAAAGCCTTAATTAACTGGTCTTTACTAGTCTTCTGTTCTTTCTTCACATATCCTGAAGTTAAAATAACAACCCGCCCTTTCTCAAAGAAATAAAAGAATCTGCAAATATTCGAACCTTGCTTAATTCGCAGCTCGAATAACCCTTCAAAACCTTGAATTTTCTTAGAAAATGGTTCTCTTAATTCAGGTCCAAATTCCCCTAATAGCTCAATCGTCCTGAATGCTTTTGCCTTGAGTTTGTTTTCCAGTTTTAGAAGAAATTCTTCGGCAGGTTCTAATAACTGGACTTTAAACTTCACAATACAGATATACCAAATTTGATATATCTGTCAATCTTTATCTGGAATTCATTTTCAGCCATTACGCCTAACGACAGAAGCTTGACGACGTCGCGTCCCGGAGCGCCTGCGCGCGAAAGGGATTGGAACGAGGCTTGAGTGAGCCTTAGCGAACGTCTTGCAAGCCGAGTGACAAAGCAAATGTGCCGAAGGCCAAGCGAGGGTTGCGATAGCAATCCCGAAGCGCAGTGAGAAGCCGAAGTTATACGCCGTTGCAAAACAACTAAATAGAAAGTTCTTTTTGAAGTTCTACTTCTTTTTTAAGAACTTTGTTAATGATAGAATTTAAGTCTTTACCTTTAGAAGAGGCAATTTTGGAAAAATATTCCTCGATATCATTATCAAGATATATCGGCAAATGAATATTTTTTTTGTCTTCTATAAAGAAGACGCCTTTTTTACCTTTAGAGAAGTCGTAATGTTTTTTCATTTCTTAATCTTTGCCTATTCTTTGGAGGTATTCTTTTTCTTCCAATTTATCAGCTTTTCTGGCGGAAATTATTCTTAACTTTTCTTCTTCATTATTCGTTTTGTCCACAAAAACAACTACGATTATAGTAAAATTTTCAATTTTTCCAAGAACAAGCCACCTTTCCTCATTTTCTGAATGGTTTTCATCGGAAATGTAGATTGCATCTTTATCTAAAAAGACCTTAGAAGCTTGTTTAAATGATATCTGATGCTTTTTAAGATTCGAAGCGTTTTTCTTTTCATCCCATTCAAAAAGCATTTAGATTAGAATTATTTTAGATGAAGCAGTAGTAAATCAGAATATTTTAGCCATTTTCTTTTTGGAATTAAAAGATTTTAAAGCAATGACGTATAACGAAAGAGACTTCTCGACGTTCGCGTTCCCGAAGCGCTTGTGCGCGAAGGGATTGACGGAGGCTTGAGCGAGCCTTAGCGAGCGATAACAAGCCGAACGTCAAAGCGAATGTGGCGGAGCCCGAAGTGAGTCCGAGCGGGAACCGTGAGTGACGAACGAAGCGAGAAGTCGAAGTTAGACGTAGTGCCTGCCCTATTTACTCTTAGTTCGTTTCCGTAATCGTTTCTAATTTCTTAGATGAAAACATATCGGCTGGAGAAACAACAAAATCATTTAGTGGAATATTCTTCCCGTATCTCTTCTTCATCAGATATTTTACCGCTGAATTATTTAGATCGAAATCCTTCAACCTTTTATCTTCAGTAAGCTCAATGTTCAATGCTTTTTTAAAAATTTTCCAAGCTAACTCGGTACAGTAAATTTTTTCATCGGACCAGTTAAAATAGATGTCATAGTGCTTTCCAATATATTGATCACCAATCGACTTCATTAATTTTATTTTTTCCTCGTTGAGAACCGTTTCCGAATTAGTTAACCGTTTAATTACGAAATGCTTATTTTTTCCTCTCGAAATAAAAGTATCGATCTCAGTTATTTTTACTGGCTCAACTGCCTCTAATACTTTTAGTTTTCCTTTATATTTGAAAATTATTCCGACATGTGTATATCTTGATTTAGTAGCGATTTTAATAGCTTTCCCCTGTTCTGAAAACGTTTCTTGGAATATTAGGTCCCCTTCTTTAAGCTTATCCATAAAAGAATCGCCATTCAATTGGAGAGACATTAAAAAAATCGGAATATAGAGTAAGAGTTTTAAGTACTGTTTCATTCCTGTTCACTTGTCCTTTGCAGGCATTACGTCTAACGAAAGAAGCTTGACGACGTCGCGTCCCGGAGCGCTTGTGCGCGGAGGGATTGACGGAGGCTTGAGCGAGCCTTAGCGAGCGATAACAAGCCGAACGGCAAAGCGAATGTGGCGAAGCCCGAAGTGAGTCCGAGCGGGAACCGCGAGTGACGAACGGAGCGAGAAGCCGAAGTTATGCGAAGTGCCTGCTATTGTTTCGACTGATAAATCTTTTCTGGATTTAAAACTTTTAATATTTTCTTATCCAAGGTCCAAAGTTTCAGATTTCTTTTCGTTGCTTCATTGATTATTACTGAATCAATTAGACCAACGCCTTTATCCTTTAACTTCTGTTCGTAGGATAGTTTACCTGCTTCAAGAAAACTATTTTCTGATGTCAAAGTATTTAAATTTTCCCAATAGTCTAATATAAATGAAATCTCTGATTTACTTTTACAACCTTGCAGAAGTTCTCCAAAGATTACTTCATGGACAATAACTTCAGAAGATTCTATTAAATCTCTTAGTTCGCTAAAATATGGTTCATTTCTTTTGAAAAACTCGATCCAGATTGAAGTATCAACTAATACCATTATCTATCTCGATTTAGATTTCGTATATTTTCACTGCTAAACCCTTTCTGGAAAGCTAATGGTGATTTATCTAATTTCTGATTTAGCTTCTTAATTTTTGCCTGCTTTAACCATTCAGAAAGTGCCTTTTGTAGCGAATCTGTTATATTCTTCCCGCCAGAATATTTCTGAATTTCAGCTATCAAATCATCGGGTAAAATCGCTGTAACTTTCATACGATCTATGATACGATATACTTTCGTATTTTGCCAGCCTTTTTTATCATTCTCTCCGATTTCTTTATCTCTCAAAACTTAATTCTAAAATCAAGTTTTGCAGGCATTTCGCATAACGAAAGAGGCTTCTCGACGTTTGCGGTCCTGAAGCGCGCTAAACGCGCGAAAGGATTGGAACGAGGTTCGAGCGACCTTAGTCGCGGCTCGCGAACCGAGTTACAAAGCGAATGTGCCGAAGGCCAAGCGAGAGTCGCGTAGCGATCTCGAAGCGACGCGAGAAGCCGAAGTTAGGCGGTCGTCCGATTATCTTAAAAATATTAATAATCAATAACAGCATCATATTTTTGCGCTTGTAATTCAACTTCGTTCCAAGTTGTTCGAATTGGTGATGTATCAACCCCTTCTGCTTGAAGTTCGCTAAGAAATGAAGTAAGTGCAACCTGTGGTTGTCCAATAAATAATGAAAATAAGCCGATCAATAAGCGACTCGTGGATGCAGTTTCTTTGTCTTTCATACTTTGAACTACTTGTTCCCAAGCCTGGATATGTCTTAAATACGCATTTCTGAATCCCATTGGGCAATCTGAAGTATCTATTTTACGCATTGATTTAGTATATGTAGACAAAGCCTGCGTCTTAGTTGCACCAGCTTCAATATCTTTTTGAGAAGAATTATAAGCTGCTTCATCCTGAGCTAAGACAGCTTTAATTTCACTTCCGTAAATTTGCTTTCTTACGAAAGAACAGTTTGAAATTAAAGATAAATAAATCGGTAATATTAATAGTATTTTTGTAGGCTTTATCTTCATTTCAATCAACACATCCTTATAAAAGTATTCGAAACTATTCGGATAGGGAAATATGGAATTAAAAAATATTTCATATCGGATGCCGCCTAACGAAAGAGGCTTCTCGACGTTTGCGATCCTGAAGCGCGCGAAACGCGCGAAAGGATTGGCACGAGACTTGAGTGAGCCTTAGCGAACGGCTCGCAAGTCGAGTGACAAAGCAAATGTGCCGAAGGCCAAGCGAGGGTTGCGAAGCAATCCCGATGCGCCGCGAGAAGCCGAAGTTAGACGCTGGTCAGTATCTTTAAAGCCAGTTTTCAATTTTAAGATCTTTAATCCGATTAAATTCTTTTTCATTGTTAGTCACAATGGTAAGTTTATTAGATAACGCCTGCGAAGCTATTAAAAGATCGAAAGGGCCAATTGGCTTCCCTACTTTCTCTAATTCCACTCGAATCTTTGCTGCTTTATTTGTATCTTCACTAACAAATGGGAGAATATTCAAGTAACTTAAAAAGTCTTCTAAGACTTTCAGATTTCTTTCGAAATGTAGACTTTTCTGAACACCATACTTCAGTTCAAATTCTGTAATTGATGAAATAAAGATGTTTTCCAGCTTGATCTTTTTAAATTTTTTGTAAACGGATTCTGGCTTTTGATTAATTATATAAATGCAAATATTTGTATCTAACAAGTATTGATTCATATTCTATTTCGTTTGTCATACTCGGTTGGTTGATTTCGATCAATGATAAGATCATCTGGAAAATTATTAACCGTGTTCCAAAATCTATCAACGGCATCATCTATTGGTGTTAAAATAACATTATCACCATCTTTTCGTATATAGACCTCTTTGCCTTTAAAGCGATAGTCTTTAGGTAAACGAATCGCTTGGCTATCACCGTTTTTAAAAATCTTAGCCTTATTCATATATATTTTAGTATATATATGAATAAGAAAGAGTCAATGATTTTTTCGATAATTCGGCCAAAATCATTTTGAAACTGATAAATAGAGAAAAAAGTAGAAATTTTTGCTGACTTGCGTCTAACGAAAGAGGCTTCTCGACATTGCGTCCGCAAGCGCTTCTGCGCGACGCGGTTGGCACGAGGTTCGAGGCGCCTTAGCGCCGGCTCGCGAACCGAAGTGACAAAGCAATGTGGCGAAGCCCGTAGCGAGTCCGAGCGGAAACCGCGAGTGGCGAACGGAGCGAGAAGACGAAGTTAGACGCCGTTTCATTTATTATGATTATGAATCCACCAAATGTTAGTTAATTTCATAATCTCCTCCATTTCCTTTTTAGAAGGGTTTTTACTAAGGTGTCTATAGATAATAGAGTCACATACTTCTCTTAATTGAATATTCTCGTGCAGTCTTTTCTGAGAGGAGAAATGAAGACCAATTTCTTTGTTTAAAGTTTCGGCTAGATTAGCAAAATTATTATGAAAATGGAAACTAATAATGTCTAAATAAGCCTGAGATCGGACGTCTTTATCATTAGAAAATAAATCTAAAATCTTAATATGAACATCATATTCTACTAGTGCATTTATTTCATCCTCATCATATATTTGCTTTAGAATATTTATGCCCCCTAAAGTTCCGTAATCTTTGAGAACTCGAATTGCTTTGAATTGACGTTCTAAATTTAAATTTTTCGTATTTAAATATACGACGTACCAAGAAGCGACCAAGCTCGTTATAGAAATAAATATAGCTAATGTGTTAATAAAAAATAACGTATTCTGTTTTAATCTTTTCTGAAATTTTATAATCATTGTTAAGAGATATTCTTAATGTTGGAGACGGTGTAAATAAGAGGAATAGGCTACCTCAAATGCACCATTTCTATATTTAGCATGATTAATTTTATCAAAATTGTCAATAGTAAAGTTAAGATCTGGATTTCGCATCCTATGTGAAAAAATGTCAGCCCTAGCCATTCTAAGTAGTTGATTATTGCCAACAAATCTTTTAAGTATTTCTTACTCCATAAGGCTTTTCCAATATGAACGCAGAAAAAAGAATATCTCTTGTTTCATGTTTCAATTAAATTAGAAACTTTACTTTGATTTGATTTATGTTATTTATCAATTTCCGCTTTTTACTCCTTACTTTTGTGAAATGGCGTCTAACGAAAGAGACTTCTCGACGTTCGCGTTCCCGAAGCGCCTGTGCGCGAAGGGATTGACGGAGGCTTGAGCGAACCTTAGTGAGCGATCACAAGCCGAACGTCAAAGCGAATGTGGCGAAGCCCGAAGTGAGTCCGAGCGGGAACCGTGAGTGACGAACGGAGCGAGAAGTCGAAGTTATGCGCCGGTTCCGTTGTATCAAATTTTCTCTAATAAGTCGATACAGGCTTTTTTTAATGGGAATAAGCGATTTGTTATGATGTCCCAAATATATCGTCATCAATTGAAAAATAACCATGCGCGAGAATATCTCTTACTCCTGCAATCTTCTTCCATTCTATTTCAGGGTGTAAATTTCGTAAATCATCTGGAAGTTTCTTTACTGCTTCTCCAATAATTTCAATATCTCGTTCAACTGCTCGTTTCTTTTCAATATTTGTAATGAATAATTGCTTCGAGTCTATTCCTAAGATAAATTTCTCGATTTCATTAATACTTTCAATTATATCTTGTAAATAAGCACCGGGATCACGCAGCATATACAACTTCTTGTAATATTTTTTCCTTAAAATATGGCTTAATACTAGATTTTGTCACTAGATCAACCTTACAATTAAACAGATTCTCTAAGTAAAATTTTAAATCCATGTAAGAATCTAAGGTTAGTTGACCCTCTCGGAAATTTACAAGTACGTCTAAATCGCTTTCTTGATTATTTTCGTTTCTCGCAACGGATCCAAATATACCAATCGATTCTATTCCAAATGATTTAATTGTTAAGAGGTTTTTACGAATATTTTCTAAAACCTGATCGCGAGTCATAATAAGAATTTTGTTAGTTCGACTTCAATTTGTCCAGTGAATTTTCGTTTCCTGGGTTCGCTTTGCGGGACTGGCGCATAACGAGAGAGGCTTCTCGACGTTTGCGTCCGCAAGCGCTTGTGCGCGACGCGGTTGGCACAAGGTTCGAGGCGCTTTAGCGCTGTCCCGCGAACCGAAGTGACAAAGCAAATGTGCCGAAGGCCAAGCGAGGGTTGCGAAGCAATCCCGAAGCGCCGCGAGAAGCCGAAGTTAGACGAAGTGCCCTTATTAATCTAAACCTGTAACCAGTTTAAGCCCTACTTCAACTTCATCTAATTTATTTAATTTGAGTTTTCCTGCTTTGTTAAGAAATCTTTCTTTGTCTAAAGTCACAATTTGAGAGACATTTACGACTGAGTCTTTTGATAAATTTGAATCTTTCTTGCTAATTAGAACGTTACCTGGTGCTTCCGAAAGATTCAGATTTGATGTAATTGCAATTGAAACTATTGTATTAATATTACTTTGATTAAAAGAATCATCTTGAATTATGAGAACAGGACGTTTAAACCCAGGTTCACTTCCAAAGGGAATTCCTAAATCCACCCACCAGATTTCACCACGAATCATTTTTTAAACTCTTGCGAAGCGATTCAACGGATAAATCAGTAATATTATTTTTAGTTTCTTTGGACTTGTTGTTGTAAATTTGATTCAATTTCTCAGTTACAGATTCCTTACTATGAGATTGAATAAATTCTTCTAATGCTTTTGCAAATAATTGGCTACGTGGTATTCCAAGTTTCTTGGCTGTTTTCTCAGCAGTTTTAAATAGCTCATCAGGAATTGAAATTGCCGTTTTCATATTCTTGGTATGACTTTGGTAATACCAATGTCAACTTTAAAATAGACTGATTTTGGGTCCAAATTTAGAAAATAAGCCGACACATTGTCTTTTGGTTTCTTCTTCAATATCAAGCTAAACTTAGGGCATTTCGTCTAACGAAAGAGGCTTCTCGACGTTGCGTGTCCAAGCGCTTGTGCGCGCCGGACTTGGCACGAGGTTCGAGGCGCCTTTGCGCCGGCTCGCGAACCGAAGTGACAAAGCAATGTGGCTTTAGCCCGGAGTGAGCGCGAGCGGGAACCGTGAGTCGCGAACGAAGTGAGAAGCCAAAGTTAGGCGACGTTTTTGCCGAAGCACTAACAAATTACGCCAAGGATGGCGTTTTTAGTTTTTAATTCCTAAAATATTTAATGCTTTAGAATTGTTTTTAAGAATGAACAAC
>NZ_JAFFPU010000043.1 GCF_016919175.1 Leptospira ainlahdjerensis | reverse complement strand
ATTCCGTTGAGATATACGTTGTTAACCGAAGTGACGATATTCTCGCTCTCGATGTATTCGAGTCCGTAGAATTTGCTCGGATAAAGAATCTCTACGTTTGTAAATTGATTGTTCTTTTGTTGGAGGGAACTTTTACGAACACGAAATCCCCCCTCGTCATACCAGTATTTTCCTTGGACCGCATTGTTTGCGTCTTGGATCTGAGTGATTCTGTCCTGGGAATCGATGTTGATTTTTTTCGTTAAGTCTTTTGCGTTGTCTCTCTGGCGAGTAAGGTTTCCACTCGCATCGTATTGCATCGTGAGAGTATCGTTTCCGGTTTTGCTCGAATCGATCTTAAGAGCCTGGTGGTTCTCGTATTGATAACTCCACTCGTCCGTTATGCTTCCGTTGCTCGGATCATGAATACGCTTTGCAGTTAGGTTTCCGTTTTTCGCGTAAGAATAGCTCTGTCTGAATTGTTTGGTAAGATTATCCGAAGTCTCGACGTAACTTCCGATCGCATTTGTTAAGCGACCCAGCCCGTCGTAGTCGTAATTGTACTGAGCGTTGTAATCCGTGGAAGTATTTGTGATATTCGTAATATTGTTTTTGCTGTTAAACGCATAAACCGCATCCTGCAAAACTTTTGCGCTTCCGTCCACGTCTCCGGAAGAATGAAGACGTACCATTCTCCCTTTGATATCGTATCCGTAGGTCGTTTCGATTCCGTTCCCGAGAGTAAATCCCGCTGTCTGACCGAATTCGTTGTAAGTGATATTCTCTACGAGATCCTTGTTGCAAAATCCGGGAAGAATTCCGTTCGTATTGACTTGGATGGAAATCCCGGCGATATAACCGGCAGTTCCGTATTCGTAACAAGCGCGCATTCTTCCGTGAGAGATCGGATGTTCCGGATAATCGATCTTGGAAACTCGGCCCAAAAGATCATATTTCGTTTCCGTAATGTACGGACCCTGTGTTTCGGGAATCGGAGAACTCAAAATCATCCGAGTTTCTTTTTTAACCCTTCCCAACTTGTCATAGCTAAAGGTTTTGTTCTGAACCCCGTCTTCGATCCGAACGATCTTTCCTTGTGCGTTCTCGCTTCCCGCATAAGAATCGTATGTATAATGAATGTCTCCTTCCGGAATCTGTTTTACGTTGATTCTTCCGATCGCGTCATACTGAAGAGTTGTGGTGATTCCTCTCGCGTTCGTGCTTGAAGTAAGGTCCCCGAAATTGTTATACGAAAAGCTTCCCACACCAAGATCGGGATCGCTGTCCTGACGCAGTCTTCCAAAAGCGTCATACAACCAGAAGGCTTGATTTTTACCCGAAGTGTCTTTTACGGAAACTCCGCTCGCGATGTTCGAACAAGAAAGAGGAGAACCGTCGTTTAAATCGGACTTCTTTGTTCTGTGACCCGCGAGATCGTAACAGAAACCGATTTTTGCCTGCGTTCCATCGGAGGCAAAGTCTTCGACATAAAGAATCTGTCCTCTTCCGTCCTTAACGATTCTTTTGCTCTGACCGCTACTGTGATTTTCCGTGCTCTCAAACGGATCGTTATAATTCGTGACGATCGTCGTCGGAGACATTTCCCCTTCCGCAGTCGGCATCGTGGTCTTTTTGATTCTTCCGATCGGATCGTATTCAAAACTAGTAGGATTGCGTTCTTCCAGATGAAGGACAAACTTGTCGATCTCGCCGGAAGAGGCCCAGTTGGACTGACCTTTTCGGATTAATTTTCCGTTTCCATCGTAGACAAGTCTTCCCGTGATCGTATAATTTCCGTTAGACGCTGTCTTGACTGAGTAGATCGCTCTTCCCATTCCGTCCGCATACGTTCTCGAAGTGAAGTCCGGATCGCTCGTTCCCGATGGAAGAACCGTCTTTGCGCTCAGAGGGAAGGAAACATCATAAGAATGATTTGTGATCGTTCTTGTCCCGTCGTCCGTATCCGCGCTCGAACGAATCAATCTTCCATAAGAATCATATTCAAAATAACTTTTGTTTCCGTTTGCATCGGTCTCTTCCGAGTCGGAACCGAACGCTGATCCGTAGTCGATCTTGTGTTGAATTGCGAACTGAAGAGAACCGCCGAACGAAACTTTCTGCGTTACAAATTGATTGAGTTCGTTGTCATAAGAATACGAAGTTCCTCTGCTTGGACTTCCGCTCGAATCTTTTTCAAGAGTCGGATTTCCGTAGGTATCATAATCATATTCTAATGTTTTGGCGCTTACTGCAGGAAGTCCGCCTCCGGTATAAGTCGCAACGTTCTTGTTTAGATTCCCGCGGATATCATAAGAAAGAATGGAAATCGTTTCGTGAACACTTCCCGAGAAAGAAACCTGACGAGTCGCTCTTCTTTGGTTGTTCGTGTCATCGGTTTCAAAATCCGTAATATTCGAAATCGTAACGGGAGAATGGGCTCCGTCGCTGAAATGATCGGTTGTACTGTCGGTCTTTCTGCCGATCTTATAACCGTCCAAAATCGTATCAAAACTCTGTGTGCTCGTGCGAGAGCCGTTCATAAACTTTTCGATCTTTGTAGTTTGAGCCATGTAGCTGATCGCACCCGGAGTCGTGCTGATCTGCTTGATTTCGTACGTGTTTAGAATGTTTCCGTATTCTCTATTATCATTTCCGATGATCTTTGTTTCTTTTTCAGCTCCACCAAGCGCGCGGTTCTGCATAAAATCGGAGTAGGGGTTTGTATAATACGTATGAATCGTTCTTGCACCGTAAGCTTCCTTTACGGTGAATTCGGAAAAACCGAAAAAGTCGGTTTCTTTTTTTCCGTTGATAAACGAAGAGAAAGCAAAACCGTTTTTGTATTCGTAATCTTTGGTCACACGATTGGAGAATCCATCGTCTAACGTAATCGATGTGCAAACTCTATAACTCGTGGGAAGATCCGGGATATCGTCGTCTCCGGTATTGTCGAACTTTGTGGAATGTTCGTATGTGAATTCGTAAAAGCCTCCGATTCCATTCTTTACCTTTTCGATCACGTCGGGAACAACACCCGTGGAGAGCGCGAAATACCAAGTCGGTTCTTTGAGATGAAAGATCCCGATATCGGTCAGTCCGTCTCCGTTGTAATCGCCTTGGATCCACTGAAAGACATAGACTTGCGCGATGAGGTCCGGTCTTTCCAAGGTTTTAACAAGCACGTTAGACGGAAGATAGGACATTTTACTCTGCGCAAGATCGTAAATCTTATCGTCGCCGCTTCCGATGATGATCGGGTTTCCGTTGTTATCGAATCGATCGCTAAATCCGATTGTTCCCGCGTTGTAAAGGGAACGCGAAACCGTAGTCGCATTAATTTTTATTTTGTAAAACGAAGTGCCGTTATCGAGGGTCTTTCCGAATACAATCGATGAGTCCGAAGTCAGCGCGTACTGAATCCCCGCCGTGCTCGCGGAATTATAATCCGAAGTTGTGATTGGAAGAGGGATGTCACCGCTCAGACGTTTGAACTGAATCTGAGTTCCGCTGATCGTTCCAAGATACCATTTGTGAACCGTGGTTCTTCTGTCCACAAGCGCGAGTTGCGCCTGGGTCGTAGTAAATTTCCCTGAGAATAAACTAAATTCTTTTCTACGTTGACGATTTTCGCTCGTCCCAGCTTGAAAAAGATCGTTGAGATCGGTCGAAGAAAGATCGCCGCTTGGAGTGAGAATTTTCGTTCCACCAAGTCCGGTGAGAACAAACCTCGCACTTCCGGAAGAAGTCTGATCATCCAAAATCAGAGCGGATTGAGAGGAGTTCGTCTCGAAATGATCTACCACATAACCGCTGTTTGACGGGTCGAATTTCGTGACGTCCGTATCGGAGAAAGAAGCTAAATTAGAAACGTCGAATGCGGTTCCGCTCGTATTCTTTAAAACAAAAAGCTGATTAGTGTTTCCCTGTTTTTTATGGAAAAGAACTTCATCCTTAGTAGTATTCGTATAACGATCCGGTTTTCCGCCAAAAAGAATCGTAACACCCGAAGTTTCAGGATTGAGAGAAGTATTTACTCTTTCGGTAAAAGAATTTCCTTGTTTCAGATCAAAGACATTTGCCTTACGATCAAAAATCAAAAGTTCGGGAGAAGAAGAACAATCGTCCACGGTAAAACAACCTGGGAAAACGAGTTCTCCTCTCGAAGAGTTTAGATTTCCATCATATTTATATTTGAGTAAGATTGCTTTCGAAGCGGAAGCCGCCGTAAAATTCGCGGTCGCTTGTTCCAGTTTGACCTCGTCCTTAGGAAGAGGCGTTTTCATAATACGGTCCTGATCCGGACCGTAGCTCATGTCGCTGTAGATTTTATAACGAAATCCGTTTAATGTGGATTCGCCGATCCAAAACTTTCCGTCGTTTGCGGAGAAAAATCCGATATCGGTTCTGCCGTCACCGTTAAAATCTCCTTGGAGCCAGCGCGTGATCGGTTTAAACTGAGGAGTCGAAGACCAGATTTTAAAATTGATCGTTCCGTTTCCAGTTTCGCCTAACGTCCATTGTCCGGAGCTACGATCGAAAAGTAAAAAATCCGAAAAGCCGTCTCCGTTAAAATCTCCGGAGAATCGATCGTGAGTAAAGATTGCCTGTTCCGGAGCCGTAAAAACCTTATACAACTTCCATTGCATCTTAAAATAGATGGGATCGGTTTTGTTGTCGTTACGATAGTTCTCGCCTACGAGCCATCTTCCGGATCTCGAATCGTAGAGAGAGATATCGGTTCTTCCGTCGCCGTTGTAATCGCCGACAAGGAAGTTAACTTTGTCGCGATCTTTTCCCGATTTGGAAGAATCGTTTGTGGAAGCGCTATCTAAGTTTCCATCCGGAGAATAATCTCCTCGAAAGACGTTCTGAAATTTTTTAGCGAAACGAAGGAATTCAAAACTGCCACCTTTGTTGAGCATCAAAGTCCATTGACCCGTAGGCTCGTCAAAGAGAACGGAATCTGAGAGGCCGTTTCCATCGTAGTCGCCGGGAAACCATTCCATACGAAAGATGTCCGGAACGCCGGCCATCAAACGTCCGTAGGATTTGAATTGAAAGACACGTCCGTCGTGTTCAGCTACGATAAAGTCTCTGGTTTCAGGAAGATAGAATGCGATGTCGGAACGTCCGTCTCCGTTATAATCGCCGCTAACGTTCCATTTAAAGAACCGAATCTTTTCATCGCTATTATAACCTTGATAACGATTCGCGTAGATCTTAAAATTATAACCGCCTTCCTTTCTTCCTTCTGCGGCTTTCCAATTTCCGGACTTCGGATTAAAAAAGAGCATATCGGAGATTCCATCCCCGTTAAAATCTCCCTCAAAGTATTGAGTGGATTCGGGAGAATCTTCAGCTTCCGAAGAAGCTTGGTTCACGATATTCTGCCAGGTAAGAAGGCGACTGGAAGATTGATATTGAAATTCGGGTTGAGTCGTATGACGACTGGATTGAATCGTCTTGAGTCTCGGTCTTCCGGAATCATCGGAAGTTTCGTAGACGGGGGTATAATCCCAGAGTTTCCCGCCTCCGTCCCAACCCACTTCGATTCTTTCCAGAACCTTATCCATTTTCATCAAAAATCCGGGAGCGTTGGAAACGTAGAAGTCCTCCCTTTGTCTGGTAATAAATTTTACATACTGACGCGCAGCAGCTCCGCTCTTAGAGTTACCCGTATAGCGGATTTCTTTGAGATAGAGGTTTCGTTTATCATAATATTCGGATGTATCGTAAGCGACTTGGAGATAGTTTCCGTTTCTGTCCTCGGTTTTGGAAAGATACCAACTATAAGTCTGATTTGGAGTGGAAGGATTGTAGATTCTACTCGAAGTAGCTTCCCCGAAAATCGTCTTTGTTCCGGAAGAATCCAGAACTTCCCAGACCCCACCGCTTTCAATATTACTCAAACGTAATACGACTAAGTCCTCTCCGGTAATCTCGGGTCGATACGTTCCGTTCTCGTTGGTTGTTCCACCTGCCACTTTTACGAGCCTTGTCCCATTCCAGGTGAAAGAATCGCGAGCATCATAGTACAATGCCCCGTATTCCGGAGTTCGAGTGATCGAACCTAAACCAAGATTCCAACCTACGCCGACCCATCCGTCTCCGCCGGTGGAAGAATAAGAAAGAGTTAACTTTGGTTCCACTCCTGCTCTCCCCGGAGGAGTGTGAATCGGATAGGAGAGAGAAACCCCGCCGTAGTGATTGGGTTCCGGTGGAGCAATGAACGCAGTGCCGGCGAGCGGATCGGCTTTGGTGTCCGGATCGTCGATAGCGCTACTGTAGTTTGTAGAAATAGAAAAAAGATCGCTTCCTTCGGGAGCTGGGGCCGAATCCGGTCCAGATCCACCACCGGGGGAGGATGGAAAGCCGGCTCCATTCGGAATTCCTAATATTGCCCAGAACCAGTTGTCACTTTTGCCTTTGCCCGCGACTAACTTACAGGAGGATGTAAGAAAGAATGCGGTCATAAGCATGACCGCGATTGTTCGACCTTTCATATCTTTCTTGATTCCGAGATCGATCAGTATTTGATTCTGGCACGAACCGTAAAATCTCTTTCGATCAAAGGAGCTACAAAGAAGTTGTTGAGACCGTATTTGAGCGCACCCGGATTGTTGAGATCAATTTTGGCACCACGGATTCTTTGTTGGGTTTTATCTTGAGACACCCACATTACAAGGCCTAGGTTCGATCCAGAATTGACAATTGCAGTAGGGTTAAACTGAATTCCTTCATTGGTTGTGCTTAATTGGAATTCTTTTTGACCGTCGATCGTAAAGGAACTAACGTCGCTGATTCTACCCCAGATGGTTTTTTTGGTTCCGTTTGTTTGTTCCCAGGTTGTAAGAACTTTGTTTCCTGAAAGAATACTCTGACCGGGTGATCTTGCGTCAGCACTACCGGTTCCAAGAACGAGGAATCCCGGATATAATAATTGACTGGTCTGTAGATTTAAAGTCTTCAATCGAACTTCCTTTGCGTTTGTCCGATATGTCAAAAGACCTGTATCGCCCGAGGACGAAAAAACTAGATATTCCACCGGCCCCGATTCTAAGATTTCATTATCGTTTCCGACCAAGTCGGAATTCGAAAGGTCGATTCCTCTTCCAAAAACTACGCCGTCGATTCTACGCCATATTACCGTTGCCTTGCCATTGTTTGCTTTGACTGAATGAGAATCGATAGGCCGTATTGTTTCCGAGATCAGAGTTTTTTCCGTTCCAATTTTAGAACCGTCGTTCAAATTGAAGATAGTGCTTACAAAGGTATGATCTTGAGTGTTAACGGTCTGTAGATTGGAAGCGATTATTATCTGATTTTCACTCGTTGCGTCTACACTAAAGTCCAGCACATAAGATTGAATGTAGTAAACAAGCATAGGCGGACTCATGAAAATGTATGGAGCTTCGAAATTGTCCGAATAACTTCTGACCGTTCTACTTCCACCTTGGAATATCCCCGTGTCCGTGCTGATAATTCTCAGATTGACTGCAAATGTTCTCGGATAGAGGTCGCAAGTACCCGCACTGCAAGGAATCGCAGATGCCGAAGGGGATGTTGCCATTGAGAAATCGTTCCAAATGATTGCCGCCCGTCCGTTTCCAATAGCGATATCAATTCTCCAGTAGGATTGTACCATAGCCGGATCGAAGTTATAAAGTGGACCTGAGGGCGAAAACCGCGTAGTTACTAAGGTCTCATTGACAAGGGAAACGGTGGTTGTCAGGTCTCTCAGGTTGGCGTAGATATTGTTACCGTTCTCCCACGCGATGATTGCTTTTCCGTTTTTCGCTTTGACTTGGTAATTCCCCGTCGAGGCGGCAGTATTGATGTTGAACGGGTTGCCCAGAGGTAGCCCAGTACTGATTTGATGGTATTTTCCGATGAGAGTAGTTCCCTGTCTCCAAACCGAAAGGGAAACATCCCCATGGCTGACAACCCTCACGTTGCCTAAACTCTGCGCATTCACATCCGCACTCACAGTAAAGTCTGTGTTTGCACTTTCCAGACGATACGATTTGCCAGTCGATGTGGATAAGCGAACCAATCCACTATATAAGAAATTCTTAAAGTCTCCGCCGTCTGACCAGGAGTTCCAGAGGGCCACACCTTCGTTATAAATCCCTATCCAGTTAATTGCATTCATGTCCGGTGCAAATCCTAGGCAAGATGCCGGATGAAATGGATTGGTTGAACAATTAACGGAGGCGCTTTGTAAGAATGGACGATACTGGACTTGGTCAAAGGCGGTGGAATTGAAAACGGACGCGACGAAATTGTTCCAATCCGTAGAAAAGCCGTTATCGATAACAAGTTTTACATCCGGAGAAGTCAAGCTTCCTGGGATATAAACTTGGGTCGTCTTCTCCGCATTTGCCACGACGGGAGTTTCCAACTGAACGTCGTAAGAACCGTCGGCTTGCGGAGGTAAAACCTGCAGAATTCTATAAGAAGACGTGTCTCCTTGGATATAAATTCTATCCCCAACGTTTGCAGTCCCGTAAGAATTTGCGACACGGATTGTGGCTGATCCAGCGGCAATCGGTAAACCCGCTTCCCCTCTCATTTTCCGAACCTGCGAATAATGAAGAGGCCAAACTGTTCGACGATATGCATTGTTCAAGGATGGTCGAATATAAAGTTTTACTAAACTGATTGCCGGATCTAAAGTTGTGCTTAACGTAGGTAGCTGGACGCAAAGGTTGTAGATCTGATTGATGAAATCGAGAGTCGTTCCGCAATTCTTCAATTTATACGGATCGCTTGTGCTGAGGTCTTTAATGATATGAAACCAATCGGTACGTGCCCCTCCAAATCCCATACTGATTTCAAAATCGGCGGCCTGGTTTATATTATAGCGATCCGAAGTTGTTTGCAGATTGTAGTTAAAGTTCGTATAATATTGGTAGGTTCCCGCATCGGTAGGCGAACCGAAATTAGGCGCTAAGAATTTGGTCTTATTCAACTGTATTTTCAGTTCGATTTTTTCACCAAAGCCCACCTCGCCCAAAAAGAGTGAATTCGTATCTGGGTAATAGGGATGATCACCTAAAGACTTCAGATCCCATTTAGTATTGAATGGATACCCCGATCCCGTTTCAAGAGGGTTTGTACCGAATTTTTTCTCTGCCTTAATAAAATCCTTAAAGGAAATGTAAACTAGATCGTAGTTGTCTCCTGCCCAAATGATAGAGTCCGCACCTTTTACAATCGGAGCGGCTATACTACCCCGCCAAGGATCAAATTTCCTTACCGAACCTGCGTCGGTCCAATATTCGGTTGGAGAATAAAATTTTCCACGTGAGAAAACGGCCCAAACTCCGGAAGTATTTTTTTCGACATCAGTCCATTGACTATAAGGTTTTTGAACACAAGCGGTTCTTGATAAACCGTCCGTGCCCGTGTTCGTTTCGTCAACGCAAGGAATTTGTGTACTGATCCCGCCGAAGGATCGAATCCCTTTTAAGTAGACTCTGGATTCCGCCAAGGTTGGCGCGGCTTCAGTCATATCGATGACGTAGTCTTTGAATGTGATTTCGTTTCCGGAACAAGAAATTCTTTCCAAAGCTTTTTTGAGAGTAATCCCCGGCGAAAAAATATCCGTTGCTGTAGTAGTGCAAGGATCCGTAACATTAGGGGTATCAAAAGCGGTAACTCTATACATTTCCCTGATCCCAGGTCCATACACTTTTACTAATGCAGTTCTACCTTTAGCATTTTCCTCAATGATTTTTAGATTGTTTCCGGAAAAATTGAGAAGATTGGATTTATAATTCGAATCCGGCACATGTGTCATCGCATAATCGACGATCATGATCTTGGGAGTGTATCCGGCGGCAATCGCCTTTTCTACTTCAGAAGTATTCAAATTTGTTAATTCAACAACGTAGGGACCGAAATCAGTACCTCCATAAACTTCGACTTCAAAAAGACTGTAGTCGTCGTTTCTCAATCGAAAGGAGGACATAGGTACGAGTTCCCCTGCAGGAGTTTCGAACATCAAGGAGCAGAGGATATTTGAAATTTTAACCGGCATGTTTACGGAAAGATTTTTTATATAAAGAGCCGCCCTTACCACGCCTGCGTTCGGTTCAACGGTAGAAGTTTCGTTGATCTTGGAAGATTTATCGGAGCGATATCTTCTCGCTTTGTTTGTGGAAGAATCCGATTTTAGATTCCAAGCGTCTCGGTCTAAATTGTTTTTAAAAGGACGGTCCGCCCATTTGGTAGTCGTAGCGGAAACCGCGTTTTTTGCGGTCCAGCTTTCCTTCGAGCTATTGCTGTAATTCATACCAGTAGAAACCAGACCCATTCCATAGCTACCTTCGAAACCAGCGGATGTAGAAGTTTCATGAGAAGTTCCAAGTTCAGTCTCCGAACTAAACGAGTCTTGAAACTGAACGGTTCTCTCGCTCAATTCCGATTGGTGTATTTTATCCGAGCCTTCGTTTTTAGAAGCTTCAAAATCATTGGAGTTGATCTCGCTCACAATTTCATCGCTTTGGTTGCTCGAGTTTTTTAGAATCTGAATTTTTAAAGTAACGGGAGGAGCGATGACTGTTTCGATCTGAGGATAATCGGCAACCCAAACGTTGCTTAACGTTTCATTTTGATTTAAGATTCCGTCGCCGTCGAAATCATTGACGATGGTTGTACCGGTGGGATCGATTGTTCCCATCAAGGCCGTTGCGGTAACGGATTTTCCAGGCGGAAGATTGAATAGGCCGTTCACAGGAGTTGTTACCGGCGTAGTTGTAGCGGGTTGTCCTGGTTTAATAGGAACACCTTCGCTGTTTACTTGAGTCTTTACTGATTCAGCGACCAACCAAGTGGCGGCGGCAAGATCCACGTTTTCCATAGCGCCTCGATCTTTTTCAAACCAGCCGCAAGTAATCAAGAATGGGATGAGTAAGGATGGAATCAAATAGAGTTTGATCCTTACAAAAATAGAGTCGCCTTTTAACATGAGTTCTTTCCTCTCTCTGTGTTTTAACTTAGAATTTAGTCGTTTTCTGCTTAAGAATATGCACACGTTATTCGTTTTGTGTCCAAATTCATTTTCTATCTTTGTAATTGCTAAAAGTTGGCATAAAGTTTTCTAAATCATAAAGCTTCAGTTTGACTATGGAAAAAATGGAGCCAATGCTGGCTACATAAAAACTTAAAAACATTTTTTGTTTTAAATAGGTTTTGTTAAGCGAAATAAAATAATAAGGATCTATGATGCGTTAAAGTGGCTTTGTTCTACTATAGATGTTGTTTGAGGGGCGGGCTTTTGGATTTGGACCAACGAAAGATTGTAACTCAAACTATTTGGAAAGGCAAAAGACGACGAAAGTTGTTTGCATTTTTGATTTGATTTAAGCATTTAAACTTTTGCTAAAGAAATTCGAGATTATAAAATTATAATTGAGTCGTTTGGTTTTAATTAGAATGAGGAGGCTGAACGGAAGAGTTATAATTGAGTCTTATTCAATTATTCATTCTATTATCCTCTGTCCGAAAAAAGTGTGCATTGGTATACAAGCTATTTTTTAAACTACTGTGGATCCGCTGCGCTGTTCAAAGAACAAGAACAGAGTTTGATTTTCGATACAATGATTTTTATAGAATTTTTATCACGGCTCGAAACCTGAGAAAGCGAACGATTGGTTATTCTAAGGTATATTCAAAATTTATAATTTATTTTGAAGCGAGCTTTCGATCTTAGTAAAGTTGATTCTTTCTTATTAACTTATCCATTCCAATATTTTTAATTGACATAAGACGACTGTTCAAAAAACGATCTTCTAAAGGAGATCTGATTTTAAAATGATGACTAACGTCCGTAAATGCGGAATGATTTTTACTTTTGTTTGGATTGCGCTTTTGAATGTAACAAGCTGTGCTACGGGTAATCTTACAATTACCGGAAAAACATATCCCCCCTTGTTGGAAGCTGATTCGATCGACGTCATAATGAGAGCTATACCCGATTATAGAGTGGAACAAATCGGTATCGTAGAAGTTCGCTGCGGCCAGATGACTCACTGTATCGAATATGTAAAAGAAAAAGCGCGGGAAATCGGGGCGGATGTGATTATTTTAGCGGAATCCGGTAGTGTAACCTCGGTAAGTTACCACGGAGGAACGCAGGCTGGAAATACTTCCACACCGGGACATCTGTCTTCCAGCGCTCATCAAGTTCAAACTTGGGAACTCGCAAAGAAAATATTGCCCGTAATTGCTCCCGCAAAGCCGACCAAGGGTAAAAAGACCGTTTCCGAATAGATTTAAATTTTCGAATATCGATATATTCAAAAAATTTTAAAAACTATGGGTCTAATTCTGCCTATTGAAGAAATCAAAGATATTACGATATTACGATTTTCCGATCGCTCTCGCAAAAGGAAGATCGTATTCGAAACGGAATGAAATAAAAAATCTTTTCGAAGATTCCTCGATTATTTATCTTTCTCCTGTGCGGGAAGAAGCAAACCCTTTTAGTTGATCTATGATCTGAATTCCGCCCGTTAACGTGATCTGACTGATCTTCTCGCTGATTCGTTCCACGTATTCCAGTTCTTTGAGTTTGTAGAGAGTTGTATTCTCTTCCATCAGTTTCGCCGTGTTTAACAAACTTCTTGTGGACGCGGTTTCTTCCCTTCGCATGATCACGTTTGCTTGCGCTTTTTTCTCGGCGATCAAAACCTGATTGAGGATTTCTTTGATTTCTCCCGGAAGAATTACGTCCTTTACTCCACCAAAGAGAATCTCCAAGCCCATCGCCGGCATCGATGTTTTGATTTTTTCCGTAACATAAGAACCGATTTCCTCTTTTTTGATAAGGATTTCGTCTAACGTTAAAGATCCGATGTATTCTCTCAAAACCAACTGTAGGTGGATGTAAAGTTGGGATTCGTAATCTTTTATTTCCAGGAGACACTGGATCGGATCCGTAATCTTATACTGACAAACAAAGTTGAGACGAAGGGGAATCCTATCTTTCGAGAGAATTTCCTGCCCCGTTACTTCTGTTTGAAGTTGTCTCAAATCGGCCTTAATCACCGAAATCGATTTTGTTCCTTTCCAGAAAAAATAATTCCCCGGCTCTAAGGTTTTAGCGAAAGAATTTTCAATAAACAAAAGTCCCTTTTGATACGATTCGATCGCGTAGGAGGCGACGAGATCTTTGACTTCCGGTTTCATCAATACGGAGCGCTCGATTCCTTCTTCAATAAACGGATCGTCCAGATTGATTGTGATAAAGTTTAACTTTTGAACCCCTTTCCAAAACGCATGAATACCGGTTCTCAAAACGGATTTGAATTTTTCTTCTTCAAAGAGGAGTGCGATCTCGTTGTCTTTGAGATCGATCACTTCCAATTCTTTCATAAGAACCGGATCGTTTTTTAAAAAAGCAAAGTCGATTTTAGAGGAGAGCGGATTTAGGATCGGATGAATTTCTATCGTTTCCCCGAAAAAGGAAAAATAATTCCCTGGAAAAAGCAGCCGGACGTATTCTCCATCTTTGCACAAAAAACCTCTTTGATTTTTTTTAATTTTCATACAAACCTCGATCTAAGATAGAATGATGACGACGAACTTGGTCTTTTATTTTTAACGTTTCGCTTTGGACATGTTTTCAAAAAGAATAAAAGGCGTCCAGCTTTCGAGTTCGCTTGAAAGCAATCAGATGTTTGCCTTGCAGAATGATGGATACC
>NZ_JAFFPU010000053.1 GCF_016919175.1 Leptospira ainlahdjerensis | reverse complement strand
TAATAGCGAGCTTTGTAGTAGTAAAGGCCTGTCTCACGGTCTTCTTCTTGACCTGTGTATTTGTATCGAAATATATCAGGACCTTGGGAATCGTTTCTCTGAACTTCTCCATACGGTTTGTAGCTCACGTGGGAGCTTCCTCCCCATTCCCCGCCCCCAAGTCGATTCCCTTGACCATCCATCGCCATTGTCACTGATCCTAAGTGATCCGTATTGAAAAATACAAAACCGTTTACCGGTGTGCCTCCGATCGGCGTTCCTGAATTTCCAGATTGAGAAGGTGTTGTAAAGATAGCTGGGGTTCCAGGTGGAATTACTAGGGGAGCAAGCATCCAAGGGGGATCATCTCCGCTTCCACCATTCAAAAGACCGTTACAATTCGTTACAAACATCAACATGGATATGAGCGTTAAAGGAGTGAGAAGTTTTAATTGAATCCCCTCTACAATTCCTTCTTTGTGTAAAAGAACAAAACAAATTCCTAATCCAAGTAAGATTATAATACCTGAAAATACGCCTATTGGATTGGTTCTAAAAAAACTGCGAGTTTCAAATACAGCGTCCATACTCTTGTAGTAAAGGCCGTTCAGTTTTCCGAATGCATCGTTCTTCCAATCTTGAAAACCTCCAGATGCGGTGCTTGTTCGAAGTACTGCCGTTTCTGTCGTCCACTGACCGATCAATTCCCCACCAGCTCCTTTAAAATACAACGTATGTTGTGGAGAAAAACCAGCTCGATACGATATCTCGTACAGACCGCCCAAGCTGATCACTTTACTTCCGTCCTGCAATCGGTTTTTGATCAAGCGACTGCCGGTAAAATCGTAATCATAAAGAATCGTTCCTTGTTCTAAAGTTTCCATTCTTCGCATCTTTTGAAAACCGTCGTATTCAAGAACCGCTCCGTTGCGGGCGATCATATTCCCTGCACCATCATACGCATAGTCTCCGATATATCCAGGACTGCTCACATGCGTTACAGCATTCGCATGACTCGGATCACCATAACTAAATGTCTTGTCGCCTTTTTGCAAAAGTTTACCCGTATCGCTGTAAACATAAGTTTCGGTTCCGTATTTACCAGTAGCAGAAACAAGACGATTGAAAGAATCATACACAAAACTCTGCGTCCTGGTTCCGTTCAACTTGTCTTCAATCTGGGAAAAATTTCCTTTCTCGTCATACGAATATGCAACGTTTTCATAAACGTTGGTTCCGATCTTAGTCACAGTCTCCAAAGCGCGCTTGGTCAATTTGTCAACGTAGATATCTGTCCAAACTCCGTTCCCTAATTCTCGAATGATTTTCACCCGATTGCCCTCGATCACGGGTCCTTTGTAGGAAACAAGAGGATGTTCCGAACTCGACCCATCATTCGGAGTCAGCGTAATTCCGTTCACATAACCGGATTGAGAATACTTGTGATGGATCTTCGTCCCTTCGGGATAAATCACTTCTGTAACTTGATTCAGAAAATTGAATTTCTTTTCCAAAAGTAAAACCAGGTTGTCTTCGTTCGGAAGAGTCTTTTTAATCACGGTTTGATTCCCGCGAGCATCGTAGGAAAATTCGGTGGTTCCCAATTCATCCGTAACTCTGGACAAACGGCCCAAAGAATTGGAAGAAGAAGGGAGATCATATTCGAAATTGTGAACCGAAGTTCCGCTGGAAGAATCGGCCCTTTTGCTCAAAATTCTACCTAAAGAATCGTAAGTAAAACGGATTCTGGAACCGTTCGCGTGACGCTCTTCGATAAGGTTACCGGAAGAATCATACTCGTAAAAAATCGTCCCGCTGTTCACGTTGCTCACGGAAGTCTGCTTCCCCGCAAAGTTAAAACTGATCGACGTCTGGCCGTTTTCAGGATCTATAATTTTTGATACATTCCCTTTTGGAGTATATTCATAACCAATCGTCTTACCGTTTAAGGTTTTGCTGATCGTCTGCCCCAAACCGTTTTTGACTTCCACCAAAGTAGAAAGAACGGTGGAACCCGACTTCGAAACCGTCGTCGTAGAATTCCCGTTATACGAAATAGAAGATTCGGACCCGTCATTCGAAGTGATCTTGATCAAATCCTGATTATCGTCGTAAACATAATCCTTAACACCGAGGATCTCTTGGCCTTCCAAATGCGGATCGATCTTTCGCAAAACCTTACCCGCCTGATCCTTGTAAGTCGCTTCGGTCAAAACCAAACCGTCCAAAAGACTACCTCGTTTAACGGTCAACCCATCCTTCATATTGACGATCTCTTCCGACCAAGAAATCGAATCATCGTCGGCGTAAACCGTAGTTTTAACCCTAGCGCCAACAAGACTCCCCGAATTGGAATATTCGATCGTCTTGGTCCAGTCGGAAGCGCCGGGCAATTGAACGGCGATCAACCGACCGAAAGAATCATATTTATTTACCGTAATATTTCCGTTTTCGTCCTTGCTTGAAAGAACCAAACCGCTCCTAAGATCGTAGGTTTTTTCGGAAACGTGACCGAACGAATTCGTAACCCTCACCGGAAACTTGTGAACCACGGAATCGTATTCGATAAGAGAAATATTACCTCGGATATCGCGGACTTGGGTGGGATTCCCGAAAGAATCGAAAGAAAGAAATTCGGACTCCGAAAAGGCGTTCGTATCGATTTTTTCTCGGACCTTGGAAAGAAAATTTCCGTTGTAATCGAATTCTTTTCTCGCAACCACCTGACCGTCCTTGGAACTCACATTCGACTGAGGTTTTAAAAGAAAGGAAGCCGGGTCGTAAGTGGTAACATCCGAGACGGAAACCCCGTCGATCATCGAAGACTTCCCCACCTGGTTGAAATTGGCGTCGTAGAGAAGAGAAGTGAAGACCGATTGAAAAACGGCGCCCGAGCGATAGATCGTTTCGGAAGAAGAAACCGGACGGATCCAAGTCGAACCGTTCGACAAAACCGATTTAGAATAAACATGGGAACTGGAATGAATCGGCGTCCCGGCCTTGCTCACGATCAAAGAAGTTTCCACACCGGCCAAATCGGGATCCGAAGAACTAAAGGACCGAACGGTATTTGTGCCGGTGATGGAATCAAAAGAAGAAACCGATTCATAACCTAGGAGAGAGGACTTACGCAAATCCCCCCGAAAAAAACGAGGAGTACTGAATTTATAATCCGATTTAGAAATTAAGAATTCGGCGGAACCGTCCCAACCAAAGGAAGAAATCGATTTTACAACCGTATCCGGCGCAAAAAAAGGAAAAACGTTAGGACGGGAAGGACTGACCGCAGAAGCGTTGATTCTTTGACTCGCAGGTTGAGAAGCGAGATGATTCTTTTTTAAATCGTACTCGATCTTAACGACCTGATGAAAAGAGGATTCCGTACCTTGGAAAATATTTTGAATCAGACCGTCCGGGATCTTTGGCTCAAAACGAAGAATTTCTAAAGTAGAATTGGAGGCAAAAGGGACCTGTCTTACAAGAATGGAAGGTAAAACTGGATTTGGACTCGGAGTCCAATCGGAATACTTTTGCGGGCTAGTGCTCAAACCGATCAATTCGGTAACTCCGTCCCCGTTAAAATCAAGGCTTTGCAAAAAACCACCGGAAGCCCAAGAAAAATCCGAAGACAGAGGAAACGAAACCAAACCGGAAGAATTCAAATCGGCAAGACGAACAAAAATTCTACCGTTCTGAAAATAAATCAGATCCGCCCTACCGTCTCGATTCAGATCCGAAAAATCTTTCTTGTTCTTCCAATTGGAATAACCGACATCGGAAAGGGACGCCGTTTCCTCGGGAGTAGGAGTGGGAATCGCCATGCGGTTGTTGTCGATATCGTTCCAAACAAATCGATCATCCGGAGCGAAACGAACCTGAATCTGAACGAGAAAAAAGAAATACCCGACTCGAATCTTGTCGTCCTGACCGTCCTCGTCTAAATCCACAATCGTGTCTTGATTGGGCATCACCGAAATCGGAGAAGAAAAAGACCCGTCTTGTTTCAAAATTTCCACAAGATAACCGGTCTCGCCGTTTCTCGTAACCCGATCCATACGACCGTCGTAGTTGATATCGTAATCCGCATAACCGTAAGCGCCGGGCAAAAAGGGATTACCGATCTCAACCGAAAGAGGCACGTCGTTCAAAAATTGTCCGATATTCTCCGATTGAAAACTCTTCCCGTTAAAATGATACTGATGAATGAAAGTACCGAGAAAGGGAAAGGAACCCGAACTCATCGTGACAAAATCCAAAAAGCCGTCGCCGTTCGTATCGGCAAAAAAACGATTCCCGGAAGAACCGAAACTGCCACCGAAGGAAGAGCTCTCATTCAAAGATGTACTACCGACCACCGAAATCGAATTAGAAACCGGATTCAAAGATAAAAAGGAAACGATCAATCTTCGAGAACCGGGCAAACCTTCCATACGGATAAAATCGGGAATCCCGTTGCGATCCAAATCCGCAAAAAGCTGAAATTCCAAACCGAAGTCCGAGAAAGAAAGAGTCTGAGAAAAATACAAAGAGGAACCGTCGGAAAGAAAGACGTCTAAACCAAGACTAAGATTCGCCTGAACAAGATCCGAAAGACCATCCCCATTCAAATCGACGACGAAATGTCTTCCTCTTTTATCCTGGGATTGAGGAACAAACGCGGAAACGTTCGTAACGGAATCGTGAAAATCGGGCCCCCAAAAAATCCGAAAAGGAACGTCCGGTTTTTCAAAAAGGAGAAAATCCGCTTTCCCGTCTCCGTTAAAATCGCCGGGAAAAATTCTTCCTTTGCTCGTGAGGTTCAAAACGTTACCGAGCGGGGAAGAATCTATGGGCAAAGAAGAATTCAAAGCGTCGCCGCCCGATTGCAGATCGGTAACATAAAAATGTTGATTGTCCTTCGAACCGAGAACACGAACGTATTCGGAAATACCGTCCCCGTTGACATCCAGAGCTCCGGCAAAAGAAGTTTCAACACCGTTGGAGTGAACGTCCCAAATATTCTGAGTGGCCCAACCGCAGATCAAAATCGCCCAAGGACCGACCGAGGCCATACAACCGGCATTAGCCGTACAAGCGCAGGCGATCATACCGTTATCAAAAGCGCCTTGAAGACCTTCCTGAATCGCACGAAACGTCAGAGCAAACCCGTTCGAAATCGAACGATTGGTGCTCGGAGAAGAAAGAGAATCAACGGAATGGTTCGAATAAGAAAAGGTCAAAGGTTCGTAATGGGAACGACCAATGGATTTTAACAAACGGGAAGTATCGTCAAAAATATAATCAAAAGAATAGGAATCAACATTCGATTCGGAACCGTTCTCGTCCTTAGCAAAGACATCGATACTCGAAAGAACTTTCGAGTGAATTTGTTTCACATTCGAATGAAAGAGAACCGAAATAAAACCCGAAGACTCATGAGAGTAAGAAAAAGAAATCCGGGCATTCCCGTGAACGTAAACGATTTCCGAAGGTAACAAAAGACCGTTGGAAAGACCGTCCGCATTGTAGGAAATATCGTATCCGTTTCCAAAAGAATCACGAACACGATTTAAACCCCAGGAAATCACTTTGCCCGAATCCGGAGCTTGGGCAAAAATTTTAGAATCGCTCGTAATGCCAAACTGATATTCCGTCCCATTCTTCTCTTCAATCTTCCAGGCTCCGCCTGACAAACGAGTAATCTTAAGAGATGGCTGAAATTTAGAAAAATACAAACCACCGGAATCGGATAAGAACTCACCGCCGATAGAGGAAATAAAACGAGAATCGTTTTCAAAATAACCGAAATTGGGATTCACCTGAACTGAGGGAAGCCCCTCGAGAGAAAAACCCTTCCCTAAAATACCGGGAGAAGAGGAAGAAGAATAACGGATAGAAAGTTTCGGAACCAAATCCCCCGCACCAGGAGGAACCGAAATAGGAAACGAAAACGAAGACTTACCGAAAGAATCCACGCTGAGTTTCGGAATCGACTGAGGAAGAGAAGATTCTTCGGAAGGAAGGGCTAAAGAAAAAAAACTTTGGAGCGAACGGATCCAAGAAAAATTAAGAACAAAAAGAATCACAAAACATAAAGAAAAAATACGGAGAAGATACGATTTCATCCAAAAACTCCAAAGCCCAAAAATCAGAAGTAGGATTCACAAATCAAAGCATCCAAAAACAGAAACGCCAAGAACTTGCTACTAAATTGACATGATTAAAAGAAGAATACAAGGTGGGAAATAATTTTTAAAAATTTGGCGTTTCTTAAAAAGTTTTAAGCTATAATAAACATTATAATAAGGAACAAACGACAATTCTTAGTACAATGTTTTACCTTGAAATTTATTTTGATAAGAATATCTCTTTTGAAACAAAATCTTAAATTCATTTACAAAAAAGATACACTTCCGACTTGCTGAACAAAAGAAAATTCGGCAAAGATACGGTGAAAAAAATTAGAAACGTTATTGTCTCTTTAATACTACTCTCAACTCCCCTCTTCTCTTCCGAACTCCTACTCAAATCAGGCGATGCGTTCTTAGTAGAAGAGATCAACGAAAGCGCGGATACCGTTAGTCTCCGTTGGAAAGGTAGATTGTATCGAATCCCAAAGTTTGAGATTCAAAGAATCGATTACACAAGAAAAGGTCCTGAATCTTCGTATCAATATTCAGAGTTTCGGCTAACGGATGGAAGCTCCATACGAGGGATCATCGTAGAACGAAAAAAAGACAAGATTACTTTTAAAACCGAACTTGGTTTTGTAGAAATCGACAAAGCAAAGATTCAAAACTCAAATTCTAAATCTTTAGATTCAGATCACGAAAGCCCGGATTTGCCTGATAAATATCTTTCTGGAAGATCGGGAGAGAATCAGCTCTTTGTCGGTGGAAGTTTTTTTGCTCAAGCAAATCACGGAGCTTGGTTTCAAACAAACCCCGCGACCGCAGGAGCCGGACTCTTTTTAGAAAAAGGATTCTTAAATTGGCCTCTTTGGTTTTTTGGATTTCTTTCGGAATATTCAAACGCTCCTTCTACGACCCAAGGTTCTGTGAGCCTTTGGAATCAATCCTTCTATCTCGGGAAACAATTCGGCTCTTCGGCTCCCTACTTCCTCTTTGGCGGCGGAGTCACCGCAATTCAATGGAAAAGCGAATCCAGATCCGTAAACGGAACCGATCCAGAGTTGTTAAGCGAAGTTGGGTGGGCTTGGGATTTAAACAATGGATCCCGATTAAGGTTGGGAGTTCGCTCACAATGCACGATAGAATCCGGTGATTCTCTTTGTAGAACCGGTTTAAGAATCTCTTGGGGTCTTTTGTTATGAACTTATTATTCAAATTTACTTCTCTCGTTTTCCTTTCCCTTTTCTTGAATTGCCAAAACTCTCCTCTTTCCAATATCCATGAGGCGGAAACTGCAAAGGTAACTCTTGCACTTGTGACTCAGTTAGGGCCAAGATCCGCGACGATCAGTTGGGAATGTTCTTCTTCTCAACCTGGAACCCTTGCGTATGGAAGAGGAGGAATCGAATCGGCGAGTATCAGTTTAGAAAATTCTAAAATTCACTCGATGACTCTTCCCAACTTAGAATCGAACACCGATTATATCGCTTCTGTGTTTTGTTCTTCGGATATTAGTAACCTCCAAGGGGTTCCGATCGCATTTAAAACATGGGTTAGCGATTTTCCAAATAGAACTCGTGGGCTTTGGGTCGTAGGCGGAATCGGAGCCGATGCAAATCCAGTTTCACAGATTGATTTCTATGATCCAGTAACTTCCATTTGGTTTCCAGCGGCGACCTCGATTCCAACTCCCCGCGCATTTGCAAACGTAGTCTCTCACAAAGAAAAAATCTATGTGATTGGTGGTTTGGAAAAACAGGCCGGCGTCTTTGTGGCTTCTAAAAAAACGGAAGTCTATGATCCATACTTGGATCAGTGGAAGACGTTAGCCGAAATGCCAACCGCAAATCAAGGTGGAGTAATCGCTTCCGTTGGGGAAGAAATCTTTATCATCGCCGGAACTACCACAACGGACATGACAACGGGAACAGTTCTAAATACAGTTTCCAGATTCTTTCCCGGAATTGGACCAACTGGTGTTTGGCAAAGTTTTGTCTCTCTCACTGCAATCTTCGCAAGAATCGATATGGCCGGCTGTGGACTCAATGGATCGATCCTCTTCACAGGTGGAAGATTCAACGCGGATGGTTCCGCTCAAGTTACTTCGGACGGATATGTTCCTTCCGTAAATTCAACCACGAGCGCGGGTGAGCCTTCCATCAACCTTGCAAGGCATGGATCCGGTTCCGCTTGCGTAAAACCTCTGAACTCAGATTCGTTTCCGACAGATCCGGAATGGTTTGCAGTCATAGGCGGCTCCACGGGAACGAGCACCTTACAACCCGTTGGTTCCATCACTCCTTCGAACAGAACCGACTTCTTTCAAATCGGAACGGGCGTGTTCGCCATCGGCCCGATTCTTCCGGTTTCCATTTATTATCCAGGAACCCAAGCCTCTTATGAAACAAGAAAGTTATTCGTCCTTGGAGGAGCTTCCGCTCTGAATATTCCCACCGATACAATTTATTCCATCGGACTTCAAAATCCGGTCGCAAGCACTTGGACTACGGAAAGTCAGAAAATGCCAAGAGCGCGTTACGCTCACCAAGTCATTCGAATCGACAGGTAAGAAAGGATGAA
Source organism: Leptospira ainlahdjerensis (assembly GCF_016919175.1). Lineage (GTDB taxonomy): Bacteria > Spirochaetota > Leptospiria > Leptospirales > Leptospiraceae > Leptospira > Leptospira ainlahdjerensis. The sequence continues at coordinate 5,080 of NZ_JAFFPU010000053.1, read as the reverse complement.
ATCGATTTTAAAATATTCTACGATTCCCCTACTCCTTCTCATCCTTTCATTCGGTTTATCTTCCGAAGAAAACGTAATGGCAGGAAGCCATGAAGATGGAGAAAGACTTCTCGAAGAAAGCCAATACGCAAAAGCCGAAAGTCTTGCAATCTCGCTTCTCACAAACAATCCTTCGGATCCAAAAGCGGAATTCATTCTTACAAGGGCTTGGATCGGACTCGCAAGAGAAGAAAAGAAACGCGGGAATTACGACCGAGCGAAACAGTTTTTTCAAAAAGCATATTTAAAATGGCCTTTGAATCAAGAGCTGAAAGCAGAGATAGAGAATTTGCGAAAGATGCCAAGTCAGAGAAATTTCGCACAGTCAGGTTTTGGAAAAGGATCCGGTTCGAATACTGTGATTCTTTTGGACTCGGAGATTTATCGTTCGGTTCAGGATCTAAAGGAAGAATTGAATTCAATTCTTTTGCAAACGAAAACTTACAATCATGAAAACGAAACGAGCCATTCGAAAGAAAAATATTATCAAATAGCAATTATACTGTTAACTATCTTTTCTTCTCTGAACTTGATTTTGACCATTTTCATTTGGAGACGAAGATAGAGGATGTTTCTTGGTTTTGTATCACCTTCATCCGAATTCAATCCCCCACAAAAGAAGGGGCGCCTGCAAGATCTTAAAATAAAGCGGTTCCGATAAAATGAGAAATCTTACCTCATACTTCCTAACTAAATTTATAAACTGATTTATGATTTTTAAATTTGAGTAAAATGAAATCCTGAAGCCGTTTGACAAAATCAAAAACTAAAACTGATGTTTCCACAAATCGCAAAACCAGAAATTCAAAACATCAATAGTTTGATTTCCTCACTGGAGATTTTGTAAATGCAAAGAAAGAAAAAAGCGCTGTTTCAAATTCTAATAGTAGGAATCCTATTCACTTCCTTCGGCTTAACGGCGGAGAACAAAAGAAGTCCCTTCTTTATTGAACTTACTTACGGAGAAGGAATCAAATATCTTAACGCAAGTCCGCGTAAAATCGATGACAGCGGCAATATTATGGACCGGGAAGTAAAATATGATAACGTGAATATTATCGGCCCTTATTCGACAGAATTCGGGACACCGGAAGACAAGATTGCAAGCGTTTATGCCTTCAACAATGCTCCAAAACCAAAAATGAACGGGCAGAACGTTTCTTTTCTATTTGAGTATTTGCTTCAATCCAAATTCGGATTCGGCTTGAGTCTGAACAATTCCGAATTTCAAGCCTCAAACCTATCTTATCCAAAATTGAATTATTCTTTTGACCTGGGAATTCTTCGATCCATTTCACCCGCAATTCAGAATATACCAACAGATCAACTCGTCAAACTAGAGTCTATCCTCCCGTACGTCACCTATCAAGAGAATTCGTTCTTACGAATCAGAACTTTCAACTTCCATCTCGCATACCACTTTCTTGAAAACTCTATTTTTGATCCCTATATTCGTCTTTCGGTTGGTTATGGAAGAGATGCGATTTACAATACTAAAATAATACAATCGAGCATTATGATCGGATCTCGATTTTTTATTTCCGAAAAAATCTATCTTTTAGGAGAAGCGGTCGGCAACAATTATGATGCGTATGCGGAGACAGCCGGAAGTTTTCACAATCTGCTCGATGTAAAACAAAGACATATTTGGTCGTTTCAGGAATATTCCGCAAAGTTTGGAATCGGATTTAATCTTTAGGGAAAAGCATTCATAATTTGAAAAAAGAAAAATTCATTAGATTAGCAATTACATTCCTGTTCTGTTTACAACTAAGTTGTTTTTATCGTTATTAACACTAAAAGCTTTAGAATATTGATTTGAGTGACAAGAAAGAATTAAGATCACTGTGAATCTCCCCGATTTAATGGACTCGTTTGTGCAAGATCAAAAGGGAGCTTATCGATCGCTCTCTAAACTTTAGAAGCTCATCTTGAAAACGAGTCAGGCAATTATTTCCCCTCAGTTTTCTCAGTTCCTAAAATTGCTCTAAATCTCGTTCAATTCAATTTTTTGAAAGTGACTTAATTTGCAAAATGCCTTGATTTGAATTCAAATTTGATTAAAATTCAAATCGGGAATTGGTTATTATAGAAAATCATCGGCAACATTAGTTTTCGCGAGACCCAGGGTTCCTTGTGGGAGTTTTTTGAATCGCAGATGAATCCCGATTAGAAAATACTTATTTCGAAGCATATGCTATAAGTTGAAATTTTCCACTTATAATTCATATCGAGGAATTCTGCTCGTTACATTATACTGTCTGAATGTATTCTCAGTTCGTTCGGAGTATTTTCCTCCTGTTCCTATTTCTATTTTCTTTCTGTTCTCTAAAGACTTACAATCCTTCGGATCCGACTACCAGAGAATATATCGAGCATAAATGGTTGCAAAACTTTTTTATCACTGTGGACAATCAGCCCGCTTCAACTGAATCTCAGTCTACTCTGGGGCCTGTGATGGCCAACTCTCTTGTTTCGGGAGGAAATCATGTTTGCGTCCTTTTGACGAATGCGAAGGTGCGTTGTTGGGGAAGAAATAATGTCGGACAACTGGGGTTGGGAAATGTAAACTCAATCGGAGATAACGAATTCCCCTCCACTGTTGTCGATGTGGACGTGGGAGGAGACGTTCAACAAATCGCGGCCGGAGAAGAACATACCTGCGTTTTACTTACGAACGGAAAAATCCGTTGTTGGGGAAAAGGTAGTAACGGTCAATTAGGATACGGAAACCTGAATTCGATCGGAGACGATGAAACTCCGGCAAGCGCGGGTGACGTCCCACTACCCATGACCGCGACTCAGGTCACTGTCGGAAGCTATTTTTCATGTGCCTTATTGATCGATAGTACGGTTCGTTGTTGGGGAGGAAATTCTTCCGGAGAGCTGGGATCCGGAATCGCCGGAACCGTTAATAACGCTTCACTGTCGAATGTGGTCAATACGGGAGGAGTGGCCGTTGCCTCTCTTTCTTCGGGATGGTACGGATCCTGCGTAGTCCTTGTGAATTCAAACGTTTACTGTTGGGGTAGCAATAATTTTGGACAATTGGGATACGCAAATACGACGGACGTGGGTGCAACGAACACTCCATTTAGCGTCGGAACCGTATCGCTCGGGCTTTCCATCTCTAAAATTTCGATCGGATTGTATCATGCATGTGTAATCGGAACTCTTCAACAATTGCAGTGTTGGGGTTACGGCGTAGACGGCAGGTTGGGTTATCCCGGTTCTTTAGTGAACGTCGGAGACGATGAGACTCCAGCCGGATTGACGGATCTGGTCCTTGGAGGAAACGTTCGTCAGGTTTCAATTACTCATCACACCTGCGCATTGTTAGTCGATGATACTTTACGTTGTTGGGGACTTGGTACAAACGGGAAACTCGGTTACGGAAACGTAATCCAGATCGGGGACGACGAGACCCCGGCTTCAGCAGGTGCGGTTCCGGTTGGAGTCTCCGTAAAAGAGGTTTCATTGGGATATGGTCATACTTGTGCGTTAGCCGCCACAGGACGGGTCCGCTGTTGGGGAGCCAATGGCTACGGACAATTGGGCTATGGGCACACGACCGATATCGGCACTTCTGCGGGGCAAATGCCACCTTTGGACGTTTCCTATCGGTAAGTGGAAAATTCTAATTTTTTCAAAAACATTCTATAAAAACAAATTGAGAAGCATCCTTCGAAGACGCGTTTACTGAGAACTTAAGAAATAATAATTTTCCATAAAAAATAAAAGTAGTGTAATCTGCGCTCTAACTGTGTAGTAACAGTATTCACCTGACGGTCGGGTAAAAATCAGTGATCCCGATTTCTTCTGAAAGTAAAAATGATTTTACCGCAAATTTTTTAAACCCAGGAGAAACCGATGACCAACAATACCAATGCAGTAGAAAAAGAAGAAAGCTAAATTTATTAGAACTTGCTAACGAATTAGAAAATGTCAGTAAAGTCTGCAAGATCATGGGATATTCCCGTCAGCAGCTCTACGAGATCCGAAGGAACTTTCAAACATACGGCGCAGAAGGACTCTTAGATAGAATCCCTGGAGCAACAGGACCTCATCCAAACCGAGTCAGTGAAGAAATCGAAAAAGAAGTCTTAGAGTATTCTCTTCAACGCCCTACTCATGGATGTTTGAAGGTCGCCCAACAACTCAGTCTCAAAGGAATCAAGGTAAGTTCCGGAGGTGTCAGAGGAGTTTGGACAAGAAATAAACTCGTAACCAAACATCAAAGACTTCTGAGACTCGAAGAACATCACAAGGACCAAATCATACCTCTCAGCGAGGAGCAGATTAAACTTTTAGAAAGATTTGATCCAGAATATAGAGAAGGGCACATACAAGTCGATTATACCGGAGAATTGGTTTCCATCGATACCTTTATGGTTGGTTCATTAAAGGGAGTGGGAAGAGTTTATCTACAAACCGTTGTCGACTGTCACAGTCGATTCGCTTGGGGGAGACTTTTCAACACAAAGGTTCCTGTAGCTGCCGTTCAAACTCTCAATAACGATGTCCTTCCATTCTTTGAAGAACATAATGCAAAGTTTGGACCGTTCTTACCGATAATGGTCGTGAGTATTGTGGAAGAGAAGATCAACATCCTTTCGAATTATTTCTTCAATTAGAAGAGATCGAGCATCGAAACACTAAGGTCCGAAGACCTCAAAGCAGTGGATACGTTGAACGACTTCATCGAACTTTGCTCGAAGAACATTTTAGAATCGCCGGTAGAACTAAATTCTACGAGTCCATTGAAGAGATGTAAATCGACTTGGAAATCTTTTTTGTGGAATACAATTACAAGCAAGCCCATCAGGAAAGAAACATGAACGGAAGAACTCCTTTTTAAGTTTTCATTGAGGAAATTAAATTCAAGGAGAGCGAGGAATCGATTTCTGAAAATTAGTCAATTCCTTTCAAAAGAACTGCGGAAGAATACTATCATATCACTACACAGAAATTCCTTTCTTACATGAGCCGTAGAAATCTCCGCGCCAAGAACGTTTCGAAGAAACGGGTTGGAGTGGGGATT
>NZ_JAFFPU010000066.1 GCF_016919175.1 Leptospira ainlahdjerensis | reverse complement strand
AGGGTATTGTCAATCTCTAAATCCTTACAAAATCTCGGTTTAAATCGCCGCATGGACGCGGCGAAAGTAATCGGAGAGGCCTTGGCAAAAATGTTCGCCTAACGACCGGAGCGTTGTCGACGTTTGCGGTCCTGGAGCGCGCTAAACGCGCGGAAGAATTGGAACGAGGCTTGAGCGACATTAGTCGCGTCTCGCAAGCCGAGTGACAAAGCAAATGTGCCGAAGGCCAAGCGAGAGTTGCGATAGCAATCTCGAAGCGCCGCGAGAAGCCGAAGTTAGACGAAGGTGCCGAAATTTCTTCAGAGATTATTTAATAATCTTGCCGAATGATGGATTGTAACAATTTCAATATTTTGGAATTTATTTAGACGATAAACAATGCGATAATTTCCTGAAATGCGCTCCCTTAAATTCTCAATATTAAATTCCGGGACTACCCTTCCCATTAATGGAAACGATGGGATATTTTCTATCGTGTCGATGATTCTATTTATTACATTCAGCGCGTAGATTTCAGAATCTTTAGTTATGTAATCGTAAATATCCTGTAAGTCAGACTTGGCTCTTAAAGACCAAACTATCTCTTGCGCCATTTATTAATTTCTTCAAGAATTTGTGCGTGAGGAACAACTTTATTATTATCCAATTCAGTTAAACCCTGCTGAATTTTTTTGGAGAAAAAGAGTTCTTCCATAATATCATCAAAAGACGTATCGTCAGGTAAACTTTCAATAAGATTGATCGCCTGTTGTTTTGTTGAAGGCATAAGAAATGGTCGTTTCAAAAGTAACAATTGTCAAATAAAATTTAAGCGCTTCCCCGACATATTTAGACGATTTAGAGCTCTTTAATTTCTTGATTGGATTTGTATATAAAAAGGTGATATCGGCACTTTCGGCTAACGAAAGAGACTTCTCGACGTTCGCGTTCCCGGAGCGCTTGTGCGCGAAGGGATTGACGGAGGCTTGAGCGAACCTTAGTGAGCGATAACAAGCCGAACGGCAAAGCGAATGTGGCGAAGCCCGAAGTGAGTCCGAGCGGGAACCGCGAGTGACGAACGAAGCGAGAAGTCGTAGTTAGACGCCGTTAGTTTAGGTAATATCTTTTAATTTTGTTCCTGATTCAGTTTTCCATTCTTCTGGACCAGATGATGCAGTCCCAAGGACTATGCATGATGCAGCTGATGGGCTACTAAAAATTGTATTTTCGACAAATTTTAGTGAATCGCTGGATTCTATAAGAACTTTAGTTTCGATTAATTTACTTCTTAATGCTTTATAACTTCCCAAAGAAGGAAAGATTTCCTTTGATGCAGTAGATCCTTTCAAAATTACATAACCTTGCTCATTTATTATCATGGTAGCAGAAAGGCCCTTTCTGGTAATTTTATATTTTTGTTGATTTGCTGTGTCATTTTCTTTCGAAATAATAGTGGATGGTATTAAAAAGCGAAATCCTAATAGTGGAAAGATCAATTTAATTTGTAATATAAAATTATCAACCAAGGATTCATCCGCTTCTGACAAAGTCGACAATGTTGGTTTGTTTGAATTATCAATTTCAGCGTTTTTTGAAAGTGTAGCGAGAGCGTATAATTTAGATTCCATGTTTTTTATATGAGCTTTTGTTAATTCCCCTGCATTTGAACTAAAAACAGAGACACATTCAATAAAATCTTTGGAATCATCTGAAAGGTGATTCTTAAGCCTTTCTTCTAATGGATCTGCTTCGCCAATATAAATTCGTTCATTAAAAGTGTTTTCTTTTGGAAACGAATTTAGAACGTAAATTCCTGGATTTTTATATTCAGGTCTACTTAGGATTTCTTTTAATCTAGATCGAGGTGAATATATTGCCCGGAGGGATGATCCTCCAACTTCAATTGTTTTCGGACCCGTTTCATTTTCATCAATTTGATATATTGTAATTTTTTTTCCCATTCAGGCTTCTCTATTTAATTTTAAACTAATGGCGTCTAACGAAAGAGGCTTCTCGACGTTTGCGATCCTGGAGCGCGCTAAACGCGCGGAAGGATTGTCACGAGGCTTGAGTGAGCCTTAGCGAACGATCACAAGCCGAGTGACAAAGCAAATGTGCCGAAGGCCAAGCGAGTGTTGCGAAGCAATCCCGAAGCGCCGCGAGAAGCCGAAGTTATGCGCAGTAATCGCCTTAGATCAAAGCTAAAGCCAATTTTCTAACTTTAGCTTTGGAATCCTTTTAAATTCTTTCTCATTATTGGTAACTAAAATTCCATTGGAGCTTAGAACAACGGATGCAATTACTAAGTCATTTGGACCAATAGGGATTCCTTGAATTTCTAAATCACTTCGAACTTCAGCATAAATTTCGGATTCTATATCATTAAATCCGATAATTTCAAATGGATCGAGAAAACTTAAAACAACTTCCCTATTCTTCTTTTTACCGTTGCTTTTCAAGGCACCTAAAAGTAACTCTGCCTTTACAATCGAAGGTATTTTAATACGATTTGGATTTAACTTCCTAATATTCTTCTCAATATTTTCGCTTTTACCTTTTAAGAAATAAATACAAGTATTCGTATCTAGAAAATAATTCACAATTCTTCCCTTTTCGTATCAGAGGCAAATTTTAACCTTTTAGGTTCAGAAAACGATTCGTCTTGAATTGAGCCAAAAAGGTTAAAATACTCTTCAGGCCAACTCTTATCGAAAGAGCTTTGTATTTTCACTCTAACCCACTGGGAAATAGAAATCTTTTCTTTCTTAGCGGCGGTTTCTATCTTTTTTAAAGTATCTTGATCGAGATATAATGAGACTTGAGGCATATAGCTTATTCTCCTTATTGCAAGTATAAGAGCAAGTATATCCTTTGTCAAGACAGTAAAAGAACAAAAGCAGGTCTGAAATTTTCCTTTTAAGGCTAAACTAAGCGATTATTGCGCATAACGACAGAAGCTTGCCGACGTCGCGTCCCGGAGCGCCTGCGCGCGAAAGGGTCGCGAACTTCTATTTCTGAAAATCTCTTCTTTTACTATTTAAGCAAGTTCGCGAAGCGATGTGTCGAAGACCGAAGTGAGTCCCGAACGGATTCCCGTGAGTGGCGAACGAAGCGGCAAGCGTTAGTTAGCCGCTGTTTGCCCAATCAATATCAAATTGCATCGCGGGGACTGCTGGGGGCTCAAAAAACATTGATTACAGAAATAGTAACTTTTGAACTTTAAAGTTTTTCCTGGAAGGAAAGACCAATACAGAAAACCCTAACACTTCTTTCTTAATTTCTGGATTAGAATCAAGTTAGTCTAGTAGAGAAGAACAAATCCGGAATTTCCCCTTGCCCCGCTTCGTCCCCGCGCCTTTTTCCGTCATCCCCCGGGCAAATGGCGGCTAACGAAAGAGGCTTCTCGACGTTGCGTCCGCAAGCGCCTGTGCGCGACGCGGTTGGCACGAGGTTCGAGCGTCCTTAGACGCGTCCCGCGAACCGAAGTGACAAAGCAATGTGCCGAAGGCCAAGCGAGGGTTGCGAAGCAATCCCGAAGCGCCGCGAGAAGCCGAAGTTAGACGAAGTGGCGATTCGTTCACGATGCCGTCCAATCCTCTAATTTTAATTCTTTTATTCTCTTAAATTCTTTTGTATTATTAGTTACAAAAATAAAATTATTTGAAATAGCTTGAGCGGCAAGAAGCATATCAATTGATCCAATAACATTTCCTCTTTTCTCTAATTCTGCTCTAATTATTCCGTATGATTCTGCGTCTTTATCTGTGAAAGAAATAATGTTGAAAATTGATAAAAATTCAATTAACGAAATTTTATTTTTCTCTTTGAATTCACTTTTTTGAATTCCAAATTCAAGTTCAGCAACTGTTAAGGAAGAAACAAATAAACCTTTATTCAATTTTTTTTTAAGATTTTCTAAAAGAGCTGTATTCTTTTTTTTAATAAGAAAAATACAAATGTTGGTATCTAAAAGATACATTAAAGTTTTTCTCTTTTATCGGATTTTGGTTGTTCTCGACCTGCCTCCATGAAATCATCTGAGAATCCATTAAGTCCGTCTAAAAATACATTCCAAGCCTTGTTCTTTGGGACTAATATTACCGCCTCCCCTACTTTTTGAATAAGAACGTCATCTCCTGAAAATTGAAATTCTTTCGGTAATCTAACGGCTTGACTTCTTCCATTTGTAAATAATTTCGCGGTTTGCATTTATATACCTCGATAATAGTATATACCAAGATATATACTTGTCAAGGAGTTCTTTTAAGAATTGTTAAAAAGTACAATCAATTTATCGCCATTTCGTCTAACGAAAGAGGCTTCTCGACGTTTGCGTTCCGGGAGCGCCTGCGCGCGAAGGGATTTTAATTCGGTTTGAGTGAGCCTTAGCGAACGTCTTGCAAACCGAATTAAAAAGCAAATGTGCCGAAGGCCAAGCGAGAGTTGCGAAGCAATCTCGAAGCGCAGTGAGAAGCTGTAGTTAGACGCTGAAGCCCCTCCTCTATTAAAACAGAATTAAAGTTTTAGCTTTTCGAAAGTCTTTATAATGCTTTCTAATGAAACACTTCCGTCAGCAACTCCGATCGTGACTTCATACAATGAATCTTCTTGATTTTCCATTTCGACTCCGTTTAAATCTAGAAAAATCAGAGCTGAGGCAAGTGCAACTCGCTTATTCCCATCTATAAAGGCGTGATTTTTGCAAAGGTAAAATAAATATGCTGCTGCCTTTTGTATCAAACCAATATGGAATTCTTGATTATCAAATCCAGAAAACGGTTGAGCTATGGCCGATTCAAGAAGACTCTTATCTCTAATTCCGAAAGAGCCGCCGTATTCTTCTATTTGGTTCTTATGAATATAAAGAATCTCTTCGTAAGATAAATATCTAATAGAACTTAAACTCATTCAGCAAGTCGTTTTAGTGTCTTGCCATGTTTCCTATTTATTTTCCCAAGACTTGTTTCTAATTTTCTATCGATAGGGGTGATAATTAAACTTTTACCATCAGTGCTAATATCCAAAGAAGTATCTGAAGTAATATGTAAAAGTTCAAGAATTGGTTTTTCTATAATTAATGCAGAACTGTTTCCGTGTTGAATTAGTTTTTTAACCATGCTTTTGCTCGTTGCAACATAGTATACACAATAGTGTTACCGGAGTCAACCCATATTTGGGCTACTAATTTAAAGTTCTCCCCCGCATTTTAATTTTGTGCTCAAGAATATTTTGGGGCTTTTGCGTCTAACGAAAGAGACTTCTCGACGTTCGCGTTCCCGAAGCGCTTGTGCGCGAAGGGATTGACGGAGGCTTGAGCGAACCTTAGTGAGCGGTCACAAGCCGAACGTCAAAGCGAATGTGCCGAAGGCCAAGCGAGAGTTGCGTAAGCAATCTCGAAGCGCCGCGAGAAGTCGAAGTTAGACGACGTCTGCTCATTAAACCAAACGATTATAATTTATTTCGTCCTTTCTCCTGTTAGTTGAGATCTTTAAATTGTTTACCTTTAATTTCTGGGTTAATCCAAATGTTTTTCTTAAAAATCCCTTTCGGACGGTCTTTATTAATTAGCCAAAGCCCTGTACGATGATGGCCATAAACACAACGCACGTTCTCAAACTCTCTCACCAAGATTTCACCTGTTTTTTTATCGATTAGAGTAAACACGTAATCCATAAAAATATTTGGTGCGCCAACTAAATTAGAGCCTCCAGGATTGTATTGTGCCGATCCGACAGTCAGTTGTCCGGGTTCATATGCTCTGACATCATAGATTCCTGCATGGTGGACCACTAATTTATTAGCCCGATCCCTGCATTTGACCAGATACTCTGAACGTTCTTCTTCGTATGGATAACGCCTTTCTTCTAATTCCTGTTCTCGTTTTTTTATCACTTCCGACTCAACGTTTTCTTTTTCTCGATTCTTTTTGTTCCACTCATTTAGCTCAGCCAATTTTTCGTCATCTGTCATTGTTAATTCGCGATATTCTTTTTGCGCCATTTGACAATTTATTATTACTATCAATAGTAAGATTAATTTTCTCATTGATCTTCCTAAATTTTTATTTAATCAGGCAATCAGAGCCCGAAAATGTAATTGTGGCCTTGTCAGCTTATTCTTTTACAATGTTTCTGAAATCGGCTAAAACAAATCTTAAAAATTACCAAATAAAGTCGAAAGTTTTTTTAGCAGATGTCGTCTAACGAAAGAGGCTTCTCGACGTTGCGGCTCCGAGCGCCTGTGCGCGACGGAGTTGGCACGAGGTTCGAGGCGCCTTAGAGCCGTCCCGCGAACCGAAGTGACAAAGCAATGTGGCTTTAGCCCGTAGTGAGTCCGAGCGGGAACCGCGAGTGACGAACGAAGCGAGAAGTCGAAGTTATACGCAGTTTCAAATCTATCAATATCTTGATCTTATTAAAAGTTTTTCCAATACTTCTTCGGAATCTAATTCTTTAGTATATCCCAAAAGCTTAATTCTATCTTCTATTTCTTTATTTAATGGTTCAAGTTCATCAAAATCACTTGTCGCAATGAAAATCTCACCTTCGTCATCATAATCAACCAACCCATCTGAACGTAAGTTGTCAATAGATTCGATTACGCTTTGTTTCGAACTACTAATTTGCTTTCCTATTTGGTAAGGATTTATATTTTTATGCAAGATAATACTAAAAATGATCTTTTTGCTTTCTCCATCAAGAGGCTTGAAAGAGGACTTTAAATCATCAATTTCATCTTTAAAATTATTTTCAATATATTCTAAAACAGCACCGATAGGTGTAATTTTTTCGTCGTTTTCTTCAGAAATATCTGAAACTTCTGGGAATATGTTTAAAAACTCTCTTTCAAAACTTTCTCGTATCCATTTAATTAAATCTTTTCCTGTAATGAATTCTATATTTTTGTCTTTTAATTGGTCTACAATTTGCATTCGCGCTTTAGGAAGAATATTCTTTGTTGTAAGTATTTTGAATGTTTTTATATAAAAAGTGTTTTTATTCGTTGTATCTGCAATTTTCTTTAGAAATGCTTGGTTCGCTTGAATGATAATGGCTGAAATTCCATTAGCTCCGCTACCTGTATTGATATCATCCTGTTTAACTTGTATTCCTGAATAGACACGTGTTTTGGTATCTTCAGAAATTTCGTAGTAGGTGATATCAATTCCTTGGTCTTCTTGTTTATTTTTGCCAGTATTCTCAATATCGTAGAACCTATTTTTAAATTTTACTTTATAAATAGGAATGATGATTTTCTCTATCATATCGTTTTCTGTCAGTGAATTTAGTTTTTCAATGATTTGCTCATCGTTATATTTCATTATTAATTTCCTCCGGTTAACCATTTTTTGAAATTGCGTATAACGAAAGAGACTTCTCGACGTTCGCGTTCCCGAAGCGCTTGTGCGCGAAGGGATTGACGGAGGCTTGAGCGAGCCTTAGCGAGCGATAACAAGCCGAACGTCAAAGCGAATGTGGCGAAGCCCGAAGTGAGTCCGAGCGGGAACCGTGAGTGGCGAACGGAGCGAGAAGTCGAAGTTAGACGTAGTTGGCCATTCGACTTCAAAAAGTCATTTTCTAATTAAATCTTCTGCCCAATCGAAAGCTTGTTGTGCTAAAGAAATTGCCTTCTCATATTCAGGTAAAAGAATCTCTTCATAGTCACCAGGATATCTCGTGGACACAGCGTAATCTGTAAGTATTGTTAAGTCTTTAAAAAAATCTGGTCTTTCGATTTCTGTAGGTAGAGACGAAATAAGATTTTTTATATTATGAGTAAATTCAAAATCTACGTTATATTTTATTAAGACCGCTTTGAGAGATTTTTCTGCGGATTGCTGTGCATGAAAACATAACTGATTAAAAAGAATTTCCTCGCGATCACCAAGTTTAGATAATAATAAATCACTTTTAGCATGAATCAGCCAAGTATTTGGTAAGCTTGGATCATCAAGCGGCATATAGCTCGATCCCATCCTTAAGTGCATGAAAGTAAATAAGGTGGTGCGAATTAGAATATTTTTCTAGCGTTTCTTCAGTTACCACAACGAAATCGTAAGGTCTTTCTATATTTTCAATATTTTGATAAAGGAATTGTGCTGTTTTTCTTTTATTCGTTCCTTTGGGCATAACTACTAAAATATCGTAATCGCTGTGGTCATTAAATGAGCCTGTGGCTCTTGATCCAAAAAGAATTATTTTTAAAGGATTTACGAGAGTAATAACTTGCGTTTTTAAATTTTCTAAATCTCGGTCCATGAACCATAGAATGCAGACGCAATCCAAAAAATCAAGCAAATGCTTTGAATCAATTTTTAAGAATTTTCTTAAAAATGCGAGATTCCCTTTCTAACCTTCTTCAGGAATTTGCTTTTTGTTTAATTGTGGCTTTGGCCAATTACGTCTAACGAAAGAGGCTTCTCGACGTTTGCGTTCCCGGAGCGCGCTAAACGCGCGAAGGGATTGACGGAGGCTTGAGCGAACCTCAGTGAGCGATCACAAGCCGAACGTCAAAGCGAATGTGGCGAAGCCCGGAGTGAGTCCGAGCGGGAACCGCGAGTGGCGAACGAAGCGAGAAGTCGTAGTTAGTTGCAGTGGCTCCTTAAATTATAATCCCTTTTCATTTACCGTTATGTAAAACAGTCCTAGCTGTTGTTCTTCCGATTGTGGATGTCCTTCTGTACCACTGAACTTAAATTTCAAAGCAAATTCCTTATAATAGACTTTATTTGCTACATCCAAATATTCAATAAAGACCGATAATGTAGGAAATTCTGCGAAATCATCCAAGGAGTTCGAAATCGTTTCTTTTAAATAAAGTTTATATTTATAAACTAAGTAATACGTCAATATATTAGCAACTATTTCTGGTAGAACTTCGCCCTTCCCGTGCCTACCTAAAGTTTCAGGTAATATATAATCTATGGATTGAACGCCCTCTTGAAAGAAACTAAGATATTGTATTGAGCCATTGTTAGTGTTCCGTATCAAGTAAGACTCTTCGCCATCATTTTCAATTTCTAACTCGGTTGGCAATACGGAACTCAAAATATTTAATGCTTTTTGAATGTCATATACCCAATTACACTTAATATATTTTGCTGTTCCTAACCCGATATTTTGTAAAATATAATCGATGTAAATTTTTCTTGGACGATTAAGTATTTCGCCTTCATTATTCTGTTTAATTTTGTCAATTTTGTAATAGAAAAAACTATCATCAGATAATGCCCGATCCCAAAATAAATGCGCCAAAAAGCTATCCAACATTATCTCGGGCCTATAAGCACTTTCTCTTTGTTTTTTAATTTCAACAATTGTCCAAACCGCGAATAATGCGGAGAGAAATGTCCCTATGCTGGATAAAATAATAATTATTTCTTTAAAAATAGGTAATAAATTTTCCATATAACTTAAGCCATTGCAAATAACGAAAGAGACTTCTCGACGTTCGCGTTCCCGAAGCGCTTGTGCGCGAAGGGCTTGACGGAGGCTTGAGCAAACCTTAGTGAGCGGTCACAAGCCGAACGTCAAAGCGAATGTGCCGAAGGCCAAGCGAGAGTTGCGTAAGCAATCTCGAAGCGCCGCGAGAAGTCGAAGTTAGGCGTCGTGCTTTTTTACAAAGAATTTTGCATTCCTATCTTCAATTTTGAGTAATATATTGATAGGCTGAGTCATCTGTCTTATAAATTCTTCTCCCATTTCTAAAACAGGAATTTTCCCATTAATGCTTTCTTCAAGCTCTAAGTGCTTTTTTGCTAAATCAATGACTGCATCTTTAGCTTTGTTTTTATTAATATAAGCATTATTATAAATTTCGCGTGCGTGCTCTATCGCAATATTATAAATTTCCGCGAGCTTACTATTCTTTAATTTTCTCCTATAGAATGCTTCTGGGTTCCATTTAGCAATTTCTTCAAAAATTTCGTCCACCCGCTTTGCTCGATTATCTATATTTTCACTCATTCGGGAATTCAATATTAATTCTATAATTTTATTTAAATGTAGAATTTCATCTGTTACAATTGCCATATTAGTACTAAAATCTAGGGAAACTTCTTTTAACTTATTAAACAGTTCTTCGATTTTTTTTGAAGTTCTAATCTTATTCGAAAGTTTTATAGAATCTAATTTAATGCTTGAAATATGATTAACGTATTCTTCATGAATCATTGATATTTCTGAATCTACCTTTTTTAATTGGACCATATCTTCGACATTGGGATGTTTGATCTTATATAGCTCCCTGATAAGTTTTATTGAATATGTAATTTTTGCTATTTGTTTGTTACGATATTGTTTAATTAAATTTTCTAGTTTATTTTCGATACCTTCTAATTGTTTCGATATTCCGTTTAAATAGTACTGACCAGTTATCAGTGAAAGGGCTTGAAGAACTACTAAGGGAGTAAATACAGAAATAGAGGTAGCGTGGAAGCCAGCATTTTGTATTATCCCATTTGACCCATGAATCATAGTTGAGATTGTACCATTTCCAAATTTAGTTAAAAGAGCTGGATTTACCGTTGCTGTGAATAATCCATTTATATTTAATGATTTGATTATTCCAATTTGACTGAGAGTTGCGAAAAGTTGTGGAATTATAGAATTAGTTTCAAAACTTTCTTTCTCTGGCGAAGGAAGTTTAATATAATTATCTAAATTTATTTCAAAATCTTTTATATTTGAGCGAAATAGCTCTATTTCAATACCAGAGTTTGCATTAATTAATTGGATTTTCTCTATATTTTGAATCCCTTTTCTATTTTTAGTTGATTCTAATTGCCAGACGACATTTTTCCTTTTTCGCTTAAGAGATGAAATAATCGCAATTATTAAAATTACGGGCAATATTAGAAGTAAAACCCAATTGCTTATTATATAATTTAGAATCATAAAAATTGAGCTATTCCTTTCAATTTATTTCCCAAAGTTTTCTTATTATTATATATTTGGAAGCATGACGCCTAACGACAGAAGCTTGACGACGTCGCGTCCCGGAGCGCTTGTGCGCGAAAGGGTCGCGAACTTCTATTTCTGAAAATCTCTTCTATTACTATTTAACCAAGTTCGCGAAGCGATGTGTCGAAGACCGAAGTGAGTCCCGAACGGATTCCGTGAGTGACGAACGAAGCGGCAAGCGTTAGTTAGCCGCTGTTTGCCCAATCAATATCAAACTGCATCGCGGGGACTGCTGGGGGCTCAAGAAACATTGATTACAGAAATTGTAACTTTTGAACTTTAAAGTTTTTCCTGGAAGGAAAGACCAATACAGAAAAGCCATAACACTACTTTCTT
Source organism: Leptospira ainlahdjerensis (assembly GCF_016919175.1). GTDB lineage: Bacteria > Spirochaetota > Leptospiria > Leptospirales > Leptospiraceae > Leptospira > Leptospira ainlahdjerensis. The sequence goes on along the minus strand of NZ_JAFFPU010000066.1, from coordinate 3,887 downwards.
AATTTCTGGATTAGAATCAAGTGAGTCTAGTAGAGAAGAACAAATCCGGAATTTCCCCTTGCCCCGCTTCGTCCCCGCGCCTTTTTCCGTCATCCCCCGGGCAAATGGCGGCTAACGAAAGAGACTTCTCGACGTTCGCGTTCCCGGAGCGCTTGTGCGCGAAGGGATTGACGGAGGCTTGAGCGAACCTTAGTGAGCGATAACAAGCCGAACGGCAAAGCGAATGTGGCGAAGCCCGAAGTGAGTCCGAGCGGGAACCGCGAGTGACGAACGAAGCGAGAAGTCGAAGTTAGACGAAGTGCAAGCAAGGTCTCCAAATGATGACGTTCAATCTTCAAGTGATGGAATAATTAAAATACTAGACTTCCATTGTTCCGGAAAGAGATAAAAAAAATTCTTACCTAAAAGGACAAATTCAATTAGTAGTGTTTTGGTCGGGTCAGGGAATTCACCAATTACAGCAAATGTCATCTCATCATTTGGATTTATCTGCAAATTTCCATTTAACCCTTGTATATATTTGCTTGTAAGGAAATTGTTTTCATACTCATGTCGCTTCGTGCCCAATACTTTCATTTCCACAGATGTCCCCGCAATCAGATCTGAAGAAATTGGAGTATTAAAAGCTTTGGCATCGTAAATTTTTATAAAATTAGTCTTACTCGTTACTTCTGCATGAAGGTAGATTAATCGCTTACCATCGTTAAGCCTCGATTTACAATCAAGTTTGATTCCGATTCCAGTATAGAAAACCCCACTTACAAATTGATAAGTAAAGAATACTAACGCACCAAAAATTCCAATTATTTTTAAATAAGTATCAATGATGTTCGAATTAATTTTTGTTAACTCGAAAGCAAAATGTTGAAAAACCCATAAAAAAACAAGAAAAGACAGAATTACCAAGGTTAATGAGATAAAGTTTCGAAAATGAATTTTACCTTTGAAAAAATAATACGAATAAACGAGACAAACAATAAGAAATCCAATACTTAGAATATTAACAAAAATCATAAGGACCTCCTCTATTATTTAAATAGAAATTTTTCATATAAAGGTTCATAGTTTTGCGAGCATTTCGTCTAACGAAAGAGGCTTCTCGACGTTTGCGGTTCTGGAGCGCGCTAAACGCGCGGAAGAATTGGAACGAGGTTTGAGTGAGCCTTAGCGAACGGCTCGCAAACCGAGTGACAAAGCAAATGTGCCGAAGGCCAAGCGAGAGTTGCGAAGCAATCTCGAAGCGCCGCGAGAAGTCGAAGTTAGGCGACGTGCGTTTATTTTACCTTTCCATATTGTGGAATATTATCTGATATAATTGAAAATATTTTCTGTGATTCTACTGGAAATTTTTTTACCCAAACGCTTAAGAAAGCATTCTGAACAACGTTTTCTGATAGAAATCCTAATCTTTGACCTATTTGACTAAATATAATATGTTCATCACGATTTGTAGAAGAGACTTGATTTAGAATATTCATTACTTCACCTTGCTTTTCATAGTTTAGATGCAATGAAACAGTAATTTCTCCAATCAAATCGCTAATTATAGACATTATGCTATCAAAAATATATCGTTCCGGTGAGGAGCCAGGCAACCTGAATTGATATATAGCATCATTTGAGTCCTGTTTAGAATCACCATCTATAAAACAAATAGATTTAAATTTAACTGACGGGTCTGAATTGTGATTCTTGTGAATTTTTACTGCGGTACCATCGCCCTGCAAACCATGCACTTCTAATGCATTCATAATAAGTGGATCATTTATTCTTATTATATTTTCAATCCATAATTCTGAAAAAATATCCTCAGTAAATATAGCCAACTGCTTATCTATTTCACCTGTGATTGTTCTCAGAGCTAATATATCTAGTTTACCTTGAACCAGTTTTTTATTTATTGCAGACCAAATTGCCTCGGTAGGAAGAGGAAGCAAGGCATCATTAGAATGGGTCGAAAAAATAAATTGCATTTTTTTTCTATCTGCGACCTCAACTAAATATTCGACTAGTCGACGAGTAGCAATAGGATGTAAGCCATTTTCAATTTCTTCGATTAATACAAGTGCCCCCTCAGGTAAGCTTTCAATAGACGCAACCATTTTTATAATGCTTGATTCACCAGCACCAAAGTGAAACTCTGAATATTCTACTTCATTTTCCGTTTTACCTGCTAGAAAAGTAATATTTCCTCTCTCACCGACGTGAGCTTCTTTGAATCCTTTTATGTTTCTACCTAAAATGTGTCCAATATGCTTCGCATTTTCATCCGTTAATTCTTTTATTTGTGAATCTTTAAATTTATATGTAGTCTTGGTAATTTTTTTTAATTCGGCTCTTTCAGAAGCAGGAATCGTTCGTGAAATTCCAAAAAACGCGACTGGTCGTACTACTTTTTCTCTGGACCATTTATAGCTCGAGTAACTTGTTTTGTATTTTATGAAATTTGTATTTTGCTTTAACTTGTCTATTACCTCATATTCCATCCTCCAATTCTGCATTCCATCATCAAATCTGCTCGATTTAGCAAAGAATCGACCTGGTTTTAAGTCACTGTATAGACAGGCTGCAGCACCGAGAACCGTTGATTTCCCTCCGCCATTTGGTCCGATTATTGCTGTCACAGGAAAGTCAAAAGTTATAATTTCATCGGCGAATCCTCGCATATTGCTTAACTTGACTGAATATAGATATTTATTATAATTTCTTTTCCTTACTTTTTCGAGTAATGAACGTATTAAACTATCTCGTATTTCACTTTTAAAAGTCATTTCTTTTCCTTTCCGTTAATAAATTCTATAATAGCAGTTTCGCATGTCGCCTAACGAAAGAGGCTTCTCGACGTTGCGTCCGCAAGCGCTTGTGCGCGACGCGGTTGGCACGAGGTTCGAGTGAGCCTTAGCGAACGTCTCGCGAACCGAAGTGACAAAGCAATGTGGCTTTAGCCCGGAGTGAGTCCGAGCGGGAACCGTGAGTGACGAACGGAGCGAGAAGCCGAAGTTAGACGGCGTAAGCATTTTTATCATTCAGAATTTCAATTGCTCATATTTTAACACTTGCATTTATTTTAATTTACTTCCATATTTTACAAACCTATTTCCGCAGATAATGTAAATTGAACGCTCCCATCTTTATACTTTTTCTTCGTCAGTGTAAAATATTCTCCGAATTCATTCTCTGAAATGCGATTTTCATCCTTATAAATTTTTGTTTCATTTGTGTCTCTTAAAATTGTAGACACTTTTATCAAGTTAATTGATGATTTATTCAATTTGCTGATTATCTTAATAACTTCAATTAATCGATTATAAGCACTTACTTGAGCTTCTAAATTTGAAAGCAGAATTTGATATTCGATCCAATAAGACTCACATCCTTTATTTTCAATTATTACTTTTGTATTGGAATCTATTTCAATTTGTTCTTTATAAATCCACTCTTCCTTACTAAGCTTAATTACCTTAAATGGTGAATTAGATTTTATTGTTGAGATAGGCTTTGAGCGAACACATTCGGACGCATCAACAGCTGTAAAGATATGGAATGACAGATTGATTAACAGTAGAGTGTTTTTCAATTTGTTGAGTCCTTTTCCGCTTATGCCGTCTAACGAAAGAGGCTTCTCGACGTTTGCGTTCCCGAAGCGCCTGTGCGCGCAGGGATTGGAACGAGGTTCGAGCGACCTTAGTCGCGGCTCGCGAACCGAGTTACAAAGCAAATGTGCCGAAGGCCAAGCGAGAGTTGCGAAGCAATCTCGAAGCGCAGTGAGAAGCCGAAGTTAGGCGACGTTTTTGCCGAAGCACTAACAAATACGCCAAGGATGGCGTTTTTAGTTTTTAATTCCTAAAATATTTAATGCTTTAGAATTGTTTTTAAGAATGAACAAC
>NZ_JAFFPU010000080.1 GCF_016919175.1 Leptospira ainlahdjerensis | reverse complement strand
CCACCCGGAAGGTTTACAAACACGGTTGAAAACTTTCGGATGCTCGCGGGTAACGCGGAACACATCGCAATATCAATTCAAGATCACGGAGAAACGAAATGAGAATCCTTTATTTACTTTTGTTTTTGGGAACCTGCACGGTTTTCCAAACCCTTCCTCCAACTTTAAAAGAGGATTCGAAACAGATCCAAGAAACTAAGCAAGCATTGATTGAAGATAAGCCGGGTGCGAAAGACCGCGCAATTTCGGAACTGGATCGGTGTGACGCCAGAAACATCGAGAACGCTAAAGAGATTGCTCAACTGAAAGAGGCATTGCGGAAGTGTGCAAATGAAAACGAAAAGAAGGATGTTCAACTTACGAAGGTTTCGAAAGAAGCCGGAGAAGGAAGCGGGATCAAGTGGCTTTACTATGCCGTGATTGGATTCATCATTCTTTCTCTGATTGCTTTGATTCTTGTCGTTCTTGCGGTCCTTGCACTAAGAAGAAACGGACTTCCTGTCGTGAATAGTTTCTTAGGAGGAAAACAATCATGATTCAAATTTTAGAATCTCTGAAGTCAGCTTCGTTCCAAATTCAAAAACATTTTCTCGACTTTGAGAAGATTAAAGAAAAGCAGAATTACTGGAATGAGTCTGTTCTATCGCAGTTAAAAACGGATCGCATTGGAACGAAGACAGTTCAGGCAAGTCTTGCAACATTCCCTTCCGTCGTTGAGCCAACGTTCTTTTGTCCAGTCGATGAACCTCACATAACATCTCCATTCGGATGGAGGACACTGAACATCAACGGTAAAGGTTCGAGACAATTTCACTTAGGAATCGATCTGGGTGGCGAGAGAGATATAAAACTCCCAGAAGATTGCGTGATTAAGACAGTCCTCGCAAAAGACGAAGATTATCCAGTTCGATTCCATTATGAAAATGGAACTTGGATCGATTTGATCTCCACGAAGAAGATTCCTAAAAGTCGCGCGTGGACTCCTTTCATAATTGCCATTGGGGTTCATACTAAAAATCAATACAAGTTCAAACACGTCGATTCACAAGTCTCAGTTGGACAAAATCTGAAAGCCGGAATGGTTATCGGAAGATCCGGAAACCTCGGCTATTCGATGGGACCTCATTTGCATTTCGAGGTATGGCCTTGGAATGAAAAGACACAATCCTGGCCTGCTCCTATGGACCCGGCTAAGTTCTTAAAATCAAAAAATCTTTTATAAGAGAAGGAAAGAAATTATGGAAATTTTAACTCAAGCAATCTTCGGATTATTTATTCCGTTGTATATCGCACTCGTTCTCTTGTTGAGCCAGTGGATGTTTCGTTACTTGAAATACGATTTCATTCATCGCGATAAAGTTCGCTTTGTCTTGGTTCTCGCTACAGTTATCGCAGTCGGTTTCGAGATTGCAAGATTTGTCTTAGGAGACTCGATTCTCGACCTCGGTTACTACGCAGTGATCTTACTCCTAAACTTTGTTTTCACTACCAGGTTTTACGATGCGTTGATGAAGAGGCTCTTTCAAGCAATAGGATTCACTCACTACGCTCCGACAGAATCGGAAGATCAACCGGATTAATCGGAAAGGAGTTTGAATGAGCACAGAACCAGCTATAAGAGAACGCGCATTTTTTCTCTACGCTATTTCCGGCTCCGGCTCTTCTAAAAATAGCGTAGCGAAACAGATTCGTTCTGAGTATGGAACGAAGACAACGGCGAAAACGATAGATGAATGGTCGAAGGAGAAAGACAACGACGGTTTGACATGGGAGGATAAGCGGAAACGTCTTGTTGTAAAAGTTGAAAAGAGAATTGAAGTTGTGGCTGAAGATCGTTTGGCTGAAATAAAAAGTCGAACAAAGAATATCGTCGACACTTTGTATAAGTTGCTTACCGACAAAAAAGCTCCCGGTCTAACGAGCTTTGAGAATGCTGTCTATGCTTTTAAAAACCTTTCAGAGTATGAACTGAAATTGAACCGCATGGACGGAGATCGATTACATCCGCTTACGATTGTGAATGCTATCTTCGAAGTTTTACAAGAATGCGAACCCGTTGCAAAAGTGATTCAAGAGAATTGGGAAAGAAGTCTCGCTCTACGAATACATGAAAAGATAGATTCACTTAAGGGGCAATGAATGTCCATCGATCGTGAAATCTTAGAATCGATTCAAGAAGCAGGAACCAAACGGTTTTCAAAAGCGAAGAAAACAGATCGTGTTCTTTTTGGGAAAGAGCACGGTCGTAAGTCGCTTTCGGCATTTGCTCGTTATATAGATCCAAAGTTTGAAGATCCTTGGCACGTTCAGTCCATGATTGCAATGTGTGAATCTTTGGAAAGCCGCGAAATCAGACGCGGAATCATAAACTTACCACCACGGCGAAGTAAATCTCAAACTTGCACACGGATTTTTCCCTCATGGTATATCGGAAGGAATCCGGATCACAACGTAATAATTGCTTCTTACTCAGATTCGAAAGCGGCTCGCTTTGGTCGATGGATAAGAGACTGCGTGGAATCTCCCAGGTTTGCACAAGTTTTTCCAGAAGTCAAAGTCCGATCAGATTTTAGGGCTTCTTCTGAATGGGAAACAAGCAAGGGAGGTCTCGTAATCAGTCGAGGGTTGAGAGGTGGTATCACGGGTGAAGGTGCGGATCTCTTATTAATCGATGATCCTTATAAGAATATGGAAGAAGCGACTTCGGAAATAATCTCTCAGAAGGTTATAGAAAACTATATGACTGTCGCTGAGACGAGACTTTCGCCGCAAGGAATTATTCTAATCGTTCATACTCGTTGGACTCGGAGAGATCTTACAGGGGTTCTACTTGGTGAAGATAAGGAGAACACTGAATGAAGATCAGAAAGCCAGAGCAAAAAGGAGAATGGCATGTGCTTCGTCTTCCTGCAATCTTAGAAGATGGTTCTTCATTATGGCCTGAAAAATTTCCGATTGAGAACGTTTTGAAGACCCGAGCGATGATCGGAGAAACAAGATTTAGCGGACTCTACCAACAAATCCCGATGGATACGGTAGAAAGAATGTTTCCAGATCCGATTTATGCGGAACCTCCTCAAAAAATTAAGACTTACGCATTTTGGGACCCAGCATTTAGAAGCGCGGAAAAGAAGAAAGACTACAACGGTTTCGCCGCCGGTGGACCCGAGGAAAAGTTGTTTTATGTTTTAGCGGGTGAGATTTGGAGAGCGGGACTTCGAGAATCTTACGATAAGGTCGAAAAACTATGTAAAGATTTGAATGTAAGTATGCTCTTTATTGAAAAAAACAAAGGGGAAGACGCTCTCGAAATTGAGATGCAAAGAAGAGGAATCCCATGTAAAGGAATCATAAGTTCGGGCAACAAGGATTTCAGAATTCAACAACATGTTCGTATGGTTTGGGATCTTTTACGATTCTCGAAATACGTTAGTCAGGCTTTTCTTAGACAGGTTCTTATGTATACCATTCTTGCTTTGCATGACGACGCACCCGATACACTCGCCGGTCTTATGATCAGCACAAAATTCGGTCCTCAAGCTAAGGATCTCAAAAATAGATTAGGTTTTTTTGAAATGCTATTAAATGAAGGGAGATGGTGATGTCCCGTAAAAGAAAAAGACATTATAATAAAGAAGGAATTGAAACTTACGTCGGAGTGTCTCGATTGGATGCCTCTCAGGCGGAAGTTAGACTCGACACCTTGACGCACATCGCTTCCGGAAAAGGTGTGATGGGTAGAGATAAACTTAGCGGAATATCTGCTAACCCTAAAAGGATTATGCCAGGGACTTCCCGCGCGTTGTATGAAACCAACGGGTTCCTTGCAAACATCGTCGACTCGGTCGCGGAAGATTCTACAAGAGAATGGATCGAGATTGAAACAAATCGCGATTCGGATAACAAGGAAACCGGTGAAAAGGGATTAAACATTTCTCGAATACTTCTCAATGAAATGGAAGAGTTTGATCTTCGCGGGAAAATCGAAGAACATATTCGAGGGTCCCGAATGGATCATCAAGGGTCGATTCTATTTTGGGGAATAAAGTCCGATATTCCACAGACAAACTACGTTCTTAGTCAACCGATGCCTGAGACAATTCGTAATCTTGAGTTCATAAACGTAATAGATGCAAGTCGTTTCACGGTGAGAAGACGATCGACAGATCCTCTCTCCAAGTATTACAACGAGCCGCTCTTCTCTATTTCCGGAGCCGAATTAGATTCCTCCCGCGTTCACTGGTTGGTCAATAGTTGGAACTGGGATTCTCAACGAGGAATCTCAATGGTAGAAAAAGTTTATGAAGGAATCGTTGCGATCGACACGGCTCTTTGGTCGGTGACTTCCATTCTGTTTGAAATGGCTGTCAAGGTGTTGACTTCGGATAAAATCGACGACGCTTCTCCCGATAAGACGATGGAGTTTTTGAGATTACTCAGACATACCTTATCCACTCAATCAACGGCATTTCTTGGAAAAGATGAAACGCTTACGCGACTCGGAAATTCCGGTCTCTCTGATTCTCAAATGGATTCGTTATTCTCCTTTGTCTTTAAGATCCTTTCAGGACTTTCGAAGATTCCGGCTTCACGAATTTTAGGACAGACTCAATCCGTAATCAATATTGGCGGGAACGATCCTTCGGACATGATCAGTTACCATGAAGACGTAGCCCGCTTTCAAGAACTGAAGGTCCGGGCGATCATCGAACGTTTTATTCAGTTGAAGATTCGTTCTACCGAAGGCGAGATCTATAATCTCCTGAGAGGCGATTACGAATCTTTAGATTGGAATTTCAAATTCAAAACGACAATCAAATCTACGGAAGCGGCAGAAGCAGACATTCTTCTCAAGAAAGCTCAAGCAGATCAGATATACCTTACAACTACCGTATTGTCACCGGACGATGTTCGAGGTATGCGGTTCCCAGAAATGGAGGTCTTCGGGAATTACAATCAAGACGATAATGAACATCTTGATTTTACTACTCCGGGACTACCTACTTCGGAAAAGGACACGATTCCCGTTCAACAGTAAAATCGCATGTTCCGAAAAACGAATAAAAGGCCATTTTCCGGGGTTTTGAGTATAGAAGGCTATCTTTGGTCGTCTTTGCATTTGCTGAACAAAGCTGAACAGGTTCTAATTCGAAATACGATAATCCTAAACTATGTCTTAAACCCGTTTTTCCATCTTTCGATAGAAAGAGGTGAAAATCGATGTATCCGTTGAGTTTGGAACGCCAATATTCGAATCTCTGGAAAAAGGAAGTTTCTAAGTTCGCGGAAGAGATAAACTCGAAAGTTCTTTCGAAGGTAAAAGAATACGCTAGTACTAGTGAAGTTCGGGCGGATTCTTATTTCTATATTCCGGTGGTCCGTCTGGATGTTTCGGATCTTCGCGGACTTCTCATCCAACTCAAAGACCAGTATGGAGATTTTGTTCCCCGCAAAGAATTTGAATCTCAGATAAAACGAAACGTTCACCTGATCGACGCATGGTCTCGGGATAAGACAAACGAGTTCGTTAAGAAACAATATGGTGATATGAACTCTCCACCAGTAGCCGGGGTTGTCGGTGGAAACCGGACAGACTTCAGAGTCCCTGCTATAAAAATTCCTGAGAAAGAATCTCCGCAAGTTTGGGACAAAGTGAATCAGATGATTAAGGAGCAAACAAATCTTGCTTCACACGCATTTCGGGATCACTTCGAAGAAGTTCAAAAAATCGTAACTGACGGTCTTTCTAAGGGTTTGAAATACGAAGACATTGCCTCAAAGATAAAAGCAGTGACCGGCATTTCAGAACGCCGAGCTGAGTTTTGGGCAACGGATCAAACTGGAAAGTTTTTCAACCAACAGAGTCGATTGAGACAGACTAACGCAGGTTTCCCTGGTTACTTTTGGAGAACTCAAAAAGATTCACGAGTCCGTGATAGTCACGACCACGTTGCAGATAAATTTTATACTTGGGATTCTCCCCCTTTAGTCCAGCGAAAAGGCGGGTTGGCCGCACATTTGGAGCCGGGTGATGATTGGCGTTGCCGTTGTTTTAGAGAACCTTCTTGGGGTCCGAAGGGGACTGTTCCGAAAATATCGAACACCCCAAAAAGTCAGTCGCAGATTCAACTTCCACCACGACCAAAACCAAAGAAAATCATAACGATTTCAGATTCGATTTCTTTAAATCTTCCTGATCCAACGATCCAGGCAAACATTCAGAAGACTCTTTCTGATCTTGATTCCATTCTTCGGTTTCCTCCTGATAGAGTAACGGCAAGCGTTCATTATCTGAGTGGCTCCATGTTGAGAAAGAACATTTCAGGATTGTTCAATCCGAATACAAACCGAATCGAATTGAATGGATCTCAAGCATTTAAAGAAGTTCATCAATCTACTTTTGTCCACGAGTTTGGGCACATGATGGACTATAATTGGATCGGAAAGCCGGGCCGGTATGAAAGTGCTTCTCCTGAATTTTCGGAATTTAAGAAGGTAGTTCAGGATACTGAATTGTTTAAACGCCTTAAAAAAATCGGTATGACTGGAAAGATGCTGATCCCTCAAAATCAGTTGTCTATCCCATTGAACTCGACTCAACGAAAACTGATTCCATATCTTCTCTCAACAGAAGAACTCTTTGCAAGAGCCACGGAGCTATGGACTGCGAAGAAAACGAATTCACAAAATCTTATTGCACAGATTCAAAAAAAAGGTAACATGAACTTTGTGAATCATTACTGGGATGAAAAGGACTTTGAATCTGTGGAAGATGCTCTTGATAAAATTTTTAAGAAGTTGGGTTATCTAAAGTGAAAAAAGTTTCGGACATACTGTCCACTTTGACTCAAGAACAAATAGCAGAATTTTACGGAAGACTTGGAGATCCATCCGCTCCAAGAAATGAAGTTGTCGCCTCCATTATGAAATTTAAAAACGTTTCGGAAGATGAAGCGCAAAACATCTTCGAATTCAATCTTTCGATGTCCGCACAAATGGAAGCGGATACCAAAGTGAGAGAATAAAACTTTTTAAATACCTTCCCACCTCAACAAACAATCTCTTTCTAAAACGCCGGAAATTGCGGCCTCTTGTGTGACCTTGTGACCTTGTTTCTCCGGTAGGTTTACGTTATTATTCAATACGTGAAACCGGAAATAGCGATTCGTTACGATTCTGCAACCATCGAGCTTGAAGGACTGACAGAGGATGAAACTTTCTTAAGGTGTCCTCTCGTCCTCGCTCGTGCCGGTGTATTCTCTTATGTTTACCCCGACGGAAGAATTGTAAGAGAGGCAAAGCTCCCGGAAGATTTATTCTCTCCGGAAACTCTCGCATCTGTACCGGGGAGACCGGTGTGTGATAACCATCCTCCTGTTACGGACAACGACGGACTGATTACAGACAAGAACTATAAACTGTATGCAAAAGGTGCGCTCGGTGATTCCGTTCAGGTGAAGGACGATGAAATCCATACCAACCAAACAATTTGGGACGCAGAATTGAAAAGCTCCATGAGGCGCGGAGAGAAATTACAAATTTCACCTGGATTCCGTGCAGTGTTAGACCCTACACCGGGAGTTTATAAGGGACAACGATACGATGTGAGACAACGGAATATCCGTTTTAATCACTCGGCACAATTAGAAAAAGGCAGAGCTGGCGACTCCGTTCGCGCTTACCTGGATCACGCAGACATTCCGGATAACGTGAATATTGCCGTTATAAGAACGGATTCTTCTCAAGGAGAGAATATGGCAGACCCAACCGAAACCGAATCATCCGGGGTAGTCAAAGAGATCAAAGATTTCTTTCTAAGTCTCGGATTGAAACCACGCAAAGACGCGGCCGATGATCCAAACGCAACACAGCCGACTCCGCAAGTCACAACCGAAGCGGATAAGAACGCAACGACTGTTCAAGATCAAATCAAAACCAAAGACGAGTTAATCAAGACGCTTCAGGATAAGATTAAACTTATCGAGGCACAATTTGAAGAAGCTCAAAAGCTCCTTCAACAAGCCTTGATGCCTGCGACACAGGACGCGATTGCACAGAGACGGCTCAATATTATCGAGACCGTGAAATCGCTGAAGCCAGAAGCGAAGACGGACGGAGTTTCCGAAAAAGAACTCAAGATTCTTGTCATCAACGAGGCCTTTCCTCCTCAACAGGGAGTTCGACTGGATTCATTAGATGACACAACTTTGAATATTCGCTTTGAATCCGCCGTTGAGCTTGCCAGAGAAAAAGCCGCAATCCGTGGAGGTGGAACTCAGAAGCCTAATGGAAGCGGTCAAGCTCGTCAAGACGGCGACGACCTCGAAAAGATCAGAGCGAGCAGACGTAATCTAAACGCAATCGAGGAGAAGAAGTGATGAAGTTCAAAGTCTTTTTAGGATTTCTAAGTTTACTTTTCGTTTCTGCATTTGGTCTGTCATTGACGAATGTAGAACCATTAGAGTTTGTTAAAGTGTTTTTTCCATTTGGAGGATTTGATTTACTTTCTCTGTTCGGATCAACTTCTTTGGCGATGATTGGAGCGTCCGTTCCTGAAGGTGGATTGTATAATGAAACCCCTGGGTTATTCGGGACTCAGTCCAGAGACTCAAACGATTTCAAAAGACGAGGTGGAGTTGCGTCCGTTGGTCGACTTCCTTTCGGCACTGGCGTGATGCTCGTTGCAAATGGAGAAGGAATTTCCGTTGTCGGAGCCGATGCAGTTCAAGATACGAAAGATTTTGGATCTGGAAACTCGGGACTTCGAATTACAACAAAGTCCCCCGATATTTGGGCGTTATTTGCGATTGTGAATCCAGGAACGAATAACGCGACGTTAGGAGTAACGATAACCGGTGAAGGAACTCAATCCATTCCTTATGTTATCACCGTAAACTGTGCGACTAACGGGTCGGCTGTAATCACTTCAACGGCTACACTAATCAAAGATGCACTTGAGGCGAACACGAATATCAATCCGGCAATCAGCGTAGAATTTCTTGGAGATGGTTCTGGTGTTGCTGTAGCCGCTCCTTTGACTGCTTTGACCAAGATTACGACGGACCTTCGATTCGATGGTGTGACTTCGTTTTCAACTGCCGCCGGAGATCTGGACAACCTCGCGTATAACGATGGAGAACTTTCTTCATTCATTACTGAAGGAATTGTTTGGATACCGTGCGAAGAAGCTGTCAATGAAACCGATCCCGTTCGAATTCGAATCGTCGCGGAAGGTAGTTACTTTGCAGGAGCTTTTAGAAAAACGGTTATCCCTGGAAAGACCGCGATCGTGACCGGTGTCAAGTTTGCGCGTAAGTCGGATGTTGGAGTCGCCGAGTTGAATCTGGCGTCCGGTGTATATTCTTTAACGTTGGATAACTAAGGAGGTTATCAACATGGCAGAAAAAGCAATATTTAGAAAAGCGGATTCAGAATACATTCAGAAAACGATTCTTACTCCGCGCAAGAACGAACTTGTATCAAGAACGATTTTTAAAATCAACGAAGATACTCCTTCTTACTCTCACAGTTATACGGTTGAGCATGTCGAAGACACAGGCTCTGCTCAAGTGATCGAATCAGGTGTTCGTTCAAACGATATGCCATTCATCGGTGAAAAAGCCGGAAGTCAAGGTGATAAACTCTTTATCGTAAGAGCCGGTTTTACAATCACTCAAGATGATTTGGATCAGGCCGAGGCAAGGCGACAATCTGGAAAGGGAAGCGAATATCCGGTTAGAGATAAACGTCTTAACGGAACCAGACGATTTGTCGCGGAGCAAGAGAACAAGATCATTTCTCACGGATTGAGCTTGGCAGGAAAGCAGATCAAGCAAGGTCTTTTTAATTGGAGCGGAATCAATCAAGATAACGTTGCCGCTACCGGAACCGGATCTGGTATCGAAAAGTATCTGTTTAAGAACAAAACTCCTGAGCAGATTTTAAACGATTTTATCGATGCTAAGGCGCAGTTGGAAGGGTCCGGTTTGTATAAAGCCGCAGGTTGTCTCATCGACGATGAAGACTATATGTGGCTCCTAAGACCGATCTCAAATCAGAACAGCATGACCACTCTTCAATGGTTACTGAGTAATCAAGATTTGATGTTTCCTCGTGGATTCATTCGGACTAAAGACCTGTCTTACAAATTCCTAAATAAGAAAATCGGCTCCGATTTCATCGGTGGATTTTGTCTATTCGATGATTCAGCAGACGTAGCCGAAATCATTATAGCTTCCGATCTCGAAGTTAAGGAATCTCTTTGGGATGATTTTGAAGGATATATGAAAGTTAAAGCCGAGGAGAAAATCGGTGGAATTCATGTGTATAAGCCAAAAGGAATTGTTATGAGATACGGAACTCATAAGGCTCCTGCGGCGTAAACATTAGAAGGAAACTAACGTGGCAAGAGCAAGTATAGCACAGCTTAGAGCGTATATCGGAGATCCTATCGCGGACTTAACTGACCCAGAACTTCAGTTGTTCCTTGATGATGCTGTCGCAAGCGTCATCGACAACACTGCGCTTTCTGAATCTCATCCGCGATTCAATGAACTTCAACGCGCCCGAGCGGCTTACTTGCTCTTCAATGCCAATCGTATGAAAAACGAAGTGATGGCGGAATCTGCGGATGGAATTTCTCGCAACTACGATACGAACATTTCACCGGGCATGCAAGTGTCTTGGCTTGATTTATATAACCAAAAACGAACTGAAATCCTCGGATTCAAAGGACGAGTCGGATAATGTCGGCGATCATCGAAGACAATACAAACCTTGATGAACTCATCAGAGATTTAGAATATATCGAAAAGGCGACGATCACCGTCGGTCTTGTCGGTTCCGTTGACAGTGACCTTTTAATCAGTGCCGGAGCCAATGAATTTGGAGCGGTGATTAGACCTAAAAATTCAAAATGGCTTACGATTCCGTTAGTTCCGGAGCTTCGCGGAAAGAGTCCTCGGAGTATCTCTGGTCTTAAGTTCATTCCTCCGAAAAAAGGAAAATCGTCTGCGATGCTTGCAAAATCGGAAGGAGGTCATTTGACTCCACTCTTCATTCTTACAAAGAAGGTTGTCATTCCAGAACGATCTTGGCTTCGCGGAACATTTGATTTGCAGTCCTTCCAAGATGCGGTCTTCGAAGAATATGAAAAAGGAATTCAAGATTTCCTGAACGGCGAAACCCCGGCGATACAAGTTTTACATCGTGTTGGTCTTAGAGCGGTTTCCGAGATTAAAAATCGAATCGTGAATAACAATCCTCCGTTTAAAGAACTCTCCGGACTGACTTCCAGTTTGAAAGGAAATGCAAAACCGTTACGAGATAAATTAAGATTATTTAATGCGATCAATTACGCGATTGATGGGAAGGTAGCCGCATGAGCCTTACAGGTGTTGCCGATTCTCTCAAACCTTTTATCAGACCGGTAAAGTATTTCAAGAAACTTCCTAAGACGAAAAACGCAAAGGGTGAAGCGGTAACTGAATACGCACCTGGAATCGATATGGAAATGCCTGTAACAACTGTCAGCACGAGACAATTGATCGCAATGTCCGAAGGATCCTATACCTCGGAAGATCGGAATTTTTATCAGCTTGGAAATGCTCTTTCAATTGAATATGAAGACAAGTTTGAATTCAACGGAGTAAAATACATCGTAACGATGATTAAAGACATGACCTTTGAAGCCGGATTCATTCGTTACGTCTGCAAAAAGGAGATTCGCAAATTATGAAATTCGAAGATATAAATTCCGTAATGGGAAAACTTCAAGAAGCCCTTGAAGCATCTTATCCCGGAATCAAGATTGATATGGGTGATCAAGGTTTTGAAACACCAGACTATCCTTTCGGCTCGTATAAGATTCTCGTTTTAAACCAGGATGCAACAAAGAGCGCATCCTCTTGGATTGAAGAAATCGATACTGTTCAATTGAAACAAGTCGTCAGAAAAAATCAACAGGCATCAATCAGTATGTCCTTCTTGCACGATAAGTCCATCGCGACTTGTTGGGATCTTTCCGAAAAAGCAATGGATTGGTTTGATTCAATTCAGGGACTTTCAGAATGCGAAAAATTCGGAATCACTCCGCAACTCATCACACGAGACGTGCAAGACCGAACTACAGTTTTGGAATCGGTGCAGTATGAATACAAAACCGGATTTGATGTGATGTTCAAATCCAGAAAGTTAAGCGAAACACAAGTTCAAGCAACCGCAAGCGCGCCTTCGGTTGAATTTCAGGAGGAAGCATGAGCGCACAAACCATTTCCAAAATCGATCCTATCCGGATTAACATTTTTCTAAGAAACACCCCTGTGTCTCAAATGGGGTTCGGGTTGCCAATGATCTTAGGGATCAAGGCACCGATCTATTTTTTACAAATCCTAAGCGGTTCCGCCGGTCTTATCTGGAAATCAGTAACTTCCGGAGTCGTCAATGTGCAGGTGAAATACATTGTATCCGGAAACAGCACATCTCTTTCGGTTGTCCGTTCTGGGACAGGTGCGGAAAACGATCCGTATATCATTACGGTAAACGTAGCAACCGACGGAGCCGGTCTCCCGACCTCTACTGCTCATCAAATCAAACTTGCGGCGGAAGCGGTGTCCAACGTAGCCGGTGCAACGAAGATCGTTGACGTTGTTGAAGTAGCCAATACTGGAAGCGGAGTTGTTTCCGTTTTCACCCAAGCCGCTTTGTCCTACGAAAGATACATGGAAATTACATCGGCAGATGATCTTCTTGAACTTGGATTTTCTTCTTCCGATAAAGAATACATCCAAGCGACAAAGGTTTTTAGACAAACTCCGAGACCGAAAACCGTTGCTGTCTTTCTTTTAACAGCTTGGTCTACCGCACCCGAGGAAATTGCGAGTCTTAGAAACTCTGGGAAAGATTCCTGGTTTAAGACTGTGGCTACAGTTCACACCAAAAGTGAAATCCAAGCGTTAGCCGACTATCTTGCATCGGCTGAGAAGATGTATTTTGCCTGCACAGACGACATCACAGCTCTTGTCGGAAGAAACTCAATCTGGGAATACTTCACGCTACACAAGAATCCTGACTCGTTTCCGGAAGCGGCATGGGTTGGGAATACGGCTCCGCGAAGAGTTGGATCGTATAACTACGCATACCTTCCTTTGGATGGAGTGGAAAACTCTGGATACACAAACTCACAAACGTCCTCGATATTTTCGGACAATGGAAATTTAATCGTCGATTTTGGCGGAGCGCAAGTTCCGTTTCCTGGAATTTCTACCGGAAACGTTTATGCGGACGTCGTAGAAAACCGAGTTTGGTTGAAAGCTCGTTTGAGAGAGAACATCACGAGTCTGTTTCTAAATTCAGACGTTGTTCCTTACACGATCCAAGGAATTCAAATGATTGAATCGCGTATGCGAGAAGTCTTTGTTCAGGCCGGTGTTCAAGGAATCATTGCTCTGGTAGAGACGGAAGCGGACAAGGCTCGCTCTGATCTCGGAGACTATCAATACAAAATTAACTTACCTGAGACAATAGATGAGATTCCGACGAACGATAGGAACAATCGTGTTCTACCGAACATTACGTTCTCCTGTCGTTTGAGAGGCGCGATCAATGAAGTCGACATCGACGGTGAACTAACTTAAGGAGAATTCGGAATGAATGGAATTTGGGACCCAAAGAAACTAAACGTAAACTGTAACGGACGTGAAGTTTCCGGAATGAGCCAAGCTGACGGCTTCTTCAAAATTGAACCCGTTACAAAAGAATACATCATGTCTCAAGTCGGGATCAAAGGGGATTGGAATATCTCTGAGGTGTATGACGGAAGAGTAAAACTGACTATCGTCCTTATGGGGGATTCTCCCGAGAATGAGTTCTTCTTTACGATGGGAGAAGGACGTCTTCCGTGCGTATTCACATTCAAAGACAAGAGCGATGGCGGAATGCTCGGTTTCTCTGCACAAGGTAGAGTATGGGAACGACCAACAATCGAACGTGGGAAGGAATACAAGGACAGAACTTGGGTTTTCCTTCTTCCAGACTACAAAGGAGTTTTAACAACATGACAAACGAAAATATCATAGTGAGAAGCAACCGGGACCAAGGTTCTGAAAAAACGGATACTCAAAAAGCAGATCTGAAATTGGATCAGATTCCTTCGGAACCGATCCTCGTTGAAATCGATGACGACGCAAGAGTCGCAAAGATTCAGTTCGTGGATGGAAGAAGTTACAAACTACAACATCCAGGGAACCGTAAGGCACTACGTTGGAGACAAGAATCTATTTCTTTAACGGAAGGACTAAGCCAAGACAAACTCCTGGACAAATTCTTTAAGTTTAGCGTTAAGCCGGTTGATCATTTCTTTGAACCTACGTTAGACAACATTGAGCCTAACCACGTGGAGGTGTGGTTGCGTATCGCGAATCGATTTCTTAAGTGGGAGTTGGAATAACCGGTTCCCAAATTTTGAAGAAGTTCCTTCGATTGAAGACTTTTTAAAATGGATAGACGAAGAAGTTGATCGAGAATTGCAAATCTGGAAGCCGTTCATTCTCGGAGCGGCTCAATTCAGTCAAAAAGAAATCGAAGATGCGCCGACTGTTCTTTACGCAAAGATCATGGAGGTTGTGGATCGAATAAAGAAAAGAGAAGCAGAAGAAAAGGTAGAAGAGTTGAAGTTTCTCGCAAAGTTGATTCGAGGAACAGGGTTATAAAAGAATTCGTGTAAGAAAAGGAATCACAAAGAGAGAACGAAATGGCAGTCAGAGAACTCAACATAGCTCTTAAAACAAAAGGCGATGCGACAGACGCTTTGAAAGAGTATAAGGAAGAATTGAATTCGGTAAAAAAACAGTTCTCTGATCTTGGCGGTTCCCTTGACTTGTTCACGGATACGCAAGCCGCCGCCTTTAAAGAATTCGGCGAATCGATTGGAGATAGCCTCGCCGGAAAAGCAGATCCCGCAATTTCCGAACTCGCAAAGAAGTTTAAAACAACCGAATCAAACATAGAACGTTTGATTTCCAAAGCCCGAGGAGAACTAAAACTTGAGTCTGAGTTAGCCGCCACAGCTAAAGCCGCCGGTCTTACGGACAAGGAACTTGAAAAACTCAATCAGGAAATGTCCGATACCGCGAATAGTGCGGGTTCACTTTCTGGAATGTTAAAGCAAGTTGCGGCGATCGGAATCGCTTTCGCCATTGGATCATTCGCAACGGCATCGATTGAGGCCGCCACTGCATTAGAAAGGCAGAATGGAATTCTTCAAACTCTTTCTGGCACTCAGTATCCAAAGCTACAATCTGCGATCACACAAACAATTCAGAATTCAAAAGGTCTGGCTTCGGAAGGTAGTCTTTCACAAGTTGCGAACGATGCAATGAAAGCGGGAATGTCCGTTGATTTCATTTCCAAGAATCT
>NZ_JAFFPU010000077.1 GCF_016919175.1 Leptospira ainlahdjerensis | reverse complement strand
TCGATCTTTTTTTCGGAAGGCGCGTTCTCAGCGGAGATCGAAGCCGGAAGAACTAAATAAGTCCAAACAAGAAGAATGAGAAAAGCGGAGAAGGATGATGGTTTCATAGAAGTTGTAATTTTTTGGAAACGGGCAAACAAAGGTTTAAACGGAATCGAAACGGAAAAAAAATTTCCTAAGTCAATTTAGGATTGGTCGCAAACGGGCGTCATCAAAAAATTAGATTCAAAACAAACATAAAAAGAGTAACGAAGAATGAAAGAAGTTCAGGTTCCGGCCACAAAAAGAATCGCACTCGTAGCACACGACAACAGAAAGAACGATCTGGTAGAATGGGCGAAAACTCACAGAGAAATCTTATCCAGACATCATCTTTTCGGAACCGGGACGACCGGAAAGTTGATAAACGAAGAAGCGGAACTTCCAGTCTATAGATTCTTATCCGGACCACTGGGAGGGGATCAACAGATCGGCGCGAAAATTGCGGAAGGAGATCTGGATATCGTGATTTTTTTCTGGGATCCGTTGACCGCGCAACCCCATGATCCGGACGTAAAGGCGTTACTTCGAATTGCAGTACTTTATAATATACCGATGGCGTGCAATCGTTCGACCGCAGATTATATGATTAGTTCTCCTCAATTTATCAACTCGTATAAGAAAGTTCTGATCGACTATGACACGAGAATCAAAAAGAATCCTTAGGGCCGCAGGTTACATTCTTCCAAGAAACCGAAAGTTGTTTCGCAGTGATCTCATGTCGTTTTAGAAATTGTTTCTTCAACATAGAAAGAACAACAGGAGAGGACAAAAAATGAATCGGGGCTTCGAAAAAAATTCTATCTTCCAGTTGAGATTGGTTCCCTTCGGCGGAGCTAAATAGGTGTTCGTGAAGGAAGAATGGGAACGGGCCTTTTTTTTGAATGTCGACAAATCTCTCGTTCTGCGAATATTCCAAGTGTTCCGCGATCCAAGTCCAAGAGAAGAACGGAAACGGCCTGACTTTCAGAATCGCGATGGCGCCCGGACGAATGTTCTCCGGTTTTTGAATCACTTCCACGTTTGAGTCGGCGCCGACTAAACTTTCGAAACCGTTCGGAGATTCGTGAAATGCAAAGAGCTTTTCCACGTCGCAATCAAAAATGGATTTGCAAATAAATTCTGATTCCACAAAGACTTTGACCTAGGCGATGATAGAATTTCGACGGATTCAAAGTAAAATTCCATGATTCTAAAATTTTTTAAGAATTTATCCTCTACTTCGGAGATGATTCTATCCCCGCTTCAATTTTCGGACACGGCGATCACCGTGATTCAAAAGCATTTGGAAACTAGATTGGATTCTGCGTTTCAGATCCGGATCGAAAGAAAAAAACATCGAGTCGATGTTCAAGTCGGTTACGATCAAAAAAAGAATCAAAAGACGCTCCATTCCTATCCAATTTATTTGGAAATATCCAAAGAAGACGAAATTTGTCTGGAAGGTTCTCGTTTGGATTGGGACGAGGAAAATCGAGATTTTCGAATCTATCCAGACGTCGATTTGGAAATCGAATACGGAATGATTCGAAATCGTTTCCGGATCCTAACGAATCGTTTTATATTCGAAGACGAAGATAAAAAAGAAGTTTATTACGCTGAAAAATTTCCGGATTGGTTTTCCGAAGAATGGAATACATTCGAAATTTCTAAAATAGAAATCAAGGGAAGAATCTGGAACGTATTTTTGGAATCAAGACCGGATTCGGGGAGAATTATGGAAATCGAAAAGAAAATCGCGGATTGGATCTTAGATTATTTCAGCGGATTTCCGAAAAGAAAAAACTAACGTTTCCAAAGAATCCGATCTCCTTCTGAAATCGTTTTTAAGCCGTTGATGCCGTTATCCGGAACCGCCCTGGAAAGAAAATAATCGGCTTCCTCGACGGTGGCCTCCCCCGATTTTCCTGAAGTGTTGTAAATTTGAACTTTGGAGCCTTTCTTTAAACCGTCCAGCGTTCCGGCATTGATGATGATATCTTCATCCTTTACTTTGACGATCGATGCGGAGGGCGGAATCGAAGCAAGAATCTTGGACGCTGATCTCGTAGCAGCCTCGGGAAGAAAGTCTCGCCCTTTTGCGAAAACGCGAAACGTAGCGATGACCTTCTCGTGTCTTGTATCTTTGACGGTCCAGTCGATGTTTAAAGAATGATTTTCGTATTTTAGAGATCCGTAAACTACGAATCTTGGTTTTACTCCATTCTTCGCCGAATCCTTGATTTTAAGAAATGAAGATTCCGAGTAGGGAAGAATTCCCATATAACTGTCCGGGCTCAGATTTAAAGAGGAAGGATTGTTTCTCGTCGATTCCAGAACGTTCGAGAGAGAAATCGTAGGGTTTAGAGAAAGAATCTTACGAACCGATGACGAAACCAAAAGTGAAAGATCCGGATAATCGCCTAAGAAGGATTTGTCGGCCAGGTCGAAGACAAGAAGGACCGGAGGGGTTCTGCCGTAATTCTCGAGAAGATTGTCCCCGGTGATTTCGATCATACCTTCCTTGTAACCGATCGATTGTTTCATGGAGTTGAGAAGATTCTCTATCTCATATTGATATTTTTCATTCTCAGGATATTTTTTTCGCAAGAACAAAAGAAGATTCAAATAACGCGGAAAAAACCCCGTTCTTTTGTATTCGGAAAGAGTCTGGAACTGAACTTCGGGTTGACCGGGAATCAACTCTCTCGCCGAAGCTAGGTGATGCGAGGACATATCGTAAAGAAGAGAATTTTTAGAGGAGCGAAAACGTTGCATTCTATAGTCGCCAAGTTTTCTACGGAAGGAATGATTTTCCGAAAAATGAACGAGAGCGACGGATTCCGCTTTTTGTCTAGCGATCGAATCTAAGTCATCCAATCTTAATATTTCAGTTAGGTCGTTTTTGAGGGAATCCTTGCTTGCTGAGGAAGAATTTTGATTCGCCTCTTTTTCTTCCGAGAACGCTTTGAGATAGAGGAAAGAAGGATTCTGCGGATAAAGGGAAACGAGTTTGCGGGAGAGAATGACTGCGGAAGAATAATCGTTTTGCCAGATACGAATTCTTGTCAGCGCATCGATCGCTTCTTCAAAATCCGGATAGAGTGATATTGCTCTTTCCAACTTTTCGGCGGCGGCTTCAAGTTTCTGTTTTCGTTCACCGACGGGACTTTTTTCAGCCCAGTCAATTAAGAGAGACGCAAGATGGAAAAAAAGATCGGGATCGTCCGAAGAGTTGGAAAGGACTCCGTTCCAGAGGTGATATGCTTTGGAAAAGTTACCGGTTTTTCCGTTTACCTTTGCTTCTAAGATTTGAACTTCTTTAGAGTTTTGTAATTTAGATCGGGAGGCTTCCAGCTTTTTTAATGCGGATTCGAAACTTCCCATTTCTAAGAGGATTTGAATTTGTACCGGTGCAAGAATCGGGTCAAATGGATCCGTATCCAAGGACGCTCGCAAGAGATTGAGAGCGTTCTGATATTCTTTTTTTCTTGCGAAGGCTAAGGACGCACCTTTGAGTGCGCTTTTGTTATCGGGTTCTAAGGCCAATGCTTTGTTAAACGCTTCAAAAGACTCGTTGTACTTATGAAGATGTTTCGCTGATTCTGCAAGACCTAAAAGGGCCCGAATCGACATCGGATTCGCTTTGGACGCATCCGTGAAGGACTGATATGCGGCTGCGTAATTTCTTTCTTTGAGAAAAATTTCCCCTTCTTGAATTTTACGAACCGTCTCCTGGGAAGTTAGGGGGAATCCTATAATCAGAAGCAACGATAGAATTAGGAAACTTCTTTGTCGAAAAGGACGAGAAATCATTTTGTAAAAAATCCCGCTTCGGCTTTGCCTGCTGCGTTGCGGAAGTTCGCTTCTAGGACGATGGGAATGTAGAAGTCCTTTTTATCAGCGTCCACTCTGCTTTTGAAAGATACGATATAACGTCTGTCTTTATGAGAGATAATGGATTCGTAGAGCGTCTTTTCCTGGCCTTCTCCGGGTATAAGAATGAATTTTCCACCTGTTGAATTGGCGATCGTCTTATAAATTTCGACAGCTGGTCCGTTATCGGCGAGGGATAAAAAGTAAACCGGAATCGAATGAGCTTTCGAATAACGGATTATTTTTTCAGGGGAAATTTGAGTAAAAGAATCCGCGTTAGAATTTCCGGAAACTAAAACCAGGACTGCTCTTGGTCCAAGTCGATCCAAGAGATCAGAGATTCCTCTATAGATGGATTTTCCGGTTTTCGAAGATGGATCAGTCGGAGAAGTCCTTAATATTCTAAAAATCTCATGCATTGAATAATTGAAGTCGGACGCTTTGATAAGTTCAGTTCCGGAACGAAGGACTTCCACTCCGTCGTATTGCCTGAGAGACGTGAGAAGGGGACGAAGCGATTTTTCAAATACGGAATATGCGTTTTTTACTTCCGAGGTGTTTTCGTAGATTAGGGACAAAGAAATTCTATTGTTGTATTGTTGCATATCCGCGAGTCCGATAAGAGGTGAAAGATTTCCATATTCATAAACTCTAAAGGAGTTTCTTGGGATTGCTTTGATATCACGTCCGGATCTGTCTCGAACTCTAAGAAAAACGGAGATGTCCGGGTATTCTCTGTTTAAGACTTTTTCAACAACTAAGTCGAGGTTTGAAGAAAGCTGATTTGCTGGACTGAAAATTTCAACACGGTGACGATTGAAGTCGGCGATATATTGAGTTCCCGTATAGTCGAATGCGGAAGAGAAGGGTTGATTCAACTTACGGACGATATTCTTTGAATCTCTAAATGAGTCGAGAGCCCTCCAGGTATTCTCCAGAGTGTTATAAACGATCATCCCCGCTTTTTCGTCGGAGATATGTAATTCATTCTTGCGTATCGTGAGATTTCGAGGAGAGGAAAGAATGTTCGGATTGCTGATTTCTCTTAGGAAATTTCCTTCCGAATCAAAGACTGCGATTCGGGAGTTCCCCCGGTCTGCGACGTAAATTTCTCCTTTTGAGTTTACTTTGATTCCGGAGGGATTGCGAAGAGTTCCGACTCCGATTTCTTGGAGAAAGGTGCCGTCATTCTTGAGTTTTTGAACACGGTGGTTTCCGGAATCCGAGACGAAGAGCGACCCATCTTTTGTAAGGAAAATTCCCGTTGGTCCGTGAAACTCTCCATTGGCTTTTCCGGTTTTCCCAAAACGATTTCTATATTCTCCTCTTGTATTGAATTCGTAGATCTTATCAGATTTGAAATCGGAAACAAAGATGGAAGTTCCTCTGAGAGAAAAGAAGAGGGGGCCTGATAAATTCCGACCTAGGGAGCCTTTGAAATTATCAACGGGATTCCCATTCGGGTCAAATTTTACAATATTGGCAGTATCAAAGGAAAGGACGTAGAGGAATCCATCATCATCAATTGCAACGTCCGAAGGGTTTCGAAATCGATAACGTCGGAGCTCATCCCCTAAAAGAGCAGAGTAGTATTTTACCGCTGAGTCTTGGCTTCCTCCTGCGAGATTGATCCGTAAAGCGTCCAATCGGGCTTTTTCGATCTGGTTGAGTCCTGTATTTCCTTCAATTTGTTCTAATTCCGACATGCTTTCTGGCCAATCGCCCGAGAGGTAGTATGAATTAGAGAGAAGGAGACGAGCCAGTGTAAAATCGTTTTTGATTGAGAGTGCTTTAAGAAAGCTCTCTCTGGAAGAGGAGTATTGAGAGTTATTAAAGTATGAAAATCCTCTTGTAAAGTGGGTTCTTGCCTCTTTCTCTTGGATAGAAAAATTTGGGAGTCCGTCGGAACTCAACGAAAGGGAAGCCAAAAGGGAAAAAAGAATAATAAGAAATCGATTAAGGCGCATAATTAAATTCTTACATTGTCCCCTATCTCTATGAACATTAAAAAGAGACATAATTTCAAGAATTTTTTACGATGCAGATAGGAATAAACTAACTTATTGAAAAACTCATTGCTGTTTCCGGCCATATTATTTGTGGTTTCGGAATTCTGAATGAGGATTCATCCTAATGAAAGCATCTTTATTTTTTGAATTCGGAAAAGGTTGAAGAGGTCGGAATTCCCGGTTCAAGTCAGCCTTCTTAAAACCTTTCGAGAGCTCGCCTGGATTGTGAGAATGCCTATTTTTTTTCCAAGATTCGTGACGCTCTAACCAGACCTCACGTCTGGCCCTATTCTCTTTGAGTTCGTTTTGGGTTTCCCTAAGAAGAAAATCTAGGATGAGGATATAATTTCTAAATCTTCTTTCTACTTGATTTAGATTTTCCAATGAGACTTCCATTCTTTCTTGAATATCGGAATTTATTTGGGAAAACGGGAAAATTTATGCAGTATTCAATTCGAAATTTTGTCCTTTCGAGAGTTTCTTCAGAATCATCTTCTTACTCGAAAGAATTGTGAAATAAAAATAGAGGGGACTTGCTTTCTCTTTTTCCATTTTTAAAATTTCCAATTTTCGATTTGAGATCGGGACATCTTCTTCCCTGTCTAGATCCACAAGCCTTGAAAAAAGTTTACAAATTGAAATTCCGAAATAAAAACTCGAAAGTTTTGCCTCGTACCAATCTTGATGGTCGGGTCTGAAAGAAAGTCGAATAAGATTTTGCTTTTTTGACTGATAGAGCGTTTTTCGAAAGGCCGTGTCTGGAAAATTTGAAAAAAGATTTCTCTTCTGGAATTTTAGAATTAGGTAATGAAAGTAATTTTTTAAATTCCCATGTTTTCTAATTTTTATTCTCAAAAACCCTTCCAGATGTTTTGGTAAAAGAAGATCTGATGGGTTTGCATTCTTTTTAGACCTTCCACGAAACTCTGTAAATCCTTTACTTTTGTTCATTTTATCTTATCCCCCTAAATAATAAGGTTCCCAGAGCTTACAGAACGAACGTGAAAATGATTACTTTTTTAAGAAAAAGAATTGAGAACAGCGACATGTGCTTCTACAGACTCAGATAAAGAAGGGATGTCGTAACCCCCTTCCAAAAATGAAAGCACTCTCCCTTGACAAACATGCTTCGCACACTCAAGAACGATTCTTGTTAGTTTTTCGAAACCTTCGGTAGTGATTTTCATACCTCCGAGTGGGTCTTTTTTATGCGCATCGAAACCTGCCGAGATTAGGATAACTTCCGGGTTAAATTTTTCAATCGTAGGGACGACGGAATTTTTAAATATTTCTATATATTTGAAATTTTCCGTATTAGCCTGGAGGGGAATGTTCTTCGTTGTTCCTATTCCAATGCCTTCCCCAATTTCAGTCGAAAGTCCAGTCATAGGATAAAAAGGAAATTGATGGATGGATAGGTAGAAAACACTTGGATCCTCGTAGAAAATTTCTTGGGTTCCGTTTCCATGGTGAACATCCCAATCTAAGATGAAAACTTTCTTAAATCCTTTGATTTGCAGGTATTTTGTAGCTACAGCAATGTTGTTTAAGATACAGAATCCCATAATACGATCGCGCTCTGCATGGTGCCCTGGTGGTCGGAGGAGTGAAAAGCCATTCTTGATTTTCCCCTCCAACAATGCGTCGACCATCGTCAATCCGGAACTCGCGGCTTTAAAGGCGGATATCCATGATTTTTCTGTAAAAGGGGTATCTGAATCAAAATATCCCCGTTTTCCTTTCGAATTTTCTATTTTTTGAAGGTGGTCTTCTGAATGAATCTGTTTGATTAAATCGGATGAAATATCTTTGATTTCCGGTTTCCGAAGTAAAGAATAATACTTTGATTTTTGAAGGAGATTCATGCAGGCTATTAGTCTGTCGGAATTTTCATAATGGGGAATCAAAGGATTTGAATTGTGATAAAGAAAAGTTTCGGAAAAAATAAGTCCCGTTGCCATTTTTGATCTCCTATGAAGTTTCTATTGGTTTGGAACTTTTGAATAGTTAGAAAAAGAAATTGATTCTCACTCTATATTTTTTCGAGTATCTTTTAGTTCTTATTGTTGAATTCCGACATTAAATTGTGAACTTAATTATTTTCGATATTTTTCCAAGCCCGTGAATAAAATACTTTTATCAATTTTAATATTTTTCGTTTTTATAACTTCTGTATTTTCGGATTTCGATCTCCCTTTCCCGAAAAATACCTCCAAGAAAAAAACAACTGACCTTTCGTTTAAACAGATTCCTGATTTAGGAGTCGTAACTCCAGTTTTTTTAAATAAGAATGAAATCGAATCTTTCCGCAAAAATCAAGAAATCCCTGTCACAGATTCGAAATGGAAAAAGAAATCAGCAAAATTCACTCTTGAAAAGGAATCCGGAGTCGTAACTGCTCAAAAGAAGGATTCTATAGGGAACGTAGTTGAGAATGCAGTATCGAATCCTGATCAAAGGGCGCCGGATTTTTCTAGAGGAATTTATATTTCGCAGAGAACTTTAAAGAAAGTCAAAGCGTTTGAAGAGCTCCGCAAGAAGAGCAAAGTTCATGGCGTGAACTTTTTAGTTATTGATGTTCAACCGTATTCACCTTCCAGAGAAACTTTGAACTCTTTGGTTTCCGAGGGATTTTATCCAGTAGCTCGGATTGTGAATTTTGACGGCGGGCTTCCGACCGAAAAACCATCCGAGCAAAAAATAATATCGATTCATAGGACGATTCGCGCCGCATGTCAATCTGGATTTCCTGAAATTCAATTGGATTATATTCGCTACGCTGATAATTTGCAGCTCAAACTTTCGTTCGAAATGCGTTATAAGAATATTTCGAACATTATAAAGAATATCCGGAACGAAACTTTGAAGTGCGAGAATTTGCCCTATATTGGTGCGGATATTTTTGGTCGGATCCCCTTTAATCAAAATGATTCCATTGGTCAAAAGGTCGAGGTTTTTGCCCAAGTAGTAGATGTTCTTTACCCAATGTTATATCCCTCACACTTTTATGGGATGCCAAATCGAATCAAGGATCCATATCAGACCGTCTATGACGGAACTCATCTCACCCTAAAAAGATCTCTGAAAACGACAAGAGTGATTCCTTATATCCAAGGATTCAATATGTCAGTCGCTAGGTCAGGGCTTTCCCTTTCCGATTATATAAAAGCACAGGTAAAAGCGGCTTATGATAGTGGAGCGCACGGTTTTGTGGTTTGGAATGCCTGGAACGATTATGATTCTACTTTCCAGGCTTTGAAGGATTACGATCGAGAGACGAAAAAGGGAAGTAACTAGATTCCTTTAAACTCAGGCTTTCTCTTTTGTTCGATTGCTTTGATCGTTTCTTTGAAATCTGCCGAGATAAAATTTCTCGCTTGCGATTCTGCTTCCTTTTTGAGGGCAGTTTCTAACTTCTCGCGGTCGTAAGTATTTCTTTTCAATTCACTCAGTGCAAGAGGGGCGCTTTCAGAAAGTGCGATGGCAATTTCTGTCGCTCTTCCTAACACTTCCTTCTGAGGAACTGCATCGTTGCAAAGGCCGGCCCGAAACGCGTCGTCTCCCGACAAAGTCTCCGCTAGAAAAAGAAGTCGATTGGCCATATGAGTTCCAAAAAGTTCTTTCACAATATAACTTGAACCCATTCCAGGATGAATTCCCAATTTAACAAAGTTAAATTGATACTTTCCTTCGTTCGCGAAAACCCGGATATCACAAGCAAATGCAAGAGAGAGTCCTGCTCCAATTGCGTGACCGTTCGCCGCGCAAATCACAGGGATATCCAATCTTCTTACGGATAAAAAAAGATTATAGAATTCGAACATTGTTTTTTTGTTCGTCTCGAAATCTTTCGTGGAGAATGATTTTAGGAGTTCGAAATTTCCACCGGCTGAAAAAATCTCATTCTTTCCGGTTAGAATGACTGCCCGTGGTTTTGATTTTTCCGGTGCGTCTAAAAGACTTTCCACGATTTTCTTAAACTCAAGACCCATCTCGCGGGTCATTGAATTTCTGGACTCAGGGTTATTTAAGCTTAAAATCTGGATCTTGTTCCCTGAACCCAGATCGATAGTGTCTTGATCGATTAATCCCATTAAACTGCTTTTTTCTCCAGCTCAAAGCTTTCATACCAGATTCGATCCGAGACGGTCAACGGTTTTTCTCCTATTCCCATTTGCGTGAAGTATTCGAGGAGTGTATCCAAATGAAGGGCTTCTTCGTCTTCCAAGGTCCAAAAAGTAGAATCGATTGATTTTGAAATTAAAGCCTGACCCCTCACCGAGTCTTGAAAGTATTCCGGCTTTCCCGAAAAGATCAGATGAGCGGAAATGAGATCGAAACGAATCGTTTCTACGATCTTTTTAAACTGGAGTTCCGACTTTTCAAAGTATCTAGACGCGATTTCGGTTTGAAAATAATCCCCCCAGGTCAGAATGTCCGGTTCCACTCCGGTTTTTTCTTTGATCTCGGCGATTTTTTCTTCTTCGATAAAAGGAGTCACTGCGAATCGATCTACGAGTTCTTTCAGAGCTATGAGATCCAGGATTTTCCCAGCTGATAGCTTTCCCTGTTTCATCATATCGAATAATTCCGGGTTGAGTTCCGACTTTCTAGTATCCATACCTTCTTTTTCGGGCTTTTCCGAAACCTTCCCAGGGATTTTTTTTTGCTTCAGTTCTCTTTTCTAAATCCTTATGTCGCCTACGCTGAAGCTGACTGAATTCCGACCTCGCGGAAGCCGATATTCAAAAAGACTCTCCCTTTCAACACAAGAACCCAATGGCAGTCGGCAGATCAGATAGTTTACAGGAACTCATAACCATTCTCGAAACGATGTTTGGAGAAACGATTATCGGAACCGATATCAATCTGGTAAAACATCTTTTCTATTATCTCAAAGCGGACGACGTGGAATTCCCTTTCGACTATGACGGACAAAAATATTTTGCGGTCGTCGAGGATATAGAGGAAACGACCGTAAACCTAAGAATCCCGAACGCGACACAAGGTCTCACACTTCGAGCAAAGATTAGTTTCGAGATTATGAATATTCTCTATCAGTTTGAAGTGGTTATCTTAGAATTTTTAGAAGAAGGAATTAAAATAAGAATTCCATCAGAACTCCAAGCGGCCTCATTCCGAAAAAACATCCGAGTTTCCGTCGACGATTTATTTATGAATTACGTAATTCTCTTTCGTTCCCTATCGGGAGGCGGGCGAGAGATCGGAAGAAATATTCAAGTTGAACAAAGGTTTAACAACCTTATGAGGGAGATCAAAAAGGACAATCCCGATCTTCGTCTCATAAATATTATGATTTCAGAATATATTTCCACCGTATCAAAGGAATACGATATTGTCTTTTTTTCCGGGGAAAAAAAGGAAAGCTTTTTGGAAACCTTCATCAGAAGGCACGATAAGCCGATTTTTATTCCCGATACTTCCTTGATAATCAATTATATCCGTGAAACGGATTCTTCCGAAGTGGGTAACTACAGGGACGAATACATCCGAATGGTATTGGAGAACGGGCAAGACTACGCTGATAATTTCTTTCGAGACCTTCAGAAGAGTGAAATTCGAGATTTTCTCGTTTCATATATGATTCTTCCGATAAGACTTTTTAACGACGTTGTCGGATATATAAGAGTTTATGCCTCCGCGATGGATCGATATTCGATCACACCTTCTCAAGTCGGATATCTGATCGAACTCTCCGAAATCTTCAGCTATTCAATGACTAAAATTTTCATCCGCGCGGATAATTACCGTCAGACAAAAGCGGCTACCCGCGTCGTAGATATCAGTATCAATGGGCTCTTATTTGAAATCGACGAAGAAAGAATTTTTCATTATTTAAAAAAACATAATATCATTAAAATTTTTATCCCCTTAACGGAAAGAACTCTGATTTTAAGAGGGGAGGTCGTCCGTTATATCGTTGCAGGTGAGGGAAAGTTCAATCTCGGAGTCAATTTTTTTGATTCCAACCCGGACGACATGCTTATCCTTCAAAAATATATTTTTACAAGAACTCGAAAGATACTTTCAGAGTGAGCCGATGAGAGACGGAGCTTTAAGTAAATAAGGATCTCCAGGCTGCGACGCCGGTTTAAACGTTTTGTATTTTTCAAAAGAGTCGCCTAACTGCCTTTTCAAATTGGCGATCTGTTCCAGTTCTCCAAGGCTACTTTGTCCGGATTCGGATGTGAGTTCCGTAATCTTATCGATATAGAGTTTGCACGCAAGAAGATGAACTCGATAATCCGACGGATTGAGGAGATCGGAGTTTCTCGTAAGTTTTTCCGAAATTTCAAAGTAGGCGTCGGATTTTTTTCTTTTTGCCGAGGCTTCACCAGGAGATTTGCCCGGTCTGGATTCTTCCCTAAAAAGATAATAATAGGTGGTAGCCGAGTGGATCAAAAGTTCGGAATCGACCTTTGTCAATTTAAAGGCTTCTCGAATTACGTCCATGGACTTTGATAGAATCGTAGGATTCTTAAATCCTTCCGTTTCGTATTTATGATTCAAGTAGTCTATATATTCTACGTAAAATTCCAATTCTTCCTGGGTGTTTCCGAAACGTTTCCGGTTTTTCCAAGCCATTGAAAATTCCGAACCAGCTGAGATATAAGCCTCGCCCGTTTTTTTGTAGAGTAATCCTAAGCGGAAATGGCCCATCGGCGAGGAAGGATCGAGGCTGATCGTATGTTTATAAGAACGTATGGATTCCGCGACCTCGTTTCGGGAAAGGTGGTAGTCCCCTTTTTTTCTTTCAACGATTGCGGATTCGATTTTTTCGGAGACGAGAGGCGCCGCCACCATAAGATTTCTGTCTTTTACCAAACCCAGATTTCCGATTCCTCTCGCTCTTTTACCGATAAAGGAAGTTTGAAAAATCGATTTGATTTCGATCTGCGCGACGATGTTTCCGTTTTTGTAATTCTTATGATCGAAATCTTTTTCTATGAGATAAAGGATTTGTCCGACTCTTAAACCCGGATCATAATTGATCTTGATCGTAACCAGATCGGCTCTCGTGTCCACACCGATATCCAGATTCTTATTTTTTCCCTCTTCCTCGATCGGCTTTACCTTATCATAAAGAACGGTTTCTCCAACAAGAATCATCTTTTCTTTTTCGGGTTTACCTGGTTCTCGAAACGCATATACGAGTTCTCGGGCTTCCGGCATTCCCGTGGGAATCGAAATTAGAAAAAGAAGAATGGAAATCAGAAAGGTTCTCACCTTCCAAAGATCGGCCGTTTGTAGGATCCTACTCGGAAAAAAAGAAACGATTTTGCGGTTTCAACCCGTGGAAATCGTAGAGGATCCGATTCTTTCTAAAGACTGTTGCTTAGCTTGTTCCGAAAACTCAAAGGAAAATTAGGAATCGTTCCTAGGACCGTTTGTATTTTGTTATCTTCGACTTTCGAAAGATGTCCCGTCGTTTAAAAATACTGGAATTCTCCGATTTTGGATTTTCGGATACGCTCTTATTTTCTTCAGCTTTTATTGGAGTTTTCGAGTTCTTTGAATTCGACTTACTATCAAAAGGATTTTAAGAGCGAGCTGGGTTCAAGCTCTCGAAAGAGGA
Organism: Leptospira ainlahdjerensis; assembly: GCF_016919175.1. Classification (GTDB taxonomy): domain Bacteria; phylum Spirochaetota; class Leptospiria; order Leptospirales; family Leptospiraceae; genus Leptospira; species Leptospira ainlahdjerensis. The sequence continues at coordinate 10,241 of NZ_JAFFPU010000077.1, read as the reverse complement.
AAGCCTCAGATATGAATGTTCCGGTTGTTTTGAATTACCGGGTCGTTCTAAAATCGCCGCCCTGAGATCCGCTCCGATCGCGGCGTCCGCTTCTTCTTTGATATCGGTGAAGAATAGGATTCTTCTCGGTTCCACTTCGAGCTCTTTTGCGATCTTTGAATAACTGGAAGACTCTCTTTTACCGCCGACGGCGGTGTCGAAGTATCCCGAAAAAAAATTCTTAAGATTGCCGGATTCTGAATATTCGAATATTAACTTTTGCGCTTGAACGCTTCCCGAAGAATAGACTGCGGCCTTTTTTCCGGAGGATTGAATTCTTTTTAAGAATTCAGGAACGTCCGGAAACATCAGACTTTTCAGTTCTCCGCTTTCATATCCGATCTTCCAGATTCTTCCTTGGATTTCTTTTAACGGGCCGCTTTTCCGATCTACGGAAACGAGATGTTTACAATAGGCGCTCAGATCCTCCGGGGAATCTCCTATTTTTCCTTTGTAAGTAGAGTCGTTCCTTGCTTCCTCTAAAAGTTTCTCTTTCCATTCTTTTTCCAAGACCGAGGTTTGAAAAAAAGAATCCATCTTTTGGACGGAATACGGAAAGAGAACCTTATGCACGAATGCGATCGGCGTGGTCGTACCTTCGATGTCGAATAAAAATAACTCAATAGGCCCAAGATTCAATTAAGCGGTTCCCCTTATTTTTTCTGCTTCTTGAACCAGATAATCATGCACGTCTTTTTCGTCTTTTTCGAAATTATTCAAGACCATGATCCAAAATAAGGCGCAAGGGATCCAAAAGAGAACCGAAATCGAAAGTCCCAAAGAACGATCTCCCGGGGTCAATCCGAGGATCACGGCGCTCATAGCGGGCCCGAGTCCTTTTCCTAAATCGTCGGTAAGATTATAGAGAGCGAACATGCTACTTCTGTTTTTTGGAATATTCACATTGATTAATGTGGCTCTTACGTTAGGTCCGGTGAGGGAAATGAGGAACCCGGCGATCAGATTAACAACGATAAACGTTCCCGAAGTCGCGATGTTCTCCGCTTTCAAAAGGTAAAGACAGGGTAGAATTCCGAGAAAGATACTCGTCATACAAAAGATCGGAAGCAGTCTTTTGTTATAATTGTAGATCCTTTGTCCGATGACTCCGCCGAAAAAAGTTCCCGCAAAAACTCCGATCGCGGCGTAAGTGAGAAGCATCGTCGCGGTCGCCTTATCGAGATGATACGAGGATTCGTAATAGTCCACTAAAAAGACAAAGAAAACTCCCCAAGGAACGCAACCAGGAATTCCTTGTAGAAAAATTCCTATGTTCGTTTTGTTTTGAAAGAGAAGCCGAATATCGCTCCATCGAAGATGAAAACTTTCTTCCGGAAATTTATCCGCGATTCCCTGCCACTCCGTTTCCCCACCGCCTCGAATCGGTTCCTTGCAAAAAACCCAGTAGACGAGCGCAAAGAAAAAAGAAGGAACTGAAAGATAAATAAAACTCATTCTCCATCCGTTGATCGGATCGGCGTTTCCTAAAATTCCGCCTAACAACTGTCCTACGCCAAGTCCGATTCCCATCGAAAGCGAAACGTAGGCCGCCGCGGTGGATCTGGATTTATCCGAGAAATAATCTCCAAGGACGGTAAAAAGAAGAGGAAAAATTCCCCCCAATCCGAAACCCGTGAGAGTTCTGTAGATTACGAACTCGGTGTAGCTCGTCGCGAAGCCTGAAAGAAAACAAGGAATCTCGCCTAAGAAGACAGAGAAGATGATGAGAGTTTTTCTAGAATACCTTTGGGAAAGATATCCCATACTCACGGAAACCGCGCCGCCCAAGATAAAAAAGAGAATCGGAATGATCCCTCCGATATACCAATCTACGTCCTCCTGGCTGTTCAGTCCGAAAGACGCGCCGATGTTTCTTAAGTTAGGCGCGATTAGATTTTGATCCGCGAACAGAAAGAACGCCATTCCCATGATCATCCAAAACGCGAGGATTGCATTCCATCCGTGGTTTGCCAGTTCTCCCAACCCGAAAAAGCGGAGTAGGCTTTGTTCCGAGGGTCTTTTTTCCATGTTCTCTCCAGAGTCTCTTTGTTTATTAAAGAATTCCAAACAATGAATCGAGCGGGGGAAAACTCAAGGAAACTTTACTCGCACTTTCAGATTTTGGAATCCCTCTTGGGAGTGAAAGTAACGAGACATAGACAGGTTAAATGTTTGTTTTCTAAATTTTAGAATTGAAAAATAGATCTTTCTTTACTCAAGAAAGAATATTTAGTTGACCCCTGTTGTTTTGATGATTCCTTTCTTCCAGATAATTCGGTTTTTCCAATGACCTTTCACCACAAAGAATTCCACATTCTATCAAGCTCCGATAAATCAAAGTTATACTGTCAATCTTGGACAAAACCGAATGCGAATCGTTTGATGATCTTTCATCACGGCTTCGGAGAACATAGCGGCCGTTATACGAACTTGCTTCGTTTTTTTGCAAAAAGCGATATTAATTTTTATTCTTTCGATATGAGAGGTCACGGTAAATCGGAAGGAAGAAGAGGACATGCGGATTCTTTCGATCAGTATGTTCGCGATCTTTCGGACTTCGCGAACGAGGTTTTAAAAAGGGAACAGAAGGATCGTTTTTTCCTATTAGGTCATTCGTTGGGAGGAGCCGTCGCGCTTCGTTATTCTCAAGAAGGAATCAATCAAGACGGCATTCTGGGTTTGATTCTTTCCTCTCCGGCTTTGCTGGTAAGGATGGATTTCAAAAAGCAGCTAAAAAAAATAGCGGCGGGTTTTTTGAGTAAACTTTCACCATCGATGACCGTGGATGCAGAGCTGGATCTTCAATTTCTTTCCCACGATCCGGACGTGATCGAAGCGTATCGTCAGGATCCGCTGGTTCACGGTAAGGTTTCTTTAAGAATGGGATCGGAACTTTTGGAGATAGGGCCTAAGTTGATCAAAAAAGCTGGAATACTTCGATGTCCGGTTTTTATTCTTCACGGACAAGAAGACGGTCTCGTCGACGTGAACGGTTCCGCGGAGCTTTATAAAAATCTAATCTATCGAAACAAAAGAATTAAAATTTATCCGGGTCTTTATCACGAGTTGATGAACGAATATCCCGAACACAGAGAACCCGTGTTTGAAGATATTCAGGCGTTTTTGGAAACCATAGTTCGAGAAAAAGTTCCTTCGGAAATAAAGGATTCTTCTTTGAAGTTGAAAAAAAAGACAACTTCCTCCGGAAAGAAAAAAAGCGCAGTTTCGAATCCTTGATTTTTGCTAATTCTTTCTGTAGATAAATACGAAGGAAAGGGTGAAAAGAAATCCTAAAATCGCCACCAATCCCAGAACCGAACGCTCCGTTGTCGGGAACCAAGTTCCGTTTTCGATCTTACGATTGACTCGTTCTGTCTCCATATCCATGACGGGCGCGCCTCCGGAAACGGAAATCGAGACCTCGTATTGAGGCGCCGGATAACTGATCTTAAAAGCTTTCATGTCCGAAGGAACGTCCTCTTCGATTTTTTCCTGTTTGGAGGCTCCGATAAAAGAAACGTTCATGTCTCCCGGTTTTGAAAAGACGGCGCGAAATCCTTCGCTCTTTTCGGCCAACATCCTATCTTTAAACGTGACCTGGGAAAGATTACTCGCGGGAATCGTATAAGAAATTTGTAATTCTGAACTTCCGGGAAGGATCGCACGATCTAGAAATTTTCCGTTGGGTCCGTCTTGGAGTTGGAGCGGAATCGCCATTCGAGCTTCTCCTTGAGTGAGTTGTCCGACCACGTCGGTCGCCTCCGAAGGAACATACACTTCGAACGGATTTTGTTCGTCTTGATAACTCTTAGGAGGAATCGTATTGTTGGAGATGAGGAAAATTTTGAATACTCGGAGAAAATCTTTTCCTCTTGTGATCTGCATCGCGGACCTGGTTCTTACAAGAGACTTGTCCCTTGTTTTTTCGTAGACTACGATCTCTTGGACCGCGGAACGCATCACCGGAACGGGGGGGACCATCTTGTTGTAGTTGACACCGGCATACTTCGCCTGGAGAAGAATCGGAGATTGATCCGGGACCGTAAGTTTGGAGATTATAAAATCGCCCTTTGCGGGTCCGAGGTCTTTGATCGGGATCATTCCTTGTTGAAGGGCGATGATACGAAGGGATTCGATGTTTCCTTCTTTACCGGTGGTTCCGTTCTTGATACGGATCTTGAGTTCGATTTCTTCCGAATGAATGGATGTTTGCACTAAGAAAAGGATGGATAAGATCGTTAGGATTGTTTTCATCTCGGGCTCTTTAGAGTCAGTTTTATTCCACCCTCTTAAAAAGAAAATCCTTTACACTCGCTTTTGTTCCCGTAGCTTGTATTCTCTTTGAGCGATGGTATCGTTAGTTTAGACCGTTTTTAAGGAGCGTTGTAATGGCTTGGTTTCGAAAAACATTGGCGGTAGTGGGAATTCTTTTTGGTTCTCTTTTGATTCTCATTTATTCCATCACCTTTCATCCCGATCAGGCGCAACCGGCAGAAGTAAAATGTGCGGAGAATGCTCCGATTTTGAAACCGGATTCTAAGATCAAAGTTCTTGTTTGGAACATACAGTATCTCGCCGGTAAGAAGCGGGTTTTTTGGTATGACGTCCCGAACGGAGACGGTCCCGATGTCGGGCCTTCTCGGGAAGAAATCGAAAGCACTCTCAAAAAAATCACCGATACCATTCGTTCTGAAAATCCGGACGTGATTCTTTTGCAAGAAGTGCACGACGGAGCCAAGAATACGTTCAAAGAAAATCAGTTGGAAAGAATTCTTGCGGGACTCGATCCTTCCTATGTTTGTAACAGCGAAACTTTTTATTGGAAGTCTGCATTCGTACCGCATCCGAAAATTTTGGGAAGTGTGGGGATGAAACTCGCGACGATCAGCAAGTTTAAGATCTCCGATGGAATCCGGCATTCTCTTCCTCTGATGCCTTCGGATCCGATCTCGACTCAGTTCAACTTGAAACGGGCGATTCTTCAAAACGACCTTCCGATCGAAGGTGGAGAGAAATTCACGGTCTTGAATACTCACTTGGACGCATTCTCGCAAGGGACCGATACGATGCACAAACAAGTGGAGACGATCGTTGGGTTACTTACGGAATTGGATCTCGCGGGACATACGTGGGTTTTAGGCGGAGATTTCAATCTTCTTCCTCCCGGTTTTGATAGAAAGGGGATGCATCCGAACGGTGCGTTTTTTTATTCGGACGAAAAGGAGATCAAACCTCTGTTCGACCGTTGGAACTCCGCGGTTCCATTAGACATTTTGAATGGACCTGAAAGGGCAAAATACTATACTCATTTTTCGAACGATCCCGCGATCGGAAAACCGGATCGAACAATAGACTACATTTTTTATTCTTCCAATCTGAGACAAAATGCCTATCGAGTGGATCAAGGCGGGAAGGTCTGGGATATTTCGGATCATTTTCCTCAGATCGGAACTTATAGCTTGAAGTAGAATCATTTCTTCCTCCGGCTGTGTCGGCCGGCGTCGTGAAATCTAAAAAAGTGTGAGTTCCTACTTTTTTCTTACTACCGATTGGTCCGACAAATCGGTAGTAAGAAAAAAAAACTTGCATTCCGGACATGCGAGAGTCCGGTTCATTTTCCAAAGAACGTTTTCTTTATCGAAACGAATGGAACACTTGCCCGGATTCGGAATTTGGATTCATAACAAACATTCTTCAACGAAGCTCCCCGTTTTCGATCGACAAAATAAGTGCCGAGGGAATGAAGTTGCCAAAGAGAAAGCGAAAGTATTTTCTGGATTTCAGACCCGGCTTTCGAGGACTAAAAAATCTGCATTCTTCTTGAAAACGAAAAGAAAAATCAGAGAAGAAGCTTGGAACAAAAGAATTACTTTTTTGGAAATAAATAATATGAGACCATTTAAAATATTAGGAATTCAGCAAATAGCGGTGGGCGGAGAGGATAAGAAAAAACTTGAAACGTTTTGGGTCGACATTCTCGGTTTGGAAAAAACGGGAACCTTTCGAAGCGAAAAGGAAAACGTAGACGAGGACATTCTCAGAATGGGGAAAGGACCTTTCGCAGTTGAAGTCGATATCATGCAGCCGATCGACGTAAACAAAAGTCCGAAGGTCCACGAACCGAAGCTCAATCATATCGGCCTTTGGGTGGACGATATTCAGAAAGCCGTGGAATGGCTCACGACCAAGGGGGTCCGATTTACTCCGGGCGGAATCCGAAAGGGCGCTGCGGGTTATGACGTTTGTTTTATCCATCCGAAAGGGAACGAAGAATTTCCTTATTCTTCGGAAGGGGTTCTTGTGGAATTAGTACAAGCGCCCGCGGAAGTGATCGAAGCCCTTCGTTAAATTCTCCGGGCGTGCCGCGGATCTTTCGAACTTGAAAGTTCGTTTGAAATTGCGGCCGCGCTCTCCGCTCTATTCAACAAATTGAATTTTCTATTTTTTGAATGTTTTCTTTTGAAACGCCAATTTGTTGAATCCGCATCGATCGCTCACGCGGTTTATGTCGAGGTTTCTGAGGAGCCGAACGAATGAAGATCGCAAACATTATCAGGATTTTCTTTGCCCTCATTCTTGCGTTGACCGCAAGTGCTCGTTTCGCGGCCGAGTCTGATCCGAACGCTCTTATATCAAGCTTGGATCGAAAATCAATTCCGGTCTACAAAACCGTCGTCCCGAAAGAGGGAACTTTCGGCGTACATTTTCAGGAGGAAGTCGCCAGACTTTCGAATCTGACTTTCGTGAAGTTGCTTAAGTCCGCAAATTTCGGATTTGAAGGAGATCCCGTAGCGTATGAAATCAAAACCGAAAAAGAAATCAAGGGTTGGGTCTCTTTGGATCAAGTTTGGTTTCCGGCAAAGGTGATCGGGATCAAGACGGGAGATACTCTTAATATCCGTGCAAGCGAGTCCTTGGATTCTAAAATTGTGGATCGCGTTCGATCCGACGAAATTTTTTATGTGAATGCGATCGTTTTGATCCATCTTGGATACAAGGGATACGATCCGGTCGATTGGGCCCGAGTGTCCACAAAACGAGGAAATCACGGATTCGTCAGACTTCGTTATTTTGAAATCGCGAATATAAGCGTGGATCGTTATCCCTGAATTGTGGTCGAAACGAAGTCCGCTAAAATGCTCGGAACTGATTCGGTTCCGATCGAGAAATCATATTCAGAAAATTGAAAATACTTTCGGAAAGGGTTATTTTTTTCCCAAAAGAAAAAAGGTTCTCATCGGACCTTTCCCTTTGATCTCGATGATTCCCCTGTCTTCGAACTCGAAAAGATCCTTCAGCGCGTTATATGTCGCTTCGGAACAGTTGATCTTCCCGGGTTGACCGTGGGATTCCATTCTGGAAGCGGTATTTACCGAGTCGCCCCAGAGATCGTAAACGAATTTATACTTTCCGATAACACCCGCAACTACGTCTCCGGTATGAATTCCGATCCGGATATTGAATTCGTATTTCCAAGATTTCTGAAGATTTTTCAATCCTTCTATCATTGCAATTCCGGCTAACGCGATTTTTTCGGCGTGATCGGTGGTCGGGTTGGGAATTCCGCCCGCCATCATATAACAATCTCCGATCGTTTTGATCTTTTCGAGCTGGTATTTGTTCGCGATGTCGTCGAAACATGTGAAGATCTGATTTAAAATTTCCACCAATAAATTGGGAGTAGGGATCTGAGTGGAAAGTTTGGAGAATCCCACGATGTCCGCGAAAAGAACCGTGGAGTTTGGAATGTAATCGGCGATCACTCCTTCTCCGCCCTTCAACCTTTCTGCGATCGCTTTGGGAAGAATGTTGAGAAGAAGGCTTTCCGATTTTTGTCTTTCTTTTTCCAGACCTTCGTTTAACACATTGATCTTTTCCAAAGAATCCTTGAGTTCCCGGTTTCTTTTGGAAAGGGTTTTGTAAGCGTCCGCGTTATCCACACCGATCGCGACGTAGTTCGCTAGTGTTCTTAAAATGCTGAGTTGGTTTTCGTTAAACGCGTTCTTCCCGTAACTCTGGATCGTAAGAATTCCTATAAATCTTTCTTCCACCTTGAGAGGAAGATAAACAACCGAACTCGTCTTTTCTCCGAAGTGTTTTTGGATCGGAGAAACATATTGAGGAAAGTCCTTTTCTAGATCGTTGGTGATCAATTCCTGATTTTGATGATAACAAAAAGAGGAAGGATTCTCTTCGGATAAGGAATCCACGAAAGGAGCGGGGGTATAACGACCTTCGATTAGGCTGAATTTGTATTTAATCTCATTCTTACCTTCCTCCAAAATCCCGAAGGCGAGAATATCCATCGAAACCATCGACTTCGTGTTTTCATAAACTGAAGTAAGAATGATCTTCGGTTCCAAACTCGCGGTGATCATTTGGCCGATCTCGCTGAGTTGTTTGAGATTTTGATAAGAAGAAACCAATCTCTGATTGGAATCCTGGAGTTCGTTTTGGGTTTTGATCAGACGATTCTGAGTCGAATCCCCGATCTTCATCAGTTTTGAAGATTGTTTTAGCAGGGATTCGTAAGCGTCTCCGATTTTTTTGAGTTCTTGGATCAGATCGTCTTTTTGAAGAGAATCTTTTTTATCAAGGGTTTCGTTAACTTCGTTTAATAATTGAAACTCGTTTTCAAAAAAAGAATTAAAGTCCTTCTGTGCTGGAGACGCTGGTTCCATAAATGGGGTTCCTCGGCCAAAGGACCGTCTATTTGTAGGATTTAAGTTCGAACGAAAGAGAAAGATCGGATGAGAATTCCTCTCCGGTTTCTTGCATATCGTCGTCGTCTTCCTTATACAACCAAAGAACTTTGACCTTGCCGCTTTGATCGTGATATTTTTGGAGAGAATCCAGGATGTCCATGATCACTTTGGAAGAACTCGTATTGAAATAATCTAACTGAAATTTAACTTGGATCGCGCTTTTGTTTCCCATCGCAGAGTTGAGCCAGTCGAATACCGGCTTGTAGAATGCGATCGCGTTTTCCGGATAGGATTCTCCGATGATTTCCACTACTCCTTTCTCAGTGTCCAAGATAACCTCTGGAGAAGTTTTGGTCTGTTGGATATGTAAAGATTCCATTCTCAATTTTCCTTTGTGAAGTATGCAGAAAGTGTAAAAAACGAATGCTTATCATCTACGGGCGAAATGCCGTAGGTAAGCGGTCCGTCCGACTTTCGTGCGATATCAATGAGCCCAACTCCAGCGCCTTTGCTGTCGTCAGGCCTGTCCGAGCGCAATTGCTGTTGGTAATAAGTTTTCAGCTCGTCTCTCGACATAGAATTGATCTTCTCGCATTTTATTTTCAGCGATTCGATTTTCTCGTTTAGTACAAGGTTCCCTGACGAAACATTATAGCCAATCGATTTTTCATCGACCCGAATGATGCCGACTCCGCCTTCTCTTCCGTCTTCCAGAGCCCTTCTTTCCGCAGAATAGTGTAACATATTCTGTGCCAATTCTATGAAAACGGCAAAGATTTTTTTGATTTTCGATTCCGTACTTAAAGAGGTTCGGATCATAGAACCGAATTCAGTAAGGACTTCCTGCGAAAGTCTGCCCTTAAAGGAAACAATTAATTGATAATCGCAGGCCTCTTTATAGTGCTTAAACAGGTCTAAGGACTTGTTTTCCATCATTTCTTTTTAACATACTCCCTATAGTTTCGTTCAGAGCTTTAGATCCGAAATCCGATCAAAGTTATGTCATCTCTTTGGGATTCTCCCGCTTGGTGTCCGTCTAAAAAGGCCGCGAGTCTTTCTTTTTGTTCGTTCGCCGGTAGGGAGGAGACGCCGTGCAACTGAGCGATCAATCCTTTGCTGGCGATTCTTTGTCTCTGAGGATTCGGCTGATCCATATATCCGTCCGTGGTAAGATAAAACATGGTGGGTTTTCCCTTATCCAGTTTTACTTCGTGGGTCGTATAGGTTCTAGAATCTTCTTTTTGTCTGCCGCCGATGGAATGTCTATCACCTTTGATCTCTTCTATTTTTCCTCCTCTGGAAAAGTAGAGAGGCCTTTTGGCGCCCGCAAAATAAACTTTGTCCATTTCGATTCGACAGAAGCAGATGTCCATTCCGTCTACCGAGTTTGTATCTAAGGAATCCTGTTTCAGGGCTTGTCTTACATTCTTATTCAAATGTTCTAAGACCTTTCCGGGATCTTTGATTCCCGCTTCGTTTACGATCTGGTTGAGCAAA
>NZ_JAFFPU010000013.1 GCF_016919175.1 Leptospira ainlahdjerensis | reverse complement strand
TCTCGACGTTTGCGATCCTGGAGCGCGCTAAACGCGCGGAAGGATTGTCACGAGGCTTGAGTGAGCCTTAGCGAACGTCTTGCAAGCCGAGTGACAAAGCAAATGTGCTGAAGGCCAAGCGAGGGTTGCGATAGCAATCCCGAAGCGCCGCGAGAAGCCGCAGTTATGCGACGTTTTGAATTAATTCCGATGCCATTTCTTGCAATAATTCGCTTTCATATCATCTTGATGTTTTCTCTGATCATAAATTGAAATATTAAAAGTCTTGCGATACTCCTCTCCTCCACTTGATCTCTGAAAGAACAGGGCCGAGAAGTCTTTTAACTTTTCTTTTTTAGTTTCAGTTGACTTGATGTATTTTTCAGAAAAGAATTTCTCCGGAGTTCGAAAAATTCTTAAAAGTTCATCATCTGATAAATTTGATTTGAGCAAATTGCAATCTTTGCATGTGGGAATTATATTTCCAGCAAAGTGTGCCCCTACCTTACTTATCGGATTAAAATGATCAATATGAACGTTGCCGTTAAAGTAGTCCGTTCGCTTAAGCAAAAATCCGCAGTAATAACAATTTGGACGTTGAAGATAACTGTCAGTGATATTCGAAGCGATCCACAAGCTATTAATCAAAAGATCTTCCTGAAAACTATAGCGGTTTAAACTCGATCTTTTAAAAATATTCTCAAACAATTCAGATTCTTGTTCGTATATATTCTTTATTTTCTCCCAATTCCAGGCAGGCTTAATTTTCGATTTCGATTGATTGTATATTTCGGAAATTTTAGTTAAAAACTGATTCATAATCTCATGCTATTTCCTCTTCAGGAAACAGTTAAGAAAATTAATGATTTTTTTGAAATTTTTCAAAATGTCGCATAACGACAGAAGCTTGCCGACGTCGCGTCCCGGAAGCGCCTTTGCGCGAAAGGGTCGCGAACTTCTACTTCTGCAAATCTCTTCTTTTACTACTTAGTTAAGTTCGCGAAGCGATGTGTCGAAGACCGAAGTGAGTCCCGAACGGATTCCGTGAGTGGCGAACGAAGCGGCAAGCCTTAGTTAGCCGCTGTTTGCCCAATCAATATCAAATTGCATCGCGGGGACTGCTGGGGGCCCAAGAAACATTGATTACAGAAATAGTAACTTTTAAACTTTAAAGTTTTTCCTGGAAGGAAAGACCAATACAGAAAAGCAATAACACTTCTTTCTTAATTTCTGGATTAGAATCAAGTGTGTCTAGTAGAGAAGAACAAATCCGGAATTTCCCCTTGCCCCGCTTCGTCCCCGCGCCTTTTTCCGTCATCCCCCGGGCAAATGGCGGCTAACGAAAGAGGCTTCTCGACGTTTGCGGTTCTGGAGCGCGCTAAACGCGCGGAAGAATTGGAACGAGGCTTGAGCGACCTTAGTCGCGTCTCGCAAGCCGAGTGACAAAGCAAATGTGCCGAAGGCCAAGCGAGGGTTGCGATAGCAATCCCGAAGCGACGCGAGAAGCCGAAGTTAGACGAAGGCGCAATTACTTAGATTATCAAGGAACAAATCTTGCAGTCTGATCGTCCCATCTTATTGAATCAAGATATTTAATTATATTCAATATACCTTCATATTCTCTTTTGAAATCATTCAAGTCCTTTTGATTTGCATTGTACCAACTCGTCGAATCTTCAGAGGCATGCACATTGCGATGTCGATTTCTTACAATCTCATTTAAAAATGATATATCGCGGTCAGCATAAGCGCCAATGGATTTCCCGGTAGCAATGTCGTAATTAAGAATATCTTTAAATATTTGAACTATATTAGAATATTCAGGATTATTATGGCCTTTTAATTTAGATATGATTTCCTTTAACTCATTTTCGTCAGATCCTTTTATGATAGACAAATTATATATTATATGTTTTACACTTGCTTCTAAGAATCGAGAAGCGCGTGCATATATAACAATGTTTAAAAGGCTTTGAATTTTGATGTGGGCGTGGGTCTGAGCTTTAAAGTTGTCAATAGAAGTGATCGTTCCGTCAATTTCCGTTTTGAGTGTTAATAAATCGGGAGAATTCATCAGACTTCTGTGCTAAAATTTTTCTTTGCCAACTCAATTCTACCACGTACATTCGAACTTGATGTCGTACTCTCTGAGACATAAAGAAAGAAAGACTTTTCTTTTAGCAATTTTTTATGCGCTCCCTTAAGATTCGAAGTTAAAGTTCCCTTTTTTATATTAAATGAAGTTCCAATTAAAACAGCATCGCAAACCGCTCTGTTAAAATATTTATTTATTTTAAAGGCGTCTGGCCCAACATTTGAATAGATTATATGAACCGTTTTATCGAATATTTCTTTTAATTCTTTATATTTTTTAAAATTTACAGAACTTTCTTCCATATAAATATTTAAATAATTACGCATCGGCTCTTTATAGTTATCGTAATTAAAATGCAAAGCAGCGAATCTAAGAATTAATTCTAAATCCAAAAATCTTTTACTCGGAGCAATTTTTCCAAGAAGCTTACGCCATTCTTCATTTTGATTCAACTCTATTAGGAATTTATTAAATTCTCCTCTGTAAATGCAATTTCTAATTTCTTGATCATTCAATGGCATTCCACCGGTATTCAGGCGATGAAAAATGTCATTCACGATTATCGGATCTTTATCAATATTCTCAATAATTGTCGTATTTACTATTGCATTACGAAATTTTCTTTTAACAATTTCAGGAAGTTCACTATAAGAAAAATTGTTCCATTCCTTTTTATCCAAACCAATAAGCTTAAATTTTACCTTTGATTTTCCAGAGTTATATTCTTCTTTGAAGAATGATATTATTGTCTTTAATCTTTGCTGACCATCGATAACAAAAAAACTTTCTTCTTCTTTTCTTTTCCCTAAAAAAATACTTGGAATTGGCAAACCAATAATTAAAGAATCAATAAAGAAACTTGCTCTCTTTCTATCCCAAACGAAATCTCTTTGAAATTCTGGAGATAAATCTATCTCTTGATTATTTATCTTATTAATCAGGACTTCCACTGAATTTGAAATATTATATGAAATCGCTCGACTTTCACTTTCACTAACCGGAGGATGATACTCCTCTTCTTCTAATAATTTATCGAATTCATCATTTTCTAAGTTATTTTCCATTGGTTTTCCTTTTTGTAATCCGTTTAATAAAATTGCGCTTTCGTCTAACGAAAGAGGCTTCTCGACGTTGCGTCTCCGAGCGCCTGTGCGCGACGGAGTTGGCACGAGGTTCGAGCGTCCTTAGACGCGTCTTGCGAACCGAAGTGACAAAGCAATGTGGCGAAGCCCGTAGTGAGTCCGAGCAGGAACCGCGAGTGACGAACGGAGCGAGAAGCCGAAGTTATGCGTAGTTGTCGTATATAAACCTAATAAGCTAATTTTATTATGCTTCATTTTTTTCTTCTGGTTTAATCGATAGAAACCAAGAAGCGACAAAACCCGTAAAAGTTCCAAATAACCCAACACCTGCCGTCATTAAAATCGTAGCAATTAGTCTTCCTTCACCTGTAACGGGAAATTTATCTCCGTAACCAACAGTGGTAACCGTTGTATATGACCACCACAATGCGTCTTCGGCTGTTTTAATATTGCTACTCGGATCATTCTCTACCTGTAGAATTGCAATTGATGAAAAGATGATTATTATAAATGCAATCAATGCGACCGATGAAAATGTTCCTTGAGCTTTATTTTTAAATATAAAGTTAATTAAATGCTTAGTTGATCGTAATGCCCTAAGAATTCGGATAAGACGAATTAATCGAAACAACCGCCCTGCTCTAAAATAATCTAATGTCGGGATACTTGATAACAAGTCTATCCAACCCCACTTTAAATAAGTAAGTTTGCTTTCGGCAGTGAATAATTTATAAAAAAATTCAAAAATAAAAAAAACACAAATTAAATTATCGATCAGATTTAATAGCTTTTCTAACTCTGAATCCATTTTTACGAAAGAGCTGATCAACAATGTAAGTAAAACATATATTGATAGGACCACTACCGCTAAATCGATTAGCGCAAAAGGAAATTGTCTTTGAGTTTTATTTTCCATTAGATTTTACTTCTAAAAAATATTGCGACAATTACGCATAACGAAAGAGGCTTCTCGACGTTTGCGTTCCTGGAGCGCGATAAACGCGCGAAAGGATTTTAATTCGGTTTGAGTGAGCCTTAGCGAACGTCTTGCAAACCGAATTAAAAAGCAAATGTGCCGAAGGCCAAGCGAGAGTTGCGAAGCAATCTCGAAGCGCCGCGAGAAGCCGAAGTTAGGCGACGTTGCGCATTAATTTGATTTATTTTTCAATGCTTTTGGACCAGTTTTCCCAATAATGGTCAGCAAGCTTAGCAAGTTCTGTAATGGAATAAGTTTTATTATTTTCATCCATAACGCAAACTGTATCTGCATTGAAACACAGGTCGCCTTCAGAATATGAGAATTCTGGATTAAATTGAATGCAGTATATTTTAATAAGATTGTTTTCGACTGTAGAGCTTAATATTTCCAGATCAAGAGTTGCTAATTCTTTCGTATCGTTAACTCTTTTTAAGATTTCAGATGTGTTTTTCGCCCAAACGCGAAAATGTATATTATCAGCATTTTGTATCTTTAAAGAAAATTTACTAAAATTAGTATTTATTAGCTCTGCTAAATAGCTAATTTCTATATCCATACTTAAAACTTTATTAGCAATATTTAAGTTTTCTATTCCACCATCATGGAAAATATTAAAAAGGTTACAGATATCTTCTTTTCCAGTAATTAACATAAGAGTAGTAGAAAGTCTTATCTTGCGCAATGTCGCCTAACGAAAGAGGCTTCTCGACGTTGCGTCCGCAAGCGCCTGTGCGCGACGCGGTTGGCACGAGGTTCGAGCGACCTTAGTCGCGTCTCGCGAACCGAAGTGACAAAGCAATGTGGCGAAGCCCGAAGTGAGTCCGAGCGGGAACCGTGAGTGACGAACGAAGCGAGAAGTCGAAGTTATCTGCTGTGCCGTCGCCCCGAATCCTAATCGGCGACGCCAAGGACGGCGGAGACGATTAATAATAGTAATTTTAATTTCTTAAATATCTAAAAGATCTTTTGGTTTTACTTTCAATTGCTTAGAAAGTTTAAAGATTGAACTTGCAGTAAAATTGGCTCGTCCAGCTTCAATATCTTGCAATGTTCTAACAGGAATAGCATAATCCCCTTCATCCATACTTTCCTGAGTAAATCCCTTGTCTTTACGTACTTTCTGAATATTTTTTCCGACTTTTTGTAAAAATTCTTCTAATTCCACGCACGGTATAATGCGGCATTGTTGACAAAAAGTGAACGCAGTATACCGTGCGTCACATGTTCTTTAAGGATTTCCATTTTTTAATTAAAAAATTTGAAACCAAAATCCAAAAGTCTTTCGGAAAACGAACAAACTCGAATATAAGGAAAATATCTAAAGAACAACAGAAAGCTTTCTTTGATCGGCTTAGAACGGCGAGGATTGAAGCTAATTTAACTCAGGCTCAAGTTGCCAAGAAACTCGGTAGGCATCAAAGTTATATATCGAAGATTGAATCGGGTGAGCATCGATTATTGATCGAAGACTTTTGTAGATTATTTAGACTTTATAATAAACCTCCTGAGTATTTCTATTCCGTTTTTTCGAAGTAATGCTTTATGAAATCGTACAAATCTGCCCTCGTAAAATCTGCGAAGCAGTTTTAACGAGGGCTAAAAAAGAAAGATTGAACGATTTGGTTTAGCGTCCCGATCGCAACGCGTTCGGGCTGCGTGGTTCCTGCCGACCCTCAATGCAAGAACCATGACAAGCAGATTAGAATACATTAGAATATAAAGGGGTGTCTTTTCGGTGTGTGCAAACTCGCGTTTGCCCTTTTCCATCGACGAAACAATGGTAGTAAACCTTTTTAGGTTCTAAAGACACCCCTTTATATTCTAATATGGCTCATTATATTCTTTTTTCTTTAATATTGAATGCAAATCTTTATCTTTATTCCAGTTAAAAAACCAAGTGTCCTTTGATACAAAATCAATGATAGATTTCCTTCTATTTTTTACAACTTTCTGCTCGCTCCCGTCCAATGCCATTTTAAATAATTTATTCTTTTCATTTGCAGTTAAATAAGGACAGGAAAGTAAATCAAAAAAAATATACGCTGACTCAGCGTATATTAAAATAGAGTTGCTTCTAATAATAAAAAAAGCAGTTGCCAGGAGCAATTTTCTAATTTTGTTATATAGTTGATTATCCTTAATATAATACAAAATTGTTACTATCTCATAATATGACAAACGCTTTCTATATTTAATATCTTCTGGATGGGATCTTTTAATACCATTCGCTATTTTAAGAAGATCTTTCTCAGAAAAACTATATTCGAATGACAACTTTGAGTATGCAATTAATAAATTTAGAGCTTCTTGAATTGAATCATTCTCAATTGCAAAAAATAAACATTCTTTAATCTCAGAAGAAATCTTATCTTTAACTTGGCGCTGATATGATGACGACATTGAATCTATTAAGGATATAGATTCTAAAATTATCTCGGCGATCCTATAAACAGATGAAACCCTCGTATCGAATCTTACTCTGTGAAATGCCATTTCGATGAACACGAGCAGAGCCGACATTCGTATTTCTTCAGATATTTTCATTTTACTCATACGAATCATTTTCTTTTTTATTGAAGACAATAAGAAATTAGATATTGTATGTGATTCATCACCTAAATCGAAAGTGATATCTCGTATTTTATTCAATTCACGTTCACTAGAAATGTTACTCTTGGCAGTACTAATTCTTTTTTCCAAGTCATCCATAAAGTAAGATAATTTTATTTTTACCCTGCTAATTTGGGTAATAAAAGGTCGACTAGTAACTTTGGTTTTTGCTGTATTTAAGTATAATTTGAATACTTCCAGCTCCTCTGAGATATATAAAGAAAACTTCTCCGCAACCGCATTATTATTATAAAATAAATAGTAATCATCTATATACCTTACGCATACATAGTCAGTTCCATACTTAAATCCAGATTCTCTCATGCTTAAATCAATTTTCTCGTCAATACTTTGCATAACAATTTCCGCGAATAATCTAGAAATCTCAGGACCAATAACTATTCCGTTAGTCTCTTTAAAATTACAATCTTGCATTATTTCATCAAATAAGACACCAAGCGAAGGAAGACTTTTTCCTTTGAATGCGATACTTTTACTTTCAACTTTTCCGCGTAGTGCCCAAGAAATGGAATGCGTGTATAGACTTGGAAAACATTTAGAAACATCTTGGTACATTAAATTTTTGAATCGTTTTTCAAGAGATGTAAAAAATTCGGATTCGAAGTATTTGTGTAAATGTGAAAAGTATTTATAAACAAAGTAAGACGATATATAAGGGCTATCTGCATCTAATTCCTCAACATAACGGCCAACGGATTCTCCGTTATTACTTTTCGATATAGTAAAATACTTTGCAATTCGGGAAGGCGCCCGCAATGAATAGAGACTTTTCGAACACTCTTTTATAATTTGTAATTGAAAATCTTGATATAGCGTAATAATTCTTTCTGACATTTTCGGATGAATAAGATGCAAAGACCGAAACTCCGAATTATCCTTTTTAATTCTAAATCTATATGGTACAGAATAACCTTTATCACAAAATAATTTATTTATAAAATCATGTGGTGACTTATTCTTAAGGTTCCTAACAAAATTGAATGCACCCCAATTAGAAAAAAGCATAGGAGTTTCAAACGGAACAACTTCTGTTAGTAAACACCTTTCGTAGATACTCCTATTAATTTTGTTCTTAAGCATATTTCCAAGCTTTCCGTATTAAAGAGATTTTACTACTCGTGCGAAAATGAATAATATTATTGTTATAAGCACCAGTGAAAGATAAAGTTTTCAATTTTAAAAAGGCCTTTGGACCAATTCGCTTTTTTAAAGCAGCGGAGATTTTATAGTTTTTAGAAGTGAGAACAGAATAAAAAAAGTTATCTAAATTTTGAAGTTCACTTTTTAGCAACTTAGAATCGCATATCCGGTATTGAAACTTAAACCCAACCGTTATTTTTTTATACCGATTATGCATTTTCATTTCTGTATTGCCGGTCAGAAACCTGATCCTATCAATCAATAAATAGGGATCATTATTTCTGATATAATCTTTAATCGACAGAATTATGCGCTTTTTTGTTTTACTTATTTTTTTATGAGCAATTCCAATTGCATGATCATTCTCTAAAGAAATTGAATACCCGAGAAAATCAAATTTCTCTTTTCGACCTTTAATATAATATCTTGTTTTCTTTTTATTTAGTAAAAGTCTACCTGGCAAAGCTCTTTGAATAAATCCTAATATGAGTTGCGGATCGGAATTCGTTACAATGACTATATCATCTACATATCGAGAATAATATAGCACCTCCCTATTTAATCGAAGGTTTCTATCAAACTCTTCGAGATAGACTTCCGCGAGAATAGAACTTAGCGCAAGACCTCTCGGTAATCCATTAAAGTTGAGCGCTTTTAACACTTTGCTTAAATTGTTTAGATGGGCCAAAGAAGAATGGTTATTGAAACCTTTTTCCACCAATTTATCTATCGCACTTGTAAAATCTACTGACTCAAAGAAGTTTGAAATATCAGTTTTAATGATACAACATTTCATCTCCCCCCTGATTACAGCTTGCAATTGAACGACTTCATCCTCCCGACTAAATGTTGAAATGTGACATACTGATTTAATAATATCTGAAGTTCTTCTAAGCGTTAGCAGATCGTATATTTTTTTAGGCATGAATATTTTTTTATTTTTAAAACTACCAATAGCGAAAGGCCTTACCTCTCCGAATTTTTCACTGAAATGTTCTGAAATTTGAGTGGTTAATTGGTCGATTTTATTTTGTCTTAATTGAAATCTATAAAAATCATTTACTCTTAACGTTCTCTTAATTTTTGTAGGCGAATAATTAAATTTTGAAGAATCAATAACGATGTTTCTCATTTTAGGTTACCAACTTATATTAATAAACATCGCCAGCCAAGGACGGCTGGCGTCTTAATGAGGGGCGCGGCATGGCAGATAACGAAAGAGGCTTCTCGACGTTCGCGGTTCTGGAGCGCGCTAAACGCGCGGAAGAATTGGAACGAGGTTCGAGCGACCTTAGTCGCGGCTCGCGAACCGAGTTACAAAGCGAATGTGCCGAAGGCCAAGCGAGAGTTGCGAAGCAATCTCGAAGCGCAGTGAGAAGCCGAAGTTAGACGCCGTATCAATTCTGTTAGAATAGAATTGGAATCAAATCAAATTCGGTTCTAGCAATAAAAGCAATTTTGTCCAGCTCAGCGATGTATTCACTCTTTTCTTTACTGAAACTGTAGTCAGGCAGAGAAATGTTATTACCTATTAAATAGTTATTTATCCTGGTTTTTCGGGATTCTAAAAATTGATCATAAGTATCAAATGTTACCGACTTTTTCTTTCTAGCTAACTCTTTTAACACCTCGCTAATGCTGCGTAAACTGATAGCATCGTATATTATTCCAGATAAGCTCTCCCTAAATAATTCGGACAAGCTCTCGTAACCGATCCATTCTTTCAAAATTTTCGGGTCCTTTGAACAACAATAAATTGGACCTGAGATTCTATTAAATACAATATAATGAGCTTTGTTATCAGGGATTTGTATCTGAGAAGGCCGAATAAATAAAGAATTCTGTCGAACTTCATTATTATTGTAGTAGGTTCTTAATTCATTTAGTGAGTTAAATAGAGGAGTTGTATAAAAAACGATCGGACCTAATTTTCTTTCTAACTCTTGTAATTTCTCATGTTGCAAGGATGAAGAACTTGCTGTAATATGCATTCTAAAGTAAGGAGAATTGAAAAGCGACCATTCTTTAGATTTCGAACTTTTAAAGTATTCCGACAATTTGAATTGTATAAATTTAATACTCTTTGCTCCAGTTAATTTTACATCATATCCGAGCATTGCCTCTTGTCTTAAATTAGGAAATATTGGCAAACCATTAAGGCCCCCGACGGGATCCGTTACAAACTCCTCAGTAATTGAGTATCCATAGGTAAATTCTGTAAATTCAGATTTCATATTGATTGATATGGCGCCTAACGACGTAGGTTTCTCGACGTTTGCGTTCCCGGAGCGCTTGTGCGCGAAGGGATTGGCACGAGGTTTGAGCGACCTTAGTCGCGTCTTGCAAACCGAGTGACAAAGCAAATGTGCCGGAGGCCAAGCGAGACTGAGCGGGAACCGCGAATGTCGAAGCGACGCGAGAAATCGAAGTTAGACGCCGTCAATTAAACTCATCCGGAAAAGTCTG
Organism: Leptospira ainlahdjerensis; assembly: GCF_016919175.1. Taxonomy (GTDB): domain Bacteria; phylum Spirochaetota; class Leptospiria; order Leptospirales; family Leptospiraceae; genus Leptospira; species Leptospira ainlahdjerensis. The sequence goes on along the minus strand of NZ_JAFFPU010000013.1, from coordinate 14,334 downwards.
ACGTGCAATTCGTTTAATGAGTTCATTATTTTTATAGTTTATCTGAATAGCTCTTCGAAAATATAAAACAGATTTGATATTATCACCTTGAATTTTCCAATAAATAGCTAAATTATATAAAGCACTCTGACATTTGATCGTTTCAGAATCTAATTTCCCCCACTTTGAATAAGCAAATTCTAAATTACACGTAAATTTTTCCAAACAATCTAAGATTTCGAGTAGCTCAGTTCTTATATCAAAACTTTCATCGTCTGCTAATAATTCAACAGAGGTTTTTAATTTCTTAGGAACTAAACGTTGTTTAATATTCGCTGCTTTCCCTTCAATTGTATTACATTTTGCACAAGCGGTTAACAGTAGCTTGACTGTGTTTTTAGATAGATCAACAAGTCGGACATTGAACATATTCGTGATATTATATTTTTCTGATCTTTCATTACTTTTCATGATTATCATTAAAAAATCAATATTGAATACTTCGATAAATTTTTTGCCTCTACCACTTGCGAGTGCCTTCCAAACCTGATTCAGAGAATATTTTGCAAATTCCTTAGAAAGATCACTCACTCTTAAATATTCCACTTTCTCCAAAGTTTTATAGATCTTTTCTTGATCTTCTAAACTTTCTATTTCGTAAAATAGTAACCCGATTCTATTTCTTTCATCATAAAATGTTCTTAGTCTAAGCTCTTCTGGATCATTTGATGATTCTGGTAAATATAAAGTCAATTCCTTAGAGAACAGGTTCATCGAGCATAAATATAATAGTGCGATATATATCTTAGTCATAATTAATTGATGGCGTCTAACGAAAGAGGCTTCTCGACGTTTGCGTTTCTGGAGCGCGCTAAACGCGCGGAAGAATTGGCGCGAGGCTTGAGTGAGCCTTAGCGAACGATCACAAGCCGACTGACAAAGCAAATGTGCCAAAGGCCAAGCGAGGGTTGCGAAAGCAATCCCGAAGCGCCGCGAGAAGTCGAAGTTAGGCGAAGGTGGCCATTTATTTTCTTATGAATGACTTTTTAAAAAAGAGTTCCTTTCTTCTATTAAAGTATTCTCAATTTTTGGTGTAATCTCAAAGAAAAATTGCAATCTTCCCGTAGAAAATAGCCAATCAAAAAAGAGAAAATAACTAATTTTTCCGATCAAGAATATTATAACGAAATCGTACGATAAAAACTGACTGGCGCCATATAGGTAAAATATAAAAACTAAAGGTAAAGGGGCACCCATTACCCTGCTTTCCAATCTACCTGCAAATAGAATCATTGCAACAGCACAAGAATTCTTTGATATACTATAGAAAATTTGCACGTAATTTTTATACTCTTCAAATTTATTACCTTCTATTGATATACTTTCTAATTTATATTCAATTGCTGCCACGCTAATCAAAGATATCGAAAAGAGAATAATGAAAGCTGGAAAATATTTACTTTTAGAATGAAGTAGAAGATAACATATTCCAAAAATCAAGGTTGAAGCATTATTCCCAAAGTTTAACCAAACAAATATTTCCGACCTATGTTTCAACTCACTGAAACTCTTTAACCTATCTAATTCTTTATAAAGGTCCCCAGTTCCGTTAGTAACTGAAAAATGAAGAATAAATAAACTAAGCCACGCAAGCCACAGCGATAACCAAAGAAACCAAAATATCTTAACTCTTTCTGCTGAATTTGGATATCGAACACTGACATTCGGAATTCTGAATGCAATGATAAGAAGCAAAACCAGTATAAGTAAAATATTTAAACTATATTGGAAAATATGAGAATTTTCAATAAATATCTTGTGAATTGCCGATAACTGGCTCGTAGAATTTTTTAGATCCGATGGCAATAACTGGCGAGCTATATCGATGAAAAACATTATTACCGGAACAAGACTTATCAATAGAAGTCTTGTTTTTTTGAAATTCTTCAATACCCAGTCATTAAAGCTTATATTGTCCATATAAAATCTCCATTTTTAATGATTACAATTTATTTAGCCACTTTCGCCTAACGACAGAAGCTTGACGACGTCGCGTCCCGGAGCGCCTGCGCGCGAAAGGGTCGCGAACTTCTATTTCTGAAAATATCTTCTTTTACTACTTAGCCAAGTTCGCGAAGCGATGTGTCGAAGACCGAAGTGAGTCCGAACGGGAACCGTGAGTGACGAACGAAGCGGCAAGCTTTAGTTAGCCGCTGTTTGCCCAATCAATATCAAACTGCATCGCGGGGACTGCTGGGGGCTCAAGAAACATTGATTACAGAATTAGTAACTTTTGAACTTTAAAGTTTCTCCTGGCAGGAAAGACCAATACAGAAAAGCCATAACACTACTTTCTTAATTTCTGGATTAGAATCAAGTTAGTCTAGTAGAGAAGAACAAATCCGGAATTTCCCCTTGCCCCGCTTCGTCCCCGCGCCTTTTTCCGTCATCCCCCGGGCAAATGGCGGCTAACGACGTAGGCTTCTCGACGTTTGCGATCCTGAAGCGCGCTAAACGCGCGAAAGGATTGGCACGAAGGCTTGAGTGAGCCTTAGCGAACGTCTTGCAAGCCAAGTGACAAAGCAAATGTGCCGAAGGCCAAGCGAGAGTTGCGTAGCAATCTCGAAGCGCCGCGAGAAGCCGCAGTTAGGCGTAGTAGCAATTTGCTCTCTATAGTAAATATTTAGCAAAGAATGCCATACCCAATAAAGTTCCATAGAAAGGCCAAATTGAAAATGAAATAAGTGATTTACATAGCTCATTAAAGAAATTCCCTTTAGGAGCTATAACATACAAATCGGACGGTCTAATTTTTCTTTCATGTAATTTATCTATAAACTCGTTATATGAGTTTCTAAAGCTTCGCTCAAGGGCCAAATAGTATGAATCTAGAGAGAAGAAAAGCAATGTCGGAATATATGTGATGAACAAGTAGTTTGTCTGACTTTTTTCACCAACAATAACCAACATTGCTGAAACAATCGCAATACACCAAGCTTTAGACGAAGAACTATTTGTTGCCATTCTTTGAATTATCGATTGCAACAAAGTTAAATGTGCTTGAATTGCCTCTTCTGAGATTTTGTTTTTTTTCTTAGTTGGCATTTCTTATTTTTATCGCTTCATCTATCCAATCAGATTTGTTGTCGCTTATATAGTTGTAAACTTCTTTGCTATCTGAATGAGGTGGGTTATATGCTTTCACAACGGAGGATAAGTCAGTCTTTCCTTCATTGATTGTAAAACCGGCAAAAGGATTCGTTCCTTGATTACTTTTTTCTCCAGATGAATCTTTTAAATTATGAATATAAATTCCTAATATACCCTTATTACTATCCCAAGTTTTTTTAATCTCATAATTTATCCATTTTCTTCCGGACGTATTAGCTCCTATCAAGACAATCGTACAAGATCTACCATATAATTGGTCATCTATCCATTTTTGAATTTCCTTTTCTCCTGCCTTAGTAATCGTTTCCCAATCATTATCTTTAGCAGGCTGATTGCCTTCTATCGCACCAATATTTCGAATTTGAGAAACCCTCCAGTTATCCGGTTTGTAGTGAAAACTGTAAAAAACTTTTCTGGCCATTTTTTTTCTCCGTATCTAATTTCTAAGGATACCTTAATTGCTATTACGCCTAACGAAAGAGGCTTCTCGACGTTTGCGTTCCCGAAGCGCCTGTGCGCGCAGGGATTGGAACGAGGTTTGAGTGAGCCTTAGCGAACGGCTCGCAAACCGAGTGACAAAGCAAATGTGCCGAAGGCCAAGCGAGAGTCGCGGAGCGATCTCGAAGCGCAGTGAGAAGCCGAAGTTAGGCGAAGTGTTCGGTTGGTAAGTTTGGAAACAAAAATCCCTGCTGTTGTAACAGATCGCTTGCATTCACAAAAATTGCTCCAGACGCTGGTTCCCAATCTCCGTTTTCATAATTTTTCTGAATAGTCAGTGGAATTGTTATTTCTCCATTCATAAATTGAATCCCTTTTTCAGACAACTTCCTAATATTTTGGCTAACGTCCTCTATAAGTCCCCAAGCGGGCTTATAACTAAGTTTATTATAAGTTGTATAGACCGATGAGCTGATTGCTGACAATTCACTCATTGAGATCTCTTTTACATTACCGTTGTTCCAAAGCAGTAAAAGAACTTCTTTATGACTACTTTGAATACTTACTTCATTTGGTTTATAATAAATGTTTTTTGCAATTGGAAAATCTGGCAAGGTATCACCAATGAACAAGAGCGGAGTGATATCATCTGAAGATTCAATTGCTGCCCGTAATGCCGGAAATAAGTCCTTTATCATTAACTTTGGCTTTTTCTTACTTTTAGTACCAAAGTTCCGTGATTCTATCGTTTTCTTTATTTGATTTAAGAAAGGACCACCAAACCTTCCATCTGGTGTAGATTCATATTTTGTAGAAGAGCATAAGAGCGCGTAAGCGCTCCCAGTCTCAGCCTGAATATCCTTTTTAAGCTCCTGATAAGTACGAAGTAAATTTTCACCAGCCAAACCACTGTAACAAGCATCAATAATAAAAACTGGATCAACCTTCGCAACGGACAAAGTTTCAATAATATCTCGAAATCTTACAAGTGTACTTGGGAGAGCAAGATTGGTTTCCCTGTTAACATTTGTATCTATTGTACATAAACCAAATTCCCGATTACCAATTGTTACGCCATGACCGGAAAAATAAAAAACCAAAATATCATTTATTGCTGATCTCGAAAGTGCATAGTCAGAAATTGCGAGTCTTAAGTCTGCTGAACTTGGATTAATAATTTTACGAATCACCGTTGTTGAATATATTGAAAGCCTTGTATCCTCAGTTAATATTTTTGCAAAATTATCGACATCCTGTTCTGGACCAGTTAGCCTTGGGATATGCCTATATGCATTTACCCCTACTAAAATTATTGATACTCGATTCTGACTCAATGAATTTATCTATTTAATATAAGATTGACCGAACATTTCGCCTAACGAAAGAGGCTTCTCGACGTTTGCGTTCCCGAAGCGCTTGTGCGCGAAGGGATTGGCGCGAGGTTTGAGTGAGCCTTAGCGAACGTCTCGCAAACCGAGCGACAAAGCAAATGTGCCGAAGGCCAAGCGAGGGTTGCGAAGCAATCCCGAAGCGCCGCGAGAAGCCGAAGTTATGCGCTGTGACCTTATTTTCATCTACTTGGAATATCCAATTCCCAAGGTAAAAGATTAATCATAACACAATTCCAAGTCCTAATAACAATCCTTGGCTTTTCTTCAGAAGACCATTTGGCATAATGAAAACGTTTGGAAAAGTTTCGATAGTACTTTACATTTCTAAAATCTTGAGCAGGAATTATTCCAGTAACTTGTGACCAAAGATTTTCGACACCTTTTTCCAATTCGTCAATAACTTCTGAATTTTCGCCTTTGTGATTTTTTCTCATAACAATGTAATTATCGATTTGATGACAGGCATGATAATTTGCGTGAAAGAAAAGCTTACCTTTAAGAGATTTAACTTCACCGGATCCTCGAAAAAAACAAGAAGAGAGACTATCTTTAGTATAAGATAATATCCAAGTATCAATTTCATACATTAAATCGTCATACCATGATAAAAGAAGTGGGCCAATAATATTAATTCTATTTTTTGAAATAATATCTTCACTGACTTGTCGTTGAAGTATAGGGTATCTGGGTTTTAAATGATCATTTATATATTCTAACAAATCATCTGATGATTCAATTCCATTCAGAATCCCTTCTTTCTTACAAGTAGCATATAGAAGTTGAGGCTCATGTTTTTTTAATATAGCTAAATCTTGAAAACCCGCTTCAATTAGTGCATGTTTGAACGAAGTTTCAATCGCATATCCAAGAAGAATTCCGGCTGCGGCGTAATTGCCTAACAACATTTCATTTCTTCCAGCCGAATAATAGTTATATCTCAATAGAGACCAATTTTCCCTACTTTCAATATCCATATAATTTTCTTAAACCGTTATCATTAAGGTCATGGCGCATAACGAAAGAGGCTTCTCGACGTTGCGTCTCCGAGCGCCTGTGCGCGACGGAGTTGGCACGAGGTTCGAGTGAGCCGTAGCGAACGTCTCGCGAACCGAAGTGACAAAGCAATGTGCCGGAGGCCGGAGTGAGTCCGAGCGGGAACAGCGAGTGGCGAACGGAGCGAGAAGACGAAGTTATGCGCCGTAACAAATCTCTTTAATAGATAATTGAATGCTTCTTAAAGTCGAAGGTTTTATTCGCTAAATACTCTTTCAAAATATATAAATTCAGATTTTTCTTTTTTACACTTTTCAAAACACTTTCTTTTGCAGTCGTAGTTAATCGGGAAATACAGCATAATAGTGATCTCTTTACAATTATCGAGTTTTCTCTTTTAAATTGATCTATACAAATCAAGAGATCATGATCTTCCAATAATTTCCCCATAATCATGTAGCAAATTGCTCTACTTAATTCTTCTGAGGACGATTTTACTAATATGGTTTTAATAACTTCAGGATGAATATAAATTTTTCTATTAAATTCATAGAGTAAACTTAAAAGCCAAACTTCAACCCATTTATAGATATTTACAGAAGGGTTAGTGAGATAATTATGTATAAATTTTGATATTTTTTTACTATGACGATAGCTATTTACAAATAGTCCTAAATAACGAACCATATCAACGGTTGAATCCAGGTGCTTTTGGAAATGATTTAAAATAAACTCAATTGCTCGAGGATTTTTCTGTTTAGCGTATCTCCGTAAGCAATATCGAAAAATTTTAGAATCGAAAGCTCTTTCGTTTTCAGTAATTCCTCGAAATTTTAATTCAACAATTTCTTCAGCGAGTTCATAATCTCTCTCAATTCTTTGCGCATAATCGACCGCAGAGAAGAAATCTTGATTCTCATTAATTTCTTCCCAAATTTCATCGCCCATTTTGAAAATTGTCTTCTTAGAATTTAGGTTTAACCCCAACTCACGCAATTGCTCATTAAGATTAATCGTAATATCTAACATTTCATTCAAATTGCTGGTCTGAATATGGAATTCATCAACATAGCGACAGTATTTTTTACCTAAATAACTGAAATAAGAGTCTACAGGTGATAGATATATTTTCCCAAGAATTGAGGATGCCGGGTGTGGCTGAATTAATCCTTGTGAATCAGCATAGTGCCAAGTTTCTAATAATTTTTTCAAATACTTCGTATAACCGGTTTCTCGTTTTCCAATATAAAACTTTGATTTCTTCAATAGATAGGTAATTTTTATATTCTCGAAATACCCAGAAATATCTGAGGAATAATATTTATCTAATGAATACTTTTTATAATTAGTTCTTATTGCATCCCTCATACGTAGCCAATTTCTCACCGGTTCCGCAAAAACGTCCTTTTTAGAAAAATCGTTTATAATGTTGCTGTAAACATACTTTGAAAACTTATTTTTGGTATAATAAATTAGCTTTTCAGTAACTGCGAGATAAACTAAAGAATCCATCGGCAATAAATATGATACTGGTCTATAAGAAAGATTACCCTTGGGCATGTTTAATGTGATTTTTTTTTCTGGTAAGTAGAATTGAAAAACCACCTCATAAAATTCTGATTTTCTACTTTGAATAAACCAATCTAAGTCATAATAGCCCGTAGGCTCAACAAGGAGATCTGACTTAGTATGAGCACTTATTCGAGAAACAACGTAATCAAATTTTATCTTTTTGACTTCATCAATATCTTCAAAAAAAGATCCCTGAGCTTTTCTCTCTTTTTTGTCTTTTTTCTTTGTAAATATTCTTCTACAAAAGTTCATTTTTGTTATGGCGCATAACGAAAGAGACTTCTCGACGTTGCGTCCGCAAGCGCTTGTGCGCGACGCGGTTGACGCAAGGTTTGAGGCGCCTTAGCGCCGTCTCGCAAACCGTAGCGACAAAGCAATGTGGCGAAGCCCGAAGTGAGCCTGAGCGGGAACCGTGAATGGCGAACGGAGCGAGAAGTCGAAGTTATGCGCCGTATTCTGTTTCTACTATCGAATTGATTCTTGGCTGCATGGGTAATTGTGATCCTTTCCTGGGTAAGGAGCACAAATTTGCCCTTTTTCATTTATAAAAAACTTATAAATATAATCACTCGCAAGTGGCTTCCCCCAAATTATATTATGAATCCTAAAAAGTTTGCTCTTCCCACATTTTCCAGTTCCCCCACCGCAAATTGGATCAAAATGATAGAATGACCCGTCCTTTTCTAAAACATATTTAAGCTCAGGATTAGAATTGAAATTGGTAAACTTGATTGTCATTGGGAGTCTCAACTCAACAAATTTATTCCGATCAAACTTAGCCAAAGCATCGGAAGGAATATATCCTTCCGCAGAATTACATATTTCATGCTCCTTCTTTAATGTGCAAAAGCCGCTATTAACCTTAGTCCAACCATTGACCTCATCGATCTTACTTTTAATAAGTAATGTCGGATATACATTAAAAATCAACTTTGAGTCAGAAGAAGGTTCTTCTCTCAACTGAGATGGCCTGATAACCACTAACTCTCCCTCCACTTCATCATCCGCAAAATTAACTGACAATGGTAATATCAATAAAAGAAAGAGTAATAGTTTAGCTGTTTTCATATTTTCCTTGAATGTGTATAAATTTCAGAATATGGCGCATAACGAAAGAGTCTCCTCGACGTTGCGTCCGCAAGCGCTTGTGCGCGATGCGGTTGGCACGAGGTTTGAGTGAGCCTTAGCGAACGTCCCGCAAACCGAAGTGACAAAGCAATGTGTCGAAGACCGTAGTGAGCGCGAGCGGAAACCGTGAGTCGCGAACGAAGCGAGGAGACGTAGTTATGCGTAGTGTTTGAGTTATAGATTTTTGATCTGATTTTTAAAAATTCTTTTTTTATCATTTCTACTCAAATATTCAACTACACCATAAAGTTCTTTTGAAAAATCTATTTCAATTGGATTTACTACTGGTTTATGTGATTGATATTTTATATAATATGACTCCATTTTGAACTTATAAATAGGTGTTTTAAGATAAGCGTCTGCAAATTCAAGAGTTTCAGAAAACTCTCCACTTTCATTTTTTGATAATCTAGATTGAAGGTCAAATAAAGAATATGTTTCGTTTCTTTCGTTATCAATTATAAATATTTGATTATTCAAACCTTCTATTGATGGTATTGTCTTTTCGTCATATTCAGTATTTTCCTTAAGCCATTTTAAGTCTATAACTGGCTTGAAGTCTAATATTGACACAGGCATTAAAGTTGTTAACTCAATCATTAAAGATCTTATATATGGCTCTCCATTTTCATCTCGCCAATCTGAGTCATTTTGTTCTCTGATAATTAATAATTCAATGTTGTTTTTTGCCGCTTTAGTTTCTGCTCCGCTTTGATAACCTTCTTTGGTAGCAAAGACTGCCTTAATATCGGGAAAATCTCTTATTTTTCCTACCAAAGCATCTATTTTCTCTATTGGAATTTTTGAATTGTAATCTTTACATTCAATAATTGTTTTGTAAATTAGACCTCCTAATTCGTATTCCCAGTAAATATCAAATTCTCTTAAAATACCAGAGTTATCTAAAATTCTCTTGTTTAATTCTATTTCAATAAGTTTCGATTTTACAATGTCTTCAGATTGTAAGATTGCATTGTAAATTTTTGCTACGAATTGTTCATATTCTGTTCCTTTGTTCATTTTAGATCTTATAGTCTCAAACATTACGCATAACGACGTAGGTTTCTCGACGTTTGCGCTCCCGGAGCGCCTGTGCGCGAAGGGATTTAAACTCAACTTGAGTGAGCCTTAGCGAACGTCTCGCAAGTTGAGTTTAAAAGCAAATGTGCCGAAGGCCAAGCAAGACTGAGCGGGAACCGCGAATGTCGAAGCGCAGCGAGAAACCGAAGTTAGGCGAAGGAACCGATTTTTTAGTATAATAGACAAAGGCTATATTTCTAAAATGTAGCTATTTTTCTTTTATACAATATTTCAAGGTCGTCCAAAATTGGTATAATACTTTCTTCAATTTCCTTTGTTTCAGTTTCAATAGAGTCGCATAGTTTCTTAAGTTCTTCGCGAACTGCTTGTTTAGTTAGTTTATAAATTTTATTGAAAGGTTCACTTTTTGAATCTAAGATACTCATTATTTTAGTCATGCTTAGCACGGTAGGATCTATTAAATCATATAAGAAATCTAATTTGTGGTCATGGATAATTTGATTTCTTCTCGAAATTATTATTTGAATGTTTCGATTAAATTTTTTGAAATGTTTATTAATTTTCGTATGTTCAATGAATAAATTTCCCTCAATGGTTTTGTGGTTAACATATTTTTCGTCTATGCCAGTGAAAATTGTTGCATTTATAAGTTTAATCGTAATGTCCTGAAGGGTAGTAATGGAAATGTAGATTGTAGAAATATATATTTCAAATTTTTGAAATGAATCTTTTAGGTCTCTTATAACTTTAATTTCAGATCTTATTTCTTTTAGACAAAATTGTATTTTTTCAAATAAAGTGAATTGGTTGATTAAATGCTTCGCGATTTCTTGTGAATAATACTCTTTTAATGATATTTCTCTGTCCCTGGTAGGCTTTTTCAGAATTTTCTTTGAAATATGCTTTATTAAATTTGTATCCTCTTTTAACGAATTTATAAATTCATCGTATATTCTTTGATAAAGTGAATGTTCTTTTAAAATCATAGAATTTGAAGAGATATCTCGGTTCTTTCGCCTAACGAAAGAGACTTCTCGACGTTCGCGTTCCCGAAGCGCCTGTGCGCGAAGGGATTGACGGAGGCTTGAGCGAACCTTAGTGAGCGATCACAAGCCGAACGTCAAAGCGAATGTGCGAAGCCGTAGTGAGTCCGAGCGGGAACCGTGAGTGACGAACGGAGCGAGAAGTCGAAGTTAGACGAAGTGCCGCCATAAATAAGGATGCAAAAGGAAATTTTCATTACTTATGTTACTTAAGCTTGTTATTCTAACTTTTTCTAAACCTTTTATTGTAATTGCTACAATTCCATCTTTTCCAATAGAAATTAAATCGTTTTCTTCAATTAAATTTGAGTTTTCAGAGTGCCATTGCATAAATTCGTAATCTATTTTTCCTTTCTTAGAAGCTTCTATAACGTTAGCGTCTATTCCAATTAAAACATCGTCTGGAATCATCCATAAGAAAAATCTAAATGATCGGTTAAAAAGGTCACCCAGAAAATAATTTTGATTAGAGAAATATTGAAATAGATGGTAATAGTGTTGAATTACCGTCTGATCATCAACATTTATATGAAATGAATCTTTTGGCTCCGGATCAATTATTTTTCCTTCAAATTTATCTTTATTAAGAATAATATATGACGCAGATGCAGTAATTGGTTTTTTATTATTAATTTTTCTTACCGTACTTGCTTGTTCGATGGCATGCTGGTGCTCATTTTTATCGTAGGACGCTCTTCCCTTAGACTCTAAAACATGCCAATCGATATTTTTATCAAGACCTATAAAATCTGGCAATTCTGCATTCTTAGAAGAACTCCCAACGGAAAACTTAACGTCTAGTTTTTCATTATTATGAATAATAACTGAAGAATCAAGATGTTTCGGTTTTATTAGCCATGGTACATTCAGATGTTCTTCCGCAAATAATTTAGACAACACTTCACCCGCAAAATATGAAATGGAATCTTTATCGCTTTTTTCTAGGTCATAATAATGATTATTAAATTTTATTTCATTTGCTGATATCTGAATGTAACTTTTATATTTCGAATATTTTAGTATTATTGGTCATATTCCTGCATGAAAAATATCTTTAATTTTTTTGTAACCTACCGTAATCGCAGCTCGCGTAAAACGTAAAGAAGTTATCGTCAATATCTTAGATCCATTAAGGTGCGAGTAATTTCCAGAATAGTTTTGTAGTTCGATTTTCATAAATTTATTAGTGGCATTTCGTCTAACGAAAGAGGCTTCTCGACGTTTGCGTTCCCGAAGCGCTTGTGCGCGAAGGGATTGGCGCGAGGTTTGAGTGAGCCTTAGCGAACGTCTCGCAAACCGAGCGACAAAGCAAATGTGCCGAAGGCCAAGCGAGGGTTGCGAAGCAATCCCGAAGCGCCGCGAGAAGCCGAAGTTAGACGACGTTTTACAAAATTTAAGTCGGATGTTTCTTCTCGACAGCATGAATAAAACTTTTTGTCCAATCAATCCAGCTCTGAATCTCCTCTTCAGTGATTTTGCGTAGTTTTTTACCGCTTCCCCTTGAAGCCTCTCTATCTCCTTCATGAGCAATTTGATTTCGTCTTTTTACTAATGCTCCGAAATCATCCTTCAACTTTTTTTGCTTTGTAGAATCTTTTTCAATCGAGTCCCAAAAACCTTCAATGCCTATAAGTTTCAATGCTTCCGCAATTGCACTTTGGCTTTGTAATGGTCGGACAGAATAATACTCAGTCACCCAATTTCTAAGAACATTCCCCTTCCTTTCAGCGCTTTGCCACTCATTTAATTGAGAAAGTGAAACTTGAAATTTAGCCAAAGCATTCGGCAACTTTGCTAAAGTGTAATTACCAACGGAATATTTTATTTTATCGTGAAAATAAGTATCAAGTGCTGAGACTATAAATACAATTGCCGCTCTTAATAGCCAGTCCGTATTCATAGTCGTTCTAACTGCACTTAATCCTTTACTTAAATTGAGGCAATCTTCGGCACTTTGTATATTTAAATCGAATAAACTTCTAGCATTATGTCTTTGATTAGCAGAGGCCATGATATCTCCAAATTAATTTGTAAAATGTCGTCTAACGAAAGAGGCTTCTCGACGTTTGCGTTCCCGAAGCGCCTGTGCGCGCAGGGATTGGAACGAGGTTTGAGTGAGCCTTAGCGAACGTCTTGCAAACCGAGTGACAAAGCAAATGTGCCGAAGGCCAAGCGAGAGTTGCGAAGCAATCTCGAAGCGCAGTGAGAAGCCGAAGTTAGGCGGCGTTGCCATCTCTCTTAGGATTAAATTTTAGAAACCGCTATAAAATTTAGTAAAGAATCTAATTATGTAATTGTCCATGCATAATAGATCAAATAGATAATAACTTTCGCTTGAGCTAAACGCAAACCAGCTCAGCAACTTTTGCCACAATGTTAGACATCGAATCTTCTTCAGTGCTCAAACCACTTCGAGACCCGAGTAAGGGACTAACATCACGAAGGGCATCATAGGTCGTCTCATGTACAATTGGCACGAGCAGATCACGCGCGAGAAGTGCAGAAAGTTCTTTGTCTGCAATCCCCTCTCCTTTTAGGCGTCGTAGCAAAGCAGGAGTTACTAACACAATCCCGACTCGCGACTTCGCCAACCCCTTGTCTATTTCACGGAGCAACGATGTACCGAGGGGAACATCCTTTTCACTAAACCAAACGGAGACACCATGCGATTCAAGCATGTCATTAAAATCCTTAGCAATTCCCTTCCGGTCGTCCCATGCATGACAAAGAAAGACATCTCGGAGGTCTGGTAAAGAAGCTCGTTTTTCAATGCTATCTCGGACTGGTGTGAGTGCTCGCACCTCAGCAGGCGAATAAACAACGTGTGAACCTGTTCGTGACCATCTTGGTCTTACACTGCTACTTGATCCACTGCCACTGGATGTACTCGGACTTTTCTCAATGCTCCCGGAACTTGAGTAGGAAGAATACGAATAAGAATCATAACTACTACCGTATCGATGTCTGGAACGACCACCGCATTCAGGGCATGCGGCCTCTGCACTTGCTGAGCGATGACCTTGAACTGGCGCTGTGCATCTTGCCATATAAGAACCTACCTATTCGCAATTATTCCTTCGTGTAGTCGATTAATCAATTGTAGGTATAAAAACACACATATATTATCTAACTATACGTCTATTTTATGAATTTCGCTTATAATAAGTTGTCAATAAAAATGCAAAATAGTCATAAATAAAATTGATATAAGTTTACATGCAAGAATCAAAGAGAAATTCAAAATTTATTTAATATTAGATAACAATGAAATATTGAAATGAGTGGCGATTAAACATCAAAATTTAACTCATCTCAACGAAAATTGGGCAATGCCGCCTAACGAAAGAGGCTTCTCGACGTTCGCGTTCCCGAGCGCCTGTGCGCGCAGGGATTGACGGAGGCTTGAGCGAGCCTTAGCGAGCGTTTACAAGCCGAACGTCAAAGCGAATGTGGCGAAGCCCGCAGTGAGCCTGAGCGGGAACCGTGAATGGCGAACGGAGTGAGAAGCCGAAGTTAGCCGACGTGCCCCAAGATTAAAGGGACCGTAGATATTATAACTTATCCCAGGCAGGAATTTT
>NZ_JAFFPU010000032.1 GCF_016919175.1 Leptospira ainlahdjerensis | reverse complement strand
CCAACCCCCCCCACCAACACCACCCACCAATAACCCCGAACACTACTTTTACCGAGCTCACTGCGCGCCCCCCCCCCCCCCCCCCCCCCCCCCACTTCCGATTTATAGAAACAAGGAACTCGTCGTTGTAGGCGGCGGAGATTCCGCAGTCGAAGAAGCTTCTCATCTTACCAAGTTTGCTTCCAAAGTGTATCTGGTTCACAGAAGAGATTCTTTACGCGCTTCTAAGATCATGCAAAAAAGAGCGACCACACACCCGAAGATCGAAATCCTCTGGAATTCTCAAGTGGAAGAAGCCAAAGGTGATGGTAAGAATCTAACCTCTCTTACTTTGCAAGATACCGTGAATGGACAAAAAAAAGAACTCGCGGTCGGTGGTCTTTTTTATGCGATCGGACACAAACCAAATACGGACATCTTTGAAGGAATCTTAGACCTCGACGAAAGCGGTTACATCAAAACCGTTCCGGGAACTACTAAGACGAGCATCGAAGGAGTCTTCGCAGCAGGCGACGTTCAAGACAAAGTCTATCGTCAAGCGGTCTCTGCGGCCGGTTCCGGTTGTATGGCGGCCCTCGACGCAGAACGTTGGCTGGAATCCCGAGAAGAATAGATCTTCGATCTGCAACGTCATTGATAACTCGTAACGGAGTGGACCTTCACAGCCCCTCCGTTTTGGTTTCGTAATTCTTGTGTATCCGTGTTTGCTCAGAACCGACAACGAATTCTATTTTTTGAATATACTTCTTTGTTTGAGAATCGATTGATTCCAATTCAGAAACGATAATGTAAGAAAATTCCTTACCTTGGGAATTTAGAATTGCTAAGCCGCTGGATTCCGACTAAAGAAGTGCCTTCTCGAGGAATACTACTTTCGAAGGAACTTTTTCTCATTTAAGAAAATTGCCTTGGTCGCATTCGATTCCGTCTTAAATCGCGATGACTTGAATTCTTCTCGTTCGAATCAGGGATTCTCTACGAGAGTTCCTCTTCCGTTTCGAATATCATAAATATAGAATGTGGTTTCCGGAAGTTTTACCGAAGGAGTTTTCTTTTTTTTCGATTCTTCTTTTTCCTCTTCCAAAGAAACGATCATCACAAGCCTATCCTTACCAGTAGAAGGAATTATTTTTTGCAAAGAATATTTCCTAGGAAGAACACCGACGAGCGCTGCCCCGATCGGATTGTAGATAAAAACCTGTTTACGATCTCTTTGATTGAGAAACCCGTCCTTGTTCGTATCCTCCGTCATTCCGATCAAAACCAGATTTTTTCCCGTGGATATTCCCGAAGCAGAGACTGAATCCAATTCCGATTCTTCCGAGGTTTCAGCGACCCCGATTTCTTTTTCTTTGTTGGATCCCGTAAAGTAATCCCAGATATAAACGTTACGATTGAAAAGTTTTCGCGGCTTCCCGGATTCTAAATCGATCACGGTAAGATTGCGCGCGTGGTTGAGAGTTTTTCTAGGACCCGCGACCGTTTCTCTGGAAAGTTCAAAAGGATAGAATAAAAAACGATCCCAAAGGACAACCGAATGATTGAGGAGATCGGAACTTCGATCGGACGGGGCCAAAGGTTCTTCTTTGTTGGAACCGGGTTCCACCAATTCCACCCCCCTATCTAAAATGAACCAGCTCTTAGACAGTGTAAAAACGAGAATCCCGACAATGAGGATTCCAAACGTATACACACCCAGCCGGATTTTTTCCATGAGTAGAAGAAAGCCCGGGAAAAGACGAGGTCAATGAAAAAAAGAAGTTATATTGGAACAATCAAAGATTACGCTCTGCATCTTTGGCGCATTTTGCTCTCTATGGATCGCGAAATAGGTCAATGAAAAAAAGAAGTTATTTTGCTTCCAGAGCGTAGGTTCGTTCCGGAACGATCAAATAGGAAGAAATTTCACCGGTATCGACTCTGAGACGAGTGTTCTGGTTAAACGAATCCAAAATCATCTTTCCGTCGCGTACAAAGTTATAGAGATAATTCCCGGATTTCATCTTCTTGATGAGTGTGAAAACCCCGTCCCTTTCTTTTTTAAGAATATCCTGTTCCGGATCCCAGTGATTAAAATCTCCGACTAGGGTGATCATCTCCGCTTCGGGAGCGTAGATTCTAAACTCGACGGTTCTATACTCCAATTCTTCATAGGGAGAATCTTCTAAGATTCTCGTGGTCACGTGTTTGTCCGGTCCGGATGGAACGGCGACGATCCTGGAAACCAGAGAACCGTCTCCGTCTTCCGTCGAATCGGGGTTAGACGGATCATGAGTAAAGAGACCGTCCACTCTGAATTTGTATTCTAAGACCTTGAGTTCTTCTCGAATTGTGTCTTTGCTTTCGGGATCGTAGACTGTGTAAAAAATTCCGTGGTCGTTTTTTTTGAGAGGAAGACATCTCCAGAGCGAAAAATTTCCGCAGACGGAAACGTCTTCGTTTTCGATTCCTTCAAAGGTGAAAAGAATTCCTCGATTGAGAAGTCTCCCGGTTTCGAGAGAAAGGGAAGAATCGATATATCGAATGTATCTCGGCGCCACCGGTCTTTTTAGTTTTTCCATCTGCCAGTAATAGTAGATTTTTTCTTTTTCCACCGGTTCTAAAAAGTCTTCGTAGTCTTCGGATGAAAAAGATCCGATCCAATTTCCGGCGTCATCAGCGCCGACGGCAACGGTAATGGTAAGAAGAAGAGCGAAGAGGAATACTTTTGTCTTAGGAAACGATTTCATTCTGAATAAAGATTCGATCGCTTTTGCGAAAAGCATAAGGCAAATCTGGAAATTCGCTTCCAAAGAGAAGAACAAAGTCCGGAATCGGACATAAGTCCGAAATGGAAACCCGGAGGAACTCCTTTCCGATGAAGAATTCGGATTTTTCCCGAAACGGAAGCTCCATCGAAGGAACAAAAACTTCTTTGTAGGAGCTGTAACAAAATCGGATTCGAGAAAGGCCCATTCTCCTTTAAAAAGGAACCGGATTCTTCGTCCAAAAAGAAAAAGGAGAAAAAACCGAACTCGCTTTTATCCTCTCCTTCCCTTTTTCCTTTTCTCCGGAAAGAGTTTTTTCATTGGAGAATTTCCAAGGATTCCGATAGTATTTAGCAGGATATCATGGCAGAGGCGAATTCTACCCCACTCAAGGAAGCGGAATTAGAACAGATCCGTTCTATTCTTCAACCTCTTTCCAAGAATCCGGATATTTCGGAAGAGCTCAATCCTATGCTCTCTGTCTTTCGTGAAAAGATGGGCTATGGAAGCCCGGTCTCCTCCGACGAAGAGGAGGAGGAAGACGCAACTCCTCAGCCTACTTCCGACAACGCGGAAGACTTTGCCGATGAGGACGAGGAGGAAGAACCTCCTACACTCGAAAGACCCAAATCCAAAATCATCGAAGACGATGATATCGATTTAGACGAACTCTTAGCAGAACCTTCGCAAACCCCGCCCGCAAGCGACAACGACGACTTTGACGTCGCTTCTCCCGTGGATTCGGACGAAGCCGATCCGTTTGCGGATTTCGGAATGGATTCCGAACCGAGCTCGGATACAAGTTCCGAGGAAGCAGATCCTTTTGGAGATTTCGGACTTCCTCCGGAAACAACCCCCTCCGCGAGTGATGACTTTTCCTTGGGAGACGAAGAAGGCCCTGCAAGCGCCGAACCTTCGGATCCTTTTGCCGGTTTAGACGAGATGACCACGGACGGAGAAACCTCTTCGGAAACCGATCCATTTGCGGACCTCGGAACCGGTTCCCAAACTTCGGAGGCCGACCCGTTCGGAGGTAGCGACTTCGGAACTCCTTCTTCTTCGGATGAAACGGACCCTTTTGCGGGAATGGATTCCTTTACCTCTACTCCGGACGCAGGAGACAACGAGGATCCATTTGCGGATTTGGGAACCGGCCTTTCCACTGACTCGGGGGATGATTTCGGTTTGTCCACTCCGGAATCTTCCGGAGGTGGCGCGGATTCCTTTGATGATTTTTTATCCTCCCCTTCTTCCGAACCTGCGGGTGGAGACGATGATTTTTTCAGTCAAACTTCGGACAGCGGACCATCCTCTTCTGAAAGCGACCCTTTTGCGGACTTCGGCGATTTAGGTTCTCCTGGCCAAGACCCGTTCTCCGATCTTACCTCTTCTTCTACCGCTTCGGAAGATCCCTTTGCCGATTTTGTTCCTTCTTCGGAAGAAGACACGTTATCCGACATTCCGGGCGGAGCGGATTCTTCCTTTGATTCTTTCAGTCCAGATTTGGACAGTGATCCCGGAAGCGACGACTATGATTCAGGAAGTTCATTCGGCTTGGAAGCCGATCTACAAGGACTTGCGAGCGAAGAAAAACAGGATATCGATAAAGGGCTCAAGGACGAAGAACTAGCAATCATTCAAAAAGAAATTCTTCGTTACCCGCCGGTTCTTCGCCGCGCGGTAATCGACGCGATCGTTCAAGATCGAATGACGCCGAGAGATCAAAAAGGTCTCTTAGAACTCATCAAGATCGAAAGTTCCCCCGACGAAATCGCGGATTTTCTTTCTGGAGTTTTGGGAGAAACGATTTCGCTTTCGCAAAGAGGAAGCGGATTCTCCAAAGACGGAGTTCCCATCATTTCGACCGATCCCCTTTATACAAAGGAAGGATTGCAGAGACAGAAAAAAGCGATTCGAAGAACCGTCTTCGGAATCGCGGCCGCGATTTTTTTGATCGTGGGTGGAACCCTCCTTTACAGAAACTTCATCATTCCGAATCAAGCGGCCCAGTATTACGAGCAAGGTCTGACTCTCATTCGAGAAGCGGGCGCTTATCCGAAAAACAGCGAAGTTCGCAAGAAAAAATTCTTCGAGGCTGAGGAAGCCTTTGCAAGAGGAGAAAATATTCTCCCGAATCATCTCAAATATCTCAATCTCTACGGCGTCGAATATACCCGAGTGGAAGAATACGATCGCGGTTTTGAAAAACTTTTCGGAAAGGTCAGCCCCGACTTCGGAGCCGGTGGAGAAGAATCCGCAAACAACTCCTGGGACAAAAGGGAAAAGGTTCCCATCATCGCCCTCGCAAAAGGCCAGATCTGGGATAATGGAAAACTCCCGATCGCCGGAAAGATCGGCAACGAGAATCGGATGATTCTTCTCGCCCAAGATGGAATTCAGAGAAAAATTCTGAAAGCGGGAGCTTATATCGTGATGCGTTTGGAAAAACAAACACACGACAATATGACTTATAAGAATTTGGGAAGATTCCATTCTTCGATCATGCCTTCATTCACCGAATCTTCGTTAGGTGGCGGAAGATATAAAAACGATCAACTCGCAATCAACTTCTATAAACAGGTCTACACTGACGGAAACGAACCCTACGACGAAGAGACGACTGCCGGAATCGCGAAGGTCTATTACAATCGCAGGGAATTCGGAAAGGCCGCTTCTTTTTACAATAAGATCGTCGAAATCGATCCTTCCAGTCCGGTAGGTCAAGGCGGCCTACTCTCCACTTATATAGAAATGTGGAAAGAAGACGGAAATCCTCAGTTCGTGATCAATCATCACAGACAGATCAAAAACAACTTAGACATAGAGAAAAAACTTTCTCTTTATGTTCTTTCCAAACTTGCTTCTTTTTATACCGATTTGAATAAGAAGGAATTGAGAATTCGTTACAATATCAATCCCGTCGATCAGGTTTCCGGCATGGAAGTCAACGACAACGCACTTGAAATCCTGGATCTTATCTATCATAAGACGGAAGAAGATTCCGTAACCGGAGTCGAAAGAGACGGAGCCGATTACGCGGAAGGATACTATCAAAGAGGAAGATACTTTGCTTCCATTAAAGAATCGATCCAAGCCAGAAGATTTTTTGAAAAAGCGGCGACCCTGGACCCAGCTCACTATTTAGCCGCGACCGAACTCGCGGAGAACGCGATCCGTCTCGCGAACTTCGGGGAAGCCGATAAATTGTTAAACGAAGCGGTCCATCGTTTTGAAAACTTCAAACAGAGCTACGGCGCCAGAGAAGAAGACGAAACTCTGATTCAAGGAAACGTCGGAAGAATTTATTTTGACAAAGCAAGAATTCAATATCTTTCCGCAGCGGGAATCAACGAAAAAGATAAGATCACCGAATTCCCCGGAAGAAAGATCTATCCTTTCCGCGCAAGAACCGAGATGGATTCCGTCGCCAAAACGAGATCTATGGAATTGAAAAATTCTCTGGAAGGTTTTTCCAAAGCGGAGGCGGTTCAAACGGATGAAAACGAATTTACCCTCATCCGCAGATGGAGAACACCCCTTCCCGTCGGAATTCAGAGGGAGCTTCGTTATTTCAAAGGCTGGGTGGATTACATGAGTGGAGATTTCGCCGCTTCGTTAAATGAATGGTCCGGTTTTGAGGACGAAGACGAATACAATCACTCCACACTTTTGATGGGAAAGGCGAACGCGTTTTATTATACCGGCCAATACAAAGCAAGTCTTGGAAATTATCTCAAGGTCCAAGACGATATGGAAGAAAAACTTCTGAACATGGGGCTTCCAAAACCGGACGACCCGTATCACCAGGAAGTCTATCAAACCCTTGTGGCCGCTTATAACAACATCGGCGCTGTTTATGAAAAACAAGGCAATACAGCCGAAGCCTTAAAACACTATTGGAAGGCGATCGAGACCGCAAGAAAGATCAACGAAGTTTCGGAAATTGCGATGTCGAACAAAGACCTTATGTTCAAAAAAGAAGCCATTGGACAAGACCCTCTTCTGGAAGATTGGCTTTCTCCTACTTTGGACAGCGTTAAAAAATTAGTCAGAGAGTAAGAGTTCCCACACAAATCCGTTTCGGAGAAGAATTCGATCCGGCGGAATCCGAACAAAGCGCCCTTCGAAAAAATACGGATTCGTTTGCTCCTGCGAAACGTCCTCCGACAAACCGAATCTTCCGATCAATTCCGGAAATCGAACTTCCGATCTCCTTCCACACACGAATCGCAGTGCAAAAGAAAAGTGTAAGACATCCTACACTTCCCGGAACCAAGAATTCAAATCTTCTCGACGCACCCGGACTTTTTGCAAAGGAAGAATTGGAACGATGGGTCAACTTTGTAGAAGCGATCGATTCTAATTCCAAAAATCAGTCTTCCGTCTTTATGCCCGAAGTCGTTAAACCAACCGGGAAGATTAAGGATTCAGAATATTCAATTTAGACTGAGCGTCCAATTTTTCCTTAAGATTTTTTAGGAGTGCCTGAAAACGGGAAGCATCTCTCGAAGAAAAAAGTTGATTGGAGGTTTTTTCGCGAGAAGAAAAACTAAATGTAATCTCCTTCGCTTTTAAAATTCGATCCACAAGCTCGGAGGGAATTGAAGAAGAAATTCTCATAGAATCCGAATAGTCGGTTCCTACTTTTCTCAGATTGTACCAAGTTCCGTCCAATTGAATCGAAACCCCGATTGGAAAACTCACCTCGAAAGAACTGAGATAATAATCCAAGAAAAGCGTCTTTTCTCCGGAGGAATTCTTAAAAACTCCCCGAAAGTTCATAGATTTGGTATCCCCTTGAGAACAAAGAAAGTGAAACCCTGGACAAAGAGGATCCGAATGAAAAAGAATCTGTTCCAGAGCAGGCTCCGGAGTCTGAAGAACGCTCGCAGAAGAACAGGAAATTCCGAGAAAAAAAAGAACGCAAAAAAGAATGGATAAAATTCGAGTCTTCAAAGGGACCCCCGAGGTTTTTTCCTAGTTTCTGAAAAGAGCCCGGTTTTGAAAGAAAATTCCAGAAGAATCCCGGACCATAACTTCACAAAACCGAACTCGGCAATTCTACCCAATCTAACTTCGATCCCATCCCCACAAGCGGTTCGAATCTTACGAAATCTCAGTAGTAACCACGACAAAGCTCCGTGAAACGAAAATCCCACTCGGACGGCGTGAGCCATCGGGAGATTACATGGAACGTTTTTTGATAGGGGGATGCGGAAGAATCGGTCGACTTTTCTCTATCCCAAAATTCTACTTTTTACGAATAAAAAGTATCAAATGTAGGAACTCTTACAAAAATTCTTAAGGGGTCTTTTAAATTCGAAATCGTTTTTCGACTTGGTAGGTAAGATCAGGATCTTCACAAAAGAGGGCCACCTCAAAAGCGGTTTCCAAAGAACCCAAATGAAAAATTCAATTTTCAGAGAAGCCCACACTTGAAACCCTGGTAGGTACTTATGATTTCATTTCCAAAAGATAAGATCAACGTCCTTCTCCTCGAAAACGTCCATCAGGACGCTTTCAATCTCTTCAAAAACGACGGTTTTAACGTCCGTCTCCTTCCCGCTGCGTTTTCGGAGAAGGAACTTTTAAACGAAATCGAAAACATTCACGTCCTTGGAATTCGAAGCAAGACCAACGTGACCGCACCCGTTCTCGAAAAAGCAAAACGTCTTCTTACCATCGGCTGCTTCTGTATCGGAACCAATCAGGTCGATTTGAGCGGAGCTGAAAAAAAAGGAATCCCGGTTTTTAACGCACCGTATTCCAACACAAGATCGGTGGCGGAACTTGTGATTTCCGAAGTGATCATGCTCGCAAGAAGAGTTCCCGATCATATCCGCAACACACACTCCGGAATCTGGAATAAGATTTCCAAAAATTGTTTCGAGGTGCGAGGCAAAACCCTAGGAATCGTCGGATACGGACATATCGGAAGCCAAGTTTCCGTTCTCGCCGAAGCCATGGGAATGAAAGTTATCTACTATGACGTTCAGACCGTTCTTCCGCTTGGAAACGCGATGCCCGCAGCGAGTTATCAAGAGCTTTTGAGACACTCGGACTTTATCTCCTTTCACGTACCCGAAACGACGGAGACGATGAATCTCTACGGAAAAAAGGAGATCGAAATTACAAAAAAAGGCGCCTATATGATCAATCTTTCTCGCGGAAAAGTGGTGGATTTGGAAGCCCTCGCGGAAGCGATCCGGTCAGGACATATCGCCGGTGCAGGAATTGATGTATTCCCGGAAGAACCCGAGTCCAACAATGATCCGTTTCTAACACCGATGCAAAACCTGCCTAACGTCATCCTCACTCCGCATATCGGAGGAAGCACGGAAGAGGCTCAGAGGAATATCGGTTCCGAAGTTGCAAGTAAACTCGTGAAGTTTATAAACAACGGTTCTACGACATTCTCCGTAAACTTTCCAAATCTCGAAATCACACCTCTTCCTTCGGGGCAATATAGAATTCTGAACGTTCACAAAAACCAACCCGGCTTTTTGAAGGATATCAACTCCATGGTTTCCGAAATTGGGGCCAATATCAGTTCTCAACACTTAGGGACCAGCGCGGAAATCGGATACTTGTCGATGGTAATCGACAAAAGTATCGGAGACGAACTCAAGGAAAAAATCGAAAAACACCCTTTTTCGATCAAAACTCGGATTCTTTATTAAACAAAGCGCCTTTTGTAAAAGCAATTTGCTAAAAAGAAAACATAATGGAAATGTAATATAAAATTCATCGATTCTAAGAAAGAATTTTTTGAATTTTACTTGCTTTAATTTCCTGGAATCCCCTACTATTGTGCTATGCACTATAACAGAATTCCCAACACAATTACCGTTTATCTGAGCGAGCTGGCCGATCAGAGTCTTCGGCTGGCTGAGAATATTCTGAAAGGTTTGCTCCATAGAACCGATTCTCCCGTGGAACCTGGGACGGTTTTAGAACTCAAGCTCGGAACGATCAGTCTTTCCGGTGCGATTCAAATCCCGGTAAAAGTGATTCGTTGCGAGAAAATTTCCGGATCGGAATACGACCTCTATCTAAACTATACGGAAAGGGATTTTAATAAGGTTCAGGAAATCGAAGACCTGATTCGAGATCTTTCCTAAATTTAGAATTCAAAAACGGAACTCCTTCCAAGAGGGAGTTCCTACCTTTCGAAAATTTTCCCTTAGAATTTTAGAAGCAAAGGGAAATTTTTGTTTCCAAAATGGGAAGCTTTCCAGCGCAGAAATCGTTTCAAAACATTCTCTTCTTTTGGAAGGGGAATCGTTTTGAACGTTCTTTTTTGTAAGACATCCTACAAATCCAATCTTTTCGATACAAATTTTTTGATCGCATTTTCCTCGAAGAATGAACTGGGAACATTTTCTCTCAGAAGCAAAAAAACTTTATAATTTGAGCGTTCGACTTTTATCATTTCAAAAAGAAAGGCTCCATTTTTTCTTTCTCATTCCAGGTTATATCAAGAAAACTTTTTTGATACGAGTTCTTCGGATCTCCTCCTCTAAAAAAGGTTTTGCAGTCAAGGCAAAGGAAAGCCCAGTCGTAAAATTCGTGGAATCCGATAGAAAAACACTATATACAAAAATTCGAATCTTCGATTCGTTTCATTCTAAAATGATTGAAGGTTGATCTCGATACTGAAAAATGCGGGAACTCTTACAAAAAATACTCTCAGGAGCTCGTTAGAAAGTTCATAAGCCGCCTGAAAAAACGATCTGGGGGCATTCCCCTATTTCATTCCGAGCTTCGCATAAGCTTACCCACAAGTCGTATGACCTTAAAAAAAACGTCGTAGATACGACGCTCTACCGTAAAAAGTCGCGCGCCCCGCCCTGATTTCGGGTGGTGGGGAGTGGTGGCGGGAAAACCTCGGGAACTTTCCTCTATCACAAAATTATACTTTTTGCAAGCACAAATCCCCGTTGTAAGAACTCCTACAAAATTCCTTCGCTGTAAGTACGATTCTCTTTACAGTTACTTTTGACTGAGATTAGGCTCCCGTGGATCCAACCGATTTCTCTTTCCGTCGATAAAATCAAAGCCCACGAGGACCTCTCCTCAAATCCGCTCTGAATCGAATCAAAACGCGATCGTATCAATTCTAAGAGCAAAAAATACAACTAAACACGAGTGGGTTTCGAATCAGAGACATTCTTTCAAAGACGGTCTCACGCATCGGTTTACCCTTTTATAAAAGCAATTTTTTTTTGAAAAAGCTTTTCAAAAAAATCAAAACCTCAGACAGAGGCACACCTTCATTTCGATTCTTTTCAGTGGACCTATACAACTTGAATATTAAATTCATAGAAGTGTGTTACTGAATCGAATTCATCCGCCAGAATAGACAAAACTTCGATTTCGAAGAAGCTTAACCAAAAGATGAACCCCTTTCAATCCATCCCCGAAATCAATTTTCCGGAATTTATTTTCTATTTTCAAACTCAAAATATATTTTCTTATAAGCTCGAATACAAAGCGCTTCACGCCAGTTTCGGTAAAAGCATGTATGAAATCGAGATGGACGAAACGTTTCACAATTCCGTAAAGATCGTCCACAGAGCAGCACTTTTTGGGGTAACGGATATTTCCTCAGGAGCGGCGATGAGAGCTTGGATCAATCCACAAATCGAAACTTCAAGTTCAAGCGACCGGAACCGCCGAAATCAAGCAAGTTTCGAAAGAGCATACATTCCGGAAAAATTAGGAGCTATGAGCGAAATCACCGATCAAAAAGGTTCCACCGTTCTTTCGTTTCTAAGTCCATCAATCCAGACGATGATTTGGTAGCGGGTTATTTTTCGGTCTATGTTGTAAATTTCAAAGACGAAAGGAGAGATTTCAACGAAACCAATAGAAAAGGAGGTATTTTTAACCTCCCTTTCTATTGGTAATTTAGAATTTTATAAAGTTCTAAGCTACGAAAAACTCTGCTCGGCTGATGCTCGCGAGCTCCACGGCGTTTGTGAGATTTTTAGTTGGAAAATAGACGATTTGTTCGCCGACCAACTTACGATTTCGATCCAATTCCACGCGAGACCCGTCTTTGAGATGCAGGACAATATCGATCCCGCGATAGTTGATATATCTTTCTAACTGGCTCTTAAACTTTGCAGCTTGTTCTTGCATGGAAACTTCCTTTAAAATTGTTGAAAGGATGTTCTAGGACGACCCCCAAAGTACAAGCTTTTTTTTCTAAGGAGACAGAATTTTTTATTCCGGACTCGGTGTAATTGTTTCCTGCAAAGTCCAAGTAGCTCCGAAGTTCGAAGACATATAACGTTTTAAGGACTCACCTTCTATATTGATAAAAATATGAATTTTTTCGGTTCCTGAGTTCGTTCCAAAACTTGCAAGCGCCGAAGTCTGGCTCGGTACGGGATCGCCCTGATCGATTGCGTTCGGAAAGGTCAAACCACTAAAACTGACCGGAGCCCAGTTGACTCCCGCGTCCGAGGTTCTAAAAGAATAAGAAGCGAATCCTCCAAGGGAATTGTTCGTGATTAAGGAAAGGTAGGTTGTAGTTCCGACCCGAAAGGAACGCACCGGAAAGATAACGTCCGTGTCGGCAATTCCATTTACCGCGACAATCGCTTGTTGTCCATTACCGGGGACCACGATCGTAGCAATCGAACTCAGATCCCCCGGAACCGTCGTGATTCGAATCGTACCGTTGTTGTGTTCTACAAAATGGGATTCCGAGAAGTCATTCGGAACGTCAAAGTTGAAATTTCCCAAAAAAGTAGCGTAAGGCGCCGTCTTGTAGGAAGCCGGCATGGACATGATCGCCGGCGCTCCGAACGCGGTAGCGGATCCGTCTGTAGGAAACATAGAAAGACTGGTCCCGGTAATGGAATCCGCACACCATCCTACCGCTAGGTTATTCCCGACAATACCGCATTGGACCGGAGGGACTCCGGCAATCGCAAGACGGCCTGAAAAATCACTGTTTACATTATAACAACTCACAGAACCGCTCGGTGGAAGCTTCTCGCAAAAAACTGCCTTTTCAGCGGCCCCCACGTTGTAAGTCCCAAAGCCGATTATTTTTTCACCCGTGATAGAGGGATCCACTTTTACGAACGTCATACGACTTCCAGCCGTGGGTAAAACGGAGCCAGACCAGTAATAGTATTGGTAAGTAAAGTTCCCGACTGCGTCGGAAGCACCCAATTCAAAAAGAATGGAATATTTATTACTCGCGTTCGACGGATTGTAGCCGTAGCCGATCATGTCGGCGTATTGAGCTCCCACTACGGGGATGTTAGTCGGAATCAGATCGGTTGTGTTTTCATTCGCAAGAATCAGATCGACCCTATTTCTCGGATCATCCGTGCCGTCGAAGGTTCTTCTTGCATAGGAAAGAAACGTATTCGTACCCGCTTTTCGAAATTCATAATACTTACTTTTCATAAAGTCAGTATAACCGAACTGATCCTTCCCTAAAATGGATCGTAAGATTCCGAAGATTCCGTTCGGATCGAGAGGGTTCTCTTCAAATTTATAACACTGAGAATTCAAAATAATCAAAAGAATGAGAAGGAATCGTTTCATATATCTCTCCATTAAAAAAACCAATTGTATCTTGCCTCGGCTCTCCAGCCTACGATCGAGTTGGCGCCCGATTCTAAAGAATTGAATTCCCTCATAGAATCCATCTGAAGCCCTTTTTTTAGAATCGAACCTTGAGGATTCAGGGCGACCTCCTCTTCTTCCCAAGAAATTCCGGTATAATAAACGTGTGCGAGTTGAATCAGGTAAAGAATCGCGGTGGCCGTCGAGATCTGTTGATAGTCGTTGATCGCCTTCTTATAACTTTCTCTTTTTCCGTTTGTAAGAATCTGTCCTGCCAAAAAAGGGCTATCTCCTCCGAGGATTTGTGCGTTCAAACTCGCTTGGTCGTAATCCGCTTTGGTCTGGGTCACTTTCTGGGCGGAACTAAACGTCGCCAGAATTCCGGTCCAAAAAAGGGAACCATAGACGTAGGCGGACTTTTTTCGATCCGCTTTGTAATGTCCCCATCCCGGA
The DNA here is from genome assembly GCF_016919175.1 of Leptospira ainlahdjerensis. Taxonomy (GTDB): domain Bacteria; phylum Spirochaetota; class Leptospiria; order Leptospirales; family Leptospiraceae; genus Leptospira; species Leptospira ainlahdjerensis. The sequence continues at coordinate 11,688 of NZ_JAFFPU010000032.1, read as the reverse complement.
AATACGGCCGATCGCCAAACAAGGCTCAGGCGATTTCTATCTCCGGAACGGTGCGATTTGAAATTCGGTTTCGTCACGATCGCTTCTTCCTCGATCTGTTTTTTTTCCTCGGCGGATTTGGCTTCTTTTAGTTTTTTTTCCTCTTCCAAACGAATTCTTTTTGCCTCTTCTTCATTCACGTCGCGATAGACAACTTTCAAAATCGACTTTTTAGAAATCGTTTTCACCGTTCCGTCCGTCATCCGGACTATGATGTTTTTTTCGTTTTGACCGGTAACGTCCGCTTTGATCGAAGTTCCATTTTTGAGAAGAATTGTCTGGGCGCTCCAGAGCGACTGGGAAAATAAAAAAAGAAAAACGATAAGGAATGAAAAGGATGTAAATTTCTTCAAAATGATCTCCGTTTTTATAAGAACAATACGAATGATTTCAAAAAATAAAAATTCAATTTCTCTGATGATATACGAATTATAGGTCTCCTATCAATTACTTTTTGCAAATACGAGTTGCTTATTTCGATCCGGCAAAAACGGGTCTTGATCAAAGCGGAAGCAAATTGAGGAACGTGGAGACAAAACTGTATAAAAATCAACGAAAATTAATCGGAAATTAAACCGTGTTTTTTGTAGAATGCGTTTAACAATTTCTCCAACAACTCCGGCTGATCGTGGTGCATATTGTGACCTGCATTTTCCATCTCAACATATTCCAAATATCTAAAGTGCGAAAGAATTTCTTCCCGATTCTCCGGCATCAAATGAGTTTCTTTACCGTAGATGATCAGGGTGGGAGAATCGATACATTCCCAAAGATGACGCGTCAGAAACGGGGAAAAAACAAAGGGGAAACCTCGTTTGTACAGCGGGTCGTTTTTCCACTGATAACCGTTATGCGTCTTTTTTGTAAGATAGTCCGCAAGATCCCGAATTTTGGAAGAATCCAATTTTGGATAAACTGGTTTGAGTCGGGATACGACGTCTTCGATGCTCGAAAACGTTTTGTTTTTTCGATCCTTCGTGCCGACTTCGTTGTTCTCGATCGTATCCAACCAGGCCTTCAGACGTTTTTTTTCAAATTCAGGGGTTTGAATGGACATAAATCCTTCCAGACAAACGAGACTTTGGATTTTTTCCGGATAAATACCGGCGATACGAGCTCCGATTCCGCCCCCCATCGAATGTCCTAAAATATGAAACTTATCCGGAAGAAAGGAGGTGATAAACGTTTTTACGTCCACTAGGGTCTGAATAAAATGATAATTCCCTTCTCTCAGCCAGTCGGAATCTCCGTGACCTCTATAATCAAAACGATATATATCGAAATGTTGGGATAAGAATGGGAATTGATAGAGAAAGGTGTCCGAAGCGTCCTGAAATCCGTGAAATAACAGAAGTGCGTTGTTTTTATCGTTCCTATGAATTTTATAGGCGAGGTTGTAACCGCCGGATTGAAAAAAACCGCTTTCGATTTCACTCATGGATGCACCTTAAATAATTCTCGCCAGTCTTTCGGAAGGCTCGGAATGCTGAAAGTAGAAACTTTTTCAAGAAGGAGTTCGTCTCCCTCATAAAGATCCAAAAGTTTATCCAAGGAGAAAAGCAGGTCTAACGTTTCCCGTTTTCCGACTTCGCTGAGAGCGGGGGAATGTAGGATCGATTCCAACTTTTCCTTTGCCTTTGTAGCCTGCATTCGGGAACCGCGTCCGTTGGGTTTGACAAAAATTTTATGAAGAGAAACCGAGAGTTGTATGATTCCCTGCAAAAATATTTTTCTCGGCCCAAAATCCTTTTTCCATTGAAATTCGAAAACCTCATGCGCCTCAAAGTATTTCCCTTCTCTAAAAAGTCTTTCGCCGTTTTGATAAGCGAAGTCGACGGTCTTTTCAGGATCCGAAGTCGCCGTGATCACGTCGAAAAGAGCTACGATTTCAGGATCAAATTTCAAACTGCTTCCAATCCTTTTCCTGAATCTTCGTCATCGGACCGGCAAACGAACCTTCCGCGTCTCGGACGTAATTTTCTTTTCTCATCCCCAAAAGGACCACCCCTTCCTTCAAGGAAGAATGGAGCAAGTGCAAAGCCGTTCCGGAAAGATTCCAGCCCTTATACTGAGGATAGAATGTTACGATTTTTTCATACAGTAGGTTTGAGTTCTGAATATTGTGAAAATGAACATACCGTTCCAAAAGAGAAAGTGCGTCGTTGAGTCTTTCTATATATTCGGTTTGTTTGTCGGTCCCCGCGATCTTCTCGATCTGAGCGATCAACTGTTGCATGATCGGAATCACTGTTCTTTCCAGAAATTGAGCGAGATGATCCTGGTTTTGAAACTGATCCAAGTAAGGTTCCGTCACGGTTCGAAACGTATATTTGTAAGAACCCGGAGGAAGGATCTGCAAAAAATCCTCCTCCCAGGAATAGACAATATTCAATTTATCTTTTATGTTTTTTAATACTTCTCCCTGACTTTCTTTCGGATCATAGGAAAGACGAAAGATATTCCCCTGACTCGAGATCGCATTGAGCGGTCGGTTGACTAAGGGCAGGAGTTGATTTGATTCTATGATATCGATCAAAGACTTTCCTTCGAACTTCCGATCCAAGAATCCACTTTCCAAAAGATTGGCCGGAAACTGAACGACCGCAAAACCGGATTCTTTCAAACCAAGTTCCGACTGCACTTCTTTTGCGATTTCCAAAACTTTGAGTAAGGAAGTGGCCGTATATTTCTCTGGATTTTCGGGAAAGGTATTGGAGGAGATTCCATAGAATTGAATTTTCCCTTCCTCTCTTTTTTGTTCGAAGAAAAGAAAAGCGTTCTTCACTCTTTTATAATATTCTTCTTTGGCTTTTATTTGGGGAACGTTATGCTTCTCTCGGTCCATAAGAAAGTATTCCGGATTGTGAAGAAGAAATACATCGACCGTTTCCAAACCGAGTCGTTTGAGGGAAAGTGTAAGCTGATCTTCCAAAAATGCGGGATGAATGCAGTGATAACATCCTTCTTGGTAGTATGTAATTTCCGGAAATTCTTGATTCTTCTTTTCAAGTTCGGAAACGATCTGTAGATTTCTCCCTTGGATATAACCGGATTTGGTGATGATAAAAACGTCCTCTCGTTTCAATTCTCCCCGATCGATTTTTTCTCCGAGAACGCGACCGAGCAGACTTTCACTTTCCCCGTTTCCATAATTGGATGAAGTATCGACGACGTTAAAACCCTCCTGAAAGGAAAGTTCGAGGGCCTTCTTATGTTCGGGAGATTCAAGTCCCACACGATAACATCCAAAGGCGATTCTCGAGAGAGTTCTTCCGCGAAAGTTGAAATATGGATTCAGAAGATTCTCACCCGACTTGTATTTTTTTTGGAGTGAAGAATTTTCGGAATATTCTTTCGTAGATTCGGAAGTCGCACTTCCTTTTAGCATGGATTTCTGATAAAGAGTTTGAAATGGATCGGATGGATTCATATTTTTTTTCCCGTTTGTTTCGGTTCACCTTTCGTTACGCATCGCACAAAACGAAATTCCAGAACGAATGTTCGTCATTCGAATTCTAATTGAGAAACGATCTTAATAACATTCCATTCCAGTATCAATTTTTTAACTTCAAAATAAAAATGCTTTTCGTCATAACTCGCTTTTTTACCCTAATTTAAGAGAAGTTGAGCCTCGGCCCATCTTTTTCGAATCATATTAATTTTTCGATGAATTCTTTCCACAATCAAACAGGAGAAAATGAAATGGATTTAAAGGCTGGATATCTCCGGTCTTCCATCGGGAGAAAAACTCTCGTGGCAGTAACCGGACTTGTTTATTTCGGCTTTGTTGTTGCTCATATGCTGGGGAATCTTCAGATCTTCCTCGGACAAGAAAAAATCAACGCATATGGCCAAGCACTTAGGGACATCGCCCCCCTTCTCTGGGTAGCCAGAATCATTCTGATCGTTAGCTTTATCATTCACGTTTACTACGCGATAACGCTCTCAATTGAAAACAAAAAGGCCCGCCCCGTTCCCTACTCAAAACAGAATACGGTTCAGGCGTCACTTGCTTCCCGTACTATGGCTCTTACGGGTCTTTTGATTTTTTCCTTTCTCACCTATCACCTTCTTCATTTCACGTTAGGCGTAACCAACCCGGATCATTTTGCGATGACCGATTCTAAAGGAAGACACGACGTTTTTACGATGGTCATTCTCGGTTTTCAAAATCCGATCGTTACGGGTTCTTATATCTTCGCGATGGTTTTGCTCGCGTCGCATATCAGTCACGGTGTAGCGAGCGTTTTTCAAACCTTGGGCTTGAGCACTCCTTCCTTGAATGGAAAGATCAAAGCTGGAGCGATCCTTTTTGCTCTGATCATTTTCATTGGCAATACTTCTATCCCGCTTTCGATTTTGCTGGGATACGTTCACCCGTAATCTTTTGGAGAAACTTTCATGAGTTTAGATTCTAAAATTCCAAGCGGCTCCATTGAACAAAAATGGTCCAATCACAAAGCCGATATCAAATTAGTAAACCCGGCGAATAAGAGAAAATTCGACATCATCGTAGTGGGTTCCGGTCTTGCGGGAGCTTCGGCGTCGGCCACTCTCGCGGAGCTCGGTTACAACGTAAAAACTTTTTGCTTCCAAGATAGTCCTCGAAGAGCTCATAGTATTGCAGCTCAAGGTGGAATCAACGCTGCGAAGAATTACCAAAACGACGGAGACTCCGTCCATAGATTGTTTTACGACACCGTAAAAGGTGGAGATTTCCGAGCAAGAGAAGCGAACGTACATCGTCTCGCGGAAGTTTCGGTGAACATCATCGATCAGTGTGTCGCACAAGGGGTTCCTTTCGCGAGAGAATACGGCGGCCATTTGGCAAACCGTTCTTTCGGTGGAGCTCAAGTTTCCAGAACCTTCTATGCAAAAGGCCAAACCGGACAACAGCTTCTTTTAGGAGCGTATTCCGCGCTTTCCCGTCAAATCGGACTCGGCGCCGTGAAGATGTATCCGAGAACCGAGATGGTAGAATTGATCGTAGTCGACGGTCATGCAAAAGGAATCGTGGTTCGTGATCTGGTTACGGGAAAACTTTCCACTCACATGGCGGACGCGGTCGTCTTAGGAACGGGCGGATACGGGAACGTATTCTTCCTTTCCACGAACGCAAAAAATTGTAACGTGACTGCGACTTGGAAGGCCCACAAAAAAGGCGCATTCTTCGCTAACCCGTGTTATACGCAAATTCACCCGACTTGTATTCCGGTTTCCGGAGATCATCAGTCCAAGTTGACTCTGATGTCCGAGTCTTTAAGAAACGATGGAAGAATCTGGGTGCCCAAAAACAAAGGGGACAAAAGGAATCCTGCGGATATCCCTGAGTCGGAAAGAGATTATTATCTCGAAAGAAAATATCCGAGTTACGGAAACCTTTCTCCAAGAGACATCGCTTCTCGCGCGGCGAAAGAAGCCTGCGACGCTGGACTTGGCGTGGGAGAATCCGGACAAGGTGTTTATCTGGATTTCGCGGATTCGATCAAACGTCTTGGAGAACCGAAGATCCGTGACCGTTATGAAAACCTCTTCCAAATGTATGAACAAATCACAGGCGAGAACCCTTACAAACAGCCGATGAGAATCTATCCTGCGGTTCACTATACGATGGGCGGACTCTGGGTGGATTACAATCTCATGAGCAACCTTCCCGGATTGTTCGTAATCGGAGAAGCCAACTTCTCGGATCACGGGGCAAACCGTCTCGGAGCTTCGGCGCTGATGCAAGGACTCGCGGACGGATATTTCATTCTTCCATACACGATCGGAAACTATCTCGCCGGAGCGGGTTTCAATTCACGCCCGAGCGAAGATCATCCCGAAGCAAAGAAAGCCCTCTCCGACGCGGAAGAAACTACGAAAAAATTTCTTTCCATCAAAGGAAAGAGAACCGTAGATTCCTTTCATAGAGAACTTGGAAAACTCATGTGGGACAAGTGCGGAATGGCACGTAACGACAAGGGTTTAAAAGAAGCGATCGCAAAAATTCCTCAGATCAGAGAAGAATTCTGGCAAAACGTAAACGTTCCGGGTAGCGGAAACGACCTAAACCAATCGCTTGAAAAAGCGGGAAGAGTCGCCGACTTCTTAGAATTCGGAGAATTGCTCTGCCTCGACGCACTCACGAGAGAAGAATCCTGCGGCGGTCACTTTAGAGAAGAATACCAGGAAGAAGGAGAAGCAAAACGGAACGACGATAAGTTCTGTCACGCGACCGCTTGGGAATTCAACGGAGTCGGAAAAAAGCCAACCGAACACAGGGAAAAACTGGAGTTTGAAAACGTTCACCTCGCCACAAGGAGTTATAAATAATGGATCTGAAACTCAAAGTCTGGAGACAAAAGAGCGGAGAAGAAAAGGGAAAGATCGTCGACTACGACGCAAAGGATATTTCCCCGAACATGTCTTTCTTGGAGATGTTGGACTTAGTCAACGAAGAACTCATCGTAAAGGGAGAAGAACCGATCGCATTCGAACACGACTGTCGGGAAGGAATCTGCGGTTCCTGCAACCTGATGATCAACGGACAGGCACACGGCCCTCACCAGGGCGTAACCACCTGCCAGCTCCACATGCGTTCTTTCAAAGACGGAGACACCGTGTTCGTGGAACCCTGGAGAGCAAAAGCGTTTCCTGTGATCAAGGATCTCGTCGTAGACAGAAGCGCATTTGATAGAATCATCCAGTCCGGAGGATTTGTAAGCATCAACACGGGAGGAGCTCCTGACGCAAACGCATTACCGATTCCTAAAGTAGATGCGGACATCGCGATGGACGCAGCGACTTGTATCGGTTGCGGGGCTTGTGTCGCTTCTTGTAAGAATGCGAGCGCGATGCTCTTTGTTTCCGCGAAGATCACTCACCTGGGTCTTTTACCACAAGGAAAGGTGGAACAAAAGGATCGTGTGAAAAAGATGGTCAACGCGATGGACAAAGAAGGTTTTGGAAACTGCACAAACCAATACGAGTGCGAGGCGGTTTGTCCAAAATCGATCAAGAGAGATTTTATCCGGACTATGAACAAGGATTTTATCCTTTCTTAAACTTTCTTTCTCATCAAAAGAAGAATTCCAAGCCGCCCTTCACACAGGCGGCTTTTTTGTCGGTTTGTACCAGGGGCGTTTTTTCAAAAAACGATGGAACGGTCCTGAAGACTGCCCTTGATTAAGTTTTTTTTTAGAATAAGAATATAAAATCAAGTTAGGGCAAATTTCAATCGAGAGGAGTCGTTCCAAGTCTTTCAGAGCCGTTTTTATCGTTACCGATTTTCTTTTCCTGAATCCGAGGCAGAAACGAATCCAAAAAATTCCAGAGTCCTCCTTGGTGGAGATAGAGAATCTTTCCCGAAATCCCGGCCCCTTCCATCCGTTTCCGAATCGTGTATAAGGTCTTACCCGAGTAAATCGGTTCAATAGGAATCGAATTATTATCAAAGAATGAATTACAAAATCCGAATAGATCGGGACTCGACGAACCAAAACCAGCTTTGACTTCCGATTCCCAAATCGAATCTTGCCCGATTTCGAATCCAGAAAATTTCAGTTCTCTCCGTTTCCTTTGCAACCAAGGAATCATTTTTGATTTTTCAAGACCGATAGAAACTCCATGAACCGGAATGGTGTCACCAAAAAAATTCTTCGCAGCCAACCAGGTCAAACCGGAACCGATGTCTATGACCAAATGATTGAAATTGGAAATAGGAATCTGTTTCCAAAGAGAAGTTAGACCTGGAACCGCTTCCGGTCCAAATCCATATTCCGGAATCAAAACGTGGGATTTAAAGGAAGAATCCGGATCTCCGATCGTTGAGAAATCCGAATCTAACGAGAGATTTCCGCCTTCTTCGAATTCGAAAACTTTTGCCACGTTCGATTTTTGATCGATGAAACCTTCCTTCCATTGAAAACGAGAAGGGAATACTTTGAGTGTGTGGGAGTTGATTTTTACGATCCGAGAATTGAAGGTAACCTTCTTCGGATCCCGAGAATAGGAATAAGTATTTACACGGTATCCGAAAACACGAAACAAAAAAGAGAAAGAAGCCAGCAAATTGCTGTGCAATTCTCCCTGAAGAATCACTTCGTGAATCCCCTTATTTTCCAAATCCGAATGGATTCCAAAAAACTTTCTAAATTTTGTCCCGATTCCAAAGGCAAGACGATCGTCTCTGAGAATCGTTACCTTTTGTTTCGAGCAAAGCAAAACCTCTTGAAACTCTAAAGGACGTTCGAGGGAAGAAGACAAAAAAGCGGCGAGTGGATTCAAAAAGAATTTCCAAAAATTTGAAATCGCAAAAAGAAATGATTCATAAAACAGTAGGATTCTAAATATCGTGCACAAGAGAAATTCAAATACAGGATTCCTTTTTAAAAAAGGAGACTCACCCGAGCCACCCCTCATACAAAATCTAAAAACCAGGTGATCCGTAAAATCAAAACTTCGCCGATTTTAATTCACCCTATCAAATTTATAATTCAAAAATGTTTGCAAAATCGGAAAGAACCATTCTTTCCCGTAATACATTTCAAAAAACCGAGTTTCTTTCTCACAACTAAAAAGAAAACAGTCTCAAATTACTTAAGATGTACGATCAAAGAAGGAAAACAAAAAGATCAAACACGGCAATTCTTATCTAGATAATATATTATTTTTTTATAAATAAATTAGGATTACTTTTTAACTTCGAATTCATTGATCCAGAAAATTTCGAAATTCATTTGGACAGAGGAGACGATGAATCCATTCTCGTAAAAAATTTTTAAGAGGAAATTAACTTTGTCAACAGTATTAGGCTTTTTAACGCTCGGCATGTTCGGCTCTTTAATCATCGGACTGATTAAACCCGAATTGGTAGTTAGAGGAAATTTAGAGAAAACACGAAAGACGGTCATTAAATATTTCGGGACGTTAACCGTAATCTTACTCATCCTTTACGGAATGACGGGGGGAGGAAGAAGAAACAATTCGACCTCCGCAGCGATGGGAGAAAACGGAACGATTACGAAAGAAAACTGCCAAGCAGTTAAAAACGGAATGGGAAAAGAAGAAGTAACGAATCTGTTGGGCGAAACTCAGTCCCAATCGGAAAACACCCTCGGAGGTTACGGAACTACGGAGCTCTGGCACTTTCAAGATACCAGTTTGACTGCCGCCGCGAGCGGAAAAATTGAAGCTTGCGACGTCTACTTTACGAATGGGAAAGTGAGCAGCACGGCTTGGACTAAACTCTAAAAAATTATTTTGGAATTAAAAACGGAAAGTAAGGTGTTTTTCTTGGAAGGCGCCTTACTTTCCGCAAGGAATCAACTGGAACGATTTGACCGCTCCTTGAGTTTGAGAGTGGAAAAGATAGGATCGAAAATCTACGCCAAAATACTTTAATTGCTCGTCTTCAAAACGGCCAAGAAGGCTTCTTGCGGGATTTCTACGTTTCCGATTTGTTTCATCCGCTTCTTACCTTCTTTTTGTTTCTCTAGAAGTTTTTTCTTTCGAGTTATATCCCCACCGTAACATTTAGCGGTTACGTTTTTTCGAAGCGCAGAAATACTTTCTCTTGCGAGAATTTTTCCGCCGACGGCGGCTTGAATCGGAATCATAAACTGATGTCTTGGGATGAGGTCTTTGAGTTTTTCTATGATCTCCCTTCCTCTTTGTTCGGCCTTGGTTCTATGAACGATCATCGAAAGCGCGTCCACGGGCTCGGCGTTAACAAGTATGTCCATCTTTACGAGTTGAGACACCTTATAACCGGAAGGCTCGTAGTCCAAAGAGGCGTAACCTCTCGTAAAAGACTTGAGTTTATCATAAAATTCGAATATAAGTTCCGCAAGAGGAAGTTCGTAAGTCAACTGGACCTTGTCTTGTGTCAAATAAACCGTATCCAACTGAATCCCTCGTTTGTCGTTTGCGAGAGCCATGATATTTCCGACATATTCGTTCGGTGTGATGATCGTGGCTTTTACATAGGGTTCTTCGGTGGATTCCATCGCGATCGGATCCGGAAAACGTGAAGGATTGTCCACCTCTTCCACTTCTCCGTTCTTTTTTCGAATGATATATTTTACGGAAGGAGCCGTCGTGATCAGGTCGAGATTGAATTCTCTCTCTAAACGTTCCTGAACGATTTCCATATGAAGAAGACCGAGATATCCCACCCGAAATCCGAAACCGAGGGCCATCGAACTTTCTTTTTCAAATACGAGGGCCGCGTCGTTAAGCTTCAATTTTTCGATCGCGTCCACGAGCTCGTCGAACTGTTCTCCGTTGATCGGATAGAGTCCGGAGAATACCATCGGTTTTGCTTCTTTGTAACCTGGAATCGATTCCTTGGTTGGATTCGAAAAAAGTGTGATCGTATCCCCCGTCTTCGCGTCGGAAACCTTTTTGATTCCCGCTATGAGATAACCGACTTCTCCAGCGCCTAAACTTTCCGTCGGAGTGAGTGTGATTCGATTGATTCCGACTTCGTTGACGGTAAAATCTTTCCCGGTACTCATGATGAGAAAACGATCGCCTTTTCTGATTCTCCCGTCAAAAACCCGAATCTTGATCACAACTCCCATATATGGATCGAAATAAGAATCATAGATCAAGGCTTTCAGAGGTCCGTCCGGATCTCCTTGCGGCGCAGGAATTTGTTTTGTAATTTCTTCGAGGACTGCCTTTACGTTGAGTCCGGTTTTCGCCGAGATTGCAACTGCTTTGTCTGCGTCCAGACCCAAGCTCTCTTCGATTTGAACTTTGGTTTTTTCTACGTCCGCCGCAGGAAGATCGATCTTGTTCATAACGGGAACGATCGCAAGATCTTGTTCCATTGCAAGATAGAGGTTTGCGAGAGTTTGCGCTTCCACTCCCTGACTTGCGTCGACGATCAAAAGAACCCCTTCGCAGGCTTTGAGAGAACGAGAAACTTCATAAGTAAAGTCCACGTGACCCGGAGTATCCAGGAGGTTCATCGTATAAGTATTCCCGTCTTCGGCGAGATAATCAAAGGTAGCGTTGTTTGCCTTGATCGTGATTCCCCTTTCCCTCTCGATATCCATGGAATCTAAAATTTGATCCTTCTTGGTCCGGTCATTTGTAACATGACCAATCTCTAAAAGTCTATCAGCCAGAGTGGATTTCCCATGGTCGATATGGGCTATGATGGAAAAGTTACGGATAAATTTCTGTTGAACATTCATGATGGGCTCACTTCCGATGATTTCCTGCAAAGGCCTCCCCTGAAAAGCAAAATACGGCTCGTTTCCTGGGAGTGAAGAGCGGAAAGAAGGCCTCCTCCCGTCTTTCCTTCCCCCGAATTTCTTGGAATCGAAGGGGCGAATTTTTCCCTTTGAGAATGTAGGAACTCACACATTTCAGAAATTCGCTTTGAGAATGTAGGAACTCACACATTTCAGAGATTCCCTTTGAGAATATAGGAACTCACACATTTCAGAAATTCGCTTTGAGAATGTAGGAACTCACACATTTCAGAGATTCCCTTTGAGAATATAGGAACTCACACATTTCAGATATTCGCTTTGAGAATGTAGGAACTCACACATTTCAGAGATTCCCTTTGAGAATGTAGGAACTCACACATTTCAGAAATTCGCTTTGAGAATGTAGGAACTCACACATTTCAGAGATTCCCTTTGAGAATAT
>NZ_JAFFPU010000027.1 GCF_016919175.1 Leptospira ainlahdjerensis | reverse complement strand
CCGCCGTATTTTAGAAATCCATACATTACAAAATTGGATTGTGGTGCATTGCAGTATATCGCCACGATCGCTCGCGATGGTGTTGGAATTATGAGACATCTCTGTTTTAAATCGTAATTTAGCATTCGAAAGCGAATATAGATGATCGGGGAATGAAAGGCCGAATCATCTATAACGGAAAAATCTAATCCGATTCCGAAAAGAACGGAATCTTTACACAGGACGCTGTGATAAATTTCAACTAAGATTCCATTTTTCTTTATCTCTAAGAACAAAAGCTTTCCTATTGGAATCAAGTCTTGATCAAGAGGAACGAAACGATGTCCGGCATTATACTCGATTTGGATAGGGTATTTAGATTGTAAAAAAACTAACGTGAACAATCCGCATGGAGTATTACTATGAAACTTGCCTATATATGGTTTATGTTCTCTTCTTCCATTTCATCTTTCGCGGCTGAGGCCGCGTTCAAAGCGAAACACTACACTCGCATAAAATTCTGTGAAACCTTTGACGTAATTTCAACAATCACTTATTTTCATTTTCCGATTTTGACCTTGGGGAAATCCGGAGTTTTTAGAATTAAAATATTACAAGTAATCACATGGTGTTTTAATATCGAAATTCAACGGAAAAATGTGGAACCGATTTGGGTCAAAGGGAACATGTGCAAATTTCTGAATCCAGAGCATGGTCTAAATCTCAATGTTTCAAAAAGCCGGATCTTACTTTTTTTCTCATTCTTACTTTTCTTGAATACAAAGCAAAGTTTATGGGCGAAAACTTCTCTCCGCTTCAAAGTGTTTTCTGCTTCAAAATCGGATCTTCCAAAAGAAGTTTGGATTCGTGGAAACGGATATTCTAAGGTTTTTGAATTTTCAAATCAAACGGAGCTGACCGTAGACTTAGAAAACCGTGGGATCTACGACGTAGTGATAACGTTTCAGAGCGGGATCATGGAACAAAGATCGATCACGATAGACTCCGATAAAAAAAATGTGGAATGGATCCAAAAAAACAAACCCTTGGCGAACGGAATCAACGTTGTCGGGAAAAGGCCGGACTCTCCACCGAACTACACGATGAATCAGGAAGACGCGGTGAAAATGCCGGGCGGATTTGGAGACTCGCTGAAAGCGGTTCAATCGATGCCGGGGATTACTCCTCTGTTTCAGACATATACAAGTTCCAGTTTTCAAAACTCGATTCAAACTTTGAATCAAAATGCAAATTCCGGCAGTCCTGATAAACCGAACGGCGAGCCCGGTTTTCTCGTAATGAGGGGGGCCGGAACCAGAGCCAATCAATTTTATTTCAACGGACTTCCGATGAGTTATCCGTTTCACGCAGACGGATTGACTTCTGTGATCAGCAATCAGGCGATTCGTTCTATGGAATTGTATTCGGGTTCCTATTCGGCTCGATACGGATTTGCGACAGGAGGAATCGTAAATGTTGAGGGATTTCAGAAAAGAGATTCCAATCTCAGAGTGGCCCACTTAAACGCGCTACTGACGGATATATACGCATACCAGAATATTACAAAAGACTTAAACGTTTCCGTTTCCGGTAAAAAATACTATCCGAACATTGTCTTCGGAAGAGTGCCCCATCTGATCCCGACGGAAACATTTTTGGCGGATTATACGGATTTTCAGGCAAGGATCGGCTGGGATATCAATGAAAAACATTCGGTTTCGGTCCAAACTTTTGGCGCCAAGGATAAACGATATCCTTTTAAGGAATATAGTCAATATACTCCTAAGGAAGCGGGGCAATCCGCTTTTCAGCCTCCTTCGGACGCCGCGAGATTGGATCGTATTTTTAGAACGGATGGAATGTCGCACGTATGGAAGCCGAAGGGCGGAATTACGAATACACTAAACGTTTCGAGAAATTACTTTCAGGAAACCACGGAAAACGGACTTGACACTCTCGTATTGGACGTATCAAAAAAGGCGAATTTATTATCTCTTTTCGAAAGGGTACATACCGTTCAAAACGAATACTTTAACAATATGACACAATTGGAAAACGTTTCCGAGCTGGAGTTTCTCAAAAAACACTGGAAGGTCGTTTTGGGAGGACAATACCGGGAGGTCGAAGCAGGTTATAAGGGAAGAATTAGTCAGTTTAATCCCGATCCGTATTACGAAATCTTTCATAAACAACTTCTTTCCTCACGACAAACAAACGCGGTATTGGAAGGGGATTCTGTAGGAACAAGACAGCTTGGTTATTTCCTCGAGAATCGAGTCAAGTTCGACAATTTTAACGTAAACTTAGGCGTTCGTCGAGACTACTACGATCGTGCTAAGGAATGGAGGACTTCTCCTCGGTTCGGAATCAGCAAGGAAATTCCGTACACACAGTCCAGGATCTTTGCCGGAATCGGAAAACACTTCCAAGCGCCTACCGATGTTAGTCGATATTCCGCGAGAACCGGAAATCCAAATCTGAAAATGGAAGAGTCGGATCACATGGAAATCGGTTGGGATCAGAAGCTCGGGAATGTCTGGAACGTAAAAGTGGAAGGATATAGAAATACGTTTTCCAATCTATCCGTTGCCGATCCGTATGCGATGGATCCGTATTCCAGGGACCGGGATTTATTTCGGGAGACAATAAATCCGAATTCGAATCCATCCTTATTCCGCGCGAATCGACTCAATTATTCAAATTCAATGACCGGATATTCCCAAGGGATCGAACTTTTTATAAAAAAAGAACCTGGCGCAGAATCCGGATTTTACGGTTGGCTTTCTTATACAAAATCCCTCACAAAACGAAATCGTAACCTCCCGACCATGACGGATAAGGAATACACAACTTGGTCGGCCCAAAGTTCTTCGAAAGAATTGCTCTATCAAGACGATACAAAACACTACTACGCGAATTATTACAACGACGGAAGTTACGATATTCTTCTCAAAAATTCAAAAGAAGAATTGTACGACTTCGACAGAACTCATATCTTTTCGATGGTCTTGGGCTGGAAATTTTCGGATCAGGGGCAGATCGGAATCAAAACTACCTACTTAACAAATTATGCATATACTCCCGTATCCGGATCTAGTCGAACGACTTTAAGTCAAAATATCGCGGAAGCATTTCCCGATTTACCTCCGGTTCCCACCACCGCAACCGAAGGAAGTTCTTTTTCGTTTCTTCCGATCTATAAACCGGTTTATTCGGATATGCAGCGTTCGGCTAGGCTCCCTCATTATCGACAGCTCGACATTCGTTTTGATCGGTTTATCCATACGGATTGGGGTAAAATGACTCTTTATTTGGAACTCGTCAATGTAACTGGAAATCGAATCGCTTCCGGACCGGGCGCTTTTGTTCCCCTTGTCCCGCACGTTCCGGGGGCCAATCCAGAGACACAATATATGTATATCAACGGACAACAGGCGTTAGAAGCGAATAAAAATAAGATACCGTATTTGAATTTCGGAATCGAACTCCGATTTTAAAAAAAGGGAATTCGACAGAAAATCGTTTTTCTTTTTGATTGCAAGTTGAATCGTTTCAAAGAATCTACAGAACCAGCGGATTCCGCGTTTCTGATCCGCTGACCGGTAACAATATGAAATCTTTTTCAAAATTTAGATTCTTTGCTTTATTACTCTTCTTTCTTTTCGATTGTAATTACCATTATTACGTTCAGAAAAGTCCTGCTGATACCGCGGCGATTCCCAATCTATCCAAAGTAAGAATCGTCTATCTCGGTTTCCGATCTTATTCCGTCGAGATGACCGCATCCAACGCGCAGGAAAGAATTTATACGGCGAACCTGACGTATCCGGATCGAACCGTTTCCAAATTCCAGAACGGGTTTTACGCCTCGGATCTGAGATCGTTCGGATTTAGAAAAGACGTTCCCTCCGAGAAGGTGAAAAAATTCGTTCAGGAATATCTCAACGAAGTAAAGGAAAGCGGGGTAACGGAACTTACTTACGTTACGAGCATTGAAAAAAAAGGAGAGGAAAGAATTTATAAACTCAAGGACGTGGGTGCGGACTACTACGTCGTCGGAGTCCACAATCCGGCCTTTCAAACCACTAAAAATCTCGGAGGAAGTTTTGTTCAACTTTTTTCATCGATGTTCTCTGTGATCAGTTTTGGAATCATTCCAAGCTACGCCTCCCTTCAGGCGGAAACCGAAATCAAAATCTATGATAAAAATCTAAATCAGTTGACGTCGCTAAAATACGACAACGGCTATTCCGTTTTGGGAGCGGTCTGGGCTTCTTCCATTCCCGAAGAATGCGGTAGAATGGGGTGTAACGCCTTAAAACAGGTGAGTTCTCCTCCCAAGTTCGTTTATCAAGAATTAGGTCCGAAGTTTGAGACCGATATCGTAAGTTTTATACAATCTCAATCCGCGTTTCGGAAATGATATGGTGTACTTGGATTGGTTTGGAAACGCTTTCGCAATTTTCGGAGGATTTTTAGCGTTTTTACTCGCGATCTCCGAACTTCTATTTCCCAAAAGAACAAGGTTTCAGATCTTTTTTTCAATCACCCTGATTCTGATCGGAACTTTACAACTTTTGAATGCGATTACGTTTCAAGGGGTTTTTCAAAATTCTTCCCTTTATCTTTTTTTGAGTCTTCCCATTCTTTTTTTGATCGGTCCCTTCGCTTATGTTTCGGTACAGACAATGGTGGAAGAAGAATTTCGATTTCGTTTTTCGACCTGGATATCGCTTATGCCGGGGATAGGAGTCGCGATTCCGCTTTTATTCTTTGTTTCGAGAGTGGATTCATTTCCTTGGGGGGGTTCTTTTTCGAATCAGAACGGAGCTGAACTTTTTTTTACGGGGCTTTCCGTTTGTGCCGCTTTGTATTCCTTTTTTTTCGGGATTCTGATTCTGAGAATGTTATCCTCCATTCAGGAAAAAAAACTCAGGCTATTGATTTGGATCTGTTTTTTCGATTTTTCTTCGGTTGCCGTTCTGGGAATTCTTGGGATCGGTTTTGAATTCTTCTTTTTGAAAGTTTCAAGTTGGGTGATCAGCTTTGCTCTTTGTCTCGTTTATTACGTGAGAAAAAAATACGCCGATCTGGAAGAAACGATCCACGTGGAACTCGTACAATCCAAATATTCGCGCTCTCGTCTCGGCGGATTGGAAGTCGATTCCATTCTTTCTGAATTGGAAAGAATGATGAAAGAGGAGAAAATATTTCGGGACGAGGACGTTTCCCTTTCTTCCGTCGCGGAAAAAGTTTCCCTTTCGACTCATCAGTTATCGGAGTTGATCAATCGTAAGCTCAACAAAAGTTTTTTTTCATGGCTGAATCATTCCCGGGTAGAAGAGGCCAAGAGGCTACTTTTGGAAAGTGATAAAACCGTTCTCGAAATCGCAATGGAAGTCGGATTTAACAACCGCTCCTCTTTTAACGAAGCCTTTTTGAAGTTCACTCAAAAAACACCCGTCGAATATCGCAAGTCTTCCCGACAGACTCGGCCGCTTTCTTATCGTTCTTAACGATCCTTTTCCAGTTTCCATGTAAGACTTTATAAAGGTTTTCAAAAAAAAATGTAAGCCGTTATAACTCCGGTCGATGAAATGAGAAGAATGCCTCACAATCTTCTTTGTTGCGCTTGTCAACAGGATGGTAGGAATGCAAACCAATGGTCTTACGATGGATCGACCCGGAGAAAAGGATCGAATTCTATCTCTCGTTTCCAAAATTTTTCTTCTCGCAAACATTGCCGTTTACGAAGCATTTGCGATCGGATTTTTTCTATTCCCGGCCCGACTCGCCACTTGGATCGGAATCGAAATTCGGACAACCTCGGCTCTTGCCGACTTCCGCGCAATGTATGGGGGACTTTGTTTGGGAGTAGGAGTCTTTCTATTACTCGGGGTCTTCAAAAAAGAACGGGTTCAAGCCGGGATTTTACTTTCCATCACAACGGCGGGAGGCCTTTTTTTGGGAAGAATTTGTACAGTTCTTTGGGACGGCCCGGTCAACGAATATATCTATTTCAGCATGAGCACTGAAATCGTAGCGGTCGTGATCGGTGTATGGATTCTCAAACGATGGAATGAATGATAAAAGAAAGAAAAACCCCTCGATCGTACGATCGAGGGATTGAAACAGATTACTGTTTTGTACAACGAACCCGGAAGGAAAGATTCACATCGGGGATGTTGTTTGCTTGGAATTGCTTCGTGATCGGACAATCCAGGGCTTGCAGATCGTAAGTGGTCGCAGTGGTTTCCTTGACGGTTGCGGAACAACTTCCTTTGACTCCATTTTTACCAGCACCATACGTGCCGCCGGCCGCATCGATATCCAGGGCGGAACCACCTTCTCCTAATGTGACACTACCCGTTTTAGAAAAGTCAATTTCGTGGATATTAAGAGTAGGGAGGGGGGTCGCTACCGTTTGTGAAATGATGATTCCACCAAGGCCGGTACGACAAAGCTGCAAGTCGGTCAAGACAAAGGCTTGTTCCCCGAGTTTTAGAATCGCCGTGTTTACCGCAGGCTGAGGAAGATCCACCGGTTGTGCTGGACCGGCATTGGCGGCTGCTACCAAGGTGATTAACGCAGTATTGTCGTTCTTTTTCTCTTCTTCACAGTTGGACAAGCCGATGAAAAGTCCGATCAGCAAGGCCATGGATACGATTTTAAAATTGGTTTGTTTTGTTTTCAACGGAAAACTCCTATCTATTGTTTGTCGAACGGAACTTGTCTTCTGCGAATTTTCTTTGTTTTCGTAGAATTTATCCCGAACTTTGTGCATTCATTTTTTCATTTTTATTTTTCAAATCGTTCTGTTGCAAACTTGGATCTCGGATGAAAAAGAATTCGTTGCCGAAAGATCCCCAAGGTTTTTGGAGAGAAAATATCGATCGATTTAATTTTTTTCGAATTCGTATGAAACTTCTTTAGAAGATGCATAACGTGTATTCTGTTTTGAATCATATTCTCTCTCCGTCTCCTTATTTAGCACTAACCGATCAAATTTATTTTTTTTCAGGCTGTGTCGCATAATGCTAGTTAGGTTAGTCGTTCATTCCCGGGTTGATGGTGTTGATTCCTTTTTTGCCGATCTTTTTTTGTGAAAGCGGCGAAAAAAAAAGAAAGTTCCGTAAGAGATCCTAAGTTTCCAATGCAGAGATTCGTTTTAGATTTTTGAAAAAAAAATAAAAATGGAGTCCTCTTTGAAAAGAATGGAACGATCGAGTGTTAACCGGATTTTATTTTGGAAAACGGATTGGAAGGAATTGTCGCCCGATTCCTGTCTTGTTTGAGAAAGTTTTTTTGTCGAGTCGATCAGGTCTTTCCTAAACCCGATGTTCTTGTTTTACTTTCCTTCTTTGTTTGTATCTTTTTACGAGTTCGTTTTAAAAACGAGGCTGGTTTCGAAGTTTTCTTTCTTCTTAGGGAGTTTTTTTTAACACTCTCGGAGAAGTTTATGATTTCAAAAAAGAGGGGGAAAATCGGCGTTTTAACGCTTTTCTATAAACGGGAACTTTTCAAAGAAAGGCCTCGCTTTTATTTATAATTCGACTCGCTCGGTCACGGAAGTTTTGGAGGGCTCGGATCTTTCTCGGAAAGGTTTGGATTTTCGTTCTTTGATTGCGTTCGTTCTGTTTCGTTATATTTTTGGAGGTAAGAACAGAGATTACAGAGAGAACCATGATTCAAAATCAAAAGAATATTATTTTCAATCAGAATGATCCTAAGTTTTCCGGAAAGTCAATTCTTCCTACCGCGAACCTCGGTAAAAAAGCGACGGCTCTTTTTATCATTCTTCTTTTTCCCGGAACCTTGTTTTCCTGGGGAACCCATTATCTTGTTATGGATCGTGCCTTGGAGCATCCGAGCATGAGTTTTACTTCTCAGGAAGTGGCGACCGAATCACTAGACTCCTTTGTGAAAAAGGAGAAAAATTCTTTAAAAACTCTCTTTGACGAATTTGCGGAATGGGAACTGGCAAGAGGGTCGAAACGTTTTCAAAAGATTGAATTTCGCCCCGATCAGGCGAGTGTTCCGGAATTTTTAAGGGCTTCCCGGCTCAATCCTAAAACAAAGTTCCTGGAAGTAGAAAGGGTTCTTCCGAGCGTTCCTATGAAACAAGGAAATGTTCCGTTCTCTTCCGTTTCTCCTTATCTTTCGGATACGCCCGATTTACCCGCGAAATTTATTTCCAAGACCGGGAGTAAGATGCCGATTCGCTCCGTTCTTTTTACGTACATCGACGAACCGGATTGGGGAATGGATCACAGTCTTTGGGGAATTACTGAATACGGATACGGTAAACAACCTTACGGTAAACCGGAAGGAGAAGGTAGTAAGGCTCCTTTTCACATTCAGTTTCAGAATGAGAATTGGCTCATTTCTATCTTCGCACCCGAGGTCGTGGAAGGTGGAATGATGTTGGATCGTATCGAATTATTTTCCCGTCTTTCCAAATTAGCGGGGAGAACTGGTCACGAATACTGGAGATACAGATTCGCAGCCTGGGCCTGTCACTATCTTCAGGATATAGGTCAGCCTTATCATTCTAAAGCGGTTCCGGACGCCGGTTTTTTCTATTACTTGAAGTTTGTCTTTTCTTCTAAAGAAGCTAAAAAGGAAATGAAGGCTAAGTCCACACAACTCGTAACCAATCGTCACTTTCTATACGAGGATTTTGTTTCTTACGGTTTGATTCAGTTTTACAAAAGTCCAACTCCGGTGACTTCTACTTTGACCGGATTTTTGACGAAGGAATTCGAAAACTTTCCCCAAGGCGTTTCAAACGGAGAGTTGATGAAGTTTGTCGGCAAGCGTGCCTCTTCCCACTCGGAAGAGATCAATTCATCGATCATCGATACGTTCGGTCCCGAATATACAATGAATCCTGAATATGATTTAGAAAAAGAACTTGGAACAAAAATGAAGGAAATTTTTCCCACTTTGGATCCAAAAAAAGCGGAACATCTTTTAGAGGAGACGGGTCACGACTTTTCTCTGACAGGTTCAGCGACTCGGGAAATTCTCCGTTCTCTTTTAAATAACTAAAACGGGTTTTTTGTTTTTCCCTCCTGCTCTTTGAAAGGTAAGTCCTTTTTCGTAAATTGAGGTGGGGCTTAGAATGAACGCCGTCGTAGGTGAGATTTTTGTAAGAGCTCCTACACGGTGATTTTTGCTTGTAAGATTAGAATTTTGTGATATAGGAAAGTCTTGCGGAATTTTTTCCCGCCACCCGCCCCACCACCCGAAAATCGGGCGGGGCGCGCGCGTTTCACTGAAAGATTGTCGTAGTTCCGACTGAAACTGGATACTGGCGACGATCCTTCTTACGGAACGTGAATTTGCCTTTGGGATGATTTAGAATTTTTCCGGAAATTCTCATTCTATTCCTTATGGCCATCGCCTTTCCCACGAGTCGAGAGAAACCGCAATGAGAATCGTCCTTACAAGGAAGGGCTCTTGTAAGAGCTCCTACACGGTGATTTTTGCTTGCAAGATTAGAATTTTGTGATATAGGAAAGTCTTGCGGAATTTTTTCCACCACCCGCCCCTCCACCCGAAAATCGGGCGGGGCGCGCGCGTTTCACTGAAAGATTGTCGTAGTTCCGACTGATTTTCTTCCGTCCATGCAACTTTTGGCTAAGGTTCTGCTTATGGCCGATGGGGAGTGTTGTCGCGGATGTTTCCGTTTTTTCGAGATGAAAATTTTTGAGGAAGGGGAAGGAACAGAGCACGATTTTTTCTTTCAGAAGGAAGGAAGTTTTTCGGCTTTCGACCCTCCTCTGCCAAACAACAATCCCCCTTTCTCATTTTTCTTCGAACTTACACCTTGTTTCAAAGTCGAAAAAAACTCTTTCAGAGCTCGGCGAACTCGAAAAAAAACAGCGTTCCCCACAGCTATCTTCCCTTGAGTGGAGTCTCAACTTTCCAACAGGTTTTTCATTCTTAAACTTTTATTGGAGTTCCTACATTCTGAAATTTTGGACAAGCACCTAAAATCGCGCGTAAAAAACCTCTCTGATTTCGGAATCGATCAGCCTATTCCGGTCAAAAATCATAAGTCTGGTCGAATTCAGCTTCCATCTCGGTTAGGATTCTCTTCGAAAAACGAAAGATACCCTTTCGGGATCTTTCTACGATTTCGATTCGAATGAGGAGAATTGGGAAATGACTCAGAATTTGAAAGAAGAGAAAGCGAAAGTGAAAACTTCCGAGAACCAGATCTTGGACGCCGTCATCGTCGGAACCGGATTCGCCGGTTTGGGAATGGGAGTCCGACTCAAAGAAAAGGGGATTCATTCTTTTGTGATCTTGGAACAAGCGGACGGCGTAGGTGGAACCTGGAGGGACAATCATTATCCCGGCGCGGCTTGTGACGTTCAATCGCATCTCTATTCTTTTTCCTTTGAGAGAAACCCGAACTGGTCCCGGATGTACGGACTTCAGTCCGAAATTTTGGAATACCTCAATCACTGCGCCGATAAATACGATCTCAGACCTCAGATCCATTTTAATACTTCCGCGGAGTCAGCGGTCTTTGACGAGAGATCCGGTTTCTGGAACGTGAAAGCCTCTAACGGAAATACATACAAGGCGAAATCTCTGATCAACGGATCAGGGGGCCTGAGTCGTCCCGTTTTACCGGACGTTCCCGGTTTGAAAAAATTCAAGGGCAAGATGTTTCATTCGGCTAGATGGGATCATTCTTACGATCTCAAAGGGAAAACCGTAGGCGTGATCGGTACGGGAGCGAGCGCGATTCAGATCGTCCCGGCGATCCAATCGGAAGTGAAAAAATTGACCCTCTTTCAAAGGACCGCACCTTGGGTGATCTCAAAACCGGATCGTGCGATCTCCGGCTTCGAGAGGGCCTTGTTTCGTTTTTTTCCTCCGGCCCAATGGATTTTCCGTTTTGCAATCTATTGGATGTTGGAATTCAGAGTGATCGCGTTTACGATCCTTCCGGGGTTGATGAAAGTTCTGGAATTTTTTGCCAAAGGTTATCTCAAAAAAAACGTTTCGGATCCGGTTCTGAGAAAAAAAGTCACTCCGAGTTTTACGATCGGTTGTAAGAGAGTTTTGATCTCGAATGAATACTATGCTGCATTACAAAAACAGAATGTGGATGTGGTCACTAGCGGGATTCGGGAGGTTCGCGAGAATGGTGTGCTTACTCAGGACGGCGTAGAACATCCTCTGGACGCGCTGATTTTGGCGACCGGTTTTCAGGCCGCGGACGCGAAGGCTCCATTTCCGGTTAAGGGCATCGGCGGTTTGGATTTGAACGAGGCCTGGAAGAACGGGGCTGAAGCCTACCTCGGAACCACCGTTTCAGGTTTTCCTAATATGTTTCTGATCGTAGGACCGAACACAGGACTTGGGCACAGTTCGATGGTTTTGATGATCGAATCACAGATCAACTACGCTCTTCAATGTATTCTTTCTTTAAACAGGAAGAAGTTAAAATTTATCAACGTCTTAAAAGAAGCACAGGATCGTTATAACGAAAAGATCCAATCGAGATTGGAAAAATCGATCTGGAATACGGGCGGTTGTATGAGTTGGTATCGAACCAAGAACGGAAAAAACACGACACTCTGGCCCGGCTTTACTTTCGAGTTTCGTCTAAAAACAAAGTCGGTGAATTTTTCTCATTACGAGATCGTGAAGTCGGACGATCGCCTGGAAAGTATAGGTCTTGTTTCAAAAATTGCGATGTGGTTCGGCTGATTCTTTCTTTGAAAAAAAGCTGAACCGTATCCGAGACGATTCTGCTTTTGAGTTCTATAAATTTATACTTTTAGATTCGGTTTGGAGACGTCCTTTGCCAGGTGCATCTCCAGAATCCGCAGAGAAGCGCCTTCGTAAAAACCGACATCATTGGGAAAGGTTTCAGGATTCTTAAAAGTTCGGAATAAAAAATCGAAAAAGGGGGTGTTTCCGTAATTGAAGGAATGTATATCCTTTGCGTGATGATACGCGTGATTTTCAGGTCTATGAACCAAAAAGCCGAGCCACCTTGGAGTTTTGAAATTTACGTGCTGAAAAATCCCCAAGAAGGTGTGCATCAAACCGGCCGTAATCGCCGCGTTAGCCGGAACACCGATAAGAAATACAAGCGCAAAACTCGTTAAAAAAGTGAATCCGATCATATCCGCAAGACTAAAATAAAAAGCTCCGTAGACGTCGAAACTCTCCGCTGAATGGTGCATCTGATGGAAGACCCTCCACAAAGGAGAGAACGTGTGCATACTTCTATGCCAGACGTATTGAGATAATTCATAGGAAAAGAATGCGATCGGTATCGTTACCCAGAAAGAGAACGCGGTCAGGTCCAGGAGAGAACGTTCCGAAAGCCATGCGTCCCATAACAACGGCGCCGAAATGGAGACGGCGAGATAACAGAGAGTCGAAATTACCCCTCTAACTTTCCAAAATTTCGTACGAGGATAATCTTTAGCTTTGAAGACTTTTTCAATGAGTGCGAAAAAAATAAAAAACAGAACGATGAGCCAAATATACCAAAGGTCCATGAGTGAAACTCCATTAGAATTGTTTAAGTTAATCTTAATCAATGGAACATATCAGAAACGAATCCTTTGCGAAAAATCGCTTCCTTTCATTCTTTGAGGAAAAGCTTTGATTCCTTCGGGGGCAGCTTTGCTACTTCGAGATCGAAAGAATTTCGTCTTCGTTAAAAGTCATCGTTCCGCTCTGCGTAAAGACGACTATCTTTCCGGAATCGGATTGAATTTTTCCGTTAAAGGTTCTTCCGTCCTTCAACCTTACGATCCAACCATTCCCGTTTTGCATTTTCTTTTCGCGGTTAAAAAAGGAGGAGAGGCTGGAATCGTCTTGTTTTTGATCCATTACGTTCCAGTGATTTAGATCCTGTTTGAGACGATCCAGGTGTTTTGTTTCTAAATGAATCTTTCTGGATTTAGGCGAATTGCCTTCCAATTCGATCGTATCTCCCGGTGCTAAAATATCTTTTTGGATTTTAATTTTAGAATCAAGGGCGACGTACTGCGATTCGATCGAACCTTCTATCAGAGTAAAATATACTTTAGTATTTTGAATCTCGGAAAGAATCACCGTTCCAGTCAATTGAACGGTCCAAGAAGCGATTTGAAATTTTGTTCCATTCTGTTTTGAAAGGGTTTCCTTGAGATAGAATTTCCCTTTTTCAAGCTCGACGATCAAATCCGAAAAATCGGTGCCAGCCGCGTTAAAAATGAGCGAAGTATTCGGAAATAGAAATACAGAAGTGGAACCGTAAGCTGAAGCAAATTTAACGCTGCATCTTTTGTTTTGTTCCCTGATTTTCCAAATTCTATCCCCGGTAAAACGGAACGAACAATCACTTTCCAGAAGTTGAATTCGTTTATCAACAACGTTAGGCGAATTAACGGTTTGATAGAATCCAGAGACAAAAATGGAGAAAATCACTCCGAAAGCGGCGCTCAAAACCCAGATCGATTGTTTTTGGAAAAAAAAGGAAATTGGGGAATTCTCCCGAATTTGTTTTCCGGAATGAATGATATTTTGAATCGGATGAAAGAGAAGACTCGGAGTCGATTTTGCGGTGAATTTACGAAAAGAGGAATATTCGGTGTAAGCCGCGTATTTTCGTACTTCGTCGGGATTTTCGATAAAAAGTTTTTCGGAATCGTTATCCGTCGGAGACTCCAACGGAGACAAGGATTCTTCAAAGATTTTTTTCTCCAAATATTTTCTAAGAATTTCCGGTTTCATTTATTAGCTTATGAATAAGTCAGTAGTTCCAGGATATTTTCCTCTCGAAGAGGTCTAAAAACATGATAGCCTTGAATCAATTCTACTCCGATGGATAAAAGGTAAAGGAATTGTTTTTGATTTTCGACTCCCTCCGCGATCACTTTTAATTCCATGTTTCCACCTATGTCGATGATGGAATTTACAATCAACCTGTCTAAAGTGTTTTCCGTAACACCCTTGATAAACGCCTTATCGATCTTAATGTATTCAACCGGGAATGATTTTAAGAGAATAAAAGAAGAATAACCGGTCCCGAAGTCGTCGAGGGAAAACGTAATCCCGAGACTGTGCAGTACGTTCAGAGTATGTCTGCTGATTTCATGATCTATGATCTCCGAGTTTTCGGTGATTTCGATTACGATCCTAGACAGAAACGTTCGCCATTCTGCTGAAAACGATTTCGCCAATTCGATCAACGATTCCGAAAATTCGATTTTAGCGAGTTGTTCCGGTGAGATGTTGATTGCGATCTTTGTGTGAAAATTCCCCCTTTGAATCAAGGCTGCGATCAATCTCAGCGCATCCGCAAAGGACCGTTTTCCTAACTCCATCAAGGTGTCGATATCCATCCGCTTATCCATAAAATCGTTCGGATATAGGATTCGATTTCCGATTTTCAAACGCGCCAAAGATTCGATAAGGGCGATTTCTCCGGTTCGGAGATCGATGATCGGTTGGTATTCGTAAAAGAGAGTTCGATCCGATTTTTCTCCTCCTAGGAAAAAAGAAGAGAGTTGGCAAGGTCTCTCGTTGAGGAGGGAATTTATCCGATCGAAGTTCATCTTACCTCGGATTGGATTGTTTTCCAAAATCAGTCGTGAACGTTCCAGGGATTCTTGAATACCGGTGTTTTGGTCGGAATTCACGGCGGAAATTCCCATAGAAACGATGAAAGAAATTTCCTTTGTCCCGATCTCGTGTTTCGCGGAAAAAAATCTTCCAAGATCGTCTTTGATTTTATCGATTTGATTTTTATCTTCCGAGAAGTTAAAAAGAAGAATAAACGTTCCATCCGAAAACGAAGCGAAAATAATATTCTTGGAATCGCATATCTTTTCAAGACAAGCCCCGACTAAAAGAATCATAGACTTCTCTTCGCATTCTTCCGAAGTCCAAAGCCGTAGAAGCAGCGTGTAAGTATTTCCTTTTTTTGATGATATTAATAATTTAGAATATTCTTTTTCCGAAATTAAATTCTCGTCGTTGCGTGTGTTTCGTTCTATGGGAAAGACTGGGATATGATTCTGAATCCGATGTATGGTATGAAAAATTTCCTCGGATCGAAGCGAGTTGTAGATTTTTCGGATGGCTATCGTTTCGAAAGCGACGGACCCTTGAGAGTCGATCTTAAATCTGGAAAATCTCTTATAGGTTCCTTCTCCGTTTGTGATCGTTAAAATTTTGTTCGAAAAAAAGAGGGACGTTATTTTGTCATCGGTCGTAAGGGAGATATTGGAAAGAAGAAGTTCTCCGTGTTTTGTCGAGAGATAGTGTCGATTCCGGCTTATATGAGTTTTGAGTCCTAGGAAAGTCTGAATCAATCCGGAAGATAGCGGAAACAGATCTAAATAGCGGAAAGAACTTTCGAAGTTTTCCGGCGAAAATTTTCCGTTTAATACGATGTTCTGTCTTTTGTTTTTGCTGAGAATTTGTAGGACGTTTCCTTCGCGCCGATCGAGTCCTAAGAAACGATGGATCGATCGATAGAGAATGAAAAATTCTTCTGAGAATTCCAAGTCTTCCTCTTTTTTAAAGGATGGTTTTTGGGAAGAAGAAGGATGATTGGGATGAGGATTTTTCCAGAAGGAAGTTCTAAGATTTACCTTTTGTTTAGGATCCCATACGATCCAATCGGATTCGTTTCGTTCGGTTTGGACTTCGAAATCGCTTTCAAAGACGATTTCGTCCCGGATGCCGTCCCACCTAAGGAAACCGCTGAGAGCGATCCAGCGACTGGATAGAAAAATTACTCTCTGTCGTTTTTCACTTCTTCTAAATTCAGAAAGTTCGATCTCATTGCCTGAAAGATCCAATAAAAAATAATCGATTCGATTCTTAAATCGTGCAGAGGATTCGATCCGGATTCTATAAGGTTGATACTCGCTCCAGGTAAGGGGCTCCTTTGACCCATCGTTCTCGACGCATAAATTCAAATCAGTTTCTGAATATTGGTTTTGCATCGTAGTCGGTCGCAGAGATATGAAGCTAAAGAAAGGTTCGCAAAAGCCAAGTATTAAATAACGGCAAAGAATAAACCTCAAGGAAGCCCGGATTAAACCGCGCAAAACGAGGAATGAACGTCATTGAATGAGGAATGTAAGTTGACGGTTTTCAAATTTTGCTTTTTTTTTCTCAATGCTTGGATAAAGCACAGTTTGGAACATGGCTCCAATGGGAAAAAATAGAATTTTATTTTTCTTGTTATCCGATTACCGGGGCCTTCTTCTTTTAAGCTGCATTTTTTGTTTTCTTTTGGGATCCGGTTTGTATATTTCGGTAAACCATCCTTTGGAAGTATATTCCAAAATTAGCATATTTTTGATCGTTTTTATTCTTTATTGCCAATACTTAGGTGTTTGTCTTTTTTGCAGGGTTTTGTTGCTCAAAAAAAATCAAGAGGATTTGAATTTTCCGACCGAACCCACGATCCATTTACCGAAGGAAAAGAAAGTTTTTGTAGGTTCGCAAATCTATAATCTGAGAATGACTCCTCATTTTTTGTTCAATTCCCTAATGACCTTGAGGATTCGTATGGAGAGTTATCGCGAGGGCGCCATTGAATACTTGGATAGCCTTGCAAACATGCTTCGTTATTCTTTTCGGTTCGCCGAAGAGGAACGTGTTTCGCTTAGAGAGGAGCTCGATTTTACGCTTTCGTATTTCGATCTGGTCAAAAATAAGGCCAAGGCTCCTTTTCGTATCATTCTCAGAAAGGAAGTGGACGTCGAAATCGACGAAGTATACATCCCTCCGTTTTTAATCCAAACGCTCGTTGAAAACTCGGTGAAACACGCCGTTCTAAAATCGAAAGAATCGATTGTAATCGAAGTGGAAATCGGAAAAACACGTTCCGATTATATTCGAATTGTAGTAAAGGATAACGGACCGGGCGCTGCGATCGTTGACGATTTTACGAAAGGGACCTTTTTTTATTTAAGAAGAAGGCTGAATGAGATCTGCCTGGACGCGGATTTGCGAATTCATAGCGAAATCGGAAACGGTTTTAAGACTGAAATTTCGTTTTATGTCGAGTCTTCAGAAAGAAAAAGAAAAAGCGGATTATATTAGAATTATCTAAAATATCTTAAGATTTCTGTGGAATTACAATCTCTCTTTTGGGCAAAGGATCTTATCGAACGTTTGCGATTCTAATTTGTAATTGGTTTTGCTATTTTTATTCGGTAACGGTTTGAAACCCTAAAAGCGCTAAACCAAGGTTTGATCGGAAAAGTAAGGCTTTAAACGGGATTGTTTTGTGATCCGATATTTTTCTTCTTAGGTGGATTTTGTGATGAACGTTCCACGAAAAAAATCTCTGAAGCGCGTGAGTGAACTTTGTCAAAGTCGGTTTCATAAGGTTCGAAGGGCGCGGTTTGAAAAATCAGAATTTCCATTGGAATCGAATTTGTGCGTTTGTTTCTGCGTTCGGATTTAAACGATCTGTGCCGATCGGAAGTCGTAAGGACGGAAGAATGCTGAAACTGGAATCGTTTTTCTTTGATAAAATCGGATTCCAACTCCAAAGATCGAAAAAATGAATCATATAAAATAAAGAAGTTAGGATCAATAAGGAGCGATTGTTATTCTTATGTTCGTAATAGGCTTCGTAACTAAAATCCGCGCTTAGGAGTCCCAATTCTTCGCCTAATAAAATACTACGTTCATTGAATTCTCTCTGCTTATAGAGTTCTTTTTTTCCCCTTTCATACTCGTAACGGGACGCAAGCGCGGATAAAAAAGTCGAGAACAATATAAAAGTTCCGAATGATTTCCGTTCGGTTCGAATCTGATATAAACCTGGAATTAGGATATCGTAAAGTCGAATACGATCGGATTGGGTGTATTCTTTCTTTTTTGTTTCCTTTAGGTCCTTCCCTTTGTAGACAATTTTTGAAATTGTAGAATTGGAAATCGAAATCTCTTTCGAGTTTGAGATCAGAACAGTCGTGTTCGAACGGATCGCAGAAAGAATTCCAGTTTTGATTCCTCCGTGTTTGTAAGATATTTCAACCTCGTATCCGCCGACCACTCCTTTGAAATTTATTTTATCGAAAGGGAAGGTATATTCTAAGAATTCTATGTCTTTAAATTCTACTATGAAAAGTTCCGATTTTTTTTTATCATAAAAAGTGAACTTTCCGTCGGAGTTGGAATGTATCAGAAGGCATTTATAAAACTCCGGTTCGCTCTTTGTTTTGAGAATCGTGGGAATTCCGTGAAATCCGATTTCGATGTTTAAGATTTGATTCGAAAGAATTTCGATCGTTTCGTACGCGTTCGAAAATCGAACGCTGTGTTCTTTGTATTCGATTACCCTGCCGGTTAATGTCGTATTATCTTTCAAGAGGATCGTATCGGCTAACGATTCTCGAGAAAGTAAAATACAACAAAACGAAATCGTTTGAATTAGGATTCGAAAAAAAGGACTCACGGCTCCGTTCGTCTTTAGGATCTTCAGAAAATTCGAAACGATCTCGTTCGTATAATAATAGATGCTTTGATCTTAAGGGCCGGCTACACAACGAACATAGTGTAATCCAGTTTTTACGTCGTCGTCGCTTCCACCTTCTCTAAAATCCACGATCATCGCCTTATTGCGTCCGCCGGAACCGTCCGGGGAGGGGTGAGTCGTCGATGTCCAATAATAAGAGTCGCTCGCACTCGGAGTGTTGGGAAACGAGCCGGTGCTGATGGCGGGAGCTTCGAAGGCAAAGTTGATGATCGTATAAATCTCCTTGATATTTGGAAGTCTCCAGACAAGACCACCTGTTGTGAGATTGTTGCAGTAAGTGAGTGCAGCACTCCAAGAGGCAGTAGTTGGAGTGCCCGTACAAGGAGCTGCCGTTGTTTGTCCCATGCTGCACTGTGCCCAAGTCAAACCGGTGGCCGAATCGACGATCGTTCCCGAAGTTCCACCCGGATTAAAAGGTCCGACCGAAAATCCTGACGTGGCGGCCCAAAAAAGAAAACCTAAAACGATTGATAATTTTATTTTATTCATGGATAGATTCCTCACTCGTTTGTAACGCAATAATGATACATCGTAGTTCCCTTGTCGACATTCTGAGTTTTACCTGCGTATATGTTTACCTTAAAGGCCTTGTCCTTGTTCGAGCTTGAAGCTCGAACAGTGGAAGACCAGTAGTTCGTGTTCCCATCGATGGTATTCGGGAAAAAGGCGGGATTGATCAAGTAGTCGTCTCCGAAGTAAGAATAATCGAAGAGAGATTGAAACTCTTTGATCGTAGGCAATCTCCAACCTTTTTTACCTGCATAACCGGCTCCGGAATTCAGATTGTTGTAGTCGCGGCATCTTTGAATCGCCTGTGACCAGGTTGCGGTTAACGCGCCGTAGGTGCTCGCTCCGCCGGTTCCGGTGCAGTTAGTTCCGTTCCAAACCTGACCGTGTACACAGGATGCCCAGGTTTTGTTTGTCAATCCGTGAAAGGTAATCGGATCGTTAGGATAACCTACGTTTAAATTCGGTCCGGTAAAAGTGGCGGAAGGCGCCTGTCCAAGGATCGAAGCGTCCATTCCGGTTCCGGCACAAGTAACCGGATTTCCAGCCGTATCCCAACAACCGGTTTGTCCTGTATCGGATAGAGGATAATCGGAAAGTTCTGCAACAGTTCCATTCGTGGCCGTATAGTTTGCGTTCAGTGAATTTCCGGCGAGATCTTTCAAGCTCGTACTCGACAGTGTCCAACGAAATGAAAAGTTATCGGGTAAAGGAGAAAGTCGAATGGTCAAATGTGTGTTCGAAACCCAGGTGTGCGTATGATTGAAACCGGTCATCGGAACGAAGGTGCTGGTTGCGATTCTATCCTCTATGGTCAGAGCGGGGGTTAAGCTCGTATCCATAGCTTCGTCGAAGTATAAGTCGATTGCAAATGTGAGAAGCGGTTGAAAACCGGACGAGCCGTTGCTCGGAGTAAAGGAAGTAATCGTCGGTTGTGTGGTGTCCGGAACCGCCGCGATGGTCGCGGTAGCCTTTGGGATCGTGTATGTAGACGGTAGTAAAGCGATCAGTGTCGCGGGAGGTTGAATTTCGACGTCACTGGATCCAATAGCTGACTTTGTCGCTAAACCTTTTGTTCCGGGAGTGTTCGACACCGTTAGAACGCCCGCATTGGAAGAGGTCCAATCTACGGCCTCCGTAACATCCGAATCCATAACTCCGTTGATATAATGATAGGCTCGAAACTGAATCGTACCTCCAACATATTCGTTCGGAGTCGTACTCGGATCTATCACGATGCTATGAACGGAAGCGGTCGCAACCGTGACTTCGGGAGGAGACGATGAAGAATCTGTCACCGTTGTGTTATCTTTGTCTCGAAGAAGGGAGAAAAGCAACATGCCGCCTTTGGGATCGTCCATGAGGCAGAATTGGAAGAGAAAGGTGATGCAAAAAAACACAACTCCTTTCGCAAATTGGAACTTAGATCCTCTATCGTAAATATTGAACCGTGAATTTTCGCTCTTTGTTTCGTAAATTTTATTATCCACCAAAATCCTCCGGAACTTAAATACATTATTAAAATATAATATATTTGGAAATTTCTTTGTATGTGACGGGTAACTTTTCAGAAAATTACGAGAAGAAAAGTAATATTTGGCGGCTTTTGAGGCCAAAGAAGGACCGGTTTTTGCGCGGGAATGAAACGTAAAAAATAGGGAATGAAATCTGGGCCGTTCTTTTGAAAGAATCGGTATGTAAAAGAGGGTCCGTTTGACTCTGGAGGAACTACAAACCGCTTCCATTATTTTGAACGGTTTTTCTTTTAGGGAATGAACTGTATGAAATGAGGCATGAAACGGGGCTGTCGTTTTATTAAACGAATGGACAAGAGGTCTCGTTTTATAAATATAGAGAAGATATCTTGCAGGATATGAAACGGCATTAGGGTAAATCGAGATGGGAAAACTTTTTAAAACTGTGATCGTCGAAGATGATTTTGTAGTAAATGAATTCATAAAAAAAGAAGTCGAAAGTCACGGAAAGTTTGAAGTCGTCGGATCTTTCGACAACGGATCCGAAGCATTAAGTTTTTTATCGGAGAACAAGGTCGATCTTTTGCTTCTGGACATAGAACTTCCCGATACAAACGGCTTCGACATTCTTAAAGAGTTGAACGAACCGCCGATCACGATATCCGTAACTGGTTACGAGGGGAATGCGATCACCGCTTACGACTTCGGAAACCTGGATTACGTGACGAAGCCGATCAGTCCGGAAAGATTTTACAAGGCTTTGGACCGGGCTTACGAGAAACTTGCCGCCGAGAAGGAAGTTTCCATTCACGACTATGGGACCAAATTCAAAGGTGTGGATCGAAACGTTTTCGTTACCTATGCCAACATCGTTTATATTTCATCCAATGGAAAACACTCTGTTTTGCATACCGTTGACGACGGAATCGAAGTGATAGGAACTCTAAAGGATATAGAGCCCAAACTTTCCTTCGGAAAATTCAGAAGAGTTCACAAACAGTATATAATCAATATGGAATATTTGGCGCATATAGAATATTTTAGCGGCGGTTCTCACGTAGCTTATATGAAAGACGAGGAGAAAAGTCAGGTTCCTGTGAGCCGCATTTATCTTTCCGGGATTTAAAATCGGATTCAAGTTCCTTGTATGGGGAAGTAGAACTCCATTCTAAGGAACGACGGAATTTGCTTCCATTGGTTTTTATGATAAAATGATGGAGTTCGATTTGAAACGAGATATTTCCGGACAAACGAGTAAATTCAATTCTTATATTTATAAAACTTTTGAAGTGAATCGTGTGATTTTAATTTATGGATCGGAGCCAAAGAGTTTTCCATCCGTAAATCGTCTAGAATATCTCGAAAAAAATGAACTTTGGATCCATAGTCGTTTCGTATTTGGGGATATGCGGAACTGCTATCGATTCCAAACGCCGGTCTTAACGATTTTATATTTTGATCGGGATATAACTTTTTTACTTTGTCCTCTGGAATCGGAATTTTTCATTCAAAGCTTCTCCATTTTTGGGTCTGCTGTTGTTGTGGTGAATGGCGGCAGATTTTTTTCGCATTTTGGTATCATTCAAAGATAAAAAATTCGGCTCGGTTGATTGGAAACTGATTTTCGAATTTACTCGGGTCTCTGACCTTGGCTTGAGATATCCCCAAAATGCAGTCAGAATACTTTTCCACAACAAGAGCCAGATCCTCCGTAGATTATCTACTTAGAACCGTTCACCAACACCATGTACAGTTGAGCCTCATGGCGGATCAGAAAGCCAATATTCTGATCGCGGCGTCCTTCGTGATTCTTTCTTTAGCCCTTGGATTTCTTCAGCGCGGAACCTATGTGACTGGAATGATCATCTTGATGGCTTTTATCGCAGTCGCGGCGTCTTTGGCGATTTTCGCGGTGATGCCGTTTTCAAACCAGGCTAAGGTAAAAAGAAAAAACCCTTTGTTTTTCGGCGATTTCGCGAACGAAGACGAAGAAACTTTTTTTAAGAATATGGAATCATCTTTGGAAACAGATGCGTCGCTTTACAAGGCAATCTCTTTTGATATCTATCAGATGGGAAGGAGTATCTACTTTACGAAGTATCGGTTCATTCGCTGGAGTTATCGATTCTTTCTTGCAGGCTTTTTTATCGGAGGAACGCTGATCGTTTTCGAGAGTGTTGGCTGGATCCCTTCTTTTATAAGATAGAATATAAGAATCCAGTCCGTATCATTAGAGAAAGTTTAATACGAAATCTGAGAATTCGGGTCCGCGTATTTGGATGATCAATTTTTGTATATTAAGAATTTTTGATATTCTTCCCAGTAACTATCTTCAAAGGGAAGCCATCTTTGTTCGTCTATCAGGGAATTAAAATCCTTAAAAGAGGCGAATTCGGACCAGATCTCCCTAAAAACGTTAGTCAGAAGTTTGCGATAATACGCTTTGTCCCAGTGGATTTTTTTATTCTTCCGTTTAAAAATCGGAAGCGCTTCTTCGGGGAGATACCACTGATCCTTACTTTTTGAATTTCGATTTAGTACTAAGTAACGAATTTTTTCGCCGGCTTGCACTTCGATTCCTAATTCTTTGAGATGGAGAAGTGAAAGGGAAGCGGCCCCATGTACTTCGTATTCCTCCAAATCCTTCGAAGTCGATCTTCGAACCAAAAGTTCTTCCAGAGGAACTTGTTCGGATCTGAGTTTATAGTCGTAACGATCGAAGATTTGTAAAATTTCATTCTCTGAATCGATCAATTCTTGAATCGTGACTTTCTCACGCATCCAGTCTAACATTTCTTTTTGAGCGTTTCTGATAAAAATAGGGATGTCCTTTCTTCTAGAACCGATTCCTCGACACTTTAAGTTTCCGGTGGTAAATCTTCCCATATATCGGTTTGCGACCGGCATCTTCGGATCTTGACTCGAAGAAGGAAATAAAAGCCACGTATAAATTCCGTCCACATCGATTCTTACGGAAGTTTTCGCCGTGATTTCGGCGCAGAGAGAATCCAATTCATCCTGCAAAAAAGGAGAAGAATCCTCTTTGCGTATAAAGAGACTGTCCGTAATCGCGTGAAGAAAAACGTAACCCCTTTCTTCTGAAATTTCCTTTGCGGCCAGAAGTTTTTCTCTCGCAAATGCGTTTACACTCTCGTGACTTTCCAGTCTTCCGAACTTCGCGTTTCTATAGCCGAGATATCCGAAAGAAGTGACGAGCATCCATTTTAAACTGGATTGTTTAAGTCCGGATTCGAAAAGTTTTCTTTGGTCGGCGGTATTCTTTATAATGGATTTATAATATTTTCTCCGCTCTAAAACGTGTTTTAAGGCCTCCGATACGATTCCGTTTCTGCGTTTGCAGATCTTATATCCCAACCCTGGAACGACGGGGGTTGTTGGATCGTTTTCGCAGCAAGAGCAGTTGACACATTCGGGAGAGATATTGTGAAGAACCATGATGCTCGGATACATCTGTGCGAAGTCCAACTGTGCTACGTTTTCCGCCGTCATTCCGAACGTAATGTCCGGCTGAAATACAAGTCCGCCTTTGTCCGCTTCTAAAAGTTGGAGAGCCGTTTTAGGAGATTCGATCGCGCTCTTCTGCCAAGGAACGAGATAACCTCTTCTTAACGCTACGTCCGTTTCAATTGCGGTGAGAGCTTTTCCCGTGGAAGCCCTCGCCATTTTTTGAATCGGAAGACGGGAGAGTCTTGCCAATTCGACAATCCCCAGAAGATCCGCTTCCTTGTGAACGAAACTGTTTTCTGAGTCGATATGCCAACGTCCGAAAAGAGGATAGGAAGCCGCTCGAAACACGATCGTACCGTATGTGTTAAAACTCGTCCCCTTGGTCTGAATTTTTCTACGGATGGGGCTTGCGGAATCTCTATCAAAGGCCGGAAAAATTTTTAGTTTCTGAGATTGGGAAAAAAGATAAGGAAAGATGATCTGGTCTCCATATGAGGAAAGTATAATATCGGGATCCTCTTGTTTGAGAAGACGATCGATCTGATAAAGAAGTTCTTTAGGATTGGAACCGGAAAATTCCCAGGAATTTTCGCGCGTTTTGAGGATGAGCGAATTTTTTCTCATCTCGATTCTATGACTTTGAGAAAGTGTCATAGAAAGAATTTTGAACTTAGGAACCTCATAGTCTAAGTCCGTGATATTATCCAGAGCCCGGATCTCTTGAATTTTTTTGCCGTCCCTTTCTTCCGTGTAGGAGAGTTTTAATTTACACAAGGGGAACAATTTTTTTTCCACTAGATAGTTCGTCGGTACTTCGATGTCCGAATGAAATATGTCGAATTTTCCGTAAAGGGCGTAGAGTTTTCTGGAGACCTTGGACAAAATGGAAGGCCGAGAGATCGTTAGTTTTAAAACAGAAACCGTTTGATTTTCATAGAAGAGTTTTTTTTCTTCGTAAACGGGGATTTCCGCAAGCGCCTTGAGTTCGTATAATCTTTGTACCAGTTTTTTGAGAATGGGTTCTTCTCCTCTGGCGTAAATGACGGGTTGATAAAAGTCGTAAAAAAGGGAGGATTCTCCTTTTTCATTCAGAACCCACAGATGGATTCTGTCTTCTATATGATAAATATCGAATAGAGTTCCTTCTATTTGATTCGGTTCAGCCATCTCCTTTCGAAACCTTGACTGCACTCATTTCTTGTTTTAATTTTTGTAATTCTTTTTTGAGATCGATCATCATTGTCAAAAGCATCGTGTCGATCGGGTAGGGCGCCGATGCCATAACTCCGGCTTGCACCTGCAACTTCGCGGTTCGTATTAAATCATCGAAAATTTCTTGGTCCGGTTTTCGAAGCCCGCGTCGAAACTCAAGAAGTCCCGATTCTACCTGTTGCATTTGTCTGGAATACGGGGTGACGGTTCTGCCCATAATTACTTTTATACCTCTATGTTTTCTTCCAAAGATTGAACGGAAGGAATCGACTTCTTTCTTACTTTGAGATAAGAAAGTTGATTTTCGATTTTTAGTTCCCAGAGATCCGATGAGGCTGCGGCCAATTTCGGAAAAAAATTTTGGAAAGTAGGATGTTTGTATTTCATGGATTCGATCACAAGGATCGGAATATTTTTTGAATGAATTGTTTCCAAAATCAAGAGCATCTTATCCAAGAGAAATCTTCCTTCTTCTTCTTGAACGTCTCCGTCGAAGAATTGTTTGCAAGGGGCCAGAAGAAAGTAGATCGTATCGGGTAATCTTTTGTCTGCGATGGCTCTTAACGCATCCAAGATTTGATACGGAGTAAAGGCTCTTTGGACCAAAATGTTTTCAAGTAAGGATTCGGGAGGAATTCTTCTCTTTCTCGTTTCTTCGGTGATCACGAATGGATTAAAACGAATCGCACAATCCAGGTTGAAAACTTTAAAACCCGAAACTGCAAACGCGTATTCCCACTGAAGCGCGAGTCGATAAATTCCGGACATCCCTGTGAGCATACTCAAACCCTTTCGATTCCATGAAAGAACGGGTTGATAGAGGTTCGCGCCGGAAGACGGTAGTGTTGCCGTTTCCAAAAACATAAATACTATTCTAATGATAAGTATAAATTTGTAAAGCAAAATGTAGGATGAAGAAAATGATAATTCGAAAATATGTCTTATAAGATCGGAATCCGGGATTCCAACCGAAAGCCAGAATCCGCGAGGATGAATGCTTTGGTTTTTTTAATTTTTCTATTAGAATCCGTCGGTGTGGGAACTCTCACAGTTTTGACTGATAGAAAAGAACTCCGTTTTTCACGAGACAGCGGAT
Source organism: Leptospira ainlahdjerensis (assembly GCF_016919175.1). Taxonomy (GTDB): domain Bacteria; phylum Spirochaetota; class Leptospiria; order Leptospirales; family Leptospiraceae; genus Leptospira; species Leptospira ainlahdjerensis. The sequence continues at coordinate 4,224 of NZ_JAFFPU010000027.1, read as the reverse complement.
GCAACGTACTGTGTGGGAACTCTCACACAGGATCCCAACTCTATAAAGACCAGATTTTTTTTTCGAGGATTTTCAAAACGATTTCAAAATAAAAAAAGACGCTCCTCCTGGAGCGCCTTTTTGAATTCTCAGAGGAAAAAATCCTTCAATCCAAGCGGAATCGATCCATAGGAAATTTTTGAGTCACTTCCTTGACTCCGCCTTTTACTTTCGAACGATTCTTCTCGTCGTTTGGGTTGTCGAGAAAATCGCAGATCAGATTTCCTACAACTTCGATGTCTGAAGGTTTGAGTCCGCGAGTCGTAAGCGCCGGAGTTCCCAAACGAATTCCGGAAGCGACCGCCGGAGGATTCTTATCAAAAGGAATCGCGTTTTTGTTTACGGTAACTCCCACTTCGTCGAGTCCATCCGCCGCTTGTGCTCCGGTAAGTCCTTTTACGGAAACGTCCAAAAGAACGAGGTGATTGTCGGTTCCACCGCTCACGACACGATATCCGCGTTTTACGAATACTTCCGCGAGAGTTTTAGCATTTGCTAATACAGTTTCGATATAGGTTTTGTATTCGGGTTGAAGCGCTTCTTGGAAGGCTACGGCTTTGGCGGCGATCACGTGCATCAGAGGTCCGCCTTGAATTCCCGGAAACACTCGAGAGTTTAGTACTTTCTCATTTTCTAAGGAAGAAAGAATGAGTCCGCCTCTCGGTCCTCTCAACGTTTTGTGAGTCGTGGTCGTCACGTAGTCAAAAAGTCCAACGGGAGAAGGGTGATATCCTGTGGAAACAAGTCCCGAGATATGTGCGATGTCCGCCATAAGTTTGGCTCCGACTTCCTTTGCGATCTCCGCGAATTTCGCGAAATCGATGATTCTTGCGTAGGCGGAGGCGCCGGCAACGATCAACTTCGGTTTGTGTTCTCTCGCGAGTTTTGCAACTTCGTCGTAGTCGATCATCTCCGTTTTTGGATCCACTCCGTAAGGAATCGGTTTGTAATAACGACCGCTGATGTTTACGGGAGAACCGTGGGTCAAGTGACCTCCGTGCGCGAGGTTCATTCCGAGAAAGGAATCTCCCGGTTCTAAACAAGCCAAGAAGACGGCCATGTTTGCTTGTGCGCCCGAATGAGGTTGCACGTTCGCGTATTCCGCGCCAAAGAGTTTTTTCGCTCTTTCGATCGCGAGACTTTCCACTGCGTCCGCGTTGACACAACCGTTGTAGTATCTTTTCCCCGGATATCCTTCCGCGTATTTATTGGTGAGTGTGGAAGTATAGGCTTCCAGAACCGGTCTGGAAACAAAATTCTCGGAGGCGATCATTTCCAGGTTATTTTCCTGTCTTTCGTCCTCTTTTTTGATCGCTGCATAGATTTCTGGATCTGCTTTCGGAAGAAACTGCATCGTGGCCCTTCTTTTCTAACGGATTAATGAAGTAGAATGGAACCCGATCAATCTCTGAGGATGAAATCCATCCTCGAATATTTGTTTTCAAGGAGCGTTTCCGCTTCTCTGAGAATCAATTTTGTAAATCGGAGATCCTTCTCTGTGTCCATTCTGGAAAGGCCCAGAGATTCGGCAAATACATGAGATAGGTCTTGGCCAAATTTTAGGGCCGAAAAGTGCTCGGGGAGGGCCGTAACAAAGTCGGAATGTTTTCGATTCTTTCTGTATTCGGGTTCTTCCGGTGGATGTTTGAGAAGTCCGGAGACTCTTTCGATGAGGGAAGGTTTTAAGATCAACGTCCCGTGATGGACGACCGCGCCTCTTTTTCGGAATTGTGCATTTCCCGAAATCTTCTTCTCCAATCCTTGATCGACGACCGCGAGATCCGATTTGCCTCGGAAAGAAGCGTCTAACGTTTGTTCTTTCAAGGACGCGATGACTAAACTTAGGAAATAATCATAGGATTCTTTTACCTTGTAGAGTTCCGGTTTTACGTCCAAGGAGATGAAGAATGTAAAGTTGAGATTCTCTTCCGGATGATGGACCACGGTTCCTCCGCCGCTCGCTCTCCGGACAATCGAAGGTGAAGAATTCTTTTGGATGTTTTTTTTGTTTTTGAGAACCGATTCTTTTCCCGCGTTTTTTTCGGATTCTAAGAATGGATTGAGTATTTCCGGTAAGACCGTTTCTTCCGGTTTTTCAGAAAGTCCCACTACGATGGAGAATGGATTTTTCCAGATTCGAAGCCCGGCCCCATACCCGGAGGATACGAGATGAAGCCCGATCGCTTCCTCAAGGGCAAGATTGTATGTGGCAGATCGTTCCGAGTTTTGAATAAAGGAGAATGTGCGCATTGGCTCTTTTCTTGCAGTTTCTTTCTCTTCTTTTTTTTTGCAATCGGTTTGTGAAGAGGGACAACGTGTGAGTTCCTACTTTTTCAAATGAAAGCGGACTTCTCTGTTCAAAGAAACGTGTGAGTTCCTACTTTTTCGAATGAAAGCGGACTTCTCTGTTCAAAGAAACGTGTGAGTTCCTACTTTTTCGAATCCAAGTGGACTTCTCTGTCCAAAGAAACGTGTGAGTTCCTACTTTTTCGAATCAAAGTGGACTTCTCTGTTCAAAGAAACGTGTGAGTTCCTACTTTTTCGAATCAAAGCGGACTTCTCTGTTCAAAGAAATGTGTGAGTTCCTACTTTTTCAAATCAAAGCGGACTTCTCTGTTCAAAGAAATGTGTGAGTTCCTACTTTTTCGAATCAAAGCGGACTCCTCTGTTCAAAGAAACGTGTGAGTTCCTACTTTTTCGAATCAAAGCGGACTTCCCTGTTCAAAGAAACGTGTGAGTTCCTACTTTTTTAAATCAAAGCGGACTTCCCTGTTCAAAGAAATGTGTGAGTTCCTACTTTTTCAAATCAAAGCGGACTTCTCTGTTCAAAGAAACGTGTGAGTTCCTACTTAGAACCGAACCCGTGATTCTCAATTGTTCCGACAAATCGTCTTTACAAAATTCTTCTTGAAACAATTTTGAATGAATCATTCTCGATTTCTCGAGACCGAAAAAAATCATTCTTCCGAAGAATACTGACTCGAGGCTTCTTTTAAAAATTTCTTTTCTTTTCTGGAAAGAGAATCCATACCGCTTTTTGAAATTTTATCCAAAAGAAGGTCCACTTCTTCTCGAACATGAATCTTCCGATTCATCTCTTCTTGCCATTTTTTCATCTTTCTCTTTTGGAGATAACGGCTCAACGAAAATGAAACTGGAATTTTGGACTTAAGTTTATTATAATAAAAGAAATAAAGGGCTCCGCCGATCGCTCCACCCGCGTGAGCCATGTGCGCGATATTACCTCCGGGACCGGAAAAGGCGATGACCAACATCAAAATGACGACCATAAATTTTGCCTTCAACGGGAAAAAACCCATAAACAACAATTCTTGATTCGGCCAAATCAAGGCAAAGGCGACTAAAAGACCGTAGATCCCGCCGGAGGCGCCGATGATCGTCCCTTGGTGCCAGCCCAAGAGATGAAGAGTCCAAGGAAAGAATCCCCCCATAAAACAGGAAAAAAGATAGAATTTCAGAAAGTTTTTTCCGCCCCAGTGGCTTTCCAAAATGGAACCGAACATCCAGAGAGAAAACATGTTAAACAGAATATGAAAGAAATTCTGAACCGAATGTAAGAATGCGTAAGTGACGAACTGCCATACAAAATAACGATGTGTGATTAGATCGGGCGTTAATCCGAAGTAGAGGGTGAGATAATCTCCGATCGTCCAAGAAAGGAGGAGTTGAATCGCAAAAACGCTCCCGTTTAAGATCAAGAGAATTCGAACTACGGGAGTCAGCTCCGGCCCGATCCGATTGTAGATTCCAGTCATAGGGGAACATGATTTCTCCTAAGAATTCGGGAGACAACCGTAAAACGAATTTTCTAACCTCTCTTCTCTTTGACAGAATGTACGAGATGGAAATCCTGGGTTCAAGGTGATCATCCAGCTTTACGGAACTCGAGGTTCGATTTCCGCCCCTCTCCGGACTACGGAATACATACAAAAGCTCGTTCAAGTCCTGGAAATCGTCCGGGATGGAAATCCGAACGTCCTTTCCGATATCGAGAAATTTATTTCCACACTTCCACCGTATCTCACTCACGTAGTGGGCGGTAATACTACGTGCGTTTCCGTTGTCCTTTCTTCGGGAAGAAGAATCGGGATCGACTGCGGGACGGGAGCCCGCGTTTTCGGAGACGAGCTCATGCAGGAGAAGTTCGGCAAAGGTCAGGGAAGG
>NZ_JAFFPU010000010.1 GCF_016919175.1 Leptospira ainlahdjerensis | reverse complement strand
GAAAACGTCTTTAAAGATTTTAAAAAGTGGAAGTCCGGACCTAAAAAATCAACTTCGCCTTTTGCAAAAGAACGTTCCTCATTTTCGAGTGTAACGTCCTGATTTTTTACAAAAACAGACGATTTTGAATCGAAATAAAGCAAGGAACCAGAATCAGAAAACGAAGTGTTGTTTTGAAATTCAATTTCTTCCAACATTTCAAAATCCGCCTCAATTACGGAAGTCGCGTACAGGGGGTTGTACGACACTCCTGAAATCAGAGCGAAAAGAATTGGAAAAAAATAAAATTTCAAAAACATAAAAACGGATTTGATGAAAAACTTTCGAAAGTAATGTTCAAAAGAGAGTGATGCGTGTCAATAAAAAATATCACAATTTGGACTAAAAACCATAAGCTTTTAATTCTTCCGAGAGAGTTGTATGAGTGATTGGAACCTTTAAGGAATGACTAACGTACATTTAAGCCTATTCGTTTGGGGAGCCAAGCGATGGCCGTGAGTGTTTCTTGGAATGAAATAGGTTCATTCCTGAATGTATCATTTCACAGAAAGGAAATGGATTTGCGGAATTATAAATTCATTGTTCGAGCCGAAAAGGCGGAACAGGATATCCTCCCTTGTTTTTCCAGTTTTACCGCTGATCTAAAACGGCTTCCTCTATCTCCTCAATTCTTCCAGAGCGTCTTCGAGCCGATCGTCTCCCCAGAAGAGTTCGTCTTTCACGAGGAAACTGGGAGCCCCGAAGATTCCAAGTTCAACGGCTTTCTCCGTTTGTTTTCGGAGAAGAATTTTTACTTCTTCATCGGATATGTTTTTTAGAGCTCCATCCGGATCGGCGCCGACTTTTTTTAAAATCGGAATCAATACTTCAGGCCGAGAGATGTCTTGGTCTTTGGCAAAATTGGCTTGAAAGGTTTCTCGGATAAAAGAAGAGATCCAAGGTTGGTTTTCGTTTGCGATCGCGATTCTGGAAGCCAAGAGTCCGTTTCTCGGAAATACGCTCGGAATCAAAAAATCGATCCCGTATTTGCGTGTTCGTCTTTGCATATCCTTCCACATGTATTTTCCTTTTACGGGATAAACATTGAAGGGGGAATCGTTCCAACCATGTTCCTTAAAAATCGGTCCAAGCAAAAACGGTTTCCATAGGATTTCGATCTTAGAGTTTTGGATCAACTCTTCGATTCTCATAACCGACAGATAGGAATAGGTGCTTGCAAATTCAAAAAAGAATTCAATTTTTTGCATAGATTTGATTCCCTTCTTGATTCAGTTTCCGGTTTCGGATTTCAACTCGGTTTTAAAAAAGGACCAAATTTCTTCAGCGGGATCCAACTCGTAAGTCGGATTTCCCATTTTGATAAAGGGAACTCTTCGATTTACCCCCGGCCAGTTATGACCTCCATCCACGATCTTATAAAGTCGAACCGAAGTTTTTCCTTTGCATGGATTGTAAGAATAAATTTCTACGCTTGTTCCGTCTTCTTTCTCGTCTTTCTTTTTGATTTCGGGTTCTTTGAAACAGGAGTTCCACTGAAGCCATCGATCTACGGAATCTTCGACGCTCAAAATTTCCCCGCCGTCTCTCACATAACCGCCGTAATACGGAACAATTCCGTCTTTTGTTCCGTTGATAAATGCCACGGATACGTTTGCGGAGGGTTCAAAGTTTCTGAGAATAAATTCTGAAATCTGGGAAGATACGCTTACGCCGGCTCGGAATCGTTTCGTTTTTTCGATCAACATCCTTTGGGTCATAAAGCCGCCGTTGGAATGTCCAAAGATAAAAATCTTTTCCTTAGCGATCGGGTAAATTTCTGAAATATGGTCTATGAGTTTTTCTAAAAATCGAACGTCGTCGATTTTTTGTTTATCGGCCGGAGTCGCTCCTCTTCCATCGGCCCAACTTCTATCGATCCCGTCAGGATAGACTACGATGAAACCTTCGCGGTCGGAAACAAGATTGAGTTTGGAATCGTCCATGATGTTCTTGCCGCTCCCTAGTCTTCCGTGAAGTCCAAGAACTAAGGGAAGTTTATCGCCTGGGGAAAGTTTTTTCTCGGGTAAATGGATCCAATACGTTCTTTCGATTCCGTCTATGGTTAGTTTTTCCAGTTTAGAACCGTCTTCGGAAACAGGGCGCAAATTCCGTAAAAGCCGGCACTGGGTGGATGCCGAAATGAAGAAGAGCGATAATATTATAAATTTTAAATATTCTTTCGATTTCATTTTTGTTTTTCAAATTCCTCCAGAGAGTTGATCAGAGATTTTTCAAACGAAGAGGAGGGCCAATAAAAAGGGGAGAATGGAATCAAAATCCAGCCTCTCCATTGATCCAAAAGTAATTCGTGTAAGGATTCTTTCGGCGGTTTGCCGGATTCCGAAACTCGATAAATAAGAATATGTTCGCTTCGAATATGATAAGGGACGACGCCGAGGGTTAGAAAACTTGCAAGAAGGTTGAGAAAATGAAGTCCGCGGTGTTCGTATTCCGCTTCCTTTTCTTGAAGAATGATTTCCAAAAGGACTTCCGATTTTTCATTCTCCTGATAACCTTTTTCCGTAAGATTTTTTTTGATATGATTCATTTCCGCTGCGTAATAGGTAAATCCGGTAAATTCAATACGCAAAGGTTTCCCTTTCGGAATGGAAACGGAATCTCGGATAATTTCAGGAGGATTTACGATTCCAACGCAGGAAGAAAGAAGAACGAAGCCGAAGAATATGAGAATTTTCTGTTTCATTTAATAAACCGACCTCGAATCGAAGAGAAATTTTTTCGCATAACCGGCGTAGACGAACTCCATTTCGTTTCTATCGTCGAAAGGCGTCAGTAAAAGAGGGATCCAACCGATCGCCAAAACGTTTTCAACGGAATAAGAATATTCTGCGATCTTCTGATTTCGTTTCCATACTTTGAACAGAACGCGGTCCGAAGATTTTTGTAGGATCGGAAAAATCAGAAAGGTTCGATAAGCGGCGATCCGATTGAGAAGATAGAGGGAAAATTTTCCCGGTTCTTTTTCGAGCATCCAGGAAAGAGGTTGGGAATGTTCCCCAAAGAACAGAGAAAAGCGCGGAGCCTTTTCTAAAATAATTTGAATCTTGATTTCGGAATCCGTTTTTGTATGCACCGAAAGTTTTTTGAATCTTCCGGAAAGATGAAACGTCCTTAAAATCTCCGAAGCAAGTTTTTTACTGGATTCTTCTTTCCACCCGATCAATTCGTAAGTGACTTCCGTGTCCACATTGGTTTCCAATTTTGAAACAACGGGCGGATCGCCGATGAGAAAGGTGGAACAAGATTGAAAGAAAAGAAAACTTAAAGAAAGAAAACTTAAAGAAAGAATTAATTTTCTCAACATTGAGAATAAAGTGAAAGGCTTCCTTTTAAGATCAAGCCCTAATTCGTAAATCGCTTCGAAGGAAATATGCCGTTGATTCTATATCGAAGTTATAACTGAGATTTCTTTTGCGATTTCAGTATTTTATAAAATTCTCAGAGAGGATTTCCCCAAGAGTCGATTTGGTGGTCTACAGCATACAATCCTGGTTCTAATAGTTTCCCTTTTTTACTTTGATCCGCCATCCCTAACGTGGCGGACGCGAGTTGGCCGATGATCGCGTCCATTCCCTCGGTCGGAACTCCGTAGAAAAGAAAATTGATCGGACTCAAGTCGCTTAATAAAAAGAAAGTCTTTTCGATTTCTTGTCCGTTTTTGTTTACGCAGAAGGTTACCTTCCCGCCTTGATCGATTCCGGATTGAGGATCTAAAATCCGATCGAATTCTAACTTGGCGGGAAAACCTCCGATTTTCTTTTCATCGGAGAAGGAAAGGTCGTTGATCCACTGGATCAAGTCCGTGTATTCGGCGGTCTTTGTGGATCCGGAAGAAATGAGAACCTTCGATTTTGTTCCGTTGAGAATCAGATCTTCGAAATGTTCTTTTTTGAGAATGGAATTTCCGATCACTCCCAAGATCAGATCTCTGGAATACAATTCTTCCTTAGGAATTTCGTCTATCGTTCTGTAGTTTCGATTTCCGGGCTTTTCGACTTTGAGATCGACTTGAATCAATTCTTGGTTGGTTTCATGCATTCTGGATTCGAGATATTTGCACAAGAAAGTTCCGATGTTTCCTTTCGCGCCGAGAATCAATATTTTTCGGGAAGAAAGTATCATTCCTTGTCCGTTTAAGATCGTTTCGATCGCGTTTAGAATGGAATAGGCGACTTCTTTCGATTCTTCTTTTACCTTTTGATTGGAGACCGCGATGGAGAATGCCGGTAGAAAAAGTTTTTTATTTTTATCCTGAACGTTCTTGAGACGATCGTATCCGTTCCTTGTATGTTCCACGGTGCCGACTAACGTTTGAGTTAGGAGATCCGCGACTGAGATTTTAGGCGCTTCCGTGGGAACGGAATATTCTTTACAAAGAAACGAAACGTCTTTTCCGTTCAGCGCGAACTCGTTAAAAAACGGAGCGACGTAACCTCCGTCTTCCACCAGAATCACCTTTTCTTTTTTCTTATAAGAATCCAAAAGAAGACTGAGAAAGAGATGTCCCGAGAGCAGTTTCATCGCGTCAAAAAATCCGAGTTTTTCTTCTTCGAGACGATTGAAGAGAGGTTTGAGCTTGGAAGAATCGCTGTAGAGAGGTGAAATTGAGTAGTAGATCTTATTCTTTGCTCCAACTTTGAGTTGCAGGCCGGACATATAAAAATGATCGGTGGGAACGTCCAGTAAAACGTCCAGATACGCCGCAGGAACAACTCCGCCGTATTTTACAAAAGATACCGTCAGATTCTGCGCGCCGAGCCTTCGAAACGCTTCGATCAAGGCTACGATCTCGGAAGTGATATGATGAATTAGAAAAACATTAAATCCGTTTAAATCGAAGTTATGATTTTCGCCGTTGGCGATTCTTTCCAGAATAGGCATTCGTTTTAGATAGTGATTCAGATCTAAGGTGGTTCTTTTTGCGTTGAAGCTGAAGTTCAAGACCCGATCCAATCGGGAAAGATCGATATAAACGTTGGTTTCTTCGGAAAGTCGGACCTTTACGATATAACCTTCTTTGAGATGTTTTGTAATTTCATGATCTTCTAATATTAGAAAAATCTTTTTAAATAAGGGTAGAGTTTCGTTCGGATCCGTTTTTACGATCGATTCCGCGAAACCTTTGTCCCAAAAAAGGCTGATCTGATCCAATTTGCCGAGAGGGGTTTTTTCGATCTGCTCGAAGACTCGGGAGAAAGAACGATTTTCTTCCACATAGGACTTTTCCCCTCTTTGCGCTGCGGAGAGAATTCCGTTGTTGATCGCTTCCGCGATCTTTGTGCTTCCTGCGATAAAAATTCTCGAACCGATATCGTCCACGATCACGTGAGGGACCGCGGTTAAATCGATGTTGGCTCGATCGTAATTCTCCACCGTGAGTCGAAAGAAAAATTCTCCCGGTTCTTTTTGATTGGGAACTCTTTCGAGAATGAATTGATAGTCTATGTTTTCGTTCGGGCTTGCGTGGTGAAACGGAAATACGAGTGCAAAGATTCCGGAGTTTTTTGGATCTTCTCCGTAAAATTCGGGATGAATTTTTTTCGCCCAGACCTGTCTCTGAAACGTTCCAAAGACCGTTCTTAAGTGATCCTGAAATTCTTCTTTAAAAAGGAGAATGTCCTTTAATACTCCGGCTCGCGCGTAGATCTGAATGTAACCGATGTTCATCTTCAGGAGTTCGCTGTTGATGTTCGGATTGATTTTGTAAAAGATCGTTACGTCGCCGATTCCGTTTTGCACTTGTTCGAAAACTTCTTCTCCGAGAGTTCGGGAAAGAATGGAAAGGCCCGTAAAAATTCTAAGATTGCGAAGATCCAAATCCCAGATCCCGTCCTTTCCTTCTTTGAGGACGGCGCCGAGAGACGTTTCCGATTCTCTGAGTTTGGGAGAATTAGGCATGTGCAATGACTACTTTGATCGCTTCGGGAGTATGTGCGGTCGTAAAGGCTTCGGAAAGTTTTTCCGGTGAAAAGGAATGTGTGATCATATTCCTTTCGAGCGCTTCGGTTACTTTTTTATCTTCTTGAAGAAGTTTGATCGCGAGGTGAAAATCGCCACAACGGGAAGTGTGAATCGATTTTCCTAAATTCAAAAATTCTAATAGAGAATTTCCTTTGGATTCTCCTTTGAAAAGGATCGCGCTTCGAGGACGAATCAAAGAATTTTCGTGTTTGGAATTGGGTCGGATCAAAAGATCGATTTCTTCCGCAGTTCCCGCGATTCCAAGATCGAATCGAGGGACGTGTCCTTGGAAATCTTTCGAAAGAAGAATGGTTTCGGCTTCTTCAATGCTTCCGTAATATACTTTGAAATGAGAAGGAAGAGAAATTTTTCCCACGCTCGGAGCGACGTAGACGGTTTGATTGGAACGATTTTCCTTTTCCCAGTGAAAGTTTAGATTCTCATCGCTGAATTTCAAAAGGGAGAGTTCGTCTACCACGAGTTCGGTGAGTTTTTTGACTCCGAAAACTTCCTGTCCGTTCGTGGTTTTCAGATGCAATTCTCGTTTGGAAAGTCGGATCGCGCTTTCAAATCCGGAAGTCGTGCTCGTCGTGTCGTAGACGATCGCAAAACGTTCTTTCAGAGATTCTAAACTTTCCTTTCTGAGATCGATCGCTTCGTCCGCTCCAAGATTGAGGGAAAGTTTTAAGAGATGATCGTGTCTTGCGAGCGCTGAAATTTTAAAATCGATTTTGGAAGAAGTGCGATAAGCGGCTAACGCGGCGATGACGAGACTTCCCAATCTTCTCGGACCGAGGACCGCTACGTTATCTCCTTTCTTGGGTGGAGAAGCGATGACCGCTTGCAGAGAAGCGGCAAAGGGTTCGATGAGAACCGCGGTCTTATCGGGAATATTTGTGAACGGTATCGCCGCATTCTGCGGAGCTAAGATATAAGGACCGAATCCACCGGGGAGTCTGTCGATTCCAAGAACCTTTCTTTCCGGGCTGTGTGTAGGAATTCCTTCTTCGCAGAATTCATCGACTGGATCGTCGCCTCTTGCTTCAAAAGTGTCGTTGATCTCGACAACGTATTTTTGTTTGATTCCGTTCTGTTGTTCTATGTCTTCTGCGATGACCTCATGTCCGATCACTTGAGGCAAGGGAAAAGGAAGAAAACGTCTGGAGAGATCGGTGGAACAAACTCCGCAGAGTTTGGATTTCAGAAGTTTGTATCCCGGTCCAAGATGAAGGTATTCCTTTCCGTTTCTGGAAATGTCCCAGCCCGTTTCGAGGCTTCCTTCGAACTGATACTTTGCGGTTTCGAAAGAATCGTCCGAACGATAGTCCATAGCTTCAAATTGGATTTTCATACATCACCCTTGTTTAGACAAAGAATCTAAGAATTACGGTCAGTGTAGAATGGCGCGGGATTCCGACAAATCCATTCTCAAGCGTTGGAGAATACAATCCTTCCCTTTCTCCAAACTTGAAATTCTCCAGGAGAGAAAGGATTCCATTCTTCGTTGGAAGTGAGTGGTTGCGTCGCGATGACCGTGACTATGTCGCCCGGTCGGGTCACTTTTCGAAAGTCCACGCTGAGATCCGCATCTAGAAGTCGGGCCTTTCCAAAAGGAGATTTTCTCGTGATCCAAGAAAGTTTTGTGGAACAGAAAGCGTAGAGGTGTTTGGAATCGCTGAAGAGAAGGTTGGAGACTCCTTTTGACCGGAGTTCCGTCACAAGTTTTAAGATGGCACGGAAAAGTTCGGCTTCGTTTCGGGGGCGTTCCTGGAACTTCTTCTTGAGTTGTCCCAGGAGCCAGCAAAACGCGTATTCGGAGTCCGTAGTTCCGACCGGCTTAAAATCACCGAGGGATTCTTCTTTGATCTTCTTAAATTGTCCATTGTGGGCAAAGGTCCAGTAGGAACCCCAAAATTCCCGGACAAAGGGGTGGGTATTTTTCAGTTCCACTTTTCCCCTGTTTGCCTTTCGGATATGACTGATGACGGTTTCGCTCTTGATCGGGAGTTTTCGGACGAACTCGGCAATTTTGGATTCTACCCCGGGCGCGGGGTCGTGGAAGACACGAAGTCCGCTCCCTTCGTAGAAGGCGATTCCCCAGCCGTCTTTGTGCGGGCCAGTCTTCCCGCCCCTCTGGACAAGGCCCGTGAGACTGAAGCTGATGTCCGTTGGGACATTCGCGCTCATACCGAGGAGTTCACACATTCTTCTTCCTTTTTCTAAAATCGTTTAATATATTAGAATAATTTTCGTAAAAACAGATTTACTCTGTCCAGCGATTTTTTCAAGGATTCCTTGCAGAAATGAGCACGCAACTGGAAACTGAGCGGGTGATTTTGCATATAGATACAGAAACCGGCTGGAGAGGAGGGGAAAGGCAACTTCTCCTTTTGGCGGAAGGCCTCAAGAAAAGAAAGATCCCTCAACTCATCCTGGGTAAACCGGGATCCGCCCTGGAAAGCCGTTGTTCCGACCATGGACTTCCTTTTGAAGCGCTGGCGATGAAAGGAGAATGGGATCTCGCCTCCGTGAAGGCGATTCGAGCGATCGTCGAAGAAAGAAAAATTCGACTCATCCACACTCACACAGCAAAGGCACACACGCTCGCCCTCTTTGCAAAATCAAAACTTCCGACAACAAAGCTCGTCGTTTCCAGGCGCGTTGATTTTAGCATTCGGAAGAATCTATTCTCCATCTGGAAATATAAATCCAAACGCAACGATCTCTTTCTCACGGTTTCCAATAAGATTCGGGAAATTCTTCTGAGAGACGGAGTCGATCCTGCAAAGACGGTTACCGTTCACAGCGGAATCGATTTCTCTTTTACAAAAAAATTACCGGACCCGGCGCGTTATAAAAAAGAATTCTCTATTAAAAAAGATACAATCGTGATCGGAAACGTGGCCGCGCTCGTAGATCACAAAGATCAAAAAACTCTTCTTCATGCGATGGCAAAGATCGATCCTTCTAAAAATTTCAAACTTCTCATTCTTGGAGAAGGAGAACTCAGGAAAGAATTGGAAGACCTAACTACTTCATTAGGAATTTCTGATAGAGTGATTTTTACCGGATATAGACAGGACGTTCCGGACATTCTTTCTCTTTTTGATATTTTTACTCTGACATCCAAAGAAGAAGGACTCGGAACTTCGATTCTCGACGCGATGGCGGTCGGTCTTCCGGTTGTCGCGACCAAGGGTGGAGGAATCGGAGAAATGCTTACTCACGAAAAAGGCGCTTTTCTCGCCGAAGTCGGAGATTCCGATGCTCTTGCAAAATATTATGAAATCCTTATAAATGATTTGAAACTCAGAAAAACTTTCGGAACCTTCAACAAAGAATCCGTAAAAAGATTCTCCATCAAAAACACGATCCGAAAAACGGAACTCGCATATTATTCCTTTTTAGGGGAAGAACTTTTCGGAGCAACAGAATGAAACGTCTTCTCATCATCGACGGACACGCCTTCGTATTTCGCGCCTATTACGCGTTTGGCGCCTCTAACCTTACCAATTCCAAAACCGGAAAACCCAGCGGGGCTACATTCGGTTTTTTTAAAATGCTTTTTAAACTTCTTCAGGATTACGCGCCGACTCACGTAGCGATGACCTTTGATCCGGGCGGACCTCTCGAAAGAGGAAAAACCTTCGAAGAATACAAAGCAAATCGAAAGCCAATGCCGGAAGATCTCCGTCCTCAAATCAAAGAAGTGATGGAAACCCTTTCCAATATCGGATTTAGAGTCCTCAAAATGGACGGACACGAAGCCGACGATATCATCGGAACTCTTTGTGAAAACTACAAGGCAACTGCAAAAGAGATTCTGATTTTCTCGGGCGACAAGGATCTTTATCAACTATTAGAAAAGAAGAATATAAAGATGCTCCGAGGCAAAAAGGGCGTCACCGAATTCGTAGAAATCGACGCGGCTTGGGTCAAGGAAGAATTGGGAATCGACGTAAAACAAATTCCGGATTATATGGGAATCGTCGGAGATACTTCGGATAACATTCCCGGAGTAAAAGGAATCGGAGACAAAGGCGCTTCCAAGCTCCTTCAGGATTACAAAACCCTCGACGGTATTTATAAGAATATCGACAAGATTAAAAATCCTTCGATGAAGACCAAACTCTCGGAACAAAAGGAAAACGCATATCTTTCCAAGGCGCTCGCGACGATCAAACGAGATCTTGATTTAGAAATCACCGAAAAAGATATCGAAACTCCGGATTACAAATCGGACCAGGCGATTCTTTATTTTAAATCGCAGGGATACAACGCGCTTTCCAAGGACCTCGCGAAGTCCGCGGGAAAAGAAGTTCCTAAGGACGTAGAAGTTTCCGAAACAAAAGACGAAACTTCCGTTGTTCCTGCGGGAGAAAAAGGAAATTATAAGTTCATCACAAGCGTGGAGGAACTTTCGAAAGTTTGCAGAGGACTTTTGAAATCCAGAATTCTCGCGGTTGATACGGAGACAACTTCTCCCAATCCGGCGATGGCGGATCTTTTGGGAATTTCTTTTTCCAACCAGGAAAAGACCGGATTCTACATCTCCGTAAAAAACTCAGCGTCTTTGTTTCAGGAAAAATCTTTGACTTTGGAAGAAGTCAAGGAACACCTCGGACCGGTTCTTGCGAGCGAGGTCCCGAAGGTAGGACAGAATATAAAGTATGATTTGATCGTATTAGAAAATCATGGTTTTGTGTTAAACAACATTCAGTTTGATACGATGTTGGCGTCTTACGTTCTTCAGCCGGAAGGAAGACGTCACAACATGGACGCTCTCGCAAAGGATCTTCTGAACTACGATACGATTACATACGACGATCTCGTCGGGACCGGCAAAAAAAAGAAAGAACTGACCGATATCGATCCGGAACAAGTCGCGGAATACGCAGCCGAAGACGCAGACATTACATTTCGACTTTATCAGGTGCTCAGAAAATCGATCAAAGATTCCGGCGTGGAGCCGATTCTTCGGGACATTGAACTTCCTCTGGTTCCGGTTTTGGCAGAGATGGAAAAGCACGGGATCGCGTTGGACGTTCCTTACTTTGAAGAACTTGCAAGGGATTTTGATCGCGAGATTCGTCACTTGGAAAGTGAAATTCACAAACAAGCGGGCGCTCCGTTTAACATCGCTTCTACGAAGGAACTTCAAAAAATTCTTTTCGATCAACTCAAACTTCGAACCGTAAAAAAAACTCAGACCGGTTATTCCACCGATCACGAGGTTTTGGAAGAATTGGTCGGGGAACATCCGATCATAGAAAAACTTTTGGAATACAGAAAATATACGAAACTCAAGTCCACTTACGTAGACGCGCTTCCTAAAATGGTCAATCCCAAGACGGGAAGAATTCATACGAGCTACAATCAGACGATCGCTGCGACTGGAAGATTGTCTTCCACGGATCCGAATTTACAGAACATTCCGATTCGAGATCGAGAAGGACGTTTGCTTCGTAAGGGATTTGTTCCCGGTTCGAGCGATTATGAAATTCTCAGCTTGGATTATTCTCAGATCGAACTTCGAATCATGGCCCACGTTTCCAAAGATCCGGCGATGCTCGACGCTTACAATCACGGCCTTGACATTCACAGAAGAACCGCGTCGGCGCTTTACGGAGTTCCGGAAAAAGAAGTCAGCCCAGAAATGAGGGACAAGGCGAAGGTCGTCAACTTCTCCGTAATCTACGGAGTCACTCCTTACGGCCTGAGCCGCAATCTTAGAATTTCCCGAGACGAAGCGAAGTCCTTTATTGAACGTTATATGACACAGTATCCGGGCGTAAAAAGTTATATGGATGAAATGGTAGCTTTCGCTGAAGCGAACGGCTACGTCCAAACCTTGACCGGAAGACGTCGTCCTGTGACCGATATTCACAGCACTCACAAATCCGCAAAGGAAGCCGCCAAAAGAATTGCGATCAACAGTCCGATTCAAGGAACGAGCGCCGATATGATCAAGATCGCAATGATCTCGATTCATAAAGAGATACAAAGCCGTAAATTAAAATCAAAACTTCTCTTACAGGTCCACGACGAATTGGTTTTCGAGGTTTACAAAAAGGAAAAGGATGAATTTAAGGCCTCCATGAAAAAACACATGGAAACCGCGATGCCGCTTGACGTTCCAATCCTTGTAGAGGGAAAATTCGGGGTCAACTGGGACGAAGCTCATTGAAATAACCGTAGATTTATAAAGAGTTCTATCCATTTACAAATGCCTATTTGTTAGTCGTTCATTCCCTTTCTTCGAATCGACCTTGATACGGGAATGAGCAGCTAACAATAGAGTATTATGAATTGGACCCGCAATTTCTTTCGTGATGGGAACGTAGGAATTCTATATCGATTCGTCTTTTTGACGTTAGTTGGCCCGATTCAATTGTTCTCTTGTACAGTGTGGCCGATTCTTACTGCTGGGGGCATATCAAAGTCTGAGAATTCAGATTCTTTATCTTCTGCTTCTGCCGCCTTACTCATGTTGATTCAAGGCGAAAATACTTCTTCTATTGGGACTTCGTCGAGTTCGGGCTCTCCGACATCCACTTGCGGTTCGACGGGTTGTACACTTTTTTTATCTTCACCAACGAACGGAAATATCGGTGGAATTGCGGGTGCAGATTCGAAGTGCGTGAACGATGCCGTCACCCAGAGTGCACCCGGAAATTCTTCCAGTTACAAGGCGCTCATCATGACCGATGACGGTACCAGAAACTTGACAAACTCTTGGGTTCTATTTCCGAACACAGTCTATCGAAGTATGAATAACGGTAACTTAATTATAGCGACAACGAATGCAAACGCACAATTTCCGTTTCCGCTCTCTGTAGAAATTACCGACCCGGGAGGATCCGCCGTCTTTACCGGAATTGATACGACGGGAGCAGGTTGGGCTCCGAAAACCGGAATCAATTGTTCCAATTGGACAAACAATACCAATGCCGTATCGGGATGGGCCGGTATCAGCAATGCCGCGAATCAGGAAATCGACGCGGGGGCTTCCTATACATGCGACAATTCACTTGTTTTATATTGTGTGCAAAAATAAAGAAAAGGAGAGGAATTACTTGAAATTACATTATATAATTATGATATTATTTACCTTCTTCTTTTATTTTTGCCAACACGCAAGAGTTGAACTTTCTCCGATCGTAAATCAGAAAAAGGCAGCGGAATCGAAAAAGGAACGGATTCTGCTGAAACAAAACTATTATTTGATGGGTTTGCTTCCTCGTAAGATTGAATACGAGGAAGCAAACATCTGTCCGGAAAGGGGAATCAAAGAAATTCATCAATACTCTTCTTTTATGAACATAGTATTCGAACAAATGACGTTAGGAATCTATTCCCCTCGTTCATTAGAAATTTTTTGTTATTGAGATGATGATAAGAATAAACCAAAAAAACGGAAACTACTTTCTCTTATGGGGAGTCTACGTCGGATTCTTTTCCTTGATTTTGAATTGTCACCAGACCGTCGTAATTCCTTCCAAATCCCCGCGTTTGGGAGAATCGATCAAGGGTGTCAAGTCCACCTCAAGAAGTTACATTCTCGGATATTTCGAAGGAAGTCATTCGAAAGCAGAATGTTCGGAGGGAATCGAGAATTTTAGAATTTTCAGAAGTATTTCCGACTTTGTGATCCATATATTTCTAGGCGGAATCTATGACACCAGAAGTGTGGAGGTGGAATGTTTTCGTCCGAAGCTGGATTTTACGTCGATTCAAAAATCGGGTTCAATGATTTTAAAAGGAGTCCATTTTAATTCGAACTCGGATCAGATTCTAAACGAGTCGCATATCATTCTGGATGAATTTTCCAAATATTTAAAAGAAAATTCAAATCTAAGAATATTAATTTTAGGTCATACGGATCTCAACGGAAATCAAAAAAGAAACGACGCCCTTTCCCTGGAAAGAGCATCCGCAACGAAAATGTTTTTGATCTCGAAAGGGATCGATTCTCCCAGAATGGAAATCAAAGGTCTTGGATCCAAAAAGCCGATGATCCGAAGTTTGGATGAAAGGGCTTCTTCGCTCAATCGAAGAATTGAAATTCAAGTTTTAAAAGGAAAGGACGACGACCTTTCCAAAAAGAGAATCGAAGCGGAGGATGATTCGACGGAGAATTATACAACGAGAATTATTTTTAGAAACGGAAGTATTCTCAACGGAAACATAGTGAATCAAACCGCGAATACGATTCGGATGGAGAGAAAAGGGGAGGTTCAGGACATTCCAAAGGATAAAATTAGAAAAATAGAATATATTCGCAAAAAATAGAACAATCCAGGTTTTACCAAAATCGAAATCCATTCGGAGGATAACGGCGCTAAAATACGGATAGATTCCTCAAGGGATCAAAAAGAATCCGACTTTCGAATTCTATAAAGGGTCATTTTAGCTAGTGCGGGGAGTGAGGAGCTTTCACCGAGTGATTCCGATTCGTTTGATGTTTTATTTCATAAATGCGAATTCGAAACAATAAATAATTTCCTTAGTTTTTGCAGAAACGGGCGGTCTGAACTGTAAATAAGGATAACGGTCTAACTTAAATGGTTTGGTAATTTTCAATGATTCAAAAGAGTAAATTTACAATTTGGAAATTCAATTTCCGTGAAAAGAGAATCGGAATGCGAAAATTCTATTTCGTATTCTTATTACTTCCTTTCTTTGTATTCTCCTGCACGGTATGGCCTGTTATGACGACCGTTGCTAAATCGGAATCAAAAGATTCCGATCAGAGTAGTTCTTTTTTATTACTCCTTTCAGGGGGCAGTGTAATTGCGAACGAGGGTGTCATTTCGAACGCAACCAATCCAGGTGTTGCGCCCTGCTCGACTACCGGCTCCGGTTGTGCTTTGTTTTTATCCACCGCTAGCCCGAGCGGCGGAAATTTTGGCGGAGTTGCAGGAGCGGATGCTCGATGCGCTTCCGATGCGGCCACAAGAAACGCTCCCGGCGTCTCGTCCGGATCCACGTATAAGGCATTGATAATGGTCGAAAACGGAACTAGAAATTTGACTACGAACTGGATACTTTATCCGAACACATCCTATTATTCCATCGAAAATTCCAATTTGAGAATCGGCGTCACCAATGGAAACGCTGAGTTGCCGGCGACATTCGAGAATAGCGTAAGCGGAGGCTCGATCGTAGTTTATACCGGAATTTCCAAGGGTCCTCCCTGGACGCCTTATACGAATAACACTTGTTCCTCTTGGACTGTGGGAACCGGGGCGCCTAATTACGGTTTGGTGGCAGATACTACCATTGCGGCGGGTTATATCGATAACGGCGGATCTTACGCCTGCGATTACTCTTTGAGCTTTTACTGCGTGCAGAGATGAGCACTTCATCGATTTCTTTTTAAAAAAAATGATTCGATAGAATCGAGATTGTTGATTCTATCTTTGTTTGTATTCTCAACCTGCTATCTCTTATCGGATTCGGATAAAAAAATACGAAGTGAATCGACGATTTCAATTGTATTTTGGAAAAATCATTTTTCCCGGGTTCGTTTCAAAGAAGAATGGAATAGAATGAATGGATTTTGTTTCCGGGAATGGAACTCGAGAATTCGTCCGTATTCTTCAAGAAACGAATTCAAAGAAGGAGTTTCCTTTTTTTTTCAATACGAACGATCGTTTTGAATCTCGCAAATTGATTGTCGTTCTCTGAAGGAAGGACTACGCAATTCAATCGAAGAAAAGAATAAAAGGTGGCTCCAAGTCGAAATCCGGTTCCAATGCGATGGGTTAAAGGTTTTTTTTGAAGATTCCGATTCGAATCGTTTGAAAACGGTCCTAAGAAACGTAGAATTTGGAAGTATGGTAAAACAACAGGAAATCTAAATCCTTCTAACAAAAGGAAAGGAAATATCTTCCTAAATAAGAATATCATGAAAGTTGAATTTAACCGCCGAAAGCCTGGATCGATCAATCCTAAAAGTCCGGCTAAAATTTTCACTCGACGGTTCCTTTTCTTTCTTTTAATTTGAAAGGAAAGAGCTTTGTGATGAACTCAATCTCACGGATTCAATTCTTAAAACGTTTCGGTGCGACGATTGCGGGTATAGGATTTCAAAAAGATTGTTTTGAATTATTCGCGAAAGAAGGTCTCAATATGCTGCATAGAATTGTTCCCGGAACCGGAGAAAAACTTCCGGCGATCGGATTAGGAACTTGGCAGACGATGGATATTTCCCGTAATTCTCCCGAACTCGAAAGTTTACGAGATGTTTGGAAAGAATTTCTGAACCAAGGTGGAACGGTCGTGGATTCTTCTCCCATGTATGGAAGATCCGAAGAGACGGTCGGAATTTTAGCGACTGCTTTGCCGGAAGAATATAGAAAAAGAATATTTTATGCGACCAAAGTCTGGACGAGAGGAGAAAGCGCCGGAAAAGCGCAGATTCTTTCCTCGTTTCAAAAATTAAAGGCCGACACAATTGATCTATTCCAAATTCATAATTTACTCGATACTCAGACTCACCTCAAAACTTTATATTCTTTCCAAGAAAAAGGAAAAATCCGTTATATCGGTTTGACTCATTACTTAACCTCTGCCTTTTCCGAAATGGAAAGAATTGCAAAATCGGAGCGTATCAATTTTCTGCAGATTCCGTATTCGATTGTAACTCGGGACGCGGAAGAAAGAATTCTGCCCTTTGCCGAATCAAACGGTATCGCGGTTTTGGTTAATCGCCCTTTTGAGGAAGGTGAACTTTTCCGAAGAACTCGCGGAAAAATTCTTTCGGATTTTTTCAAAGAATGGGGTTGCGAATCCTTCGGACAGGCTTTTTTAAAGTTCATTCTTTCCCACAACGCGATCACCTGCGTGATTCCCGCAACTTCAAAACTCTCACATTTGAAGGATAATATGAAAGCTGGGTTCGGAAAACTTCCCCTGGGAAAAGATCGAGACGAATTTAAAAAAAGACTTCTGCAAATTTTATAAAGTAAGACTTCAAAAAAAATGAATTCGACGAAATCAAATCCTATCTCGGGTCTTTTGCAGAATCAAGAGCGATCGAACCCTGCTTGATCGTTTTCGAATTTAAATCCATTCTATTCAGTTTCAAAAGATTCGAAAAATAGGAGGATTCACTCCCGGGAGTATTGATTTCTTTTATTCTCGGATCCCTCAGTATTTCGCTCTGAGAATAGAATCTACTACTTCGTTTTAGAAAAGTTGGCTGATTGGTTCTTTGGATTCGTATAGGATCCCAGGTGAAGTCGTTTGGGCCTTAAGATAAGGATCGGGATCGGAAAGAATTGTTTTGTCGTAATCTGCGCCATTCTCGAAAAGGCGGATGTAGTTTTACTTTCGCCGCATTGAAAATTTCATCAGAAAATCTAAGATGAGAAGGGAGCGATTCAACCCTTGACTCCTTCCGATTCTAGATTGAGAATGGAAACTGCTGGATCATTCGAACCGTATACTCAAAGATACGATTTTCACGGAAAAGAATCTAAAAAACGGAATTCGAGTCATATAATGATTGTCTTTTTGTTTCTTTTTTTATAAAATTCGTTTCACAATTTGGGTCGTTCTACTTTCGATCTTAGTTTCATTTTTAAGATCCGAAAAATTCGGCAGAACGTTTCCGATCTTGAAATCTTATGTGAAACTTATGAAATTGAAAATGTTATTGTCGATTCGACTCCATGTGGTCCTCTCATTCTCCTTATCAGCGCTTACATTCTGTCAATACGCTTTAGAGTCGCCTTCGGCGCCGGAGTTTTCTTTGTTAGGATTGGCTCGTCCGAGCGTTTCCTCTGGTCCTATGGGATTGTCCGTCAATCAGACCGATGTAACGAGCGGATCCACTTATAATTTCCAATCCGTTCTAAACGGATTCAGATCTCCGAATGTTGCGATCACGATCACGAATTCTTCTGGAAATACGTTTGAAATACCTTCAACGAATTTTATTACGATCTCCGGAACGAATGCTTCGGATTTTATTCTAACTGGCTCGCCTAACGGAACCATTGCGAATGGAGCTTCGGTCACGACAGAGCTTTATTTCAGCAGTTCTTCCTTGGGAACAAAGGCGGCCATTCTTACATTACAACCGGGAGGAGGTTTTTCTCCCATCAGTATAAACTTACAAGGAACGGGGGTAAACAATCCTCCCGGTATGTCTTTGTTTTCACAATTCGAAACTCTAACCTTCGCCGATTCTTCCGGCAACGGGAATCGCGGTTTTGTGAGCGGGAACTTCGGTTCTCCGTTCGTAACGGGAATACGCGGCAACGCCATTCGACTCGGGTACGGGGCCTCTCCAACTTTTGAATATATTACGATTCCGGATTCCACGCCTCAAAACTTTCACTTTTCGGGAGCTCAGGCGATTTCCATCAGCTCATGGGTTCGACCGGATACGGGGAATCTCGGAACGATTTTCGATAAATCTCAAAACAACGACGCAAACCCGAATGTGATCTTTGATTTCTCTGCGAGCAACTCCGGACTTCGTGTGGGATCTTGGAGAGAGTCGGCGGTTTCGGAAGCCGTCGCTTGGGCGGGTTCGATTTCGAGCGGATGGCATCACGTAGCCTGCGTTTATGATCCAGGTTCCAATCCAAATGTAACCTTATATCTTGACTCGGTGCCGGTTCAAACTGGAAATATCGTATCCACTCCTACTGCTGGAGCAAATTCTGCGGACGCAAACATAGGAAGATTTAGAAGAGACGCGAGTCAACTTTATGTTGGATCGATGGACGAGTTGAGAATATATTATCCCGTCGCACTTTCGGCTTCACAGATTCAATCGATATACAATAGTCGCTAACAAAACAGGTGTTATATGACGCTTCAAGAATGGAAACAGTCCGGTTCTTTTTATTCGTATCAAAATTGGAAGATCTTTTTTAAAGAGGAAGGGGAAGGCGAACGTCTTTTGCTGATCCACGGCTTTCCGACGGCGTCTTATGATTGGGAAAAAATATGGAAGCCCCTTACAAAAAAATACAGATTGATCGCCTCGGATTTACTGGGATTCGGATTTTCTTCCAAACCATCGATCGAATATAGCATATTTTTACAGGCCGATATCATAGAATCGTTGTTATCCGAAAGAGGAATCGAAGAGGTCGTTATTCTCGCACATGATTTGGGGGATACGATCGCTCAGGAATTGTTGGCGAGATTTGTAGACAGAAAAAAAAACGGCAAAAAAGGACTCAAAATCAAACGAATGATCTTACTCAACGGTGGAATTTTTCCCGAATCACATCGGCCGCGTCTCATTCAAAAACTTTTACACAGTCCTATCGGATGGATTCTATCTCGGCTTATGAATCGGAAGTCCTTTCAAAAAAGTTTTTCCGCGGTCTTCGGAACAAAGAGTAAACCTTCTCAAGAAGAATTGGATCGGTTTTGGAATTTGGTTTCTTCCGATGGAGGAACTAAAATCGCTCATCTTTTGATTCGATACATTGAGGAAAGAAAAATCAATCGAGAACGATGGGTGGGAGCCATTCTTAATTCCCCGATTCCGATTCGGATGATCAACGGAATGGCCGATCCCGTGAGCGGGGCACATTTGGTGGAGCGTTACAAAGAATTATCACCGAAAGCCGATATCGTTGAATTGAAGGACATAGGACACTATCCTCAAGTGGAAGCTGCAGATGAGGTGTTGCAAGCGATTTTAGAATGAAAACCGCTCTTTCATTCGTAAGAAAGAGAATCATTCTTTTGGTCTAAAGGGATTCTCCTTGAAAAAAAGAGGTTATAAAAGATCTTGATAGAAACAGGAAAAAAGGGATCAATTTCGATCGATCTTCTATTCTTTTCATGGCTAAATCGAGTTATAATAATCCCAGATTTTTTGATTTTGTTTACGATGAATTTTTATCCGCCGCTATCGACGATCCCACTTCTTCTTTTCAAGAAGGAATTCTTTTTCATTCCTTAACGAGCGAAAGTATATTAGAATTATTGGATATAACCGGAATCCTTCCCGAAATTCACAAAAAAGGATACGATAAGGTTCAACTTGAAATTTCCGGAATGGGGCAGGATTTTCAAAGACTTGTTTTGATTTCGGAGAAAGAAATTCTTCTCCACCTTCGATTGAGTATTCAAGAATATAGATTGGAGATCAACGACTACTTCTTTAAAGAAAAATATTTAATCATCAACTGGTTGCAGACACGTCATCCGAAATCGCCGACAAACGATAAACATAGGTTGTATCCGGGCCAGGACGTTCCCGGGCTGGGGGTTTTTCACCAGATCTCCGATTTTATAGGTTTTTTGATTCTTTCGCTTCGATTAAACGGAGCGGTGATTCGTCCCGAATACTTTCACGACGCGGTTTTATTTTCGAAAAAATTTCATTTTCTCACTCCGGAGGCGCAGGCACTTTTTCTCGCTTTGAGAAGAGATTTTAAAAACGAATCGATTCGTGGTATTTCCACGTATCTTCATTCCGGCAAGATCCAAGACCATAAGACGATCGTTCAGTGGAAAGCCGTTGAGATGATTCTATTTTTGGAGAAAACTTTGAATCCGTTTGTCTTCAACAAAAAGTTCGATAAAAAAGTCGGTAAAATTTTGGATTCTATCAAACTCAGTATTGTGGAATCTTGATCGGTTTTTTTCCAAAAATTTTTCTCCAAATCCGAGGATACTTTTTGAATTTCAAAATTAGAATGGGGAATCTTTAGGCTCTCGAACAAAAACGTTTGTCGTTTCAAGGAAAGAGCGCTTTGATCTATACTTTTTTATTATTCTTTTGGGAGGCAACTGTGAATGGAAGAAAGGTCGGAACAACAGCAATTTTGCTCTTCGAAAAAAGTATGGACCGGCTTTAGAAAATTTGCATAGTCCTTTGGGATTATTTTTGATTCTTTATTGATTCATTGTTATGAATCCTTTGAAAAGAACGAACCGTTTCTACCTTTCTCTTGCCCTTTTCTCGTTTTCTAATGAATTTCGTTTTATAAAAAGCTTCAAAAAAAACTTGTAATTCAAAACTGTTGATTTCAAAATCTGACTTCGTCGAATTCATAAATGGAAGCGAGAGTCAGTATGGATCACAGAAAATTTCCAAGAGTTTGTCCGGCAGTAAACGAGGTCATTGAAGTTCAATTGATGGGTCTTAACTTTTTGGAAATTCTCAATGCAAAGGATATCAGCATCGGCGGGGTTGCCGTGGAAGTGCCTCATCTATTCGAAGGTTGTGACTTGAATTCTCCCATTCAAATGATTCTCACGCTTCCCGGTCGGAACCCCCTCAAACTTTCGGGAAAGGTAAAACGAAAGGTCGCCGCTCCCAAAGCCTCGCTCTTCGGGGTTGAATTTAGTTCCTTGGATGCAAAGGCAAAATATTGGATCGAGTCTTACATTCAATCTCGAGTTCAGATGGCTTCTTGATTTTCAAATTTTATCTCTTACTCTCGATTCGCATTTAAGAATGAAAAAACGCTTTTGATTCTTCTTTTATTTTTCCAATTCGAGAATTTTTTTTAAAATCAAAGGTCGATGTTTCAAAATCCGAATCCGGAAATTCTTGAATCAACCTTCTTTTCAATCTTAGAGGACGGATCTTCCCAATTCGAAAATTCTTCTTGGACGTTTCTTTTCTGGTTTCAATTCCTTTCTTTTTTTATCATTTTAGAATTCCTTAAAAACCTCATTCTCAAGGCAGATCCGATTTTGAATCTGAAAATTTTGTAGGAAATCGTTTTGAAACGTGAAAGATAAAAGTTCCGGAAATTATAATTTTCTTATTTTTTTATAGGAATTCATTGAAATTGCCTAAAAATCGAATTCTCATTTTTATCACTTTTGAGTCATCGGAATTTATTTCCTATGTAATCTGTCCGTAACGAGAACGAATATGATAGGGGACAATCTAAAACCGAAGGATACTTCTATGGGAACAGGTTTCGTAGATAACAAAATCAAAACAGAACGAAAATTGGAAGTTCGCATCGCCGAAAACCAATTGGAGATCGAGAGAACCTTAGCGCTTCGTTACGAAGTTTTTAACCTCGAATTGGGGGAAGGTCTTCCACAATCTGCGGCGACACGCAAGGATAGAGACGAATACGATCTCTTCTGCGATCACCTGATCGTTGTGGATAAAAACCGCGAAGATAAGATCGTCGGTACCTACCGAATTCTTCGCAGAAGTGTGGCTAAGAAGAATATAGGTTTTTATTCCGATAACGAATTTGATATCACTAAAATTTATGAGTTGGACGCGGAAACCGCAGAAATCGGTAGAAGTTGTGTTCATCCCGATTATAGAGACGGGTCCGTTATTTCTATGCTCTGGGCGGGTTTAGGAATGTATATGAAGAAGCATGACGTGCGTTATCTCTTCGGATGCGGGTCGATTCACCAAACAGACGCTCAATCCGCGAACGAAGCTTACGCGTATTTAAAGGACAAAAACGCGCTCGCCGGAAAAGAATTCGACGTAAAACCTCTTCCCGGTTTTGAAATTCCAGGCTTTGACCCGAACTATGTTGTGGAAGATATGAAGTCGGTTCAAAAGACGATTCCCGCTTTGATCAAAGGATACGTTCGTGTGGGTTCTCTCATCTGCGGAATTCCTTCTTGGGACAAGGTTTTTAAAACCATCGATTTCTTTATCCTCTTTGATGTTCGTGACATCGAATCCAAATACGGAAAACGTTTTCTCGATTAAAAAGCTCTTTCTCAGACTGACCCGGAACACCCTTGACGGGAGTTCCGGCGTTTTATTAGTATCTTTTTAGGCGTCTGCCTGAAGATATCTTTCCGATGAAACAAAATGAAATAGATTTTCAGCATCCGACTAAACGGGATCAAATTCGATTCTATTCCTTGGTGGCGATTGCCGGAATCTTAATGGTCACGGCTTATAAACTTGGATCCCCGTCTTACTATTTAGGTTGGGTCGCTTTTTTTATCAGCGCATTCTCGGTCGCCGGAAATGATGCGGTACAAACGGTTGGAACTTTTATAGAAAGCAAAAGAACCGTTCATTGGATTCCAAAACTTGCAGTCTTAGGCGGAACGATCGCCATCATTTTTTTAGGCGCTTGGGTCTTTCACGATTCCCAAGTTCATTTCGGAAGATTGGAAAGTTTTCCCGAAGTCAGAGAATTCAATCTGATTCAACTTCTCGCTCCTCTTATCCTAGTCATCATCACTCGACTGAAATCTCCCATCTCGACTACGTTTTTGATCTTGGGTCTTTTCGGCGGAAGCAATATCGAAAAGATGCTGACCAAATCCTTTTTCGGTTACGGGATCGCGTTCGGGGTTGCGATTCTTGTTTGGGGAATTCTCGTAAAGGTGGATCCAAAAGAATACAAGGAAGATCATGTTCCCGATCCGAGAAGTGAAAAACGATGGGCTTTGTTTCAATGGGCCTCCACGATTTATCTTTGGATCGCTTGGCTTCGTCAAGACGCGGCTAATATCGTAATCTATCTTCCGAGACACCTTTCTATCTTAGAATTCGCGCTCGCGATCTCCATGCTCATCGTCGCTCTTGGAATTATTCTTTATACGAACGGCGGAACCATCCAGGAAATCGTAACTGAAAAATCGGACATTCAATGGTCCAAGGCTGCGACGATCGTCGATCTCGTTTACGGAACGATTTTGATCGTCTTTCATGAATGGAGTAAGATGCCGATGTCGACGACCTGGGTTTTTTTAGGAATGCTCGCCGGTAGAGAGATCATTCTTAACTTTATGACATTCCGGGATTTACCGTATCTGGAAACATTTCGTAAAGTGGGAAAGGACGTTTTACTTGCTTCCATGGGAATCGCGGTGAGCGTTTTTATTTTTATCTTGGCTTCCCAGATTTATCCGGAGACAACTTCCGGTTTCATGAAATAGTTTTTTTGAATACTTCTTCGCGGAGTTGGGTTAATATTTTATAAAATTAGAATGTAATTCCGACATCCAAATCGAGATTCGATGTGTCTCCCCTCATTTTTTTATAAGAGCGATTCGTTTTAAGAATCAACAAAGTTTTTTTTCTTCGATCTCTAAATTCAGGAAGGAAAATTCTAAAATGAGTTTTCAAGTGGTTTTGAATCGGGCTGAACGATTGCAATGAATTCTTTTTCCGACAAACGAAATCATTGGGAGTGCCGTTTCGGATTTGGATCTTACGTCTTTTGAAAGCACAATATCGATGAGAGATTTTTGTGCTAAGGCTTTGGCTCAAAAAAGGTCGGAACTCCGGAGAAAAAACTCTTTCTCGAAGTGATTTTCGATCTCCAAAAATAGATTTTAAAATTGGGAAATTGAAATTAGAGGCTTCTCGGAGCCTTTTGAGGTCGGAACTCCGAGCAAAAGTCCTTTCGAAAAACTCGCGACCTGGAAAACGAATGGAATTCTAAACTGTAATTCTCATTTAAAAAGGTTATAACGAAGAATACAATAGATTGCTCTGAAACCGTCTTTCCAACCGATTTTTTTGCCTTCCGCGTAGGTTCTTCCATAATAGGAAATTCCTACTTCAAAAATTCGAACGTCTGGAATCTTTGCGACCTTTGCGGTAATCTCCGGCTCAAACCCAAAACGGTTTTCTTTGATGTCGATCGACTGAATGATTTCTCTTCGGAATGCCTTGTAACAGGTTTCCATATCGGTGAGATTGATATTGGTGAACATATTGGAAAGAGTGGTGAGAACCATGTTTCCCAGGCGATGCCAATAATACACGACTCTGTGAGGTCTTCCACCTAAGAATCGACTACCAAAAACGACGTCCGCCTTACCCTTGTAAATCGGATCGATCACTTCCGGAATTTCAAACGGATCGTATTCCAAGTCGGCGTCTTGAACGATCACGATATCTCCGGTTGCCGCTTTGAATCCGGTCCGAAGCGCGGCGCCCTTTCCCTGATTGACTTCGTGAAAGAGGATCTGATCCGCTAACTTTTTAAAAGGAGCGGTTTGTAAAAGATCTCTGGTTCCATCCTTGGAACAATCGTCGACGATAATGATTTCCTTATTTTTGATCGGAACTTTTTTGACCGTTTCCAGAATATTGCGAATCGTATTTTTTTCGTTATAACAAGGAATGACGATGGAAACTTTCATATTTACCCCAGACCGGTGATCTCAGCCATCCGGAAATCCCGGATAATCGTTTCAGCTCTTACAATTATTTTTTCAAGAGCGATCCCGAAAACCAAATTCTGATACGATTCTGCGGCTTTCGGAAATTCTTTCTCATCGATTTTGATCGAGAGTGTTTCCGAAACACGTTTTTTATCCATACATTCATGGATAGAAGTGAGGATCCCTTTGAGAGCGAGACAGGTTTCTTTCAGAATATTCTGTCCGTCTTTTTCCATTGCACTTTGATTGCCATTCGCGTCCAGGAGCGCCTTCACGTGTTCGTTGATCCGGTTGGAAGGCAAACCTCTACGGCTGATCCCCATTCTTTCGATGATTGTAATCGCGTCTTTAAACACTGAAAACTCGGGAGTACCTTTAAAAATATAAATCAACGCCGGAAGTTCGGTTTCTGCAAAGGAAAGGATCGCTCCGTAAAAATATCTGATTTCCGGTTTTGCGAGCGGGTGAAAATCGATTCTCTGGTATTTTTTGAGTCTGGCTTCTTGTTCTTCCAGGATCTTATTGATCGTGTCCCCTTTGGCGGCTTGCTTTTTATCTTCCAGTTCTTTGTATTTTGCTTTTAGGGTTTCTAAGAATTGGATTTCTTCCTTTAAAAATTGAGTCAGATTCCCTTTTTGTTGGAGAATCATCATCAATCTGGACTCGAAGGCTTTCAGATCGAAGGCCTTCGGATTCTTTTTGGAATTTTCGGAATATTCCGCTCTGAGTTTTTCCAGAACGGCTTTGATTTCGGCGCTTTGTAAAGGTTCCATAGGAGATTGCTCCTATTCAGTATCGACCCATCTCTCCAAGGAAATAAGCAAAGAAGATATATCTTCGGAACAATACAGGAGCGCAGTTCTCGAATCTCGGAACATCTGCTGCTGGTTGTAGGCAAGTTGTTTAATATGATTGTCGTTTTTTGTATTCAAAACGTTCAAAGTGTTGAGAACCATTTTTTTCAATTTTTGAATCAGGCCCAGCATCATTTCTTGCATTTCCCAGAGAGTCACCAATTTGAGTTTTTCGCTGTCCAAAGTTTTGGATTGGAGAAGTTGTTTTCTGGAGGATTCATATTTCGCGGTGTAGTAATTGACGGATCTTGGATACGTCGTCAGTTCTTTGTGGTAGTTTAGAATTTTGTCCAGTTTCTGAAAGAATTCAATATCGAATTCGCGATTTAGATTTCCGATGATGTTCTTGTTTTCGGAAGGATCACCGGTGATTTCAAAAATTTTAGAATTCTGAAGATTGTTTAGAACGGAATGAATTCTTTCCTTGATCTTAGTCAAATCGGAAATCCTTTTTTCGACGATGTTTGTTTCTCCGGGAGAAGAAGAGCCGAAATCGATCTTAAACGAAGAATCCTTGGATTCCTTGAAAGAAGAAACGGATGGGGAAGAATGTTCCATGATATTCAGATCCATTCTTCCCAAATCGAGAGTTGTATTGTCCTTAGCCTTTGTTTGATCCCAAGCGGGTTCTTGGAAAATACTCTGTTGAACGGCGCCTTCGTTGATCGTCTGAGATTCGTTCGGCTTTGGAATTCTGAACGAAGATTGTTGCTGTTGCGTTTTCGCAATGATTTCTTGAAGAGTGATTTTTGCCGAACCCGGAGTTAACGGTTTTGAACCTTGTCTTTTCGGAATCGGAGTAGAAGATGGTTTGTGAATCTGAGTCGCTCCTTTTGCCGGAGATTCGAGAGTGATTCTGACAAACTCAGCCCTTCTCGTGCTACGATTGAATCTGAGAGCGAATCGATTTCCCTGTTTATCAATAAATTTCTGATCGAGCTGGTCTAAGGAAAGTGCGTTCGGATCCACGGATGATATGGAATCGACGACGATGTATTCCGATCTTTTGTTCATAAAGATCCGTCCTCGAAGTTTCTTACTTTTTTTTCGGGAAAAGATTTCTCACAAACGAATGAATTTGAAATCGGAACCGGTTGTAAGTAAAATTCCAAATATGTATTTTGTAGAATTTCTTCCATTACTGAATAGATCGAACGGGATCTATTCAGGCAATACTCAAAGATTTGTAAATAAGAACTTTCTCGAATTATAAAAGAGGCAGAGACTTTCTCTCGTTCCATCGTCAAAAAACACCTCCCCGAATCCTCAAAATCCTGCAAAAACCGAATTCCCAGTTCTGCAAGTTCCGAAAGATCGATGTCTTCTTTTTGAAGACGGGAAAAAAAGTCAGGATCCAAATAAATCGAAAGAAAAATCTTTCCAATCCGATTTTGTCGCATTTTTATACCTCTGTCTAAACGGTTCCTGAGGGATTTCGTTCGGATGGGAAAAAGAGGTCGGAAGTACGGAATTTTCCAGGAATTCATTTGACAGAGGGGAGGGTACAGAAAACCTGGAATCACTTATTCGATAGGAAGTATTAAGCCTTGGCTAATATTAAGTCTTCAGAAAAGGACATTCGGAGAACAAAACGTAGAAATGCGGCGAATTCTCAGAATCGATCCAGGCTCAGAACGCAAGCAAAGAAAGTTCTGAAAGCCATTAAAGATAAAGACCAGAACGCGGCGACCGCTCTATATGTAGAGTATACCTCTCTTCTGGACAAAGCTGCAAAAACAAACCTGATTCACTTCAAAAACGCAGACAGAAAAAAAAGCAGAATGGCAAAACGCCTGAATGCGGTTTCTGCTACAGCATAAAAAACGGAATTATAGAGGGCGATTAGCTCAGCTGGTAGAGCGCCTGCCTTACAAGCAGGATGTCGGCAGTTCGATCCTGTCATCGCCCAAATAGTTTTCTTCCGGAAAACACCCCAATCTCTATGAATACTAAATCTCCCGTATTCAATCACCCTGACCTGATGGTTTCTGTTTCGGGGATTCGCGGGATCATTCCAACCGGCCTTTCTCCTGAAGTTATTTTTGACGCTCTTCGCGCTTTCGGCACCTGGATCGAAGGATCTAAGATCGTCATTGGAAGAGATTCTCGACCTTCCGGTCCTTATATTGAAAATATCGCACTTGGATTGATGCAAGCAATGGGGAAGGACGTCCTACAATTGGGAATCGTTCCTACTCCGACGGTTAAGGCTGTGGTCAATCTTTCGAAAGCGGGGGGCGGGATCATGATCAGCGCTTCTCACAATCCGATCATCTGGAATGCTTTTAAATTTATCGGTCCCGGCGGATTCTTTACCGATGCGGGGGCTCTGGAGCAGATTTTAGATACGGTTCGCAATCATTCTTACAGACCAATTCAGTACAAACCTTCTTCTAAAATCGTTTCCGGAAAAGAATGGTGTGAAAAACACATTGAATCCGTTCTCAAACGGGTGAACGTAAACGCAATTCGTAAGAAAAAATACAAGGTTCTCGTGGACGCGGTCAGTGGAGCGGGGAGTTTTCTTGTTCCCGAACTTTTGGAAAGACTCGGTTGTAAGCCGATTCTTATGCACTGTAGTCCCGATGGAACATTTCCTAGACCACCCGAGCCGACACCGGAAGCACTCAAACTAACTTCTCGAAAGATGAAATCTTCGGGAGCCGATATCGGTTTTGCTTTGGATCCGGATGCGGATCGTTTGGTTGTTCTCACGCCTAAAAAAGGTGCGATCTCGGAAGAATACACTCTTCCTTTGAGTTTTCTTTCTCTTACATTGGGCAAGTTTCCAAAGAAAGCAAACATGGTCGTCAATCTCTCGACGAGCTTTATCAACGAATTTGTAGCCGGTAATTATGGCGTTCCCGTGACTCGTTCTAAGGTGGGAGAAGCCAACGTTGTTTCCGATATGCTTCGCCACAAATCCGTGTTTGGCGGAGAGGGAAACGGCGGAGTGATCGATCCTGAGATCGCTTCCTTTGGAAGAGATTCTCTTTCGGGAATCGCGCATATCCTAAACGTGATGGCGGCGACGGGAAAGAAGATCGATTCTCTCTTGGAAGAAATGCCTTCGATTCATATGCAGAAGACCAGCTTTAAAATCGCCGGAAAGAATCTGCAAGATATCTATTCCAAATTCAGAGGAGAGTTTTCCTCTTATTCCGAAGAGACTTTGGACGGTTTGCGTCTTGCTTCGGAAGATTCTTGGATTCATATCCGACCTTCGAACACGGAACCGATTATCCGAGTGATAGGCGAGGCTCGAACCAAAAAAGACCTCAATTCTCTGCTGGACCGTGCGGGAAGACTTATGGAGAATGCCTGATATGTGTGGAATTGTCGGTTATGCCGGTAGTAAGAATGCGGAATCAGTACTTGTCGTCGGTCTGATCTGCCTAGAATACAGAGGATACGACTCGGCCGGGATTGCGGTCTTAGATCAGGGAGACATCCTGGTCAGAAAAGCGAAAGGAAAGATTAAGGATCTCGAGGCTCACCTCAGAGAGTTTCCAGCTCCTGGAAATGTCGGAATCGGTCATACTCGTTGGGCTACCCACGGAGAACCGAACCAGATCAACGCTCACCCGCATACGGATACGAATTCTACGATCGCGGTTGTGCATAACGGAATCATCGAAAATTATTTAGAACTCAAAAACGAACTCAAAAAGAAAGGACACGTTTTTCAAAGTTTAACGGATACGGAAGTTCTTCCTCATTTATTAGAAGAAGGCAAGAAAAGCGGCAAATCCAATAAGGATTCTTTCCTTGAACTGTTCGGCAAAATTCATGGGAAATGGGCGATTTCGACCGTTTTTGAAACGGAACCGGATCGTGTTTATTTCGGACAGGATGGAGCTCCTCTTCTGATCGGTAAGGGTAAGGATGAATTCTTCTTGGCTTCCGATATTTCTCCGCTTACCAGAAACTGTGAAGAAGTCTATTACGTAAATTCGGGTGAATGGGGTTATTTTAATCAAAAGGAATTTAAACTTTTTGATTTTTCAGGAAAGGAACTCACTCCGGTTTTCAAAAAACAGGAACTGCGCTGGGAAGACCTCGATAAAGGCGGTTATCCTCATTATATGATCAAGGAGATTCACGAACAAGCAGGGATCTTTCGTAAGGTCATTCAAGAACGTATATTAGATAACGGTGAAATTGTTTTTCCGGAAATCAAACTCAACAAAGACGTTCTTTCCAGAGTCAATCGTATCATCATCCAAGCCGCAGGAACCAGTTATTACGCTGGAATGATCGGCAAACACTATCTCGAAAATTTCGCAAAGATCCAAACTGACACCGAAGCTTCCTCCGAATTTCGTTATAGAAATCCGGTCGTGGAAGGCGACACACTCATCATGGGAATTTCCCAGTCGGGTGAAACCGCTGACACGTTAGCTTCCATTCACGAGGCGAAAGCAAAATTTATCAAAGTGATTTCTCTTGTGAACAACGTGAATTCTACGATTGCAAGAGAATCGGATTCTTACATTCGAACCGACGCGGGACCGGAGATCGGAGTCGCGAGTACGAAAGCGTTCACAGCTCAGGTTCTGAATCTGCTTTTGTTCTCCATTTACATGGCGAATTTGAAGTGGCTGATCAGCGACGAAGAAAAGAAAACTCTCATCGAAGAGATTCGTCTTCTTCCCGCGAAGATCGATCGGATTCTCGCGCAAGCAAACAAGATCGAAGAGATGTCTTCTCACTTTACCACGGCGAAGGATTTTATCTTTTTAGGAAGAACTTACAATCATCCGATTGCGATGGAAGGCGCGTTAAAGCTAAAGGAAATTTCCTATATCCACGCATCCGGTTACGCGGGCGGAGAATTCAAACACGGTCCGATCGCGTTGATCACGAACGAGGTTCCGGTGGTTTGTATCGCGACAAAATCCGAAATTTATACGAAGATGGTTTCCAATATTCAAGAAATCAAAGCAAGAAAAGGGATCATCATTTCGATCGTTACGGAAGGCGATCACGAAGCGAAGGCTCTTTCGGATTATTGCTTTGAGATTCCGGAATGTTCCGAAATTTTAAGTCCGATCTTAAACGTGATCCCTCTTCAATTGCTCGCATACTATTCCGCGATTTCAAGAGGTTGTCCTCCAGATCAACCGAGAAACCTTGCCAAGTCCGTAACCGTCGAGTAAGAAGATGCCGAAGATCCAGAGAATTCTCATCGATGAAAGAGAAGTTCCCGCGGGTTTACGATCTCTTACTCGGATTCGATCATTCTCGGAGATTCGAAACGGTATTCTGAATACCATTCAGAGAACGAAAGAACTCTATTCGGATGCAAAGGTATTTTACATTCATTCGAATCCTGCCTTTCAACAGGCGTTTTTGGAAAGAAATTCTAAACTCCTTCCTTACGACGGGAAGGAGGTGGACTTGGTTCTATCGCCGGATTCTTGCCTTCCTTGGAATCTGATCGACGGCACAGCGAAGAATATAGAATCCGATCTCGAACTTAGCAAAGAAATTCAGAAATGGATTCGGAAAATCAAAGTAAAATCGAATCACTTTCAAGTCGTCGGAAAATCCAAACATCTTCACATTCATCCGTCCGCGACAATTTATCCCGGAGTGGTTTTTGATACGACTTCAGGACCGATCGTCGTTGATAAAGACGCGAAGATTACTTCGTTTTCTTTCCTAGAAGGTCCGGTTTACATCGGCCCCAATTCTCAGATTGATAACGCGAGAATTACCGGAGCGACGAGCATCGGCGCCACTTGTAGAATCGGAGGCGAGGTAGGAACCTCTCTCATAGGCGATTTTACGAATAAACATCACGAAGGATTCTTAGGACATTCCGTTTTAGGAAGTTGGGTAAACATCGGCGCTCTTGCGACCACTTCCGATTTGAAAAACAACTATGGGGTTGTCAAAATTCGGGAAGAGGACGACGAATGTATCACCGGTTCGATCAAGTTCGGATCCGTGATCGCCGACTATTCTAAGATCGCGATCGGAGTGATGTTGAACACCGGAACCGTCGTGGATTTCGGATCGAACGTCGTAGCTTCTCGAGTGAGTGGATATGTTTCTCCGTTTACTTGGGCAGAATCGGGACAACCTTATATTCTCGATTTATTCTTAAGAGACGCTCGAAAGATCATGGCGAGAAGAAATCGGGAACTCACGTTATCCGAAACGGAACTCATCCGTATCCTATACGAATCAAAAGTAAAAAAATAAAAATCCGGAGGGTTCTCTATGGAAATTATAGAATCCAAAATACGTACGTCCTCATCGGAGTATAAAGAGAATTTTGAAGATCTAAAACAAAAGGTAGAATCGGTCCGCGGCCTCATTCGTAGAATCGAATTGGGCGGCGGTGAAAAGGCGATTCAAAGACATAAGGGAAGAGGGAAGTTCACCGCAAGAGAACGAATCAACGCTCTCATCGATCCGGGAACCACATTCTTAGAATTTTCACCGCTCGCCGCGGAAGGTGTTTATCCTGACAGTGTTCCTTCTGCGGGAATTCTTACCGGCATTGGAAGAAT
>NZ_JAFFPU010000026.1 GCF_016919175.1 Leptospira ainlahdjerensis | reverse complement strand
ATCACAGAACACGGTGGAGCGACGATCGATGTAGGTTTGACAAAAGGCGGATTCAATGCGGGACTGAGCTACAACACCAAAACCAAGAGTGTAAGCGGAAACGCAGGCTTTACCACAGAGAGTGGAAACGGTTTAGCGCTCAGTTACAGCCAAGGAGACGGATTCGGAGCGAGCTTGAGCAAAAGTTTCAGCAGCGGAGTGAACGCAGGACTGAGCTGGAGTGAGAAAGGCGGAGTGGGAGGAAACATCGGCTACGAAGCCCCCGGAGACAATAACCAACCCAAGAACTCCCTTGCAAACCAGATGAAAGGAACTGGAGGAAGCTTAAACTGGAATCAAAGAGATGGAGTATCCGCGTCTCTTACAGCAGCGGGTGGCGTGAACGCAGGAACCTGGAGCCAGTCTGGAGGTTTTCAAGCGAACACGAACTTTCTAAACGACAAGTGGAAGGCTGACTTTGTTTCGGGAAAGGCGAAAGAAGACGCGGATATGCAGGAAGCAGAACGTTCTAAATCCGCTCAAAACAAAAACAATGCTGAACAAGGCGCGGCGACCTTGGCTGGGATTGGGGTTGAAGTTGCGGGAAGAAGGAACGAGGGAGACGGGGATGCAAGTCGTGGGACATCCTCCGATCCGAATAATTCTAAAAAACCTGATTCTCCTGAGCATAGTTTAGATGAAAGAATCTCTAAATTGAAAAGAGAGCTTGAAGAAGGAGTTTCACTTGTAAGCGGTAACGGCGCAATGGATGAATCCGGTATTACTCCAGAGAAAGTGGCCGCGAAAATCATTTCCCAAAAAATGGATGAATTGAAACACTTAGAAAGCCAAAGGGCTGGGTTGAAGCCACAGTCTGATAGATCAGCCGAGTTAAGGGCTCCAGCCGACAAGGGAAATCAGGAAAAAGCAAATTCGAATACACCTAAAATATCAGGTGGCTTAACGGAATATCCGAATGGAGCAAGGACGTCCATTCCATTTAATGAAAAAACAGATGGTACGTTTTCTCAACCTCGAACGGGCAAAATTCATGGAGGCTTAGATCTTATGACACCAATTGGGACGCCAGTGGCCGCATTGGAGGATGGTGTTGTTACGATCGCAAGAAATAAACCCGATGATTACTTGCGCTATCCGGTAGCCCCAGGGAAAGATACAAAACTTGGAGGGGCGTCTGTTTCGATACGTCACACCAATGCGAAGGGTGAAACAGTATATACATATTATGCTCACAATTCAAAAGTCTTAGTTAAGGATGGTCAGAAAGTTTTTAAAGGTGAGGTCATCGCTCTATCTGGTCAATCTGGAAACACTCCAGGAGGGGCTCACATTCATCAAGAAGTGAATAAATATGTGGGCAAAGATAGAGTTCAACTTGATCCTTTAGAGTTTTCATGGGAGAAATTCAATGCAAATAAAAATTAAATCGCTGATTGCTATTTGGATATTGTTATTTGTTTATACATGTAAATCCAAAACCAATTGGATCGTTAATGACTTCGTTGAAGAAATTCCTTTATACCAAGCTTTAAATTCTGATATGTCAAGAGTTGAAAGTTTAAAGCTTGGAGAAAAATTTGAAGTTCAAAAAGAAGAAAGTATTTCTTTTACCGACGAGATGGGGGGGTATTCAGAAAGTTTTACCTGGATACTTTTAAAAAAAGAAACAGGTGAAGTTGGATGGGCATTAAAAAATATTTTAAATCCTAATGAAACATTAGGGCAGAATCCTATCGGTAGATGGGTTTCTTTTGGAGCTAAATTTCCACAAGATTTATCCAGTTTTCTTAATCTTGAAGTAGAAAAATCTAAAGTTCTTGTAAACCCTTATGCAGGTGTAGGTTATCTGAAATATGAAGATCCCAAGTATGCATGTTCCAGTGGAACATGCTCGATCTCGGCAAATGGTCAATTGATTCTTAAATTTAGTTTCTTGAAGCCCAATGCTATTAAAATTATTTTTTCTGCGAAAGTTGTCGGGGATGGAATTTTACCTGATGCTCAGGTTAAAGAAAGTGATTTGTATCACATATTGGAAGAAGGTTCTATTCTTTACAGGCTGTGATTTACCTGACCCTGTGCACCTGAGCCTCGCAAAAACTAACCTTGCGGATATTTTTCTAATATAACGAATCCCTGATTCGCTTTTCAATCAAACCGAATCTCAAATCGGGGGTTTTTAATCTCAAAATCGTATTCAAAAGTTGAATTTCATGATTTTTGGATCAACTTTTAGAAAGAAAAGAAATGTCAGGGCATGGGTCAGCGAACTCGTTTTCATGACGAGTTTTCAGAACGCTCACAAGGGAAACGTTAGGGTGCACCTTCTCTGTGAAACCTAAATTGGATGGTCCGGATATCCGGACTTTCCAAAAATCCCTCAACAAGAACCGCAAAGATCCTGTTTGTTGACACTTGGCCTTTTCGAGGCGGCCTCTTTGATAAAACGAGAAAAACGAAGCGGATCTGGGATCTCCCCTGCCAAAACTTCATTCGGAGAATAACCGAATAAAACACCGCTGGGACGAGCATTGTATTCCGGAACCGCAAGTTCTAACGTTTGCATTACATCTTGAAAAGAGAAAAGCTTTTTCGGAAAGAGAAATTCATATTTCATCTTTTTGTTCACGGCTTCGATCATACTGTTTGAAAACGTAATATCCTGAGTCTCGCAAAAATTAACCTTGCGGATATTTTTCTAATATAACGAATCTCTGATTTGATTTTCAATCAAACCGAATCTCAAATCGGGGGTTTTTAATCTCAAAATCGTATTCAAAAGTTGAATTTCATGATTTTTGGATCAACTTTTAGAAAGAAAAGAAATGTCAGGGCATGGGTCAGCGAACTCGTTTTCATGACGAGTTTTCAGAACGCTCACAAGGGAAACATTAGGCTACGTTTTCGTAATGATAGGTATGATACAACCCGCCGAGAACGGGAGTGGAAATGAGTTTTCGAAGTTTTCAGGAAGTAAAGGTAGGCTACGATGTATCATCTTCTCTCCGAAACCTAAATTAGCAGTCCGGATATCAGGACTTTCAAAAAAAATAGCGAGAGTGGCAAAGGCGCTTATTCCCCTCTGGAAGCCCTTACGTTAGGCAGCCTTTCAAGATCTCAGGTGAATTTTAGCAAACAACAGATTTTCTCATTTATGTTCTTTTTTGAAACGCCAAAGATCGGCTATTTCAAATTCCGACTCGCCTTCGGAGGTCCTTTGTTCAAAGACAACGGTTATACTTATGAATTCAGAACGTTTCACTTGGCGATCTTTACACCGATCGAATTCTAAAGTTTAGAATTCGGTAAAAAAATGAACCCGATAAAAAAAGGAGGATCTAAATCGTATTCTATTTTTTTCTAAATCGAAGCATGAAAATATGTAACAAAGAATACATTCAGGAACAATGAAGATGAAAAAAAAATTAATTTGGTTACTTATATCCCTCTTATCGTTTTCCATCGGAGCCGAAGACACTTCCAATTTTCAAAACGATTTGAATCTATTGATGAACTCTTTAGAATCTTGTGAATGTAAATTCATCCGAAACGGAGCCGAACACGATCCAAAAGAAGCAAGAGAACACATGGAGCGAAAGCTGAAAGCAACTGACGGTAAAATTCAAACGATCCCGAGCTTTATCGAATATATCGGCTCTAAATCCAGCGTTACCGGAAAACCTTATTTAGTAAAATTCGCAGACGGTAAAACGATAGAATCCGCGGTATGGCTCAAAGGAAAATGGGAAGAAATTTCCAAAAAGAAGAACGAGCCCGCAAAGACTCCGAAGAATAAGAAAAAATAATTATAACTGGGGTTGGATTCAAAGAATTCTTTCGGATCCCGAAGTAGCTTTCATTTTAAAGAATCCGTTCTGTAACCGAAATTTAATCATTCCTTAATGGAATCACAACCTCATCCCAGTACGATACTGGGTATGAGATCTAATTTTAAATCGATCGAAGTTTCTTCTTCTCCAATCGCTCCCAAAAGAAATTTCCGAATCGCCTTTGTCACCGAAACTTATCATCCGGAAATCAACGGAGTTGCAAAAACTCTCTATAGAATGGTAAACGACCTCGTAGACAGAGGGAATGACATTCTTCTTTTTCGTCCGAGGCAAGGACTTAGAGATCAAAACAACACGAGAGAAAGATATCGTGAAGTTCTCATGGCGGGATGTGGAATTCCGATGTATTCCGATATGCGCTTTGGATTTCCGGCGAAGCGAATTTTAAAGCGACATTTCAAAAAAGAAAGACCGGACATTGTCCACGTTGTAACTGAAGGACCTCTCGGTTGGTCCGCAGTCAGAGCGGCAAATGATTTAGGAATTCCTGTTGTAAGCGATTTCAGAACCAACTTCCATTCTTACGCTCAATACTATAAGGTAGGTTTCGCCGGAAAAATTGTGGAAACGTATCTACGAAATTTTCACAATAAAACGGAGATCACGCTCACACCTTCCCAAGACGTCGTTGAAAAACTTATAAAACAGGGTTATGATAACGTTCAAGTTGTCTCAAGAGGAATCGACGCCGAACTTTTTCATCCTTCCAAAAGAGATTCTAATCTGAGAAAAAAATGGGGAGTTTCCAAAGACCAACTCGTAGTTTTGTATGTCGGTCGGATTGCCGCAGAAAAAAATATCGAACTGAGTATCCAAGCGTTTCGAAAGATCCAAGAAAACAATTCAAATGCCAAGATGGTTTTAGTAGGAGAAGGACCTCTCAAAGAGTCATTGCAAAAAAAGAATCCGGATTTGATTTTTGCTGGTTTAAAGAAGGGAGAAGAATTGGCGAAATGCTTTGCTTCCGGGGATCTTTTTCTTTTTCCAAGTACGACCGAAACGTTCGGCAACGTCATTCTCGAAGCGATGGCGAGCGGAATCGCCTTGGTCGCTTATCAATACGCAGCCGCCGGTTCTTATTTAGAACACGGTTCTTCCGCATTCTTACCGGCCTTCGGGAAAAAAGAAGAATTTATCGATATGTCCTGCTTTCTTTCCAATCAAACGGTTCTTAGAAAAAAAATGGCCGTCAAGGCCCGAAAAAAGGCGCTTGATTGTAGTTGGAACAAAGTAGCGGAGTCTTTGGAAAGTATCTATTCCGAATATTCAATTTCCTTAATTCAAAAAAGACGAACGGCGCAAACGAACCTTACTTCATTGAAAATCGCCGAATCAAGAATTTGAACCTTGAGGAAGAACCAGGGATTCTTTAAGAATGTCTCTGGAAGTTACGATCCCCGCAATTTCTCCGCGATCGTCCATCACAGGAAGACAAGAGATTTTATAGCGCATCATCAGTTCGATCGCGTATCGAATGGTCTGATCCATTGAAGCGGTGATTAGAAATGAGCTCATCAGTTGAGACGCCGTTTTTTTCTTTGTAAGATCGTCTTGAACCCTTTCCAATCTCGTACCGACGAAAGGACTGATCGCTTTTAAATAATCCCGATCCGAGATTACACCGATGAGTTTTTTCTGATCATCGATTACGAGTAGATGATGAAATTCCAAGCTGTCGAAAATTCTTCCAATCCTAGAAACCGAATCATCTAGGTTTACCGTAATAATTCTCGTCGTCATCACTTGTTTTAGAGGTTTGTTTAAATCCATGGCTTATAAACTGATTGGACGAAAATCTGAGGAAAGAAGATTTCAGACGTTGTGCCTAACCTGAGTAATAAAATGGAAAAAAAAATCCAAAAGGTCATTTTTTCCTTGTACTTTATCGGAATTTCCTATGATGACCGAATAATTTCAGAGCCAGGAGAGTTCTGCCTATGAATTTGAATTCAAATCGGTTCCAGCAGAGAAAAGACCTCTATCGTAAGGAAGAATTTCGTCAAAAACAAATCAGCTCTCTTAGGGTTGGAGGTTTTCAGATGAAAATTAGAAAACAAAAAAACCGAAATCGAGGTCGAGAAAAAAGGGCGGTTTGATTTTTTTTAAAATCTATTTTCATCAAATTCTGCTATAATCTCTTATTTCAAAAGGAAAGGATTATGCCTGAAACTATCGCCTACAGCCTTTACACAATGGCTTTTCTTTATATCATTGCGGGAATACTCCACTTTGTATTACCGAAATTTTATCTGAGAATCATGCCTCCTTATATCCCCTATCCGAAGTTCGTGGTTTGGATCAGCGGACTCGTTGAAATCGGACTCGGTTTTCTACTTTTGTTTCCTGAAACAAGATCGATCGGAGCATGGGGTGTCGTTCTACTTTTGATCGCCGTTTTTCCCGCCAATCTGTATCACTATCAATCGAGAAGAAAATCGGATCCTCCGAAATGGACCCTCCTTATCAGACTTCCGCTACAAATCGTTTTGATCTACTGGGCATATACATTCGTATAAGATTAAAAGTTTAGAATATTCTAATTCGAATACTTCTTCAATTCTTCCATACCCGGAAGATTGGAAAGATCCGGAACGATTACGATTTCAATCCTTCGATTTGAGGATCTATTTTCAGGAGAAGTATTCGGAAGCGCCGGCCTGGACGCACCCATAGATGCAGCGCTGATTCTTATTTCCGGCATTCCCGCCTTCACCATCGTGTGAAGTACGTTCAAAGCCCTGGAAGACGCCAGCTCCCAATTGGTATAACCTTTGATTCCGGTCGGAGTATCGTCGGTATGACCTTCGATTTGAAAACGTTTTCCGTCCAAGGAAGCAAGAAGGGTCGTCACTTCACGAATCGCGGCAGTTCCCGAGGGAGAAAGAAACGCCGAACCCACCGGGAAAAGAATATCGGATGAAAGAACCACCACCATTCTTCCGTCTATGATCTTAATCTTGAGTTTCCCGGAATCGATCATGGATTGAAAGGTCG
Source organism: Leptospira ainlahdjerensis (assembly GCF_016919175.1). Taxonomy (GTDB): domain Bacteria; phylum Spirochaetota; class Leptospiria; order Leptospirales; family Leptospiraceae; genus Leptospira; species Leptospira ainlahdjerensis. The sequence goes on along the minus strand of NZ_JAFFPU010000026.1, from coordinate 28,290 downwards.
ACATGAGTCCCTTGTATTCCCGAATTCTTTTATCAGATTCTTCTTGGATTCTTTTTAATTCTTCTAAGGAATTTAAAAGTCCTTCTTTCTCGTTTACAATTCTCTGATTTTCGAGTTTAGAATCCTCGTAAGCCTTTAAAAGAGAATCGTATTTTGCATTCGAAACACAGTTCCCGAAAGAAAGAATAAAAAAAAGAGCGAGGAGAGCCTTAAATTGCATAGAATTCCATCCCAGTAAGTATCTTATATCAATGTCGGTCGGATCGAAAAAAACAAAAGGGGGATATGAATGAATAAAAAAATCTTTTCATCATGTAGATCCTCGACTAAACTACATAAGTAGAGAACAAAATGAACGGATCCATTTCAAAAATACTCAAAATTATCCCGATACTATCGCTTTTAGTCGTTTTTTACGCACCATACTTTCTCCATTCTCAAGATAGAACTCCTGCGGGTACGTCCGTAAACGGTAAATCGAATGAAGAAAAAAAAGAGCTGCGAGTTTTCCTGGAAGAAGTGAGAAGAAATCTTCGGGATTCCGGATACAACGTCGAAAAAAAACACCAGTTCAATGGAGCCGTTTTTAAAGGGAACTCTGTGATTTATAAGATTCATCTTCCTTCCATCCAGGAAGAAGGAACGCAAAAATACAAACTAGGAATCGGTTTGGCCCACGACGATGTAGCCCATTCGATTCTGATTCAAATTTATAGAAGTGATAAAAAAGATAAGAAGATCGCTCCGATTTTTTCCTCTTATGCAGACCCTGTCTTTTTTTACGAGTTCGATTACACAAGTTCCGGAAATCATTTTTTAGTCGAAATTACTTTAGAAGATTCGACTTTGAATGTTGCAAATTTTGAACTTTTGTTCAGCACTCTCATCGGTTACCAAGGAAACGAGAATAAGAAAGAAAACAAAGGTCAATACAATCCCAATCAGAACAATCCAGGATTTGGACCTTCTCCATCTATTTTGCCTAACGATACCAGAAATTATTTCGAGGTTTTTAAAAAAGAATTTTGACGTTTGAGTGTGCGAATATTAAGATATTTGAAAAAACGTTTTAAGATCAATATATAAAGAAAGATCTCTAAAACCGGAGATACGAAGCAAGTGTTAAGAAAAGACGGAAGTCCCCTTTATCCGTTAAACAGGGACTATAAAAATTCTCGAGAAAGAATTTTGGAAGGCGCAGCAATTGCGTTTTCTAAAAAAGGATTTCATGGAACCTCCCTACGTGAAATCAGCAAAGAGTGCGGCTTGGAACAACCTAGTATCTATCATCATTTTCATTCAAAAGAAAATCTTTTTAGAAAGGCTCTCATCGCTACTCATCTTCTTATTCTCAATGAAATCAGAAGAAGAATCGTGAGAGACCAAGGCCTTCACGCGGAAGTTATTTCCATTTTCCGAGCAATCGCCTTGACTGCAAAAGAATATCCGGATAAAGCAAGACTCCCTTTTAGTTTGATCTACTCGGCTCCTGTCAATTTGCAAAATGAATATACAGAAAGATACGGAAGTCAATATAGAAGATTGCTCGAAGTTGCCTTTGAGAGAAACGAATGGATTCAAAGAAAGGAAGAAAAACTTTCTCTTTGTGTGGATCTTTTGCACAGTTTAGTTTTGGCTTGTTCCGTAGAGGCATTGTATTTGGATCGGGTTCGCGGTCTGGAGGATCGGATTGCGTTGATTTTGGGGATTTAGGGTCGGAGCTCCGGAAAAAGGGCTCGCAAAGGGAGCCCTTTTTCTACCAGGAAAATCGTTTCTTTCGGTGAAATTGGTCGGAACTCCTTCTATATTTTGCAAAAAAAATCGTAAATTCTGCTCTCTCGAAAACTTTTCGGGAACCGTTCCGGGTAATGGACGGAAAAAATCTAAAGAGAAACAAATTCTCACATGAAAGAAAGTTGAGAGACACCCGAAGATTGGGCAGTTTTACGGCCGATCTCTACGTTCCATTTCAACTTTATTCTTATACTTTGGAAAGAATCGGAAAAAATAAAAGTTTAAGCGCTTATCTAGACGTTCTTCTAAAAGAATATAAAACGCAAATACTCCAAGAGCAAAGACCTCATTTTTCGGAAAGGACTTCTTATCAAAGAAAGGCACAAAACCTAAAAAGGCTTTCCTTTCGTCCAAAGGAGGGAGACTGGGCGGAACTCCGATCAATAGCAAGATACTTAGGAATATCAATGTGTAAAACCTTTGTTCTTCTTTTAGAAATGGAAAAAAATGAAGAAAGAGAAAGTTCCCAAAAAAAAGAGAAGAATTCTAAATACAGAATTCAAAGCTTAATTCAAAAATTCTCACCCAAAAGGGATCAAATAACCTTCGAATTGATTGTAGATTGGTAAAAGAATAAAAAACGATGGGAGAAAAGGAAATATCTTGATAAAAACGAGTTTTGCCGCATAAAATAGAAACTCGCACTCAAAAAGATAATAAAATTCATCCTTTTCGCTTAAAGAGAAAAATTAACTATGCCTTTAAAAGATCCCAAACCTGAGCTCATAAAGTTGTATTCTTCCATTGGAAAAATCATTACTTCTTCTCTCGAGCAACAGGAAATCTTAGACGCAGTGATGGAAGAAGTAAGATTGTTTTTCAGTCCTGAAAACTGGAGTCTTATGCGATATGATGAGAGTTCGGAAGAGCTCTTCTTTCTTATCGCAGAAGGTCTTGAACTTGATAGAATTAAGAATATTCGTTTAAAATTTGGAGAAGGAATCGCGGGTTCCGTCGTGGAAACCAAAAACCCAGTCTTCGTGGAAAATGCGAGGGACGATCCAAGATTCTCCTCCAAGGTAGATGACCGGACCGGATTTGAAACGAAAACAATCATTGCGGTTCCCATGATTTTTCGAGGTCAAGTTCACGGAGTGATTGAACTTGTAAATCGTTTCGACGGAACTTCGTTTACGCAGGAAGATTTAGTGATTCTTCAGACGATCGCAGATTTTACCGCAATCTCTTTGGTTCATTCGAATCAATATGAAGAGACCAAGACTTTAGCATTCCGCGACGCACTTACCGGAGTTTTCAATAGAAACAAGCTCAATCATCTCAAAGAAGAATGGTCCGGAAGAAGAATGGAAGATCAGCTGACTCTTGTCGCCCTCCTCGACCTCAATGATTTTAAGCTTATCAATGACACTTACGGACACAAAACAGGAGACCAGGTTCTTTGCCGTTTTGCGAATATTCTCCGATATGTGATTCGTGGAACGGATAAAATATTTAGAATCGGCGGTGATGAATTCTTAGTTCTTGTTCAGCACGAGAATCGAGAAAAAATTCTTCAGACTCAGAGAAGATTTCCCGAGGCCATGTCAATTCTTTCAAAAAAATGCAAAGAAAATAATCCATCTTTTCATTTTACTTGGGGGATGTCTGTAGGATCACTTCAAAGACTAGAAGAGCTTATTCACGAAGCCGATCTTTCTATGTATGCTTCGAAGGATTGAAGTTTTTTGGGTCGGAAGTCCGGAGAAAATATTCACGGGATATCGCCAAAATACTCGATCTCCCTTTTTAAGAGAATCCCGCTTTGCTGAAAGACTTTATCTAAAACAAGCTCGACCAGGTAATTTACATCGGAAGCAGTTGCAGCTCCGACATTCACAATAAAATTACAGTGTTCAGGAGAAATCTGTGCGCCACCCTTAAAAGCCCCTCTCAACCCGGCACGATCAATCAATTCCCAAGCCTTAATTTCCTTTCCATCTTCCTTAAGAATTTTGGGATTCTTGAAAACTGAGCCGGCACTCTTTTTATTTTCGGGTTGAGAAGAATTTCTTCTCTCCCTCTTATCTTTAAGAGATTCTTCAATTTCCTCTAAATTCCCTTTTTCCAGAAGAATTTCTATCCCCAAAATGATGGAATCTTTTCGGTTTAAGAATTCTGTGAACCGATAGCCATGTTCGATTTCATTTGGTTTTTTAATAAGAACTTCGTCGTTTCTTAAAAATTCTACAGTTTGAATTAAATCAAAAAGTTCTCCCCCGTAACACCCGGCGTTCTGAATCACGGCTCCCCCCGTCCATCCCGGGATCGTACTTAAAAATTCCACCCCCCTAAATCCGGCCTGGGAAATTTGCCGAAAAGTAGGTGTCGTATTCGTCGCAGCCCCGATTCGAAATCGCCCTTCCTCGAAAGAATCAAATTTTTTAAACGTCCCAGAAAGACGAAGAGTTACAAAGTTATCCGGATGATCTGAGATCAAGAGATTAGAACCTCCGCCAAGAATTTTCCAGGGAAGTTCCGATTTCTTAAAAATTGAAATCACTTCTAAAACTTGTTCTGTGTTTTCAGGTTCTACTATGAGAGGGCAAATCCCTCCTATTTTAAAGGAGGATAGGACGGAAAGCCGGACTTCCGACCTAAAGGATATTTTAGAGAGCTCTAAAGATTCTTTCAGATTCCGGATACGGGATTCGGAAATGGTTTGGGACATATTCTAACACTCAAAAGATCTTTTCCACTCTCCTCTGCAAGAAAAAGAACTCAAGGAATTTACTGGTTTGATTCGATCCTATTGGTGAGAGGTGACTTATGTTTTTTCTCCTACTTGAATCCATTTATTTAGATTTTGCCTCGGGAAGAACCGACTGGGAAACCTATTGCGAATCAGTGATCCTTTTAGCTCAGGATCAAGAAAAGCTCGCCGGCTTAGTCTAAGTAAACCCTTAAAGACCTTTCTTTTGCCGGTCTTCCGACCTCAAAAGAGGACTACGATCTGGTAACGACCTTGGAAACATCCGTTTTTAAGAATTCAACGATTCTTTCGGAAATCAACGCTTTCGAAAGAGGCCCTATCTCCGCCACTTTTCCCAAAGGAGAATAGATGACGACGCTGGTTTCCACTTCTCCAAAACCTTTCTCATTTTTCCCGACATAATTCCCAACGATATAATTGAGATTTTTACTCTTCAATTTTCCAAGAGCGTGTTCTTCGAGAAAATCGGTTTCGGCAGCAAAACCAACCAGACAACAACCCGGAATTAGTTTCCTCAAAATTTCAGAACTCACAGCTTTGAGAATGTCCGGATTCTTTACCAATTCCAAAAGAATAACCTCGCTTCCGTCTTCTTTCTTGATTTTCGATTCCTTACTCTCCGCTGGTCGGAAGTCCGCCGGAGCCGCGGCCATAATCAAAATCGTCGCCCCCTGAATCTCCGAAAGAACCGCGTCCTTCATCTCGGAAGTCGTTTCAACGGAAATCCTCCTCGATCCCTCAGGACTTCTATATTCACCTTGGACCTGTCCATGAATATAAGTGACTTCCGGAATCCACTTCGCGATCGCCTCCGCAATGTGAAACCCCATCTTACCGGAAGAGGCATTGGAAATATAACGCACAGGATCGATCCATTCTCTGGTAGGTCCCGAGGTGACGACGGCTTTCGAAAATTCCACTCTTTGACTTCTCTTTTTTTTTATCTAAGAATTCTTTCTATACTCATCGACGATCAACTTTTGGATGACCGAGATTTCGGCTAACTTCCCATAACCTTCGTCGCCGCAAACGACAACGCCGTTCGTAGGATCGGCCAAAATTACACCGTCCTCGGAGAGACGTTTTAAATTTCTCTGAACGGAAGGATGAGCATACATAAAAGGATTCATTGCAGGAGCGACAATGACCGGACAATTCGCGGCAAGATAGGTGGAGGTTACAAGATCATCCGCAATTCCATTCGCCATTTTACCGATGATATTTGCGGTCGCCGGAACCACGACCATAACCGAAGCGGAATTCTTTGCCTCGATATGAGCCATCCCTTCTTCATATTCATCGACTCTGACTTTCTTACCGGTCAAGGCTTCAAAGGTAATCGGACCGATAAATTCGGTCGCATGAGCAGTCATAATCACCGTAACGGGAAAACCTTCTTTAGTAAGATTTCGAACGAGTTCACAAGTTTTATAAGCCGCGATACTTCCTGAAACTGCGATCAAAATATCTTTTCCAGGATTAGACATTTTTTTCGTATCCCTTTCTTAACTATTTAGACTGTGCCTTGTTACTCAGGCTTCCTCTTGTAAAACGTACCGAAAGAATCTTATTCCCTTCCATCTTTTCGACAGTAAGAATTCCGGACTGAAGAGAAATCGTAGAACCTTCTTGAGGCATATCCTCCAATCGTCCGAGAATAAAACCTGCGATCGTTCGGATGTCGCTGATTTCCTCGTCCTGAACTCCTACAAGAATCTCTTTTAGGTCGTCCAATTCCGCTTCTCCATCGATTACAAAATTATCGGAATGTTGCGCCGGAAACGGATCCGTCTCATGATCGTCGGTCTCGTCCCTGATTTGTCCGAAAATTTCTTCTATGATATCTTCCAAAGTCAACAAACCGGAAACACCACCGTATTCGTCTATGACGATCGCCATGTGCTGTTTGTTTTCTCGAAGTTTCTGCATCACCTTCTCGATCGAAAGCCCTTCCGGAACAAAAATCGGAGGTTGCATGATCGCCGTGACTTTTTCTTTTCTTCCCTTTTTGGAATTGGAAAGCCAAGTGAGATAAGTCTGAACGTGGATGATTCCTATGATCTTATCGGTGTTTCCTTCGTAAATTGGATATCTTGAAAAATGATGTTCCGCGATGATCGAGATCAAAGAATCCATCGTAGTTTCGTGAGGAATTCCAATAATGCTCAGACGATGAGTCATCACATCCTTCGCCTGATGTTCGGAAAACTGAAACGTATTCTGAATGATCTGAAATTCTTCCTGATCGATCTTCCCTTGTTTGTTTTGTTCTTCGATGATGATCATCAACTCTTCGGGAGAATGCATCATTCTACTTTTATTCTCCTGAATTCCCATCCATTTCAAAAGAAGAGAAGTCAGAGCGTTTAAGAAAAAAGTAATCGGATAAAATGAATAATAAAAAAAGAACAAAGGAATGCTGATAAAAAGTGCGATTTTTTCCGTGTTCTGAATCGCAATCGTCTTCGGAAGAAGTTCTCCCAAAAGAATATGAAGAAAAGTAATGATCGTAAACGAAACCGTAATCGCCAAACCGTGAATTGTCGCTTCGCTCGTGGAATAACCGAACATTTCCAGAATTATCGTCAACCATCTGGAAACGTAACCTTCTCCGACCCAACCTAACAAAAGACTGGCGACCGTAATTCCGACCTGACACACGGACAACATATCATTCAGTTTTTGCGCGGCTCTTTTCGTGATGAGCGCGAGAGGACGATTTTCCTTGATCAATTCTTCCAAACGGGAAGGACGAATGGAAACCAAAGCAAATTCCGCGGAAACGAAGAATCCGTTTGCAAAGATTAAAAGAATGATGATAAAAAAGCCGATTAGTTCCATGTTTGGAGAATTGAGATTAGAGCAGGTCTAAGGTTATTTGATTTTAGAATGAGCCGTGTTTTGAGGGAAAAAGAACGGAAAGCTGAAATTGTTGGAATGTAGAACTGACTACCTTCGGGGTCCATGTGAGTTTACTGGATAGAGTCCTTAGATTGGCGAAAAATGTCGATCGTTTAAAAGAAAAAAAACAATAGATTTTTTTTATAATCAACGTTTATAAAAAGCGATAAAATAAGTTCTCTCGAATCATTCCATGTGTTTTCGAATTCGAATTCCACGAAAAGAGGCTTCCGGTTCGTTCGTTTCTTGCGAAAGTTTTTCCAAAAGGTTTATGTCCGATTCTGAATTCAAATCGATGGATTTGATATAATACATTCGGTTTACTCCGGAATTGATCCAAAAGGAAACCCAATCCAAAAAGTCTTCGGATCTTCCCTTCCAACCGTTTCCACTCAAAGAATCTCTTGTAAAGAGTAATCTCTGAGGTGTATTCCGAAAATCATAACGTCGATGTAATCTCGAAAAACGAATCTGATCATCGCCGCAATTCCACGCGTATTCGTTCAGACTTCCTGGAGAATTGTTATCCGCTTTCAAATTCCAGACGATCATAGAATGGCTTCCGGTTAAAAGTTTATTCCCTTCGAAATAGGCGGAACCGATCTTTTCGAAGTTCGGTTTAACGGGAGAATCTCCGCTCTGACAATCCCCCACATAAACTTTTTCGATCTTGGAACCGTCTTCTTTTTTACTGAATTTGGTAAACAAGCGAAAGTCGATATCCGGAAATTCCTTTTTGAGATAATCGAACGATTCCATTCCCGCGACATTGAGATAAATTTGCATACTGTCGTTCTTGGAAGAAGATTCGACCAAAGTTTTCAACATGGTCTGAACCGTAAAAGAAGAAGCCGACTCGGAAGGAATTTCCTTCAATTCCAATTCCTGAGAATCGGCGGGTTTCCAAAAAATATAAGTCCTTTTATCCCTTACAAAAACGCTCAGAATCGGAATATGAGATTTTCGGATTTCTTGATTGCGAAACGGATCAAATTCTTCCAGCAATCGTGTCACTTCGGCTTTGCGGATTTCGGATCGATTCGAAGTCAGGTGCTCTTTGGGTCCGGGATAAAATCCCCGAAAGGAAGAAATTCTTCTGCTCGTATCGATAATGGAGACTAACGTGTTCGGATATGCGTTATTCCCCATCACTTCCTTTTGCTCCAATCTTGATAAGAATCCCAAAAGTTCGATCGTATGACCGTGTGTTATGTAGTAGTTGATCGCGGCGTCCGTGAATTCCCTCACACCGTAAACCGCTGGAAGATAATTTTTTAACTGCAGAAGCATATCGTCCGGTCTTCTCTGAATCGTAATCGCGATCGCCTGATCCAAAGCGCCCTTTACCGTTTTTAAGGATCTGGATTCTTTATGAGAATAAAAAAGACCCGTCAGTCGAATCCATTCTTCCGTATAAACCGGGTCTGCGGATTTTAGAATTCCGTACGCTTTCGTAAATTCTATGATCGCTTTTCGAAGATCATTCTTCTTATAATGAATAAATCCGTTTAAAAGCGTAGAAGAATATTCCACCCTCTTCCATCCTTTGCTCTGAGCAAGGAACGTAATCTCAGTCGCCATTTTTCCGGCGACCTCCGGTTCATCGTTCATAAGAATCTGAATGATTCTCAAACGAGTAAACAGATCGTCTTCGGTTAAATTTTTAGGAGTCGAAACGGACTTTAGTGCATCGACCGCCTTGAAAGAACTTTTAGTCCTCCAGATCGCCATCGAAATTAAATCTCTCGCGCTGTTGATGGAAATGGGTTCTCCTAAAAACGGATTGAGAATCGTAGAAGACCATTCTAAAAAATCCAGATTGAGATAATAATCCAAGGACTTCTTATAATCCTGATTGAGATAGGCAATGGTGCCTAACTTTAAGTAAAGATGATTTTTGTAAGGAGTTCTTAAATCGGGATGATATTTAAGAATATAATCCAAAACCTTTTCCGCCGAAACAAGATCGCCTCCGATCAAATAGTAATAGGCGAGTTTTTCATAGGAATAACCGATGATCCTGCCGCTTAAATTTTCAGAGATGATGAGAATTTTTTGAAAGTGAACCGCTTCTCTGGAAAGTCCGAGCTCCGCCAGTTGATCCGCGATATTAAAGATAAAATTGCTTAGAAACGGAATGTATTTCAACTCAGGATCTTCTAAAAACGGAGCCAGAGTTCTGTTTAGATTCAGATATTCTCTTTCGTGAGACTTTGCCTCCGTCTTAAAATCCTCGAGATATTTTTTTAAACGCAGAGTTTTGCAAAGAGAATAGAATACGTTTTTCCGAGAACATTTTAAATTATCCGGTGATCTTTTCTCGAACACCGAAGAATCAAATCCTTCCGCCAACTCTTTGAGATAAGGATTTTTTTCATTCTTAGCAAACTGAGTAAGAAGAATCCGGGAGGATTCTTTAGAATTAAAATTCAATTCCTTTAAGATTCTTAATAAAATTCCTCCGAGAATCAGCTCCGGTTCCGCGTTGTTCGTAAGTTTTAAGACGGACTCGTATCGTCTAACGTCCTTGTTGAGAATGTAATACTCACCGGCGTAAAAAAGAAAATCAGATTTTTCTAATAGACTGAGACTCTCAGGAAAGGAAGTAATTTCGGCGTTCGACTGAAAGACGGACCTTCCGTTGAGATTAAAAGAGAAACCGTCGGAACCCTTTGCCCATCCGAATTCTTGTTTTGTCTGAGCCGTCATCGAATGAAAGGCGACGACACTCAGAACAAAACAAATACAGAATTTAGAAAAAAGAAGCTTCAATGTAAATCAGACTGAAACGCCTTCTCTTTTTAAATCGCGCTTCATGAGGTCTTTCACAACTTCTTTCGGATTCTTACCTTCGTAAAGCATTTTATAGACTTCGTTAGTGATCGCCATTTCAATGCCTAATTTTTGAGAAAGCTCGTAAGCGCTTTGTGTTGTCTTCACACCTTCGGCGACTTCGTTCATGCTCGAAAGAATTTGATCGAGTGTTTCTCCTTTGCCTAAACGAAATCCTACCGTACGATTTCTAGATTGTTCTCCGCAACAAGTTAGAATTAAATCACCCATTCCGGACGGCCCGAGAAAAGTCATCGGATCAGCGCCGAGTTTTAAACCGATCTTTGTGATTTCATTCAAACCTCTCGTAATCAACGCCGCCCGAGTGTTTTGTCCAAAGCCAAGACCGTCGCTCACTCCCGCCGCCAATGCGATCACGTTTTTCAAAGAACCTCCGACCTCAACGCCTACCACGTCGGGAGTCCAATAAGTTCTAAAATATAGGAAACTAAATATTTCCTGGACTTTACGCGCCGTGGCTTCGTTCTTCGAAGCGATGCTTACGATCGTGGGAACTTTTTGTATGATTTCCTTTGCGAAAGAAGGTCCGGAAAGATAAGAAAGATAGGCGTGATATTTTCCCGGAAGTTCAGATTCGAAAATTTCCGAAACGAGGCGTAGGGTTCCGTTTTCGATTCCCTTACTCGCAGAAACGATAGGGACTTTTTCCGGAAGATATTCTTTGATTTCTCGCAGAATTTCAGTAAGCGCATGCGACGGAGGAGAAGAAACGATCATATCTTTTCCTTGAACGACCGTTTTAAGATCCTTACTCGCCACCAGTTTTTCCGGAAGGACAAAAGCCGGAAGGTGTTTGTTGTTGATATGATCACGGTTGATACTTTCAACCTGAGAATCGTTTCTACACCAGAGCGTAACATCGTAACCTTTATCAGCCAGTAAACTTCCTAAGGCAGTACCAAAACTTCCCGATCCGATGACACCGATTTTCATGAAAGCTCCTCAATGACAATATCAAGTCGAAAAAAATTCTTTCCCCGATAGGCTCTCAAGAATCATTCCCGACTTGGAATCAATAATTTAGTTTACTCTTCTTTACCCGCAAACTATTTTTGATCTCCCATGCTCAATTTGAGGAAACTCATAGGCTTCAACCCACTCGATCTTTTTACCGGCTTTTCTTTGGAAAAAGAAAGCCAAAAGAGCAATTATAAAATTACACTTAAACTCCATTCTTTGAATAAGATTCTAAAAAAGAAAATCTTAGAATCCGACGATCCGCTGGAATCTCTCGAATTCGATTCCGGAAACGGAGTTCTTATTCTAACCGGACATTTTTCGATCCAAGGATTGTTCTGGTCAAAATTTTTAAAAACGGATTCAGTCGACTACAACGTTACTCTCACTCCGGTTCGTGTGGTTCAGAATCAAGTTCGTCTTCAGATTCAATCGTTTCGTCTCTTCAGTCATACGCCGCGAAAGATAGATCCGATTCGTATTTTTTCAAAAATCTTTCAGTTTCATAGAAGACTCATTTTAGAAACGATCGTAGAAGAAATTCCGGAAATTCTTAGACTAACGGGTGTTCGTAACGTAATCACGGTCAACATGGACACGTTTCTTTCCGAGATTCCCGACCTGGCGGGGGAAATTACGATCCAAAAAGTTATTCCGGAAAAGGGAAACGTCTTTTTGTTTGTGAAGTCGGGAACAATTCTTAAACCGCTTTTGGATTTTTTTGGCCCCGAATATATAAGAATCGAACCTATTTCCGAAAATGAGGATTCCCTTCTCCTCTTGTGGAGAGACTAATCATTAGAAAGGTTGGACATTTCACAACCGGTTCCTAAACTAAGTGTACCGGGTTCTCTTTTTGTTAAGAGACTGTAGCGAAAAAGAGACGGTACAATCTCTGGATCGATCGAAATGAAAATCATTTACCTGACAGATATCCATGACGGTCTTCGCGGCTTGAAGGAAATTCTTCAGCAAACCACTGCCGATCTATATCTCTTTTCCGGAGACATCATCTACAAAGCCTTCTTTAGTACGGATCGAATCATAGAATTCTGTACGATTCAAGAAGAGATGTATCGTATCTCTAAAGATCAAAAAGAAGAAATCAATGCATACGATTATGCGACAAGAGCGATTCGATTTCCGGAAAAATATCCCACCGACATCATAGAAAAATCCAAAGAATACAGAACTCTTTTTCATCAAGCCGCAAAGACGATGAAGGAAAAATACGAACTCATAGAAATCATCATTCAAAAATATGCGACGGCTCCGGTGAGGGTTCTTCCGGGCAACTACGATATCGATCTGCAATACAGCGCTCTTTATGAAAGAGACATTCATAGAAAGACTTTCGAACAAGACGGTTATAAATTTGCAGGCTACGGCGGGGCTCCGATTCTTACTTCGGGAATTCCTGAAAAATTAGCGGTAAAATTTCACGAATACACTCGGAACGGAAAAAGTTATAGCGAGCCCGAAGATTTTTTCAAAGAAGAACAACCGGACGTCGTTGTGATACACAATCCTCCTTACGGTTTTTTGGATAAGATTCCGAACTATGGAAACGTAGGTTCGCAAGGAATACGAAGATATCTGGACGACTATTCTCCAGCTCTGGTTGTTTCCGGTCACGTTCACGAAGACCAAGGCATCGTTAAAAAAGGAAAGACCGTATTCTTAAATCCTTCCAATTTCGGTGCTGTCGATTCGGTCTTCGGCTTTCAACCGGGCGGCTTTTACTCGGAAATATTTTTAGAAAATGGGCTTGTAGAAACCGTAAAATTGAATAGACTGGTGGACCACAAAATTCGCCTTTTAATGGAAATCGATTGCAAAGGGAATTCTCCCGCGGTTAAATTTGTAAGCCAGGATTCGGAGGTGTCGGCGGAAGATTTTGTGAGAATCTAAACATGACAATCCCAGCTTTTAAAAATTATCCCACCATTCAAAAATTTACCGGACTCAAACGGTATTTCCGTTCCCACGAAACACATATCTCCAGAGAAAGAATCGAAGACTTTAAAAAATTCTCCAAGTTAATCAATTATGGAGGAGACATTGTCGCGTTTGATATCTTAGGTTCGCTTAACTTCGGTCAGGCTACTGCGGAATCGGATACGGATATTGTGATGTACACTCGATGCGAAAATGCAAAGATGGGCGAGTGTGGAATGGAGGATTGTTATAAGATCGCATTGTTCAAACATTTATTTATGAATCTTGTGACTTACGAACACAATACGAACGCTTATAAATTGGAAATCGTGGATTGTATCAATCTCAATCAACTGGAAGCCGACATTAGAGCCGGAAAATCCGATTCCGAATTGGTAATACGATTTTGTTTTTATCGTTCTATTTGCAGAGGCGTGAATCGAAAACTTTTAAGAATGTATGAAAAAGAAATCGGAGAAAATATTCCTCTCAGCGAATCCCTGGCCGAGTCGATCGAAAACTGTTTTAGCGGAATCGTCCAAACTTCTCAACACACATATTCGTTTCATAAATATTCGCATCGATTGCAGGATAAGGGAATCGGGCTTCCTCCGGGAATGGCGGCGAAAATTAAGGATTACTTAAAACAATGACAGGCTTTTTGACCGTTATGCTCTGTTTGGGAGTTGCCGCAATTTTTTTTCATCTTCTCTATTCCGTAGATACAAAACGAATCGACAAAGCGGAGAAAAAACGGGATCAGGAAAACGGAGTTTCGAGAGAATACGGAGATCCGAAAAAAGTCTACGGAAAAAATTGGGATCCGAATCTTCCCAAACCGAGAATTTGTCCAGTCTGTGGTAAATACTTGCAAAAAACTGAATATTTATACGCCATCATTTCCGAACCTCCTTCTCCCGGAATCAAAAGGCACGCTCGAATCTACGGTTGTAGATATTGTTATCTCGGCTTAAGCGAAGAAACGCCTGAAGAAAAACAGAATACAGATTCTCAAATTCAAGACCCGGAGTGGACTCCGACACAAATAAAGGATGAAGAACTCGGTCTCTAAATCGGAAAATACAAACGGAACATCGGCGCTTCTTTCGCCGGTAACCGTGATCAAAGGAATCGGACCTTCCAAAGCGGGAGCCCTGGCGTCTATCGGCATCCATACCCTACAAGATCTTCTCAATTTTTTTCCGAGAAGATATCTGGATCGAAATCTTACCGACAACGTTCTCTTAAAAGCGGGTGAAACCGTAACTCTTATTCTCGAGGTTGTGGATGCGTATCTCGCCCACGGAAAAAAATCCAGACTTGTCGTAGGCGCAAAGACCAGAAACAACGAAAGGATCTCTTTGGTTTTTTTCCGCGGAGTAAATTTCTTTCAAAGAATTTTTCAACCGGGGACGACGGTTGTGGCAACCGGGAAGTTGGAATTTTTCCGAGGTCTTCAACTCATTCATCCGGATTATGAAATTCTTACGAGCGCTATTAAACCGACTTACTCCGTCTCCCCCGCCGCTCCTAAAAAGAAAGAAGTTTCCAAGGAAGTGGAAGAAGAACCGGCAGAACTTCCGGAAATGATTCATGCCGGAAGAATCATTCCACTATATCCTTCCGGAGAAGCCTTGAAATCGGAAGGATTGGATTCCAGAGGATTTCGAAAAATTCTATATCTAGCATTAGAAACATTGAAAGATAGAATTCCGGAAATTCTCCCCAGACAAATCGTACAAAAAAGAGAACTTGTCGCCAGAGAAGAATCGTATCGAGAAATCCACTTTCCGACGGACGAAAACGCTTTAGAAAAAGCGAGATACAGACTCAAATACGAAGAATTGTTTTATTTCAATCTTCTCATAGAACACAAAAAGAAAGAAAGGGAAAAGATCAAACGGATTCTCTGGCCTTTGCCCGATTCGAAAACCGCCCTGACGGTTCGGAAAAATCTTCCATTCCAACTGACTGAAGATCAGGAAAACGCCATTCGGAAAATCCAGAATTTGACGGCAAAAGAACAACCCGCGGCTGTCCTATTACAAGGAGACGTAGGTTCGGGAAAAACGTTAGTCGCTCTTTTAACCGCGCTTCGTTATTTGGACAATCAGATTCAAGTTTGTATGGTCGCGCCTACGGAAATTCTCGCAAGGCAACACTATCAGACCATTCTCGGTTTTTTGGGAAACATGCCTTTTCTCGGAATCGAACTTCTTGTCGGAAAGGAACCCAAGAAAAATCGTTATGAAAAAATTTATCGTATCAAAAAAGGGGACACGTTATTCGTCATTGGAACCCACAGCGTTTTTTCGGAAGACGTGGAATTCTTAGATCTCGGCCTTGTAATCATAGACGAACAGCACAAATTCGGGGTCGATCAAAGAGAAGCACTTCGCTCCAAAGGAAAAAATCCGGACATTCTCGCGATGACCGCAACTCCGATTCCCCGAACTCTTTGTCTCACTCTTTACGGAGATTTAGATTTACTTACGATCAAATCAAAACCGAAGGGAAGAATGCCGATTCAGACAAAATGGTTTCAAGAAGATAGAAGAGACGGGGTTTACAAATCCATTCGCAAATACGTTTCTTCGGGAAGACAATGTTATATCGTTTATCCTCTCGTGGAAGAATCGGAAAAAGTTGATCTCAAATCCTGCATCGAAGCCTACGAACAACTCAAACACGAAATTTTTCCCGATTTTCAAGTCGGACTCGTGCACGGAAAAATGGATACCGAAGAAAAAGATCGGGTGATGAAAGAATTCTCTAAAAATAGAATCCAGATCCTCGTATCCACAACCGTTATCGAAGTTGGAATCGATGTTCCGAATTCTACCGTAATGATGATCGAACACGCGGATCGATTTGGGATCTCGCAACTTCATCAGCTCAGAGGTCGTGTTGGCCGAGGTGATCAGGAAAGTTTTTGTATTCTGATGACGGATTCTAAAGTTACCGACGACGCGAAAGTGAGACTCGAGGCGATGGTGAATCTATCCGACGGATTCGCGTTATCCGAAATTGATCTCCAGTTGCGAGGGCCCGGAGAATTGTTAGGAGTTCGTCAGAGCGGGCTTCCTGATTTCAGAATCGCCGATCTAAGAGAGGATTCTAAACTGATTGAACTCACAAGAGAGGACGCTACGTTGTTCGGAAATCCGGGAGATCTGGAGAAGGAAGAAATTCGAGGAAGGTTCAGCGAAGGAAGATTGTTATTTTCAAACTGATCTTATGACAGACGATCTTAAAGATCGCCGATCGCCTGTCATAAAAAAACTTTTTAATAAACATACCAGAGAACATATTCTCTCGGTTCTAAGTTACAGTTAAATCCGCCGACATTGATGGTAAGAACGTTTATCAAAAGCGCGGAGCTCGCGCAATTGTCCACGTCCACTTTTTTGTAGTATCGATCCTCCTCCACTTTAGCCAACTGCGGAGAAATGATCGCAATGACTGCCGTAGAATCCGGCACCGCAACCGCACCAATCAGAGCGCTCGTTAGAATTTGATTCTTTGCTTCACTTCCTGAAATCGTATCCGGAATGGTAAAGCCGATCGTATCAAAAAGGTAACAATTCGTAAGAAAGAGAAAAGGAATCAAGGAAGTGATGAACCACTTTTTCATTGGAAAGAATCTCCCTGAATTTTTTTTCCTAAAAACCATATCCTGATTTATAAGCATAGCGTTTTACGGAATGAACACCCGACAAATGGAAAGAAGCTCGTCCGTTGAAGATTGTTTTTGGTCGGAACTCCGGGAAAGCTCGGAGTTTTTGAAGTGCATAGGGGTCGCTCAGAACTCCAACGGACTCCGAAACTTTCTAAAGATTGGAGTTCCCACAAAAAAATCAAAGGTTTGATTTTGGTTTCAAACGACTGAGACCGAAGCACTCCATTTTTTGGACGGAACTCCGCCGAAAATTCATTTTCAGAGGCCATTTTGCCATTGGGCGCTTCTAAAAACCTATTGCAGAGAAGTCCGAATTTTTCACCCTGACAACCAACTATGAAAATTCTGATTTTCACCTTTGCAATCTTGGTATTACAGAGTCCTCTCCTATCTCAAACGGGAAACCCTCCGAATATTTCCGCCGAATCCGATGTCCTTGGAGACTTCAAACAGGAAGCAGCCTTGGTTCCTTATTCCAATCCAGGGGAATCGAGAGTTCACTATCTAAGAAAAGATGTTTTAGAAAAACTCTTAGAACTCTTTCAATCGTATCAAAGGGAGAATCCGGAAGAAAAACAAAAACCTTTTCTTGTATCTGCATTCCGATCCTTCAAAGATCAAAAAGGAATCTGGGAGGAAAAATATGCGGGTAAAAGAAAAATGAGAGCGCCCGTTCAAGGAAAAACTCCTCAAGAAATTATTTCATTGATCTTAGAATTTTCGAGCGCACCGGGGACTTCCAGACATCACTGGGGGACCGACGTGGATCTAAACGCATTAGAAAATTCTTATTTTGAAAAAGGAGGCAAGGGAGAAAAGTTTTACATCTGGATGCAAAAGAACGCAAAACGTTTCGGATTTTGCCAGCCTTATTCGCCCAAAAATTCGCGGGGAAGCAAAGGTTACAACGAAGAAAAATGGCATTGGTCTTACGCTCCGATTTCAAACAAACTCCAAGACGACTGGGTTCGCCTCTTCAAAGAGGGAAAAATTCAGTTGAAGGGAAAGTTTTCGGGAGGAGAATTTTTGGAAACCCTTCCCTTGGAATATGTAACTTCGATCAACCCCGAGTGTAGAACCATTCGATAATCACGCAGGATTTTGATAAACGTTCCACATCGTTTTGAGAAGCGTCTTTGCGTCGCTGTATTCGGGAGACCACTTTAACAGTTGTTTTGCGACACTCGAAGAAGCAAGCAATTCCGCCGGGTCCCCCGCTCTTCTTCCCGAAAGCTTATGAGGAATCGGTTTTCCGACCACTTCTTCCGCGAGCCGAATCATTTCCAAAACAGAGTAACCGCTCTCGGATCCTAGATTGACCGTAAGAGATTTTTTCTCAGAATCCAAATACTCAAGACTCAACACGTGCGCCTTTGCAAGATCGCTTACGTGAATGTAATCCCGAATACAACTTCCATCCGGAGTTTCATAATCCGTCCCGAAAACTTCGAAGTCCTTTCTCATTCCCGAAGCGGCTTCCATAATGATCGGGAGGAGATTGGCAGGAGTCCGTTCCAATCCCCGCACTCTTCCCTTTGGATCGTAACCGGCTGCATTAAAATAACGTAATGCTGCAAAACGAAAACCTTTGAGAGAATCGAACCACTTTAGATTTTCTTCAATCGCCAACTTCGTATAACCGTAATAATTTTCAGGCTGAAGCGGATGTTTTTCGTCGATCGGGAGATACTTCGGAGCCCCGTAAACTGCCGCCGACGAAGAAAAGATAATCCGTTTTGTTCCGGCTTTCTCCATAAAAGTGAGGAGTTTAATGGTGCCGTTGATATTATTAAGAGCGTATTTGGAAGGATCGGTCATGGATTCTCCAGCCGCCTTCCAAGCTGCAAAATGAAAAACGGCGTCAACCGGTTTTGAAAATGCCTTTTCCAGAATCGTTTCTTCTTGAATATTCCCTTGAATCAGTTCGACGCCAGGAAACAAATTCGCCTTGTTCCCTTTTTCTAAATTGTCTACGATCAAAAGATCATGTTTTTTTTCTAGAAGAAGCGCAACTACATGACTTCCGATATATCCGGCGCCGCCGGTGACTAAAATTCTCACCTGTGATCCGTAACTCCCCGATCGCTATCTCTAAAGAACTTTATAATATACTGAACCGGTTCGATCAAGTTTCCGGAGGCTTCCAATTCTTCCAGAGCCTTCTTTGTCGTCAGCTTGGAATGATAGATAACCTTATAAGCGTGTTTAATCGCATTTCTGACTTCGGGAGAAAACCCTGCGCGTTTCATTCCCACGCTGTTCAATCCTACGACCGTACTCGGATTTCCATCGACCGTGGAATAAGGAGGAACATCTTGAACCACTTTTGCGAGACCCGCGACCATCGCGTAATCTCCTACAAAACAAAACTGATGAACTGCGGCCAAACCGGAAATAAAAGCAAAATTGCCAAGGGTCACGTGCCCCGCTAGAACACAACCATGCGTAAGAATGTTGTTGTTTCCTAAAATACAGTCGTGACCGACGTGAGAATTCCCCATAAAATAATTTTTGTTACCGATTACGGTTGGAGAATCTTCTTTAGTCCCTTTGTGGATGTTTGCGTATTCTCTAAAAATATTGTGATCGCCGATGATCGTTTTTGTCAGGAGTTGTTGATTAAAGCCAAGATCTTGAGGCATCACCCCTATGACTGCGCCTTGATGAAAACGGTTGAATTTTCCAATTTCGCTCCCGGCGCAAATTTTAACGTGATTTTCGATCACGGTTCCTTCTTGAATGGAAACATGTCCTTCTATGATGGAATAAGGACCGACCTCTACGGATTCGTGTAATTCCGCTCTCGAGTCGATAATCGCAGTCGGATGAATTTTCATTTAGACCTCACTTCGGTTCTAAAATACAAAAATCGACTCCGCTTTTTTATTCAAGCTTTTAAAAGATGCCTTGAACTGAATGAAGTTTGGTTGAAAAGTAGCTTGCCGAATGTTAAAAAATTAAGATACTTGGGACGAGGGTTGTAACCATGCTTGTGGACTGGAACAGACTGGATTCTCTGAAACAGGGAGACGACGAGGAAGAAGCCGCTTGGCTCAAAGAGATGGTGGAATCCTTACTTTCCAATATGGAAGTTCGTATTAAAAACATTGTTCGTTTTACGGAAGAAAAAAAAGAATCGGACCTTCAAGCCGAACTCCATCAAACCAAAGGTGTTTCCGCTAACTTCGGATTGGAAGATCTGAGAGCTCTTGTGACGGAAGCTGAACAAAAATTAAAATCCGGCGATTCAAACGCTTCTTATGTCTTAAGTCTCAAAACACCGGCAACTTGGGAATCCACGAGAGAAGAATTGAAAAAGAAGTTCGAGATTGAATAAACGTTCTGAAAGTTTAGAATTTTCTTTTCGAAAAAATAATTTGCACACATTCTCTTAGGTTTTATAGGAAGGAGTTTAGGAATTACCTTAGCTGAAACTCAACTCAAATGGAACAACCCTTAGGAATAGGAATCCCGTATAATCGCTCAAATTGTCTAAGTCCGTAGAATATTAGAATTTTTTAAAGAATCATTCACTCAGCCTTTCGATACTTTATAAAAGTTTTCTTTGCGGGATAATTTGTCGTAACAATTGAAAGACCTCTTTCGTAGAAATTCTGTTTTCACCAAAATGTGTTCTAAAAATCTTGTGAATAAAATAAAATACTTTCGAAAGCTTACATCCTAGGATCGATTCAAAATCAAATGAATTTGGGTCGGGGAAACTGTTAGAGTTCCTACGTTCTTTAAGTTCAAAATCGATTATGAACTTGAAAATTCAATTTGTGGTCGGAAGTCCGGACCCTTTTTTCAAAACTCGACTTTGAAAAAAGCGAATTCATTTTCCAGGGCCTCTTTATAAGAATTTCGACATCCGTTTCTCGTCCTCCCATCAAAAATTGATGGAGTTCCCACACTTGTTTTAAAGACAAATCATAGGAAAATAGGAGAATTTCCTACAAACAAACCCCATTGTCCGAGGATTTTCAAAACGGAGTTCCGACCTTCCCTTGCGTGAGCGGGTTGTAAGGCGCGTTAGCGTCCTCGAAGAGGACGAGCGGGAATCCGCGAGCCTGAAAACACGCGACTCGAGCGAAAGCGAAGAGGTACGCCCCAAAAGAAATCAATGAGAAAGTTCTTGTCAATAGGATCGAGGCTAAGCAGTTCTCAATAAAAAGGCGACCTGGAAAATTCCCAGATCGCCCTTCGGTTAAAATTAAAGTCAAAAGCCTTCGGCGGTAGATGATCTTTATTTTAAAAACTTTTCCGCGTTTAGAATCGAGTTTTTACTTTCCCGATTTCCGTTTCACAAAATAAGAATCCACGTCATCCGTAATCGGACGAATCGCCTCTTCGTATTTTAAAATCGACTGAACTGCTTTCTCATAGATGCTCATGAGGAGCGCTTGTGCGGCGTCGCACATCTGTTCCTTTCTGAATTCTTCTACATGAAGGGTTTCCGTGATGGATCCGTCCGGATTGAATGGAAGAGAAGCCAGAAGATTGGAGATCACGATCTTATCGTCTCCCGCAACGTGAGAAGGATCGTAAATGACCGGAAGAATCGTCTGATTTTTTACGTGAGTGATCACGTTCAAATCCGGAGTATTTCTGCAATATCCTTCCTTGATAAAAAGAGTTTTGACTCCTCTTTCACAAAGAACTATATTCAAATTTCCTTGATTAGCGATGTATTCCGCAGCCGAGAACCATTCTACCGCTTCGTTTCCAAAGCCGCGTTTGAGAATCACAGGTTTTCCAGTTCTTCCTACCGCTTCCAAAAGTTCAAAGTCCTGCGCGTTTCTAGTTCCGATCTGAATCATGTCCGCGTGTTTTGCAACTTCTTCGGCCATCGTATGATCCATCACTTCGGTTACGTAAGGAAGACCTGTTTCAGCCTTCACCTTATCCATCATCGCGATTCCTTCCCAACCAAGTCCTCTCCAGTCGGTCGGACGAGTGCGTGGTTTGAAAGCCCCGCCTCGAAAGATGATTCTATCTAAGATGTTGTATTTTTTACCAAGCTCTACGGCTTGTTTGGCGATCGTAAGAGTCTGTTCATAGGTTTGTGGAGAATCCGGTCCTACGATAAAGATATGTTTTCCGGTTCCGAACTTACGAACCAGTCCGTCCGGACCTTTGACTTCTACGATTCTTGTTTCTCTGTGAACCACTTCTCCGTTTTTGCCGGCTGCGGTCTTTGCGATGTTTTTATATGGAATGGACACGTTCCAGATTTTTGCGACCCCGGGGAGTTCTTTGACATAGCCTTCTTTTTCGGAAACTTTGCGTGTGTCTCCTATGAAATGAATCGTATCCGATACCGCCGCGCCGCGAATGATTTCGGTTTGATTCCCGCATTCTTTTGCCAGTTCTTTGATGATGGCCTCCGTTTCTGGATGACCTTTTTCTAACTCAACTATGTCCACACTTCACTCCGAACGGGATCTTCTCCCTTTGTTATACAAGCTTCTATTGTTCCGATTATCGTCAAGAATTCATCAGAAACTATGATCTTTCCCCGGAAACTCTCCGGATTTTACTTCCCTATGATAATTTCCCACTGCGTCCTTTACGATCGAGTGCAGATTGGAAAACTTCTTTAAAAACTTAGGCTGAAAACTTGCGTCGGTTCCGAGCAAATCGTTCAAGACAAGTACTTGTCCGTCGCAATCCGGGCCTGCCCCGATCCCGATGGTCGGAACTCCGATGGTTTCACTGACTTTTTTTCCCAATTCGGCGGGAATCATTTCCAAGACCATGGAGAATGCGCCGGACTCGGAGAGATTCTCCGCTTCCCGAAGAAGTTTCGCACTCGATTCTTCTCCCTTCCCCTGGATTTTATGACCTCCGAAAACGTGAACGCTCTGCGGAGTCAAACCAAGGTGACCCATCACGGGAACCCCGATTTGTTTGAGAATGGTCACTAACTCACAGATAAAGTCGGACCCACCTTCTATTTTGACCGCGTCACAGTCGGTTTCTTTCATCATTTTTCCGGCGGAGCGAATCCCGTCTTCGATCGAAGTCTGATAACTCAAGAATGGAAGATCGGCTACGATGAATTTATCCGGCGCCCCTCTTCGAACCGCTTTGGTATGATAGATCATTTCTTCCAGAGTCACGGGAAGAGTGCTCGTATTTCCCTGAAAAACCATTCCCAAAGAATCTCCTACGAGGATCGAATCCACTTCGGTTTCGTTGAGAATTTTTGCGAAACTATAATCGTAACAGGTAACTACGGAAATTTTTTCTTTTCCCTTTTTCTCAGGAGAAAAAACCTTAAGCACGTTTCTCATATTCGCCTCCCGTAAAATGTTCGTATAAAGAACTTTCACCGATGGATTCTAAAATTTCTCTGATAAAAGGACGTGTATAAAGGGAATGGTGCGGAAGATGCAAACCTTTCGTGTGCATCGTAAGAATATCGTAAGTTAGAATGTCGATGTCGATTTCTCTCGGTCCCTTATCTTGCACTCGAACTCTTCCCATTTCTTTTTCGATTCGGAGAGTGACTTCCAATAATTCTTCCGGAGAAAAACTCGTTTCAATTTTTACGATTTGATTTAAGAAGTCGGGTTGATCCGTAACTTCCAGCGCGACCGTGTTCAAAGGTTCCGATTCTTTGAGAACTTCGATTCCGATCGTATTCTTCAATTTACGAATCGCGATTTTTAAAAACTCGGATCGATTCCCGAGATTGGATCCCAAAGAGAGAAAAGCTTGTTTCATAGTTTTCCTCCGGACTCGGAAATTTTCAGACGGTAATCGGCGCATTCCAGATGCACCTCTTCGGTCATTTCTCGAAGTCTGGAATAAATTCTTCCTTCCGCTTTGTCTTTCCATTCCGCCGGAGAAGTGTTCGAAGTAAGAATCGTGAGTTTTTCTTGTTCGTATCTCGCATCGATGAGATCGTACAACTTTGAATTGGACCAATCCGATTCTTTCTGAACTCCGAAGTCGTCTAACACCAATACTTCGACTTCGGCGAAAAGTGTTTCGATCGTTTTTTCCATCCCGTGAGTTTCGGAATCTTTTTGATAGGTTTCTCTCAGGGTATTGAGAAAGTCCCGGTTGATCTTCGCATACTTGCAATTTGTCTTATATCGAAAAATGAGTTCGTTCAAGATGATACAGGCTAAAAGAGTCTTCCCAGTCCCCGGCCCGCCCCAAAGATACAATCCGTGAGGTTTAAAATCCGGATCATTCCATTTCTGGACGAGATCATTGGCCCAGCTATGTGCGATCGTAAAAGAAATCCCGACGCTCGGACCGTGATCGGTTTGATCCAAGGTTCGAAATCGATACTTGGGAGGAATTCCAGATTTTTTGAATATAGTTTCTAAGTGTCCCAACTCCATTCTTGCGTTGTGACAGACACAAGGAACCATTTTGCCCAGACTTTCATCGTAGACTCTCCAAGGTGGTTTGCCTTGGCAGGGACAATTCTCGGAAATACAATGACAGATCGAGAGGACCCCGGAATGAGTCCCCGGAACATGTTCGGTAAGCGAAAATCCAACACCGCCGCATTGCGGACAATTGGGAGCGCCTTCCTGAATGGGTGTGTAATTCTTAAGAATCATACTGTTGTTTCCAGTTTTTTCATCAAAAGGAGGAAGGAAAACCTTTTCTGAAAACAGAATCTGCTGGAAAAATGAAAGGAAGAAATGAAAGTAGGAAAGGACCGATTCCCCTAAAATGAAAGAAAACTTTAAAAGATTCTTATTAAATCGTGGAATTGGGCCAATTATGTCCCGAATTGGGAATAAAGCGTAAAAAAAATTCGTTCTTAGTTTATATCCATGAAACGAAGTCCGATAGATATAGAGGAGAGAAGGCGCAGGATGTTCCTTTTCCCTAATACCATTGAAAGAGAAGTAAAAGGTGTGAGCATTATGAAGGTGATGAAAAGCATATTCATTCTTCTGGCCGTGCTGGGACTCAACCTGTCTGTTTTAGCTCAGCAAAACAATCAGGGCGGTAATCAGCAAGCCAATGAAGCTGTAGAAAAAATTGACGAGCTGCTAAAAGGCGAGTTGGTTCCCGAAGACGATGACAAGAACCTCACGGAAGAGCAGAAACGTCGTAAAAAAGCAATCCAGGAACAAGAAGCTCTGTGGAAAAACCCTGACTTTAAGGGCTATGATAAAAATTTCCAAGAACTCCACCAGCTCTCCAAGGCATTCGCTAACAACAAATTTAGGCTGGCATTATCCAACTACCAATCGGGAGTAAACACAGTTCTCAAGATGAGAGAGTCTGTGGAACAATACCGCAAAGAAGAAGCTGAAAAAAAGCGTCTCGATGAGAAGTGGTACTGGCAAAAAGTCGACCGCAAAGCAAGAGAAGACCGTGTCGTATCACGTGAGAAACTCGTTGCAAAACAACAAGCTCTGAACTATTTCACTAAGGCGATCAATCACTTAGATGAAATCAAAAACCCAGACTTGAGAGAAAGACCGGAGTTTAAGAGACTTCTTTCCGATACTTACAGATCATGGATTCTCACTGAGTATGATTTACAAAATCTGCCACAGTGTATCCCCATTCTCGAACTCTACATCGAGATCGACGAGAATGAGAAGGAATATCCTGCTCACAAGTATCTGGCAAGTTGCTACGCTTTCGAAGAGAACATGATCAAGAAATACGGTGGAGCTTCTGAAGACCAGATGTTCAAATACCGTTACAAGAAAAACGTTCACCTCTTAAGAGCAACCGAGCTGAAATACGGAAAAGATTCTCCTGAATACAAGCACATCGTAAACCTTGTCAACAAGGACGAAGTGATTTCAGTAAGACCTTAACTCTTTCTTTCAATCGAAATGGAACAAAGGACCCTGTCGGAAACGACGGGGTTTTTTATTGGAATTGAAAAAGTTATAAATCTTTTAGATCGAAACATAACCTTCTCCTTCCTCTCTAACGAATTTCAATTTCCTGAATAGATTTTCCAACCTCCTGATTTTGTAGAAGAAGGCCGGTGTTTGGTTCCGACTCGGACTTCCTTTGATTTGGATGCGGACGAAATCGGCTTCTTCGAAAGAAACGTTTTTCTTATCATGAATCGGGATTTTCGTTTTAATTTTGAGAAACAAATTCAAACGGTTGGAATACGCTTTGAAATTTATGAATAGACTAAATCTGCGTTATTCGCTACTTTCTTTCGTAAACGAGGTAATCGAATGCTCCTTTCTGAAAAAATTCTTGTCGTCGCCGGAGTTTTGAATTTGGCTTACGGCAGTCTTACCGGTTTTCCTTATGCGCTCGCAAGGAAAAAAGCCGAATTTCCATCCCGTTATCTGCAAGCCGCGCATATCAGTTCTCTGATGCAAGGCGCGATGCTTTTAGGATTGGTGATCGCGTTTCGTTACGCAAACTTGTCCGAAAGCTTAGGACTTATCGGGGCTTTCTTATTCGCCATTTCATCGCTCTTTCTCGCGCTCAAAGACACCGCAAACTGGCTCCAAGGAATTAAGGACGAATTTCAAGAAAACCCGATCTTAGGAAAATCCTTAGGCGCGATCGGAGTTACGACCAATTTAATCGGAATTCTGATTATCATCTACGGTGTTCTATTCGCTTAAAACTCAAAAGTAGACGTAATAAGTCTACAGACTGAAACCTCTTGGCCGAATTTCAAAGAATTTTTTTTCGAAAGATTCTAATCGATACTTTAGATTTTCTGCATTTGTCTTATCTGATAATTTTTTGAACCTCGGAAGAGGAGGGATTTTATTTTTGTTAGAGTCGATATCGAATCAATTTTCGAATTGAATTTTCAGGGCGCTAAAAGATTATTTTGGTAATTCCTTTTCCAAGAAATTCTTCGCGAACCATTCTACAATCAACGAATTACTTGAAAGTCGATCTTCGATTTTGCCTCTCCGTTGATATGAATCTCAAGAGTATGTTTTCCCGGAAAGTGAACTCGGGTGGTCATCTGCTTAAAGGACTGTTTTCGTTCATATTCAACGGATTCTTTTGGATCAAAAAGTCTCTCTTCGATTTGAAAAACCTTCTTTGAGGTTTTTCCGGAAGCTTTGACGTATTCGATTTTATATTCAATTCTAAGATTCGTTTTCTTTTTTTCTTCCAAAACGGCTTTAAAACCAAAAAGAAGTTCCCCGCCGATTTTGACCTTCTTCGTTTTTAGTTTTAAATTTAGAATTCTCGCATTTACCTTTGAACCGAATCCAAATATCTTCAAAGCCCTTTGATTTCCATTCTTTAAAAGTCCGCGAAGCGCATGTTTGAGAAGAGCGTCCCTTTCTTTCGTAGTTCCGACCCAACCCTCTGCGATCTCCAATACAAGGTTCGGATGATCTTTGGAAATATCATTCAGATGGTTGGCGACGCTTCTTCGAACGACCTCATCCGGGTCGTCCTTCAAATTTTGAAGAATAGAAATCGTTCTCTGCGGATCTTTTTTTAAACCGGGAATTCCGATTCCCCAAGGAAGCCTCGGCCTACTTCCTTCCGAAGACAATCTTCGCACGTTCGGATCCGAATGAAGAGACCATTTCAACATTCGAGACCAAGTAACTTCGGGATGACGGATCAAAAAAGGACGGATGGAGAATTCGCAAGAGATGAGTTTCGTAATTCTTTCAAAGGCGATCATAGATTCTTCCGGATGTTCGATGCCGAGAATCTCGACTACGTCGCCGAGAAAAATGGAAAGAAATACTTCCTTTCCCGATAAACTCACTTCGATCTTATCCGTAATCGTCAAAAGCGGTTTTAGCGATTTAGGAAAAGGTTTTGGAAGTTCTTCGGAAACCACCTCTGCAATCCTCCGAATCCTCTGTTTGAGTTCGAGATGATTCCAATCTTTTTGTTTGAATCTTCGCATCCATTCTTCCGTCTTAACGGAAGGGAATTCAGAAGAAAAGGACAATGCGATTTTCTTTAAAACGGAATCGGAATAAAGGTTCTTTAATAATTCTGGCATGGTTTCAAAACTCAGGTCTCAGAAATGCCAAAATCAAACTCTTTGTTAGAAGCGGTAAAACCTCTGATATTATATTCAATTCTTTATACACGACTTTCAAAATTCAAAACTTTCTCCCTTTCCAAAACGAGATAACAGATTTTTGATCGAAAGATTAAGAAGCCGGTGGAAAGATTTTTTTAAAGACCCGACTCAAAGGGTCTTCTATAAATCTAAAAATCAACCAAGAAACTCCCAGGGTAAATAGAAACCCAAGTAAGAGGCTAAGAATGAAAAACGTAAGTCCCGTTTCAAAAAGATCCGGCACTACGATTTTTAATACTCCGAACGAAATCAAGGAAAGGAGTAAATGCCAGATATAAATCGTATAACTTAAATTGGAAATCGGAGCTAAAATTTTCAAACCAAGGCCTTTGGCAAGAATCGTATCGGGGAAAAAAATAACCGATAAAATGACTGAGATATAAACGAAATCGATTAAATTAAACCTTACAGTTCCGGAAA
>NZ_JAFFPU010000059.1 GCF_016919175.1 Leptospira ainlahdjerensis | reverse complement strand
ACTTAGCCTTTACTTCTTCCATCGACATTCCAAAATAAAGTCCGTTCAATCCCTTTCCAATTTCAATGTTCACAGTCCCTCCCGTGGTTCAAAAAGCTCTTCTTGAGACTTTCAGACCCGACTAAATCACAGAGTCCTCGGGACTCCCGAGACTGACAACCTCTTAAAATCCGTTTAGAATCGATTCCTACGAAAAACGACCTTATGATCCGTTATAGGCCTCGAATCCGTTCTCAGTCTAAAATTGTGGACTTAGAAAAATCGAAAAAAATCGCTCCGATGTATTTCAGATTTTTAGAATATAGATTTTTGAACGATATCTCCCTTAAACCGTTTTCAAAAGAATCCTCATGCTTACACAAATTCACTTTTAGAAAATCGAGGCGTTAGGTAATTTGAGCTCTTTTCTCTGGCTTCTGAATTCGTTGCCGTTTTGATTCCAATAGTCGCTGAGAACACTCGACTCCAAAGCGGCAAAAGTAGTCATAAGACGGCCGTTGAGATCTCGAAACGTCTCCTCCCACGCCAAAATCTTGTGAGGAAAACGAGATTCGATTCTTATCTTAAACGTTCTCTCCTCTTCCAAATATCGAATCGTAAATACGATGGAATCCTCTTGTTTTTGTTTCGCGATCTCGGCTCGAAGCGGTTTTAATTCCTTATGATTGAGTCTTACGTGAAAAAGTCCGGGTATCAAGTTCAAATTTCCAACCGGAATTCGATCGGGATCGATCCGCATTCGAGTCCAGAGTTCGTCTTCTAACAATTCTTTTTTTAGGTAGAATTTCCGGTCCCCTTCCTCTTCGAAGTAGGAATAAGATTCCACTCGGAAACGATCCCTTTCCAGATTGATCTGCGTAAAAACGTTTCCGCACCATTCTTGCGAGGACATGGTTTCTTTAAAACTTCTCGGATATGTTTCAGCGTCTAACGGAGTAAATACGGAAAGTGTCATGGAATAGGCATAGATTCCTGTCACGAAATTCTTAACAAAGTTGAGTTTTAATACCTTCGTTCCGTCTTTCTCGTCCTCTTGCGGTCGATCGAGTTTTACCTGTCTCGTTTTGGAAAAATCTTCCGTAACAAAGATGAGGATCGCTTTGCCCTTATGATTTTCTCCATAACGAACCTGACTCAGTTCGTAACTATCGATCTCCGCTTTTTCCGATTCCCAGTAGTTCCGAAATTTTTCCTTAGGATCATCCGGTTCCAAGAACGGATTCGGAGACGAAGCCTGCCTGCAAAAACAGAAGAGGCCAAAAAGAATGTATGATAACCACCGTCCGTTCTTCATGTTCCGATCTTACTACAAAAACATTTCGATTCAAGGACTTTCGAAAATTTCTTTCAGAACCGAATCGGCTCGGAAGGTTCTTATGGTTTCAACTGGATCTTTCGAATCCGCGCTTCTTTTGGAATAGTGCCTTCAGAGAAAAGGTTATTCTTCGTAGAAGTTGTATTTATTTCGGAGTTCTCGGATCTCTTCCAGTTGATACTTATGGCTTCGATAATTCGTAGACTCGTCTAAAAGGTCGGCTTTCAGAAAACTTTCCTCTGCTTTTCTAAAGTTTCCGGAGGATATATAATAATAAGCTAAATTGTTTTGAATCGATTCGAGGTCGTATCCTGTCCAAGAAAGCCGTTCTGCCCTTGCCCAGTATTCTCTGTTTGAGTCCGGATCCGCCGTCTTTTGAAGTAAAGAATCGCATCCGATCTGTAAAAAAAGCGTCCTTTCTTTTTTATTGGAAACACAACGTAAGTCGCTTATAAAAAAAACGTCTTGTTTCGGGAGGATTTCAGATTTCCAATCATATACTATTTTTTGAATATTTTTCGGATCTTGTTTTGTCAGCGATTTTTCGGTTTGAAACTCGATTTGGTCCTTCGTTTTCCGGTTCAACCAGGTCATCCGAAATAAAAGTTTTGTCTCTGCATTCTTCGGCTTAGATTGAATTACTAAGAAAGTCATTCTTAACTTTTCGGAGGGATTTCTTTTCGTGTTCCGCGATTTTTTTTCCGATCGGATTTGATTTTTTTTCCGGTTCGAAAATTCGTTCAGAATCAAATAAGAATTCTCGCGCAGCGAATCCAAAATCGTATTTGTTACGGATAAAGATTCGGACCTATCAAATCCTTTTAGAACGATCCGAACTCCTACCCTTTTTGAGACGCCGACCAATGTTCGTAACTTCAATGCATCGGGATTTTTTTTATAAGCGGCAACAAGCACAAAGTCGCTATCGGGAGTCGCCTCCAGATTTTTTTCCGAAATCGACAAAAAGACCAATACAAGTGTGATGAAATATTTCATAAAATTTCACAGTTCGGAACTTGTCCCAAACCCTCAAAATTCAACGGATCGAAGCCTCCGTTAAATTTTAATAGAAAGAGGAAGTTCCCACACATTACGTGCCTTCAGGAGTTTAAAAACCACTAAAAGGAGGAATCATTGATAAATTATTACGGGAGTTCCTACATTTTTTGAAACTCACTATTTCGTTTCCATCGAAGCTATAGAGGTTTTGGGACGAATATCGACTAAAAAACCGTTCTTAAAACATTATAATTTATGAATACAAGAATAGCCGTTCCCAAAGATTCACTTTAAGAACGAAAAGGACCAACGACAAAAGATCAGTAACTACTGAGATATTGAAGCGCTCCGATCGCGAGAAGGTTTCCCGGAACGAGCAAAAACCAACCCAGCGCCACCATAAAAAAACATATCACTACCACGGCGGTTACCCCGATGCTAAAAGGCGCCGAATGGTTTCTTGTCACCTCGCCTTCGTCGCTACTCATAAAGGTGGCGATTCCGATTCTAAGATAGTAATAGAGCGCTAACGCGGAATTTGTGACACCCCCGATGAGCAAAATTCGATTCATCAGAGCTTCCGATTCCGCGAGTTTCTGAAACAAAAAGAGTTTCGCCCAGAATCCTCCGAACGGAGGAACTCCCGCCAAGGACATAAAGAAAATATTAATCGCAATCGCCGTAAACGGTTTTACTCCGGAAAGGGACTGAACCGAAAAGAAAGTGACCTGTCTTGTTCCTTCTTCCAAATAAGCGAGGACAGCAAAAGCTCCCAAACTCACGAAAGAATATACGATCAAATAGAAGAGCGCTTCTTCCAAAACCCCCGCGGAAATTCCCGCGACAACATAACCCGCGTGCGCTATCGACGAATACGCAAGCATTCGTTTTAAATTTTCTTGTTTTAATGCGAGTAGATTTCCGTAGACCATGGAGCATAACGCTAGAATTCCCGATAACCAGGCCCAAGTAGTATCGACAAGGGGCATCGGTAATTTAGTATAAAGAATCAAAAGAAGTCCTATCGAAGCGGACTTAGACGCAGTGGCCATATAACCCGTCACAGGCGTCAGTGCCCCTTCGTATGCGTCGGGAGTCCAGGCGTGATAGGGAAAAAGGGCGATTTTAAACGCGACTCCCGTTAAAAACAAAACGAACCCAATCTTTGCAAAATTTCCCTGATATCCTGCGACGATCAACGGTTTTAAAGCGAGGGTGATGTTGGTGGAACCGCTTCCTCCGAAAAGAAACGCAATTCCCATTAACATAAATCCGGATGAAAAACTTCCCAAAAGGAAATATTTGAGAGTTGCTTCCAAAGAAAAAAGATCGCTCCTTGCCATTCCGATCAGAATGTAAAGACAGATACTCATCAACTCCAAGGCTACGAATACGAGTATAAAGTCCTGTCCTGAAGTCATCAGCATCATTCCACACGTTGCAAAAAGGAGCAAAGGATAGAATTCAGGAAATTCTACATTATGATTTTTCAATATTCTTGGAACGATAGCTACGGTTCCGATCGCCATCGATAGATAGATCAGGCTCAACCAAAAGGTTATGATCGTATTTTCTATCTGGCCCGCAAAATAGGTGCCGTTTCCCGGAAAACGAAAGGAAGTGTAGAACACCGCCGCAAGGGAGACGAGCAAAATGAGTCCGGAAGAATATCTTACGATCAGATATTCCTTTGTTTTAAACAACACGGAAAGACAGATGAGAAAAACTCCTCCGGCAGCCAAGATCAAAGCCGGTAGAATGGAGAATAGATCGAGGGTATTTGGAATCAGATTCATTGAACCGCCTCCTCGTCTCCTTCCGGAGATGTTTCCTTGCCCTTTCGGATCGATTCCGGAAGAGCAAACTTACTCTGATATCCTCTCAGACGTTCTTCATAACGATCAGGATCGACCCCCAAGGATTTATAGGAGGTATATTTTCTCTCAAAGGGTTTGTCGCCGATATCTTTTTCCTTCAAGGATCGATCCTGGATCACTCTCACGGAGGCGGAATTCAACGCGACCTTTACTGACGGTTCCAAAACTCTCAAAAAAGGTTTCGGATAGATTCCGATCCAAAAAATCATGATGATCGTGGGAACAAGGATCGACCATTCTTTCAGATTGAGGTCGTGGTGATCGGTTAGATTTTTTGTCAGTTCTCCAAAGAGCATTCTTTTGGCGAAAAGGAGGAGATATCCCGCGGCAAAAACCACACCGGTTGCGGCTAACGCACCATAGACGATGTTGGCTTTGATACTTCCGAGGATGATCAAAAATTCTCCGATAAAACTGTTGGTTCCGGGCACCCCGAGAGAGGAAAAGATTCCGATCGCAAAGAAGACCGAAAATACGGGAAGCAGTTTGGACAAGCCCCCCGCTTTCGCGATATCGTTGTTCCCGATTCTTTCATGCAACATTCCTAACATAAAAAAAAGCAATCCTGCGGTAAAGCCGTGATTGATCATCTGCAGCATTCCACCTGCCATTCCTTCTTCCGTAAAACTTAAGATTCCCAACATACAAAAACTCATGTGAGACAGGGAAGAAAACGCCACTACTCGTTTGGAATTCTCCTGCGCCATCGCAATGATCGCTCCGTAAAGAATTCCGGCGATCGCGAGTCCTCCTAAAAGTTCCCGATATTCCAACATCTCTTCCGGAAATAACGGAATTGCTAAGCGAATAAATCCGTAGAGCCCGATCTTTAATAAAATTCCGGAAAGGTCCACCGAACCGACAGTAGGCGCTTGCGAGTGAACGTCCGGCATCCAAGTATGAACCGGAAACAAAGGAACCTTGATCGCAAACGCGAGCACAAACGCGAAGAACATAAACAAACGGATGTTCTTCGGAATCTCAGGAAGAAGTCCCGTGGAAAGATCTTCGATCACGATCGTTCCGGTTTTGAAGTAGAGTATTAGAATTCCTGCAAGCATCAGGACCGATCCGGTAAAGGAAAAGATTAGATACTTGATCGCGGCTTTTACACGTTGATCTTCTCCCCAGATTCCCACCATCAACACCATCGGAGAAACCATCGCTTCCCAAAATATGTAGAACTGCACGAGATTACCGGAAAGAAAAACGCCGTGAACACTCATCTCTACGATCATGAGATAAATGTAAAACTCCCGAATTCGACTGGTGATACTCGTCCAGGTTGCGAGCGTGG
Source organism: Leptospira ainlahdjerensis (assembly GCF_016919175.1). GTDB lineage: Bacteria > Spirochaetota > Leptospiria > Leptospirales > Leptospiraceae > Leptospira > Leptospira ainlahdjerensis. Next base: position 8,844 of record NZ_JAFFPU010000059.1, on the reverse strand, counting down.
AAAGAAAAAACAACAAAGACGACATTCCGCAAAGTAGTAGGCTAAACCCGTCCATTCCGACGTGATAGTCGACTCTTAAATTTCCTGAAACTACGATATCACGTATGCGATCCACGAATTGCAAGGATGCGTTATCAGGATCGTATTTAAAATACAAACCGATAAGAATTAAAAAGGGAACTAACGTGAATATTCCTGAAATGAATCGTAGCCAATAAACCTTATTGGAAAAAAATAAAAACGGAACCCCGGCGAGAGGTAAAAATAAAAAGATACTCAGTATGTACGGCGGGAAATCCAAGTTACAGCCCCCTCAAAAGAAAAAAAGAAAGAATGACTACCGTTCCGAAGACGATCAGGATCGCGTAGTCTACTACGATTCCGGTTTGAACCCTTCGCAGAACCAAAGAAATCGCGACGGCGACTCGCCCCGTTCCCCGCAACATCAAATCCAAGAAATTTCTTTCCACGTAGTTCGCGAAAAATTTTCCAAGAAGAAGAATCGGATCCACGATGAAGTCGCGATAGAACTCGTCCACGAAGTATTTTTTGGAAAGAACTCGTTTGAATCCGGAAAGGGATTCTTCTTCCACGGGAACGTTTTTACCGGTCAAAAAGATCGTCCTCGCGATAAAAATTCCGGAAACCGCAACCGCAACGGAAACCGCGACGAGAATCAATTCTATGGAAGTGTTAGTCTCATGACCGTCTAAGCTTTGTTTGACGATCATCTGCGATATTTCTGTTCCTCTTAGGAAAATCGGAGCGAAATATCTCGTTAGGAGGTCGACTCCTCCAAAAAGAAAATGGGGAATTTCTAAAAATCCTGTTATCGCCGCGCCGACCGACAAGATCACAAGAGGAATCGTCATTACGAGAGGAGATTCGTGCAGATGAGAAGCCTTGTGTGAGGACACACGGGATTCTCCGTAAAAAGCCAAGTATGTCATTCGGAACATGTAGAATGCCGTCAAGAGCGCGGTAACGATTCCGAGTCCGTAAAAGAGGGTTCCATACGCATAACTTTTTTCTAATATGAGATCTTTGGAAAAGAATCCACTAAAGGGCGGGATTCCGGATATCGCCAAAGATCCTACAAGGAAAGTAATCCAAGTAATCTTCATCTGTTTTTTGAGTCCGCCCATATTGCGTAGATCCTGTTCGTGATGAAGCGCGTGAATCACCGATCCGGAACCCAAAAACAAAAGCGCCTTAAAAAAAGCGTGAGTCATCAAATGAAAAAGCCCGGCGACGTAGGCGCCCGCCCCCATTGCTACGAACATATAACCTAACTGAGATACGGTGGAATACGCCAAAACTTTCTTGATATCGTTTTGAAAAAGACCCACGGTCGCGGCTAAAAACGCGGTTACCGATCCTATGATCACGATCCAGTGACCGACTTGCGGTGCGGAAAGAAAAATCGGATTGAGCCTTGCGATCAAAAAAATTCCCGCCGTCACCATCGTAGCCGCGTGAATCAAAGCGGACACGGGAGTCGGTCCGGCCATCGCGTCCGGCAACCAAACGTGTAATGGAATTTGAGCGGACTTTCCGACGGCTCCTATAAAAAAACAAGCGGCGGCAATCGGAAGAATGTAACGAAACGACGGAACTTCCGGAATCGCTTCCGTAATCTCCGTAAAAGAAAGAGAACCCGTATACCAAAAAACGAGTGCGATTCCGAGGAGCATTCCCAAGTCGCCGATTCTGTTTGTGATAAAGGCCTTCATCCCCGCGTTTGCGGCGGAATCTTTGTGATAGTCAAAACCGATCAACAGATAAGAACAAAGCCCCACTCCTTCCCATCCGAGAAAAAGAAGAATTAGATTTTCTGCAAGTACCAGATTCAACATCGCGAAGATAAAAAGATTCAAATAAGCAAAGTAACGCGCAAAACCCGGATCTTCCTTCATATAACCGATGCTATAGAGATGGATCAAGGATCCGATTCCCGTGATGATCAAAATCATATATAAGGAAAGTTGATCGACCTGATACGCCAGTGAAACGTTCAATCCTCCGGCCTTTATCCAGGGGAACAAAGTAACGATTTCCGGAACGGAACGTTCCATCGGATGAAACAGAAAAAAACAAACGAGCGCCAGAGAGAAGGACAAAAAGACCACAACCGTAGATAGAACTCCGGTAAAACCTTTCAGCCATTTGCCAAAAAGTCCCGAAATCAAAAAACCGATCAAAGGAAGCGCGACTAACGCAGGGACGAGGTTAGAAATTTCCATTCTTACTACCATTTCATCAGATTCATTTCGTCTACGTAGCTCGTCTTTTTGAGCCTATGAATCGCAATCACGATCGCAAGTCCGATTGCGGCTTCCGCCGCGGCGATCGCCATCACAAAGAAGACCACAACTTCTCCGTCCACTTGGTGGAGGGCTTTGGAGAAGGTGACGAAAACGAGATTCACCGAGTTTAAGATCAATTCCACGGACATAAAAATAAGGACCGCGCTTCTTCTTACCATCACTCCGGCCACGCCGATCGTAAAGATGATCATCGCGAGGGTTAAAAAATATTCCACAGGAATTCCGGAAATCCAAAGGTTCATGGTTTTTCTCCTTCCAATCCCTTGTTGGCGAGATTCTTTTTTCCGAGTACGACTGCTCCGAGGACCGCGGCGAGAAGAAGAATGGAAATCAATTCGAAAGGAAGCAGATAACGTAGAAACATCGCGGTTCCGACCACTGCGGTATTTCCGGACGAAGTAGAGCCGATTCCGTTCGCAGTGTTTCCGCCTTTGGGAATATCGAAAGAATATTCAACATTGCTGTTGGAAAGATAACCGATTCTTTCCGAAGTCTTGGACGGAATTCCGTCGTGTACGGCGGTGATCAAAAGAACTCCCAAAAAGGCGACGAGGGTCAGATACAGAAGTTTTTTCACCGGTTTTTCAAAGATAAAAAACTGAGGGGCGTCGTCCCTGAGAGAAAGAAGCATCAAAACGAAAACCACCAAAACCATGATCGCACCCGCATACACGAGGAGTTGCATCGTGGCGATAAAGATCGCATTCATTACGGCGTAAATGGCCGCGAGAGAAAAAAAACTCAATACGAGAAGAACGGCGGCGGTGATCGCGTTCGGATGAAAGATCACTCCCAGAGAACTGAGAATCATCACCGTCGCAAACAGGAAGAATAGAAGCAGTTGAGGTTGATCTGTTAGTGGCATTTTCTTATATTCTTAAAATTGTATATAGATGCTTGCGATGACGATGTTCAAGATCGCCCAAGGAATCAGCTTTTTCCAACCGAGAGACATGAGCTGATCGTAACGAAAACGAGGAAGCGTCCATCTCACCCAGAGAAACAAAAACGTAAAAAAGAGAACCTTACCCAAAAAGAAAAAGAGTCCGAAAAGAGGTTGTAAAACGTGGCCGTCTAAAATTCCGAACGGAACCTGATAACCTCCGAAAAAAAGCAAGGTTACCACACAGCTCATCGTGATCATATTCATGTATTCCGCGATGAAGAATAACGCGAACTTAAACGCGCCGTATTCGGTGTGAAAACCGACGACGAGTTCCGATTCCGCTTCGGCCAGATCGAAAGGAAGACGGTTGGTTTCCGCGAACATCGCTACTACAAAAAGAAAAAACGCGATGAATCCCGGAAGTTTGAAGATATTCCAGAGACCCGCCTGAGACGAACTGATATCGGTAAGTTTCAAGGAACCGGTGATGATCACGATGGAAGCCACACTCATCGAAAGAGGAAGTTCGTAACTGATCATCTGAGCCGTTGCGCGGATCCCGCCTAACAACGAATATTTGTTATTGCTCGCCCAACCCGCGATGATGATTCCATAAACCGCAAGAGAGGAGATCGCAAACAAAAAAAGAATCCCCGTATCGGGGTTCGCAACTTGCAGATCCAAAAACTGAAGACCGGTCGCGTTCTGCAAAAATCCGGGAAGCGGAATCTGACCGCCCAAAGGTACAACCGACCAAGCCATGATGGCGCAGGTCATCGAGATTCCCGGAGCGATGAGATACATCACACGATTTACGTTCAGAGGAAACACTTCTTCTTTGGTAAGAAACTTGATTCCATCCGCAAGGGGTTGGAGAAGTCCGAAGATTCCCGCACGATTGGGTCCTTTGCGGTCCTGAATAAAACCCGCGACCCGTCTTTCGGCGAGAGTGTAATAGGCGCAAGCGGTGATCAGGATAAAAAAGAAAAGACCGCTCTTTAAGAGCCAAAATAGGATTTCGTTCCAATTCATAGAAGAGCCTTATCCTCCTTGCGTCTACGAGGTTCCGTCACGGGTTCCGGTTTTACTTTGAGTCTTGCGTCAAACTCGGAACGGAATTTCTGAAGAGCCGGACGAACCGCCCCGACACAAGCGTCGGAAAGAGGACAAATCGTAGTTCCACCTTCCATGTTACGGGATAAAGAAAGAATCAGATCGATATCCTGAGTCGTACCTTCCCCGTCTCGGATTTTGGAAAGAATGTCTCGAACCCAATGAGTTCCTTCTCGACAAGGAGTACACTGACCGCACGATTCGTGAGCGTAGAATCTCGCGAATCGATACGTGGTTTCTACGATGTCGGTTCCTTCCGCGAGTACGATGACCGCACCCGAGCCGAGCATGGTTTTGTGAGCGGCCATCGATTCGAAATCCATGTTTGCGGTTTTACATTCTTCCGCGGTTAAAATCGGGACGGAAGATCCGCCGGGAATGATCGCCTTCAGAGGTTTATCGTCGACAATTCCACCGCAGAGATCATTCACAAGTTCTAATAAAGGAGTTCCTAATTCGATTTCGTAGACGCCCGGTCTTTTTACGTGACCCGAAACGCTAAAGAGTCTTGTTCCCGGTGATTTTTCGGTCCCGATCTTGGAATACCAATCCGCACCTTTGTCCAGGATATGAGGAATCGCGGAAAAGGTTTCCACGTTATTCACCACGGTGGGGGAACGATACAAACCGGAAACCGCAGGAAACGGAGGTTTTAATCTTGGGTGACCTCTTCTTCCTTCTATGGAATTGATGAGTGCGGTTTCTTCTCCGCAGATATAAGCCCCGGCGCCTTCGTAGAGAACAAGATCAAAGTCGAATCCCGAACCTAAGATATTCTTACCGAGATAACCTTTTGTATAGGCTTCGTCGATCGCCTTCTGCATCGTTTTGGCGCCTTTCTGAAATTCTCCGCGAATGTAAAAGAATCCCTTGTTGGAATTGATCGCTCTTGCGCCGATGATCATCCCTTCGATGATCTGATGAGGAAGGTTCTCAATCAGTTTACGATCTTTGAATGTACCGGGCTCGCCTTCGTCTGCGTTGCAGATGATATATTTCGGTTTTGGAATGTCTTTTGGGATAAAGGACCATTTCAGTCCGGTTGGAAAACCCGCGCCTCCCCTTCCTCTAAGTCCCGATTTTTTCACCTCGGCGATGATATCGTCGGGTTTCATCTGGAGCGCTTTTTTTAAACCGTCGTAACCGTGAACCGATTCGTAAAACTCAAGTTCTGTGGACTTGGGATTATCGATGTATTTCGTAAGAATTTTCATTTCTGCCATAAGGATTTCCTTTGTCAGTTCAGACTTTTTAGAATCTGATCCACCTTTTCAGGAGTCAGTTGTTCGTAAAAATCGTCGTTGATTTGCACCATCGGAGAATAACCGCAGGCGCCGAGACATTCCACTTCTTCCAAGGTAAACTTTCCGTCCGGGGTCGTTTGTCCGAGATGAATTCCCAAACGATCGCAGAGATGTTTTTCGATTTCGTCATTCCCCTGCAGATAACAACTCGACGTTCCGCAGATCTGGATATGATACTTTCCAACGGGCTTCTTATTATAGAGAGTATAAAACGTAGCGACTCCGTAAACCTGAGCGAGAGAAATCGGATCTCCGAGACGATCCGCGATGTAGTTCATCCCGTCCTGATCCACAAAACCGTTTTCCCTCTGGAGAATGTACAAACAAGGGAGAATGAGAGAGCGCTTTTCCGGAAACACTTCCAGCATCTTCTGAAATCTTTTTTCGGATTCTTCACTGAACTTGTAACTCATCAGCAGTCCAACTCCCCGGCGATCACGTTTAACGAACTCATCGTTGCTACGGAATCCGCAAGTAAACCGCCGCGCACGAGATCCGCAAAAGATTGATAATACCAAAAGCAAGGACGTCTAACGTGAACTCTCCAAGGGGATTTTTCACCGTCGGAGACGATATAATAACCGAGTTCTCCGTTGGCGGCTTCGGTCGCCATGTAGTATTCTCCCGGAGGGACCTTAACTCCGTGCATGATGATCTTGAAATGATAGATCAATTCTTCCATGTTGTTGTAGACTTTGTTCTTTTCGGGAAGATAGGCGTGAGGAAGATTCGCGTGCCAGGTTCCTTCCGGAATTCCGTCTATCAGCTGTTCGATGATCCGAATCGACTGACGCATCTCTTCCATACGAACCAAGGTTCTATGAAGAACGGAGCCGTCTTCTCCGACCGGAATATCGAAATCCACTTTATCGTAGAGCATGTAAGGTTCGTCTTTTCGAACGTCCCAGTCAACGCCGGTTGCTCTGAGGTTCGGACCTGAATAACCGTAAGCGATCGCGTCTTCCGCCGAAATACCGCCGATTCCTTCCGTACGACCCAGGAAAATTTTATTCTTTAAGAGAAGACTGTTGAATTCTTCGATCGCGGGTTTGAGTCCTTTGCAGACCATCTTTACTTCTTTTACGAAATCGGGATAGATATCTCTTTCCAATCCGCCGATTCGACAAAACGTCGTGGTCAGTCTCGCGCCGGTGAGCTTTTCGATCACTTGATAGATATTTTCCCGATGATGAAAGAGGTGAAGAAGCCCCGAGAAAGCTCCCAAGTCCACTCCCAAAATTCCGGAGCAGATGATATGATCCATGATTCTCGAAAGTTCCGAGATGATCATTCTCACATAGGTCGCACGATCCGGAACCTCGATCTGCATCATCTTTTCTACGGCGAGAATCCAACCGATGTTGTTCAAAGGAGTGGAAACGTAGTTCATCCGATCGGTGCAGACCAGGAACTGATTGTAAGTATAACGTTCTCCTAATTTTTCAAAACAACGGTGCACGTAACCGATGACCGATTCAGCTTCTACGATTCTTTCTCCGTCGAGTTGAATCACGTTCTGAAGAATCCCGTGTGTCGCGGGGTGAGAAGGACCTAAGTTTACGAGGAGATGACCCTCGGGAAGATTGGCAAACTTCTGTCCGAAATGTTGGGCCGTTTTTTCGTACATCATTTTATTTTCCTCCTTCCTTTGTGATGTCTTCGGAGATATGCATTTGAAGAAGATCTTCGATGAGATAATCCTGACCGAATCCTTCCAACGGAAAGTCCTTGCGAAGAGGATGACCAAGAAAGTTATCCGGCATCAGAATCCGATCCAAGTTCGGATGATTGGCAAATGGAATTCCGAAAAGGTCATACACTTCCCTTTCCGGCCAGTTGGCGCCTTTAAAAACGGAGACGATACTCGGAACAGATTCTCCCTCTTCTACTCGGACCTTGATCTGGATTCTACTCGCCGACTTGTTCGCAGAACGAAGCAGATAACAGACCTCGAAACGAGGTTCTTTTTTTCCGAGCCAATCGATCGCGGTAAGATCGTTTAGAAAATTATAATAGAGTGTTGGATCGTTTTTGAGCGCCGTTAAAACGGGAACCAGGCCTTCCGCTTTCAGGAATATAACGGGAACATTGGAAACGACGGACTCTTGTTTGTCCAAAAAATGGGGAAATTTTTCTTTGAGGAAACTTTCTACTGCTTCTTTCATCGTACAACCAGGGGTTTATTTCTTTCGTTCAATTCCTGGATTTTGTGCATCACTTCCTGACGTCTTTCTTCCAGCCCCTGAGTTTTCAATTTTTGCTGTAATTTTACGAGCGCGTCCAAGATCGCTTCCGGACGAGGAGGACAACCGGGAACATAGACGTCTACGGGAAGAATTCGATCCACACCTTGCAAAACTCCGTAGGTATTGAACATCCCGCCGGAAGAAGCGCAGGCTCCTACGCTGATGACAAACTTAGGCTCGGCCATCTGGTCGTAGATTTGACGAAGTACGGGAGCCATCTTATAGGTGATGGTTCCGAGAACGAGGATCATGTCCGCCTGACGCGGAGAAAACGAAGGACGTTCCGCTCCGAAACGAGCGATATCGTAGTCCGAACAAGAAGCGCTCATATATTCGATTCCGCAACACGCCGTCGCGAAAGGATATGGCCAAAGGGAATAACTTCTTCCCCATTGAATCACGGATTCAACGTTTCCGAGTTGAATCATGTCGCCCAGGGCTTGGCCCGGAGCTTTGTTAAGATCACTCAATCCCATTCCAGCGCTCCTTTCTTCCAGATATAGTATAAGCCCACGACTAAAGTGAGGACAAACACAAACATCTCGAAGATGAGAAAAAACCCGATTCCCGCATTCTTAAATCCGATCAGATTTACTGCGTAAGGAAAAAGAAAGACGGCCTCAATATCGAACAAAATAAAAAGAACGGCTACGAGATAAAACTTAATGTTGAAAAGACCTCTCGCATCCCCGTAATACTGCACACCGCATTCGAACGTGTCCTGCGGCTTGGACTTTTTTTTGGGGCCGATGAGTATGGCAAGGGTCAGAATCAGAGCGGAGAAACCAACTCCGAGTAAGAATTGAATTAATAAAGGGCCAAGGTGCTCGGGAGCGCTATCCATAGCTCCTATTAGACTCCGGTTTGCATATAGCCTGTCAACCTATTTCGCGATCCGTAGAGAGCGAAATAGCCAACGAACAGCGGAAGCGAAGTGAGTGGCTTCCAACGAAGTTGGAAAAACAGCG
>NZ_JAFFPU010000014.1 GCF_016919175.1 Leptospira ainlahdjerensis | reverse complement strand
GCCAACGAACAGCGGAAGCGAAGTGAGTGGCTTCCAACGAAGTTGGAAAAACAGCGATCCGTAGAGAGCGAAATAGCCAACGAACAGCGGAAGCGAAGTGAGTGGCTTCCAACGAAGTTGGAAAAAGCAAAATAAAACCGAGGTCCCAGAACGCGATCTCGGCTTGTTTCCGGAAACGCCTTCCAAATCCAGAATTTCTAAATGAAACAGAGAATCAAAAAACCAAAGAAAAGAAGAACCAAAACCTCCCATGTAACATTTCAGCAGATTCTAATCTTTCAAAAGGGAAAAAGAGAAAGCATTCTTAAAAAAGGCAATGTAGGAATGGAGAATTTATAACCTGAAAAGACGTGAGTTCTACTACATTAATCAATGGAACTTTCTCTTAAGGAATTTTTCTTTCGAAAGGAAAGGCCGAATTAGTTTGACAAAAAACAGATGGACAAATCAAAGCACTGACTTCTCCTAGGAAAGGTCCGACAAAGGAAAACGAATTGTCCGCCGCACGCAACGCAGATCCCTTTTCCCGGAAAGAGAACATTTTTCTTTCTTTCTATCGTTTTCCTTTCGCCCTAATCCTATTCTTTCTTCTTTTTACCGATTGTGCCACTTCCAAAAATTCCATCTTCGGAACGGTGTTTGTTCGACGAGGGTTTACTCTGGAACGAAAAACAAAACACATCGTATTTCCGATTCAGATTCGTTCGGGTTGGCTCTTAAAAGATCAGAATGCAGATCAGAGAAAATTCGTAGAATCCAGAAGTTTTGAAAAGTTGGAACTTACGATTTTGAATTACGGCGGAAAGGTACAGGAAAGATATAACACGGAAAGACAGTTTCGATCCACGATGGAAAACGATTCTGCCTTTAACGAGGAAAAGGGAATTAAGATCGCAAAACTTCTCAAAGGCGACATCGCCGTTTTTACGGATTTTACGGATTATGGAACCGCATCCGGAAACGCGATTTTGGAAGTTACGGTGAAAGCGATGGACGTCGAAAACGGAGAGATTGTCTGGAAGGCGATGTATTCGGGAAAGGCATTGGGTCTTCAAGACGGCTTTGACCTTTCCAACTTGGAATCTGAAATTTTCGAACAACTTACAAATAGATTAAAACAAAAAACGGAGTAAAAGGAGAACAACATGGCTAAAGTAGTATTATCCAGTTTTGCAGAATTAGAAGCCTACACCGGAAAAGAAATCGGGACTTCCGAATACCACACGATCACCCAGGAACAAGTCAATCGGTTTGCAGATGCGACCCTGGATCATCAGTGGATACATACGGATCCCGAAAGAGCGGCTAAGGAATCTCCGTTCGGCGGGACGATTGCACACGGATATCTTACACTTTCCATGGCACCCTACCTCTTATCTCAAATATTAGAATTAAAGAATATTAAGATGGGGATCAATTACGGAATGGAAAAACTTCGGTTTTTAGAGCCCGTAAAAGTAGGAAGCAAGTTGAGAATCAGAGCGGAGTTGATCGAGCTCAAAGACCTAAGAGGTACAGCGAGAATGACTCTTAAGATGACTTTCGAAACCGAAGGATCCACAAAAGCGGCCGCGGTCGGAGAGGTAATCTATCTATATCAATTTGCCTGATGGAAAAAAAATTCTAAAATTAGGTAAAATATGAGTCCTAGACTGATCATCTATATGATCTCGAGAATTCGAGACGAATTTCACAGACACCTGAACCTGGAACTGAAAGAAAAAGGTTTAGGCGCACTTACAACGACCCACGCGGATATCCTATTCGCCCTCGTAAAGAAAAAACGAGCGCAGATGCAAGAGATAGCCAAGATGATCAATCGGGATAAATCCACGTTAACCGCTCTTGTCGACAAATTGGAAACGTTAGGATTTGTGGAAAGAACCAGAGATCCGGACGATCAAAGGATCGTTCATCTGGAACTGACGAAGAAGGCTTATTCCGTCCGTCCAGTGCTGCTCGGCATTTCCCGTTCCTTAGTCAACAATCTTTACAAAGGATTTACGGAGGACGAAAAAAAGGATTTAGCTCGTCTTCTCGTAAAACTCTATCAAAATCAAAATCCGGAGTCCGTAAGCGCCGGATTTTTTTTACAATAGAAGCGGAGCCACCAATGATCTCTCTCCAACCAATTCTATCCTGGATCGCCGGTCTGATCCTTTTGTTTTTATCCGGGATTCATTTTTATTGGCTGGCGGGAGGTCGGACCGGTGGCAACCAAGTCATTCCGGAAATAAACGGAAAACCAGCGTTTCTTCCCGGAAAATTTGCGACCCTTATCGTCGGAATCCTACTCTTAGGTGCGGCATCTCTGCCGATCGGACTTACATTTGAGAATCCGATCGGAATCCCAAAACCGCTGCTTCACTACGGAACCCTTTTTCTTTCTCTCGTATTTCTTTTGCGCGCGATTGGAGAATTTCGACTGGTCGGTTTTTTTAAAAGCGTTAGGGGAACCACGTTTGCTAAAAACGACACAAAGTATTATTCTCCTCTATGCCTTCTGCTTTCCGCCCTTCTCTTTTTTTCGGCGATCTAAGAAAGAATTTTCGATTTTTCCGAAAAGAAATTATTTTCCATTTGATAAAATGGCGGCATGAATTTCCATTCACCGGCATGAAATCAAAACATAAATTCTCCGATAAACTTCGTTATCATTTCGACAATTTTATGTCCAAGGGAGGAGGTGCGGTTTTCGCGGCTCTGATCACCTTATTCTTAATCGCATTCTTATCCCTCTCCATTGTACGCGTGTTAGGCGGTTGGATATTTCCGGACGAATCGATCCAAGGAAAGGGGGAATTTTTGTGGAGAGTATTTTTACAGATCTCCGACGCAGGTGCGGTAGCGGAAGACGGAGAATCGAACTGGTTCAACAAAATTTCCGGGATTCTTACGGTTTTTCTCGGACTTGTTCTCTTTTCGAGTTTGGTGGCTTTTATTACCAACCAATTCGATCAGAAGATTCAGGATTTGAGAAAGGGAAAAAGCGACGTATTAGAATCCGATCATACGATCATTCTTGGATTCGGAGTCAGGGTTGTTGAAATCATCAAGGAACTCATCGAAGCGAATTCATCCGAGTCCAGAGCGGTCGTCGTCATCCTCGCCGAAGAAGACAAGGAAGTGATGGACGATTTCCTCGCAGAAAACCTCTCCGATCGTAAGACTACAAAAGTAATCACTCGTTCGGGAACTCCCTCGAGTTTACATTCTCTCAGAAAAGTAAACGCAAAAGAAGCGAAGTCGGTTTTGGTTCTGAACGCATCCGGCGACGAAGAATCCAAGGAAGGAAGATCGATCGGAGACGCAAAGGTGTTAAAATCTTTGATGGCATTGGTCGCGCTTGGACAAGGCAACGAACTTCCTCCGATCGTCGCGGAACTTTACGGGGAGGAGAATCGTCAGATCGCGCAGGAACTCTCCTCCTCGATCCAAGTGATGGACGAAAGAAATATTCTCGCAAAACTTCTCGTACAAACTTCCAGAACTTCGGGCCTCGCGGTCGTCTATTCCAACTTAGTCGGTTTCGAAGGCGACGAGATCTATTTTTACAAACCCAAAAACGGATGGAACGGACTTCCGTTTCAGGAAATTTCATTTCGGTTTAACGAATCAGTCCCTTTGGGATTTCGAAAAGCCGACGGAGACATCGTCTTAAATCCTCCTTCGAGTTATGTTCCAGGAGACGAGGAAGACGCCGTACTTTTGGCGGAAGACGATTCTAAAATTCGATACTCGGACAATGTGGTGGCAAATCCGAGAGACTTTCAGATTCCGAAAAGGAAACGTTCAAACCCGATCGACAAACAATTGATCGTAGGATGGAATTCGAAAAGTCCTCTCATAGTGGAAGAATACGCAAAGTTCGTCGCCCCCGGGTCTACGATCGACCTTTTGGTAAAACAGATCGACGACGACTTCAAAAGTTCAGTCGTTCGACTGAAGAAAAAATATCCGAAAATCACGTTACGCTCCTTTCAGGCAGACCTTTCCCAAGAATCCGTGATGAAAAGACTCGCGCCTGAATCTTACGATTCCGTAATATTCTTAGCCGAAGAAAAAGAAAACATAGAGGAAGTGGACGCCCAGACGATCTCCTTGCTTCTTCGTTTCCGTCAGTATTTTAAACGATATACCTTTAAAACCGGAAACCAACCGAGAACTCAGCTGATAACTGAGATTATGAACTCCGAAAACACGGAGATCGTATTGGAAACTGGAGTGAAAGATTTCCTGATTTCCAACCAATTCGTTTCGAAGATGATGGCACAGGTTTCTCAAGAACCGGACGTTATGCGCGTTTATGAGAATCTTTTCAGCCCCGAGGGAAGCGAAATCTATCTCAAACCAGTTTCTTTGTATTTCGAAAATGTATCCCAAGTTGTTTCCTTTGCGGATTGTGCAAACGCGGCGCTCAAACGCGGAGAAACCTGTTTCGGAATTAGAATCGCATCCGAAGAAAAAGACGAGGAAAAAGGATACGGAGTACATCTCATTCCTCCCAAAAACACCCAATTCTCCATCCGCCCCGAAGATTCCTTGATCGTATTGGCGGAAGATCAGACCTAATCGGTTTTCAATTCGGAGTCGAAGGACTCCGTTTTGCTTTTAAAAACAAAACCGGAATGTGACGGGAACACATTCCTTAATTCTAAACTTCGATCCATTCTTGCCGTATCGGTAAACAATTTGAACTTTAGAAAAAAATTCCCCGACGACGTCAAACCTCGTTGGAAGGGTCAACCCTTACAGTCTATCTATCGCTTTTTTGGATGCGGGCTTAAGAAGGTTCCTTGAAATATCACTCCATCAAAAATTATGATCTCGTCAGCCCGAACCATTCTTTTCTTCTGCGAAACTTCCGCAAAATTCCCCTTTGGAATCTCGTAGATTTTTTATGCATTCTTCAAAATGGGCGTAGGTTACGCAGTCGTCGGAAATTCTATAGACAAAAATCGAAAATGTATTTAAAGAATCGTGTTTGAAATTCTTACTGCAAAAAGTAAAAAACCGACTTAAATCTGAAAAATACTTATCCGTTGTCTGTTTCAATCTATGTTTAGAATATAATTTTTAAAGCGAAATGAATGATGATCCCGTTTTCAAAACACCTCAGAACTTCGATCTACGACGTATATAAAATTCTTCTTGTTCTTCTTTCCTGCTGGTTTGTTTTCTCTTGCGAAAACGCTGGTACGGATCAGGTGAAAGGGAAGGAGGCGATCGTGGAGATTAAACAAGAAATTCTTAATATTTCCTTCTACGAGATGTTAGGAAGACCTCGAACCGATTCGACTTCGAGCTGCGGTTCCGCTTCCATAAACTCGACCGTGACCGAAATAGAAGGAAACGATCAATTCGCTTCGGCCCAAACTCTCAACCCACTTTCCGATACCAATCCTAACTTTCAGATTTCAGGAATGATTTCCGCGGGCACCGACGTCGACGTTTTCCGGTTTTCCGGCTTGTTTAGCACTACCGCAAAATTCGAATTCGTATCCGGTTCCGCGTTTTGTAGAATCAGCTACGGAGTGGATGAAAGCGGAAATTTTTCCGCCTTTCCGACCGGCCCCAATTCCATTCTCCAACCGGGAGGAGCGGAATTTCAAACTGTCGGACCCAGTCCGATCGAGTCCGTTTTTGTCCATTGTCAGGGACTCGCGGGTCAGGATTATAAAATTTCGGTAAGCTTATCAAACATCACGAACACGTCTTCCGGATTGAGCTCGGCCCAAGACCTTCTCGCATCCTTGGCTTCTCCGGATTATTTTACGGCGGCTTTAGGAATCGAAGAATCCAAATCCTATACACGGCATTCTCTCAATCGTTGCCTAAGCGCAATTCGAACAACGGGACATTTTATCGCGATCGAAAAATACAATTCCTCGCAGATCGGCTGCGGTTATCAAAGACTCAATTACGAAGTCGGCCGTGTTCTACTCTTAAAATCGGATTGTACATTGGAACAAACCAAAGGTGATTGGAATAAAATTTACGGAACCGGTCAGTAAAGTTTTTAAGAACGCCCTATAAGGCCTTTTCAAAATAATTCAAAAAAGGTTGAAGAATCCGATACGAATCGATCGTGCTTTTGATGAAATTTTTGGAAAGTATCTCGGAGTCTTTCTGCGGTTTTTCAACAATGTAACTCGTATATTGAATCCAGTCCAGATCGGGATGGTCTTTAGAAAATCCCCTCGGTGCTGTTTTTAATCTCATATCCGAAAGACCGCCGAATTCTTTTTCGATCTTCTTGTCTCGAACGATCTTTTTTAAAACATTCGAATTTTCTAAAATAGTCTCGCGAACTCTTCTCAAGATTTTCGGATCGGGCATATATAATCCTCCCGCTATAAAGGATCGATCACCCGGTTCGATATGGACGTAAAAAAGTGGCCTTCCTAAATCCTTGCCGCCGGCGCCGATACTCGCGCCGAAATTGGTTTTATAAGGCTCCTTGTTTTTGGAAAATCGAACGTCGCGATAGATCCGAAAGATGCATTTTTTCGGGTCCACTCCGGCGAGGTCCGGATTGACCTTTGCAAGACCGATCAGCAACTCCGTGATCAAATTTTCAAAATCGTTTTTGGCTTCGATAAATAGGGGTTTATTTTTTTCCAGCCAAGGCTTGTTGTTATTCTTCGCTAATTTTTTTAGGAAGTCAAGAGTGTTCGGTTGTAACATGAAAGACCTTCCGTATAAGGTTCAACATCGATCTAAGATCGATCAAGCCAAAATTCATTCTCATCTTTCGTTGGTTTTCTTTCTCCGAGTCTTGGAGATTCGTCTTAGACAAAGACAAATCCCCTCGACAAAACTTTTATAAGAGGTTCCGATGGAGAACCTCTCCGATTTCTCGATTCAAAAAAGAATCATTCCTTCTTTGAAAGAAACAAATCCAAATCTTTTGCGGACCGTTCTGGTATTTCTTCCATAGGGATGTGACCCGCACCTTCATAAACGACGAACTTCGCGTTCGGGAGATCCCGTT
The DNA here is from genome assembly GCF_016919175.1 of Leptospira ainlahdjerensis. GTDB lineage: Bacteria > Spirochaetota > Leptospiria > Leptospirales > Leptospiraceae > Leptospira > Leptospira ainlahdjerensis. The sequence goes on along the minus strand of NZ_JAFFPU010000014.1, from coordinate 15,583 downwards.
TCCAATTTGGAAAATATTCGTAACTCAGCCAGTGATCTTCGGTTCCCCACATCACCAATGCCGGAGTCCGAATTTCCGGGATCCTTTTTCCCATTTCCTCGTTTTGAAAACTTTCCCTTTGTTCTTTAAAAATTTTGACGATCGCGGATCTGTTTCCTTTTTTCATAGAAAGTTCCACGTATCGTTCCTCAACCTCGTCCTTGAGTCTGGTCGGATCCCCGTATGCTTGACTGACACCTCTGCTTACAACAAAACGAGGTGTGGAAACTTTCATCAAAGGTTGTATCAAAGGATGACTCCCAACGGCGACTAACTCAGGCAACGGCTGCGGATAACCGACCGAATCGATGAGGACCAACTTTTCCACTCTACTCGGATATTCGAGCGCATATCTCCAAGAGACAAAACCTCCCAAAGAATTTCCGACGAGATAAAATTTTTCGATTTTTAATCGTTTCCTAAATTCTTCCAAAAGAAGAATCATACCTTCCGTTTTTAAAACGGAATCTTCCTCGCCGATCTCCGTCAAACCGTGACCGGGAAGATCCAAACGGATCACACGATATCGATCCTTTAAAATCGCCGTCCAGTCGTCCCAGGTATGCAAAGAAGAACAGACTCCGTGCAAAAGAATGATCACCGGACCCTTACCTTCGTCGCGGTAATGGAGATTTACGTGATCGATCGTAATAAACTCGGACTCTGAATTCGAGTATTTCGATTTTAATTCTTCCAAAGGAATCGAACCGACTCCCAAAAATTTACAGGAGCTCAAAACGACTACGATGAATAGAATCGAAATTCTACATTGTAAAAAAGAGACATTCAGTATCATAAAATTCTCATACGTTAGTTACGTCTGTGAAAGCCAAATGAAATGTATCGATTTCGTAAAGAGTTTTTTCGAATGCGAAAGAGGTTTCGAAACGTTGAGTCGAAGGAAAAGGAGAAGTTAAATCGATTCGTTGCTAAAGATAGAATCGATTCTCTCTATGATTTTTATCTCTTTGTCGACGGAAGCGCGCGTAGTTTTGAGATCAGAGACCAAAGTTTTCAATTCGTTTTGGAGGGCTTGATCCAATTTTCTAAAGTCGGGAACTCGGAGCGAATTGAGATCTCCGGGTTCCGCTTTCCAGAGACCTCTTGCGTATTCTCTTCTTCTTGTTTCCAAGTCCTTTTTCGAATCCGAAGAAATCAGATACGCATAGACTGCATCCACCCACTCTTCCATTCCGGATGTCGGAGTGAATCCGTGAAAGCATGTCAAATGGACGACGTTGCTAAAATTTCTTACGATTCTAATTTCATTCCTATGAAAACTCGACGCGAGAATGGGGCAAGAAGCCTTTGCTTCCTGACTATACCAATTTTTTCTTCTTGAGGGTAGAAACCTTCGGTTGACGCCCTTAGTAAGGCCGCTTTCCAAATAACGACTCAGCGCAGACGACTCGTTCGGATCGAACTCGCTCCTTACGTCCAAAAGCCAGACCTTTGCGCCTTTTCTGCTCAACTCTTCCCAATCAGAATATAAGAATATTCTATTTCTTGCATATTGTGATTTTGGGATGCAAGTTCTGAAGAATTTTTCCGGAATTTCAGATTGTTCCACCATTGTCTTCGTAAAAAGAAAAAAATCGTTGTCACCGGTCGCGATTCCTCTCGTGAACTTTCCGAATTCCAAAAGAGGAATCCGGAGATCCGAAAAATTCTCAAAAGAATCGTTTTTTCTCTCAAGAAGATGGGTTTTCTTTTCCATACGATAGAAGATCGGGCTCCACTTAGCTTCCGGATCGGGGAATGGAATCCATTCGGTTTCTATCGATTCGACGGCGCCGGAAACAAGTTTGGATTTACCGGTGAAAAAACCCGGTTTTAACCTTGCCCATTTGAATCCCGATTTTTTTTCTTTCCCTGAATTTTCTAAGAGAAGAATACAAGAACTCGTTACCGCCTCGTCAAAAAGACTGTCCTGAGGAGATAAAAGAAAAAGAGAATGGAGATGCCCCGATTTCCTGAGCGCGGTTTTGATAAAAACTCCGTAACCGGAGTTAAAAAAATCCTGAGGGACTAAAAACGCAGCTCTTCCGCCGACGCTAATCATATTCAAACATTTTAATAGAAAGAATACGTAAAGGTTCGCCGTTCCCGGAAGCCTCGTTTCCAAATCTCCTGCAAATCGTTTATTCAATTCTTTGGAATAAACCCTATCGCTGATCTTCTTATAAGGCGGATTACAAAGGATAACGTCGAATTTTTGGTCGGGAGTTTGCAGAAGAAAATCCTGATCAAAAAAATGAAGGGATCCAAAACGAGTAACCTTGTCTTCTAAGGAGGACTTGCTGGATTCTAAACATTGAATATCGAGATCGAAGCCGAACCATTCAGCTTTGAGATCGGGGCGTTTATCAAGGAGGCTCGAAAAAAAAACTCCGTTTCCGATCGCAGGATCCAGTATACGATTTGAATTTTCCGACGAGGAAATCCTTTCCGCGCCGAGAACCCAATCAACCAGGAAATCCGCTACTTTTTCGGGAGTAAAAAACTGTCCTAGAAATTTATTTTTTCTTTTTCGATTTGCCTCTTGAGACATTTATACCGTGCAATTCCAAATCTTTCGCCAATCGAACGAATGCAATTTTCTTCATACAAACGCAGAGCTGGAAGGCTAACGTCTGTTAAAGACAAAAATTTCAGATCCGGAGATGCTAACAACCAGTAATTTAATCGAATAGCATTACGGTCATTAGGCGAAAGGAGTATACTATAAGTCTTATTATAAAACGGGCAATATACGAATCGGATCTATCCCAAAGCGATGTGTATACAAAAACATTAAGCGAAATGGTTTTTTATACCAGTTTCGACTTGGTTCCCGAGAATTCATCGGAGATTATCGATTTGAATTTATGTATTTTTATGCGGACGGATCCTGAAAAAACATCAATCAAGTTTTTTTAGAATCAAATATTCCCGTTTCTTTCTTCAAAAATTCGTCCTTTAGGGATCCTTTGTATCACCGTTTCAAACTTCTATACTTTTACGTTTCCGGGAGGATTGTTTATCCTCTTTTCAGAGGAGTTTCAAAACTTGATCGATTTCGTTTTTTCTTAGAGGAAAGATGCAGATATTGTGAAACGCGGTTATTTCATAGAACAATGTGAGATAACGTTTGCTTGAATTGTTAAGCGAACTCAGATCCGCTACAAAAAATTTTTTAGCCTCGATAAGATCAAAAGATGAAAACCCGAAAGGATTTTTTATGAAAAAGGACGAAAAAAAACGGACGAGTAAATTCTCAGATCGAAACCGAGATCGGAAAAGATAAATTCAGTTACTGGGAGATTCGATCCGGATTCTCTTTGACTCCCAGTCGTTTTAAAATCAGTGTTTCGAGCGCCTCTAATTTTTGTTTTCGGACTTCTTCCAAGGACGTCCTTCCGTGTATGTCCGCAAGACTCGGATCGGCGCCGAGCTCGAGAAGTTTCTGAGCCAAGCCCACTCTCTTTTTGAGAATCGACTGTAAAAGCGGGGAAATTCCTTCCGCGTTTCTATGATTTACGTTCGTTCCCGACTTTATGAGAAGATCGACGATTCTAAAATCGGTCTCGGATTCTTCGGAGAGAAAATGAAGCGCGTTATCCGCTCCCAATTGAATCGTCTTTCCTTCCGAATGAACCTCGTGGAGACGGCTCGTATAGTCCGGCTTTGCGTTGTGTTTTAAAAGAAATTCTACGATGGAGAAATTTTGTGGAGCGGACCCGGCTCCGCATGCAAGAAAAAGAGGAAATTCTTCCGGAGTTCCCTTGTCAAAGTTCACGTCCGCTTGATTTTCGATCAAGAACTGGACCAGGACCAAGTTTCCGTGGCGGATCGCAGCGTTAAGAGCGGAAACGGGTGCCGTTTTTCCCGAAGAATCGATCTTAGACGAATATTCTATTTTAGCTCCGGATTCTATCAGACGTTTTGGAACCGCAAGGTCGTCGATATCTAAAACCTTGACGTCTAAAAGTCCGGAAAGACTTTCGGAAAGGACCGAACTCCCGTCCCGATCCTGGGCGTTCACGTCGGCTCCCGCGCGAATCAAAACTTCCACAACTTCAGGCCTGTGATCCGCGATCATAAGCGCCGTTTTTCCTCGAGAATCCCTCGCGTCCACTGAGGCTCCGGCTTGAAGAAGAATCTGGATTTTTTTTGGATCTCCTTCCTGCACCGATCTCAAGAACTCGTTATCCAAAACCGGGTCCGCAGAAAGTAAAAAAGGAAATATCAGAAGGAGAGAGGGAAGTTTGCGAAATGTAGAAATCATTGTTTTTTAAAAGACCGTTTCTATTTATTAGATCGGATTTCCAACGGTTGTATATCCACATTTTTAGAACCCTTTTTTTCTCGGAATCCTAAAAAACCCTTTTTATCTTGACCCGCGATTCTTTCCGGAGTTCCTCTTGTCTTCGGAGTTGATCATGTCAAAATCTTTTAAAGAATATACCTACTATGACGCTACCGGTCTCGCCAATTTGGTTCGTAAAAAAGAAGTTCATCCTTCCGAACTCGTCGAATCGGCGATTGAAAGAATCGAATCTACCAATCCCGGACTCAACGCAGTCATTCATCGTTTTTATGAGGAGGCGCGAAAAGACGCAAAGTCTAAACTTCCTGACGGTCCGTTTCGAGGGGTTCCGATCCTCGTAAAAGACATCGTCCACTCGATCGGAGGTGCCCCTCTTACCTCGGGCTCAAGAGCGTTGCGAAATTATATTTCCCCCGTAGATTCCGAATTCGTAAAAAGACTGAGAAATTCGGGAACTCTTTTCTTAGGACAGACAAACGTTCCCGAATTTGCTCTTATGGGAATCACCGAACCGAAGTTACACGGTCCTACGAGAAATCCTTGGAATTTGGAAAGAACTCCGGGAGGTTCTTCCGGAGGTTCAGGAGCGGCGGTAGCAGCAGGAATGGTTCCGGTCGCTACCGCTTCGGACGGAGGCGGATCGATTCGAATTCCCGCCGCCTATTGCGGGTTATTCGGGCTCAAACCCACTCGGGGAAGAACTCCGGTCGGCCCTTACTTCGGAAGATTTTGGCAAGGGGCGTCGGTGGATCACGTTTTGTCGAGAACCGTGAGGGATAGCGCCGCGTTCTTAGACGCGTTATGCGGCATTGAAAACTCCGGAGCGTTTAGTTTTGAAGAATCGAAGACTACTTATCTTTCCGAGATCAAAAAGCCTCCGGGTAAACTGAGGATCGCATTCTCCACCCAATCTCCGATCGGAACTCCAGTTCATCCGGACTGTGTGGAATCCGTAGTTCAGACCGCGAAACTTCTACATTCTCTTGGACACAAGGTAGAAGAAAAAGACGCACCCGTGGATGGAAAGGCGATCGGAAGGGCTTTTATCACGATGTATTTTGGAGAAATGGCCGCGCAGTTGAAAAACTTAGAACCGATTTTAGGAAGAAAGGCGAGAATGGGAGACGTCGAATCCGTAACTTGGATTCTCGGGCTTTTAGGAAGAACCGTTTCCTCCGGAGAATTTGTAAGAACTTTGCAAGAATGGGATAAGGCGGCGCTTGGTATGGAAACCTTTCATGAGACCTACGACGTATATTTGACTCCGACCACCGCAATGCCGCCTGCAAAAATAGGAGAACTCGAGCCGAAGTTAGGAGAGAAGATCCTGATGCAAGTCGTTGGTCGTTTAGGTTTGGGAAGAATGCTTCTCGCTTCCGGTCTTGTCGATGAACTCGTCGAAAAAAGTCTTTCCCGAACCCCTTTTACACAACTCGCAAATCTAACGGGACAACCTTCGGTTTCGATTCCTATCGGCCGGACGAGTGATGAACTTCCTTTAGGCCTTCAGTTTACAGCGGCCAAAAGAAGAGAGGATATTCTCTTTCGCCTGAGCGCACAACTGGAAAAGGCTGTTCCTTGGTCGAAACATAAGTAGAGCAACGGTCGATCGGGAAAACAAACCTTCGACCACAAAAAGATCGTAAGAATTCATTCCCGAATGGATGAATGATCTTTTACCGATGCGGCTTGCCGATTTCGAGGATTGTTAGAAGGATCCAGATGAAAATCGATACGGATTTTTTACGAGGATCCTTTACGCGTTAGGTGAACTTCGCATAAGTGCGAGATCGAGTTGAGTAGTCGTTTTTTTTACAAAGAATTTTTGTGCGTTTAGCCAAACTTCGCACAAATAAGAGTTAGGCGAAAGTTTGGCAAGCTTAAACTGTAACAAATAAATAACTTGACGACGTAACCTATTGGGTTACAATTTATCTGTTGATAATCTCATTCAAACATAAGGGCTTAGAACAGTATTTTGAGACTGGCAATAAAAAAGGAATTCAACTTGACCATTCGACTAAACTAGGTCGAATTTTAGACCGATTAGATGCTTCGATAAATGCTAAAGATATGGACTTGCCTTCATTCAAATTGCATCCGCTTAAAGGCAAAGCAAAAGATAGATGGTCAGTTTGGGTAAATGGAAATTGGCGTGTTACATTTGAATTTGAATCGGAAAACGCAATATTAGTCGATTATGAAGATTATCACTGAAAGTAAAAGTTATGAATAAAAGAAAACCAACACATCCCGGTGAAGTTTTGTTAGAAGATGTAATCAAGCCATTAGGATTGACTATTACTGAAGCTGCTAAAGATTTAGGAATATCTAGAAAGACACTTTCCGAAATAGTTAATGCGAAAAGCTCAATTACACCGGAAACAGCGGTTAGAATTGCGTTAGCAACGAATACAACGCCAGAGAGCTGGCTCAATTTGCAAATTAAGTTAGATTTATGGAATGCATTACAAGATAAACCAAAGAATGTAATTAAATTTCCTATCTCTGCTTAATCTAATTTATATTTAAGCCAAACCTTCGTCTAACTTCGGCTTCTCACTGCGTTCGCGACTCACGGTTCCCGCTCGCGCTCACGCCGGGCTTTGCCACATTCGCTTTGCCGTTCGGCTTGTGATCGCCACTCAGGCTCACTCAAACCTCGTTCCAATCCCTTCGCGCACAAGCGTTTCGGGAACGCGAACGTCGAGAAGCCTCTTTCGTTAGCCGACACGATCGCTAAATTTCACAGTAAAAGTTAAACTTTGAAAGGAAAATAGATTATAGAACGCTCTTTAGTTTCAAAAGCGGTTTGACAAAAGAATTATAATGATATATTTTGAATAAAAATGAAGGTATTTAAATATGTCAAAAACGATTACTTTAAGAATTGATGATCCAATTTATGATATTTTCAAAAAAGCTGCAGAAGGCGAGCGGAGGACGATTTCTAATTTCGTTGAAAACGCAGCTATTCAATATTTAACGAACGAATTCTATGCTTCAGATGAAGAAATGGACGAAATTCTTTCGAATAAGCAACTTGTTTCATCTTTAAAGAAAGGTATTAAGGAAGTGGCTCAGGGAAAATATAAAGTTGTCCGTTGAATATAAAATAGCAGAGACAGAATTATTTCAAAGCAAGTTAAAAGATCGTCAATTTTCTCAACTTCAAAAGAAGCTGACCGATTACGTTTATCCAATTTTAAAACAGAATCCATTCTTTGGGCCTAATATAAAGAAACTAAAAGGTGATTTAGATGGCCTTTATCGATATCGAATTGGAAAATATAGATTATTTTATCTGATAAAAGATAATGAACTATTAGTTGTCTTCGTTGATATTGATCAACGAAAAGATAGTTACAATTAGCGTGCGATCGCATCGCCTAACTACTGCTTCTCACTGCGTTCGCGACTCACGGTTCCCGCTAACGCTCACTCCGGGCTTTGCCACATTCGTTAGGCGAAAGCCCGCCCTTTAGAAATGATATCGAAAAAGACACTTATTATTTTCGCCCTTTGTGGCGCCATAGGAACTCTTGTGCTACTTATCGCTGTACAAGTCTTCTTTCGCTACAGTGCGCCCATTGTTCTCCAGGACATCCGCGCCTATACCATAGAGCTCCAGCCGCAGAGCGACTGTCTCATCCAGCTATCACCTACCTGTTCTACTCAGCATATCGAAGTCATAGGGCCAAATTTCGCGCGCGAGCTTCTCGCACGAAAGCAACAACTCGCTAGCAGCGCAACGATCCGTCCACTTTTCGACTCACAAATCTTCACCTTTAATCCTTTCTTTGGGATCTATGAGTTATCCTTCACATCCAATAATTGTTTAGTATTTCGCGTTACATATTCGCCGCTCATAAGGAAATTCTCCGGTCCAAACTATCATTCTTGCTACGAGCGTGAGCGGTAGCACCGGAACTCGGAAGGGCGATCGCATCGCCTAACTACGGCTTCTCACTGCGCTTCAGGATTGCTAAGGCAACCCTCGCTTGACCTTCGCCACATTCGCTCTGTCACTTCGGTTCGCGAGCCGCGTATAGGGATGCGCAAACCTAGTTCCAATCCCTGCCCCGCATTGGCGCTCCGGAAACACAAACGTCGAGATGCCTCTTTCGCTGTGAAAAGTTCTGGGCTTAAAAAAGAATTTTCCATTCCCCTGAATCTTGAAATTTTTATCTTTCAGAGTATAAAATGAATTCACCAAAAGAATACAAAAGATCAGATTGTTTTTGGAATTCTCTAACTGTTTGCAAGGAAAGTAATTTTATGAACCGATTCTTCTGGCTTCCGGTAACGTTCTCAATTCTCATTCCTTTCCTCTTGAATTGCAAAAAAGAACCCTTTTCTTCCTTCGAGGAAAACGGGAAATACGGTTTTAAGGATTCCAAGGGAAATGTAGCAATCAAGCCGCAGTATTCTTTCAGTTACGATTTTGACGAGAACGGCGTAACCTTCGTTTTCGGAAATGGAGAATGGTCTTGCATAGACGAAAAGAATCGAGTCTTATTGAATCCATTCTTGTTCGATAACGGTCCCGATCCTTTTCTTGGAGGTTTGGCTCGTTTTAAAGAAAATCATAAAATCGGTTTTTTTGATCCTCAATGTAACAAGATTATTCCCGCTCTTTTTGATTTTGCTTTCCCGTTCGAAGAAGATCTTACCCTCGTCTGTCTTGGCTGCAAATCTGTAAAGTTAGGCGAACATTCTAAAATCGAAGGCGGAGAATACGGACTCATCGATAAAAAAGGAAATATCATAGTTCCAATCGAATATGATTCCATTTCTACCGATTTGGACAAAAAAATCGCGCGGGTGACCAAGGGCAAATTAACAAAAGATATTCCAATTTTATAATGCGTTTTCGAGAATCGGGAATTCTGGGTTTTCACCGGTGACTTGATCGTTCGTCTTCAAATACGGAACTTCCCCAAAATGCGTGAAATCGGCTGAGAGATATTGTCGTTGGAATTTTAGAAAGAAGTATCGTTTTTCAAATCAGAATCGAAGTTACACAACAGGGGAGTTCCTACTTTTCTTTCATCGAACGAATCGGTTTGGGATAAAAAGAAACACTGATCGTTTCTTTTTCCGCGAGATGAGACAAAGACCCCTTCGGAAAAAAGTAGGAACTCCCTCTTCTCTCGACTTTCGAAAGCAAAATAACTCTTGATTCCAAGTCGGAACACCGAAATGCTTTGCCCACCATGATCCCTGTCTTACTCATCGGCCTCGGAAGAATCGCCTCTCTTCTCGAAAAAGATTCTCTTCGGAATCATCCCTGCACACACGCCGGATCGATCTTTTCTCCTTGGGGGAAAAAAAAGTTCTTCCTGATTGGAGCGATCGATCCGTCGGAAGATCGACGTCGACAATTTTGCAAAGATTGGAATATTCAAGAAAACAAATGTTTCTCCGACTTTCGGGAATGGTCGAGGGAGTTTTCGTCCTGGAAAAACCGGGGACCGGATTCTACTCGGTTCAAAACTTTTGAAAAAGAGGGAGTTCCTACTTCGACCGCTTCCAACCGAAAGACTTCCTCTCAAACAACCCGTAAGGTCGGAACCTCGTCCAAAACAAAACCGACCCTCCTTTCTTTTCATCCCAATTCGGGACCAAAAAGTAGGAACTCACACTTTCCAAAAAAAGACATTGATCTCAAAAATTCCCTCGTCGTGATTGCGACTCCTTCGGACACACACTTTGAACTCGCAAGAACCGCGATCCAGTTTGGATTCCGACATTTGCTCGTAGAAAAGCCGGTCTGTCATTCTCTTCCTCTCGCAAGAAAACTCGCAAAACTCTGCAAAGAAACAGGGACGGATCTCCGGGTCAATCACGAACGACGTTATCACCCTCTCTACAAACGAGTTCGCAAATGGATTCGAGAAGAAACTTTCGGCCCGGTCCGAACGATCCGAGCTTCCGTTCTGACTTCCGCGAGAAATCCGGGAAGAGCGATCCTGGATCATACCGGCCCCCTCTTTCATGACGGAACTCACGCAGTCGATCTTCTCACTTGGTATTTAGGGGTTCCGGATCGGATTCATTCCGTCCTCAGGTCCTATCCCCATTCCCCCGTAGAAGAACAAGCGGTCGCGCTCCTCACTTATCCGAAAGGAGAAACCGTATTCTTAGAAGCGGGGGGAATGCGGAAATACTTTCAGTTCGAGTTGGACATCCAAACGGAATCGGCGCGTTTTCTCGTGGGGAACGACGAGGTCCGATTCTGGAAATCCAAACCTTCCCGCAAATACAAAGGATTTAATAGTTTGACTCCGGTTTCAATTTCCGAAAAATCTTCCGCAGGCTCCAATCCGTTTCTCAATCTCTACGAAGCTCTTTTCCTCCATCTCAATGGAAAAACTTCCGAGATCACGGGAGACATGGAGGAGAATCTTCGGATTCTTTCCATCTTGGATACGATACGGAAAAAAGCCGAAAAAAGAATCCTAGAGGTTTAGAATTTTTGTCCATGCTCGTTTCTTCCACAACCGGAACAGCCGAACCTCAGGAAACACAATCCTATAAAAGGCATAGCAGCGCCTGGAGATTCTGGAACGCGAGCACCTTTGTTTGGAAAAAGATCTGGTCTATATTCTGGTTTTTTAAATTGGGAAGAATCCTCTTTTCCTCCTATCGCAACGAAGCCGTCCAAGAAAAATACTTTCGCAGTCTCGGAGAAGACAGCCGGAATTTTTTCTTATCCATGGGCGGGGTTTATATCAAACTCGGGCAGTATCTCGGAAACCTCTCTCATATCTTTCCGGATTCTTTTACGGAATCTCTTCAAGACTTACAAGACAGAGTTCCTCCTCATCCCTTCTCCGAAATCGAAGAACGTTTTCGTTTGGAATTCGGAAAAGAAATCACAAAAGTATTTCCGAATATCCAGAGCGTTCCCGAGGCGAGCGCTTCGACCGCACAGGTTCACGTAGCTTCGATCGGAGGACAAAAGGTCGCCGTCAAAGTTCTCTATCCCGGAATCGAATCTCTCATTGCAAACGATCTCAAAAACATCCGCTCCTTCCTCAAACGGATCAATCGTTATCTCTTCCGTTTCGAATATAAAAAGGTCCACGAAGAAATCAGTCATCTCGTGACGAGAGAAACAGATCTCAAACTCGAAGCGGATTCATACGATCGAATGAGAACCTTCTTTGCGGAAGAACCGGACTACGTCTTTCCGAAAGTCATTCGTCAATTTTCAGGAAAGAGCGTATTGGTTACGGAGTTTATCGAAGGTGTCAAGATCACGCGTGCGACTCCAGTCCTCAAAGGACAAGCCAAGTCCAGACCCGTGGAACTCCTCGTCAAAGCCTACGTTCTTATGATCTTTCAGTATCGCTTTTATCACGCGGATCCTCATCCCGGAAATCTCATCTACACACCGGATGAAAAACTCTGTTTTATCGATTTCGGAGCCGTGGGAGAAATGGATCCGAACGGAGTTTTCGCGCTCAAAAAAATCTTTCTCTCCGCGATCAGCAAAGACTACTACGGAGTTGTCTCCGGCTTGGAAGATATCGGAGCTCTTTCCGAAACCGCGGATCGGGATAAACTCGAAGTAGTCGTCCGTTATTCCTTGGAGAAACTCGGAAGATTTATCGCCGATACGGATTATTTTAAGAATCTTTCCTTGGATCAGATTCATACAAGAGAAGATCGACTTTTTTTGAAAGAGATCAATTCCAGCCTAAAAGAAATTTTTAGAATGATTCAGATCCCTGAAAATTTCATTTTCCTGGAAAGGGTCTTAGGTTTATTGGTAGGGATCACGGCGATCCTGGATCCGTATAGAACCGTTTTAGATTACGGAGAAAAACCGTTCCGGACGGTCGCCACCGGGAAAGAAGGCGGACTGGAGTCACTTTTGTTAAACGAAGATAAGAATCTTTTAGGAAACACCCTCTCCATTCCCGGAGAATTTTACAAAGTACTCCAGAATATCAATCGGGGAAAACAGGGAATCCAGCTTCGGGAAGTGGAAAGACACACCCGAAAGATGTATGTTTTAGGACATCAGATTCTCTATTCCGGATTCTTGATTGCGGGAATTCATTTCGGAAATTATTATCTCGAAAAAGGATTGGAGATGCAGAGCTGGGGATTTTTCGGAACCTCCGCGTTTTTCGGACTCGTACTCATCTATTCATTCTGGAAGAATAAACTTAAAAAGAAAGGAAACCCCTTGTGAAATATTTTGAAAAACGATTTTTAGACGTCTATCGTCCTCTCTATCTGGGCGTCATCTTTATCGGCGTCGTCTTGGATCTTCTTACGAAGTTTCTCGTGATTCTTTACTATCAACCGCATCGTTACGTGGAAGTTCTTGGAAACTTTTTTAGAATGACCCTTACGTTCAACACCGGTTTTGTTTTTGGAGCCTTCCAAGACAACGCGATTCCTTCCTTGGTAGCGACCGGAGTCGCGATCGTTTTTTTGATCGGTTATAGATGGAAGAATTTCGATCTCGGAAATCCTTGGGGTTGGAACCTCGTGATGGCAGGAGCCTTCGGAAACTTTCTCGATAAATTCTTTGTAAAAATTCCGGGAACCGGTTTTAGAATCGGGTTTCATCCCAATCCGGGAGAATACATCGGAGTCGTGGACTTCTTAGACTTCGACTGGCCCGACTTTTTGCTCTTCTCAAGATGGCCGGCGTTTAACGTAGCGGACTCTTGTGTCACGGTAGGACTCACGATTCTGATCCTAACGATGAAACTCGAAGAGGAGAAATAATTCTTTGAAAGCCTTGGACCTGCCCATCTGGAGAAAAATATTCAGCCGAAAGGAAGCGAACAATAAGGAGATCATACATTTTCTTCGGGAGACAAGCGTCTTTGGAAGAATGAAAAAAAGAACCCTCATTGAAATCGCGAGAATGGTGCACGTCCGAGAATACCAAGAAGGAGAAACCGTCTTTAGACAAGGAGAAGTTGGGGCCGGCTTTTATCTCGTCTACGAAGGTTCCGTCGTGATCCGTTCCGTTCGAGACGGAATCGAACTCGATCTCGCGCATCTCGACCAACACGCGTTCTTCGGAGAACTTTCGCTCTTTACGGAGGAAAGAAGAACCGCGAGTGCGATCGCGATGGAACATACTACATTGCTCGGTTTTTTTCAACCGGACTTAAAAGAAATCATAGAAACAAAACCGAGGATCGGGATCGAAATTCTCATGAGCCTTTCGACCGTCATCGTGGAAAGACTTCACAGAACCAACGGACTTTTGGAAAAAGCATACTTCCGAGGAAAACAGAAGAATGCATAATCCGGAAAGAAGAGAACTCTCCGAATACTTTATTCGAATTAGTTTTTTTCTGATCGTCGCGTTTACGATCGTAGTCTCCTTGTGGGGACTTCAGCTCCTTGCGGTTCCGATCGTAATGGCGCTTTTGATTTTTTACGCCTTCAACGGAACGATCAATAATCTGGAAAGTATCGGGATTCCGAGAATTCTTTCAATCGCGATTCTTATGATTGCGATTAGCATTCCGATCTATATCTTTATCAATTCGGTCGCTCCTCCGATCGTATCCAGCTTAAATCCGATTCTTAAAAATTGGAAACAAGATCTGGACGACGCGAAGTTCAAGTATCTGACCGTAACCGTAAATCTTCAGTTCAACGAATTCCCAGCGAGTTGGAACGAAACCTTGAGACCGGACGAACTCATTAAGAAGATTGCAGAACTCATGCACGAACAGGTAAAAAGCCTGGTTTCCTATTTTCCGACTTTGATCGGTTATATGATCATCACTCCCCTCTTCGCATTTTTATTTTTGCTAAACGGAAATGGAATGTATAAGAATCTGATTTCTCTAATTCCGAATCGTTATTTTGAAATGGCATTGATGGTCACGTATAAGATCAACGAACAGATGACGAATTATCTCAAAAGTCTGATGATCCAAAGCGCGATCATCTGCGTCGTCTCCACCACGGGCTTTTATATCATAGGTCTGCCTTACTTTTATATTTTCGGATTGTTTTTAGGAGTCGCAAACTCGGTGCCTTATTTGGGCCCGATCATGGGGGCGATTCCGCCGCTCTTTTTCTCGCTCGTAATCGGAGGAAGTTCTTCCACGGAATTGATGACCTCGATTCTGATTGTGGTCTTGATCGCACAGATCATTGACAATTTCATCATTCAACCGGTTGTGATTTCAGGCTCCGTTTCTTTACATCCGATCGTAGTCGTCGGCGCGGTGACCGTGGGTGGGGCCGCTCTTGGTCTCGTGGGAATGTTGATCGCCGTGCCGATGGCCGCAATCTTAAAAGTCACGATCCAGACGTTTTACAGTTCGATGAAAGATCACAATCTGCTCTAATCACCCGGTCGGGAAAGATTAGTTTTCCGATTTCGTCTAACAGACTTGAATTCGAAACAAAAGTTTCGATTCTCTAAAAAATCCGACTCCGTTTCCTTAACTCCGGAAAGATTGAATTTTAGTTTGTCTTCCAATCGCAACTCCGTTGAGAGAGAAGTTTATTGAGAACGTGTCACAAAAAAATCCGGGATTCCCCGTATAAACAGCTCTGCAGATTCCTAATAAGATGATGGAGTATCTACAAATTCCTTCCTACTTAGAGCGGGTTCTTGAGCTTTAGAAAGGAATGCTTCCATCCATTTTGATTGGAGTTCTTACATTTTGAGAAACTCAGGGTCTCGCTTCCATCGGGTTTATACAGGGATTGGAACAAATCCTAAGTCCGATGAGTTTTAACACCCAAATACTGACTCGGAAAATCCCCCGATTCATATCCGTAAATTGGAGAGAAATCGATTCACTCTACGACTCGTTCCAAGAAGCCGAAACAAAAAGATCGAGTGGAATCGAGTCGTTTCATTTTCTATCCTTGCTGCAAAAAGGAACCAAAACAATAATATTATAAATTTAGAATGTTTCAATTCTTTCAATAAACGCCGACCTTCTCTCAAAATAGCCTTTTCAAAGGACGTGCATTCCTACCCAAAAGTTGTCTGGACGGAAGAAAATCTGTCGGAACTACGACAGTCCTCTGTGAAAGTCGCGCGCCCCGCCCTGATCTTGGGTGGAGGGGTGGGTGGCGGAAGAATTCCGGAAACGTTCCTCTATCATAAAATCAAACTTTTCGCAAGAAAAAACTTACTTGTCGGAGTTCCGACAAAACGCTTTCCGGTAGGACCATTATAGTCGCAGGTCCTCTAAACTTGTGGGAAAGGTTATGCTAGTTTCGGGT
>NZ_JAFFPU010000086.1 GCF_016919175.1 Leptospira ainlahdjerensis | reverse complement strand
AGTGCGTCAAAGGTAAGTTGTTTGTATTTTGGTAATTGTTGTGAGGCAAAGAGTTGGAATCGTTTCTTTAGAAGGGCAGCACATTTGTAGGAGATTCTTAATCTCTTACTAATCTCAGTTGAGGTGACTACCTTAGGATGCTGAATCATGCTCTCGTAGAAAACGTAACTAAACATCCACAATGGAAGTTTCATGTGATGAAGGGGGGTGTAACTCAAACGTGACGTTAGATACCTACATCTTTCGCATCGGATCAATTCAGGCTGAGTTGAGATTTCTTTCGTTAGTAAAGTGTCGAGGCAATTCGGACAATATTTTGGGTAGAAGTCATTCAGGATCTTCTTAGTTAAGTTCGTAAAGAAGTCGACGTTGATTGTCGGATTCTTACGTTTCTCTTTCAATTGTGCTGACGTTAGAGGCTGAGGGCGTGTTGGCTGAATGGGGGTGGAAATTTTTGCAGTACTAAAATTCAGATCCTGGGCGATCCTCATTTTAGTAGGTTTCTTACGCTGTGTTTCGGGGACTTGGGTAAGAAATTGAGTCTGTCGGTTGGGCTTGGTTCTGAGAAACGAGATCGATCTTTATCCGAAATCAAAATTTACGGAGAATCTCATCTTAGAAAAATCGGAAGTCCCATTTCTCCCGGCACAAGACTTGAAACTCAAAACAGGAACATAAGAGTCAGCTTGGTTTCCAAAAATTTTTGATAGAAAGGAGTCGGAAATAATATTTCTTTTCAAGTAAAAAAGAACCCGAGAGGAACTTTCAACGTTGTTCTTGAGATCTAAATTTGAGAATTATGTAAATATTTTCTTGAAAATGAAGATTCGAGTCTTAGAGTGTTCGAATCTAAGTCTTTATGAAAATTTTGGAGTGTAGGATGTTCCGAGAAATGAAAAGAATTATTGTTTTAACTCTTACTTTTGGTCTGTTGTTTTTTTCGTCTTCCGTTTTTGCAGCAGGAACTTATTCAGAAGGTTGGGCCGTTGTAAAACTCATTCAGTTTGAGAGTCGCGGGCTTGTCTTTGATTCTCACGAAGGGCTCCTTGAATTTACGACTTTCAATAAAGAGGAAAAATGCGACGCTTCAAAAGACGAATGTTTTTCCCCTCTCAAGGAAAAGGTAGAATTTAGTGTACGTCCGGAGAACGGAGAAGTTGTAAATTTTTTGAATAACAATCTAAATCAAGAAATTCTTGTTCAGTATAGAATTCATAGATTTGAACCGATTGCTCTTTCTACCGATTTTGAAGTGATCGGAGCCGTGAAACAACTTCCATCGATTCCGAAAGACATCTCAGACAAAATTATTGTCGAGAAGTCGGGTGCTAAACGTAACTTCTCCGTTGCCGGAAGGATTCTAAAATTAGAATATCAAGGAACGATGATTGGAACCTATGAAGGTCTCTATTTGGATGAGGTTCGTGGAAAAGTTCATCCTTTTTCGATCACGAATGAAAGTGTTGCTACCTTTGCTTGGGATACTATGAAATTCGGGACGAAATACTTTATCGGTGTTTCGGTCGCTTTTGCAACGGGTTGGAGAAAGTCCGATTTTGATATTTTCGAAATCAACTATAAATCTCCAGCGGGCGGTGCTTATCCTGAAATGAAGAAGTGATCTTGTTGTAAAGAAAGGATTTTTATCAGGAGTGGGCGGAGTTCCGTCCTCTCCTGAGGTTTGAGAGCTTTGTTTGAATAGATATTTTTAAAATTAACCTTTCTCTTTCTCGAAAGATTTATCCAAGTCTATCAAATCTGTCAGCCATTCTGAAAAATTCCCAGCCCTGTCTTTGATTCTCGCTTGAAGTAAAATTCGTTTCTTAAATTTTCTGAAGTTTTTGGGAATTCTTACAAGGATCATTTTTCGATCGGATTCAAATTCATAAGGATAATTTTCCCCATCCAGGAGAATTTCAGCGCCTCCTCCATAACCGGAACCAATATCTGATACAGAATACATCCTTTCGATGATGGAATTTGGTCGGACCTCCGCCGCAAATCTATGACGGGAGATCAGATATGGGTGTTCAATCCTCGGTTTAGAGCGATCTTCCAGGACGGCAATGATTCCGATTTTACTTAAGATTGCGATAGTTCCTTCTCCGGAAGAAGTTGTCTTTAGCACTCCCCAACGTTTGGTTCCTTCTTCAAAGAGGAAGAGATTTTCTCCTTTTCCCATTCTTTTCCCTTTCCAGAGGAATCTAGCTTCTCCGGACCAGCTGATTCCAGTCGATTCAATCTCAATCAAGTCGCTTTTGAGGACGAGTCCTTCTGGTAGAAGTTGATCTGGCGGTGTTCCGACCTTTTCAAAGAGAATCTGGCCTTTTCCAAAAGTGTTCCCTTTCGGAGTATTCAGAGAGAGTCTTCTGTCTTTAGACCAATATTCAGTCGCAGTAGCTTTTTCGATTTTTCCTCTCGACCCAGTATTGAGAATTTTTAACTTCAGGGAAGAGATATTCTCCTCTTTATCTCCCGCGATAATCTCCAGTGGAATCTCGTCTCCCTCAGGGAAAAGTCTTAAGTCGATGCTTGATTTTTGATTTGGGAAAAGATTGTACACATAGACCGGCGGGTTGAGAGAAGAACGATTCGAATCGTAGATGGATTGATGGTCTTTCGCTTCGTTATAGCTCAGCTTCTCAAATTTTCTCTCGTAGAGAGTCTGAAGTCCGGAGAGAAGTTTTGCGAAATAGAGATTATTCTTATTCCTGGAATTCATTCGATCAAAGGCACCCAGTTTGATCCAGACCTCTCCGCCTATCTTTAGTGGTTCCGAATCGTTTGTTTCATAAATTCCATTTTCCTTTTTTATCAGAGGAATTCGAAATTTTTGTCCATCGGACGAATCAATGTACAAAACCAGCATTTCGGGCGGAGTTCCGTCCTTGTCCGTCATTTTCAGATAAGCCAGTGGATTAAACGTGTCCCCATTTCCGTGAAGTTCGAAGTGCAAGTGCGGAACTCCCGTTCCTGATTCCCCGATTCTTGCAACTGCCTGACCTTGTTTTATGGAGAATTTTTGGTCGGAAAATTTTATTGAAAAAACGCCATCGCTCAAAAGATGAAGAGCCTGTCTTAAATTCTCCAATTCTTTCTTTGCACCCTCTAAATTGAAAAGATGTGCGAACTTTGCCCGCAACCCGGAAGGAGAACGGACCATCAGATTTAGGCCGTATCCGGTCGGTGATTCTGAAATCGATTCCACAAATCCGTCGAAAGGTGCGATGGCCGGAAGACCGTTCACATGGAACGTCTTAAAGTCGGCCCCCATGTGCAGATGGTGGACTCTATATTCCGCGAAAGAACCGGAAATCGGCGTTTGAAACTCCATTGGGAAGCGGAGCTTTCCCTGAAGTTCGGGAAAGAGCTGAAATTCTGGACGGTCCTCCGCCCTCAACCCGCCCCAGGACAAGATTAGGATTGAAAATAGGAAAGCACATCTAACAACAAAGAATCGAATCATCCTCCTAAGAAACTGGAACTCAATTCGAAATTTGTAAAGCTGAAAAGCATATCCTAAAAATCTCTTGCCCGGAGGTACGACCAAGAAAGATCCTTCTAACTATGTCCTTTGCCCGTCTGGCATTTTCGATTCTAACAATCCTCTCCCTTTTTTCCTGCACTTATTTTACGAGAGAACCAAGAAACCCACCCAAGATCGACGGGGTTCCGATTCCGGATGATCAGAGAAGGCTCTACGTACAAAACTTCAGAAACAATTCCTATGGAATGGGAATTCAGACCCTTCTTACAGAACTCGTTCAATCCGAAATCGATTCGAGAGGAAGATTTATCCAAACCAGAGAAAAGTCTCTCGCGGCGTATCGACTCTACGGAGAAGTGGTTCACTATCAACTCGTGGGAAATCTCTTGGACCAAGGAGGCCAGTCGATCTCTCGAGAGTTGCTCGTGATCGTACGATTGGAACTTCAGAAAGCCGGAGGACAAAAAATTCTCTTAGAACGAGAGGAAATTCCAGTTAGAATTATCTTTTCAGATCAAGTTGGATATCGAGAAAGCGAGAGCCAAGCTCAGTCCCGTCTCCTAAAAATTATGGCCATCCGGATCGCAGAAGAGATGGAAAGAGCCTGGTATTTTTCTATTGCCGGAAAGATTGATCCCTGATAATCTTGACCCGCCCCTTGAGTAATCTCTTTATGAACCGAGAAAAACAAGAAGCCATTCTTAACAAAACAGAACCCGCGATCCGCATGGAAATGCAGACTTTTTCCGAATACCTTCAGAAAGAAGGACTCAAGATCACGAGCCAGAGAATGTTGGTCGCGGAGAGAATTTTTTCTCTCCACAATCACTTCACCGCGGAAGGACTCTTGGAAGAATTCAAAGATCAGAGAGATCAAATCTCCAAAGCGACGATCTATCGAATTCTTTCGATCATGGTTTCCGCAGGACTTCTCCAAGAGCACAACTTTGGAAAAGATTACAAATATTACGAACACATCATCGGACACAAACATCACGATCATATCATCTGCACGGTTTGCGGAAAAATTGTGGAATTTGTAGATGAAAGAATCGAACAGCTTCAAGAGCAAGCGGCGAAAGACAACGGATTCAGAATCACAGGTCACAGTTTAAACATCTACGGGACCTGTAGCGAACACACTTCCGGTAGATGATTTTTAGAACAACTTCCGAGGATTCAAAAACTCGAGCCAGAACCGGAATTCTCGATCTCAACGGAGTGAAACTAAACACTCCTGTTTTTATGCCCGTGGGAACGCGTGGTGTTGTCAAAACGCTTGATACAGAAGACTTGGAAGAACTTGAGTATTCTCTAATATTAGGGAATACCTATCATCTCTATCTGCGACCCGGAACTTCCGTCTTGGATCAGTTCGGAGGATTGAAGAAGTTCATGACTTGGAAAGGAGCTCTTCTCACGGACAGTGGAGGCTACCAGGTCTTCAGTCTCAATTCTCTCTTTAAATATGAGACGGACGGCGTCCGCTTTCAATCCCATATCGACGGAAGTCGTCATTATTTCACACCGGGTTCTGTGATCGATGTGCAGAGGAGCATCGGATCCGACATCATGATGGTCTTGGATGACTGCGCGCCTTTTGATTCGAGCCCGGAACGTCTGAGACAATCCTTGGATCGAACCCATCGTTGGGCGGAAATGTCCGTAGAACATTGGGAAAAGAATAAGAATTCTCAACATCTCTTTGGGATTTTTCAAGGAGGAATCGATCTGGATTTTCGTCTGGAGAGTTTGAAAACGATCGCCTCATTACCGTTTGACGGAATTGCCATCGGAGGACTTTCTGTCGGAGAGCCGAGAAAGGATTTTATAAGAATCTTAGATGGAATTTCTTCTCATACCGATCGAAGCAGACCTCTCTATTTGATGGGAGTGGGAACAGTTCCCGATATTTTGGACGGAGTGAAGAATGGAGTCGATATGTTTGACTGCGTACTTCCGACCAGAAACGCGAGAAACGGACAAGTCTTTACTTCTTTAGGAAAGGTCAATCTCAGAAATGAAAAATGGAAGAACTCCGACGCGCCGATGGATCCGAATTGTCAGTGCAAAGTTTGCAAGAGATATAGCATCGGCTATATCAGACATCTTCATCACGTCGGAGAAATCACAGCATTCTCACTTTCAACGTTTCATAATTTATTTTTTATGAAAAACTTTCTCTCGGAGATTCAAAAATCCATTCAAGAAGGAGAATTTTTAGAAACTTATGCCAGATGGAAAAATTTGTACGAAAAGCCTGAATTTTCCGGTTGACTATTTAAAGAATCGCCTTTCCTTTAGTAGAGCTGGCCGGAAAGAGACAGAAAGGAGTTGCTGATTATTTATGGAAATAACCAGAAGAGAAAGCGGGAACATTGTGATTCTGGACATAAACGGAGAGATCGATCTCTACAATGCCCCAGAGATAAAAGATGTAATCGCTAAACTCATCGAGGAACAAAAATATTATACCATTATCAATTTGGAAAAAGTTTCCTACATTGACTCTTCTGGTATTGGTGCACTGATTTCCAGCCTCTCCAACCTGAAAAAGTATCAGGGGGGACTCAAAATTATCAATGTCTCTGGGTCGGTAAGAAAGGTATTCGAGCTTACAAAGCTTACTTCTTTCTTTGAGATTTTTGATAATGAAGCAGAGGCAGTGTCTGCCTTCAAGTAAGATCGGATTCTTAATTTATCCTACCTTTTCTGAAAACCTGGTGCCGCAATGAAATCTATCCAAAGAAAAATATCCTCCGTTTTTATAATTTTACTCACAGGTGTCCTGATCGCCTGTGGCGCTGAACTTCCGATTCAGGAACTAAGTGACGCAAAGAATTCAATCACGAGAGCAAAGTCGGCAGGCGCTGAAAAATATGCTCCAGCAGAATTAGAGGAAGCTCGCAAGAGTCTCTTGAATGCCCACCAAAAAGCATCGGAAGAAGATTTAGCAGAAACAAAGAAATCAGCGGACTATGCGAGAGCCAAGGCTTTGGACGCCTCCGAAAAATCCTTTCCTTCCACCGTGGACGAAGCTAAGAAAGAATCGAATACAGCTATCGACTCCGCCGACGAAGCCTATGCCTCCCAACTTGCTTCCGAACCTTACAATACCGCTGTTCAACTTCGGAAAGAAGGGGATACACTTCGGGAAACTGCGGATAGAACCTTAGAATCCTATCCAAGAGAATCCGGAGATGATGCAAAGTTAAGAACCCGTTTAGCCGCTTTTGATCAGTATGAAGCATCTCGTCAGAAATATGCAGATTCTAGAAAGTCAGCAGATGAATCCAAAGTGTTGGCTCTTTCCCAGAAACAACAACTCATTGATTCTCTTGCAGACATAGAAAAGAATCTGAGTGATGCAGATAAATATGCAGAAGGAAAAGACCCTGAGGTTACGGAAACGAGAAACCGTTTGGATTCCGCAAAAGCCAAGATTGAAGAAGGAAAAATCAAAGACGGTTACGCCGAAATCGATGATATCCGCAAAAAATCAGGTGAACTCGTAGCAAAAAATATCAAAGCCTATGCTGAAAAGCAAAAGGAACTTGCGAAGCAGAGCATCGCTTCCGCTACAACAAAATTAGCATCCTTTGATAAAACGAAAATCAACGCTTCCAGAGATTTCCAGGTTTCTTACCAGAGAGCCGAAGAAAATCTAAAGGCTGCCGAAGAATCCAGAGTTTCGGCAGAGGATCTCTATTCTTCCGAAAAGTATGAGGACTCCATCGCTCGTTCCGAAGAAGCAATTCGTCTTTCCAGAATCGTGGTAGACCAATCTACGGAACTCGCTGAAAGAATGGAGAGAAAATCCGGAGACAACGTGGCGAACCGGGATACAAAAACCGGAAAGGATGAAAAAGACAAGACGCAGACTACGAACGATGGAAAGAATTCTTCCTCCAAAATGGGAGAAGACGGCTTACCGGAAGGTTGGACACGTTATGTGGTTCGTAAAAAAGTTCCTGCGGATTGCCTCTGGAGAATTGCAAAAGATAAGAGACATTACGGAACTTCTAAACTTTGGAAAAGAATCTACGAGGCCAATCGTGGAAAAATCAAAAATCCAAACTTGATCTTCCCAAAACAAGTATTACTCATTCCTCCTGCAAAAGGACCTACGAAGTTTGATAAAAGCAAGGTCCCGAGTAAGAAAAAACCAGCTGCTGCGGAAGAAGTGGAAGCAATTGAGCAAAATCAAAAACCGGCAACTACGGAAGAAGCGGAACCTGAAACCGGCGGCGAGGATGGAGAGAGCAAAAAGAAGAATGAAGTGAAGGAACCGGAAACGTCCGGAGACGACGCCGGTTCGGAAGCTGCTCCTGAAGAGGAAAATGCCGAAGAGGAAAATCCGGAAAATCTACAGTAAGAATTTCGGTTCTTCTAAAAACGAAGGCTTGGTCTGGAGACCAAGCCTTTTTTGTGTCCGGAGTTCCGTCCACTTTTTCGAAAAAACTCAGAACTTCTAAAAAATCGACCTTTTCAATCCTGCGCTTTCATTTTACAAACTCGAGAATTCCGCCGATCACGGCCGGTATACCGGCCAAAACACCTGCGACGAAGTTGGTTCGGCCTTGTTTTTTGCATTCTTCCAACTTCTCCATTTCATCTTTCGCGGAACCTTCGTTAATTTTCTGAGTTTTTTTAGAGACAAAATCCAAATAGGTATAATTTCCCATCAAACCGAAAACCAAAATTCCTCCGCCAAATGCAGAGTAGGGAAGATCTTTTTCAAAAAAATAAGCCACAATGACCGAGGCGCCGAAGATAAGAGCATAGTAAATGATTGCGATCGAATACATTTTTCGATAAGCATACCAGATCGGTCCTAAAAATACGGAAGCCCAGTTCCAAGAATAAATTTTCATCGCCGAAGAATTCTTTTTCATTTTTTCCCATTTCTTAAAATAATACTCGGCTCTGTTTCCAATAAATTCTCGATTTAAGTCCTTCTCGTATTCGTTTAAAAGATTTTCTAATCTTTCCTTTCCTTTTCCTCTCACTTTGGATCTCCTTTTTGATTTTTCGACTTTTTCGAGGGGTTATCCTTGCAACAGGTTCTTGTGATTTTTTTGATTCTTAAATTCTTACTTTTGTTTTTACGTTAGATTCTCTTTACAATTTCAAATTTGATTCTTTTTTTCCCTTCTTGGCCCGGAAATTACCTGAGATGAATCCCGGCATTTTTTCCAAAACGAGAAATTTGTTTCCTTTCGAGGCGAACTCGGTATTCCACTTTGTTTTTTTGTTGGAAAGTTTCGAAAATTGAATCCAAGCCCGCTTTTTTTGGATAAGATTTTAGACATTCCCTTCTCTACTTCGAAAATTCTTTCCTTTCCGGTTTTTAAGGTCGAAAATTCAGACTCTGGGGACGGTTTCTTATTTTGTCATTCTCCTTGAAATTCACTTGATTGTGGCCTCTGAATTGGAAAACATTCTTTAGTATTGAAATGAAGCGCGCTTATACTCATCCGATTTCCTCCCTCGATTTTCAAGATTACGAAACCTTAGTCTCCCTCGCGTGGAGGGAAGACTGTCCGGAGGAGGACATTACATCCGTATCCCTTTTTTCTCCCGAAAAAAAAGCAATCGCCAACCTCAACGCAAGAGAACCCGGAATCCTCTGCGGAACCGGTGTATTAGAAGTGTTGAATGTTCTTTCGGGAAATTCCATCCAGTATGAATTCTTTAAAAAAGATTCGGATGCATTTGCAAAAGGGGAAACACTTCTCAAAATTCAAGGTAGCCTGATCGGCATTCTTCGTATTGAACGAATTCTTTTAAATTTTCTCCAATATCTTTCAGGAATTTCAACGCGCACGGGAGAAGTCGTTTCCAAATACGGAAAAAACGGCCTTATGATTTTAGATACCCGGAAAACTCTTCCCGGTTACCGCAAACTCGCGAAGTATGCCGTTTATTGCGGAGGGGGAAGCAATCACAGACTCAATCTTTCGGAGATGGCGATGATCAAAGACAACCATCTTGCGATGTATTCTTCGGCTCACGAACCCGTCGGCAAGATTCAGTCGAAATTTCCGGGAAGGCTCGTGGAAGTGGAAATTGATTCTCTCTCACAACTCGAAGACGTGATCACATCCGGAGCGGACGTGATTCTTTTGGATAACTTTTCAATCGAAGATACGAGGACGGCTTATAAGATCTTAAAAGAACGCGCCCCTAAAATTCAGATCGAATTCTCAGGCGGAATCACTCCCGAAAAATTGGAGGCCCTCTCCGAGTTTTCAGGCGCCGGGGTGAGCATGGGATATCTGACTCATACGACTCGTTTTCTGGACCTCGGTCTGGATATAGAACAAAACTGAGGATGGGATTTTTGAAAGCTCCAGCTTCCAAAGAAATGCTTTTAGAAGGAGTTCGGGAAACTCTAGGAGACAACGCATACGAATCCGTCTTAAAGGCGTATGACGTGTCCGAAAAGGCTCACCAAGGACAGTTCCGTCTCTCCGGTGAACCGTATATCGTACATCCTCTTCAAGTAGGATATCTTCTTTTCGAACTCGGTTTGGACGAAAAGGTCATCTGCGCCGGTCTTCTTCACGACGTTATCGAAGACACGGAATATTCCCGCGATGATATGATTCGGGATTTCGGAGAAGATATCACCGATCTCGTGGAAGGTGTCACGAAAATTTCCAAGATCAAAAGCCAATCGAAGGAAACCGAGGCTGCGGAGAATATTCGTAAGATCATCGTCGCTACGATAAAAGACATCCGAGTCATTTTGATCAAACTCGCCGATAAAACTCACAACATGCGGACTCTTTCGTTTCAACCGGCGGAAAAACAAAGAAGAATCGCGCAAGAAACGCTTTCTCTTTATGCGCCGATCGCCGGAAGACTCGGGATTTATAAAATCAAATCGGAACTCGAAGACCTTGCGTTCCAGATTCTCAATCCGGAAGAATACCAAGACGTTAAGAAAAACATCAATTCCAAGAAATCGGAACGAGAAGGTTTTATCGAAACCCTGAAGATCATTCTTCTCCAGAGGCTTTCCGAAATTCAGATCGAAGCCGATGTGGATGGAAGGGCGAAACATTTTTATTCCATCTATCGAAAGATGAAGCTCAAGGAAAAAACCTTTCACGAAATCTTTGATCTTCGCGCGATCCGAATCATTGCAAACGAAGTTAAGGATTGTTACGGTGTATTAGGAATCGTGCATACTCTTTGGAATCCGGTTCCGGGTCGTTTTAAGGATTATATCGCAACTCCTAAAACGAACATGTATCAGTCCCTTCATACGACCGTGATCGGACCGGACGGAAAACCTCTCGAGGTTCAGATTCGAACCAGAGAGATGAACGATATCGCGGAATACGGGATCGCCGCACACTGGATGTACAAGGAAGGAAAACCTTCCACGGGAGGAAAGAGCGTAAAGGTAAAATGGCTCGAACTCTTGAGTTCTTGGCAGGATTCCGCTCTGGATCCAAAAGAGTTTGTAGAAGAACTAAAATACGATCTTCACGAGGACGAAGTCTTCGTCTTTACGCCGAAAGGCGAGATTCTCCAGTTACCAAAAGGTGCGACGATCTTAGACTTTGCGTTTCGTATTCATACCGATGTCGGTTTAAAAGCAAAGGGTGGAAGAATCAACGGAAGAATGCTTCCTCTTCGAACCGAAATTCGTTCCGGAGATCAGATCGAAATCATCACCGATAAAAGAACCAAACCTTCTCCGATCTGGCTTCGGATCGTAAGAACTCCTTCCGCGAGACAAAAACTCAGAGCATACTTTCGAAGACTCAGAGAAGAAACCAAAAAAGATCTCCAACAAGAAGCGGAGTTCGCCGCCGAGATTACGCTTAACGCGGACGTCTTGGAAGAGCTCAAGAAAAAACCTTCCTCGAAACCTACGAAACAAATCGACTTAGCCGCAGGTAAGGTCGTAGTCGCGGGCCTTCGTGGAATTCCGGTTCGACTTTCGGGTTGTTGTTCTCCTCTTCCGGGCGACGAGATCATCGGCTTCGTTACGAGAGGAAGAGGCGTGAGCATTCATAAAAAGGGATGTATTACCGCCAAACAACAGGAACAAGAAGAATCCATGCGTGTCATCACGGTCGAATGGGATTACGGTCAGAGCGAATCCATTCCTGTTTTGATCGAAGTGAAATCCAAGGATCGTCAAGGTATCTTTATGGAAATCGTAAAATCCATTTCCAACACACAAACCAACATTCGAGAATCCAAAGCCTCTACGGATCAGAGAGGAAATCTCGTTGCTAGTTTTGAAGTGGAAGTGGAACATTTGGATCAGCTCAAGGAAATTCTGAGCAATCTAAAACAAATCCCGGACGTTTATCAAGCTCATCGAATTAAAAATTAACACGAGGTAACTTTTTTTGAAAAAGATCTATCAACTTTTTATTTACTGTTCTTTTCTTTTTGTCTCAGCGGGCGTTCTCATTCAGTGCGGCGAAAAAGAAGAAGCCGATACTTCCGCGGTTGTTGAAGACGTTCTTTGGAAAGGGAATCCGGATTCGATTCCGGCGGCGCTTCGAGTTCCAAACCCGATCGTTTCTCCGGAAGCAAAAAAGGGGGGAACCTTTCGGATCTATAGCCATCAGTTTCCGAAATCTTTAAACTACTATTTGGATCAATTTTCGACAACCGCGCATATTTTCGGTCTGATGTTCGAACCTCTTCTCGACTATCATCCGATCACACTCGAACCGATTCCACATCTCGCTTCTTCTTGGAAGATTTCTCCGGATAAAAAGAAATTTACTTTTACAATCGACGCGAACGCGACTTGGTCGGATGGAAAACCGATCACGGCGCATGACGTTCTTTTTACATACGAAACCCTGATGGATAAGAACAATAACACGGCTTTTTTTCGAATCGATCTTTCCCGATTTGAAAAACCGGTCGTTTTAAACGACCGAGAAATCGAATTCACTCAGAAAGAAATTCACTGGTCCAATTTTAACACAATTGCGAATTCACTCTACATTCTTCCGGCGCATCACTTTCAAGGCAGAAACTTCGATAAGGAGAATTTTGATTTTCCTGTGGTTTCGGGGCCTTATTCGATGTTGTCCGCAAAAAAGGGTCGTTATGTAAAGATGAGAAGAAGAGGCGACTATTGGATGCGAGCCTATCCTTTTTACAAAGGAATGGATAACTTCGATACGATTCTATTTAAGGTTTACAACGAAGAACCGATCGCGTTTCAAGCATTCAAAAAAGGTGATATTGACATTTATCCAGCTTATACTGCTTCCTTTTGGGTAAAGGAAGCAGTTGGAGAAAAGTTCGAAGAAAATTATATACTTAAGCAAAAATTTTATAACGCTAAACCTATTGGTTTTCAAGGATTAGTATTTAACACTCGAAAAGAAATTTTTTCTGACGTTAGAGTAAGAACTGCGATCGCGCACCTTGTGGATCGAAAACTTCTCATTGAAAAACTTGCCTACAACGAATATGAGGAGACGAACGCATTCTATCAAGATTTGTGGCCGTCAAATTCTTCTCCCAATCCTCCTATCGATTTCGACGTTAAGAAGGCGAGAGAACTTCTCGCACAAGCCGGTTGGAAAACAAATGCAAAAGGTATATTAGAGAAAAATGGGAAAGAATTTAAATTTACTATTTTAGAAAGAGATAGAACGGCTGAGAAATACATGACAGTTATACAAGAAAAAGCCAGGGAAGTGGGAATTGTAATTAATCTGGAGCTTACTGATTTATCGGAATGGAGTTCGAGAGTAGATAAATATGATTTTGATATGACCTGGGCCGCTTGGGGTGGCGGCGTCTTTAAAGATCCGGAAGCAATGTGGTATTCTAAATATGCAGATGAAAAAGGTCAAAATAATCTTGCAGGGTTTAAGAACGAAGAAGTTGATAAACTCATTGAACAACAAAAATCAGAATTCTCTATTCTAAAAAGAAATGAAATCGTTCGAAAGATAGATAAAATTTTAACAAAGGAAGTCCCATATGTTCTCCTTTGGAATACAAATGCCACAAGAATCATGTATTGGAATAAATTTAAATTTCCCAAAAATCCGTTAGGAAAATTTGGAAGTGAAAAAGCAGCATCTTCACTCTGGTGGGTTGATACGGAAAAAGCTTCAACTTTAGAAGAGGCACTGAGGACGAAATCCAAATTGCCGGTAGTTCCAGAAAAGGTTTATTTTCAGTAAGATTTCAAGCTTATGGCTCAGAGAAATCGTTTAGGAGAGTTAGGCGGGGTCATACGCGATTTTTTAAGTTCGCCTAAGATTCCGAACTTTATCGAGCTCTTGGAGAAGGGGCTCGATAAGGAACTCTTCTACGATCCGGATAAGGCGAAACCCGAAATCCCGATCGAAGATCTTCCCGTCGATTTTCGGCTGAGAGAATCGGGGTTCGTGAGAAAAACATACGAGAGACTTTTCCCCGTCTCCCATCTGTTTCGCATAACGCATCGTTATGAAAGAGAGTATCTTGATAACTTCATGCCTCTTTCCGCCGAAAAATATATCGGAAGAGGTTCTTATAAGTTTGTTTACGCACTTCCTTGGAATCAGGTCGTAAAGATCGGTAAATCCAAACTTCCTTCGGATCCGATCTTCGGTTCCTTATACAAACATGTGAATAAGAATCTGGATCGTTATTTGAAACCGGAAGAAATTCATTTGATGGAGTTTTTGAAATCCAAAACATGGGGTCGGTCCGCAAAAGAAGACATTCAGTTTAAATTTTCAAGGCTTGGTTTGGAACGTCTTCATTATTGGAAATTGAAATCCTTGATTCCGGATTTGGTTCTTCCTACTCGTTACTTTATGGGTCTTCGTGCAAGGAGAACTCCGTTCGGAATTCCGATTCTTACTCTAACGCCTTGCGACAATCAGAACCTTCTGCCCGGAAAACATTTGAAGGAATTCATTCGTTTGAATGAGAAGATCCGACAGAATCCTCTGCAAGACGCGTTCTTTCCAAAATGGAAGTTGAACTTTGATACTCATAAGTTCGGTGTGATCAGCCGTTCGAAGTTGAAAAAAATCGCTTTGGATTTTCACCGAGTAATCGAGGTGACAAAACATCTCGCGGAAGAAGAGAAGCTGATCTTTGATATCCATTCGGAAAATATCATCATCACGTTTCCGGATTTTTCTCTGAAGATTTTTGATTATCATGTTTTCGACGAGCATCTTTATGAGCCGAGTAAGGAGAATCCTTCTCCGGAGATCGATCATATCAATACGATCCGCGAGTTTGTTCGTTCTTTCGAGCTAGGGTGAAAGTGGACGGTAGACCGTCCGTTTTTCACGGTAGAACATCCGTTTGAAAAGATGATTTGGGATCGTTGGATTCTAAATTCTAAAATTGAAATTCCTTTTTTTAAATGGATGTAAAAATCTTTTCGAGGATCTCGTTTGGCTGAATTCGAGTCCTTTTTTAAGGAAAATTTCTATGGGATCCTTTGTCGGAGCAAGGATTTCCCGTCTGCAAAGTGGACGGAACACCGCACACTTCCCTCTCACAGAAGACCTTCCTCGTTTTGTAGGTCCAATTTTTCTTTTTACAGAAAGACCTTCTATAGAAGAGTGGATTTGAATTCATTTTCCTAAAAGGACCTTCCAGCAATGATCGATCGATATTCCAATCCTTCCATTTCCAAAATTTGGGAATTAGAGAACAAATTTGAAATCTGGAAAGAAATAGAAATTCTTGCCTGCGAAATCCGAATGAAACGCGGAGAAGTTCCGGCCGAGGACTTTCAGGAAATCAAAACGAAAGCAAAATTCAAAGTGGATGAAATTCTCGAGATCGAGAGCAAGGTTCATCACGACGTCATCGCATTCTTAACCAATATGAATTCCTACATCGGTCCCGCGGGACGTCACGTCCACTACGGTCTTACGTCCTCCGACATAGGAGACACCGCGCTTTGTGTGCAGATGGTTCAAGCGATGGATCTTATCCTAAAAAAAACCGACGAGTTGATCGTCGCGGTAAAAGAGAAGGCGATTCAGTATAGGGATCTTCCTTGTATCGGACGTTCTCACGGAATTCACGCGGAGCCGATGACCTTGGGACTTAAGTTCGCATTATTTTTTGAAGAATTAAACCGAAATCGAAAAAGGATGGCTGACGCCCGAGAAGAGATCGCAGTCGGAAAACTTTCAGGAGCCGTAGGAACTTATTCCAATATAGATCCCGAAATCGAATCCTATGTCTGCGAAAAGATGGGACTTCGCGTCGATCCGATCGCTACCCAAGTAGTATCGAGGGATCGTCACGCGTTTTATCTTTCCGTTTTAGGAGTTACGGCTTCTTCTCTGGATCGAATGGCGACTGAGATTAGACTTCTCCAAAAGACGGAAGGAAGAGAAGTGGAAGAGCCTTTTTCCGTCGGACAAAAGGGATCTTCGGCGATGCCTCACAAAAGAAATCCTGTGATCTGTGAAAGAATCTCCGGGCTCTCCAGAGTGATCCGTGCGAACGTAAACGTAGGATTGCAAGACGTAGCCCTCTGGCACGAACGGGATATTTCTCATTCTTCTGCGGAAAGAGTTGTACTTCCCGATTCTACGATTGGACTGGAATACATCTTGGATAAGATGCTCTTCGTGATTAAAAATATCCACGTCTATCCGGATGCGATCGAAAGAACGTTAGGCGTCACACGTGGTTTGATCTTTTCGCAAAAGGTTCTTCTTGCGCTTATCGAAAAAGGAAAGATCGTTCGCGAAGACGCGTATCTCATCGTGCAAGAACACGCGATGGCGGTCTGGGGGAATCAATCCGAAACTCTCAAAGGAAGACTGGAAAAGGATTCTCGCGTCAATCAGGTTCTCACACAAAAAGATCTGGATGATATCTTTAAGATCGAACCTTATCTTGAAAAAGTGGGACTCATCTACAAACGTCTGGGATTGGAGTAGTGCGGAACGTCGCCGTCTTCGGTCTAGGTTATACCGGAAAGCGCATCGCTGAAAAGCTCCAAGCGTTTCCGGAGATTTCGCTTCGCAGTTTTTCTTCGAAAACTCAAATTTCCGGAACTGAGAATTTCGATTTTTCCGATACGAATTCACTTACAACGTTTTCAAAAAAGATTTCTCCAAAAGAAATCGATCTTGGAATCGTAACTTTCCCGGTTCAAAAACTACAAGATCCTTCTCTCTTTCTGGATCTTCTTTTTGTATCGGTTAAGAATCCGATTCTTCTGGGAACAACTAGCATCTATCGAAGAGATCCCGATATCGTAGAATCGACTCCACTCTTGGAAGATCACGATCGATTTTCCGTGGAAGAGGAATGGCTTCGCAGGGGCGGCAAAATTCTTCGTCTCTGCGGAATCTACGGTCCCGGCAGAAATCCTGCAGACTGGGCGAGAAAAGGATTGGTAAAGAAGAATTCGAGACAACTCAATCTTATACACGGGGACGACGTCGCGCTTACGGTTGTTCGTCTAACACAACTCATTCGGGAAAAGAATTTTGAGATTCTTCCGAACGTCCTCAATCTTTCGGATAATCAATGGCATACTTGGAAAGAAATTTTTTCCTTTCTGGAAGAACACGATCGAATTCCGAAATCCGAAATCGTAGAGTCCGATCGAGAGGATAGTTTTATCGATAGCGGGCTCATTCGGAACGTGCTTCCTGATTTACAAACAAAAGACTTTTGGGCAGAATTGGAAAATCTGGAAGGAATCAGTGATCACTGAAATTACGAATATCTTACATTTCTTTTCGATAGGCGGGTTGATTTCTCTCCTTCTTTTTTTCTCGCTTCGTCATTGGTATGATATCCGAGGAAAGATCGCCGTCTTCTTTATCTTTTCGATTCTTTCTTATCTGATCCTCAATTTGGACGTAAACGTTCAGATTCCGCCGATGATCCGGAATCTTCTTTTCTTATCGGTTTTGGCTTTGCCCTTTTTTTACTGGCTCATTACGTTAGCCGCGTTTGAAGATCATTTCGAAATCAAAAAATGGTTCTGGGCGCTCCTCGCGGGAAAACTGATCATCTCAACGATCGCGACATATCCTGAACTTGGACAAATTTCTCTGCGTGGTCCCGTGGAATCCGAAAGAATTCTATCCCGGATTCTTTTACCTTCGATCTTTTCTCTCGGTTTTGTTTTGACCGCGATTATCCAAACCTACATCGGAAGAAAGGACGACCTTGTAGAATCCAGAAGGACACTCAGGCAGATTCATATTCTTATCTCCGGAACGGTAATCGCACTCAATATCTTCTCCCATCTTTTCTTACGCGGAAAGGAAGTTTCGGAAATCTTGGATTTGATCAACGGGGCACTCGCTTGGGGACTCATTCTCGCCTTTCAATTTTTGATGTTCGAACTCAAAGACGGTCTCATCCAAAAGAAAGTGGGAATTTTAGGAGAGGAAAAACCTCCAGCGGTGGATCCGATTCTTCAGAAAAAACTCATCGATTCATTTGAAAAAGAGAAGATGTATCGCTCCGAAGGTTTGACGATACGTGGTCTTGCGGACGAACTTCAGGTTCACGAATACAAACTCAGAAGGCTTATCAACGGCAATCTTGGGTTTCGCAACTTCAACGATTTTCTCAATCGTTATCGAATTCAAGAGGCGTGCGAGATACTTTTAGATCCGGGTAAGGATGAGATCCCCGTCATTCGAATCGCAATGGATCTCGGTTATCAATCTTTGGGGCCTTTTAACCGCGCTTTTAAGGAACTTACGTCTCTCACGCCGACCGAATATCGAAAAAACCGAGTAGATCCGAAAATAAACCTGAACGATTTTGAAAATAGTAAGCCTAAATAAATTTTCCAGGCCATAATAAATGGAATTCTACGAGTCTTATTTTGTAGAATTGGAGAAAAGAAGAATGTCAGAATTGCTTTCAAAGGTCGGTTATACAGGATTTTTCGGGATAGTCTGGGGAACCTTGTTCATACGTTATGTGCTCTTTGCCGGGGGAGCGTTTCTGATCGTTTGGATTTTTTTAGGTAAAAAACTTTCGCACAAACTCATCCAAGGGAAAAAACCGGAATCCGCAAGAATTTGGCACGAAGTAAAATATTCCCTGATCACGTTTTTTGTCTTTGCACTTTCCGGTATTTTTACTGCTTGGTCTCAGGTAAACGGATACAATTTCATTTATGAAAAAGTCTCCGACTACGGAATTGCTTATCTGATCTTCAGCATTTTCGCTTTGATCCTTTTGCACGACACTTACTTCTACTGGACGCATCGGATGATGCACCATAAACTTTTATTCAAAAGTTTTCATCTCGTTCATCATAAATCGACAAATCCTTCTCCGTGGGCGGCGTTTTCTTTTCATCCTCTGGAAGCGATCGTAGAGGCGGGGATCATTCCGCTTGCGTCCGTTCTTTTTCCCCTTCATCAAGGGGCGATGCTCGTATTTTTCGTTTATATGACTTCGCTTAACGTTTTGGGCCATCTCTCTTACGAACTCTTTCCTTCCTGGTTTTTAAGAAGCAAGTTTACGAACTGGCACAATACGACGACACATCACAACATGCATCATAAGTATTTCAACTGTAACTTTTCCCTCTACTTCAACTTTTGGGACAAGATCATGGGAACCAACCATGAAAAATACAAGGAAACATTCGAAGATGTCTCTTCTCGAAGTCCAAACTCGACCTCGACGGGATTATCCGATCCAATCGGAAAAACTGAAGAGACGGCAGCGGCCTAACTACTCCTTTAAAAGAATCCTTATTTGAGAGGAAAAAAGACGCGTGTAGTATAAGCTATGTTAGACGTCGTCTCTTCCAGACGACCTTTGAGTTGGTGGGTGAGCAGGGAAATCAATTCTGTTCCCAGAGAATCTTTTTTCGGAGGAGAATTCGGATCCTTTCCGGGGCCGTTGTCGATAACTTCGAGACAGGAAGAATTCTCCTTTCCCATCGTAAAACTAACCGAAAGTTTTTTTATTCCCTTTACTTTTGGAAACGCGTGTTTCATCGAATTTGTTATGAGTTCGTTTAGAATCAAACCTAAGGGAATTAAAATTCCCTGGTTTAACACCAATGAATCGCAATGAACGGAGGTTTTGAGCTCTTTTTCATCGTAACCGAAAAAATGCATCAGATTTGAAATCAGTTTTTGGATATAATCCGGGAGAAAAATCTGACTCTCCACACTTTTGGAATATAATGTTTCATGAATCATCGCCATAGACGCGATCCTATTTTGACTATCCTCCAAAACTTTCTGTACAGTAGGTTCTGCGGAGTATTCCGATTGAAGTCCTATCAAACTTGATAAAACTTGCATATAGTTTTTGACCCTATGATGGATTTCCCTTAAGAGTAATTCTTTTTCCTTTAGGGAATTGCTAATCAATTCCTCCGCTTCTTTGGGCAAAGAGTAGTCTATGATAACTCCCTCTAAGGCTTGTAGAACTCCTTGAGAATCGAAAACCCCCATACCCTGTTCGAAACACCATTGAATTTTTCCGTCTTTCTTTCGGATCCTATAAGTAAGTTGAAACGGTTTTCCCGCTTCAACCGATTCCGAAACCGAAGTTTCGACCTGGACGCGATCCTCCTCCAATATAAGATCCCCGAAATCGAGGGTCTTGTTTTCTAAAAACTCGTTCGTAGAATAACCGGTGAGTTGTTGGCAGCCCTCGCTGATATATTCCATGGACCAGAGGGGAGGATCGTTCTTGCAGCGATACACAATCCCGGAAATATTGCTGATGATCGTGGAGATTTGTCTCTCGCTCTCTCTTAGCCTTTCTTCAACCATCTTCAAAGACGTAATGTCTACGATCATCGCGAGAGCGCCGTCGTAATTGCCCGAATCGTCATACAAAGGATTTGCCGAGGCGATCGCGAATCTTTTCTCACCCAGCCGATTTACGAAGTTGTATTCTGAGATTTCAGTCTTTCCCTTTTTTCTCTCTTCCAGACGATAGGCAACCGAGTTTCTGCGTTCCGGCTCTACGACGTCCAAAATGTTCACACCCAACATCTCTTCGGGTTTTAGTCCGTAGAGTTCTCCGATTTTTGGATTAGCAAACGTTGTATTTCCCGCTTTATCTATGATCCAAATTCCCTCTTGAGAAGTGTCTATTATCTTTTTGTAAAGTGAATCGAGTCGGATCTCCGATTCTCTAGACCACTCGAAGTATATCAGTAAAATTGAAATTGCCGAACTCAATCTAAAAAGCCCGCCTAACAAGAAGCCGATGATCGCGAAGTCGGAAATTCCTCGCAATAGCGGATAATCGAGGATATGGATTCCCCAGAGAATGAAGTTCCATCCCGCGATTTGATTTCCTTTATAATACGTGGAAGGGATTTTTAAAAATAGAATCCCCGAATAGATGTGAGCCCCGCCGACGATTAAATAGATAGGAGCCGATGCAAGATCGGAACCCGGGAAATAAATCTCTTCGAAGATCGCCCAAATAAAACCGGTCGGAAATAACAAAAAGGTATGTTTTGGGATTTCTTTTTTTAGAAAAAGAAAACAACCCGCCAGTAAAAAGAAAGCACGAGACACATCCGCAAAATGTGTCGTGATCGAAACCCATTCTTCGGGACCGAGCGTTGCCCGGTAAAGATTTCCAAGAAGGAAAATTAATTGGAAAAACCACGAAAACAACCAGAATAAGAGAAATTTATGTTTCTCGGTCAAATATAAGAATAAATAAACAAGATTGAGAATGATAACCGCTGTGAGTGCAAAAAAAATAGAAGGAATGATCCAGGAAGGCTGCATACGAGATTTGAAATCAATGCCAGAGTAAATCGATCTTTCTCAATCCTGCAATTCATTTTCTGAGGAACCCTACTTTAGAAGTTTCGCTTTTGGAATTAAGATTTTTTTTTGCGGTCCTTGGAAAGAATCGATCTTCCAGTGAAAATCGGATTTTTCAAATCACCGAAGATGGATCGGTTGAAGCATGTTTTTGAGATGAAGATCGGCTAAGAATTTCAAACTCAAGTAAAACCCGCATCGATGGATGCGGTTTTCAGTTTCATTCTTATTGAATCGTATATTCTCTAAGGCAGTAATTTCCGGAAGGATGTTTGTATTCTTTTTTGAGAGTTGTATTTTTGCCAACGGCCGCAGCACGGATCGCAAACTTGTCCATCATTTCCTTTTGCCCGCAGCTTGGAGTGATCACGAGCGCGGATGAAAATTCTTCCCAAGTTTTCCATTTGTGTCTGGAATCGTTGCGGTATTTTCCTTTTTCAAAAGTTTTCATTCTCATCAAAAGATCGATTTCGGAGGCGATCAATCTTCCTTTTTTGTCAAAGTTGAATTCTTCGTGAAATCCGTTGAAGACGATGTATTTTCCTTCCGGAGAAATTTTTGCGGTGAGATCTCTTGCCGGCTGAAAAAGGTCGGTCTGAAATCCTTTTAAACAGAAGTATTGGACCTTTTCAAAACTTTTTGTCAAAAGCCCACCTTCTCTTAGGTAAAGACTTGCGCTCCATAAAAATACGATCAAACCGAAGCTCGTAGCCGCGATTTTTTCTTTTTTAATCGGACTTTCGATAAAACGAAATACCCAAAGCGAGAAGATCGTAAACAACGCAGGTAGAGGAGGGAATACGTGTCTGAGTTGTTTGTTTCCGGTGGTTGCGTCGATGATGATATATTGCAAAAATAGAATGCTCGTAACCGCGACGAGAGGATCTCGAAAGGTTTCGGCGATCGAGGTAAGAACGGTTCCCTTTTTTTCCTGAAGACGGGTTTTAAAAAACCATAAGATCAGAGCGACCGTTCCAAAAAAGAAAATCCGAAAGATCCAAGGTTCTTGAAATACGTGACTCACAGGGCTCGTCGTTGTAGGAGACGCAAAAAGAGCGAAGACGAAACTTTTCACATATTCGTTTACGATCATCTGCGCGTTGATGAGACTCATCACTCGGTCCGGGTTTGCAAAGATCCAGGCAAGCGAAGGAGCGATCGCATAAAGATAGATCACTCGGATAGAGGACGGAGCGATTTTTTTCCATTCTTCTTTTTGAAAGTAGAGAAAAAGATTGAAGTCGATAAAAAGTAGAACGGAGCAATAGTAGATGATCAATTTAAACTGTCTCTGATCCAGGTTTAGGTTTGTGACTACTCTCAAAATCGGTAGTGATAGGACGAGCGCGACGACTAGAATGAGAAAAATTCTTCGAATTCCTCTGTAACGTTTTGTAAACGCAAACTTTACGATTTCGGAATATTCTTTCGGTTTGGAGACGGCTTCGTAGACGACGATCGCGATAAACAAAAGAAGCCCGTACGGATATTTCGTAAAAAATAATCCGAAAAGTGAAAATATCACGGACAACTCTATTTTTTCCTTTTTGTCGAATTCTATTCGATAGGGATCTTCTTCCGTCTGTTTGTAGATTTTATAAAGAGTATAATAAGTCCATAATAGAAAAAACATCCCTTGTGTTTCCAGCATCGAAGAAAGGCTGTAAGAAGGTGCTTCCGTCGTATGAAGCGTGAGCGCAAGAGTAAGAATCGAAACTAATCCCGCTTTCCAAGCCGAACCGGTGATTTGATAAACGACATAGAGGATCGTCGGAAAACAAAGAACGTAGAATACGAGTCCCAAAAAGGAATCTTTCCAAGTGATCGGCATTTCTCCCGGGCTAAGAAGGAGTAAAAGGGAAAGAAAGGACCGGAGTGGGGGCCAGGTGGGAGATTCTAAAAATGGAAAAAAAGCCCTCCAAATACGGAACTCCTTAAAATCCTGATACTGATCGAGGACGACGTTGAGTCGGATGTTTTCATCCCAAGTTAGAAGATCCTTTAGGCTACAAGTCCGGATAAAAATTTCCCAGTTCGCATAACCCATGTAAAACGCAAGTCCCAAGGATAATAAACAAAGTAGAATACCCGGGATCAGAAATTTATCTTTTTTCATCTTCGTCTCCGTGAAAGTGAATTCGTCACTTTCTATCGTTTCTTTGTCTGTTTTGCGTTTTTGGAAGAATACACGTTTTCGATCACATAGAGGGGTCTGTTTTTAGACTCGTCGTTGACACGACTTAAGTATTCCCCGATCATTCCGAGCGCGAGGAGTTGAGTTCCGCCTAAGATGAGTACGACGATCATCATAGAACTCCATCCCGTGATCGTCTCGGAAGTAAAAATCCGAAGATAGATGACGAATAACGCATAAATCGCCCCGCCGAACGCGGTGAAAAAACCGAGATAAGAGGATAATTTTAGAGGAGCCGAGGAGAAGGAAGTAATTCCGTCTAACGCGAATTTGAGCATCTTTCCTACGGAAAATTTTGTGACGCCCTCGAATCGTTCCTCTCTTTCGTATTCGAGTCCGGTTTGTTTGAACCCGATCCACGAAATGAGTCCCCTGATGTAACGATGTTGTTCTCTCATGGAACAGAGGACGTTCGTGACTCTTCGACTCATGATTCTAAAATCGCCCGTGTCGATCGGGATGTCGAACCTCGTGATCTTCTTTAGAATTCTGTAAAATACGTGAGCTGTCAAAAGTTTGAACCAGGATTCTCCCGGTCTTTTTTTCCGCTTTGCATATACGACATCGTATCCTTCGAGTAGTTTTCCATAGAGGTCGTTCACGAACTCGGGAGGATCCTGCAAGTCTCCGTCCATCACAACGACAGCCTCACCCCTTGCGGTATCGATGCCGGCTGTAATCGCAGTTTGATGACCGTAGTTGCGAGACAGATTTACGAGATGAAACCCGCTTGTCTGAGCGCAGAACTTTTTAAGAACGCCGAAACTATCGTCTCTAGATCCGTCGTTGACAAAGAGAACTTCCAAATCGTCTTTTTTAAAGGATCGATTTCGAATCAAAAGGTCTTGGAGAATAAAAAGTCTTCTCGTAAGTTCGGGAATGGTTTTTTCTTCGTTGTAGATCGGGATGACAACGGAAAGGAGAGGAGGTCTTTCGGCCATAAGATGTACCCGTAAGGATTGCAGGAGTCGGCTTTTTGTCCAGAATTATTCCCCGGCTTTCGTCTTGAAGCTTCTTGCTCACTTCTTTGCCGGTATGTCTGCGAAATCGGGTTTTTGCCCTGATTTTTAGTGCTATGCTTAAAAATTCTCTTTACAAATTGCCAGGAAATTAAATTATACTTGCATCCAATATCCAAGTCAGGGTTATGAAAATTAAAGTCACCACGAAAAACGACGTCCACATCATCAAGATTGAAGGGCCGATCAAAGCAGGGAATGAGTTCGAGCTCGGACAAAAAATAGAAGAATACATTTCCAAAGGTGACGTTCCGAAATTTATCATCGATTTGAAAAAAGTTCCCTTTATCAACTCCGCAGGTCTTGGAATGTTTTTGAATATTTACAAACACATCGACGGCTTAAAAGGAAGAATGGTTTTTACAAACCTCAATTCCGATATCGAGAACTTAATGGAGATTACTAAGCTCGCCAGCATCTTTGAAATCTATAAGACTCTGGAAGAAGCTCTTGAATCTTTTGAATACTGATCCAATCAGAAGTCGTGGAAACTTTCAAACGTCATTTCCAACGCCATAAACGACTCTATTACATTCTCTTTAGTCTATTATTTATTTACAAACTCGTATTCAACCGGTTCACCGGGCAATACGTTTTAAACAAAGCTCTTTCCGGTTCGATTCAGGGAACCGCGAGTTTTACCGTCACGAAGTTCTCACTTCTGTACGGGTTCACGATGGAAGATGTGACCGTTCGATCGGATTCTTCCTTTGAAAACAAACCCGTATTTTCCTTAAAGGAATTGGATCTTTCTTACAATCTTCCGCTGATCGTTTTGGGAAGGGCCAAACTTTCAAGAATTGCACTCGTTGGATTGAACGTCGATCTGAGACAAAAAAAAGGAGAATGGAATCTTTCCAAACTCTTTCCTCCTTCGGATCAGGTTCCGGAAAAGGAAGAAATGTCCACTCCTCTTGAAGAGATCACAACGTATCTTCCTGTGAGCGCTTATGTTCGGTTCGAACTCAAAGATCTTTTTGTTCACGTTACTTCGGAGTCGGGTCTTTCCTCTTACAAAGCGGGTTTGGAAGGATTCAATCTCGCCTTGGAATTGGATACGGTTCGATTTCGAACGATCCCTTTGAATCTAAGAATTCTTCAGTTGATTGATACGCTTCGTTTTCAATTGAACCCCGAAAAGACGGTTCAGATTTTTTTCGAA
The DNA here is from genome assembly GCF_016919175.1 of Leptospira ainlahdjerensis. Taxonomy (GTDB): domain Bacteria; phylum Spirochaetota; class Leptospiria; order Leptospirales; family Leptospiraceae; genus Leptospira; species Leptospira ainlahdjerensis. The sequence continues at coordinate 20,775 of NZ_JAFFPU010000086.1, read as the reverse complement.
GACGATTCCAAATCTCTGAATCAACCTTTTCGAATGAATCTCGAACTCACAAGAGACGATTCCGTCGCCGGAGGCCTTCTTGTTTCGAAGGCCGATATCGGTTCCGATTCGATTCCGATCCGTGTCCGCAATCAACTCTTGGCTCCTTTCGGTTTTGCATTCCGTTATCAACTCGGTTATCTTGAAAAAGAGGACAAACTCAAACTCGAAAGTTTAGAATGGAAGGTGAATCAAGACGTTTGGTTACAAGGCGCGGGTGAGATCACCGGAGTTTCTTCCAAAGAAAGAAACGTTCAATTTGCAATTCAGAAATCTTCGATTCGATTAAAACCGCTCTCCGATTTTTTATCCACGATTCCCGGAATTCCAAAGATGCAGTTGGATGGAGAATTGAGTCTGGCTCCGATCATGATCTCCGGTAAAGACACTCGTTTGAAAGTGTCAGCGGATATTTCCGCAAAAGATCTTCTCGTTTCTATCGCGGGCAAAAATCATAAAATACCGACCTTACGTTTGGTCGCGGATTCTATCCTACATCCTCTCACACAAGAATCTCCGAGCGCGTCCAAACCGCTTCCGATTCTCGAAAATCTGGAATTGAAAGAATTGACCCTCACTTACAACGGGATCGAACTTGCAGCGACGGGAAGCATTCTTCGAGGATCCGAACTCGACTTGAATCTTGCGGTTCAAAAATTAAATCTTACGGAATATGTAAAAACTCTCAACGGTCTTCTCGGACTACAACTGAAGGTCGGCGGTTCATTCCATTCTTTGAATGTACTCGGAGGTGTTCAGATCGGAGGTTTTCGTTTTCCGATGGGAAGGGGAAAATCCTCTCCGATTCCGGTCGGGATGGAAGTCAAGTCTCAGATTCAATTCGAGAAACCCTTTATTCCGAGCGTCGTAAAGCTCGATTCTCTTTTCCTTCTCACAAAAGGAACGGATGGAAAAGAATCCCTCGCGATTTCTTCGAAAGGAATTCTTTTTCTTGAAAAAGGATTTCGAATGGTCCTTTCCTCCTTGCAGCTGAAAACGACGCTCGATCGACTAACACCTACACTTCCTCTTTCTCTTAGGGAAAGTCTGATTCCGGTTCGAAGTAATTTAGGAAATCAAATCAACCTCGATGGGAACGCGGACTACGCTCTTATGGAAGGAGCCCAAACGATTTCAGGAAATCTTCTTTTTGACCTCCCAGGAATTCAAGTTCAGGATTTAAAGCTGGATCTGGACGTTAAGATTGGAAACGATTCTTCCATTACACTTCCGAAATTTACCCTTACTGCGTTCCAATCCAGATTTAGGATGGAAGCCAGCGGAAATCTCCGCAAAGCGGCTAAGACGGAAGAAGGTGTGTTCGGCGATCTGATTCCCGATCTCAAGGGTGGGATCGTTTTTAAATCCGAAAACCCCGCCTATCTTTTTAAAGGGATTACTTTTCAAGGGCTTTTTTCGATCGGGTTTCGTTTGAAAAATTCGATCGCGAGCGGAAGCCTACTTTCAAAAAATACGAACGTCGGTTATGCGAACTCCTTTTGCCCCGGCGAAGATTGTAAACTCTATCAGATCGAAGGAATGAATGCGGAATTTCCGTTTGTCCACGACCTGGCGGTCAAAACGACTGCGAATCTTATCGACGGGAACAAGGAGAAGTTCATCAAAACTTACGGAAGAGTTCCCATCCCGAACTTTACGATCAAACAGATCGTAGGAACTCATCCTTCCATCAGCGGCCTTCCTTTCGACTATGTAAAACCAAAAGCCGGTCAGCCTGGTTTGTCGGCGAGGATCGATTACTCCGAAAACTTTCTTAAATTAGAATATTTGAAAATTCTAACGTTAGACGGTCTCATTACCGGAAAGGATATTCTCGTGAACGTGGGTGAGGGGCGGCCGGAGACGATGGAGTTTAGCGCGGTCGTTCAGATTAAGGATATCGATCTAAAACAACTCCTTCCTCCGAAAAGCAGATCCAAGATCGACGACGGAAAGATCAAGGCCGATCTAAACGTTTCCGGTCGAAATCTCGCGGATCCGATTCCGAATATAAATCTTTTCTTTAGCGTCTTTCAGATCGGACAGGATTTTGCTAAAAGCGCTGTGAATATTTTCACTCCCTCGAACGTATTCACCGATTTTATCTACAATAGTTATGCCGTGGATAAGATCGAAGTGGAGCTTTCTAAGGGGCTTGTCTACGCTGTCATTCAGTTCAAACGTTCTATTTTGAACACGATTATCAATTTGGAAAACAGTCAGATTTCACAGCAAAGAATGCCTCTCGCAAACTTCTTAAAAAGAGCACGATCCGAAATCGACACGTATCAGTGAAGGAGCTCCAACATGAAACCTATTATTCTCAATCGAAACGTTCGTATCTTATTCTTAGGGATTTTATTTTCCGGTTGTATCATCAAATCTCCTTTGATCACGTTCACACAGACTCAGACTTCCTCCGAAAAACAGATGATCGGAGAGGATCGGATTCTAGAGAAGGACGGTTGGCTTATCTCTTCGATCAAAACTTCATCCGCAGGCTCCGAGGTTTGGAAAAAGGATTATTCTGGAGACGCGTATGCGCAAGGAGATAAGAATATTCTAATGTCCTTAAGGGCTCTTGCCTATCTAGCCCCAGAGATCAAAACGTGGAAAGAGGAGGGCTTTCTCGCGGAAGGAAGAGACGGCAAACTTCGAATCAATCCTTCTGCGGCTGAAGCAGGAATCAAAAATGAACTTTCTAAAAAGGAAATCAAATCACGGATCGATTCCCTGATTTCTCTCGCTAACGAACACAGAAACAAAGTGATTTCCGCAAAGATAGACGGGAAAACAAAAACGGATTCAAAGGAATCGTTTGCAAATCTTCGGATACATCTGGAACAAACCTGGTATCGACTCGTGGAAAAAGGCGAATACTACGAAAAGTCCCCCGGCAAATGGGTGCTTAAGGAGTAAGTGATGATTCGTTTCTCCTGGCTTTTCGGTTTTATTTTTCTTTATCAGTGTGCACTTTTGAAATCGAGTGCGAAGATTAAACCGCTCGAGTTTAATTATTCCTCGATTGCGGTTAACTATTTCACTCCCGAAAACGAAAAACCTTTTCCTCTCACAGTTCAAAGAGGAAATAACTTATACAATTCCGCGACCGCCGACGGCAGATATCTTTTTTACACAACGGGACAAAAAGGAAATTACGACATCTGGTTTCGTGATCTCAAAAGTTCGATCACAGTCCCGGTCACGGAACATCCTGCCCCGGAGTTAAAACCCGCGATCAGCCCCGACGGAACCAAGTTGGTTTTTGTTTCCGAACAGTACGATTCTTCCGGGGATATCGTTTTGCTTGAAATGGACCCTTCTTATTGGGCGGAAAAGATTCTCCAAGGAAAACGTTTTCTAAATTCAGATTTTGTTGTATTAACAAATCCTAATTTTTCCGATTCCGGCAAAAAGGACGGTTTTGTAGATACCGATCCTTCTTTTTCTCCAGACAACCGTAGAGTAGTTTTTTCTTCCGATCGATTGAGCCCCGGCGTTCAAAACTTGGTCGTTCTGGACACCGATGAAAAGGAGCCGATGAGACTTTTGACTCAGAACGGCGGAACTTCGCCGGTCTGGTCCGCAGATGGAAAAACGATCACCTATCTTTCCTACGAATCCTCAAACACGGGTGATATCTATCTTTTGGATGTGGCTTCCGGAAAAAAGGAAAGAGTCACTTCGGATCCTTATCTCAACTTTTCACCCTCTCTCTCGACCGATAATCGTTATCTGTTTTATACTTCGATTCGAAACGATACAAATAAAAACGGCCGTTTGGACGAAAGGGACAACAGTTTGATCGTGAGAAAGGATCTAAAAACCGGAGTCGCGCGGCAGCTTACCTCCGGAAACGATTCCCTTTTTGACTCCAAGTTTTCTTCGTTTAACGGAGGTTCGGTTCTTTTTACGGCAGCATATTATAATACTCTTAATATCTATTTTATCCCTGCGTCCGGATCCGTTTCGAAAGAGAAGGATATCATTTCCCAATACGAACTTGCGCTTCAATACAGGGATAAACAGAGTTTCGAAGATTTTCTCCTCGCAATCGACGCGATCGATTTTTATTTTTCCCAAGATCCGATTTTTCCTCTCATTCATTCCAAATCGCTTCTTCTCAAGTACAAGGAAGCTCGCGATTCCGGAAGAAGCTCGGTCGCGGAAAACGTAAAAAAGGAAATTTTTTCAACGCGGCTTCATCCTTCTGCGGGGCTTGCCTACGGTTTATTTTTGGCGGAGGAACGAAAATCCTCGAACGGTTCCGCGATACAGGAACTGAAAAAATACTACGAACAAATCAAAACCGTCGCCTCCGTCTCTGCAAACGTTCTGGCTTCGCTTCTGGAGGAAGAAGCAGATCTTTCCGGGATAGCGGGGGATTTGAAAACATCCCTCAAACTATATCAGGAAATTCTAAACTTGTATCCGAGCTATTATCGGATCAGGGACATCTACCGAAAATCGGGGGATCTCCAGTTCAAAAACGCTTCGATTCATTCTTACAAAATCCCCGAGACGTTTTATTCGATCGCAAACGATCCGAATGCAGGAAAAGAAGATCTTAAACTCCTCTACGCACAAATCGATCGTGAACTTTTAGAAGGTAAGAATTTTTCGGAGAGAATGAGCGCAGCTGATGCGGGAATTTCTACGAATTTCCTGGAGAAAAAATCTCCACGTTTGTTTCAATATTTCTTATATATCAAAGCTCTCGGTCTGAATGGAAAAGGCTCTTTTGAAGAGAGTAATTCTTTGATGAACTCCTTTCTTTCTTCCGTCGCAGAAACCGATCCTCTTTTTTTAAAAGGACATCTTCTGAAATCGGACAACTTCAAAGGTCTTGGAGAGGTTCAAAAGTCCTTCGACGAACTACGGATCTATCTTGAAAAATACGATCCTTTGTTGGGCGTGGATCTTGAAGAGAAAGAAATCGAACGGTCTTTTATATACTTCGAAAACAAAGCGAGGGACCACGATCGAAGGGGAAATCTTCAAGATGCGGCCTTTCACTATTTCTATAATACGGAGAATATGTTTCTCGTAAAGAGCAGAAATCTATTCTTGGAAACCTTGTATAAGGAATACGCCGTATATTATCAAAGGATGATGGTTGATGCTGTCTTTAAACTCGCCGGCTTTCTTAGCGAAGAAAAACAAAAGGCTCTTTTGAAACAAATCGACATCATCGATATCGCGAGCGTCGATCCTCTTGCGGAAGAAGGGCTCGCTTATATAAATCAGTATTATAAAATTGCGGTTCCTAGATCGCGTCCCGTTTTGGATCTGGCGACTCTCTACGGCTATTCTTATTATTTGGTCAATCGAAGTGTGATTCGCGAAAGCTATTATAACGCCGCCGATTCGATGACTTCAGCGAGAAAGGAGGAGATTCTCCGAGACTTTAAACAAGCTGAATATGAATTGAGATGGATCATCTTTGCCGATCCCCGATATTACGAAGCCTATCAGCTTTTGGGTTGGATGTATCAGTATATAGACATTTTAAAAGGGAGAAAATCCGGGGAAGACCAGCCGACCGACGAGGAAAAATATTCAGGAGTGTATAAGAAATACTTTCCGGAAAAAAACTTCGAGGAAAACATCGAACTCTACAGTCAGGTTCTCGAACTCTTAGGCGAGAATTTCGAGAATAAAAAGGCACTTTCCGATCTCAGATTGAATCTCGGAAACAACTACTTCCTATTAAAAAATTATCCTAGAGCTAACGAACAGTATTCTAAGGTCGATTCTCTTTCCAATTACATCATTTCAAAAACGCAATTTGAGAATTATCGTCAAAAGGCAATGTTTCTTTTTAATTCCGCGAGATCTTCGATCTATGTGGCGGACTATAAATCGGCGGTCGGCAAACTCAAAGCCGCCGCGGGTTTGTACTTTGAAAACGAGTCGAGAAAAACTTTGGCGGGAAAGGAAGGACCGGAAAAACTTCAGCAGTATAAGTTTAAGTTAGCCCTGCTTTTCACGTTAACCGGTCTTTCTTATATGGAATCCGGAGAATTTTCAAACGCGGTTTTGTTTTATAAGGACGCGCTTTCACTCAACGGAGACAAAGGTTGGATCGATCCGGTCAATCTTCATAACGGACTCGCGCTCTGTTATCAAAAATTAGGAAAATTTAAATTATCGGAATCTCATCTACAAGATGCTGAAAAAATCTCCTCCGGAAGAGGAGGGGATTGGATTCCCAAGGGTGTGAAGATTACTTTTTGGGATTATTTCTGGGACTTTGTCTGGGATGTGGCGGTTCCGGACGGAGTGAGAATTTCCGGGGAAGGAAGATTTCCTGAGGCGATTTCGCCAAAGTTTCAACCTTTGATGACAAGTGGAATTAGAGTCAATAATCTCATTCACTCCTACGAAATCGAAAAGGCGATTGAAGAGATTAACGCCCGTCTTTCCTACGTGAAATCCAAGGGACTCGGCCGCACTCTTGCGGGCGCTCTCATTCGATCCAATTCGTTTAATGATTTGGGATATCTACGCTTCAAAAGAGAGGAATTCAAAGCCGCGATGACCCTCTATGAAGACGCTGAGAAGTTCGAATCGGATCAAGGATTTGTATCGAAGGCGCGCATTTCCTTTCGAAGAGGGCTTTATTCTTTTTTTGCGCACCTGGAGAACTCCAAGGAAGATCCGAACTTGGAATCGGAAACCTTACAAACGGCTCTGGAAACTTTGGTAGGTTCAAAACAAGATTTTGTGAATCGTTGTCTGGGTGATGCTCAATATATCGAAGAGATGATCCACTCGGAACGAAAAAAGTGCCACCTTCGGTTTTACGCCGCAAATCCTGATCACGATCCAACGCTTGCATTAGTATATTATTATTTAGGAGAGCAGTTCTTTCGTCTCGGAGAATCGGCTTCGGCCTTTGAGATGTTCGGTTTGTCCGCAGGGCTTCTGGAAAATCCGTCCCAGGTTCCGAAGGAGGTAGTCGGATTGCCTGCGGATCCGTATTCGAGAAGAGAAAGAATTTTGCATTCTTTGAGCAGAGCCGCTCTTTACGTTCGCTTGGGGGACGAAGAAAGAGCCAAAAATCTTTTGGAACTATCTGCGGAATCCGCGAATGAATTTTATTATATCCAGGAGTGGATCGAATGTCTCGTCGTTCAGGCCGAAATTTTACAAAACGAAAAAAGTTACACGAGGGCAAAAGAGAAAATAGACAAGGCATCCGCTCTTCTCCTATCTCATCCCCATCTGATCGGAGAACTTAAGTTTTTTGTAATACACAGACTTTTTAAAATACAAGCCGAGATTTATTTCGAGTCAGGGAGGTTGGCGGAAGGATTTAAGAGTTTAGATCGTCTTCATAAGATCAATTTGTATCGGCAGTTCGTAAGAATCCCTCACGAATCGGAAGACTCGGGGTTTACGGCGGATGTAAATCAACTTCATGTTCTTCTTAAAAAACAAAAGTTCGCGTACGCTGCGATTCAGAACCTGTTGGAAAAAAAAGAAAAGTCGGATTCCGCACAAAAGGACTATCAAGGTTTTGCAAAGGATCTGGATAAAATTCTTACCAAGATAAAAACCAAAAACCCGAACCTAGACGGGTATGTGGGAATTTTTTCGGAGGAACCTTCAGCACAAGTGCTTCTCGGTGACGGAGAGGGTTATCTGAGAATGGAATCATCCAATTCTAAGATAAAAATCTATCGAGCCGGTTCCTCGACGGAAGAATATCTAACGTTGAACGGAGATCCGAAAGAAGTTTTAAAACAAATCTCAAATTCCGGTAAGGTCCCTTTTGCAAGTCGGAAGGTTTGGTTTGTGCAGCTGGACGGCGGAATCAATCTTCAATCCTTACAAGAGAGCCTTCCCCAAAAACATTCCTTGGTTTTTAGGCCTTCTCATCTCAGACCCCTTCAAGAAAAGGATTTCAGACCACTCAGATCTGCGGCCCTTATGGAAGGATCACCTAACAATGATTCTACTTTAAGAATAAAAAAGACGGAGTCAAACCGGATTCTTTCCAGGCTGTTGGATACGGATTTGATAATTTCCCTTTTTCCAAAAGTGGAAGGCGACAATTCCTTCGGTGAGAGTTTTTCCGCGAAAGAACTCGCGCTGAAAGACCTTTTTCACAATCGTAATGAAATCTCATCCGCCTTATTTTACGGAGAAGATTTTGAGGATCTCGGGAAAATATCCGAAGCTTACGAACTCTTAAGCGCTTCCGGTATTCGAAATGTCTCGCTTTGTAAGCTCAAACAAAACTGTTCCGAAAACCCACCGGAAACGGTTTTAGAAAAACCTCTTCCTGGAAATATCTTCGTGGGTGCGAGTATTTTAAGAATTAAATCCGATTACAAAATCGGAAACAAGTCCTACGAATCAGCTCGAAATCACGAAAGAAAAGATCAGATTCGAGAAGCTTATTCTCACGCTTTTTCATATCGTTCGGTGAATACTGAGACAAGTCCCGTCGTTTCGGGAGAATTGGATCTCCTTCGTCTGAAGTGGAAACTTTCCACGGGAGTTTCATTAAAGGATATCTATTCAGATGTTTTGAATAATAAGGATGAAAAGGATTCGGTTCTTTTTTCGGCGCTTTTGACCTGTTACCTGGATCAGAATCTGCAGGATTGCGAATCTTATTCTCCCCAAGATGTGGATAATTTAGAAAAAAAGAATATTCTTTTATCCTTATATTCTCTTAGGAGCGGTATCCCGGTTTCCCCTGAATCGCTTCGTGTGTCGCCCAAGTGGATTGCATCGTTTTACGATCCTTATTCTTATTACAAAAGGATACTTAAAATTTCCAGAAATCTCTACGAGTGGGAAGTCGGAGATTTTGCTTATAACAACGCGCTTGTGTTGGCGACCGATTCCGAGGAGACAAAAGAGGTGGAAGAAATTCAACAAAGTCTTCTGGCTCAGAAATATTTTTTGCAGGGATCCAATCTTTCTAAGAATCAGATTTTTAGAAAGGAGGAATTGTATCTCATTCTTTCCGGCAAATGGGACGCGGCTTTTGAAGTTCTAAAGAAAAAAGAAGCTGAAGAGGATACCGGTAAGTTTCGGGAAAGGTTGTTTTTGAATTGGAAACGAGAAATTACGGGCGCTTGGTTTTCTCCGTATTCTTTATACTCGGAAGTTTACGGAAATTCTTCCAAACTGTTCGAATCCTTGGATCCAGAAGAGAGAAGTCTTCTTTATCATCTGATTTTGTACGCGGTTCCGTTTCAGGAAAACGAGGAGGCCGATCTTTTGGCGAATTCCCTTGTGGAATTCGAATGGGGTATCGGGGCGAAATCAAGAGCTTTAAGAATGGTATTAGGTTATTCTCAAGCGCTTTTGTCTCGAGGAGAATTGGAGAAGAGCCGAAATTGGATCGAAAAAATCGGTTCGGAATACAAGATCGGCAATGAATACAAAATCATATTCAAAGAAAAGAATGTCTTTTTAGAAAAATTAGATTTTCATAAAAATCAAAAAGTGGGAACCGTTTCCGGTACGGAACGGGGAGAATGGCTTCCGTTATACGATAAGGTCGTGTCCAAGCCGCCGACCGAGTTTGTAGAATTCTTAAACGTTTTTGTCCGTTCCAAAAAAGGAAAACCGTTTCATTCCAGGGATCGCATCGAACTTTTGGATTTGATCACATTTTTGCAGAAGTTATCCTTTAGAAAGAACAACTCGGAAGTTTTTTTCGATCTTTCTTTGGCGAAAGACTTGGTTTCTATGAGCAGGCCTTTGGTCTTAAATCACAACGCCGATTACAAGGATATTCCAGTGTTCGCATCGGTTTCGGAACGTCTCAAAGAAAAACTTCCGAAGGACCAGGAATTTTTATCCGTGATGGATCTCGGTTTGGAATCGTTTTATATTCGTTTTGTAAAGGGAAAGTCGAAGGGGGATCTCGCGATTAAGGACAATCGTAAGTTTCGAGCCTCCCTTTTTCAATATCTCGAAGAAGCTTCCCGTGGCGGATACGAGGTTTTACTTCGGGAAGAGTTGGAAAACGAATATAGAAAAAGCATCAAACTCGCGAAGAACAAACTCACGTATCTCTATTTGAGTTCTTATCATTTTCGAGTTCCTTTGGTCCCTAGAACGGAAGACCGTTTTTATCTTGTAAACGACCCGGAATCTTTGATCGCGAATCCGGTCTTTTCCACTCAGGAAGAATTCAACCCGGAATATCAGATTCAATTTTTAGCAAGTTCCAAACCGGAAGCAGTCTGGCAAAAGACCTTGAAGGATCTACAAACCTTCGAGATCGGCTCGGGCGATCTTGGATCCGATCCCAAGAGTCGTTTGTATGTTCTTCAATATCCTCTTGAAATCGTAAATCAGGTAAGCTTGACGATCGGCGGGAGAAACGTTTCCGATTCCTTGGGGCCCCAGAGAAAGGGAAATTGGATTTTTACTTCTTCTTTTTTGGATGAGGAAAGATCCGATACTATCAATTATAGGGACACCTTTTATTGGCTTGCTCAAGGGTTTATCGGTCCGGGGGTAATTTTTATCGGCGAGCAAAGTGATACCGCCCACGTCGACTTTTTAAAACGCCTAACCAAAAGAAGCCGAACAAAAGTTCCGCTCTATATTCGTTTTCAAGAATCTTTGGATGCGATCAAGGAAGCTTATCCGTTGGATCGTGTTTGGAACGGCTATCGATTGTATACGAACAGTTTGATTCTGGAAGAATGATCTCTTGAAACACTTCTTCGAAGTTATCTCGGAGTGTTGGGTCTTTTCAATGATGGGACGATGCTTCGAAATCTACGCGTTTTTTTACTCACAAGTTGAAAGCGATTTGGATTTCACTCGGATTCTAAGAGGAATTTTGTAGGAGTTCCTACAAGGGAATTTTGACTTGTAAAAAGTGAAATTCTGTGATAGAGGAAAATTTCCGGAATTTTTCCACCACCCGCCCCACCACCCAAGATCAGGGCGGGGCGCGCGACTTTCACGGAGGAGCCGTCGTAGTTCCGACAGATTCTCCGAAGATATAGACAACTTGTGGGTAAAGATATGCTTTTTTAAAGAGGAACTAAGATCGGGAAAAAGCGGCACTCCATCCTGTAATATTTTTTTTGAGAAAGAATTCGAACGGAATTTCCTTTTTTTCGAGCGAATTCGATCCAGTAAAAATTAGAATCTTAGAATATTCTAAAATGAAAAAATATCAGCATCAAGGAGTGCAACTTCCGTTGTATTCGAAAGCTCCGATCGAATATCCGAAAGAGCCGGTCGGAACCGGGGCTGGAAGGACGTTCGCCGTCCTCGTAGCGCCTCGGATATCACGCTGATAGATTTGTGAAAGAGGAAAAGGATATCCGGGATCAACTCCTCCGTAAACCGAGTTACATCGTGAGTTCGAGTTTAGAAGAAAAACATCCAGATTTCCGGTCGGTGTTGGAAAAAGCGGATCGTGACTGAAATTCCTCGCGGCCAAATTCGTAAGAAGGGTGATACAAAAATTTGATTCCCTCAGGTTGGCGGGTTCCGGTCCGCAAAGACGGAAGGTTCCGCCGGGAAAGGTTTGGACCGGAATGTTACATCCGAGAAAGTTATTTCCTCGGATATCGGATCCGGCGTTCACGCTGTTGACGTCATAGTTCATACAAATCCGATTGGTCGCGGTAGGATTCGTACTAAACTGATTGTTGACCACGTTTACATTCAGAGGTCCGGTAGATTGGTGATGGATTCCGTAAGAACGGGTGGTTCCGCTTCCTCCGTAGATCGTATTGTGTAAAACGTAAAAGTTCGGAGAGTTGATCGATAGTGCCTGGATACCGCTTGAAGTTGTAGCCGTAACTGGAGGAGTTCCGTTGACATGAAAAGCGTTGATGATGTTATTCGCGATCACCAAAGATTGAGTCGTATTGTTCACAGCGTTGTTGACCGTAATTCCTATAGAAGAGTCGAGACCGTCGTTTAGATTTAAGTGAGAACCGGCGCTGATCGAGTTATTCAAAACCAGACCTTGTGTTCCATTTAACAAACGTAGGCCGACCGACATAGAGTTGCCGCTCCCGCCTAAAATATAATTTCCAGAAACTACAAAGGATGGGGAAACGCTGGAAGCATAAACCCCCGATCTTGTAAGCATCAGGGCGTAGGGGGTCGCGGAATTGGAACCGAGAATGATGTTTCCGTCTATCGAAAGCGAGCTCGCGCCCGTATTGATATTATTCAACCAGATTCCCGTCGAAACTTGGTTATTCGAATTGGTAATGATCGTAAAACCTTGAATCAGGATGTCTGACGTGAGAGCGAGGGCGCCGCCTGCGATCGGAGTACAGGACGTGGGGTCGTTCGCACCGCAGACGCCGCCCGCTACGTCGTCCCGAATCGTGGTCTGAAAGGCGGTAGTATCTCGAAATTGAAAGTCGGGTCTAAATCCTCCTAAAAGTTGCAGTCGGTCGATCAACATAATCCGGTCTGGGATCGTAGCGATGGAGTAAACTCCTTGAGAAACGAGAACGAAACAAGGAGAAAGAACATTACACTGAGAAATCGCATATTGAATACTCGCGCAAGCCGTCGCGACGGTGCTACAAGCGCCCGCGACTGCGCCTCCCGCGCTCACGTACTTTATCTGATTCGTAACCGCGTAACTCGTGGGTCGAGGAAGATTGAAAGGACGATTGGTTCCCGCTTCCGTACAACCCGCGAGTTGGAGGCACTGCCTAAGACCGTTATTCCAGTTTGGGTTAGGGCTGATCGTAAGTCGATTTCCGCTATAGTTTGCGGCGACCGGTACGAGGGCGGCTGCGCTCAGGTCCGCCAAACACGTCGCAGGCGGAGCGACAAAATTACAGCTCATCGGCGTGACCGGTTTTGAAAATGTAAAAATCAGATTGTCATTCGGACCGATCACAGTTTGATCGACTGGCAATGAATCAATCAGACTCAAACAATTCACGTTGAGTGTCACGGGTGCGCCGTTGACGGTTCCTGCGGCTGCAGGAACCGGTTCCAGGATACAATTGTGTTTGTTCGGATTTGAAAGAATCGCGGCTGAATAAGAACCTAAATCGGGAACCTGAGCCGAAAAGGAATAGGTTCCGTCGGTCGTAAGATTCAGGGTATCTACCGCTCCGTTTCGAACGGAAAGAGTTCCGGTCGCGGAGCTTGCAATTCCAAAAACATTGAGATTGAGAGCGAAAAATTTCGTTCCGCAGTTGATCTCGACAAGATTAGAATCGGGACTTAAAATTCCCGTAGGATTGGTAATGACGCAGGTTTGGCTCGGGGTCGTGACCGGTTGAGAAAGAATTGAAATCGTAAATTCGGAATACTTCGATTTCTTTTTCAAAAATTCAAAATCTCCGTTTCCCGTGATCGACAGGTTTTCGGAATCCTGATCCGAGATCGTAAAAGACGCGCCGTTCGCAAGCCCTTTTACCCGAACCCTAAGTTGGATCGGAGTTTGAGCGTTGGTCAGATAATTGGAAAAAACTGCCGTATCAATAAAAGAACTTCCATCGGGCTTCGGAACACAAGCTACGAGCAGCAGACAGATAAGGATCAAAAACAAAAATGAAATCAAAGGGTGTTTGGAATTGGAATGTTGTTTCATTGATTTAGAAAGATATAACTTGAAAAGACAACAAATGCCCACCTTCAATTTAGTTCATTTTTTAGAATTCGGATTCACTTCTTATAGAGTGGGAATTCTCAAAAAATTCGAGGGAAGGTTCGGGAAATTCTTTACGAGCGAATTTGGGTTAAGAATGAGGTGATCTACCGGCCCCAAAAGGGGACTCGAGCGCCAGACTCGTTTTTAGAAGTTTAGAATTTGAATTTTCGTCCTTCGCAGTGCAGTGTCGCGTGAGAAGATCCCTCCATTTTAAAAAAGGAAATTTCTCCGAATGTTTTTTTGAGGAAAGAGCTTTGTGGGCGAACTCAACAAAAATCTCTTTCTAATCAGGCGATCCTTCTTACGAGTTGGAAAGCCATTTAGAACCTATCTCAAAACCTGATCGTAGTAAGCGCCATCGATTGAAACGGTAGTTCAGAATAATGCGCCGGCGATTTCCGCACATTCGTCCTTATAACGGTTCCGGAAAATTCGAACACTTGATTGAGGTTCCATTTTGATTGGAGTTCCTGCATTCCGCGAAACTCAGCTTATAGCTTCTAAGAGAGCTCGATGGGCTCCTGGGGCAAACTCTTAGAATCCACAAGACCGCAAAAAGAATATTTCTTGAAATCCAAAAGAAGCGGAAAGAAGAGATTAATACTTGCGAAAAGTAGAATATACTGATAGATAAAAGTGATCCTGGGTTATTTCGCCCTTTGTATCGGACCCTCAAAGATCAATGTGGAACTCCCGATTCGTCGCGATGCGGACAAAATCATTCGTTTTACAAAGATTTGTCGAACATAGTTCGAATGTTTTAAAAAATTCAAAAAAGGATCTAGGATCAGAGAAAAGACGGTCTTAAAAATCATTCTAAGATTTTTTGAAAGAAAGAATTCTCTGAAATGGAAAAGGAAAAAAAGGCGTTCCCGTAGGTAGCGAATAAAAAATTTCCTCTTTTGGTAACGTATTTCAGAGAATCAAAACAGTACAATTTATCTTTGCGAGAATCGTATTCTTCTCCGTTCTGATCCTCGTTCGAATTTTCGGATGGATTGTAAACTTTTGCAGGAATTTCCACATAGGTTTTGGATTCCCTTTCCTCAAAAAGTTCGAATAAAGGACGGATTTTCTTTTCGATCCGATCCAAATATTCATACGAATGATCAAAACCGAAGAGGATGTTTCCGTCAGAAAGAGAAAGACAATCTACGGGTTCTTGACGAATCGCAATTGGCTCTTCTTGCGCTTGCAGATTTTTATCCAAAAGAAGAATCGAAGAAAATTCTTTTTTCCCTTTTTTTGCTTCTCCGAAGAGAAGGATTTCTTCGCCGTTTGGGAATATTTTGGAAGGTTTAAAATTTGGAAAGCTCCGTTTTTCGATTTCATCCAATTTGTCATCGAGAATGGAAATGGAATATAATAATTCTCTGTTATTCGTGAGTAAAAAACGATTCTGGAAAGGAAGGAGTTTTTCCACGAATCCATTATCAAATTTTTGCATAAATATCGGTTGGAACGAATTCGGTTTTTTTAAATCTACGATTCCGATCCCTTCCCAGTTCATTGCGAGAATGGCCCGTTCCTCCCGTATTCGCAAATCATAGAGGTCGTGTCCCAACAGAATATGGGATTCTATAAACTTAGGATTGGAAATTTCGGTAAGATCAAAAACATGAAGCGCTCTTCGGCTTTCTGTCGCATACAACTTGTCTTTGTGAATGGCAAGACTGCCGATCGATTTTTGAAATCGTATCGAATCGACTAATTTCGGATCCTCAGGACATGTCAGATCAATAACGTGGATTTCCCGCGCGAGTCCGTACATCTCATACACGAACGCATGACTTTTGTGAATTACGAAACGGTTTGCAGAATTTAATGGGATTCTTTTGAGAAGTTTTAACTGCGGTTTATACATTTGTTTTCCTCAATTGAGAGAGTTTAGAAATTCTTTATATGTATGATTTTCGCAGATCGTTGAAAAGTCGGTTTCGGATTGAATCTTTTCGCGATCGTAAGTTTTAGGTTCGAGAGAAACCGCTTCTTTCAGAAAGGAAATCGCTCGCGTCGGATCTTCCAGCTTGGAATACAAACAAGCGGCGTTGTATTTTGCCATAGCAAAATACTTTCGAAAGATTACCGCATATTGTTCGTTGATATCGGGTCCGATAATTTTTTCCATATCCAAGGCCATTTCGTTTTTTTGATAATCGAAACGACTCCAATCCATTGAAAAAAGATTTTGAAAAATTTGCTTTGCCTTTTCCAAATTTCCGCTTAGAATGTGCATTGCGCTGAGGTTTCCCGCGACCAGTACATATTCGGGTTTCCGTGAGTCCGTTTTTTGCAGAATCCGATCCGTAAGTTCTTCCAATTCTTCCAATTGGTTTTCGTTTTGAAAGGCCCAGTGGATCGAAAGAAAACTATTTATGATCGTTTCATTATCCAGAGTTCGTACTGCTTTTACGATCGGTTTTGAATTCTTCTTTTCTTTCAAAAGATGAAAAAGGGATTTTGCGAGTTCTTTGGAGTCGATGTCTCCGTAATTTCGAATGAAGTAGGAAAGGTGTTCCAAAAAAAGAGGATGGTCGACTAGTTTTTCCTTTAAAAAAGGGTCTTGATAAAATAGTTTTAAATAGGAAAAAATCGATTCCTCTTCGGTTTCCCATTCTAAGGATTGAAAAAGGGAGGTTTCGAATTGTTTCGAGTGTTTGATCAACTTGGAAACAAGAATCAGATTTAAGGAAGAGTTTCCAGGTTTTAGATAAGAAATCATTGTTTCCATGGAAAGGGTGTCTAACGTGGAAAGTGTTTTGAATTCTTCCTTTTTTTGTTTTAAGAATGTATCGTGTGTTTCCAGGATAATTTTGGAATATTCCTCCTCTAAGACTTTCGAAAAAAGATCCATTTTAAACGAGCCGAGCGTTCCCGAAAATTTTCCATCCATATAGAAATGTTTTTCGAAAAGATCGTTCGCCTTATCGTAAAAAGCATAAACTTCTTCCGAGGAAATTCGACTCCAGTCTTGATGGGTTTGTAAACAGTATAAGAAAAAGGCTTTGTCGAGAACGTGGTCTTCTTTCCAGAGATTCGGAAGGATCGTTTTTAATTCTTCCATCGCCTCTTTTAATCCGTAATTTGTTTCGATCGTTTTGACTTTTAAAAAGAGCAAGAACGGATTTTTGGGAAGTTCGATTAACGTTTGTTCGAGAATCTCTTCGGTTTTTTCCTTTCTTTTCACGAAAGCTTCCACCGCCTTCGAGGAGATTCCGAGTTCGAAGGTTTCTTGTAACTCTTTTGAGAGTGATAGTTTCGGTTTGAGAAGTCTAAGAATTTCCGTCGTTTCCGCTAAAATTTTAAAATAATCTTCGTTTCCTTTTTTAGCGGATTTCCTTTTAGACTCCGAATAAAAAAGAGCGAATCTTTGCAAAAGATCGAAAGGTTGATCCTGAAGCGCTTGAAGAAAGGAGCGAAAAATAAAATCTCTTTCCTTTCTCTTTTCAATGTTTTCGTAATAGAGTTGAAAACCGGGCGGGCTGTCGTAGAGAAATTTCTCCCAGACGGAGGAAGAACTGAGGGATTCGGGAGAATTTTCGATCGTTTCCGCAAAACTTTCCCATCGATTCGCGGGCGCCTGTTTGGACCACTTCGAATAAAATTCTTCCATATAGAATTCGTTTCTTTCATGCAGTTCGTGGATGAGGGGGTGGATATCCTCCGCACCGATCTCGTAAAAAACGGGAGCTAGGTTTCGCGTAACGTCTTCATTGAAATAGTCTCGATTGTATCTTTCTAAAACGTCTGTGAGAACCGGAACCACGACCTTGGCTTGGTGGCCGAGAGGAATCAGTCGATCTTCGAAGATAAAATCCCAGGGCTCGCCGAACCAAGGAAATTTTTCCGGCATACAACGGACCAAACCGATCATCTGTTTTAGATATTCTTCGGTTGCGCTTTTTAGAATCGGACTGATTTGAGATTCCCAGTCGTCTAGAGAAAGACGCGATTGAATTTCCATGGCTCTCAACTTAAAACCTGGATGAGGAAGTTCTTGTAGACGGAGAAGCGCTTCCGAAAAAGAGGATCCCAATTCTTCCCTTCGGTTTTTTGGAATTCCCAAATAGGAATCAATCAGCGTATATGAGAATTCTTGAATGTATGGAAGGGCGTCTTGATAGGAGTCTTCGAGAGGTTGGGGAGAATTTAAAAAGATTTCTTTCTGAAAATTGTTTGCCGTTTCCAAGTGAAGATCCGGATCAAGGTCGGCGAGTCTCCAGAAAAAACTCGAAAAATAGGATGGTGGATACAGTTGGACTTTTTTCCAAAACACTGATAATTCCGATTCATTCAACACGGAAGTAGAAGTTTTATTGGAGCTCAGATCGGAATCGGCGATTTCATTTTTTACGGACGGTCTTCTCCAGTTAGGCTTTCCGATCACAGTTTGTGTTCTTTGGAGAGATTGTTTTGCCGCCATAAGGAGCAATTCTTTCCATTCTGGATGAGAATTTACGAGTTTGAGAAGACGCTTGTATTCTTTTTGATCCGGTTTTTCTAGATAGTCGATCGCAAAGAGGAACTCCTCTTCGGGGGAAGTTTGATTCTTTTCTTGGGAAGAGGATTGAATCAACGCGAAGTGCGGATTCTCTTTTAAAGATTCGAGTTCGATCGCGGGAAGAATTTCCAAAAGAAAAGGTTTTCCCTTATAGTCGTAACATTCTTGGGAATCGATCAGAACGTAAAACGGGAATACCTTCGGAATTTTGGCGAATCGTTCTTCCTTGAATAAAGTTCCTACGATTTCGCTTATCATTTTTGAAAAGAGAAGTAATTTTGTATGAACGTGGAGATCGTTTCCTTTTATTTTTTTTCCCTGAAAGGAGATCGGATATTTTCCCTCTTTGAGGTCGTAAATAAAATCGTAATATTCGGAGGATTCTTCCGGAGGATAGGAGTCAGCGTCCCAGATGATCTCATGATTGAGTTCGAGGGCTGAAGACGTTTTTTTTTCGGAAGAATCGAAATGTATGGAGTCCATCACCGCGTTGCAGAATTCATAGTCGCTCATCTTAAAAAGGAAACCGTTGAAAGGCTTAAAACGATGTTTGAGGAGATTGTCTTCGGTAAGGCTATCTTCCAGATTTTCTAAAATTCTTCCGATACGGCTTTCGAGAGGTTCTGAAAAGTGAAACGCTGTATTCAATTCTTGAAAGTGTTGAAATAATTTTTTTATAGAGTTTGCGTCTTCTTCGTAATGAAAATCGGTGGGTTTACCCTTTTTATTCTGACATTCTTCCTTTTGGAAGATCGACGATAAGAGCTTAAAGGCGCCGTCAAAATCGAACCGATCCAGGTAACTGAAGAATTGAGAATGATAATCGGAAGTTGTTTCTTCCTGCGAGAGAGAAGGGTGGATAATCATATTTACCTCGGAATCGATTTTGGACTCTGGTCCTTTTTGTTTTCTTCCATAGGTTTTCCAATTCTACGGTAGAATTTGTGTAGATAACAGAGAACAAATGGAAAGTCGCATTAAAATTTTTGAGAAAAATATCAAATTACAATTTGATAAAATTCGGATTCTCGGAATCGTCGCGAAGTTTTCGTTCCGTCGCTTCGAGCTCTTTTCAATGTAGAATCGATTTGAGACTTTTTTATGGAACGATGATTTTTTGGGTTAGGTAGTGATCTGAAAAACCGCCAAGCCCGTCCAGAACTCGATATGAACTCACAACAACACAGGCGTTGTCATAGGTTTGTGTATCGAGGGTTTTTTTGGGAGTGGAATGGGTTCCGGTTGGAACCGGAATCGGCGGTTCTTCAACGCCGAATTCTATATAAGAGAAAGGAGTGGGGCCGGTTCCTCCGGAAGGAGTTGAAGTTGTCAGATCCAGATAGAAATAATCCTGAACCGCTGCCGTAGTGTCTTTTGCGGTCAGCTCCATCGTGTTTCCGTTTAAATCCACTTGAACACAATGTTCCGCACAGTTCCCGATTGTAGTGGGCGCGTTAAGCGCTCCCGCGCAAGGTCCGCCGGGTGCTGTCGGCGGAATAGAAATAATTTCTTTCGAAGATTTCCCAAAAGAATTGGAAGCAACGATGATGATTTTGTAACGTTGTGTGATTTCGGGTGAAAAAAAACTGAATCGATTCGGAAATAACGTGGAATCCGGATTGAGTTTCTCCTGCATATAGTTCCGTACGCTTATTCCGTCCCCGTTTAGGGACATCAGACTCGGTCTTCCTAAGTAAACTTTGAGAGTTGGAGAGGGTGGATTGTTTTCAAAGGATACATCCACTTGGATTTTCTGTTCTCCGCTTCCCACATTAAGATAAGCGGTTTGAACCGTTAGCTCTTTTAAGATCGGTCGATTCGGAGATTCTCCCGGAATAAAAGAATCGGCGGGATCGCTGGTGATGGTTTGGGAGTTCCCTGCGAGGAGGGCCACGACTAAAATCGCTAAATTACTGTTAGTCGAATCTATTTTACAGAACTGAAGAGAAGTCGCAAAGAGGAGGAGAGTCAGAATTTGCAGATAAGAAATCAGAGAGTTTTTTCTTTGAAAAGTTATTTTGGAATCTATTTTTTTCTTCATTTTCTTAACTTTCTCCTTAGTTGGATTTCAACCTTTCTCTTCGTTTCTGCAAAAAAACTGAATAAACGATTCTTTGAACAATATTTCATTCTATCGAATGTGTGAATTCGTCTTGGATGGATAGAAAAGAATTCGAGTCCTATTTTTTCAAGACCGAATGTGAATTTATAAAAGAGTATTTTATAAAAAGGGAATGTAGGGAAAGACATCCGGTTGATCGAGTGCTATCATGTGTGAATCGTATTGTAAGTCAGAATTTTTGCGGAAATAAAATACGCCGTCTAACGTAGAAAAATGAATTCTTTTTTGCATGTTTCTGCAAATTTAGATTCGAATTTCGAAAGAATGGATTTGTCGGCTGAAAATCGCTTTGAAGGGGCTTTGGATTCTTCTAAAAAGTAGGAACTCCTTCGTTTTCACAGTCTTCTTCTAAAAAGTAGGAACTCCTTCGTTTTCACAGTCTTCTTCTAAAAAGTAGGAACTCCTTCGCTTTCACAGTCTTCTTCTAAAAAGTAGGAACTCCTTCGTTTTCACAGTCTTCTTCTAAAAAGTAGGAACTCCTTCGTT
>NZ_JAFFPU010000034.1 GCF_016919175.1 Leptospira ainlahdjerensis | reverse complement strand
GGATCGACTGCGGGACGGGAGCCCGCGTTTTCGGAGACGAGCTCATGCAGGAGAAGTTCGGCAAAGGTCAGGGAAGGATCGCTTTCTTCTTTACCCATACGCATTGGGATCATATCCAAGGGCTTCCCTTCTTCAAACCCCTCTATATTCCGGGAAATGAACTCCACTTTTATTCTCCCTTCCCCGATCTTTCCGAACGTTTTGAAAAACAACAGGCCCCCGAATTCTTTCCCATTCCATTTTCCGCTCTTGCCTCCACGAAACTCTTTACCTGCCTGCAGCCTGGCGAAACTTTGGATTTAGAAGGAGAATGTAAGGTAAACGTTTATCCTCTCAAACATCCGGGCGGGTCTTATGCTTACCGGTTGGAAGAGAAGGGAAAGGTCTTTATTTTTGCCACGGACGCGGAATTTACCGGAGAAGATTTTGCTTCCGTTTCGGCGATGAAGCCGTTTTTCCAAGACGCGGATCTTCTCGTCCTGGATTCTCAATATACCCTGGATGAATCCTTCCAAAAATTTGACTGGGGACATACATCCTACACGATGGCCGTAAATTGTGCAGTTGCTTGGAATGTGAAAACTTTGGTTCTCACTCATCACGAGCCGGCGTATGCGGACGACGTTTTGGATATCATTCTTCAGGAAGCGCAAGCGCACGCGGTGGCGCTCGGAAATCATACACTCAAGATCGAACTCGCCGTAGAAGGGAACGAATATAAACTATCATGATTAAAAGTATCGGACTTCATAGAACTTCACGAGCCTTGCTCGTCATCGCCCTCTTAGGAGGTCTCTTTTTCGGTTATATTCTTTCCGAAGTGGACGAAGGGGGAGAACTCGCGATGCTCGCGTCGTATCAGCCCACGACCCCGACCAGACTCTACGATATCAACGGAGTCGTTTTCGCCGAACTCTACAAACACAAACAACAACTTCTCAAATACCAAGATATTCCGCCCCACGTAGTGCAGGCGTTTCTTTCCGTGGAAGACAATAACTTCTTCAATCACTTCGGGATCGATTTTGTCGCGATTCTCAGAGCCGGGATCGTAAACGTTTTTGCCGGAAGAATCAAACAGGGCGGTTCCACTCTCACGCAGCAGTTGGCGAAGACCGTCCTCCAAAACAGAAAACGTTCTTTTGCCAGAAAATTCATCGAGGCTCTTTTTACGCTCCAGATCGAACAAGAATATTCAAAAGAAGAAATATTAGAAATTTATTTTAATCTTATTTATCTTGGACACGGAACCACGGGGATCGCTTCCGCCGCGGACGTTTACTTTCAAAAAGACGTAAGCGACTTGGACATAGCGGAAGCGGCGATGCTCGCAAGACTTCCGAAGGCTCCTGTAAAGTATTCTCCATTTAAGAATCCGGCGATTTCGAAAAACGCTCATATCGGAGTTCTCAAGCTGATGGCTTCTCAGGGATATATTCCCGAAGACAAGGTTCAAAGCATTCACGACGATTTCTGGAATAAATACTGGCCCGTTGTCATCACGAAGTCTCCTTCTCAATCGACTTGGGGAAATCGTCTGAACAAGGCTCCTCACTTTACGGAATACGTTCGTCAAAAACTCGAAAAAGAATTGGGCGAAGACAAGGTTTATACCGGGGGGTTAAAAGTTTATACGACCCTCGACGCGCGCAAACAAGAGATCGCTCAGGAAGAATTGTCCAAGGCGATTAAAAAACACGACGACCTCGTCTCCGGAATCACGGTAAACTATTCTGGTGGGGCGGATCGTGGTTTGGTCGGACTCTATTATTTGATGGGATCCATCTTTCCGGTGGGAATGCCCTTCGTCAGTAAGTTGGACGAAAAGGCGAACTATCGTGTTTATCTGGAAAGAGAACTCATCGACGCTGCGGATATTCTTTCGATTCTTACACCGGGTGAAAACGAATCCGCGGCGATCGCGGAATTTCAAAAACAAACCGCAGTTTTCGGAAAGAACCTTCACGTAGAAGGCGCGGCGATCACGATCGAACCTTCCACCGGTTATATTCAAACCATGGTCGGAGGTTACGAATTCACTCCGAAGAATCAGTTCAACCGTGCGACGATGGCCAGACGTCAAACCGGATCCGCGTTCAAACCGTTTGTCTACGGCGCGGCGATCCAAGAGCGTGTGGTCGGAAGCGGAACCGGAATTATGGATGCTCCTCTGACAACTCTTACGGAAGAAGGAGAAGGTTGGTCTCCACAGGATTTCGACGGAGACTTCCTCGGAATGGTTCCTCTCTCCAGAGCGTTATCCTTATCTTTGAATATTGTTTCGGTTCAGGTTTTTCTTCGAACCGGACCGGACGCGGTGATTGATTTCGCCGCTCGACTTACAGGAGTCAATCCTTCTCGTTTTCCTTCCAGTCCCGCGCTCGCTCTTGGAATCGCGGAACTCACTCCTTTAGAAATGGCTCTTGGTTACGCGACGATTGCAAACGACGGAAGAAGAGTCATTCCATTCTCCGTTCGTTATGTGATCGATCAAAGCGGAAACGTCGTCTACAACGAGGAGTCTAAGGTTCAGGAAGAACTTCAGAGACAAGCAAAGGACGGAAGCATCCAAGTTATCTCCGAAGGAACGGCCTATATTCTTAAGAAAATGCTCATAAACGTTGCAATGGCCGGAACCGCGGCGATGGGACTTAGAGACCCGGACAAAGGAAATTACCGAGGAATCGCAGCCGGAAAAACCGGATCCACTTCTTCGTTCACCAACGCTTGGTATTGCGGATTCGATCCGAATTACACAACCGTAATCTGGTTGGGGTTTGATAAGAGTTCGATTTCTTTAGGAAGAGGTCAGGCGGCTTCGGTTCTTGCGGTTCCTATCTGGGGAAAGATGTACAATCGTTTTTACGGCGGAGAAAACTATCCGACCTTCGGCGAAGACATTATGCCTGAAGAAGTGCAAGGAGGAGGAACCTGTGCTTACAACGGTTTGTCTCCAAAACCGGGAGTATGTCCCGTAACTCAGA
This sequence comes from Leptospira ainlahdjerensis, assembly GCF_016919175.1. Lineage (GTDB taxonomy): Bacteria > Spirochaetota > Leptospiria > Leptospirales > Leptospiraceae > Leptospira > Leptospira ainlahdjerensis. Next base: position 57,651 of record NZ_JAFFPU010000034.1, on the reverse strand, counting down.
ACCTGAGCTTAAAACCGATCACCGTCGCCGGAGTTACAAAGTCCGTGATGGGGAATCGTCAGTGCGACGGAGAAAGAGATCATCACAAGTCCATGGATTTTAGAGAATTCTTACAGAAAGAATATCAGATCAGTGATGAAGAATTAGGCAAAACAGATCGAAAATTCAAACCAAGGACGGAATAATTCCGTTTTGGAGAATTTCGTTTACAGAATTTTTTCGTTTATAAGGATTGAAACCGAGGCCGGCCTTATAGAGCATCCTAAGCCTCCTAAAAGGAATCATACATGTCTGTAGAAATCAAGGTCCCCGAAATGGGGGAATCGATCACGGAAGCAACCATTGCGAATTGGGTAAAGAAAGAAGGAGAACAAGTAAAACAGGACGAGATCCTGCTGGAACTGGAAACCGATAAGGCGACCATGGAAGTTCCCGCCCCGTCTTCGGGTGTTCTTCAGAAAATTCATAAGAAGGCGGGAGACACTGTAAAAGTAAAAGAGATCATCGGTCTCATTGATGCAGCAGCCGTCGCCTCCGCTCCAACCCCTTCCTCTTCTCCAGCTTCTTCTTCCGCACAAACCAGCACTCCGGCTTCTAACAACGGAAATCTAAACGAAACTCTTCCACCTGCGGTTCGTAAGTTGATCGACGATAACGGACTCAGCGCTTCTTCGATTTCCGGTTCGGGTAAGAATGGACAGATCACAAAAGAAGACGTATTAAAGGCGATCGAAGCTAAAACATCCGCACCGACTTCCGTTGCAGCGAAAGCATCGGCTCCGGCTCCTGAAATTCCAAAAGCTGTTCCGGTTGCGAGCAGAGGAGATCTTCCGAGAGAAAACACGGTTCCGATGTCTCGTCTTCGCAAAGTAATCGCGGAAAGACTTGTCTCCGCACAACACAACGCGGCGATTCTTACCACTTTTAACGAAGTCGATATGAGCGCCGTGATGGAAGTCAGAAATCGTTACAAGGATAAGTTCAAAGAAGCGCATAACGTGGGTCTTGGTTTTATGAGCTTTTTTACAAAAGCCGCCATTCACGCGCTCAAAACGATTCCTGCGATCAACGCGGAAATTCGCGGAACTGACATCGTATATAAGAATTACTTTGATATCGGAGTCGCGGTCGGCGGACCGAAAGGTCTTGTAGTTCCGATCGTAAGAGACGCTGATCTTTTGAGTTTCGCGGGAGTGGAACAGGAAATCGGAAGACTCGCCAATCGGGTAAAAGACGGAAAGATCGAACTCTCGGAAATGGAAGGCGGAACGTTTACGATCTCCAACGGCGGGATCTACGGTTCCATGATGTCTACTCCGATCCTCAATCCACCACAAAGTGGAATTTTAGGACTTCATAATATAGTAAAACGTGCGGTGGTGGTAAACGATCAGATCGTAATCCGTCCGATGATGTATCTCGCGCTTTCCTACGATCACAGAATCGTGGATGGAAAGGAAGCGGTTACGTTTCTCGTGAAGGTAAAAGAAGCTATCGAAGACCCGACTCGACTTTTACTCGAACTTTAATGAAAGAGGAATCATGTCAGCAGAATTTGACGTAGTTGTGATCGGTTCCGGACCGGGAGGCTACGTTTGTGCCATCCGTTCCGCTCAGCTCGGTTTAAAAACCGCAATCATCGAAAAAAGAAAAACCCTCGGAGGCACTTGTCTCAACGTGGGTTGTATCCCTTCCAAGGCGCTTCTGGATTCTTCAGAAGAATATCATAAAACTCTACACAAGTTGGATGTTCACGGAATCACGGTCGGCAAAGTCGATCTCGACCTGAACAAACTGATGAATCGAAAGGATCAGATCGTGAAAGAAGTCACCGACGGCGTGGACTTCCTCATGAACAAAAACAAGATCAAACGTTACGAAGGTTTTGGAAAGGTTCTTTCCGCGAGCAAAGTGGAAGTCGCATTGAACGACGGAACCAAAGAAGTTCTTACCGCCAAACACGTAGTAGTCGCAACGGGATCGGTTCCGATCGATATTCCGGGATTGACAGTGGACGGAAAAACGATCATTACATCCGATCACGCGATCGACATTCGCAAACTTCCGAAAAAAATGATCATCATCGGAGCCGGTGTGATCGGACTCGAGCTTGGTTCCGTTTGGTCCCGGCTCGGAACCGCGGTTACGGTCGTAGAATTTCTTCCCGGACTCATTTCCAATGTGGATCGTCAGATGGGTTCTTTACTCGAACGTTCTCTGACTTCTCAAGGAATGGAATTCTTATTTGAACACAAGGTAAAAGGCGCCACTGTTTCTAAGACAGGGGCGAAAGTCACGATCGAAGATTCTAAGGGTGAATCGAAAGAACTCGAAGCGGACGTCGTTCTTGTCGCGGTCGGACGCCGTCCCTTTATAGAAGGTGTGGGTCTGGAAGAAGCGGGGGTCGCATTGACTCCACGCAAACGGATTCAAATCGACGGACATTATAAAACTTCAGTTCCCGGGATTTATGCGATCGGAGACGCGGTCGACGGACCGATGCTCGCGCACAAAGCGGAAGAAGAAGGTGTTGCTCTTGCGGAACTCATCGCGGGTCAATCCGGACACGTCAATTATGATGCGGTTCCTTACGTCATATATACTTGGCCTGAAATGGCTTGGGTTGGAAAAGGCGAAGAAGAACTCAAGGCTGCGGGAATCGAATACAAAACAGGAAAATCCTTATTCCGTCCAAACGCTCGTGCGAAAGCGATGAACGAGGCGGAAGGACAAGTTAAAATACTAGCGGATAAAAAAACAGATAAGATCCTCGGAGCCTTTGTATTTGGACCGAGAGCTTCCGATATGATCGCAGAGTTGGCGGTCGCTGTGGAATTCGGCGCGTCTGCAGAAGACGTCGCGAGAAGTTTTCACGCACATCCAACTCTTGCGGAAGTAATCAAGGAAGCGGCGATGGCGGTGGATAAGTGGGCGATTCACGCGTGAATCGATTAGGCAGGTTTCAAGAATGAAAATAGAAAAACTCATGGCGCTCTACGGAGAGAACGGTGCTCTCCTCGAAGAACTTTATGATCAGTATAAGATCAACCCGGATTCGGTGGACAAAGAATGGAAACTTTTCTTTCAAGAAGTGGACACCACTGGATTCTCCAATGGAAACGGCAATGGAAATGGGAACGGAAAATCCGCAGTCGCCACTTCCTTTACGGACGCGCAAGCCGGATCGATCCGAGAGATGGGGATCATCAACCTTCTAAACGCATACAGAAGACAAGGACACTTGGCTGCACAACTCGATCCTCTCGGAATTCAAAAACCGAATCGAACTTTTATAGATTCTAAACTGCACAGCATTTCTCCGGCGGACTTAGAAACCGTTGTGGACAGCGATACTCTGGGAAGAGTCAAGCTCAAAGAGATCGTAGATCTTTACGAGAAAGTTTACTGCAACACGATCGGTGCGGAACATTTCTATCTCGTTGACGATGTGGAAAGAGAATGGCTCCAAAAAAAGATGGAATCTCCGGAATTCTTAGCTCCGCTTCCGAAGAGCACCAAACTCAGATTGTACGAAAAATTATTCCAAGCGGATTACTTCGAAACCTTCCTCGCAAAAAAATATGTCGGTAAAAAAAGATTCTCTCTCGAGGGAGGAGAATCTTTCATTCCTCTTTTAGACACGATCGTGGAAGAAGCCGGACATCACAAGATGGACGGACTCGTGATCGGGATGGCGCACAGAGGAAGACTCAACGTTCTCGTGAACATCATCGAGAAACCGGCTTCTCTCATCTTTGCGGAATTCGAAGAGAAGACCGATAAAGATAATCTGAGTTATGCGGACGTAAAGTATCACTTAGGATATTCCAACAGCAGAATGACGACCGCGGGAAAAGAAGTAAAACTTTCCTTGGCGTTCAACCCAAGTCACTTAGAATGTGTGAATCCGGTCGTAACAGGATCCGTTCGCGCTCGTCAGGGTTTGATCGGAGACAAGGATCGTGCGAAGTATATGCCGATTCTCATCCACGGAGACGCGGCGTTTGCGGGACAAGGTGTCGTCGCGGAAACTCTCAACCTGATGAACCTGGAAGGATATACGACCGGAGGAAGTTTTCACGTTGTGGTAAACAACCAGATCGGATTTACAACCTTGCCGGACGAATCCAGATCCACGTTGTATGCAACCGATCTCGCCAAAGGATTTCAGATTCCGATCATTCACGTAAACGGTGACGATCCGGAAGCGGTTTACAGAGTCGTAAAACTCGGGATGGAATACCGTCAGAAGTTCAAAAAAGATTTCATCATCGATCTCGTATGTTACAGAAGACTCGGTCACAACGAAACGGACGAGCCTGCATTCACACAACCGAAGATGTATTCCATCATTAAGAATCATCCTCCAACGGTAACTCTCTATGAAAAAAAACTCATAGAAGAGGGGGAGATCGCTCAGGAAGACCTGGACTTTATCAAAAACGGTTCTATGCACGGATTGGAGGATTCTTTCCAGAGGGCAAAAGAACAGGACGTTAAGATCAGGGTCGATACCATGCAAGGTGTTTGGTCCAAGTTCTCCAAGGTTTCCTTGGATTCAGAACCTGCGACAAAACTTCTGAAAGAACAGATGCATGGAATCGTGCAAGCTTTGACTAACGTTCCACAAGGATTCACTCCGAATTCTAAACTCGTAAAACTTCTTCAGAGTAGAAAGGAGATGGCCGAAGGAAAAATTCCCGTTGACTGGGGTTTTGCGGAAGCTCTTTCTTTCGGTTCGATTTTGGAGAGTGGATTTAGAATCCGTCTTTCCGGACAAGATTCTCAGAGAGGAACGTTTTCACACCGTCACGCCGTGCTCGTGGACACGAACACAAACGAGAAATACATTCCTCTGAATCATATTTCCGCAAAACAAGCAAAGGCGGAGATTATCAATTCTTCCCTTTCCGAATTTTCGGTTTTGGGTTTTGAATACGGTTATTCTCTGGCGGATCCGAACGCACTCGTAATGTGGGAAGCGCAGTTCGGAGATTTTGCTAACAGCGCGCAGGTGATCTTCGATCAGTTTATTTCCAGCTCGGAAGTGAAATGGCAGAGGCTTTCCGGACTTACGATGTTGTTGCCTCACGGTTATGAAGGTCAGGGACCGGAACATTCTTCCGCGAGATTGGAAAGATTTCTGCAACTCTGTGCGTTGAATAACATGCAGGTTTGTAATCTTACAACCGCCGCTCAGTATTTCCATTTGCTCCGAAGGCAGATGCTTAGAAATTACCGCAAACCTCTCGTGATCGTAACTCCGAAAAGTTTGCTTCGATTTCCGGCCTCTCTTTCTCCGGTGGAAGATATTCTTCAAGGTGCGTTTAGAGAAATTCTTGTGGATGATAGCGGTTCCAAGGCCGACAAAATCGATAAGGTGATTTTCTCCGCAGGTAAAGTATATTATGATTTGATGAAATACCGAGATGAGAATAAGATCAAAAACGTGGCCTTGGTTCGTGTAGAACAGATTTATCCTTTCGCCGGAAAGGAAATCGAGAATTCGGTCGTGAAAACTTTCAAGAACGCAAAACAATTCGTATGGTGTCAGGAAGAACCGAAAAACCAAGGCGCTTGGTTCTTTGTAAGAGAAAGAATCGAAGACCTGCTTCCTTCCGGTGTTCGTTTGACTTATGCGGGAAGACACGAATCTCCGAGTCCGGCGGCCGGACATATGAAACTGCATTTGCAAGAACAAGACCAACTCGTTCTGGATGCGTTTCAAGCATAAGAAAGAATCAAAATCGAAAGAAGAATTTTGAAGATTTTTTGAAAAAGCCCGAGAGTAAAAATCTCGGGCTTTTTCTTTTCACGGCAAGCGCCGTTTTGTCGTAGTTCCTAATACAAAAGCGCGGCCTTCCCTGATTTTGGATAACCTTTACCGGAAGTTGTGTGGATCGTACGAAAATCTGTCGGAACTACGACAATCTTTCTGTGAAAGTCGCGGGCCCCACCCTGATTTTGGGTGGAGGGGTGGGCGGCGGGAAAAATTTCGCGAATTCTTTCCTATCAGAAAATCATAATTTACACAAGAAGAATCTTGATCTCACGATCCCGTCGGAACTACGACATTCTACAGTAAAAGTCGCGAGCCCGACCCTGACCTTGGGTTGTAGGAAAAAACTCCGTGATTTTTCTATATCACAAAAACATAATTTTGCAATTAAAAAATTCCGTGTAGGAATTCCTACGAAACCGTTGTCTCGGGACGATCCTCTTTGCAACTCCTCTCGACTTGTGCGTAAAAAAAAAGGAATGCTGATTTTGAGAATTCAAGCGTGTTCTTTCTATAGGCACCGCAAGGGGTGGATCGGGAAAAAAAACGAAAAGTTCTCCTCATCCAGAAAATTTGGCTTTTTCAAATAAAATATTTCCCTTAGATTTTTGTAGAAACTCCGACAGACTTCTTCTTTTCTAAGAATTTCATTCCAAAATTGGTTTCTGGAGAATTTTGAATCGAATCTGAAGTTATTTTTTTCTTTACTGTAACCTTCCTTTGAATCTTTGGAATTCTATCATAAAGATTATGCGAAACGATCCTTCGATTCGGAGATAGATACGATTTCGATAAAGGGGACCAGGTTAAAAATGAAAATAAAACCGTATGAGGAAAAATTTCGAGCACAGATGATTTCTCTCTGGGAACGTTCGGTTCGAGAAACCCACAAATTTGTTTCTCCGGATGATATCGAATATTTTAAAACTTTGGTCGCAGGCATCGACTTTCGTTTGTTTCAGGTTTATTGTTGTGTCGATGAAGACGAAAGTTTGATCGGATTTATCGGGGTAGCCGAAAATAAAATCGAAATGCTTTTTTTAGAACCGAGACAGATCGGAAAGGGAATCGGAAAATTGCTGATCGAATTGGCGATCCAAGATTTAGGGGCTACCGAAGTCGACGTAAACGAACAGAATGTGAATGCGGTGGGGTTCTATTCCAAATTCGGATTTAGAACCTATGATCGAAGCGAACTCGATCCGGAAGGAAAAAATTATCCGATTCTGAAAATGAGACTTTCCCTTTCCTGAGTTTAAGAACAAAAGAGGAGAGCCTTGCTCTTCTTAACAATGAATTTGCGAAGTTTCCTCGATTAAAAAAACAATCGAATTTATTTGAGTTCTTTCGTTTCCTGTAAAATCTTTTCCACGATTTCCGATCTGTTTCCCAAACTTTGGGCTTTTTTTGCATATCGGTTTGCGGATTTTTCATCTTTTAATTTCCAAAAAATTTCCGCGATGTTTGCCGGATAAATGGATTCTTCCGGCGACAACTTTTCGGCGTCCTGAAAGGAGCGGATCGATTCTTCCCATCTCCCCATTTCGTCTAACGCACATCCGACCAAATTGTGAAGTCGACTTCTACCTGCGTGATCGCCTACGGCGGCAATGGGTAGATTTTTTTCCGCACGTTTCATTCCTTCTTCCGGTGAACCGGATTTCAACCAATGAAGTCTCGCATCCAAAAAGAGCGCCTCGGCGTTTCCGGGATAATCCAGGAAGATGGAAGTCAACAATTCCTCGGTTTTCGAATATTCTTTTTTCTTAAGGAATTCCCAACCTTGAACCAGTCTTTCTACGATTTTTTTGTGTCTCGAGTTGTGAATTTCACGATCCGAAAAGGTTCCACTCGGCATGGAAAGTATGAAGTTATCGATTTGGATAATCAGATTTGAAGCTAAGTCCATCGCTTTTCGGTTTTGTTTGATTTTCGCCGCCAGCGGATCGTTGATGACCGTAAGAGCCCAATTCTTTGCGGTTTCGACGGAGTGTAATACTCCGATCGTATATTTTTGTATTTTAGAAATTTCTAAAATAGATTCCCATCGGTTCGGATGATAGAGCAGGAGGGCGGAGATCAGACTCGCACCGCCCCCATATTCCGGTTGTCTTTTATCCTTTTCGAGGAGATTCTGAAACGTTTTGAATCCGAAATCGGCCGAAACCCACGCGCAAATCTCTGCGGCTTCTCTTTCGTGATGAAACGCATCCTCGGGATAAAAATTTAGAACCCGTAGACATTTTTCTTTCCAGAGTCCTTCCTGGCTCGGATCCATTTTCCCCATTCGAAAATATACGTTTGCTAATGCGAAATACGCATGGTCTAAAGAGGAAACATTGGGATGATTGAGGATTCCCGTTTCATGCTTGTTTAGAAATTCTGCAAGTTCTTCGTCGGAAATTTTATCCACTGTTTCCTTCAGGCCGTAGGCGATAAAATCAAAGGCATCTGAATATTCGTCCGGGCCTTCCAATGTCGAACATGCAATTTTATTTTTCCCCTCGTAACTTCTCCATTGTGTTTCGATAAAGGGGACTAAATCCGATTTCATACTTATCCAAGTCTGATTCGGAAAAACGTGAAGTTCGTCGTGACTGGAGTCCCAGGTTCCATAGAGTTGCAAACGGGGAAGCCACACTAGTATTTCGGGATCTTCGTCATAAGCCTCGGAATTTTTAATAAGTCCGACTGAGTTTGTATAGTATTGACCTCTCTCTTCCTCTTTGAATGGTCCGATTTTTACTGAGCTAAAATGAAATTCCTCGACGGACGCGAGATCGAACCAACCTTGGGAATCGGTTTCGACTCTTCTTTCAAATTTCAGATCTTCTACAAGATCCTTTGGAAGATTTGGTATCTTATAATTTTCGTTCATAGACGTTTCCTCTATACAGGTCGATTGAGTGAGACGGACGTATCCGCTTTTTCGTTTTCCTTTTCGGGATAATTTGAAAAATAAAGGTTTTTTGCACGGGTGACCATTTAGAATGGAGATGGTATTGTTTAGGAGGAACTTTTAATAGACGTGATCTAAGAACAGATACTTAAAATTTTCGCTTTTATTTAGTGTCTTAAAAACTCTACGTCGATTCAGGTCTTCCAATAATTCTCTGAATACATCCGGGCTTATATCTCCATTCTCATAAGAGTCACGATCGAATGAATCCTCCGGAATTTCATAATATCCTTTGTATTTCCAAGAACCGAATTGATCTAAATTTTCACCGTCGATCGCAAAGGATAAGGTGCCGTCTTCAATGGCAAAGACGGCAACAGTTTTGTCCGCGTGTTCGAGAGAGAATTGTCGAATGCCTATTTCGATAGACTGAACGAGTTCCTTCGAGAAAGTAAGAGAACCGTTTTTTTGCATTAAATAGGAGACGATTTTTCCGCAACCGTTCCCATTCGCTCTCCCTAAGGCAGTGTATCCTTCCCAGTTTTTGGTATTGGGATCGGCTCCACATTCTAATAAGAATCGAAACGGTTCTATATATTTGTTTTCGGAGGCCAGTCTTACAAGACATTCCCCTAGGACCGAGTTCGGCGTCTTTTCAATGATTTCACGCATGAGCTCGATCGTTTCCGGATCTTCTCTGGGATACAAATGCCAAGCCGCGGCCTCCGGCAAATAAGCAGCCGAACCCTTGGGAGTCAAAATTTGCAAGGTTAAGAAAGAAGGAACCATTGTAAGAATTTTTTTAAAAGTTAGAAAATCCAAGGTCTCAATCGTTTTTTGGATCGTAGCGGCGATTTCGTGATATCGATTGAGAGTCGTTATAAAATCTGAATCTTCGACATAAGACCGGAAAGATTCGTCATCTAAAAAAAGGTCATTGGACGCCCCCATGATCAAACAATCTCGGACCGTTTCCAATAAGTCCTTTTTTTGATCGGTAATTCCGTAATACTTCGCTTTCTGAAACGGTATATCCGAATTTTCGCAATCGTAATTTTCAAGAATCGATTTCATCTGATCCGCGATCTCCTTGTCTTTCAACAAGGCGGCAAATAAAAACGAACTCGCAGAGAATTCTTTTGCTTCCGTATTTTTTTTCCGGATCGTAAGACTTTGATAAAATCGTCTTTTTGTGAAATGAAAACATGGGTCCAAATTGATTTTGCTTTCTTAAAATCTTTAGACTCTAAAGAATTCGAAAATTGTTTATACTCATTTTTACACCATGAGATTTGTTTATAAAATTCAGGTCCTAAAGAATTTTCAACTTCATCGTACCCGATTGATAGAATTTCTTTAGGGAAGTGACTTCTTGATTTCATACTTTTTAAATTCTATCATGTTGAACGAACTTTTCTTTTTGGTTTATAACTTGGATAGGTCTTTCTTTTGCGAGAGTCTTATGATTTTGAGGAAAGAAAGATTGGATGATGATTCCCGCTTTTCCCCGCGATAGCGATTGTAGCGGAAATTCGCGCCGATCGGACGGAATGAATGGTTTTCGTCTTTGAAAGAGGATCTTTTTCGTAAAATGCCGCGGCGAGAATTGGAGCGGAAAGCGCGGCCGCTCGCTTTTTAAATATGAAATCTCCGAGCGGATCGCCCAAATTATATTTCGATTTTTGTATATGCTAAAATTTTAAATTAATAGAACGGAATCCGAAGAGCCGTCGTAGTTCCGACAAGCTCTTCCGTGAAATGCGCGCCCCACCCTGATTTTGGGTGGAGGAGGCGGGATCGCGGGAGAAAATCGAGCGACTTTTCTCTATCACAAAATCATAATTCTGTCAAAAATCTTTCGCACCTTAGCTTTGTAGGAACTCCTACAAAAATAGCAAGAATGTCGTAAAATCGTTTAAAAGAATTTTTGAGAGGAAACGAGGGAGGTTTTGAAAATCAAACTCGCTCTAAAGAATAGGATCGCAATTCTTAGAACGAGTTTTTCGAAATTTTAGAGAATTCCGGTCTTTCTTGCGATCGCGTAAAAGTTTACGCCGTATCCAAGGCCGAGAAAATTTTTCGGGGGAAAAAGATCGTCCGTCTCTGGATTCCAGACGTCCTTTACTAAAGCTTCTACTGAAAAATCTTTTCCAACCGGAAGTCCTAATAAACGATCGGGGAGTTGCGGAAATTCTGCCATGTCATTCACCTTTTTTTTGTAGTTTCAACGAGATCGTAAAATTTCTGAAAGAGATATCGGGAATCGTTCGGCCCCGGCGCGCTTTCCGGATGATACTGAACCGTAAGTAAAGGATATCCCGATTTTAAGATTCCTTCCACGGTGTTGTCGTTCAGATTGATAAACGAAACGGGTTCTTCGATCTTATGATCGTCGATCACCGCAAAACCGTGATTTTGCGATGTGATTTCCACCTTTCCAGACGATAGACTTTGCACGGGTTGGTTTCCGCCTCTGTGTCCGAACTTCATCTTCTCGGTTTTTTTTCCGAGAGAAAGTCCGATGATCTGATGACCTAAGCAGATTCCAAAAAGGGGATATCCTTTTTCCATGATCTTCTTCGTGGCTTCAATCGCGTAATCCAAAGGTGCGGGATCTCCGGGACCATTAGAAAGAAAGAATGCATCCGTTCCTTCCTTCATAATCTCTTCCGCAGAGGTTTGGGCTGGATAAACCGTAACCGCAAATCCGGTCGCGTCGAGAAGCCGAAGGATATTCGTTTTCACTCCGTAGTCATAGACGGCGAGTTTGTATTTTTTTCCGGTATGAGTTCCGAAGATATATTTGCTTGGAGTTGTTACGACCCTTGCAAGGTCTGCGTTGATGATACCTGGAAAGGATTTCACCTTTTCTAAAAAAGAAGGAGAATATTCCGGAGCGATAAAAATCCCTCCGTTAGGAGATCCGTTGGTTCTAATAAAACGAGTTAATTTTCTTGTGTCGATTCCTTGGATTCCGGGAATCTTATATTCTTTTAAAAATTGAGAGAGAGTTTTTTGGGATTTAAAGTTGGAAGGCCGATCCACGTATTCTTTTACGATCAACCCGCTCGCTTGAATCTTGGAGGACTCCATATTGTCCGGGTGAATCCCGTAGTTTCCGATCATCGGATAGGTCAGGGTGATGATCTGATTGCAATAGGAAGGATCCGTTAGGATCTCTTGGTAGCCGGCCATGGATGTGTTGAAGACCACTTCTCCGACCGATTCCGCTTCATAACCGAAGGATTCTCCCTCGATGACCGTACCATTATCGAGTACTAAGAACGCTTTCATCTCATACAGCGTCGATAGGGGTTCAGGCATAGTCAAGGTTTTTCCCCCACAAATGCAAATCGGTTGAAAAATATGTCCGATTTTCGCGAATGGAAAAGGGGGAAACCCCAATTTAGTTCCTGGAAAATAAAAAGAATGTATAGGCTGACACTGCCCGATCAATCCGTTAAGGAAATCGCCGAAGGTTCTACCTTCCGCGACTTCATCGAAAAAGAATTACCGTTCTTAAAAAACAAAGCGCTCGCTGTACGCCTGGGCGGCACGGATATCCAGGACTTATCCCGAACGGTGACAGCGGACGCAACGATCGAAGTATTGACCTATTCCGAAAAAGACGGATGGGAAACCTTTCAACATTCTGCTGCGCACCTTTTAGGAATGGCGGTTCAAAATTTATATAAGAATGCAAATCTCACAGTCGGACCCGTGATCGAAAACGGTCCCGGATATTTTTATTACGACATCGATTTTGCGGGAACCGTTCTTACGCCGGAAGACCTTCCCAAGATCGAAGCCGAGATGGAGAAGATCGTCAAAGCGGATCATCCCGTTTGGAGAAAGGTCGTTTCAAAAAAAGAAGCGATCGAAACGTTTCAAAAACTCGGCGAAAAATATAAGATCGAAATCATCGATCAGATTCCGGGCGAAGAAGTTTCCATCTACGGAATGGGAGAATGGTTCGATCTTTGTCGCGGGCCTCACGTTCCGAATTCCGGAATCTTAAAGTCTTTTAAACTAACCGCGATCTCGGGCGCGTATTGGAAGGCGAACAAAGACAACGCGATGCTCACTCGTATCTACGGAGTCGCGTTTCCTTCCAAAAAAGAATTGGATCAGTATCTCTTTCAAATCGAAGAAGCAAAGAAAAGAGATCACAGAAAGATCGGAAAAGAAATGGATCTTTTTTCTTTTCAGAAAGAAGGTCCCGGATTTCCGTTCTGGCATCCGAAGGGAACCATTCTCTGGAACGCGCTTGCGGAATATCTCAGAGGAGAATGTAACAAAAGGGGTTATCAGGAAATCAAAACTCCCGCGGTCCTTTCTTCCGAACTCTGGAAAAAATCGGGTCACTGGGATAACTTTCACGAGAACATGTATTTCACGGACATTGACGAGGAAGACTATGCGTTGAAGCCGATGAATTGTCCGGGTTGTTCTCTCATCTACAAACACCATCTTCATTCTTATCGTGAGCTGCCTCTTCGTTTTGCCGAATTCGGAAGTGTACATCGTCACGAGTTACACGGGGTTCTTCACGGACTTTTTAGAGTGAGGGCTTTCACACAAGACGATTCTCATATCTACGCACCTCTCGAATTCTTAGAATCCGAAGTGATGGATATCATCGACTTTACGTTTACCGTATATAAGAAATTTGGATTTTCGGAATTTAAAACCTTCATCGCAACGCGACCGGAAAAATCTCAAGGAAGAGACGAGGACTGGGAATACGCAACCAACAGCCTCAAGGCTTCTCTGGAAAAAAGAGGAATCCCTTACGCGATCAAAGAAGGAGAAGGCGCTTTTTACGGACCAAAAATCGAATTCAACATCAAGGATTCTATCGGAAGACTCTGGCAGTGCGGAACCATCCAAGTGGATTTTTCCATGCCGGAAAGATTCGATCTGGATTATACAGATAGCGACGGTCAGAAAAAAAGACCGGTCATGATTCACAGAGCGATCTACGGTTCTTTGGAAAGATTCATCGGGATTTTGATCGAACACTACGAAGGAAAATTTCCTCTCTGGATTTCCCCAAACCAGGTAAGAATTTTGACGGTCACTGAAAAGGTAACCGACTACGCAAAAGAAGTCTATCGTGAGTTAGTCGATGCGGGGATCCGAGTAGAATTGGATACGAGAAACGAAAAGATCGGCGCTAAGATTCGAGATTCTATTTTGAAAAAAGCGAACTATCTCCTTGTATTGGGAGAAAAGGAATTGGAATCCGGAACGATCGCGGTTCGGAAACTCGGCCAGGAAGAAACGAAAACTCTCACTCGTTCCGGTTTTATCTCCAATCTCTTAGAGGAAATCAAGGCGAGCTGAAGTTTTCGAGAAGCCGGAAAAAAAGGCCTAACGTTCGGCGACCGATAGAAAGACGATTTTCCCTAAAACTTGCTCGGTATCACTTTTCCCAAAGGGATCGGGCTTCCCGGACGCGCTATCCGGGAAGTTTCAGTTTGAGAGATTCGAAATTTCGGAACAATTTCGATTTTTTTGTGAAAGGGAAAACGTGTGAGTTCCTACTTTTTCGGAAGTCCTTCGGTTTCCCTAAAAAAATTCTGATTTCGATAAGAGTAGGAACTCACACGTTTCCGGAAGCCCAAGTTTCCCGGTTCTTTGAATTTTCCCTCCAAACCGAAATGTAGGAACTCACACGTTTCTACATTTCGGGAGAAGGCGTTGGTCTATGGACGTTCTTCCGAAAAATTTGCTTGTGGGAACTCCCAACATCCTCGATTCTAAAGGGAAATTCCTTTGGAACTTTGAGAAACTAAAAAAACGGACGTTCTGATCGCGAAAGCCTCTTCTGCAAGACGGAACTTCACGAGAGAAATCGAGAATTCCCATGAGAACCATGTCTTCCGTAAAATCAGCTTGAAATAAAGGCCGATTCTCCCGAAATAGAGTCAAAAATCGCTTGAAAACAGGCCTAAGAATAAAATCTTGGAAATCTAGCCGGAGAATGAATGCAGAGGAAACCGAGTCAAAAGTCAGCAACTGATAAGCTTTTCAATCATAGGATAAATGAGAAGATCACTGGTGTATCCAGAGTCCGTTTGGTTTCGGATGACGGAGTTGAAATCGTCACTTTCGATGAGGCGCTTCGAAAAGCACGGGAAGAAAATTTAGATCTCGTGGAAGTCTCCGGAGATCAAGAAGTTCATGTTTGCAAGATCATCGACTATGGTAAGTATAAATTCGAGTTACTCAAAAAGAGTAAAGAAGCTAAGAAAAAACAACACGTAATCAACGTAAAAGAAATTAAGATTCGTCCTCGGATCGAAAGCCATGATTACGATATCAAAAAGAAACATGCACAAGAGTTTCTTAGCAAGGGAGACAAAGTAAAAGTGAGTCTCCGATTTCGTGGAAGGGAGATGATGCACTCCGACCTCGGGATGAAAGTTGTTTATAGAATGGTAGAAGATCTGAAAGAATTCGGGGCCGCGGAAAGAGACCCGATTCAAGACGGAAAACAGATCGTTGTAATTATTAATCCGAAATAAGCTCCTAAAATAGGACCTAAAAGGTAGAGAAGATGCCAAAGTTGAAAACGAACAGAGCCGCTGCAAAGCGTTTCAAGTTCACAAAGAACAACAAAATCAAACGCAAGAGTATGAATACCCGTCACATCTTGACCAAAAAAGGACCGAAGAGAAGAAGACGTCTTCGCGGTTTGACTCTGGTCAACAATTCTGACTGGAAATCCATCGTCAGATTAATGCCTTACGGAGTGAGATAATGCCTAGAGCAGTCAACGGAACAATCCACAAAAATAGAAGAAGAAGAGTCCTGAAAGACGCCAAAGGATTCCGCGGAGCTCGTTCTAAACTTTATAGAACGGCAAAAAGTGCGGTAATGAAAGCGGGCCAGTGGGCTTATCGCGACCGCAAGGCGAAGAAAAGAGATTTTCGTAAACTCTGGATTATCAGAATTAACGCAGCAGCAAGAGAAAATGGTTTGTCTTATTCCGTATTCATGAATTCCCTAAAGAAACTGGGAATTGACATGAATCGCAAGTCCCTTGCAGAGCTGGCTTTTAGCGACCGGGAAGTTTTTAACGCCCTGGTTGAAAAAATCAAAGTAGCCGGATAATCAATCCTGCTTGACCAGAATCGTCGGCCCTGTAAGTTTACAGGGCTTTTTCTGTTTTCAGAGAACGTTTTTTAAGGAGAATCAGCTATGCTCACTATGGAGACCATTGAAGAATTAGAAAGCAAGGTCATAAAAGCCCTAGAACTCATCAGTGACCTTCGCGCTGAAAATGGTCGCTTAGAATCTGAAAACGAAACTCTGCGTGCAGAAAATGACCAGATGAAACTGGCGATGGAAGAAAAGGAAAAAGAACTTTCCTCTCTCCGTGCACAACTTCAAAAAACTACTACCGAACTGAGCGAACTCAAAGAAAGAGAACAAAAACTCGAAGGAAAGATCAATCAGCTCTTGGGTAGATTGGATTCTATCCCTGCGAGCGGAGGAGCGACCGCTTCTTCCGCATCCGCATCCGGACCTTCTGCTTCCGGCGCGGCTCCTATTGCTGCAGCAGCCGCAACTGCGGCTACGACGTCTAACGTTGTCAAAGAAACCGCCTCCGCAGAAGACGAATTTGGCGAAGACGACGAAATCATTCTTTTGGATGAAGAAGACGACGATATTTCTCTCATTACCGAAGCTCCTGAAAAGGATGAAGACATTATCGAAATCTCCGAAGAGGATGAAGAAGCGGTGGAAGACTTTTCTCCGCTCGCGTCCGGGGACGATGACGATGATATTATAATTGAAGATGACGACGACGCGATCAGTGTTTTTGACGCGGACGAAGACGATGATTTTCTCATCATCGAAGACGATCCTAAATCCTGAGTTGGTCGATGGAGCCCCGTAGGGTAAAAGTCAGAATCCTCGGTGAGGAATATACGATCTTAGGAGAAACAGGCGAGGATTATATTCAAAACCTCGCCGATCAAGTTGATCGAAAGCTCAGAGAACTGGGAGCGGGGATGCCCGGCGCCTCCCGGCAAAAGTTAGCCATTTTAGCCGCGCTCAACTTCGCAGACGAACTCCAACAAGTGAAAGAAACTAAGACCGATTCTTCTTTTCCTGTTACTAAGGGGACTGGAGAAATCGAAGAAAAAACCCGCAAGCTGATTACTATGTTGGAAGAAGGAATCATCGGAGATCTTTGATGGATCCCCTTTGTTAGAAAATAGATTCCTTAGAAAATTCCCCTTTGAAACTACAATCCCGAAACGCACTCCGAACACTTCTTACCCTTTTGAAAGATAGGGAGGAGAAAGACCGCGAAATCCTTCGTATGCTCAAGGAAGTAACGGCCGACGCCAAAAAAATCATCGCGTATTCTCCGGACAAATGGGAAGTCAAGGTGGATCCCGCTGTTCTCGGATGGAATTCTCCCGATAAGGAAATTTATTTCCCAAAGATGTTGGACCAAAAATTGGAGTTCCTACTACCGGAAACCTGGGAATCGGGGCCTTTTGGAATTTCGGAACCGATCGGTACGAAGACATTGGATTTCCACGAAGCGGAGTGGATTGTCGTACCTGCCTTGGGTTACGATGATCTTGGATATCGTCTTGGACGCGGCGCGGGCTTTTATGATAGAACCCTCTTTGCAGTAAATCCGAGCAAATTGATCGGACTTACATACGAGGAACTCTTTCCGGCGCACTTTGACAAAGAGAAGCACGACATAAGGGTAGGCCGAGTCATAACGGAGAAAAAAATCTATCAAATCGTCTGAAAAAGCGGTAAAATACTGTCTATTTCCAAATACGGTGAAGAATTTTTAGGTTTAGAGAATTCGTTCTTTCGAAATTTCTTGAAAAACAAATCGCACTCTGTTTTATATATTGATCCTGGATTTTGCATGGAGAAACCATCTGGTAAATAATCATGGCCTCATTTGATAACCGACAATACCTCGAATCCTTGGAAGCGGAAAAAACCACCGAGTCTCAAAAAGAATATTTAACCTTTATCGTAGAACAGGAGATTTTCGGAATCGATATTCTAAAGATTCACGAGATCTTAAAACCGGTTCCGATCACAAGAATTCCCAATGGAGAGGATTATATTTTGGGAGTGATTAATCTTAGGGGAGAGATCATTCCGATATTAGATCTGAAACAAGTTTTTGGAATCGGTTACAGCGAAATCATTCCTTCGACTCGGATCATCGTCGTCGTACACGAAGAAAAACGCGCGGGAATTCTCGTAGATACAGTGAAACAAGTAGTCAAGATTCAACAGGATAAGATCAGTCAGGCGACCGACGACCTGACCCTCAATTACAGCTCTTTGATCGAATCCGTCAGTCAAGCTGACAACACTCTGATACTCAATTTGAATCTATCGGTCCTGATCCACTTTGAACAGGAGACAAATTAATGGCCGGAATTCTCGGAGAATACACGGAACTCTTTTTAGAAGAATCCGAAGATCAGATCGAGGAGTTGAACGCAAATCTCCTCAGACTCGAAGCCGATCACAAAAATCTTTCGATCATCAACGATATCTTTCGTGCGGCTCACTCCTTAAAAAGTTCAGCGGCTTTCGTCGGTCTTTATAATCTTTCCGATCTTTCCCATAAAATGGAGAATCTTCTTCAACTCGCGAGAGATGGAAAAATTGACGTTAAACTTCCTTTAGTAAATCTCCTCTTTCAATGTTTTGATCTGATCAAGTTCGTGATTCGAAACGTAGCCGAAGGAAAAAAAATCGATACTCCGTTTACGGAGATGATTCAAAAATTGGACGTCTACGAAAAAGATCCCGCTTCTTTTACCGGAGTCGGAAAAACTCCCGCGACTCCTCCGCCTCCCGTGGAAACAAAAGTGGCCGCGCCGATTCCGGAAACTTCTCCTTCCGTTGCAGCTCCGACGTTAACTCCCGCTCCAGTCGCGGCTCCGACTTCGGCACCCGCAAACGGAACAAAAGGTAATTCTTCCAACACTCTGGACGTTCTGTTGGAAGCCGAAGAAGCAAAAGAACTCGAAGAGGAAATTCGCAAGGCCGGAAAATGTCTGAAAATCTCCGTGACCTTGGGAAAAGATTCTCCGATGAAAGGGCTTCGTTTTTCTTTGATTCTCCAGAACTTAAAAAATCTCGGAGTCGTTTTTAAATCGATTCCGGATCTCGAAGAATTGGAAAAGGGAGTCGACGTTACTTCGATCGCACTTTTATTCTTATCCTCGGAATCGATCGAACAGATTCGTCACGCCGCAAACGTGGACATGGTGGAATTTCTTGACGTCCAAGAATACGTGCCCGTCGTTCAGGAAGAAACCGCAGTTTCGAGTTTCAAAATGGACGACGATATGGCCGCGTCGGAGTCCAGGGTTACATTAAAAAGTATTAAAGTATCTTCGGATAAACTGGATCAACTCATGAACAACGTGGGAGAGTTAATCATTACAAACTCCGGTTTTCAAAGAATCTACGACGACCTGGTTCGTATCTTCGGTGAAGATCAGTTGTTCAGCGATCTCAAATCCAGAATCGATCTGATCAACCGCATTTCCAAAGAACTTCAATCGGGAATCATGAACATTCGTATGGTTCAGATCTCTACCGTTTTTAGAAGATTTTCCAGACTGGTCCGGGATCTTTCTCTGGAGACCGGTAAAAAGGTTAACTTGGTTCTGAACGGAGAATCCACCGAACTCGACAAAAAAGTCATCGACGCGTTAGGCGAGCCTTTGCTCCACCTTCTTCGTAACTCCGTGGATCACGGAATCGAAACTCCCGCAGAACGATTGGCCGCCGGTAAATCCGAAGTTGGTACGGTGGAACTCAATGCCTACCAAGGTGGAAGTAATATTATGGTCGAAATCCGCGACGACGGACGCGGTCTTGACTCCGACAAAATTCTTCGCAAGGCGATCGAGAAGGGACTGATCGGTGCGACCGAAGCCGGCAATCTTACGGAACAGGATATCTTTCAGTTTATCTTCCAGGCCGGATTCTCCACTGCGGATAAGATCACGGACATCTCCGGTCGCGGCGTCGGTATGAACGTCGTCAATAATCTCATTCAAGAATTCAAAGGTAAAATTCTGATCAACAGTACGAAGGGGCAGGGGACTTCTTTCGTTCTTTCCTTCCCGCAAGCGCTCGCGATCATTCCTTCTATCCTCGTTCTTATGGAAGAAGAAGTGTACGCGTTTCCTCTTTCCGAAGTCAACGAGACGATCAAAATTCACAACGACCAGATTACGACCCTCGAAGGAAACGAAATCATCAACCTTCGCGGTGAAGTCCTCCCGATCTACAGACTCAATCGAATCATCGGACTTCAGGATAAAACCGATCGGGATGAATTTCCCGTCGTCATCGTCCAATACAAGGGTAGAAAGCTCGGCTTTATGGTCGACGAACTCGTGGGCAAACACGAGACCGTTATCAAATCTCTCGAGAAGAATTTTAAGAACGTCCACGGTCTTACGGGCGCTTCCATCATGGGAGACGGAACGATCATCATGGTCCTAGATATTCCGGGAATCGTGGAAATCGCTTCCGAACTCGAAGACTCGGACGCGGTCGTTCACTACCATCTCGAGACGATGCAAAGAATCAGTTCGATTCATTCCGCGGATCGGGAAGAAGAACTTTATATTCAAAAAACGACGAATCCTACGAACGTCTACAATCACAAACTTCACGAGATTACGAATCGGGAACGTCTGAAAAAGAAAAAGACGGAACGAAATCGGGACACAAAACGAATCGTCGTTGATAAGGAAGAAGTCTACAGAGAAGAGAAGGAGTTGGCTGCCGCTCTGAGCGTGGAAATGAAAGCTCCGATCGAAAGACAGATCCCCCCTTCGAACAATCCGGATTCTCCCGTTACTCCTGTGGCTCCGACGCCTCCTACAATTACTTCGTATTCTTCCGATCCTCCTTCCGCTCCGAAAAAGCCGTTCGTTTCCTCGGAAGAAGAATACCGTTCTCATATCACGGACATCGCCCTCGATCAGTCTGCGAGCGAAGAAGAACAAAAACGCGCGAAGGCGATCATCGACAGTTTTTTAACTCAGAAAAAAGAAAGAACGATGTCGGTCGCGCCTTCCAATGATTTCAAAGGCGCGCTTTCTAAAGAAGAACTCAAAAAATTGGAGAATGTGGTCAATACCGGGATGATGAACGCCGGTATGGTCCTTTCCCAACTTCTCAAAAAGAACATCGATCTTTTTATTCCTGAAATCATCATGAACGATCGGGACGGCCTCGCGGAAGAAATTCGTTTTTCAGAAGATCATTTCTACGGTTTAAAAATCCGTATGAACGGCGATCTCAACGGAAACCTTCTTATGATGTTCTCCCGTGAAAACGCGGGCAATCTCGCCAGAGAACTCCTCGGCAAAGAACCGATTCCGGGGGAAGGTTTGAACGACGACTCCAAGTCCGTTTTGAGCGAGATTTCGAACATCGTCTGTTCTTCCGTTATGAACTCGATCTCAAACAAAGCAAAGGCCACCGTTATGCCTTCGGTTCCCGAATTTTTAGAAGGAACTTTTATGCAGGTCCTGGACGTCGTAAAACCGGAAAGAACGAAATTCTTAAGTATGCTTACCGAGTTCAATCACGAGGGGAATGATCTTTTGGGAGTTCTTCTCTTCCTTCCGGACTTTGACGAACTGATCCAGTTGCTTCCGAGGTTCTGATTCAAATGATACCAAGCCCGGTTCGCGCGGTCATTGTGGATGATTCTCTTTTGGTGAGGAACATCATCTCCGATCAGATCCAAAAAGATTCTAAGATTTCGGTTGTCGCTACGGGAAAAACCGGAGTGGATTGTATCGAACTCGCACAAAAACTAAATCCCGATATCATCATCCTCGACGTCGAAATGCCCGTTATGGACGGACTTACGGCCTTGAGCGAACTTCAAAAAAAGAAGATCGGAATTCCGGTGATTATGCTTTCGGTTCTGACTCAGCACGGAGCCGAAGCCACATTCAAAGCTCTTGAATACGGAGCCATCGACTTCGTTTCCAAACCTTCGAGTGCGTTTCAATTCGATCCGGAAGAAATCGGAAACATTCTCAAAGCAAAAATTCTCGCGTATTTTGAAAGTAAGGTTCAAGTTCCTTCTCACGCGGGAATCAAAAAAGTTCCAGTCACCGTTTTGCCTTCCGGCGGAGTCGCCGGAAAAAAAACTCCTGTGCAAGCCATCTGTATCGGCACTTCCACCGGCGGTCCTCGCGCTCTTCAGGAAGTGTTTTCAAGAATCCCCGCCGATATTTCTCTTCCCATTCTTGTCGTTCAACACATGCCCGCGGGTTTTACAAAAGCATTTGCGATGCGACTCAACGATCACTCAAAGATCAAAGTGAAAGAAGCGGAAGACGGAGAAGCGATCGAAGCCGGAACCGGTTATGTTGCACCGGGAGACGCGCATCTTTCGATTCAATCTCGCGCCGGGAGGAAATGGATTGCCCTGAACAGGGAAGCTCCTGTAAATGGACACAGACCTTCCATTGAAGTTCTCCTAAACAGCGCGGTAGAAGAATATAAGAGCGGCCTCATCGGTGTGATCATGACCGGAATGGGCAAGGACGGCTCGGCGGCTATGGTGAAAGTCCGAGAAGCCGGCGGTTCTACGATCGCGCAGGACGAACAAACTTCCGTAATTTATGGAATGAACCGTCAGGCCGTTGAAATGGGAGGCGTCGAATATATCGAGCCTGTTACTGAAATCATCAATAGGATCCAAATCATTTTGAAAGAGAGAGGAATTTAATATGGCCAGAATTCTCGTTGTGGATGATGCCAAATTCATGAGAACCATGGTAAAGGATGCGCTCACCCAAACAGGTCACGAGATCGTTGGGGAAGCTGAAAACGGAAATATTGCAGTCGAGCAGTATAAGACTTTAAAACCGGACTTAGTAACGATGGACATTACCATGCGTGAAAAAGACGGAATCGAAGCCGCTCAGGAAATATTCAAGTTGGATGCAAAAGCGAGAATCATCATGGTTACCGCACTCGGACAAGAAGACCTTTTAGCCAAAGCCATTAAGATGGGAGTAAAGGACTTCGTTGTAAAACCGTTTTCACCCGAAAGACTTCAGCAGGCGGCGGACAAAGCTCTCAATTCCTAAGGAACTGTCTTTGAATGGAGAATGAAGAATCCGGTAAGTCCTTTGTAGTTCAATGGAACAATTCCGAGGGAGGTTTGTCAGAAGGTCCTCTGTCAGTCCTTTGGAATTTGATTGAAAGTTACAAAGTGGACATCTTTGATGTTTCTCTCTCTCGCATCACCCGGGATTTTTTAAGCTTCCTGCGAATTTCAGAGACTCTTTCCTTGGAACTCAGCGCGGAATACGCGCTGATGGCGGCCAATCTGATCTATCTTAAATCCAAGGCGCTTTTGCCGGATCCTGGATTTGAAGAAGAAGACTACGAACCTCCACTTCCTCCCGAACTTGTAGAAAAACTTTTAGAACATAAAAAATTCCAACTCACTGCCAAAAGACTTTCGGACATCGATCTGACTCAGGCCGGAGTTTTTAGAAGAGAATCGAACGTTACGCTGGATGACGACGAGAATTGGCTCGACGTTTCTCTTTTGGAATTGATTTCCGCATTCAACGAAATCTTAGAATCGAAAGTGGACGACGCGGAAATTCCCGCACTCCTGACGACTCCTCATCGATTTACCGTTGAAGAAAAAATGGAAAAAATTCTCGCTTCCCTTCGTGAAAAAAAGGAAGTCTCTTTCCCGGAATTATTCGAGAAGGAACATCCGGAAAAAGCAGAAATCGTTGCCACTTTTCTGGCATTGCTGGAACTAAGTAAGCAGAGGATTCTCCGGGCAAGGCAACATAAGCTTTTCGGTGAAATCCGTTTATTTCTGATAGAGGGACAGTGGAACGGGACAGAGCAACACTCAAAGGATTGATTGAAGCATTACTTTTTGTTTCCGGTGAACCTTTAAAACTGGCGAGCGTCGCCAAGTCAGCAGGAATCGAAAAAACGGAAGCCAGAGAAATCCTAGACGAACTCGTTTTGGATTATTCCGAAAAGAACGGCGGTTTTCTTTTGAAAGAAATCGGTGGCGCCTATCAGTTCGTGACCAACGAAAACTTTTCCGAAATCCTCGGAAACATCTTCAAAGAAAAAAGAAGAGAACAACTTTCCCGCTCCAGTTTGGATACTCTCGCCATCATCGCATACAAACAACCGATCACACTTCCTGAGATCGACGAGATCCGAGGAGTTTCTTCTCGGGCTATGGTAACTTCCCTCATTTCCAAAAAACTCATCAAACCGATCGGTAACAAAGAAGTCCCCGGAAGACCGGCGCTCTACGGAACCACGAAAGAATTCTTGATTCATTTTGGATTGAATAAACTATCGGATCTTCCGGCTCCTGTGGAAGTCAAAGAGCTGAAATTCGAAAACTTGGATGATCTACTCGAAAATGAGTGACCTGGATCAAAAACTAAAAACCTTTCGGGATCAGATCGATTCCTTAGACAAAGAGATCGTAAAGGCGATCCAAACCCGGGCGGAATTTGCGTCCAAGATCGGCGAGATCAAAAAAGAGAGAAACGAACCCGTCTTTCGTCCCGATCGTGAAAAAGAAGTTTATGAAAAGGTAAGGTCCCTGAGCGAAGGGCCGCTTCCGGACAAGGTTCTTGTCGCGATCTATCGCGAGATCATGTCCGGTTCCATCTCGGTTGAGAAGGGATTGGAGGTCGGATATCTCGGACCTGCGGGTTCTTTTTCGAACCAAGCGGTGCGGACTCGTTTTGGAGCTTCGATCAAGGCTTTAGAATTCAATTCGATTCCCGACGTCTTTCGCGCGGTGGAAACCGATAAGATCGACTACGGAGTGGTTCCTGTGGAAAATTCGAGCGAGGGTCTTGTCAATTCCACGCTCGATCAGTTTTTGGTTTCAGACCTTCTCATCTACTCGGAACATTATTTAAGAATCAGCATCAGCCTTCTCGGATTCGAACACGATCTTTCCAAAATCAAAACTCTCTATGGAATCAAGATCGCAAACTCTCAGTGTAAGAACTGGATCGCCGCAAATCTTCCTCACGTGGAAATTGTGGAAACTTCTTCAACTGCAAAAGCCGCACAGATCGTCGCCGAAAAAAAAGAAGGATGCGCCGCAATCGCGTCCTCGATCGCCGCGGAAATCTACGGCCTCAGTTTGATTCGAGAATCCATAGAGGATCTCGCGGACAACACGACTCGCTTTTTGATCATCGGAAAAAATCAGTGTCCCCCGACAGGAAACGACAAAACATCCGTTGTATTTTCTTGTCCCGATAAGCCGGGAGCTTTGTACCGTGTTTTAAAACCTTTCTTTGATCATCAGCTGAATTTGACTAAGATAGAATCCAGACCTACGAGAAGAAATTCTTGGGAATACAATTTCTTTATCGATTTTAACGGTCATCAAAAAGACGAATCCATTCAAAAAGTTCTTTCGAGTCTGAAGGAAAATACCATCTTTCTAAGGGTGCTCGGTTCGTATCCGATGTCTCCTCAAATCCTGTGAAAACAGAATATTCTAATATTCTTATCTACGGTTTGGGACTAATGGGCGCCTCTCTGTCTCTGGCCCTCAAAAAAAAAGGAGTCACCGCCCGCATAACAGGCGTAGTCAGCTCTCTCAAAAGCAAAAAACTGGGGGAGCTCCTGAAATCCGCAGATACTGTTTTGACTTCGGAAGAGTTTCATTCTTCCAAACAATGGAAAGATTACGATTTTATCATATTCGGAGTTCCGGTCGATCTTACGGTAAAGTTGATCTCCGAACTTCCTCTGGATTATTCCGGAATTATTACCGACGTCGGATCGACAAAAAAAGAAATCATCCACGCTGTGGAAGCGCGTTTTCAAAGTTCCCATAATTATGTTTCCTCGCATCCCATGTGCGGATCGGAAGAATCAGGACTCGAGTCGGCCAACGTTTCGCTCTACGAAGGAAGACTTTGTATTCTTACTTCTCCCAAAAATGCAAGACCAGATACTAAAGAAAACCTGGAGTATTTTTGGAGGTCGATCGGAATGGATGTGATTGAAATTCCTGCGGTCGAGCACGATTCGATTCTTTCCTATTTATCCCATTCTCCCCATATACTTTCTTCGATCATGGCGGATTGGGCGGCCAATCAGAAGATCGTAAAACAATACACCGATCTTTCTCCGATTCCGTTGAACGGGGGAGGGTTTCGCGATATGACGAGGATTGCGGGTTCCAATCCGACAATGTGGGCGGCCATTTTTAATTCCAATCAGGAAGAGATCTATCGTTCCCTTTTGGATTTTCGCGATCGACTCGATATTATATTAGAAAAATTGAATCCAAAAAACACATTGAATCCGCAGGAATGGGAAAAGTTTATGGAAACCTCCCGCAAATCCAGAGATTATATTTTGAAGAACCAGGATGATTCCAAGAAACACTAAACTCAAGTCCAAGGATATACAAGTTCCCGGAGACAAATCCCTTTCCCATCGTTCCGTCTTGTTCGCGGCCCTTTCCAAGGGGAAATCCAAGGTCACCGGTTTTTTAGAAGCGGAAGATCCTTTGAATACGATGGCCGCGTTCACAAAACTCGGATTGAAATCGCAAAAAATTGCACCCGGAGAATACGAGTTTGAAAGTCCAGGAAAGGATAAGCTTGTTTCGCCTAACGTGGAATTGGACTTCGGAAACGCGGGAACGGGAATTCGTCTTTCCGCGGGTTTGATCTGCGGCCTCCCCGGTGTGAACGCGGTTTTGACGGGAGACGATTCCCTAAAAAAACGTCCTATGGGAAGAATCATCAAACCTCTCACTGCGATGGGCGCCTCCATCGTCGGACTCGGAGAAAAAGAAACCGCGCCCCTCAAAATCCAGGGAAAAAAACTCGCTTCCTTTCGATACGAAAGTCCGATCGCAAGCGCGCAGATCAAATCCTGTCTGATGCTCGCGGCGATTGCATCTGAAACGGAATTGGAATATTCAGAAAACATACTATCTCGAGACCACACGGAAAATATGTTTCGGTTTCTGGGAAACAAGATCGAATACCTTTCTTCACTCCATTTTAAAATTTCCCCTCCGTATTTTTTGAACGGGGGAGAATTTAAGGTGCCGGGAGATATTTCCTCTGCCGCGTTCTTTTTAGTCCTAGGGGTTTTGGCAAAAGAAGGAACTCTTTTGATTCAAAATATCGGGCTCAATCCTGCGAGGACCGGGATCTTGACCGCGCTCAAGCTGATGGGCGCAAAAATAGAAATCGAAAATCAAAGAATCGAATGCGGGGAACCGGTAGGCGATCTGAGAACCTATCCGTCTACTTTAAGAAAAGCGAATATTCCGGAAGAGTTGATCCCTTCGATCATCGACGAAATCCCGATCCTTTCGGTCGCGGGTCTTTTTGCGGAAGGAGGTTTTGAAATTCGTCACGCGGAAGAATTGCGAGCAAAGGAATCGGACCGAATTCATACGATGGTTTCCAATTTCCGTTCGCTCGGAATCGAAGTGGAAGAATTTCCGGACGGATACGCGTTAGACGGAACCTCCAAGAAATCACACGAGGTTTGGAATACATTGTCGTCCGGAAAAAAAGTTCCCATTTTTTCCTTTATGGATCATAGGATCGCGATGAGTTTTCTGATCTTAAAAGCTCTTTCCGGATTTGCTCTGGAGATCGACGAAACCTCCTGGATCGAAACTTCCTTTCCCGGATTTGAAGCCTTACTGAAAGGATGTCTGTATGAATGAAAATGTAATCGCACTCGACGGGCCCGCCGGTTCCGGAAAAAGCACCGTCGCCAGACAAATCGCCGAAAAGATCGGATTTAACTACTTAGATACCGGCGCCTTTTACCGCGCGCTCACACTTTATTTGGTTCGTCTCCACGAAAAGACGCCTAACGCCGGAGAATTCTCCGAATGGGTGAAAACGAATGAGGCCGAAACTTCGATCTCTCACGCGCATATTCTCTGTGAATTCTCTGCAGGAAACGAAAATCGAATTCTGTTAAACGGAGAAGATGTTTCTCTTGCAATCCGAACTCCGGAAATCACGAGAGAAATCAAACATATCGCGAACAAACGGATCTATCGGGATTTTGTGAACAAGGAACTCCATTCTCTAGCAAAACTTCATAAACTTCTCATGGATGGAAGAGATATCGGGACCGAAGTTTTTCCGGACGCAAAGTTTAAATTCTATCTTACCGCTTCTTCGAAAGTTCGCGCCGAAAGAAGAACTCTTCAATTGAAAGAACAGGGAATTTCCGCAGATCAAAATGAGATCGAAAGAGAGATCATTCTTCGTGATAAATCGGATATGGAAAGGGATATCGCGCCTCTCTATCAGGCAAAGGACGCAATCCTGATTGACACTGATATACTCTCCAAAAATAGTGTAATTAGCAAGATCCTCGAGATTCTGGATCGATGACCCCCGACATCCAGCGGATCCCAGACTACCATTTTAGCCGAGTAACCTACGCCCCATGACAAACAAGGAAGAGAAGTCCACTTTTGCAGAAGTATTCAAACAGTGGGAACAATCAATACACGAAGAACCGGAACTCCGGAAAGATCAAGTCGTTGAAGGAAAAATCGTCTCTGTAGACAACGACTACGTTTATGTGGCAATCGAAGGGCTCAAACAAGAAGGCCGTATTCCAAGAGGAGATTTCGATGAAACTCCGGAACGCGGAAATTATGTCTCTGCAATCGTAAAAAGAAAGGAATCTCAGGATTCCGGATGCATTCTTTCTAAGAAAGAAGCCGACCAAAGAAAGGGTTGGGAAATCGTCAAAGAAGCTTTTAAAAACAGCTATCAAGTTACCGGCCGTTTGGTAAACGAAATCAAAGGCAAAGGTTATATCGTTAACGTGGAAGGTGTGGATCTTTTTCTTCCCGCTTCTCAACTCAGCTATAAATTCAAAGAAGGGGAAACCTTCAAAAATAAGGAACTTGAGTTCAAAATCATCGAACTCAACGACCGCACTCGTTCCGGGGTAGTCTCCAGAAAAAAACTTCTGGATGAAGTGAACGAGGAAAAATGGGACGCTCTTCTTCTCAAACTCAAAGTAGGCGATAAAGTTACTTCCACCGTAAGCAAGATCGCTTCTTTCGGAGTTTTCTGCGAAGTGGACGGAGTTACCGGACTTCTTCGTCAGAGAGATATCTCTTACAAAAAATATGCACCGTTCAAACAATACTTTCAGATCGGACAAGAAGTGGAACTCGTCGTTCTCGAACTAGACAAGGAAAACAACAAACTCGCGTTAGGTCTGAAACAACTCTACGAAGACCCTTGGGTCTGGGCGGAACGTTCTTTGGAAAAAGAAATGGTCATCCGCGGAACCGTAACTTCTCTTACGAAGTTCGGAGCGTTCGTAGAATTGAAAGAAGGTTTAGAAGGTCTGATTCACACATCGGAACTTGCATGGGCTAAAAAACCTCCTCAACCAAAAGACATCTTAAAAAAAGGTCAAGAAGTGGAAGCTCTGGTTTTGGACATCGATTTCAAAAACAGAAGACTTTCTCTCGGACTAAAACAACTTCAGCCGAATCCTTGGGATCAACTCGGTCCTGAAATCCGCAGAGGAAATATCCTGGAAGGTGTGATTACCGGAATCACTAAATACGGAGCTTTCGTAGAAGTGGAAAACGGAATCGAAGGTTTGATCCATATCAGCGATATCACTTGGGACGAAAAGGCTTCCAACCCGACTTCACAACTGAAGAAAGGCGACACAGTGAAATACATGATCCTGGATGTGAACTTAGACGCACAAAGAATCTCTTGTGGTCTGAAACAACTCCTGGAAAACCCATACGAAATTTTCCGTAACGAACATCCGATCGGAACCATCGTAGAAGGAAAGATCAAATCCATCAAAGAATTCGGAATCTTTGTGGAAGTGGCTCCCGGAATCGAAGGGCTCGTTCATATCTCCGAAGTTCCAAACGGAAGAGAAACGAACATTCTGGAAGTTTACAAGCCGGATGAAATCGTAAAAACCGCAGTCATCAAAGTGGATGTGAAGAATAAGAAAATTTCTTTATCCATCAAGGATTTTGACAAAGCTCTCGAAAGAGAGGAAATGTCCAAATACCTCAAAACTTCGGATACTCCTTCTCGCGAAAGTTTGGGAAGTTTCCTAAACACTTCTCTGAGATAAGAATCCAAAGTTAAGGACCAAAGGATGAAACGGTACGAAGTCGGTCAGACCGCAAAAGAAGTCAAAGTCGATCCTTACGCGGACTTCCAAGGAAGTAAGCTCGAGCTGGTTCTGATAAAATTTTTCAGATCCGTCGCGACTCATATCAAAGAAGTTCTGATCGGGGCAGGGGTGATTCTCGCAATCGTCCTTGCGATCGTTACTTACGTTCAATACCAAGAATCCCAATTCGAGAAAGGAACCATAGCCCTCGAAGCGTTAGACAAAAAATTTCGTCTCAATCCTGCGATCGATTTGAAAGAAAAGATTCAGGCTTACGAAGAAGTTTCCTCTCAGTATTCTTCCAAAAAACTCGAACTCAGACTTGCAAAAATTCTTTCCGACCTTTATTCGAGGAACGGAGAATTTCAAAAGGCCGCAGACAAATTAGAATGGGCCGGTAAGAAGATCGACGAACCGACGGAAGTAAAGGCGTATTACTTCTATTTGGCGGGAAATCTTCGTGAGAGAGAAGGGAATCTTGTTTCCGCGGAAACGAATTACAGCACAGCCGCAAATCTCCTTGCGAACACAAGAGAGGCAAACGGCTTTTTGGCCTGGAGTTTGTATCAAACCGGAAGGCTCCAGGCGAAGAACGGTAAAAAGCCGGAGGCGATTCAATCTTTAAAAAAAGTTTTGGATCAAGAAATCAAAACCCCCGCTTCGGATTACAACACCGTAAAACAATACGCAACTTTTCTACTCGTTCAACTCAACCAGAAAGGCTAATGCTTACACTGGCCCTGCCAAAAGGAAGACTCGCTGAGGAGAGCATCGATCTGATGATCTCCAGAGGCTGGCTTTCTTCCAAACCCGATCCCAACTCCAAAGAACTGATTTACAATGATCCTTTAGGAAGAATCCGAATTCTTCTCGTGCGCTCGCAAGACGTGGCGACTTACGTGGAACAATGTGCCGCGGACGCGGGTATCAGCGGCTGGGACGTCTTAAAAGAAGGCGGCTACGACCTCGCAACACCTTTGGATTTGAAAATCGGAAAGTGCAGACTCTCTCTTGCGGCGCCTGAGGGTTTTACCTTGGAAGCCCGTCATCGGAAAATTCGCGTCGCAACCAAGTATCCAAACTTAGCCAGAGAATTTTTCTTTCACAAAGGGTTGTCCTGTGAGATTTTCAAACTCTACGGTAGTATCGAATTGGCGCCGTTAGTCGGTCTTTCGGATTGTATCGTGGATCTTGTTTCAACGGGCGGAACTCTAAAGGCCAACGGTCTCAAGGAATTGGACATAATTTTAGAATCTTCAGCGCGACTCGTGTTCAATCGTTCTTCTCTTTACGGAAAAAGAAAGGAAGCGGTCGAATTTATGGATTCTCTTTCGAATCTTTAGAACGCAATCCGCGAAGAGGTCGTCCCGAAGCTTTTTGTTCGAGTTCGCGAACGATTTCAAAGCGTTTTTGGGAAGCTGATCGGTTTTTACCGGTAAAAGAGTCTTCATTCTTATCGATGGAATGAAATAATGGTTGAGGAATACCAGCCTCAAAAAATGATAGTTTAACAATTCATTTTCCCAAGAGGAAATCAATGGCAGTTCCCAAAAGACGCAAATCGAAATCAAAAGTAAGGACAAAACGGGCCCATCATGCCATCGGAAAACCAAATTTGGTTCCTTGTCCTAATTGTAATTCTTACAGACTCCCTCATAGAATCTGCCCTACTTGCGGGTTCTATAAAACCGGAATCGTTTTAGAGCCGAAAGTCAAGAAGGCAAAAGAAGATAATTAACTCCTATGATGTGGGTCGCCGTCGATGTAATGAGCGGCGATTACGGGCCGGAGAAGATTATTGAAGGCGCCGTAAATGCCGTTAACCAGGATGGGGCTCACGTCGTCTTGGTCGGCAGAGAAGAAGAGATTGGGGAGATCCTCCTCAAGTTCGATTACGATACAACCAAAGTAAGAATCCAACACGCATCGGAAATCATCGATATGAATGATTCTCCTTCGATTGCCGTACGCACACTTCAGGATTCTTCCGTCGTTCAAGCTACACAACTCGTTGCAGATAAAACCTGCGTCGGTATGTTTTCTCCCGGAAATACGGGCGCGACAATGGCGTCCGCGCTTTTGTATCTGGGAAGAGTCCCCGGAGTTTTACGTCCGCCGATCGCGGCTCCGATTCCTCAAGAGAACGGGCCTCCGATGCTTTTGTTGGACGCGGGAGCTAACGTGGATTGTAAGCCCGATTATCTGGCGCAGTTCGCCGTGATGGGTGAAATTTATTCTAAACTTATATTCAATATTTCTAATCCGAAAGTCGGAATTCTTTCCAATGGGGAAGAAGATAAAAAGGGAAACACCGTTTCTTTGAAAGCCTTCGAGATGATCAAAAAATTGCCTTTCAACTTTGTGGGCAATGTTGAAGGAAGAGATCTCTACGGAAGCGGTAAGGACGTGGACGTTGTCGTCTGCGACGGCTTTACGGGAAACATCGTTCTCAAAGCGACGGAAGGTCTTTCCAAGTCCATTTTCAACGTATTAAGAGAAAGTATCAAACAATCCAGCCTCGCACAGACCGGCGCTTTACTGCTCAAGCCGACTTTTGCCGCGATCAAAAAACGTCTCGACTACGCCGAATACGGCGGCGCACTTTTGTTGGGAGTGGACGGAGTATGTCTGATCGGACATGGATCGTCTAACGCGTTGGCGGTTCAAAGTGCGATCCGAGTTGTGATCGAATGTGCAAAGCACCAAATCAACGATCGGATCGCGACGGATATCAAAAAATACAATATCTGATTCGAAAAGGAATCAAAAAAAAATCCGTTACTTGTAGAGAATGTAATACTCTTTAAGCAGGATCGGATCTTATGTTTGACGTGCAGAGATTGGCCAATTTTGCCCTTTCCGAAATTGAAAAATTCTCCATAGAACACCCGAACGAAACTTTTTATACGTTCGCAATCAACTCCAGCTTGCTTTGTCTGAATTCGATCGAACATTTCGAAAAATCTCTGAAGG
Source organism: Leptospira ainlahdjerensis (assembly GCF_016919175.1). Classification (GTDB taxonomy): domain Bacteria; phylum Spirochaetota; class Leptospiria; order Leptospirales; family Leptospiraceae; genus Leptospira; species Leptospira ainlahdjerensis. The sequence continues at coordinate 24,754 of NZ_JAFFPU010000034.1, read as the reverse complement.
AATTCGCCGCCAAATCACCGAGATACTATGATTCTCCGGATCAAATTCGAAAACTCAGAGAAAGTCCTGAGACTTGGGCTTACAAAGGTTTTGTATGTTTTCGTAGTTTAAATTCGGCGGAGAAGGACGCTTCCGATCCGGGGCCGTTCGATGAGATTCTTTATCAAGAACATTGCGACTTAGACCAAGAGGCCCAGAAAAAAAGCGCTTATGCGGTTGCTATGGATCAGGTTCTTGAGATTTTAAAACAGAAGGATGCGTTTCGAGTTTTAAAAAAGATAAGTGATTTTAGAATCCTGAGCGTGACTCATTCCAATTGAAGAATCAGTCGAATTCTTTTTTAAGAAATTTGATCAAGTTTTCGGAAATTTAGAATTTGTTTTTCTGAGATTCTAATTTCAAATCATCAAGTCCTTGTCGCTAAACTCCGCTAATCGAGAAACTGAAATCGAGAAAGAAGCCGGGAAAATCGACTCCATGTGAGTTTGTAGGAATTCCGACAAAGAAGGGAAGGGGACTATTTTACTTGCGAAAAGTTTGATTTTATGATAGAGGAAAGTTCTCCGGAATTTTTCCGCCACCCACCCCACCACCCGAAATTCGGGCGGGGCGCCCGAATTTTACGCGAGAATTGTCGTAGTTCCGACAGTTTTTTCTGAAGATCCTCTCAACATCTTGGTAAAGTGATAATCCGTTCCAGAAAAGACTTGAAATCCGATTTTACAATCTTCTAAATCGCTTTGATTTTTGGAAATCTTGGACAAATATCTTTTTTAAAAACGTTCTGATCGGATCGGAAAGAGCTGTGCGATTGGATTCTTTCTAAGCCTTTGATTTTCAGATTTTTTTTCTCAATATATCAATAAAATCGAATATTCTCCTCCCCATAAATGGATCAAAAAATAGTTGTCCGATTGTAGAATGAAGAGAATCTAACTTTTTTGCCGGCGGTCTTTTTTTATGTTCGATATTCCTAAACTCACAGAATTTGCTCTTTTGGAAATTGAGAAGTTTTCAAAAGAACATCCCGAGGAAACATTCTATGCATTTGCAATCGACGCGAGTCTCCTTTGTTTGAATTCTCTGGAAGCTTTTGAAAAATCTCTGAAAGAATATTCGACCAAATGGCCGAAACAATATGACACCGAGGAAAAAATCTCAAAACTAAAATACAATCCGGGGGATTGGGCTTATCAAGGTTTTGTCAATTTTCGAGACCTCAACTTAGAAGACGAAGAAGGATATCGAAGGGGGCCTTTTGACGACGACCTTTACGAAGAACACTATGGCGCGGATGATGAAACACAAAAGACAACCGAATATGCAAAGGCGATCGGTGAAATTCTTGAAAGTTTAAAAAACAAGGACGCGTTTCGTTCCCTAAAAAAGATCCCAGATTTTAAAGTGATGAGAGTGGAGCACAACTACTGAATTTATGAATATAGAAACTTATCCCGAACAAAATGACACTTATTCAAACAAAGTAAGAAAAATCATAGGCTTGGATTTGGTCTTTGCCTTTTTGTTGTATCTCTTCAGCGTTTCCATAAATCGTTTTCTTGGGCTCGTTGGGGATCCGGAGAATCCGGAAACGATGAGCAACTTTCATTTACCTTTGTTGGTATCAACATTTTCACTCATCTACTTCGCGCTCATAGACGGCTTTTTAATTTTGGAGAAAAGGATCGATAGAAGAATTTTGATCTTTTCCGGAGTTTTGATTTTTGCGGTTCTAATTGCGGAATCGATTGTGATTTCGAATTGGATTCTTTTCTTTTACAAGATGTTTTGGAAAACAACTTCCGAATTGGAGGCGGATCGTTTTAACGGCTTGGAAAGAATGAGGTCCGAAGTTCAACAGATTCTATCGATGTCTTTTCTTATCCTGATGATCTTGAAAACTATCGTAAGAATAATCTGGAATTCTCTTTGGATAAAAGCGATTTTGAATGTAGAAAAAAGGTCTCATTCTTCTTTGAATTGAATTCTCTCGATCAAAGGTCTTTTTTTAGAATCGAAGAACTTGCCGGACAAAGAGATACAAACTCTTCAGTTCTTTTGATTTCTTCAGGAAGAGAATCTCTTTCCATTTCATGATATCCCAATTTTAGAAAGAATTCTTTCGCGGTCGTTGTTAAAAGAAATAGGGTCTCGACTGCAAGACGACGACCTTGTTCTTCGATCTTTTGTACCAATTCTGTCCCCAATCCATTTTTTTGAAAGCCGTCACCGACCGCCAAAGAACGTAACAAAGCAAATTTACCGTGTAATTCCAAACCGATCACAGCTCTGAGTTCGCTTTCGTTTCCATAGCCGATAAATTGATCAAGATCCTGGTTTTTAAGATCTTCCACGGGAAGGCCTTGGTCTAGGAGAAGAGTTAAAACATTCTCAAAAGAAGGATGAAAGAAAAAATCCAAACTCGACACTTAGATTCCTTTTTCTAAAATTTAAATTTTCAAAGAAGGTTCTTGACTTCTTTATCGTATATTTACGATAAAGCGTATGATCGTCAAGAAAAAAGCGAAGTTTGCAAAAGATACGATGCTCCTTGCGGAGTTTGCAAAGGTTTTGGCTCATCCCGCCCGTTTATCCATTCTTCAAACGATCGCCGAAAGAAACGAATGTATCTGCGGTGAAATCGTGGAAGTGCTTCCTCTTGCTCAGGCGACGGTGTCCCAACATCTGAAAGAACTCAAAGGGATGGGACTCATCAAAGGGGAGGTGGAAGGAAATAAATCCTGTTATTGTATCGATTGGTCCCGATTGGATGAATTTCAGGAAGAATTGAATTCCTTTTTTGAAAAACTAAATCGATTAAAAAAATCACAAAGTGAGAATTGTTGTCCATGAAAAAACCGAATATACTTGTGCTCTGCACGGGAAACAGCTGTAGAAGTCAAATCGCAGAAGGTTGGTTGCGTCATTTTGCGGGTGATCGCGCGAGAATCTTTAGCGCTGGAATCGAAACTCACGGGGTTAATCCAAGGGCCGTTCAAACGATGAAAGAAGTCGGGATCGATATCGGAAATCATACTTCCAATCATATCGACGAATACAAGAACATCGAGTTCGACTACATCCTCACCGTCTGCGATCACGCAAAAAAGAACTGTCCTTATTTCCCTTCCAAGGCTTTGCGGTTTCATCAGAACTTTCCGGATCCCGCAAAGGCCAAAGGAAACGAAGAGGAAATCCGAGAAGAATTTAGAAAGGTTCGTGAAATGATCCGCGAATATTCTCAAAACTGGATCCAAGAATTGAAATTATACTCTGCGGCTTTTAACGACTGAGGCAAAAATGAATTCAAAATTAAATTTTGTGGATCGTTATCTCACTCTTTGGATTTTTCTAGCGATGGGCGGAGGAGTTCTTTTCGGTAAATTGGTTCCCAGCGCCGAGGAAGATTTAAGTGGCCTTTCGATCGGAACCACGAATCTTCCTTTGGCGTTCGGTCTTATCTTGATGATGTATCCCCCTCTCGCAAAAGTTCAGTTTGAAAGAATGAAGGAAGTTTTTTCAAACGTAAGAGTTCTTGCAATTTCCCTTTTTCTAAACTGGATCGTAGGACCTTTGTTGATGTTCGGTTTAGCCGTGTTCTTTTTAAAAGATTATCCCGAATACAGAATCGGACTCATTTTAATCGGGCTTGCTCGGTGCATCGCGATGGTGATCGTTTGGAACGAATTGAGCGAGGGGAATCGAGATTATGCGGCGGGTCTTGTCGCTCTGAATAGCATCTTTCAGATATTCTTTTATAGTATTTACGCATATTTTTTCATTTCCGTTTTACCTCCTTACTTGGGTTTTTCGGGTGCGGAAATCAATCTTACGATCGGACAAATCGCTGAAAGTGTTTTCCTATATCTCGGGCTTCCTTTTTTGGCCGCGATTTTTAGCCGCGTGATTTTGATTCGTTCCAAAGGAAACGTCTGGTATGAGGAAAAATTCCTCCCTGCGATTTCCCCGATCACCCTTTTTTCGCTTTTGTTTACTATATTTTTTATGTTCAGTCTCAAAGGGAATTTGATCTTTGAAATTCCTTTCGATGTTCTAATTATTAGCGTTCCTTTGCTGATTTACTTTATTATTATGTTTTTTATCAGTTTTTGGATCGGAAAAATTATGAAAGTTGAATATTCTAAAACCACATCGATTGCTTTTACTTCTGCCGGAAATAACTTCGAGCTCGCGATCGCGGTCTCCATTGGAGTTTTTGGCATTTCGAGCGGTCAGGCGTTTGCGGGAGTGATCGGTCCTCTTGTGGAGGTTCCGGCTTTAATTCTTCTTGTAAGAGCCGCTCTTGGAATGCGAAAACGATGGTTTCAAAGTCCAGTCGTAAAGGAGGCCTAAGATGACGACGATTTCAAAAGTATTCAATCGAGAATGTCAGTGTATCACGATCGAAAAAGAAGTTTTGGACCGGAGTTTTCTTAAAAAAATTAAAGCTTCCATGAGCGAGGAGAATTCCGATCTTGATTCCTTGACGGATCGTTTTTTTGCATCCAGCGCCTCTTTTCTGGATCCGAGCGATTTTTTTAAAATTCAAAAGACGATCCAAGTAATTCAGAAACTTCTTAAAAACGAAAAGGTGAGAAAGGAGATTCTCAAAGAATTTCCCGAGAACTTAAGAGATCGTTTTTCTGAGGGCGGCGTTTTTTTAAGCTTTGATTTTCATCTTGCGGAAGAAGGCCCGAAACTGATCGAGATCAATACGAATGCGGGCGGGGCTTTTTTACAGACAAAACTCGTCGAGGCTCAGAAAGAATGTTGTCCCGAAGTGAGAGAAGCGCTCTCGAGTCCCGAAGAAATTTTGGCGATTGAAACGCGATTCTTTGATTCTTTTTTGGAAGAATGGAAGGCCGCGGCAAAAGAGGGAGTTCCTACTTTGGTTGCGATCGTGGACAATCATCCCCAGGAGCAGTTTCTTTTTCCGGAATTTCTTTTGTTCCGTGAGATGTTTTTATCGAAAGGAATTGCCTGCGAAATCCTGGAACCGGAGCTTCTAACCTTAGAAGAAAACGGTTCTCTTTCTTTCGAAGGGAGAACTGTAGATCTGGTTTATAATCGGCTCACGGATTTTTATCTTTTAGAATCCGTGAATCAAAAAATTAGAACTTCCTGGGAATTGGAAAAGACGGTCGTAACTCCGAACCCGCTCGACTACGAACTCTATGCAAAAAAAACGAATTTGGTTTTTTGGAAAAACGAGGAGTTCCTACGCGAAGCCGGTGTGGAAGAGTCCGATCTCGCAGTTTTAGCTCGGTCGATTCCTTTGACCGGGGTCGTAAAAAAAGAGAACGCGGAAGAACTCTGGAGAGAAAGAAAAAAATTCTTCTTCAAACCAGGATCGGGCGGTTACGGAGGCAAGGCCGCCTATAGAGGCGATAAGCTCACAAAAGGAACGTTCCAAGAAATTTTGGAAGGAGAGAATATTTTTCAAGAGATCGTTCTTCCTTCCGAGAGGATTCTTCTCAAGGAAGGGGAAAAAATTCCTTATAAGATGGATCTTCGGACTTATGTTTATCGGGAGGAGATCCTACTTTTAGCGGCGCGTTTATACCAAGGGCAAACCACGAATTTTAGAACTCCGGGAGGAGGTTTTTCTCCCGTTTATGTTCTTGGGATGAAATCTTCCGTCAGAGGGGACGATTTCTAAAGTAGGGAACTGAAGACGATCCGAGGGATTTTCTTGTTGTATTTCCGACAAGTGTGAGGGAAGAATGTCCAACTTCCAAAATTAGAATTTTGTGATATTGGAAAATGCCTCCGCGTTTTTCCCTGCGTAACCGCCCCACCACCCGAAAATCGCTTAACCTTGCCTATAAGTAGAAAAGATTTTAAAAAAAATCCGTCGTAGTTACGACGCTCTTCCGTAAAAGTTGCGCCCCGCCCAAATTTCGGGTGGCGGGGCGGGTGGTGGAAAATTTCCGGAAATTTTCCTATATCACAAAATTCTAATTTTGCAAGCACAAACTCCTATGTAGGAACTCCTAAAAAATTCCTCTTCTCGGGACGTTTCTCGTTGCAGGACCCCTCAGAACTTGTGAGTAAGGGGATGTAAAATCAGGGTTAGGCCACGGCTTTCGCTGAGGATTCTTGTAGAAGTTTCGACAAAAAGAGAGAAGGATTTTGAGAGAGGACGTTTTTGAATAGGAGATTCTTCCTTGTTAAGCAAAAGAGGAGGAGTTCCCACACTTCGAAAAACTTCGGAATATCTCGAATCAAATCGAATCTAATTTCTCCCGTATTTTTGAAAAGTGTGAGTTCCTACATTTCCTTTTCTTACAATAAAACTAATCTTTCCAAAGTCCCAAAAAGGATTCCGAACAAAGCAGAACGTTCGTTCTGTCCCAGAGTCTCAAAACCCGGAAAACTCCCTTGACCCGGTATTTGAGCAAAATACCTTAGCCGCAGAGCACCCGAAAGGAAAGAATTATGATCGATTTAAAAGGTAAAAACGCTGTTATCACCGGAGCCGCACGCGGAATCGGAAAATCCACAGCCCTCGTTCTTGCAAAAGCAGGAGCCAACATTGTTATCGCAGACCTCAATGAAGAATCCAGCAAGGCAACTGCGGAAGAAATCGCAAAACAAACCGGTGTAAAAGCCATCGGAGTCGGAACCAACGTAGCGGATTCCGAATCTGCGGCAAGCGCTATCAAAGCTTGCGTGGAAGAATTCGGTTCCGTTGATATTCTCGTAAACAATGCGGGAATCACAAAAGACACTCTTCTTATGAGAATGAAAAAAGAACAGTGGGACGCGGTGATCGCCGTTAACTTAACCGGAACATTCAACTGCACACAAGCCGCAATCAAATATATGATGAAAAATCCAAACGGCGGATCCATCATCAATCTTTCTTCGATTGCTGGAGTAAACGGTAATATCGGACAAACCAACTACTCCGCTTCGAAAGCGGGTGTGATCGGATTTACAAAAGCGGTCGCTCTGGAAATGGCGTCTCGCAAGGTTCGTTGTAACGCGATCGCTCCCGGTTTTATCGCTACTGAAATGACCGATGCGATTCCTGAAAAAATCAGACACGCAATGGTTGCGGCGATTCCTCTGAAAAGAGCCGGACTTCCAGATGATATCGCGAACACCATTGCATTCTTAGCTTCCGACATTTCTTCTTTCATTACCGGTCAGGTGATAGAAGTGAACGGCGGAGGATTTCTTCCAGGCGTCACCGAATAATCATTTTTGAAATCTTCTTCCATTCCAAAATCGGAGTGGAAGAAGATTTTCAATTTCTTTATTTCCTTTAATCCGTTCGAAAAAAAAGAATTCGCGGTCAATTCTTCCTGCCTCCCTGTACTTAAATTCGTTTTTTTTCTTTTTTAGAATTCTTCTGAGAATTAAAATTCAGAAGGAGAAAGAATTTTGATTCAAAGCGATTCTAATGAGACAAACTCTTATCAAAGACCAAATTCACTTCTCTTCGTAGAATCGACGCAAAGGAGGACTCGAGGCATTCTGCGAGAAGTATGCTCCTCAATTCCTCAAGATCATTCCAGGCCTCATACAACGTGTTTTTACGATCTTTTTTTGCTACGCATGAGATCGTTTTTTGAATGATCAAAATCGAATTGAAAAACAAAAACTTCGGAACAATTTAAGGGAGTTTTTTTCTGAAAAAAAGTATATTGGCTTGCCAAATATTTTCGGAATTAAATCTATAAAATTCGGTGGATTTTATATCCACCTGACTAAATCTAACAAAAAATCATCATACCACAAAATGTGGTACGGAGGAAACAATGGCAGACTTTGAAAAAGTTAAATCTATCATCGTAGAACAACTTGGAGTGGATGAATCTGAAGTTACACCTGAGGCTCACTTTATAGATGACCTCGGTGCAGATTCTCTGGACACAGTTGAATTAGTAATGGCTCTCGAAGAAGAATTCGGAATCGAAATCTCTGACGAAGACGCTGAGAAAATTCAAACTGTTGGTGACGTAACAAAGTTCATCGACAACCTCAAGTCCTAATCGTTTGAGACTTTCCGGGTTCTTCACGGAACTCGGAATTCTTTTTTCCTTCCTTTGATCTTTAAAAAATCACAATCTCCTTCTTCTCTCAAAAACCCCGAGCGGGTCAAAACTCTACAGAAACTTTCCAAAAAGATCGGGATCAAATTTTCCAATCTAGAATTTTATAATACCGCCTTCATTCATAGTTCCTTTAAAAATGAAAACCTGGAGATTCCCGAAGACAACGAACGTCTGGAATTCCTCGGAGATTCCGTTCTCGGTCTCGTCGCGGCGCGTTATCTCTTCCAAAACTATTCCAGAGCGAGCGAGGGCGAATTGTCTCGGATTAAGTCGAGAATCGTCTCTACACCCATTCTAAACACCATCTCGGAGAAGCTGGGTCTTTCCGAGTATCTTCTCTTAGGTAAAGGGGAGGCGAGTTCTCAAGGAAAAGGGCGCCGTAAACTTTCCGCGAATCTTTTCGAGTCTTTGGTAGGCGCGATCTATCTGGATCTCGGATTCGAAGCTTCCGAAAAATTCATCTTAAAACACTTAATAGAATTTGCGGAAAATCCGGAAAAAGAAGAATCTGTCAGAGACTACAAAACTCAACTCCAAGAATACGCTCAGAAGAATTTTAAGGTTCTTCCGGTTTACCGCATGAAAGGAGAATCAGGTCCGGATCACGCAAAGGTCTTTCAAGTTTCGGTTCGAATCCGAGATCAGTGGGAAGCGAGCGGAAGCGGAGTGAGTAAAAAGGCTGCGGAACAAAACGCAGCGAGAGAACTTTACAATCGGATTCAAAGAGGGTCTTAGAAGAAAACGTCCCTCGCCAAATCAAGATTCAACGGATCAAAGGACGACAATCAAGTTAGTATGGATTTTTTCTTTAAAAAGAAGGGAATGCGAGTCAGGGTAGCGGCTCTTATTTTCAATTCTCAAAATGAAATCCTTCTCATTCAACAAAAGAAAAAAGATTCTTACTATTGGCTTTTACCGGGCGGCGGAATCGAATTCGGCGAAAGCGCCGAAGACGCTCTCAAAAGAGAATTGAAAGAAGAACTTTCTCTGGAAATGAAGTCGGCCTCGTTTTTACTTTTAAACGAGTCCATAGAACCCGGCGGAAAAAGACATCTCATTCAACTCGTATTTTTAGTGAACGTAAAAAAAGAAGTTCCCGAACTTAATCTCAACGAAAAGGCAATTACCGGTTTCGGTTATTTTAGTCCGGCCGCCGTGAGAGAGATGGATCTTAGACCCGATATCAAATCCTTTCTTTTCGAAGGAGATTTGAGTCCGGCCCCTTTTATCAAAAGCACCTGGGTATCAGAAAAAAAATGAGTCATATCGAAACCATAACAGTGAATACGGAACACAAGTCCGTCCCGGTTCAAATTCATTCGGACCTCTCCGGTTTATCGGAAGAGATCGCAAAACTTCCAGGTGTCACTTCGATCTTTTTGATCACCGAAAGATCGATTCATTCCATCTACGCAAAATATTTAGAGAAAGAACTCTCGCCTCTGGGAATTCGTTTTCAAGAGATCTATATCAAGGGCGGAGAAAAAGCAAAACATATCGGAAAGACTGGAGACGTCTACAACCAACTCATCAAACACGGAGCCGATCGTAAGTCTTTGATTCTTGCGTTTGGCGGCGGAGTGGTCGGCGACTTTGCGGGTTTTATTGCTTCCACTTATCTGCGTGGAATTCGTTTTGTTCAGATTCCCACAACTCTTCTCGCCTGCGTCGATTCTTCGGTGGGAGGAAAGGTCGCGGTCAACGCGGATCTTGGTAAGAATATGATCGGTTCTTTTTATCAGCCAGAATTTGTATTCGCACCTTTGTTCGCTCTTTCCACACTTCCGGATCGGGAATGGAGATGCGGTCAGGCGGAAATCATCAAACATTCTCTTCTTTCCGGAGGGGAATACTGGGAGAAGGTCAAAGAACATTCATTCCAAGATTTGAATGTAGATTCCCCGATTCTTCCTTATATGATCGCCGAGTCGGTTCGATTTAAGGCTTCCGTCGTTTCGAGCGACGAAAAGGAAACGGGTCTTCGAAAAATTCTCAACTTGGGACATACGACAGCCCATGCGATCGAGTCCGTTACGAAGTATAAAAAATATTCCCACGGAGAAGCCGTTGCGATCGGCCTTGTCACGGCGCTTCTGATCAGCGAAGAAAAATCCGGTTTGGATCCGATTACTACGAAGGAAACGGTCGAGTCTTTGAAACGTTATCAACTTCCGTTTCAGACAAAGTTGAAATCGAAGGAACTCACCAAACACATGCTCCACGATAAAAAGAACGTGGGTGGTTCGATCCGTTTTGTCCTTCTGGAAAAACCCGGTTCTCCGGTGTACGATATTCCCGTGGATTCCCGCGATATCATTCTGAGCATTCGAAAACAAAAAGGTCTATAATGAATTTTGAATTCGATTTTTTAAAATCTCTCAATCCTTTGGTTTTGCTTCGACTCAAGGAAAGAAGCCTTTCGGAAGAATTGATCTTAATCGTTTATTTTGTTTTTTTTCTGATTCTTTCTTATAGAGTTATTCTTCTCATTTTGGATTTTTTCAGACCTACGATAGACGTCACCGCGCGCTACAATCGCAGAAAGATGGCTCGGATGTCGTTCGTCATTCTCGGATTGATCATTCTTCTTCCCGTCGCTTTTTCCGGACTTTCCTATCTTCCCACAGTGATGGGACTCGCCGGGGCGGGGATCGTGATCTCCTTAAAAGACATTACCTTGAATTACGTGGGTTGGTTTTTTATTCACGGAAGCAACGGTTTCGAGGTCGGGGATCGAATCGAAATCGAAAGTGTTCGCGGCGACGTGATCAATATCGGTATGAATCGTTTTACTCTGATGGAAATTTCCTCCGATCCGAAATCGGATCAATCCACAAATCGTCTCGTTCATTTTCCGAATCACTATGTCATCCTAAAACCGATCGTCGTCGTGAAAGACAAGATGAATTACGTCTGGGACGAGATGAGAATCAAAATTCCTTACGATTCCGATTTTGAAAAAGCTGAAGAATTACTCAACGGCATCATACAAAACAATGCGATCATCGATCAGGAAGAAATCGATTATACCCTTCAGGAACTTTCCAAAAATTATTTGGTGCGTCTCGGTAAAACTTCCCCGATCGTCTATCTTTCTCTCGAGGAGGGAGGGATTCTTTTTTCTCTTCGTTATCTGACGCACGTTCGGGAAAGAAGGGACATGAAGACTAAAATCGCTCATACAATTCTGAAAGAATTTAAACTTTTTCCGGGTATTCGAATTTTATAATATTCTGTAAGACTTTTTCCCGTCCTGGTGGACGGTTTGTCTTTTATTCTTGTTTTGCGGATCGAAAGAGGATTGAACCTGTGTCCCTTAATGGAGGAAGTTCTAACTGCAACGACGTATCGGGATGATATTGATCGTTTTTTCTTTCGAACAAAAGACGATAAGCGATCTTGTTTTTGTTTTATGATTTCCCTATTTTTGCCGGAATGATTTTCTTAACGGAACAACCACTCGGAAGTTACCGTTTATGAAACGAAAAGTCATCGGAATATTCTTAAATTTGATCTTTCCTCCCTTCGGTTTTTATTATCTCAAAGACCGTTTGTTATTCTGGATTTTTTACGGATATACTTTGTTCGGTGGACTTGCCGTTTCCGTTTTTACCTATATTCTTTTTGAAAACCGTTCCGGAAAAGCCGCGTTATTCTTTCTTGTGTTTTTTGTTTTTTTCAACGGGGGGATTCTCATTCTTTTTACTCTTGTTTCGGAAAAAAGAGGTTCGATTTCCAGTTCCAAACCGTTCCCTTCTCCGTATTGGTTTTTGCCGCTGAGCGTCTTTTTCTTTTTGTTTTTCGGAGTGGCAATCGACGAATTCGCAAAGGATCGGATTCTAAAAGGAAAGGTTCAACTTTCCTCGGGAATGATTCCTAACGTAAACGTAAACGATCATTTCTACGTTACCGAATTGTTTTACAAAAAGGAACTGAAACGAGGAGATATTGTCGCTTATCAAAATGAAGATTCCGGACGTCAATTGCTCGGAAGAGTCGTGGGCCTTCCCGGAGAATCGATTTCGGTTTTGGAAGAAACAACGCCGGATCGTTTTACGATCGCACGCATCCTTATCAACGGTGAAAAAATTCCTCAAGAAAGAACTCAAATGAAAAGCGGGGATTTTTATTCCGGTTTAGATCTGCAGGAAAGAATTGTTTTGGCGGAGGCACTCGGAGAACGTTTGGTTCCGATTCTCGAATCCAAATCCGATTCCGGGATTCTTCTTTTCCCTAAGGTCAAACTTGCGGAAGACGAACTTTTTATATTGGGCGACAATCGGGACGGTTCTATCGATTCCAGAATGTTTGGGCCGATTTCTTTCGACAAGGTGATCGGAAAGTTTGCTTTTACGTATTTGTCTTCGAACCAGGACAAAGTTCCCACAAAAATCTGCGAAGGGGATAGGGACTATTTTTGTTCTCTGAAACGATTTTATAAAATTCTAATGTTAGGGAACATTCGTTGGAGTTATTTGGGTTTTGATAATTCCGCTGTGAAAAAATGATTTCGAACTTTTTTCGAGACCTGTTGAACTCCGATAGAAACGAGCGGCCGATTTTCGGGAATATGTCGGAACTCCAATAAGAACTCAGCCGGGATCGAGTTTTTTAGAAGGTTCCGTGTCCACCGTACGAAAGAAAATGTGGGAACTCCGCTGAAATTTTTCGGAAATCAATTCTTTGGAAAGTTCATGGCGCGCTTTTAGGGATAGGATGTGGGAACTCCTGCGTTTTTCTTTAGAGTTTACTTTCGTGATTTCTTTTCGGATTGTGGGACGGATTCGCGGGATTCCGGGTTGGTTTTGGTGAACTATTCTGAAACGATAAAAAAGAATTTTTGGAGGAGTTCCTACTGGGAAAACCTTTTAGAAAAAGAATGGTAAACGAATTTTCAGTCCTTTCCTGGTTGACCCCGGAAAAACCGTCTTTAGGAGATTCTTATTAACTTTTTTTTCAAAACGGTCACGATGGAGGAACTCACACTGGTTTAGGACGATCAGAGAACGATTTGAAATCGCACAAAAATTCGATAAGGCCTAATTTGTGGGAACTCACACAGATAAATTAGAATTTTATAAAATGAAATCCTTTCTTCTCTCGGATCGTATTTGAGATCAATGAATTCTATAGATCTGTAAAAAATCCACGCTTCGAACGCTGGTTCCAGGAGCTCCGGAAAGAATCACGACCTTGTCGCCCGGAAACAGGAATTCGTCTTCTTTGAGTTTTTGATTCATATAAGCGATCATATCTTCCAGTCTTGTAAAGAACGGCATCACGAATGGAATCACACCTCTGTAGAGTTTCATCTTTCTCGCGGTCGTAGCAAACGGAGTAAAAGAGTAGATCGGAACCTTGGGTCTCATCTCCGAAGTGATCAAAGCGGAGTAACCGCTTCTCGTAAAGTTGACGATCGCCTTTGCATGAATCCCGTGAGCGATCTCTCTAGCCGCGTTTCCAAGCGCCGTTCTTTCTGATTCCAAAAACGTTTTTTTGATGTTCCAGTGAATTTCATAGATATGATCGATGGTTTCCGTTTCTTGGATGATCTTCGCCATGATCTCCACGGATTCGACCGGATAATGGCCGCTCGCGGATTCGGCGGACAACATCACTGCGTCCGTTCCGTCCATCACCGCGTTCGCGACGTCGCTTGCTTCTGCTCGCGTGGGTCTCGGATTTTCGATCATCGATTCCAACATCTGTGTCGCTGTGATCACCGGTTTTCCGGCTTGGTTGAGTTTGTAGATCAATTCTTTTTGAAGGATCGGAACTTTTTCCGTTTCGATCTCAACTCCAAGATCTCCTCTCGCGATCATGATTCCGTCCGCACGTTCGATGATCTCTTCTATGTTCCCGATCGCTTCGGGTCTTTCGATCTTTGCGATTAGCCCCGTGTATGTCCCAGCTAACAGAGATCTCGCCAATTCCAAATCGGCTCCGGTTCGAACAAAGCTGAGAGCAACGTAGTCCACACCCAAAGCGAGTGCAAACTTCAGATCCTCAATGTCTTTCTCTGATAAGGCGGGTGCGGAGATCGGAGTTCCCGGGAGATTGATTCCTTTGTTGCTCCAGAGGATTCCTCCCACGATCACCTTTAACATCGCCGAGTCGGAAGTTTTAGAAATGACTTTGAGAACAAGCTTCCCGTCATCGATGAGAATCTTGTCCCCTTCTTTGATGTCTTGGATCAGATTCGGATACGTACAGCCGATCGTCGCTTCGTCTCCTTGGAGTTCCGCGTCGGGAACGATTTTGATTTCCTGGTCCTTATGGAGTAGAATGGAGTTTAACTTTAATTTTCCGGTTCTGATTTTCGGACCCTGAAGATCGGCCATGATTCCGAGTGGAAACCCGGATATTTGCTCACATTTTCGGAGCGTTTCGTAGACTCTCTTGTGGGATTCGTGGGTTCCGTGCGAAAAGTTCATTCTCGCGATGTCCATTCCCGCCTTGAGAATGGAAAAAACGGTCTCTTCCGATGAGGAAGCGGGGCCGATGGTGCAAACGATTTTGGTTTTTTTCCCGTGTAGGGTTTTCATGAACGGCAATTCTAAAGAAACACCTTCCGTTGTTCCAGCGAATATTTCCTCTTTACGAACGGAAAGAGGAAAATAGAATGAACCAAAAATAGGCGTCCTCTCCTTGGAGAAGCAGTTAGAACGAATTGGATTAGTATATCATCCGGATTATAATATGGATCTGGGGCCCCACGTATTTCCGGCAAGGAAATACCAGATGGTTTATAATCTCGTAAAACAAGATCCTAAACTCGCGGATCTCTATGTGCACAAGCCGGACCCTGCCAAAGAAAAAGAATTGGCCCTGGTTCACACGAAAGAATTCTTAAAGGATTTTTTTTCTCTCAAACTCACGGACAGAACTCAGTATTCCGAACTTCCCCTTACAAAACAAATCGTCCAAAGTTTTGTACTCGCGGTCGGAGGAACGATTCTCTCTATGGAACTCACAAAAAAATATAAATTCGTTTATCATATCGGCGGCGGCTTTCATCACAGTATGCCCGATCGTGCGGAAGGATTTTGTTATCTCAACGACGCCGCGATCGCGGGGAAATTATTTCTAAAAGAGAATCCCCGCAAAAAAGTATTATTCATCGATTTGGATCTTCATCAGGGGAACGGAAATTCCGTGGTGTTTCAAAACGACCCGAACGTGTTTACCTTCTCCATGCATCAGGAAAATCTCTATCCCAAAAAAGAAAAGTCCGGAATGGACGTTGCTCTTGCAGAAGGAACCGATGATAAGACCTATCACGAACTTCTGGAAGAATCGCTCGAGAAAATCTATTCTTCTTTTCAACCCGATCTAATCTTTTATATCGCGGGAGCGGATCCGTTCGAAGGGGATTCTTTGGGAGATCTGAAGCTTACGTTTCAAGGTTTGAGAAAGAGGGACAAGATCGTAAAAGACTTTGCGCTTCGTGTCGACGCGCCCGTTGTGATTCTTCCGGCGGGAGGATATGCGAAGGACTTCCACGATACCGTCACGATTCACTACAATACGATCAAGGTTTTTGCGGCCGACTAACGTTATGGGAATCTTCTCGGATTCGGATAAAAACAAGGGCAATCCCGGTTTTTTGGACGGTCAAGAACTCGGAATGATCGACATCTCGCGCGAATTTCAGACTTCGCTCGGAATCGAGAACAGTCTCTTCAATCGGTTCACGATCGAAGAAGTAAGAGTGATGATGGAAGACGCAGGAATGTTCCGTATTCTCGAGGCGAGGGGTTATTCCGATTTTCAGATTTCCTTAGACGGAATTTCCGAAATGGACAATCGGATTTATATCAAGGATTCTTCCGGCGGAATTCTCGTTCACATGCGTCTAAAATTTTCAGACTTTCAGTTTAAAAAGCTGGATCAATCCTACAAGCTCGTTTATATTGACTGGCTCCTGACCCAGAACCTAAAAGCGAAAACGATGAAAGTAAAAAAGAAACTCCATCAGGGTCAAGAATATCCGGGTTTAAGCGTGATGAACGAGATCACAGGTTTTATCAGAATTCTCGCGACCAAAATGGGGGCCTACGGGGCTTTTAATATTCCGGAATACTTTCACGACGCGGTTCTTTTTCATAAGTCGTTTCAATTCGTGGATCCCGAAAAGGAAGGAAAGTTTCGAGCGATCCTTCAGTCTTTTAGCAGAACGAATTTGAGGGAACTCAGCAACGAAATTCACGGAGAACAAATCTGCGATTCCACGACCGGAGAAGTTTATATCTGGAAGTACGGAGAGATGGTCTCTTGTATCAGCGCTTATCTCGAATCGACGCTTTTCGACGAAGAATATTATAAAAAAGTGAAAAAGATCGTTTCAGGTACTCATTATATAAGGAAAGTCTAATATGGCGGAATTTTCCCTAAGACCGGAAATCATCATTCTCGACGACGATAGAGACGTAGGAGAGACGCTGGAACTCATTCTTACAAAACTGGGTTACCAGAGCGTATTTTTCGATTCCGTAGAGCAGGGAAAACAGTATTTCGAAAAAGAACTCAATCCGATCGTTTTCCTGGATATTCACATGCCCGGAAGCAGCGGGCTTGAAATCCTTCCTTATTTTAAGAATTTAGAATCTAAAACCCAAGTCATTATGATGACGGGGGAACGCGATATCAACAATGTAGTAACCTCCTTGACTCACAAGGCGAGCGACTTTCTTCTCAAACCATTCTCCATACAAACCGTCCAAATCGCGATTCAAAGGGCTTACGATTATTATTCGATCCTAAAAGAAAGAGATCTAAGAGACGAAGTGATCATGAGAGATCTTCGTCTTGCGTCCAGAGTTCAAGGGAAAATTTTTTCCATTCCTGATCTTTCTCCGTTTCGAGTGGAAGCCGATATCACTCCCGTTTCCTTTGTGAGCGGGGATTTTAACGTAATTCTTAAAAAAGAAAAATCGATCCTGCTTCTCTTGGGGGACGTTGAGGATCACGGAGTTACTTCCGGTTTGATCGCACTTTTAATGACAACTCTCGCGAGGGAAGAATTTAAGAATTCGGACAATCCTTCTGAAATTCTAAAAAAAATGAATCAGGAGCTCTGCTTGAATATCGGGACTCACAGTATGACGGCTGCCTGTGTGATTCTATTTCCAGAGCGAAAAAAACTCGTCTACGCGAGAGGAGGTCATCCGTTTCCCGTGCACTTTCATAAGGAAGGTTTTTCTTTTTTGAAAGAGAGGTCCGGTCAGCTTATGGGAATTTTGGAAGAGGTTGAGTTTCCGAGCCACGAGGTTTTCGTGAATTCGGGAGATATCATCTTTCTTTTTACGGATGGAATTATCAACAATCTCACGCATCCTTTGATTTCGGAGTTGAATGAAATCCACAAAGCGGGCGGAGATACGATCGGAAGGATGAAAAACTCCTTGGACACCTATGTTAGATCCACGATTCCAGCAAGAGAATATAGAGACGACGCTTCCTACGTTTTACTCGAAATCCCGTAGGTTCTTTCATCATTGTTTTTTCCGATTTGAGAAAGGGATCACGACTTCCGAGCAAGGAAGGATTTTTCATAATTGTCTTCCGAAAGGAGAACTTGTTCCAAACCCTGAAACCAGAATCTCAAGAAGATTCTGTCGGAACTCCGACGGATCTTCTGTGAAAGCGGCGCGCCCCGCCCTGATTTCGGGTGGAGGGGTGAGGTGGCGGGAAAAAACACGACGGACTTTTCTATATCACAAAATTACACTTTTTGCAAGCGCAAATCTCCGTGTAGGAACTCCTAAAAAATCCTTCTTCTAGGAGCTCTTCATGCTCGAAAAAGCTTTTTTTAGGAAGTAAATTCTTTGTCGGACCAAATGTTCGCAGGAAATTTCGATTTACGAAAAAGTCGGGGAATCTTTAAGGAACGATTTGATTTCGATCCGAATCGATCAATCTTCCTCTTGGAACTGGAAGAGCTCTTTTGGAAGTTCTTTCATCGAAACATAAGGAAATGTGCCTTTTCGAATATTAAAAAAAATAAATTCAGGGAGACTGAAAAAGGCCGACTGAAATCCTTTTTGAAGACGTTCTCCTTTGTCGAAGGGAAGGCTGAATAACCCCGCCGTTGTAAGGCCCAGACCTGCGGTAAAATTAACCATTCCGTAGAGCGGTCTTTTCCAAAAAACATCGTCCGTAAAAAACGGAAAAACAGGGTCCTCTCGATTGGATTTGTAAATCGAAGAAGTAAACGTAAGAGATTCCCGAAAGGCGGTTCGAATTCCTGGTTCCTTCTCTAAAACTTCCCCGAGTTTTTTTCTTCTATAGGAGAGAAAAACGGTTTCACCGGAATTCTTCCATCGTTTTGAAATCGAATGAGATGCGTAGAATGGAATGAAGGATGGAGAAAATTTCGGGTCGATCTTTTCCCCCGGAAAGGATTTTTCCTTCAAGTCGAAGGTTTCTTGAACTCTTTTTACGATCTCAGTCGTACAGTTTTCGGAAAGAAGATGAAACTGATAGAGTTCTTTCAATCGGGAATGATATTCCGATTCTCTTTCTTTTGAAATTCTTGCATATTCTTCGAGTTTCGAATTCTGAGGCAAAAACATCGAGATCAAAAAATAATTCTCTCTTTGTGGAATCAACTTCCCGGAATACATCCGCACCGGAATCGTTTTTGCAAGACCTTCTTGAAGTTCGAATGCCCGATTGGTTGCATCCTCCCAGATTTGATATTCCTTTTCCGTAATGGAGTTGAGAGAGGATATTTTCTCGCGGGCCAACGATACTATCGAAGACGTTTCTACTTCAATATGACGGACCGCTTCCTTGTCTCCCGAGGCCTCTTTTTGGATGAGCGGAGAATCTTCCGGAAAACTGGAAAGGAAAACCGGAAAACCGGATTCTAAACTTTCCTCCACCGCCTGCATCCTTCCAAGCGCGACTAACGCACTGAACGCCCATCCCGGGTCTTGTTCTTCGATAATTTGCAAAAGACTTTCTTTCTGTCTCCGGAAGAAGAATTGTAAAAGTTCGATTTCCTTTTCGGAAAGTTTGTTTTTGGAATCGCCGATCAGAAGGTCGGAATTGAGTCCCCATTCTTCCCTTAAAATTTGACAGAGTAGAATGCCTTCGAGTGTATCACGGATTTTTAAATAAGGACCTTGTGTAAAAAAAGGAAACTTGATAGCGGAAATGTTTTCGGGTAGAGGAGGAAAACGGAGGTTTGTGAGTTCGTTCTTCGGAAAAAGAACGTTCTCTTTTAGACGATTCTCCAGTGTGGAAAGAAATTGTTTACCAAATTTCGATTCCAATTCTTCCTTAAGATCCTTTGTTATTTTAGAATTTTGTTCTTTTGTAAAGTATGCGGTCGCTCGAAGTCCGATTTTTTTTTCGGGAGATTTCAATTCCTCGAAGAACTTCGCTTCTTTCCTAAGAACTTCCCAGTTCTGCAAGTGTTTGAACTGAACGAGATAGAGACGATTGAGTCCGGATTCTAAGATTGAAATTTCTTTCGGATCCCAATCGAGTCTTGTAAGAACGCTCGTCCGATTGGATAGAATATTATAACCGAATGCGAAGTCGTCGTAGGATTCTCTTACGAGATGAAAGATATCGTCTGGGAAAAATTGATAGTGATAGACCTTGTTTCCGACTCGGATTCCGGTATGTCCTCCGCTGGATTGCCCGGTATTTGCGTCGACGTAGATAAAGTCTGCTGTCGTGGGTGTGGAACGGAGCCCCGCAGGATTAAGCAGGGCCGTCGACAAAAAGAAAAGAAAAAATCTCAGAGCTGAGTAAATCCTTTTTGAATGGATTCCACGATTTCCGGTTTGGAGGTTCCTAATCCTTGTACGAAGGTTTGGAATTTTTCCTCGCTTACTCCCGCTTTTTTCAATCCGCTTCCGATTCCGAGATACGTTACGCGCAACGTCTTCCAATTCGTAAGTCCGTTTTGAAGCGCGAGGGTCGTAAGATCGTTTTTAAATTCGATTTCCTGAAATCCGTTTTCAACGTGCATCGCCGTGAGATCGCGAACGTCTTTTAAGTAGGCCTTTTCCTTTTTTTCGTCGTCCCCGGAAGAAGAGGAAAGGACGGAACTTATGGAACCGGAGATGGACTTGATCGATCCGGAAAGACTTTCGAGAGAATCGGAGGATTTACTGAGAGAGTTCACGCCCGCAGAGATCGATTCCGAGATAAAGCAGTGATTGAGACTGAGGATAAAAAGACTTATGACCAAAGCCAGAACTTGTTTTTGAGTGCGTTTCATTCGATTTGGGTCTCCGTGTGGTTTGTTTTTTCGGTTGGAATTTTATCCGGGATCGAATTCCAGTCAAACAACTTTTCCCGTTTGCAAAACGACGGATCCGAACGCGGGAAGTTTCAATTTGAGAATTCCGGTCTTGGGTGAAAATTCCAGGGACTCCGGAACCTTGCCAGTCCAGAAGTCGGGGAATTGTTTTTGTTTTGTGACAAACGGCGCTTGGATTTCGATCGTGTTTTCTTCTTCGGTTGGATTCCAAATTCCTAAAAAGCCTGCCGGATTATAAAGTGCCGGAGGAAATAGACCGGAAGTGATTCCTACTGGAATCGGAGTTTTGCTTCTACACTTCGCTCCGAGTTCTAAGGTTTTTTTCAATAAGGAAAGTCTTTCTTCTCCGATCAATGCGAGGTCGTCGCTCACAAGAATCATTCCTCCGCTCACGGCCATCACACTCGCCATAAACTGAGTTTGTGCCGGAGTCATCTGATTTTTACTTTCTCTTACGAGAAGACAATCCGGATCGTTGTACCATAAATTTCTGTGCATGGAAGCGCGCGTGATGTCGTTGATCAAGGCTCTTTCCGTGCAGAGTGCGTGTTTATCGTTTACGAGAATTCTTTTCTTTTCTCTTCCCCAGAACGGAGCGACGTCGCAACTGATTCTCATCGCATCGAAAAGTCCGATCGAAGGATACGTAGGAGCCCCGCACCCCAAAAGAAAGACATCCTTTCCTACGACCTTTCGGATGAATCGAATCGTATCCGCATAACGTTTGTGAGGCGAGACTCCTCGGTCATAGGTCCATCCCGGAAGCAAGGCCGCGTATAAAAAGTCGAGTTTGAGATACGGATATCCGTATTCTTTTACGAGGGTGGAAAAGACATTTTCTAAAAAGTCCCGGGAAGTGGGATGGGTAACGTCGATACAATACGTGTAGTCCATTCCCCAGAGAGGATTCCAAAGTGCGGGAACCGGTTTTCCGTCTCGATCTTTCAAGACCGCTTCCGGATATTTCTGGAAGAATTCTGATTTTTTTCTCACTAAGAAGGGTGCGAGCCAAAGCCCGGGAGTGAGCTTTTCTCTTCGGATTTCTTCGGCTATAAGACGCATTCCTCCGGGGAATTTGTCGTTGGTGGTAAGCCAATCTCCGATTTCCTTTTGATAGCCGTCGTCGATCTGGAAGAATTGAATCGGAAGTTTTTTTTCCTTCACGAGCGCCAGATTCTTCAAGATGATCTTTTCCGAAATTTTGGTGTAGTAGTGATACCAAGAACACCAACCGGTAGGAACCTGAGTCGAGGAGAGTTTTACTTTATGAGCTTTTCCTAATTCACTAAAATACTTTTTGAGAAAGGCTTCCGGGCTTGTGCTAAAACGAACGACGCTGATTGGAGTCAGAGAAAGTTTGTTTCCTCTGAAATCTTCGTAGCGATAAAAATCGTAGATCAAGGAAATTCCCGAAGATGGAAACCAGGATTTTTTCTTTTCGTTTGCGAGTTCTTCTTTTCTTTCCGAAGAAATCGCTCGGAACTTGACTCCTTGTTCTCCGGGACCGGTCGCTCCGGCGAAGTAATGTGGATCCTTGGAAGAAGAGATCAGAAGAATCATTCCTTCGCTGTGCCAGTCTCCGCCGACTCCGAAATGTTTTGTATAGATATTCTCCTGGACGTATTGAAGGAAGTCGAGGCGAGGAGACTCGTCCGCTTCGCTTAAAGAATGAACTCCGGTGAGACTCCAAGACTGATATCCGTGTTGAAAGATTTTCGGATCGGTAAGCGAATGCGGAGGAAGTTCGATTTCCAAGGTAAGAATTTCGGTTCCCGCCTTGGGTCTGAGTTCTCCGATCCATTCGAGTGTCGGTTTGTAAACGTTGTTCTTTCCCGTTTTTTTATAACCGAGGGCAAGGGAGAAATTTCCGCAATCGCTCTTACTCTTCAGCTCTTTTCCCGAAAATTCGAAAGAGGAAACGAACGCGTCCTCATAGACTTTGTAGTTTAATATAGCTTTCATTCTTTTGTTCTATCGCTTTGGATCGCTTTTCGTTTTTTCAAACGGGAACTTTTCTAAAATTCCAGCGGCCTTGTTTTGTATTTTTGGTTCCCGAAACCACGCGGTACGGATTATTATGAAATTATGCCTCCAAAACGTTCAACTATAAAACCGGAGCTTTTTCCCGGGGATCTGACACAAAAAAGATTCGAAGAATATCTGGCCGACGACCGTTTGGCCGTAGACTGCGAGATGATGGGACTCAACCCGAGAAGAGACAGACTCTGCGTGGTTCAGATCTGCGATTCTTCCAATAACGTGAGTTTGGTTCAGATTCTTCCGGATCAAAAAGAAGCTCCTCATCTCAAGTCCTTATTCGAAAATCCCGAGATCGTAAAAATTTTTCATTTCGCAAGAATGGATACTCTCTTCCTTCGTTATCGTTTAGGAATCGCGATGCAAAATGTTTTTTGCACAAAGATCGCGAGTAAACTTGCGAGGACTTATACGGACAAACACGGACTCAAAGATCTCATCCGGGAATTTTATGACGAGACATTGGATAAGAAGAATCAATCTTCCGACTGGGGTAAAAAAATTCTTACCAAAGACCAAGTGGACTACGCAAGCGGCGACGTGAAGTATCTGATTTCTCTCGAACAAAAACTCACAGAAATTCTCGTGAGGGAAGGAAGAGAATCTTTGGCAAGAGACGCGTTTCGTTGTCTTCCCGTATTCAACCAGATCGATTGGCTTGAGATGCCCGCGCTTTTCGAACATTGAAAAAGAAACTCACTCGAAACTTTGTTTGTCAGTCTTGCGGTCAGGACTACGCTCGCTGGGCCGGAAAGTGCGAGTCCTGCGGAAACTGGAATACGATCGTGGAAGAGGTCGGCGGGGAAAGGTTCGCCGCCTCGAACGGAAATTCTCAGAAGAATAAATCGTATAAGGAACCCATTCCTCTCGATAAGGTGGAAGAAGAATCTCTCAAAAGAATGGGAACGGGTTTGAAAGAACTTGATCTCGTTTTGGGAGGAGGACTCGTTCCCGGTTCCTTAACCTTGATCGGAGGAGAACCCGGAGTCGGGAAGTCCACGTTGGTTCTGGAAGTTTCTCGCAATCTGACAAGCGCAAACAAAAAAGTTCTTTATATTTCGGGAGAAGAATCTCCATCTCAGATTCGGATGCGCGCCGAAAGAATGGGGATTCGTTCCGCGAATCTGTTTCTTACTTCCGAAACCTACGCCGAAAATATTTCTGCGATGATCGAAGGAGAAAGACCCGCGGTTGTTTTTGTGGATTCGATTCAGACGATCGCAAGAGAAGCGCTTCCGAACCAAGCAGGAACCGTAACACAACTCAGAGAATGTACACAAGTGTTGCTTGAAACCGCGAAGAGATCGGGGATTCCGATTTTGATGACGGGTCATATCACAAAGGAAGGTGCAATCGCAGGTCCGAAAGTTTTGGAACATCTCGTGGACACGGTTCTTTATTTTGAAGGAGACCGCCTCAATTACTATCGTTTGTTGCGCGCGGTCAAAAATCGTTTCGGCGCGGTAGGAGATCTCGCGATCTTTGAAATGTTCTCAGGAGGTCTCCGGGAAGTCGGAGATCGAAATCAGGTTTTTATCAGCACGGGAGCTGAAGAAAGAAGCGGCTCCGTGATCAGCGCGGTCCTAGAAGGAAGCCGCGCTCTGACTGTGGAAGTGCAAGCTCTTGTGAGCAAGTCCGGTTTTTCGCAAGCGAGAAGAATGGCGGAAGGTCCGGATACGCGCCGTTTGATTTTACTCGCGGCAGTGATCGAGAAATACATCAAACTCAAATTAGGAGAATGTGATATATTCAGCAATCTCGCGGGAGGCCTCGACGCAGACGAACCCGCGCTCGATCTCGCGATCTGCACTTCGATCATCTCGAGTTATCTGGATCAACCTCTTCCGAAAGGAACCTGCGTTTTAGGAGAAGTGGGTCTTTCCGGTGAAGTAAGAAGTATCGGCCAGGCGAGTTTAAGAATCAAGGAACTCGCCGGAGTCGGTATGAAGAAGGTGATCGTTCCCGAAGGAAACTTGAGTGAGATCGATAAAAGTCTGGACATTCAGATCCAAGGGATTCGGTCCTTGAACGATTTGCGTTCCTTGTTTCCCGGTGCGAATTGAACTCCACGAAGGCTTGCTCCGACAAAACAATGTGGGAACTCCACGAACGCTTGCTCCGACAAAACAATGTGGGAACTCCACGAACACTTGCTCCGACAAAACAATGTGGGAACTCCACGAACGCTTGCTCCGACAAAACAATGTGGGAACTCCACGAACACTTGCTCCGACAAAACAATGTGGGAACTCCACGAACGCTTGCTCCGACAAAACAATGTGGGAACTCCACGAACACTTGCTCCGACAAAACAATGTGGGAACTCCACGAACGCTTGCTCCGACAAAACAATGTGGGAACTCCACGAACACTT
>NZ_JAFFPU010000073.1 GCF_016919175.1 Leptospira ainlahdjerensis | reverse complement strand
TTCCCGTGTTCCAGGATGTCCAAACCGGTGATCTCTTCGTCTTCGGAAACACGCAATCCGACCGTATATTTCAACGCAAGAAAAAATTCTCATGTAGGAACTCTCACAGAGCGGGACGTTTCGTGTTTCCGTTTTCTCAGAACCTTTCGTTGTGGTTTGGTGTAAAGCCGGGGCGCTTTGCCTCCGTAAGAACGACTGAACATTCTACGCTCTTTTATTTTTGGGAGAAAGTGCGGACTCGAGCGATTTTCTTGGATCCAAAGGATCTTCGATTAGAAACGGCAAAAATTCTCCGAGTCAAAAGACCCCTTTTCCCAAAAAAGTCCGTCTTTGGATCGTTCGGATTCTCATTTCTTTGGGACAGGAAGGTTTGTATTGGGGAAAGGAAAAGAGGACGGAACTTCGACCGCACTTTTTGTAAGAATCTAGGGTTGTTTTTTTGCGAGAAGGAGAGATTCTTTTTTTTTGAGAAGATTCTCGGAAACTTGTGAGAGTTCCCACTTTTTTTTTCGGGAAGGACCCGAAGGAACTGAAAATCCAACGGGTTCCATTCTTCTCAAAATGTCTTTTCCATTGACGGAATCCTTTTCCGTCTCAAATTTGATGGATGAGCCTTTTTTACGGCCGATTGTCCAAGTTTTTATTCTTCTCTTTGATGCTCTTATTTTTTTCAAACTGTTTTGACTACGAGGAAACGGTCACGATCAATCATGATTTTTCGGGGACATTAGAGGTTTCTTATGTGGTTCCGACTCGTCGTAATTCCGACGAATCTCTGATTAAATTTCTTCCGACTCAAAAAGAGGAAATTTCGGATCGACTCAACAAAGGTTTTTTTTCCAAGAATATTGTTCTTAAGGATTATACGTTTCAAAAGATCGTAACTCCGGAAACGGATCCGAGTCTTTTTCGCGAAAAAGCAAAAGTCTATTTTAAGGTGGAATTTCAGGATCTTTCTCAGATCGAAGACGCGATGCTTGGGAAAGTTCAGGTTCGAAAAAAAGGAAACACGATCTATGTGAAGAGGGAAATTCCGAGCATAAGCCGTGCTCCTGAAACTCTTAAAAAAGACGGGGAAAAGAAAATTTATTCGGAAACGCTTCGTTTGCTTCGGACGAGTTCAATTCTTTTTAAGGTGAATTTTCCGATCGCTTCCATTTGTAGGTCCAATCGAGGAGACGTGAATCTTGGAAAGCTGAGTTATCGTCTTCCATTAGCCGATACCATCGAGAAGACCGGAAATAATTCCTGGGATTATAGAATCACCGTGATCTATTGAATTCGTCTGAAACTTTGGAAAAGTGTGAGTTCCTACTTTTCCAAAGTTCAACAGTAAAGGCTCTAACGTTTGGTCCGACAAATCTCCCTCCCTAAAAAAAACTTGAAAACAAACTGGAAAGTTCGAGCCGCCGCACAGGGAGCCGAAAATTTTTCGATTCACATTCGAGAAGTTTTAGGAAGAATCTTTCCAATTTCTCGAAAGGAGATTCTTATCTCTCTTTTTCTATCTCAAACTCGTGAAAGTAAGGATTTTGCGTTTCAAAAATCGAATTTACGATTTTCGAGTATTGAATTTTCATCGAGGAATTTTTAAGAATGGGATCGTTTACAAAACAATCGTTTTTCGTTTTCTTTCTTTTTTGTTCCCTCTTTTTTCTTTCTGATCTGGGGGCCGGTTTTCCCAAGAAGCCCGTGTATTGTTTGGCGCGTGTGAGCGGTTACTTCGCATCGCTTCAGAATTGGTATGAGGATTCTTATCCAGATTTTTTCGAACTCTTTCGTGAAGATCTTCGGGAATATCTAAAAATTTCCAACCTTCCCGCGTTGAGACGTTGTATTCTTCAATCCATCGGAAAGATGGAGAGAAGGGATTATTTTATCAGCGCTTATATGTTCGCGGATCCGGATCTAAAGGAAATCGAACCCGATCCTTCTTTGGCGGTAGAGACTGGAAAAATTCTTCTCAGACATTGTCATGCGAAGATCTCGGAAGAATGCAATCGTTTTCTGCCAAATCTTCTCGCCGGTCTTGCGATCAATTCCTATCGAATCGGGAATCGAAACGAAGCAAAACGTTACAAGGCCGAAGCTTATCGCTGGAGCAAACAAAACGGAGAGGATTTCGGAGCTCGTTCGGAAGAAGAATGGAATATCCTGGACAAGATCTGATCACAACGTGGAAAGAATTTCAGAGAAGAATGAGAATTTCCCCGGACGTAGGAACTCCTAAAAGCGAACACTGAATTTTCTGAAACGTAGGAACTCCCCGTTTCCATTCCAGAACAGACAGATCGTTTTCTAGGGAGAATTTTGAGGTTTTCGAAGGAGTTCCGAAGCAATTCTCGGAAAGAAACAAATCCTCTTCAAAGAATTTTCCTCATTCAAAAGAATCTTCACGAAAAGATTCTAAAAAAGGCTCCAAAAACTTTCGAAAAATGAACTTTCAAACCGCCGGAGTCATTTAGAAGAAAAAAACGTATCACGTTCCTGCGGATTCGTAAAGAACCTCGATCTGGTACGATTCAAAATTACTCCGAAGAATTCAGAACGGGAATCCACTTTAGAAAAACTGCAAGTTCCGGATCGATCTTCTTGAGGCTTCCCGACCTGGAATCTACACAGGCGTAGACGAGTTTTCCGGAACAAAGAGGATCTTCTCCTCGAAAAATCGCAAGTTCCCAAAAAACTTTCACGCCGGAAAAACTTCCCTTCGTATAAATTCGGATCTCTTCGTCAAAACGAGCCGGATCTTTGTAATCGATTTCACAGTGGACGACGTGAAAGTCCGATTTGTATTTAGAGTCCAGTTCTCCGTAAGGAAGGCCGCACGATCGGAAATACTCCGTGATCGCGACGTCGAAGTAAGTTAGATAATTGGCGTTGAATACGATTCCTTGAGGGTCGCATTCCGCATAACGCACCCTCAAAGGATGAAAAAATTCGAATTCTTCCTTTTTGATCTTTTTTCCCATGATTTCCCTTTTCGATTCCGAATCTTTTCTTAAATTCTCTTACTTCGGGTTTTAGAATTTCGGCCAAAACAAATTTTGTCCCCTAAAAACAAAAAGATCTTTTTTGATTTTACAATAGATCCAGATCTCTGCACTTTTCTCCGAATCGAAAAAAACCTTTCCGGTCTTCTTCTGTAACCATGTAATGAAGTTCTTTTGTGAGATATTCTCTGACGATCTTTTCCGGAAGACGGGATTCTTGAGTGATGATTTCCTCGATATGAGAAATTCCATATTCCAAAGATTGAATGAACAATGACTCTTCGACTAAAAGCGGCTTTTTGCTGGCCCAGAGCGCAAAGATAAATCCGAGTCCTGTAAGTTCGTTCCACCACTCCGCGAGATCGCGAACTTCGTAGAAATAAGGATTCCATTTTGCTAATAAAGCGTTGTCACCGAAAAGCATATGGGAACCGATTCCGTTTTCGATCATTTCCTGGATGATTTTAGAATCGGTCGGCTTTACGTCCGGAATTGTTCCGGTTTCTTCGTGGACCAACACTCTGACAAGCGCCATGCTGGTTTTGGAGCCGCTGTCGGTAAGGATCACCTTCGGAGGATATTCCTCTTTGAGATTTTTAAAAAAAAGAATGGATCGCACTTTCTCCCTCGCACAAACGCCGGTCGTTTGATACGCGTTGAGAATGTCCTCGTTCCGAATACATTCGATCGAAGAGATGAGTCCTAAGTCTATTTCATCATTCAACAAATAGTCTTTGAGTATCGCGGGGTTTTCGGGAACGATCCGATTCTTTTTATCTTTTTCGAACCCCCAGGTTAGGGGTCTTGCGTTTAGATGTTTGACGATTCCTATTTTCAATGATTCTCTCTTTCCAAAAACTCTTTCAGAATCGGATAGTCCCGATCCATCAAGTAAACGATCGCAAAATGTGCGGCTGCGGGAACCGCTGCTCCTTCCAGAAAAAACAATTCTTCTCCGGTGACGAAATAATGGATCCCGCTCGCTTCCAAAAATGATTTTACGATCGAAAGTAAAACAGGATCCGAAGTCTCAAATCGAGCGGAAAATCCGTCCGAATCGTTTTGTTCTTTTTCAAAGGGTTCCATAAATCTCGCAAAAAATATTAGGGTTGAATTCTATTTTTTATATCGTCTAATTTCCTCAATGGTTTTCAATGAGAAAGTTTACATATCTTTAAAATTGAACGACCTTACTATGGAACACGAGGAACTTCGGAATTATCTCAATTCCTTTTTGGAAAAAAATCCGACTTGTATCGTTCTTGACTTTTCGAATATCCAGGTCATTTCCTCCGTATCGCTCGGAGTGTTAGTGAGCTTTGCAAATCGCGTTCGCAGTTTGGGAATCAACGTGGAAACCTTAAACGTTTCCTCCCGTCTGAAACAAATTCTTAAACTTGTATCTCTTGACAGAGTATTCGGTCCTCTATAAAACATCTTTACTATGACAGATATTCAGTCCGGCCTGAACACGATTTCCGACGAAGAGTTTCAATTTGTAAAATCTCTTATGTATAAAGAGACTGGGATTTTTTTAGCCGATCATAAAAAGATCATGGTCCAGTCCCGCCTCAACGGACGGGCCAGACATTTCGGTTTAAAATCGGTATCCGAATATATCGGTAAACTTCGTGCGGACCACTCGTTTTTCAACAGCGAACTCACCGAACTCATCAACAGAATTACCACCAACAAAACCGATTTTTATCGGGAGAATCACCATTTCGAATTTTTGAAATCCACTTTTTTCCCTTCGGTTGAGGAAAAAGCCTTAAAAAACGGAAAAAAAATTCTAAGAATTTGGTCTAGCGCGTGTTCGACGGGAGAAGAACCCTATACGATCGCGATGACCTGTCTGGACTACTTCGCGTTCAAACCCGGTTGGGATATCAAGATCTACGCTTCGGACATCGATACGAACGTAATCAACACCGCAAAGGAAGGGATCTACAAAGAGGACCGTCTTCTTCCCGTAGACGAAAAATTGAAGAATAAATATTTTATCAAGATCAAGGATCCGGAGCGCGGCGAAATTTCATATCAGGCAAAACCCGAGCTCAAAACTCTGATCGATTTTAGAAAGGTGAATCTTTTGGAAACCCCTTATCCGATTCCGGATAAGATGGACTGTGTTTTTTGTAGAAACGTAATCATCTACTTCGACAAACCGACCCAGAAAAAAATATTCGAAAACTTCGAGAAGGTTCTCAAAGACAGGGGACTTTTAGTGATCGGCCATTCGGAAACGTTATTCGGTATTTCCGAGAGTTATAAATTTTTAGGTCATACGATTTATCAGAAAAAACCGGTAGTTTAACGGAAAGAATCGATTCTTACGAAAATTCTTTCCAGATCCGAATCCATTCCTTTTGCATCTCGTAGGGTTCGTAGATTACAATTCTTGAATTTGCTAATACGTCTAAAAAACCGGCCTCGTTCGGAAATCTCGGAACGATATGCTGGTGGATATGCGGAATCGAACCGCCCGCGTTTTTCCCGATATTGTAACCCAGATTGAATCCTTGTACGTTCCAAAGTTTTTTAAGAATCCGAATCGCCTTGGAGGCGCCTTCGTGAATTTCCAGAGCTTCTTTCGAGGTCATTTCTTCATAAGAGAGAATATGTCTTTTGGGAAAGACCATCAAATGTCCGGGATTGTAAGGATATAAATTTACGGAAACAACGGTGAGATCGGTTTCGGAAACCGTAAGATTGGGAACGTCCGGATCTTTTCTACAAATTCCGCAGAGGATACAATCCACCTCGGGTCTTTTTCCCCGTGCGTAATCCAGTTTATGAATGGAAAAAAGATTTTTCCTGGGTTCGTCCCATTGAGTAGAATTGGATTCTTCCATGAACCCTAAATTATTCCGGTCATCCGGGCTGTCAAAAAATTAGCACGGCGGATCGTAAGGAAAAGTGACTTCCTCTTCGTTTCCATTGAGAGAAGGAAAAAAATTCGGATTCCCTGAGAGATAAAATTCTCCAAAAAAGAATACAAGCGATCGGAAACCGATCCTTTCTTCGATTTTTCGAGGGACATTTTGTGCGAGAGATGAAAACTAGATTCTAAAAAATCAAAAGAATCGATTCGGCAAAAAGTCGAACACGGATGGAAGGAAAATGATGAAGAATCAGAATCAAGATAGGAATGATCTTTTGGGAAAACGGAAATTGCTTCTCTGGATTCTAACCTTAGGATTTTCTCTTCTCTTTTTTTGCGGAAAGACCCAAGAACGGGCAGACAAAAATCTTGTGAAAGAATGGATTTCTCAGAACGCCCTCGTCGTGGACGTAAGAACTCCGCAGGAATTTGAAAGCGGTCATTATACAAACGCGGTGAACATTCCTCTGGATCAGATTCCTTCTCGGTTGGAAGAATTCGGATCGACCGATCGAAAAATCGTTTTGTATTGTCGTTCGGGCCGTCGCAGTCTTGAAGCTCAGAAGACGCTTCAATCGAAAGGATATTCCAACACAATCAACGCGGGGGGGTTGACGGACTTACCTTAGAATCTCCTTGCAGGACCGGATCTTCGAAAAAGGATGGAAAGACATTGGAACCGGTTCATTATTCAGTTCAAGGAAAAGAGATTCTCCGAATCTTTCAGGAGAATTTTTCAAAAGAAGAATCCATTCTTTTCTTAGATGGAACCGCTGGAGAAGGCGGACATAGCCTTCTCTTCTTACAAGAATTTCCTAATTCTAAAGTCATTCTCTGCGATCGGGATCCGGTCATGTTGTCCCGCGCGAGCGCGCGACTTTCCGAATTCAAAGAAAAAGTCATCCCGATTGAAACCAATTTTTCGGATATCAACTCCGAACTTTTGAAAGCGCACGGTGTGGAAGAGGGCCCTCAGGGAATTCTTCTCGATCTTGGAATTTCCACGTTCCATCTTTTTCATTCCGGAAGAGGTTTTAGTTTTCGAGAATCCGAACCCCTCGACATGAGACTTTCTCCGGATAGGGGCTTGAGCGCAGAAGACGTTCTCAACACGTATCCAAAAGACAAACTCTTAAATATTTTTTATACGTACGGCGAAGAACGTTGGTCCAAAAAAATCGCCGAAGTGATCATCGATCGAAGAAAACACAATCCGATCACAACTTCCGGAGAACTGGCGGAACTCATTTCCAAAATCATTCCTCGAAAGTTTTGGCCACCGGGAAGACATCCGGCGACTCGGATCTTTCAAGCGCTTCGTATCGAAGTCAACCAAGAACTCTCTCATATCGAAATCGGTCTGAAGTCACTTCTCGATCTTTTACGAAAAGACGGAGTGATTCAAGTGATCTCGTTTCATTCTCTCGAAGATCGAATCGTAAAAAACGCGCTCCGAGATTATGCGAAGGAAAACGGTTTTACTCTTCTTACAAAAAAACCGATTCTTCCTTCCGAAGACGAGACGAGGGAGAATCCGGCTTCCCGTTCCGCAAAATTGAGAGTGCTCAAAAAAACGAAATCGGTCGATAAGAAATATAGAAAGGAAGATTTCGAGGAAGAGGAAGAATCGGATGTCTAAGATCGGAGCCTTGTTGGAAAATCCTGTTTGGAAGGATCTCGGAATTCTTTTTTTCAATCTGGGAAAGGTGATCCTTTTCTTAAGTCTTTTTTTTCTCTATGTCTGGCAAAACGTCCAGGTTGCAAGACTCAATCGAGAGATCAGCATCGCAACCGGCGAAAAGATCAAACAGATCAAAAAGAACGACGACTTAAAAATCGGAGTCGCCACTTATACTTCCGCAAGAAGAATCGAAACTCTTTATAGAAAAACATACAACTACCTTCCCATCACGGTGGGAGATAGAATCATAACTCTAAACCTACCTCCTGAAAAAAATGAAGACGAGAATGAAGTTAACCCAGCTTCTCCATGAATTTCCAGAACTCAAACTCAGATCCGTTCCAAACGGCAAGTCGTCCGATGGAATCGAACTCGGTTATATCCAATCCGATTCTCGAAAGACAAACTTAGAAGATATCTTCTGCGTCTCCGATTCCCTCGGTTCTAAAAAAGAAGAATTTATTTCCAACACAAAGGCTTCCTTGATTTTGATTCGGACCGGTTCTTCGATCGTTCTTCCGGATTCTAAGATCGTTTTAGAAACCGAAATCGATCCCGAACAACTCCAAGGTAGAATCGCTTCCTTTCTTCTCGGTCACCCTTCGAAAGAGTTGGAGATCGTCGCTGTGACGGGAACCAACGGAAAAACTTCTCTTACGAATATTCTTTTTGCATTAGCAAAAGAGCAAGGACGCAATTGCGGTTTGATCGGAACGATCGGAGTGAAATTCGGAGATCGACTGATCGATACGGGTTACACTACGCCGGACGCTTCCTCTCTCAATCTCATTCTCAAGGAGATGAAGGAGCAGGGAGTGGACACCGTTTTTATGGAAGCGAGTTCTCACGGTCTCAAGCTCGGAAGGATGAACGGAATTTCTCTGAAGGCGGGCGTCTTTACCAATCTCACTCAGGATCATCTCGACTTTCATCCGGATATGGAAGATTATTTTGAAAGCAAGTTTCGTCTTTTTGAAATTTTGGATTCTTTCCCTTCTTCGTTTGCCGTTCTCGATTATATTTCACCGGGTGGAAAAGAGCTTTTGGAAAAAATCCAATCACGCCTTCCGAGTTTGCAAGTGAGTGCGTTAGACGGTCCTCTCGGAGAATGGAAAGTCGAAGGTCCGTCCTTGAATCTCCAAGGCACTTCCTATACTTTGAAGGAGGGACGTCATTCTCATTGGATTCATACCAATCTTCTGGGTTCGTTTAACGTTCGCAACACCGCTCTCGCTTGGATTACCGGAATCAGGCTCGGCTTGGACCCTCAAAAGATGTCTTCTTCTTTGGAAAGAATTCCGCAGATCCCCGGACGTTTCCAAATCGTCTACAGCAAGGACCGTTCGAGAATGGCGGTTGTCGATTACGCGCATACCCCGGACGCTCTGGAAAATATTATCCGAAGTGTCCGAGATTCTAAACCGAAACAACTGATCACTCTCTTCGGTTGTGGGGGAGATCGGGATCGGACCAAACGTCCAAAGATGGCGCGGATCGCGGAAGAACTTTCGGATCAGGTCATTCTTACCTCCGATAATCCGAGGACGGAAGAACCGGAATCCATCTTGGACGAGATCCAGACCGGCTTTTCCAAAGGTTTTGTTCCGCTCCTCAGGGAAGTGGACCGAGCCAAGGCGATCGCGGAAGGTGTGGCGGTTTTGCCGGAAGGCGGTTGTCTTCTCGTCGCCGGAAAGGGGCACGAAGAATATCAAATCATCGGCAAAGAAAAACGTCACTTCAGCGACGTGGAGCAGGTTCAAAAAGCCTTCGGTCTTTTTTAAAATTCTCCGATACAAATAAAGAACACTCCTTTTTTTTGAAACTAGGACGGGTACATGTTTTACTATCTCTACGATCTTTACTTCAACCATCTGGACTCCCTTCGCATTTTTAGCTACGTTACGTTTCGCGCCTTGATGGCGGGATTGACTTCGATGTTGGTCACGTTCTGGCTCGGTCATCGTGTGATCGACTTTTTATACGGGCTCAAGTTTAGAGAATCCGTTCGGGACGACGGTCCCAAATCCCACGAGGCAAAAAAGGGAACTCCTACGATGGGAGGTCTTTTGATCATCGGCTCTCTTCTTCTTTCCGTTCTTCTTTGGGGGAATCTTAAGAATCCGAACATCATACTGCTTGCGGTCTTTTCCCTGTTTTTCTCCGCCCTCGGTTTTGCTGACGATTATATGAAATCGGTAAAAAAGATCAAAGGTGGAATGCGCGCGAGAACGAAGTTTCTTCTTTCGATTCTGATTTCTCTCGGGTTTGGTATATTATTTTTTTATTATACGGGCCTTACTCCTCCGGGACATTCCGGTAAGATTCCGTTCCAACTGACGGATTTGTTTTTTCCTTTTGTAAAGGGGCCTGTTCTTGCATTAGGACTTCTTGCGATTCCGTTTTCGATCATCGTGATCATCGGTTCTTCTCACGCCGTGAATTTGACGGACGGACTCGACGGACTTGCGACCGGAACCGTTGCGATTGCCGTTGTTACGTTAGGAATCATCGCTTATTTTTCGGGAACCCCGATCGTCGCAAATTATCTCAACATTCCGTATCTTCCGGGCGCTCACGAATATTCGGTATTCTTATCCGCGCTCGCGGGAGCTCTTCTCGGATTTCTCTGGTTCAACGCGCATCCGGCTCAGATTTTTATGGGGGACACGGGTTCTCTCTTTTTAGGAGCGACCCTGGGTATGGTCGTGATCCTTTTGAAGAAGGAAATTCTTCTTTTGATTCTGGGAGCGATCTTTGTCAGCGAAGCGCTTTCCGTGATTCTTCAAGTGGGATCCTTTAAGTTGACCGGAAAAAGAATCTTTAAGATGGCTCCTCTGCATCATCACTTTGAATTGGGAGGATTGAAAGAAACCAAGATCGTAATTCGATTTTGGATCATCGCGGTCATCCTCGCGATCATCTCCTTATCGACTCTCAAAATTCAATGATTGATTTTATCGGAAGGAAGTGGAGGGAACTCTGGGTTCCGGGAAAAACTTCTTTGGACGTTCTTCTCATCGTAACGATCTTTATTCTTCTTTTTTTGGGTCTATGCGTTATGTATTCTTCTTCGAGCATAACCGCTTGGAGAGAATTTAAGGATTCGGAATACTTCCTCAAAAAACAAGCGATCTGGATTTGTGTAAGTCTTGTGTTTTTCTTTTTTTTCGCGCTCTTTCCCTATCAAAAACTCGAAAGACTCGCCGCCTTAGGAATGTTAGTCGCGATCGGACTTTTGATTCTCGTATTCATTCCTGGGGTGGGAAAATCGGTTTCCACGTATTACGGAAGAAACTTTCACAGATGGATCGCGCTGGGGCCGTATCAACTCCAACCCTCGGAAGTCGCGAAAGTGGCGGTTTTGATCTATCTCGCGTCGCTTTTTAAAAAATTAAAATTAGAATCCGCCCCCGATTACAAAAAACTCTTGGTTCCTTCGGTTTTACTGCTCACAGTAATCGTTTTGATTCTTGTCGAACCAGCTTTTGGAACGACATTAGAAATTCTTTTTGTAATTTTGGGTTTTATTTTTTTATTCGGATTTCCTTTTCGAAATTTGCTCGTCGTAGGTATTGTATCCCTTCCTCTGATTTATATATTGATCGATCGGGTCGGTTATCGGAAGAAGAGGGTGGAAGTTTGGCTGGATCCGTATCGGTATCGATTCGACGAGGGGCATCAGCTCGTGACCTCGTTTCGTGCGTTTTTGGACGGGGGTTGGTTTGGAAACAAACTCGCTTCGGGTTACGCGCATCGTTATCTCACCTACAGCCATACCGACTTCGTATTAGCAACGTTCGTCGAAGATTTCGGTTTTGTGGGTTTTTTGATTTTTATTTTTCTAATCCTTTTACTTTTGTTTCGCGCGTTTTATCTGGTGCAGAAGGTAAAGGATCCGTTCGGTTTTTATTTAGGAGCGGGGATTTTGATTATCTTGGGAACACAATTTATCATCAATATGTTCGTTGTTACCGGAATTTTTCCGATCACCGGTATTAGCTTACCGTTTGTTAGTTACGGGGGATCTTCTATTCTCATCGTTTTGATTTCTCTTGGAATTCTTGTCAATATAACGAGAAAGGAAAACATAGGTCTATGAGATCGATTGTAATCGCTGCCGGCGGGACCGGAGGGCATATATCACCGGGAGTGGCTCTTGCAGAAGTTCTTACGGACTTAAAAGAGCAGATCGGTTATGAGAGTTTATATCTCTATTCTCTCGAGCGAAATCGAAACAATCCGGATTTAGAACAAGCACCGTGTAACGTTCTCTGGCACGATCTTCCTCCTCTTTCCAGCAACGTTCTTCTTTTTCCCTTTCGTTATACGTATCAGATTCTAAAAACCTTTTTGCTTTTCCGTAAGCTCAACGTGGATGTCGTCGTCGGTATGGGCGGTTATTCGACGGTTTCTTCGATTTTATACGGAGTTCTTTTTAGAAAAAAAGTCTATCTCTGCGAACAGAATTGTATTCCCGGAAACGTGAACAGATTGTTTTTTCGATTCGCCAATAAGGCCGCGTTTAGTTTTCCTCCGATTGATCATTCAGTACCTTGCGATTGGTCGATTATCGGAAATCCTTTGAGAAAGAAGACACTTCCGAGGATGTCCTTGAAGTTTTCCGAAAAATACGACCCTAAAAAGAAAAAACAATTCAACGTGCTCGTGATGGGCGGAAGTCAAGGGGCCAGGCAGATCAATAATATCGTGGTTCGTCTGATGGATCACGACGAAATCAACACTCAATTTCGATTTCGCTTATTAACTGGCTCGGCCTTATACGAAGAGGTTTCTCAAAAAACGAAGAAGGACGCGGAACTCATTTCTTATACTGATAATATGAAGGAACAATACGAATGGGCGAACTTCGTGATCGCTCGATCCGGATCCGGAGTTTTATCCGAGTGCGCGGCGTTTTCTCTTCCCATGATTCTCATCCCGTATCCGTATGCAAAAGACGATCATCAGATGGCGAACGCGAGATATTTTGAAATGAACGGAGCAGCGTTAGTATTAGATCAGAAAGACGAAGACGAATCCCATCTTTTTAGAATTTTGGACAAATTGGCAAACGACGTATCTTTGTTAAACGACATGTCTATCAAATCTCTTCAGTGCTCTCATGTGGACGCGGCAAGAGACACGGCGAAATATTTTTTCTCTCTGGACTAAGATGCAGATCGAATGGAAATCCTTTCAAAGACCGTTCTTTCTTGGAATCGGAGGATCGGGAATGTCATCGCTCGCCTTTCTCCTTTTGGAAAAAGGAATGAAGGTCGGAGGTTACGACGGCAAACACTCCGCGGTTGTGGAAAAGCTGATCCAAAACGGAGCGACCGTTCTCAACAAGTCGGACACGCTCGAAGTGGAGAATTACGATCTTGCGATCTATTCCTCCGCGATTCGATTAGATTCTCATCCCTTAGTCAAAAAATTCCGTGAGAAGGGAGTCGCGATGGTTCATCGCTCCGAACTTCTTCACCAAGTGATGTCCGAAAAAAAACAAATCTCAGTTGCAGGCTCTCATGGAAAAACCACAACCACTGCGATGACTGCGTTTCTTCTGGAACGTTGTGGATTCTCGCCGTCCGTGATGGTAGGCGGAGAAGTAGCGTTTTTAAACGGAAGGGGCGGTTCTTGGGGAAAGGGAGAATGGGCTGTTTTCGAGTCCGACGAATCCGACGGAACCTTCAACAATCATAAAGCGGAAGTGCGGATTCTGACGAACGTCGATGAGGATCATTTGGATTATTATCAGACAAGAGAGAATCTTCTCAAAGCTTTCGCGCTTTATATGGAACGGGCGTCGCGAAGGTTGATCGTAAACCTGGACGATATCGGGATCAGAGACGCACTTTTGCTTTTTGGAGATCATTCTAAAATTTTGGGTTTTGCAAGGATAGAAACCATCGATACAAAAGAGATTTTTCAAGATGAAAGAATCAAGGATTCTAAAATCGCTCTCTACCGGATCGAAAGCGGCGTCTTGACTTTCTATTTTCAAGAAAAAGAATATTCTTTTTCTCTAAAGTTTCCGGGAGAACACTATCTCAAGAATGGGCTCGCGGCGATTCTCGCCTGTTTCGAGGCGGGGGCGGACTTGAATGAACTCGTCAAAGAAATCCCTGAATACTCGGGAGTCAGCAGAAGATTGGAATATCTGGGGAGCAAAAACGGGATCGAAGTTTACGACGACTACGGACACCATCCGACTGAAATCAAGGCCGTTATCCAATCGATGGAAGGTCTCAAAAAAGAAGGAAGAGCGGTGATCTTGTTTCAACCGCATCGATATACGAGGACTCAGAACTTATATATGGAATTTGCGGAAAGTCTGGATACAGGAGAAACGGTTTATCTTTTACCGATTTATTCTGCTGGAGAGGATCCTATCGAAGGTGTGGAAACGAGACTCATCGCGGATGCGATGTCACGTCCGACCAAAATTCTATCTAAAGATATCGAAGAGGGAGTTGTCGAACTCGGTCGGTTTTTGAAACCCGGCGATAAGTTTGTTACTCTGGGCGCCGGAAATGTTCGGGATTGGGGAATTCGATTTTTAGAGAATTAGAATATTCTAATTTAGAGAATCAATTCTGAGTTGTAAGTCCTTTTTTTCTTCCTGATCGCTCGTGAGCTCCAGAGCTTTTTTGTAATCCGACTTGGCCTCTTCTTTGCGATTCAATTCCTCGAAAGCATTGCCCCTAAAGAAGTAGGCGGAAGCGCGGTCTCCGTTCGGATATTTTGTAATATAAGCGGTGAACGTATCGACGGATGCTTGGAAACTCCCCACTTCAAGATAAGAAATCCCGAGGTTGTAGAGTGCGTCGTGGTTTTTATCGATGTTTTTGGAATCGGTGGATTCGATTGCCTTTTTAAAAAAACGAATCGCCTTTCCGTATTCTCTTGCCTCGAAATAATAGACCCCTGCTTGAAAGTTTGTTTTGGTGCCGTCCGGATCCTTGGTTAGTTTTTCAAGATATTCTTTTTCGAGATTTCTTTTCGCGTAAGCGTTCTTCAAATATTTGAGAATCATCTTTGCGTCCGGCATTCCGGTGATCTTATCGATCAGACTTCCGTTTTGATCGAGGAAGAGCATCGAAGGATAACCTTCGATGCCGTATTTTCTCTTGAGGTTCGGAAACGTGTCTCCGTCGAGGGAAAGCGTTACGAATTTGGAAAGTTCATTCTGAACTTCTTTTTTAGGATAAATTTCCTTTTTGAGAGTTTTGCAGTAAGCGCACCAATCCGCATAGACGTCGATGAAGATCGGTTTGCCGGTGGCTTTCGCTTTTTCAAAGGCGGTCTTCACCGATTTTTCCCATTGGATTTCGGCTCCAAGAGAAGAATGGAAAACAACGGAAAGAAGGATACAGATTGGGATAAATAAATTCTTCATTCTCTAACATCGGACTGTTTTGCAAATGCTTTAGCCAGCGTTTTCTTTCCGGAAGGGTGCAAAAATACGGTTGTCGGAGAATCGGAGGCTCGAAAAACTAGGGGCAGATTTCGCAAAGGAAGCCTTGGATTCATGGAATTTTTATTACAGTTGGAAAATATTCTTAAAAAAAGAAAACAGGAACTTCCTGATAAATCTTATACGGCCGATCTTTTTCGCGGAGGAGTGGACCGGATTCTTAAAAAAGTTGGAGAGGAAGCCGGCGAAGTTATCATCGCGGCTAAGAATGCGGACAAAAAAGAACTCACACACGAAGCTGCGGACTTACTTTTTCATCTGCAAGTTTTATTGGTCGAACAAGGAATTTCCCTGCAAGACATCGTGGAAGAACTCCGTAAACGACATTCTTAAAAAATGAATTTCCCGGGGAGCGCTTTGGCAAAAAGAATTTCCGGGAGATCCTTACTTTTTTTTCTTTTCATTCCCTTTTATACGATCCTATTCTATCAAAGCGCTTGGCTTTCGGACGATTCTTTCATCACGTTTCGAGTTGTGGACAATTTTTTAAACGGATTCGGTCTTCGATGGAATCCGTTGGAAAGGGTTCAGGTTTACACACACCCGCTTTGGTTGTTTCTATTAATACCAACGCAGTTCTTCGTCCGAGAAATTTCTATATCCGCGTATTTACTTTCATATCTTTGCGGTGTTCTTTTTTTATCCTCTTTCTTTTTTTTCTTTTCTAAGTTTAGAATTTTTGTCGGGATCGTATCTGTTTCTTTTCTCGTTCTCTTTTCTTCTAAAATATTCGTAGATTATAATGCTTCTGGATTGGAAAATCCTCTTTCTTTTCTTTTGCTTCTTTTATTTTTTATTCAATTTTATTCTTTGTATCTAAATTCGGAAGGGCGTATTTCCGGAAGACGCGGGTTTTGGATCGGAATTTTGACGGCGCTTTTGCTTTTGACACGTTTGGATCTGGCGCTTCTTTTCGCGATTCCTCTGATCTTTCTTTTTTTTAGAATTTCGAAAAGTGAGAGAGTTCGATTTTTGATTTCCGCGGTTTACGGTCTTTTGCCTTGGGTGATTTTTCTTTTTTTCTCGCTCGTTTACTACGGATCGATTTTCCCTAACACCTATTTTGCGAAGACGAATGTGATCTCTTCTATTTCAGAAAGAATGATCGCGGGGTGGAATTATATAAGTGTCAGTTTGAAATGGGATCCGATTGCGGGTTTTGTTTTTCTTTCACATCTCTTCTGGATTTTTTCCGAAACGTTCTTAAGACGATTTAAGAATCTCGGATGGAATCTTTCCGAGGACGAAAAGAGTATTCTTTTGCCGGGGGCGCTCTCGATTCTCCCCGTGTTTTTGTATCTCCTTTGGATCGGAGGCGATTTTATGGCCGGAAGATTTCTGGGTTCGTGTCTGATCGTTTCCATTTTTTGCCAGAGTTTCTTTTTGTCGAAACGTTTCGAAAAAAATCAGAAATTCATTAGAAAAATTGTATATACCTTTGGAACCGTACTTGTCGTTTATTTTTTCATAGATCCACGTTCTCCGTTTCGTTATTTTTATCAAAGACAGGAAGTGAGGATCGAAAAAGGTGTGGTCGATGAAAGAGCCTCATACCAGGATAATGTTTCGTTAAAGAGTTGGTGGAGAGGCATTACACCCGAATCGCATCCCTGGGCGCAGTATGCGATTCGAATCCGTTTATCGGAGGTAAAATCTGATTCGGAGGAATTTCTAAAACGAACCTCCGGGAAGATTCCAAAAAAAGAAGAATCCAATTTCGAAAAAAACGCCCTTCCCATTGCCAGGGAAATACAGATTACCACTAATGTCGGTTTAGCAGGTTTTTATGGAGGCCCGGAAATCCACTGGGTCGATCTGCTGGGAATCACAGATCCGTTTTTGGCGAGATTGCCGGGAAAGGGGTTTCCGGGTCATTATATAAGACTTTTGCCGAAGGGTTACGAAGAATACCTTGGGGAAACGGTCTCCGCTTTAGAAAGTTCCGATCTCGATCGGTTTTACTATGAAACACGATTGTTAAGCGAAGAAGAGATTTGGACGAGGGAAAGATGGAGGACAATCTTTGATTTTATGTTTCTTGGGAGTGGGAATTTCAAGAAGAGATTTCCGAAGAACTTTCGATATCCTTTTGTAGTGGAGAAATATCTGAAAACGCTCTATGGTCTTCCGTATGCCAATTGGAAAAAGGAAGACGTGGAAAAGTTTTTGGATCGAGAATACTTTGGTCCGGAAGACATAAGCCCATCAGAATGAAAGAATAACGATTGTCGTAGTTACGACAACTTCTCCGTGAAAGTCGCGGGCCCCACCCTGATCTTGGGTGGAGGGGCGGGTGGCGGAAAAATTCCGGAAACTTTCCTCTATCACAAAATTCTAATTTCGCAAGAAAAAATTCTCATGTGGGAATTCCTACAAAACCATTGTCTCGGGATGATTCTCGTTGTTTCTCCTCTCAACATGTGGGTAAGTTTATGCTGAACTCGGATGGTGGAGGCGGGGCAATAGGAAATTTCCCACAATTTCGCAATAGCGGGCAAACGAAAAGAAAGCAAGAAATAATTCCCGAGTTTGTCGGAGTTCCGACAAAGGTTTCTCGATCTTTTTTACTTTACAAAATCGTGATCGATTCAAACGGATTGTTCGCTCTTCGGTTCGGTATGCAAAAATTCTCCTTCAAACTTTCGATATTCTCTCAATTGCAAAAGTGGAAAGGGACTAAAACTTTCAAAAGGTCTTATCACTCGTCTTGGTCAACTACCATCGAATCCTGGAAGAATTTCGTAGCCATCGTCTTTCTCATCTTGGGACGATCCAGACGAATTGACTTTCCTATAGAAAAAAATCGATGAAAAAAGGAAGTGGCCGATTTCCGAATCCGTGTTTTACAAATCCTTGGATCCAAAGTGAATGACTTGAAATAACTAAAAATTCTAATATTCAAATTTAAGAATGGACTTAGCGGGAGTCGTTACCTGGAAAAAGTTCTTACTCTTGGAGTCAGAATTGAACGCGTTTTTAGGAAAACGAACCAAAAAACGATAAATATGTTCCACATCCGTTGTTACGTCGGAATCGTACAAAATCGCTCCGGAAGGATAAACGCCCGGTGGGACCGTGTAGTAGGGATATCCCACGGTGCCGTACGCGGGGAGAGCGGAAAATCGAGTATTTCGTACCTTTGCAGTGAGAGTTTGTAAATAATAAGGCCAGATTTTTTCAGCGGGTTGGTCGTTTAACAAAAACTGAAAATTCAAAAACTCGGGTAAAACCCTCGTTTCCGGAACGATCTGAAAAAGAATGTATATTCCCTCGGAGCCGTTTAGCTCCGAAATTTCTTTCCATCGTTCCAGTCTGTCTTTCGGCGCTCTTGAAGCGAGTTCGTTTTTTAGATTTTTTCTAACATCTTCCAAATCCTCTTTGTCCACCTTAGAAGCCGAAACGTAAAACCCGGCTCCGTAAAAAGGAAGGTCGTTTAATCTGACGAGGTCGCCTTGTAGTTTGAGATCTTTGCCTTTACAATCGACGGTCGAAATTGCACATAAGAATATTATAAAAACGGAAATTGTTATCCGCTCTAAATCTCTTAAACGATCAGTTTGGTTCCGCAGGACGGACAAAATTTAGCTCCATAGATCTCTATCTTAAACCCGCATTCGTGACAGTATTTAGTAAGAATTTCATTCGGATTCGGAGCCGTCTGCGCTTGTTGCGGGATGTTCTGCGCGATGGTTCTGATTTTCTCGTCGAATTCTTCCAAATCCTTAACGATTCCGTTGGAGATGGACTGAAATTCTCCATCCGTAAGTTTTCCGGTATCGAATTCTATCTTGATGTCTCTTAGATTTTCTAAGATCACTTCTCTTCGATTGATTAGTTCCAGCTTTTCGGATTCTCCATCCGTCGATTTGAGATCGAGGGAAAAACGAACATAAAGGAACGGAAGGACTACGATTCCTACCAAGAGGATGTAAAATGGAATGAGTAGAAGATCCATTATTTCTGTTTTTCCTGTATTTCTGAAAGATATCGATTGAAAGCCTCCGATTCTTGTTTCGAAGAATCGACGGAGACTTTTTTGGAAGAGTTCGGATTCTTACGTTT
This sequence comes from Leptospira ainlahdjerensis, assembly GCF_016919175.1. Classification (GTDB taxonomy): domain Bacteria; phylum Spirochaetota; class Leptospiria; order Leptospirales; family Leptospiraceae; genus Leptospira; species Leptospira ainlahdjerensis. Next base: position 43,940 of record NZ_JAFFPU010000073.1, on the reverse strand, counting down.
TATAAAAAAGAATATAAAAAGAATCCCAAGAACTCCTGCAATGCCCAGACTCAAATTGATCCAGGTGGAATCCGGAGTCGCGAGTATGTTCTCGCCAAAACCGAAGACGACCGAGTTGGCCATTCCTGTGTTTCCTGCCTCCACAAATTTTTGAATGACCGGATCTTGTAAGGCCTCTTCACCGAATCCGTGAACCATCTTGTTCACGATTACGTCTGCGCTTTCGCCTTTTGCGATCCGATTTTCTATAAAAATTTTCAGCTTTGCGGAGACGGTGCAATTGTTAAACGAACAACTCTTGATCGTGATCGAGGGAATACAAATACACCGGATCCTTGACGTCACTTCGTGAAAGGTTCGAATCTGTTCGGGCTCGCTCAGATTGGTAAAAGTGGAATCACCAAAGATCGGATTATAAAAAGAAATCGAAACAACGATCGATATGAAAATTAGAATTTTATAAAGTGTTGTTTTCAATTTCTGGATTCTCCAATAGGAAGAAGGATCAGGAGCCCCGAGAAGAAAAAGAGTAGGGAGCCCGCCCAGATAAATTTTACGAGTGGATTGACCCAGACTTCCAAGTTGGCGACGATCTGTCTCGGGAAACGATTGAAATTCTCTAGTTTTCGAACCGGTTGATTTTCGTTCGTAAAAAGATAATTCATAAACAAAAGAGGAAGATCCGGATTTTCATCCGAAAGATCCGCGTGTTCGATCGCGCCTAACTGAACGTATAAATCCTCTTTCGGAGTGGACGCGATCGCCGGTTCGCTCGTAGGGATATGAGTTTCGAAATCTCCACTGAGATGCGAAATCTGCGGATAAAATCTTCTTTCGGTCACCATCGTCGAAAAATCTTTCAGATGGCGTTTGACTTGAAAGGTCGCCTCGTGAGAAACGATCACATTCTGAATGTTTAAACCGTTCTTCGCGTCTCCGTTTACGAGAGGTTTGATCTTGAGAGTGCTCGCTGAAATCTGATAGTTTCCGAGAACTCCCGTGTCTTGGCTGGAATACACGATTTCGTTCTTTTCAGGAGCGTTTAAAAAGTAGAAAAATTTGATCGAAGTGTTTTGTTTAAACGCGTTTCCCGCAAATCCGATAAAAAGGATCACCATCGCCAAATGGACGAGATAACCTCCGTATCTTCTTTTGTTTTTTAAGAGCATTCTAAATCCGGAAAAGAAATAATTCTCCGAAGGATACGTCGCTTTTCTCGCGACGATTCCTCTGTGATATTCTTGCGCGATTCCGGCGATCGTGAAAATTCCGAGGCCTACCGCGACGACGGAATAGATTTCTCCGAGTACGTCTCCTAAACTGTAATCGCTGATCGTAAAATTCTGAGTATAAAAAAGGATGTAAGCTCCCGCACCGAAGATTCCGACTAACAACGGTTTGAAGAGTGTGGAAAAAAAGATCTTATCCGCGCCCTTTCTCCAAGCAAGAAGCGGCGCCGATCCCATGAGGAGGATGAGAAGAATTCCGGATGGAACCCCCCATGAGTTAAACCAAGGAGCTTTGAATTCTCTTCCATAAAGAAGTGGAGAAAAAACTCCGAGAAGAATTGCAAGAGTCGCGATTACGAGAAGAAAGTTGTTAAAAAGAAAACTTCCTTCTTTGGAAGTCATCGCTTCCAGATTTCTTTCCGGTTTTAACGCGTCTCTTCGGTGGATTAAAAATCCGATAAAGAACGCAAAACTTACGCCGATAAAAATGATAAACGGAGTTCCGATTGTGGATTTGGAAAAACTATGAGGGCCTTCTAATACGCCGCTTCTTGTGATCCAGGTTCCCAATAAACAGAAGTGGAAAGCGAGGATGATCAAAAGCATATTCCAAAACTTTAACATTCCTCTTCTTTCCTGAATGATCATGGAATGAAGAAACGCGGTGGAAAGAAGCCAAGGCATCAAAGACGCGTTTTCGACAGGATCCCAGGCCCAATAACCGCCCCAACCCAATTCTTCATACGCCCATTTTGATCCGAGAAGAATTCCGGTTCCAAGAAAAAACCAAGAGAAGATCGTCCATCTTCTCACAAAACGAAACCAGTTTTCGGAAAGATGCCCCGTGATCAAAGCCGAAGTCGCGATACAAAACGGAATCGCAAAACTCACGTAACCTATATAAAGAATCGGCGGGTGGATTACCATCGCCCAGTGTTGCAAAAGAGGATTAAGCCCTCTTCCGGCGACGGCAGCCGGTTGGAATTCGCGAAAGGGTTGCGCGTCGGAATAAAAAACAGCGAGATAAGAGAAGAATGCAGAGATGACGGTTAACGTTAGGTTCATCACCGGAATTCTGTCGTTTATCAATTCTCTTGTTTGCCATAGAACGATAAACGTAAATATGGAAAGTAAAAGATTCCAAAAAAGAAGAGAACCGGAAGAACCCGACCAAATTCCCGTGAGTCTATAAAACAAAGGAAGGTGTTCGTTGGAATGCATCACAACGTAATAGTTGGAAAGATCGGTTCTAAAAAGTTGAACTAAAAGAACTATAAAGGCGAGAAGAATTATGGCCGAGTTAGCCATCAGAGTGTACCTTCCGAGTTCGATCGCTTGGCGATCCTGCTTCCAAATTCCATAAGAAGTTTGTAATATGGAAAAAAGAAGAATTGCGAAAGAGGCGATTATGCAGAGAGCGCCGAAATCATTCATATCAAAGAGTCCATTGTCCTTTCGTTTTTAGGCGATAGAAATTTATTTATTTTCTTCCGAATAGTCGGCTTCGTATTTGGAAGCACACTTTGCTTCCACGTGATCGGAAACAAGAACTCCGTCCTTCATATAACCGTCGACTCTTGCTCTTGTTCCTTCTTTAAATGCGTCTGGAAGAAGAGTTTCGCCGGTGAAAAAAACCGGGATTTCTTTATCGTTAAATTCTAAGATAAATTTTGCGGTCTTACCTTCGCGAACGACGGTTCCCAACTTCACAAAACCTCTCACTCGTAGGAGATCGTCTTGGTAACGAGCGGGAGAGGCCGCCAGTTCGGAAGCGTCCAGAAGCGTATAAGATGTTTCCTTGGACGAGAAGTAAGCGATGGAGCCGAGGGAAAGAAGAATGATCCCTGCGAGGACCGTAAATTTGATATTCATCGTTAAATGTTCCGATCTAGTTTTTGTTTTAGACCATGAAAACAGAGATAACGGAAGGAGAAAAGTGGAAATATCCCGATTTTACTCCAATCCGTATCTTTCAGGAGTTCTTGATCTTTTGAACGAGAATTCCGATCCATTCTTTGATCGAGATCGTTGAGTTTTCGAGACAGAATGTGGATGGAAAGAAGTTGTCCAAGGTGAGGACCGATTTTTGCGCTCGGAAATCCGTGGGGAAGGGAATGATCGTAATTCCCTTGTTTTGAAAGTTTTCCACCGATCGTTTCATGTGGAAGGAGGACGTTACAAGAATAATCGACTTCCAACCGCGCTCTTTGAGTAACTCGGTCGTAAAGGCGACGTTCTCAGCGGTGTTTCTGCTTTTGGATTCTAAGATCAAAGAAGATTCCGGGATTCCGAGTTGTCTTAGGAATCGTCCCGCGGGTTCGGATTCCGGAACTTCTTGGTAGAATAGATTTCCGGATCCTCCCGAAAAAAGAATTCGAGGCGCTTTTTTTGCCTGATAGAGTCGAATCGTTTCCGTAAGTCTTTCCGCGGTGTTATTGAGCTCCACGGGTTCATCGTGGCGACTCAGCGTGGAGACCATTCCGCCTAACACAAGTATAACGTCCGCTTTGGGAACCTCGGTGATTGAAACCGGTGGATAATAAATTTCCAAAGACTGAATGAGTTTTTGTGAGACGGTGCTCGTGGAAAGAATCCAGAGAAAAAGGACGGGAATCAAAACAGAAAGTTTTTCTTTCCATCTTTTGAGTTTGAATCCGGCAAACAATAAAACTAAGAGAACTAAAGGAAGAGGAAATAAGAAGAGCGTTGCAAGTTTGGAAACGGAGAATAGGATTGTGGACATAGATCTTGATGTGGCGGCGCACCCGCGCGCTCCTTATTGTTGAAAAATCGAGTTCTTTGTAAAAAACTCAAAAATTAAATTCCGAAAATTATACTTTTCGACAAAAAAAGAAAACAAATGGAACTCTCATTCGAGGAGTTTCCCGCCTTTGGCCCAATTTTCTTTGGACACTTCTTCGATTACGATGTAGGTTACTTCCGGAGGTTTTCCCGCAACTCGTTCGAGGGTTTCCGTAAATTCCTTTACGATTTCCTCTTTTTGTTTTCGAGTCAGCGGGCCTGCGACTTGTAAGTTTACATAAGGCATAACGTTTGGTCACTCCGTTTCAAATTCGGTTTTCATTTCTTCAATCCGCTTGGATTTGTAAACAGGTTTTCCGATTTCCTAGAAGAACTCGGTTTTTAATTCCGATCGAGAAGAACGTAGAAAAAGAATCGAACATCCGCATCCGTATTGGAGCCGAGTATTTTTGCAAAAAATTAAGTTGGAAAAAGATTCGGTTTGAACCGCTAAATTCGTGAAAGCGAAACGAAGACCGAATCCACAATTCGCCAAATTCGCGACTTTCCCTCGGTCCCCAAAATCGATTCTACAATGGGGACCTCATTGAAATCCCCTAAAATAAATTTCTCTAAAGTGCGTCGGGAGTAAAGGCCGCTCTGTAAGCTTCCGGCGGGCAGGTTAAGTAAGAACAGGATTTGGCAGGAGTCGGTTTTGGTGTTTCCGAACTTTCGGATTCTTCTGCGGAAGCTTCGTTATCGGTCCAAAGTCCCTTTGATGTCAAATCTTCGCATGATATTTTGACCGAATTCGATTTTTGACGTCCGGATGAATAACCCTGACAACTCCAAACGGGAATCTGAGTAAAGCAGGTGCAATTTCCTTGAAAGGCTTGAGTATCGGTGCAATAAACACAGTCCGCTTTTGTTTCGTTAAAAGCGCTTGCGAGTAGACGAATCGACTGGTCTTTGTCGTATTCGTCCTTGTCTTTTTTGCAAAAAAGGATCGGAATGATTAAGAAAATTAGAATGTATTTTTTCATGACTTTGTTCCTATTGAATCATTGTAAAAGGGAAAGAAACCTTTAGAATCGCATTCACTCCCGGGTTGAGAGCATATTCTTTGTAACGGCTCAAATGATCTACATAAGAAACATTGAATACGTTTTGAACGCTCAAGTCCAGAGTGGGTTTCGAATTTCCGTCTCCAAAATACGGTAATTCAAAACCTAATCCGATATCCGTAAGATTGTAACCCTTACTCGGAGTTTCCTTCGGGTCGACGCGGTATTGGGAATCGTAGAATCTTCCGTTCACCGTAAAGTAGAAGTTTTTCATTCCCAACAAGGAATCTTCGGTCCATCGAAGTCCCGCTCTCGCTCGATTGGGAGTCGTTTTTGGAAGAGGGTTCGTGTCGTTCTGATTTCTCGCATGAACGATATCGATACCTCCCGAAAGGACCAAATTTTTCGTCAATTCTGCTTGGATGGAGAATTCGCCGCCTTTTAGAACGGCGTCTCCCTGTTTGTAATTGTATTTAGGTAGTCCTGATTCAGCGTCGATCTCTGCGATGCTCGCTGCATATATGAAATTCTGAATGTGATTTTGAAAAACGCTGATTTCCGCCTGAATCCGCGAAGAGGCGTATCTCAGAGCGAAATCCATGTTATTCGAATATTCCGGTTTGAGTGTGTCTCTTCCGATTTCGAATCTTCCGGTTCCTTCGTGAACACCGTTTGAAAAAAGTTCGAACGGGGTCGGCGCTCTAAAACCTCTTCCGTAATTGAGAACTGAAGAAAAGGACTTATTGATTCTCCAGACGATTCCGGTCGAACCCGTTGTCGCATAATAATTTTTGGTTTGTTCGTTAACGCCCAACGTCGTATTGTTTCTGATATCTGCGGCCCTCTTGTCTCCTCTCACGCCTGCGCTGAGAGTGACGGAGCCCAGCTTCAATTCTTCCAAAAAGAAACCCGCTATGTTTACGATTCCGTAGGACGGGATCAAAGGTTCGGAGCCGATGGTTTTGTTGGTTTGCTGTAATCCGGAAACTCCCGCGGTTCCTTTAATAATTCCTAATATTGGTTTGTGATGGAATTTCGCATCGGCAGTCGCAGTATCGAGATAGAGGTTCAATCCTTGATGTTTTTCTCGAGCAGTGACTTGATAGTATTGAAACGATTTTTCGAAGTTGTCTATCGTTTCGTCCAATAGCGTATCCTTGATCGGTAGAATTTTATTCTTAGATTCGATTTCTCTTCGATTATTTCTTTGGTAGGAGACGTCGAGTTCCAAATTTCCGGCGGGCAAAATAAGAAAAGAATGAAAATGTGATTTTTCGTGTTTTAGTTTTTGAAAGACCGTGGCTCCGGGGTTTTCATTCGGATTGTCGAAAAGATCCTGAGTCTGTTCTCTCTGAAAGGAATCGATATAAAAGTTTCCCCACTTTCCGTCCAATCCAATGGATGCACTTTTATTCTTTTCGATCATCCCCGTGTTCGGAACTGTTCCGTTAGGAGTCGTGATCCTTCCGGCTTTACGGGTGTTGGCGCTGGCACGATAACCGAAACCGTCGATATTACCGAAGACGGCAAAGTTGGCCGCATCCTGTTTATTGTTGGAATAACTGTTGGAATTAAAAAGCCCCGCCATCTTCGGAACGCCTTCGCCAGAAAGGGGGGCTTTGTCTCTGATTACGTTCACAACCCCGCCGAGCGCTTCCGAACCGTATAGGAGACTTCCTGGTCCTCGAATGATTTCAATTTTTTGAATATTAAAAGCATCTAATTCTACTGTGTGATCGTCTCCGAATTGTTGTTCTTCCTGTCGGATGCCGTCGGTCATCACAAGTACTCTTTGACCGGTCAAACCTCGGATGACGGGTTTTGAGGTTCCGGCTCCCGTTGTCAGATTGGAAACTCCCGGGGTGTTGTTGATCGCGGACATCGCATTCTCGCCCCTTTGTCTGTCCAGTTGTCTTCCGGTTAACACCGTGATCGGTTGTGGGGAGGTTAAAAAGTCGGAGATCGTGGATTTTGCGGTAACGTTGATCGAAAAATCGTCCAAAGAACTTTTGATCAGAGTAAACTGAATCTTTTCATCCTTTTCTCCTATGGAAACCGAGATTGTCTCGGACTGAAAACCGCCCGAACTTGCGGAAAAAGTATATTTACCCGGAGTGACGTGATCCAAAACAAATTCACCTTTTTCATTGGTGACGGTGCTCTTTCTGGATTCTTGAATTAAAATCCTAGCATAAGGAATCGGATTTCCGTCCTTATCCTTTACGGTGCCGGACAAGGCGACGTCCAAAGCGTAAACAGAAAACGGGGAAATAAGAATAAAAAATAAGAATAATCTAATATTATAATAAAATGGCTTTCTCAAGCGATAGCTCCCGGACAAAAGTCCTAAAATTAATTCAATAAAAATAAATCGAATTAAATTGAAAAAGGAGGCGCGCGACCGCGTTGGATTTGAATAATCGTGAGAGAAGGAATTCGAGTGTTGGAAAAGTAGGAATTTTCTTTTGTAAGAATTAGGGAGGATTGAGGGATTAGAAAATTGGGGTTCCACAAAGAGGAAAGATTTCTTTGAAACTGACAAACGGGACAAGAGGGAGAATGTTTTACCTCAACTTGAGAAGTATATTCGGAATGTAAAACCGGGAGACGAAATTCTTTTTCCGAGTGGGTATGGATTTCCCTTCCTGCCCAACCGAGGAGCAGAAGCAGGAGAATTCCGATTTTAAGACGATGTTTTGACATTTTTCGAATAAATGCTAATGATAAACCAGTATTGATAGCGCACTTAGAAAGAAAACCAAAAATTCAAAAAAACATTTCATTTCTTAACTTTGAGAAGACTTTCCAAGCCGATCGATATGGAATCGGCAAAATCAAAAAGGAAGAAATCATGTACGAAGAAAATATCGAGCTTATCCAAAGTTTGATTGAAAACAAAAGAGATCCTTATGCGCTTCTTTCTTTTATCGGAGATACGGTCGATGCAATGAGAACCGATATAGAAGGGATCCAGGTTACGAAAGAATTTTACAAAGCGATGAGTAAGATTGCCGAATCGCTGGTTATCGTGGATAAGGAAATTTCCTCCGGAATCGAAGAAAATTAATGCGAAATGCAGATTCGTTTAACGTTTGCGCGAGAATATTCGTTCTTCATTCCCCTCGGAAAAAAAATCTTTATGCTCATCTTCAAAAATTTAGCGTGAGCGTATGTTAGAATTGAGACCGAATTGCGAAAATTGCGAAAAGCCCCTTCCACCTGAATCCATAGACGCAGTGATCTGTTCTTTCGAATGCACTTTTTGTATTTCTTGTTACGAGAAATTTCTTTCCGATGTCTGCCCAAATTGCGGAGGGAATTTCGTTCCGCGTCCGATTCGTCCGAAATATAACTGGAGAGGGGATAATTATCTCGGAAAATATCCGGCGAGCGCGAAAATTAAATTCAGACCGATCAATCTCGTTGAACACGCGGCCTTTGCAAAAAAAATGTCTCAGATACCGCCGAACGAAAGGTAGCATATTTTAGTCTACCAAACTCAATCTAAGAATTCCTGGAATCGGGAAATAAAAATTCGAAAGATAGGTATCGAAAATGGCATTAAAGCCTAGGTTTGCACCGTTTGAAAAAAACCGGACTCAACTTCATTGCCAATCCATGTCTCTGCTCTTTAAAAAAAGGAACTGCCTATTTTCTGAGCGTGGTGATTTCCGAAATGGAAGCCTTGGGCATTCGAACCAGACCGGAATCTATCGATTGGATTGAATAGAAGTCTCCGATTTCAATCAGATAACCTTCGTGGACGGTACCGTTCTTTTTTATGATTTGAACGTATGGCCGACTTGACCATTTTTCACCTTCGTGAAGGTTCTCGATCGTTTTGATATCGCCCGATTCGTATTCTATTGGACTTTCGCTTTTTCGAATTCGTTTCATGGAATCGAGCTGTGACTGAAGAATCGATTCTTCCTTGCCGGAAATCGGACTTATCTGAATTTGAATTTCATTCGGTTTGGATGATTCTTCCCAGTTTGCAGCTTCGGCCATGGAACCGCTTTTTACCAAAGTAGATTCCGAGTCTTCGGTGACGTCTAACGCTTGAACTTGAATCAAACCTTCGATCAGAAAAATCCTTTCCTTATCCGCATTGGCCGAAATGAACAGAGAAGTTCCGAGCAGGGTGGAGCGTATATGGGGGCTGTTCGCCTGCACGGTGATTCCCTCTTTTCTCTGTATGGAAGATAATAAGGCAGAGCCTTCTTGGACGTTGATTCTCAGATAATCGGAACTTGTTTCCATATTCATACGAGTGTTTGGGAAGATACGAATCGAAAAAGTTCCCATCCCTTCCAAAACCAGATCACAATAAGAATTTTCCACGGTCCGATATCCGATCCGTTGATCGGAAGACTCGTTTTGTTCGCACGTTCCACGAGATGTCTTTAGAGTTCCCGCGATTTTATGCGAATTGTTTGGTATTTTATAAAAAAAGAATATTCCAAAAACAACGAATACGGACGCAGCCGCGGTCAACAATGCTCCCGTTCTTTTCCAAGGAATGAGCGTGGGTTTAGGAGAAATCGGAAAATCCTCGGGATTGAGAGAACCCAGCTGCGTTTTTATTCGAACCATTTCAAAATATTTCCTCTGTAAAGAGGGATCTTTCATGAGCTCCGCGAATTCTTCCTTCGAAGTTTTTGGGTCGAGGGCGCGGGCGAGATTTTGTTCCGGATCTTCTTTCACCCCTGCACTCCTTCCAACCAAGTTTTATCTATTCCCAACGATTTTAATTCTTCTTTTAGGAGAGTTAACGCGGATACCAATCGTCTGCTCACGGTTCTTTGCGCGATTCCGGTTTGAAGCGACGTTTCCGCGATCGTTTTTCCGTGAATACAATGAAGAACAACAATCGATTTCTCTGGTTCTTTCAGCAAGTGAATCGATTTTGTCAGCTTCTCCATTAGAATTCTCTCCTCCTCTTTTTTGTATGCAGACGAATCAAAAGAAGAAACCAAATTTTCCCAAGAAGAATACTCTACGATATTCTTCTCTTTATTGTTTCTTCTAAAAAAATCGGTCAATTCGTTCCTGGCGATCGCGTAAACCCATGTGTTTTCGGAGCCTTTATTTGGATCAAACTTTTCTCGATTGTTATAGACCTTTATAAAAGTTTCTTGGCAAAGTTCTTCCGCAGTCTCTGTTGTTATACCAGACTTAAGAAAGAAAAACTTGAGTTTATTGTAGTAACTCTTATAAAGGTATTCTATGTTGTCTAAACTTTCACTCATTCGATGAGAAACGCTTCCAGATTTAATTACGCTTGGAGAATCGATGTTCGCCACTGTTTTTTTTATTTTTATCAAAATCCGAAATTTTTTGACTGCGTTTCTTTTTCTGTCGCTTTTACACGCTGCTTTCTTATCCGAAATTCATTCGGACGTTCTCATTTTGAAAAACGGGGAACGAATCCGCGCCGATTCCGTCCGGATGAAGAATGGAAATTTAGTTGAATTTCGCATTGGAAAAGTAACGAAGCACATAGAATTTTCAAAAGTAAGTTCGATTCTTCCCGAGAATCCCTCTTCTAAGAAACCTAAAAACAAGATGATCCAAACCACGGTCGTCACTCCGGCGATCGTATCCGAACCCGCACAACAAACGATCCAGCAAACGGAGCCGGAAATTAAAAAAGACGATGTTTTGAAAGAGAAAGTCAGATCCCCAATGTCAAGAACTTCGAAAACGTTGCAGGCTCTTATTCCGGGTTGGTCCCCTTTGTTGTTTTCCGAAGATAGAAACGGATGGATTACGGGGGGTGTTCTTGCGTTATCCGAGCTTTATGTTTTGTATCGTGGTTTTGATTTTTTTCAAAAGCCGAAGGAGTTCTTTGGGTATTCTTCGGATATATCAAAGGAGGCGCTTATTCCTTATTATGCAAGCATAGGATCTCAAAACGGTTTCGTTATTCTTTTTTTCTTTTTCAAGAGTAGCGACTATTTTGTCACCCAGCGAGGTTATGTGATGGAGAAATCCGAGTTTTTCCATCAGCGCGAATTCTATGGAATCGCACTTCTTTCTCTGATCGCAGTGAATATCTATTTGAGTAGTTCGGAGCTCTATAGCGGGGATTTAAAAAGTGTTCGTTTGTATACTTCGGATTCCGGGAACACATCTTCACTTTCGTTTACTTGGGTATTTTAATAAAAGTGGCGTAAGTCGTGGAATGATTTCGTATAAACGGATCGATAGAGAATTCTTACGAAGACGGTTTCTTAAATCCATTCCGCATTTATTTTTCTTTTCGGCTTTGGTACGTTACGTCGCTCCCAAAGATCGATTCCTTATATGCCGATTCGATTCTTATTTTTTACTTTCCATTGCAATATTCAAAATAGTGAATGTACTATTGTCGTCCTTTGTTTGTGTTTCAATTCAATTTCTATAGCCGATCTCCGCTCTTGGTAAGAATTCTTACCTTCTCCGGTTTCCGATAAAGCGAATTTTCGGTAAAAGTGGCGAGGACGTATAACGTATCTCGTAATAAAAATTGCACTTCAAGAATGAAAGAGGAGTGGTGCGATTTTTATTATGAATAGAGTTTTTCTTCCTATTATTTCCCTTCTTCACCTTTTTTTGATCGGATGTGATGCGGGGCGTAAGCCCTCGGATACAAATTTATATTTAAGTTTAATCTTAGAAAAGCCCTCTTTGATGTTGGTCGGAGACAGCATTTCCGCGTTTTGGCCTGCTGAGTTATTGGAACCCTTCGCCGCTTCAAAGACTGCTTTTCCAAATCGTTCGACAGCCGCTATTCTGGAAGCCGCGAAAAATCTACAAGGTCGTTATAGGGCGTGTACCTATAACGGGGGGGCCAACGACTTTTTGGGCAACTTGGGTCCGGCAAACGATTCTTTGTTGGGAAATACTATACAGAGACAAAAGCAAGCAATCGAAGCCTTGAAGCTTAAATGCGATTCTATAGTGGTTTTATCGTTTTGGAATGTGGAATCTCCTTGGCCTATCGCCGCAGTCCGTCAATTGAACGATAGGATGAAAGTCGAAATTACGGATGAGTTCGTGTTGGATCCCTCATCGGAGATTACTCCCGATATGCTCGTTGACGGAGGACACCTAACGTATCGGGGTTACGAAAGGCTTTCCTATTTGGTGAAGGAGACGTTTCGACTCAAAGGGGTTTTACTCCAGTGAATTCAAAATGTATAATATTCTTCCTGATCCTCTTTCTTTGCGTTTTCGACCTACTTGGTGAGAATCTCTATCTGAATTCTCCGGAGCCAAAAGATCGTCTTGCCGTTTCTCTTTCTATTCAGAGACAGGAATCTCTGGACGCGAAAAAAGAAACAATCACCGGAGCTCTTCATGCTGAAAAAAAAATCGGGATTTACGTTTCCTTGTTTGCGATTCTTCCTTATCAGAGACTCAGGGAATCTGGCGAAAGAAAGAGCGAACATTGGAATCAGCAACAAGCGGGTATTAAATTCTTTCTTCCGCTAGGCGATGCCGGCCTTGCCGCGGTGGGCGGATCCAGTTATTACTTCGCAACCGGAAAGGAAAGATTGGGGATCGGCTCCGAAAAATTTGGAAATATTGAATTTAGCGGTGGATTGTTTTATCGTAACGGACCTTGGGCTTTGTTCGGAATTACTCGCTGGAATTCTCAGACGACTCCTTATCTACGAGAAAGACAAGGGGAACAGTTTGAAAAAGCATGGTATTTCGATTTCTGGTTTTCTTATACTTATAAGTCTTTCGAATATATCTTCGAAGCGACGCGCAAGGTTCTGTACGATCCACAAAGGGAGGATCTTTATTCGACCGTTTTATCGCCCGGTCTGATGATCCATTTAAAGTCGCTGAGTTTCGGCGTTGCAGTTCCTTTTACGGTCTCTAGGAGTTACGTCCCGGACGGAACTCTTGCACGTCCGGAAACTACGTTTCAGAGAGACGACTTTGATCGTGGAATCTTATTCAAGTCTTTTAAATATTTCTAATATATCTAATCATTCAAAAGAGAGGTTTTTTTGAGAAAACGTTTTTTTCGATTCTTTTCAGAAGCCGGTATAAAAATGAATTTTGGGTTGCCTCAAATCTTATTTACCAATGAAGGCATGCGCTTGCTGTGTGAAGTTGAAAAACGAAATTAGATCTTCATTGCTATACCATAGGCATTTTGAAAAGAGTAGATCTATTACTTCTCGAAAACAAGGAAGCTCTAGGATATCTTTATCGCTCCGAAGATCGCCTAACGTCGGCCGTAGTCCTACGCAGATCTCGCACGAGAGTTCAAGGGCGATATATACTTCCGATGTTCGGTTCAAAATTAACGTTACATAGAAGATTCAAGGATAGGATATGCCGGAGCATTTAATAAAATTGAAAAGGATTCTTTAAAATTGCGTTCACCATCATTCGATGCAGGTTATTCATGAGGTAGATTTTAGGACAAACCTCTAACTTGTTTTAATCGTAGGCTGCATCTCTACAACTTTTCCGAAAAATTTTTCTTTCAGAATCATAAACGGTCTTTCCGTGAGTAGATGAAATATATAGCCGAGAAACAATAATACGATTCCAATTGGAATCGTATAGATCAATAAGTCGCTGTATTTCGCTCCCTTAGGGTTGATAAAAGCCGGAGACAAAATTCCCTGAAAGAAAAAGTGAATGAGATAAGTGCAATACGTCAATTTAGCAACGGGCGAGAATATTTTCCAAGAGAAGATGCGATTGCTCCAGGCGCCCGTTCTCATAGATAACAAGGCAATGATTGCCCAAGCAAATGAATTGATCGTAAATCTAAATACCATGGAAATCGGATGTTTATCAAATTCACAGACCAAAAGAGAATAGGCTAAGATAGAGGACCAGGCAAGGACAGAAGCGATTAAGACTTTCTTACGATCCTTTAAAAATTCCTCAATTCTTTTCGGATAACGATTATAAACGTACGCGAACAAAATCCCGGTAAAAAGACAGTCGAGTCTTCCTTGTAACGGATAATAGATCTGAGTAAGATACAGTTTTCGAGTTAATTCAGGCGCCGCAGGTTCGATCACGGTATAGAATATGATTGCTCTATAAACGATAGGGGCGACTATAAAAGACAATAAAACATAGATTTTATATTTTTGAGAAATTTTCCTAAAAACTAAGAGAAGAAACATCGGAAATAGGAGATAGAATTGTTCCTCTAAAGACAGGGACCAGCCATGCGGCATCGTGCCTGTGATATAATTCGAAAGATATAAAAAATCGTAAACTACCTTCGACTGAAGATTTGTGATGTAATCGGTATAGTCTGGCCGCATTTTGATAAAAAGAGGCGCTATGATGAATGTCTGAAATAGTAGAAAGGCGAAGTAGGGAGGGAAAATACGCAACGTTCGTTTAATAAAAAATTTTCCGAAATGAATCGTATTCTTTTTTTCAATTTCCCTAAACAAAGGACCGGAAATTAAGAATCCGCTGAGCATAAAAAATATGTCCATACACTGACTCGAAGAATAGAAAAGATTTTTCATTAGAAAGTTATGATCTTGTATGAATGTTTCGTAACCTATGTAAAGATGCCCCATGACTAATAAGAAAAATCCGAGGCTTCGAATTCCGTTGAGAGATGAAATTTCCCTAGGGTCCGATTGAAATATTCCAAAAAAATAATGTTTTAATATCTTGCGCATTGAACTTACCGATTTTGAAGGATTGGAGTTGATTTCTATTCGAGAGGTAATTTAGAATCCGACTCCCAAGTATGTTTTTGGAAGTAGAAGGAAAGGGATCGTCCGCATTTTGCCGAATCGAAGCCCGGGACATTCATGATTCTTAAATCTGTTTGAAATAAAAAGGAGGGCAGAATATAATCTTTTCCCAGGCCGTATCGTAATCGAATGCGCTCAAATTTCCTAGTCATAACACCCATTGAAGAAACGTTTTTCCGATCATTCTTACGGATCTTGCGAGTATCCTTGCCATTTTTTTGATTTTTAGTTCGGTTTAAATTTTTTAAGAGAACGTCACTGACACGATTGGTGCAAAACGGTTTCTTTGTCCTACTTCCTTCTTGAAGTGTGGAGAATCTTTATTCACCGTGCGAGGTTATGTGGTGGAGTAATCCGGCTTTAATCCTCAGATGAATTCTATGGAACCACTCTTCTCTCTGATCGAGGTGAACGTGTCTATTGGAGTCATTCGAAGCTCGATGGCGGGATTTAAAAATGTTCGTTTGTCGACGTGGTTGTGAGAATAGGTTTTCGACTATTTGTGTTTCTTAAAAAAAAAGTGGCGTAGATCGAAAAACGATTCCGTAGTCAATTGGTAGGATCGGTGATTATGAAACGTTCAATTTTGAATCCCCTTCGAATTTATATTGTGATCGTCGTTTTGTTTTTTGCGGGAGTCTATTTTCTCCGCTAAAGCCTTTCCGCTTTATTCTTAATTTTTATCTTTCGCTAAGGTTCTTCTTTGCGTCGGTATATTTGCTGAAGGCGTGTTTTGAACCAAAGCCCCCGAATTCGGACCCATCGTTTTAAATTTTAAATTCCCTTTTAGGATTCTCTCTACTTTGTTCGATTCTTGGAATTTTTATAAGAACTTGTCTCAAAAACTCAAGAAGCAAAACTCCCATAAGCATGGTACCAACAATCATGCGGTCGGAATGTCCGTAAGCCGATTAGAGGAGTGACCTGCGGGAACTCCCGCGTTTTATTACGAAGTTTACCCATGTTCAAATCATTTTTTTTTAGGCTTTGTGATCAGCCTTAAATGAAGCATAACGTTACCCCGAAGTTTTCTGGATCGGACGATAATTTGCCGGAATTCCGACAACTCTTCTGTGAAAGCGGCGCGCCCCGCCCAAATCTCGGGTGGTAGGGAGCGGTGGAGGGAAAAATTCCGGAGATTTCGCTATATCACAAAAACTTAATTTTGCAAGAGAAAATTCTCATGAAGGACTTCCTACAAAACCTTTGTCTCGGGACGATTCTTGTTGTATCTACTCTTAACTTGTGGGTAAGGGTATGTCAATGAAGAGCGGGTGGTATTTTTGTAATTGTTTGAAATGTATTTTTTTTCATTCCGGAAAAAAATGGCGAGGTTCATTCTATTTTCAGTAAGAGTTCTCAGAAACAAAATGGAGAATATAGATGAATCAACTCAAATCGGTTTTAGTCGGATTGTCGATTTTAGGAATCGTGTCTTGTGGACAAGGGAGGGGAGACGACAATAAGGATATCGCTGCACTTGCTGTTTTGGTCCAGACGGGTGGTGAACAAAAAGTTCAAGATCAGACGAAACTATTGTATTCGGCATTGTATCCCGCACCGGCGAACGCAACATCTTCTTCGGCGCGAGTTAGCGATGACGTAAGTTACTCCCCTCATCCATTCACTTCCGCAACGGTATCACCGTGTCAATTATCCGGAACTCAATCTATCGATGGTACGGTGACGTCTAACGGATCCTCTCTGAATTTTACGGATCTCATTTGGACTTATGATAATTGTAAACAAAACACCGCCGGAGTATCGGTGGATGCGAACGGCATCGCGATACCGGTGGCGGTCACTTATAATGGCACTTTGATCCGATCGGTAAATGTGACTACTACGAGAACGGTTTCCGGCACTAAGACGATATTCGTCACGAATGGAACTGATAAGATCAGATCCTCGAATTATACGGTCGATAATGAAAGGTTTCCGGAGTTCGATCTAACGTTTACCGGGAAAGACTGTACATTCGAACAAGTTGAATATCTGCCGGGAAAATACAAAGGAGTATTAGAAAACAATGTTGTTGTAACAGGAACGATTGGAGGAAAAATAGTCAACACTTCGTTCCATTACACGATTCATTTCGGCGGGAATTAACGGTAATCTAAGAATTCGACCGGCGCGTTTAAAAAATAATGCCGAACAAACATCGATTCTTTGTCAAATCAACCCTACGATTCGTCGTAGGGTTTTTTCCTTTTCTTCGAAAGGAAAAAAATGAGTAGCACCCGGCCAGATCTCTAAAGTGGACTTTTTATTACCTTTGATGATTCTTCTCGCTCCTTCCGGCGAACAGACTTCCTGAGGATCCGGAATCGTAAGATGAGTTTCGGTTTTGATTCTTCCATATTGAAGCAAACTCAAATAGCTGACTGAATCGAAGATCTTTGCCTCCAACTCCGGAACACAACGTAGTATCGCCTCTCCCTTGGAACCGATTCTAAAACAACTTTGGAGATAGTCTTCGTAGATCGTATTGTCCCATCTCGAAAAAGACGGAGTTCTTTTGTAAATTTTACGAACCGTTTCGAGATCTTTAAATTCCCTTCTTCTTTTGATGGCAACCATCGCGAGCGGGTTGTGAAAGATCCAAGCGTAGGTAACTTTCAAAAAATCTAATACGACCGGATCGTTTGCGATCACCTTCTTGAATTTTTCCGGAACGACGTATGAAGCAAGAAGAAGACTCGCTCCCCCAAGAGAATGCCCGACGCCGATTAGGTCGGAGAGGTTTTCAAATTCTATTAGAGCTAAAATTTGATCTCTAAAAAAATACCAATTCTTAAATTCTAACGTCGACTGGGATTCTCCATGACCCGCAAAATCGAGTGCGAGAACACGATGCGTTTTTGAAAGTTCTTCGATGTAGAATTTATACGTGAGCGCGCTATATCCGTTTGCGTGACAAAGAAGAATCGTTTTTTTTGTTTTTGAATTCGGGTCCGAATCGATATAGGAAAGATCGAGTCCACGAAAGGAGAATGTTTTTCTAAGCATGTAGGAGAGATTTGACCTTGATCTTTCCAACTCCTGCGGTGAAGTGGTTTTCGTAAAGTCAAAACCGGAGCCTTTTATGCAGATTCAAGTTCTTCTCGTCTTTATCGTCGCTCTTGCGTTTAACGCATTGGCCAATATTCTCATTAAAGCGAGTTCCTTGGGTGATGAGGCTTCCAAGCCGGAAGGAATTCAGGGAATTCTCCAAGTAGTTTTTAATCCTATCTTTATCGGAGGTTTGGCTTCTTTCGGCCTGGCTCTTCTCGGCTACCGATTCGTATTAGGAAAGGGGCTCAAGCTCTCGCTCGCCTATCCGGTTTTTACAAGTGCGGGTTTTATCATCGTCTTAATCGTCTCTTCTTTTGCGTTCAAAGAGCGCTTGACTTGGACTCAGTGGGCCGGAATTCTTCTTATCCTCGCTGGAGTTTGGCTCTGCGCGGCGAATATGTTTGAAGCAAAGTCTTAAACTCGAAGCGTCCAAAGAAGTCGAAACTTGTTTGCGACAAATGCTTCCTTTCTCAATCGAATTGAAACGATTTGATTTTTCAAATCCGCTTTACGAATGTTAGAATTTTTGTAAACCGAAGACTTAAAAAAATCTCATCGATCGGCCGGCAACTTTTATTCAAAATATTTTTATCCTTTGTAAAAAGATCAGAATCGACTTCTGATAAGAGCGACTAACGTAAGATTCGTTTGAGCGGGTTTTGCAGACCGGATCGATCGATTGGTCGTCTAAGATCTTTCAACGGTTGGATTTCGATTGTATTACAATTGGCAACGATGATTCCTCGTCGGTCCGTTCCTACTTTCCGAAGATTCGATCAAAGAAGGGCCTTCGTTTTTCTGTAAGCTTTCGTTTTATGAAAGGAAATTTTTGAAAATTCACTCAGAAGTAGTGGTTTTGCGATCAGACCCGGTGCAAGAAAGTGCAAGGGGCATCGTTTCTTGTTGGGAACAAAAAAGTAGAACCGGAAAAAAAAGGTTTCTCTCTTGAAACTTTTTTCTTAGATGGGAATAGAATTTTTTCTATAGGAATCATTAAAATGAACAAAGGTCCACTTTCCGGAGTTAAGGTAATCGATTTGAGTCTTCTGCTTCCCGGTCCTCTTTGCTCCATGTATTTGGGAGATATGGGAGCCGACGTGATTAAAATTGAAAATCCGAGGGCTATGGACGCGACTCGAGTTATGTTTAAAAAAGCAAACGGGGCACCCTCCCTTTTTTTGATGCTCAATAGAAACAAAAAAGCGATCACTCTGAATTTAAAAAAAGAAAAGTCGAAAGAAATTTTATTTAAACTATTAGAAAATGCTGATATACTCTTGGAAGGATTTCGTCCGGACGGTCTTTCCAAGATGGGTCTTGGTTACGAGGATCTCAAAGAGCGTTTTCCAAGATTGATCTATTGCGGGATTTACGGATATGGAGCCGAAGGAAAATACAAGGACTTCGCGGGGCACGACGTAAATTATCTTTCTCTTTCGGGTGTTCTTTCCCAAACGGGGAAAAGCCCCCAGATTCCGGGTTATCAACTCGCGGATATTGGAGGAGGGACGATGACGGCTCTTTCCTCAATTTTGGCCGCGCTCTATGCGAGGGAAAAAACAGGGAAGGGACAAAAGATCGCGATTTCGATGATGGATTCTTCGCTTCCTTTTCTTTCTCTCTATGGGGGAATTTTTTCGGCGACGGGAAAAAATCCGGAAGGAGGAGACGAACTCCTCTCAGGTAAATTACCGAATTATAATGTTTATGAAACGAAAGAGGGAAGATGGGTCGCACTCGGTGCGCTGGAAGATATGTTTTTTAAAACATTCTTACGCCAATCCGGATTGGACAAACACCTGGAAGAATTTCCCGCCGAAGAAAAAAACTTTTCCAAGTGGAAAGAAATTCTAACTTCCTTCTTCCTATCGAAAACGTATTCCGATTTGGATTCTCTTTTCGAAAATCAAGACTCTTGTCTGACTCCGGTAAAAACCTTGGAAGAAGTAAGCAAAGATCCGGTCCTAAAAGAAAGAGGAATGATCTTGGATAAAAAACATCCGCAGTTCGGTGAATACTTCCAGTTCGGAGCGCCGTTTCCATTCTCCGCAACCCCCGTCACTTATCGTTTGGACCCTCCTTCTCATGGGGAACATAATTCCGAAATTTATAATTCTCTCGGTTATTCTCAAGACGAAATAGAGACGATGAAAAAGGAAAAAGTAATCTGAAATCGGTTTGAAACAATGTGGACATCAAAATATTTTTCCTAATTCAACGCGGCGATTTTTAAAAACAGAACGTTCGTTCTTAGGTAATTGTATTAAATGATCGATCTGCTCTTTTCTACGTAAGTAAGAATTCTTCATTTGAAGATTCTTGCTTTAGAATTGATAAAAACCTTCAAAACAAGTCTGAACTCGGTTTTTTACTCCATATTTTGGTTTGATCTAATCGCCCTTAAAAAAAAAGTAGGATCAGAACACTCTCGTAAGAAGGGAAAAACCGATGTACCAGGAATATACCGAACAGCAGCTTGAAATCAGAGACCAGATCCGCAATTTTGTGAAAAAAGAAATCACTCATGAAGTGGCAATTCACTGGGACGAAGAAAATAAACACCCCGAAGAACTGATTAATCGTATGAGAAGAGAATTGGGAGTGAACGGTCTTACGATCGATGAAGAATACGGCGGTTGGGGACTCGGTTCCGTAGAGCAGTGCCTCGTTACGGAAGAACTTTCCAGAGGATGCTTGGGTATTTCTCTTTGTTTCGGTTATACCGGTCTTGGTATCCTTCCTATTCAAAAGGGCGCTTCTCATGAACAAAAGAAAAAGTGGCTTCCGCCCGTCGTGGAAGGCGAGTATGGAGTTTCTTTTTGTCTTTCCGAGCCCGGTGCAGGATCGGACGTTCCCGGTATGAGCACTACTGCCGTTAAAAAAGGCGACAAGTGGGTCATCAACGGAACCAAACAATGGATCACTGGCGGCGGTAGCGCTGGTGCTTATACGGTTTTTGCTTATACCGATAAAGGAAGAGGAACCAGAGGGGTTAGTTGTTTTTATGTAAAAAGAGACACTCCCGGTTTGACCGTGGGTAAGAAAGAAGACAAACTCGGAATCCGCGCTTCCGATACTCGTCAGATCATCTTTGAAGATTGTGCCGTTGACGAGGCGAACATGATCGGAAAAGAGAACTTAGGTTTTATTTACGCGCTTCAAACTCTGAACGCTTCTCGTCCTTACGTTGCTGCGATGGGTGTGGGTGTTGCTCAAGCAGCTCTTGACTACGCATCTAAGTATGCGAGACAAAGAGAGCAGTTCGGATCCAAGATCTCCAGTTTTCAAGCTGTTCAACACATGCTTGCCGATATGTCCATCGGTTTGGAAACTTCCCGCCAAGTGACTTATCTTGCAGCAAGAATGTCCGACGCCGAAGATCCAAGACTTCCAAAGTATTCCGCGATTGCAAAAGCTCACGCTTCTGAAACTGCGATGAAATGTGCTCTGGATGCGGTTCAGATTTTCGGAGGATACGGTTATACGAAAGAGTATCCTGTTGAGAAGCTCATGAGAGATGCAAAAATTCTTTGTATCTTTGAAGGAACGACTCAGATTCAGAAAAACGAGATTGCGGCTTACGTGATCCGTGAGGCTGCTTCCGCAAAATAAGTTCGAGTGTTCGTCCGCGTTGCGGATGGATCGAATCCAAAAGGCGCCGGTCGTAAAGATCGAGCGCCTTTTTTATACAATTCTTTCTTCTTATTTTTGACTCTTGAGTTTAACGATCTTAGAACAAATGCGAATGAGGTAGATGGGAGTGATTCCGAGATAGGAAGTGATATGATATTGAGGAACTCAGTCTTTTAAATCCGGATAGGTTTCTTTAAGTAAGTTGAATCTTGCTTCCGCGTCTAAGGCCAGAAGTTCGTATTCTCTTTGCGCTTTTTTTGTAAAAGATTCTCCACAACTTTTCTTTCGAGGTTTTCCCAAACGAGATGCGTTGAAAATGGGAATTCTAATCTTCGAAATCGGCGCCGGCGAGTTTATGATCCGTGACGGCTCGTGTGTTGCGTCACATCCTGACCCACAAGTTGAGAGGAGATACGACGAGAATTTTCCCGAGACAAGGGTTTTGTAGGAATTCCTACATGAGAATTTTTTCTTGCAAAAAGTTTGATTTTATGATAGAGGAGAGTCTGCCGAGGTTTTTCCCGCCACCGCTCCCCTGCGAGCGCCCCATAGGAAGCGACGCACTGAGTTTCCCAAGATCAGGGCGGGGCGCGCGACTTTCACGGAAGAATTGTCGTAGTTCCGACAGAATAGATCCTCCGGGAAAATTAAAACTTTTGGATAGATTCGTCTCGGTCTGGGGAGATCGTATTCTCCCAAAACGCCCGAAAAACAAAGGCCTTCTGTGCGTATTTTTCCTTGTTTGACGAGAAAATCCCCGTTTGAAAGTTCACGAAACGAATCCCGAATTCCCGCCTGAGTCCGGACCTCTTTTGGAATTGAAGAGACGATTGACCCTCTCGTAGATCTTCCACGTTTCGGAATTGTTTTCGATGATCTGAAAGTCGGCCACTTCTTTCAATGAAGTTGGAAATAAGTTTTTTCCAAATCTAATGAGCTGAAGAATTCGAAATTTACAACCTGTCTTTTTATATTTTAAAAGAAAGCGAAAACTTTGGAAAGAGCTCCTACAAAAACCTGTCGGGTGACGACAGAAGCGAGGCGCTGCGTTTCAAGAAAACGTAGGAACTCCCATAAGAATTTATCAACGATCCGTTTGCTAAAAAATTCATCGGTGCTTACGGGACGAAATCTGTGGGAACTCCCTTCCTTTTAATTGTGAGTGTGCCGAGTGTTCTTGGAAGGGGTGGGTAAAAGCTCTCAATTCTTTTGGGAATTGTTTCTTTTTTGAAATCGTAAGCTGAAACTAAGAATCCCTTACTTTTTGCGAGTGATCGCCCAGTGGACTAATTTTAAAAGAGGTTTTGTCCAAATCGGCGGTTGGCGATTCGAGGAAGCGGATTTAGGGAAAAGAAGAAAAAACTCAAGAGGAACGAGAATCCCTTTTTCGATCAGGTCCGATTTATTTTTATACGCTGAGAATTTGTCCTCGTTCAACATCGTGTAAATATACGAAATTCCTTCTTGATCCATCAAGAAACTTCTGAGATAAACCGGTTTGTCTTTGTGATAAACGATGACACTTTCGGAACCGTTGGTTTCCGTAAAGAAAAGTTCGGTATTGGAAAAGAGCGGTTTTTTTCCGGTGCGAATGAGGAAGGAGGCGATCCTTTCTCTTCCAAAAAGCGGAACTCTCGCGGCGTGAACCTTACCTCCTCCGTCCGACCAGAGAACGATTTCCTCCTTTAAAAACGGGACCAGAAGTTCCGGTTCTCCTTTGGAGGCCGCGAGCAGGAAGTTGTGAAGAAGTTTTCTTCGCGTTTCCTTATCGGGAGAAAACTTTTTCCTTTCGGATCTGAGCGCGTCTTTCGCTCGTTTGAGGGTTTGTCTGCAATTCTCCTGAGTTTTTCCGACCGCTTCGGATATCACTTTGTAGTCCAGGTCGAAGGATTCTCTCAAAATGAAAACGGCCCTTTCAATCGGATTCAATTTTTCTAATAGATGGAGAAAAGCGAGATCCAAGGTTTCTGGATCCGGCTCTTCCGTATCGGGTCCGGTCGGAATCGGTTCCGGGAGCCAAGGCCCGATATAGGTTTCTCTTTTGTTCTTTACCTTTCGCAGTGTATCCAGTGAAAGTCTCGTCGCGATCGTGGAAAGAAAGGCTTTCGGAGAGCGGATTTCTTCGTTGGCGGATCTTTCCCAGCGAAGAAAAGATTCCTGAACGATGTCTTCCGCGTCGTTTACGCTACCTGTCATTCTATAGGCGATTCCGAAGACAAGAGACTTGTGTTCTAAAAAATGTCCGAGCCTATCCAAGTTTACTTCTCCGATGGAATCGCAAGTCTTCCCGCACCGAATTCCTCTCTGGAACTCGGAAACGATTTCCAAAAATAAAAATCGAATCTTTTCTCCAAACGAAAGGACAACACGGTGAATTTACAAATCAATTCTTTGATCCATACTGCGCTCCGAGAAATCCAAATTTTTCGGGTAGGCGTATCGTCCGGTTCGGATTCTTGGATGACTCCGTCTTTTCTTCCCAAACTTACGTTCCTTCCCAGATAGGCCAAAGAAAACGGAAGCGCGCCTTTTTTAGATTTTGTTCCCAGTCGGTAAGACAATCTTTCCGCCGCGTAGATTCCCATCGGCAATGCGGTGGCGCAAGCCATTCTAAGATGATCATAACCGGAAGAAACGATTTGAACCGCGTCACCCGCTCCTAGAATTTCGGGATGATCTTCGACCTCCAAAAACGAATTCACGTAAACCTGACCGATCGGATTGGATCTCAATCCCGAATTCGCGCCGATGGGGGATGCTGAGAATCCGTTCGCTAAAACACAAACATCGTGAATAATTTTTTTACCTTCGATATCGACGAGATGATCCGTTTCATACTTTAGAATTCTTGAATTTTCTATGAGTTTGACTTTGTTCTTTAAAAAGAATTCCTTGATCTTGGCGACGGCTTCCGAGGAAAATCCTTTTCCGATCTCGTTTGCATCCACGAGAGAGATTTTTGAATTCGGAAATTGTTCCACGAGTTCGGACGCGGTTTCGATTCCTCCGAGTCCGGCTCCTAAGACCGTAATCTTTGCGGTTTCCTTTTTTTTAAGAATTTCATACATTCTCCTGCAATCTTCGGTTTCCGTAAGTTGAACGTATTGTTCGGAAAATTTCGAAGTTTTGGCGCCCTGAATTCCGAGAGAATAGATTAAGAAATCATAAAGAAGAATCGAACTGTCCTCTAAAACGACTTGCTTTTTTTCGGAATCGATTCTATCAATTTTGGACACGACCAACTCGACTTGATCGTGAAGAAGGGATCGGATCGAGTAAGCCTTTTTGAGAGTTCCTGCGAGCAGTTGGTGGTTTCTGATTCTTTCTTGAAACTGTTCTTTAGCGGTGACCAGAATAATTTCGAGGGGAAGTTTTTTTCTAATAAGACGATTGGCGGCTATGATTCCAGCATAACCTCCGCCGGCGATCAAAACTTTTTGAATTTGAGACATTGTTTTCCTCCGTTATGAAAGGAAGACGCACCTGTATTTCGAGCCGTGACAACGAGGTAAAAAAAGTCCGCATGAGATTCTTAAATTCTTAGATCGGGAATTCTTTCCAATATTTCTTTTCCGAATATGTAATTAGAATTGTTTTAAATTCGAATTGACAGATGAGGCTCGAGTTCAAACCATTGACCCAGGATGGTCCAATATGTTCAGGATTTTGTCCATTTTTTTCGGAATCTATCTCTTGCTTACGCTCCTGGCTTGCAAGGAACCCGTTCAGAAAGCGGAACTGAAAGGTTTCGTCGTTGGGAACGTAATTCATCCCAGTAACAATCCTTACAACAAGGACAAGGTGGAATTGGGAAAATTGCTCTATTTTGATAAGCGACTTTCTCTCAAAGGAGATACGAACTGCGCGATTTGTCATACCGTGGAAATACAAAACTCGGAAACTCGTTCGGCTCCTCGAAATCAAATTCATAAATCCGCAGCGCCTCCGTTGACGAACGTAGCTTTGTATAAGGACGTTTTTACGGATCCGCAAGCGAACGATCTGGAGGAGATCGTAAAAGAAAGAGTGCACACCGCTGTGATGCTTAAGGACGAGAAGACGATCGTAGCTAGACTCAATCAAGTCGCGGAATATCGCGAGCTTTTCGAAAAATCCTTCGGGTCTCCCGGAATTAACATGGATCGAATCGTGAAAGCGATCTCGGCGTTTGAAAGGACGATCATCTCCAAAAATTCTAAGTTTGATCGTTATGTGATGGGTGAAGAATCCGCTCTGACTCCTTCACAGATCCGAGGAATGGACGTTTTTATGAACAAGGCGAAATGTAACCAGTGTCACAACGGACCTAATTTTTCCGATTCCGCACAACATACGACCGGACTGAAAGGAATTACGCAGAAGATTCGCACTCCGAGCCTGAGAGATGTCAGTAAAAAGAATGAATTTATGCACAATGGGGAATTCACAAAGCTGGAAGACGTCGTGAGTCATTTTGTGAACGGCGGTTCCAAAGGTTCCATTGAAGATCCTCTTTTGAAACCGGCGGCGATCACGGAAGAAGAGAAAAAAGACCTGATCGAATTTTTAAGATCTTTGGAAGGGGAATCGCTTCCTCTCGAAATGCCGAAGATTCCGAGAGCTTAGAATTTTTTGGGATGGAGAGTTTTTTTATAAACGGAAAAGAATCTCTATAAGCTTTTTTAATAACGATGGAGTTCCCACAGTTTACCTATCTTTTACGGATTATGTAATTTCTTAAGAGAAGATTGCCGTTTTATCTTTAGAGGGAGTTCCCGCGTTTTTGTGAAATTCAGGATCTCTCTTTTGTTGTCGCTCTTTCGATTTTGGAACAAGATCTTCCGTTTTAGAATTCGATCGATACCGGAGCGGTTTTGGATTTGTCCTAAGAATTTTATCGCGCAATATGTTTTCGTGAGGTCCTTAACTTCCGGAATCTACTTTTTCCAAAAGCGACATCAGAATTCTTCTTTCTTCAAAGGTGGTGTTCTTATAAATTCTTAGGAACATTTTTCTGGAAGAACGGATGACCGCAGACCTCGCGGCTCTTCCTTTTTCGGTGAGGAGGATTTCGGAAATTCTAGAATCCTGTCCGTTTTTGAATTTTTCCACATAGCCGTTAGCGACCAATCGTTTTACGATCTGCGTGACTGTGGATCGATCTCTGAGAATCTTTTTCGAGATGGAAGTCATCGACTCCGGCATCTTATTGTGAAGCGCACAGAGGACGGCTCCTTGAGGAGGGCTTAAGTCCTTGTAGCCTGCTTTCTCGTAGCTGGAGGAAAGGTTGAAGAAGATCCTTTCCGAAATCCCGGAAAGGATGTGTACGATTTTTTCCGGTTGTACGCTCATTCTACATACCTCTTATCGATGCTTTGTACCCAAAGCAAATACTTGCACCGAAGATTCTTTCCAGGATCAAATACGTTGACCGATCCGGTTCGCGATATACACAAATCTTTATGAAACAAACTTCCTCCAGTTTCAACTTTGAAACTATTGAAATCAACGAAAAATATTGCGGGCCTCCGAAGAGCGGAAACGGAGGTTACATTGCTGGAATTACGGCGAATCAAATCAAAAACAACGCCGCGGTCATCAAAATTAAAGCTCCGGGACCGTTGAACGAAACTCTGTATTATTCCAGAGATCCGAACACCGATGGAATTAAATTGTTGAGTAAGGAAACAAACTTAGTCATCGCGGACGCACAGGGAGACTCCGATTTTTATTTGGATTTTCCCGAATTGAACTCCTCATCCATAGAAGGAATTCAAAATCCAGAAAGGGAATATTTAGGATTTCAGAAACATCCTTTTCCCACTTGTTTTGTCTGCGGTCCGAAACGAGAACATGAAGACGGGATGCGGATTTTTCCGGCGAAAATATCGGATCAACCCGGATTTACCCATTTGCACGGGGCGTTCTGGAATCCTTGGAAAGACTTGAGCGGATCGGACGGGAAAATTCGAGACGAGATCGTATGGGCCGCATTGGACTGTCCCGGCGGTTTTGCGGTATCTTACGTGGATCCGACCATGATCGTTTTGGTAAAATTGCGCGGAAGACTGTTGGAAAGTATCTTTGCAGAAGTTCCGTATGCGATTTTATCCTGGGAGATCGGAAGGAACCGCAGACAAAGAATCGCGGGGACGGCTATCTATCAACTTTCCAATCACAAATGTGTTGCTTATTCCGAGGCCTTATGGATGGTTCCTGGAAATTGGAATCCTGAAAATAAAAAAGAGTTAGAAATTTAGAATATAATAAGGATAAATATCATCATGTGTGTCCAAAATGCTTCTACGTTAAGCTTAGTAAACGCCTATTTTTTTCAAATCCTACAAGGTTATATGCACTACCAATATCGGATGATAAAAAAGAATCTTTTTGAAGACCTGCCGGATACGATTGTCGAACTTGGGCCGGGAGTCGGTTCCAATTTAAGATACTTCAAACCCGGCACCACTCTTTTAGCGGTAGAACCGAATGAGGGAATGCATTCTCTTTTGAAGAAGAATTCGGAAAAGTATTCGATCAAAACTGAGCTGATGAATCTGTCCGCTGAAAAACTTCCGTTTCCTGATTCTTCCGTCGACGCTGTAGTTTGTAGTTTGGTTCTTTGTAGCGTTGTTGAACCGGATCAAGTTCTGAAAGAGATTCGAAGAGTATTAAAGCCCGGAGGAAGATTTGTTTTCTTAGAACACGTTGCGGCGGAACACGGATCTTGGATTTATTGGATTCAGAGGATCGTATTTCGACCCTGGCTTTGGTTTTTTGAGGGCTGTCATCTGACCCGAGATACCCATCAAACTCTTAGAAGTGCAAATTTTTCAAATTTGAAAATCGAAGAACGTTCGCTTCCTACTGTTTTTCTCCCGATTCGCCCCCATGTTTACGGGATCGCGATCAAATGAAGAATCTGTTCCAAAATCTAAAGCCTTACTTATAAGTTTGAGAAAGTTTTTTTGGAATCGTTGGGATTCGACTATGAATGTCTTTCAGAGTTCCTCACGGGGATTGGTGCTTGCAAGATTAGAATTTTGTGATAGAGGAAAGTTGCCCGAGTTTTTCCGGCCACCCGAGTTCAGCATGCCTTACCCACAAGTTGAGAGGAGATACGACAATAATCGTCC
This sequence comes from Leptospira ainlahdjerensis, assembly GCF_016919175.1. GTDB lineage: Bacteria > Spirochaetota > Leptospiria > Leptospirales > Leptospiraceae > Leptospira > Leptospira ainlahdjerensis. The sequence continues at coordinate 15,363 of NZ_JAFFPU010000073.1, read as the reverse complement.
TGAGACCAGGGTTTTGTAGGAGTTCCTACATGAGAATTTTTTCTTGCGAAATTAAAATTTTGTGATATAGGAAAGTCGCCCGTGGTTTTTTCCGCCACCCACCCCTCCACCCGAAATTTGGGTGGGGCCAGCAACTTTTACGGAGGAGCCGTCGGAACTACGACGGTTTTTTTGAATTCTTCGATATGTTTATGTTTGCCGGAAACATCTTGCCTAAAGCCTAAAGATGTAGGAATTCAAAGAAACATATCGAATTTTATAAAATGAAATTCTTTTATCTTTCGAGATTTCGGAGAGGCCCAACGCTTGAATTTTAGAAATCGGTTTCCGGAGGAACGGAAATCATTCTTTTTTAGAAACAAAACGATGGAGGAAAAGGAAAAATAATACTGCCTCGCTCATTTTGTAGGAGCCGTTGTATCCAGGTTCGCTTGTTTCGATTCCGCCATCTTCATCAGGCGATCGATGATCTCTTGCGGATCCACTCCGAATTTTTCGAAGATATGATTCTTTGCGAGTTCGTATCGAAGAATATCGATGTTCAACTGAATCTTGGTTTGTGCAACCTGCAGTTCCGCCTGGATCAAATTGTCGAGGGCGGTTTTTACCGCAACGGCCGTGAATCTTCCTTGTCTAAAACGTTCCGAAAGGCCTCTGTAATATCGATTGGCTTCGTCTCTTCTTTTTTTTGCGCCTTCAAAGATGTCTTTTCCCGAAACGATGGCTGCATAACGATTCTCTAATTCTTCTTTGATGGAGAGTTTGAGTTCGGCTTCTTTTTTTTGCAGATTCTCTACGTCCAACTTTGCGTTTCGGATATCGGCCTTAATTCCCTTGTCCCAAAGAGGATAAGAAAATTGAAAGGATGCGTAGGCTTCCGGATATTTAAAGGACGCGATTCCTCGATTTGTATCGGTTACATTTTGCTGAGGAGCGACGATATTCTGACCTCTCGTGGAATAAGCGCCCGATACTTTCAAGGAAGGCATGTCTTCCGCTTCTTTGATTCTTAAATTGAGTTCTGCGATTTCTCTTTGTTTGCGAAGATTTCTAAGATCGGTCCGATGATCTAAGGCGTAGAGGTAGTCCTTCTCCACGTTAAAATCGGCGGGAACAGTTTCTTGAAGATCGGTGACTCCTTCGATTTTAGAGGAAGGATCCGCGTTTAAAATTCGAATCAGAGTCCTTTCGGCTTCCCTTCTGGAAACTTTTGCCTTGTCCAGATTCCCGGCGGTTTGTGAAAGAATGGAACTCCAGAGATTGACCTCAAATCCTTCGGAAAGGCCTAAATTCCGCTTTCTGGCGGTCAAGTCGCGGATGTTTCTCGTATTGGATTCTAATTCTTCCAAAGTTTTCACGTTGGAATCGTAGATATTCAAACTCCAGTATTGAACCAAGGTCTGAACCACCAACTGAGAAAGTGTATAAATCAATTCGTCTCTTTTGATGACGGTATTTTGTCTTAGGATCGCTTCCTTGTCTTTTTGAGTTTTTCCAAAACCGTATTTCAAAAGCTCTTGGCTCAGAGTGATCGTGAGCGCACTCGTGTACTGAGGCGGAATTGCAAGGGATGCAAAACCGGAAGAAGGATCTTCGAAAGCGCTCGTGTCAAAACGAGTGGTGCTTCCTTCTAATTTTGCGTAGGTCCCGGTTTTGAAATTTTTTTCGATTCCAACACTGAGTTTGTCTTGGCTTTGTTTGGTTCCTAAGAAAACGTTATTTCGATTATTTGGAAGAGTCGTTTTGAAAACCGTAATTCCACCGATTAAATTCCAAGTGAACTGAGATTCGTTTTTCAGTTCTCCACCGTCGGCTTTTACGTATTCCATCTTTGCGTTTTGAATCGTAATGTTCTTTTCCAAAACGTGATTGACCGCTTCCTTTAGAGTCAGGCGGAGTACCTTCTTGGAGTCGTTTAGGTTCCCTTCGGAAGTTTTTTTTTCTTCTTCCTGAAAGGTTTCGTTTGCATTTGATTCCTGGGAAGGAGCGGGTTGAATCGCCGCAAAAAGGATGGTTCCGGCAATGAGAATATTTCTAAATTTTCTGCGTGTCCTTTCCTTTTTGTGGTCCATGTAAGTGCCTACTTAATGGACATGGTTGAATGCAGGAAGTTTTTTACAAATCGAAAAATCAGTTTTAAGAGTCTAAAAGAGAACAATTCAATGAATTTAAACCCGCGAAGCAAAAACAGACTTGCGAAAGAAAAAAGTCCGTACCTCCAACAACATGCAAACAATCCTGTGGACTGGTTTCCTTGGGGAGAGGAAGCCTTCCGGAAAGCAAAGGAAGATGATCGATTGATCTTCTTATCAATCGGTTATGCGACCTGTCATTGGTGTCACGTGATGGAAAGGGAATCCTTTGAAAATCAAACCGTCGCGGATTATCTCAATTCTCATTTTGTATCGATCAAAGTAGATCGAGAAGAAAGGCCCGATATCGATCGAATCTATATGGACGCTTTGCACGCGATGGATCAGCAAGGCGGATGGCCTCTCAATATCTTTTTGACACCCGAAGGAAAGCCGATCACGGGCGGAACTTATTTTCCACCGGAGCCTAAATACGGAAGAAAGAGTTTTTTAGAAGTTTTGAATATTTTAAACAAGGTCTGGAGTGAAAAACGTCAGGAGTTAATCGCTGCTTCTTCCGAATTATCCCAGTATTTAAAAGAATCCGGAGAGGCGCGTGCGGCTACTAAAGCGGAAGGGGATCTTCCATCGGAGAATTGTTTTGAGTCCGGTTTTACTTTGTATGAAGGATACTACGATCCCGATTTTGGGGGATTCAAAACCAATCATACGAACAAATTTCCGCCGAGTATGGGACTTTCGTTTTTGCTAAAATACCATCATTCTTCCGGGAATCAGAAAGCGCTGGAGATGGTGGAAGACACGCTTCTCTCGATGAAACAAGGAGGAATCTACGATCAGGTCGGAGGCGGCCTTTGTCGTTATTCCACAGATCATCATTGGCTCGTTCCTCATTTTGAAAAGATGCTCTATGACAATTCTTTGTTCTTGGAAACCCTTGTGGAATGTTCCCAGGTTTCTTCCAAGATTCCCGCAGAAGCTTTTGCGATGGATGTGATTTCGTATTTGCATCGTGATATGAGAATTTCCGGAGGAGGAATCTGCAGCGCGGAAGACGCGGACTCGGAAGGAGAGGAAGGATTATTTTATATCTGGGATCTAAAAGAATTTCGAGAAGTCTGCGGAGAAGATTCTACCATTCTCGAAAGATATTGGAACCTAAACGAGAGCGGAAATTTTGAAGGGAAGAATATTCTGCACGAACGTTTTCGAAGCAGCACCGCAAATTTTACCGAAGAACAAAAGAAAAAGTTGGAATCCGCTTTAGAAAGAGGAAAGAAAAAACTCTTAGAAAGAAGAAGCGAAAGAATCCGTCCTCTCAGGGACGATAAGATTCTAACTTCTTGGAACGGGTTGTATATCAAGGCGCTCGTAAAAGCGGGAACCGCGTTTCAGAAAGAGGAATTTTTGGATCTCGCGGAAGAAACGTATTCCTTTCTTGAAAAAAATCTGATCTCGAAAGAGGGAAGAGTTCTTCGACGTTTTCGAGATGGAGAATCGGGTATATTAGGATATAGTAATGATTACGCGGAATTGATTTCTTCTTCGATTGCTCTTTTCGAGGCAGGTCGCGGAATCCGTTATTTAAAACGCGCGGTGGAATGGATGGAGGATACGATTCGATTGTTTCGTTCCCCTTCCGGTGTTTTTTACGATACTGGAAACGACGGGGAAAGTCTTTTGAGAAGAAGTGTGGACGGTTACGACGGAGTGGAGCCGTCGGCTAACAGTTCTTTGGCGGATTCTCTCGTTCGATTGTCTTCGCTCGGGGTCAACGCGGATCGTTATCGTGAAATTGCGGAATCCATCTTTCTTTACTTCACAAAAGAACTTTCCACACACGCTCTGAGTTATCCTTATATGCTTTCCGCTTATTGGACTTATAAAAACCATTCTCAAGAGATCGTTTTGATCCGTAAGAATCGTGATTCCGGGAAAGATCTCTTGTCTGCGATCCAGAAAAAATATCTTCCGAAAGCGGCGATTGCAGTGGTCAACGAAGACGAGTTGGAAGAAGCAAGAAAACTTTCCTCTCTCTTTGAAGCCCGGGGCAGCGGCGGATCGGCGCTCGTCTATGTTTGTGAGAATTTTTCCTGTAAACTTCCCGTGAGTTCCGTTGAGGAGTTAGAAAAACAATTGAAATAGGGAGTTCCTACTTTCGTTTAAAAACTCAATCAATTCGTGAAGTTGAAAAAGAGGAGTTCCTACTTTCGTTTGAAAACTCAATCAATTCGTGAAGTTGAAAAAGAGGAGTTCCTACTTTCGTTTAAAAACTCAATCAATTCGTGAAGTTGAAAAAGAGGAGTTCCTACTTTTCAGTCATGAGGAGCTCCGGTTCTAAAGTGGAAAAAGATCCGGATTCTTCTCAATAGCCTAATTTGCGGAACATCTCGTTCGTTGCTTTGGCACCTTGACAGTTCAAATGAATCTGATCTGAATAAAAATCGGGTTTCAAAAACGGTTTTTCAAATTCGAGTACTTTGAGATGTGGATACTTTGTTTTGAGAGGTGCAAAGGCTTTCCAAAATTTTGGAAAATAACCCGTTGCTTCGATATAATCCGGAAACGGCATGACTATATAAAAAACCTGAATGTTTTGGGATTGCGTATAACGCAGAAAGTCTTCAAAAGCTGAAAAATCAAAATGAGGTTCTTCTCTGTAAGGAGCCAGGATTTCTTCCTTGAGCTTATCCTGACTCATCTTATAGAGAAGCGCGTGTTGCGGTTTGATCCGGTCAGAAATATTTAAACCCCCGTTTTGAAAGGAGATCTTATTCGCGATCCACCGATTGTCCCTGACGTTACTTTCCGGAGCCATACACTGCGGGGTATAAAGTTCTTCACAAGCGCAGTCGAGTTTCATCGTTGCTTCCGCGGGTTTGTAGTTCTCATATGAGAAAACGTTGAGAAGAGCTTTTCTGTATCGATAGGTGGAAAATACGTTCGGGATCGAAGAGGAAAGAACGTAGAGTAATTCCGGACCCTTGTATTGGTCGAACATTTCTCCGATCGAAAATAAGTGAAGAATTCTGTGCGAAAAGAATTTCCAATTGATCTCGGAAACCGTTTTTTGCATACTTTCTTTTCCGCTTTCCATTACGAAATTCTTATATGTTAAACCTGAAACAAAACGAGTTTCGAGATATTCGGGGAGTCTCATGTTCGGTTTAACATATTTGATAAGCGCAGGGTCAACGATCGGATTTCCGTATCCACCCGCGATCAGGCCCGGACTGGACGCGAATAGGATAAAATCCGGTTTTTTATTTCCTGCATTCAAATACTTTGCTAGGTAATGCGGATAGTATCTTGCTCCCATCGCGGGAAGGCTGAAATTGTAAACGTTTGATTCCTTTGCTGGAACTAAGGACATACTTCTGGAATCGCCGAAAATTAGGCCTTTGAAATTCAAGGTTCCGGATTCCATTTTTTTTCGAACGTTGTTTACGAGAAACACTTCCGTATGTTCGTAAAAATAGATTTCAGTAAATCGTGCGAGGAGTTCGACTCCGATCACGATCGTGAGAACGGTCAAAACGACTTTATTCTTAAAAAGCGAAGTAAATGACATTTTTGCCGAACACACCTTTCAGAACTATACAATAAAAGAAAAAGACGTAGGTAAGAATTCGAATGACGGCAGGTTTTTCGAATATAAAGAATGCTGAATTATTCTTAAAATGAAAGTAATCCCAAACGAGAAGCGGACCGATAACTTTTACGATCTCGGTGAAATAATTGAAAATGCTGATCTGGTCGTTCGGCCCTCTGAGTGTGAAGAAGTTTTCGAAAATTCCCAAAAAAAGAATTCTCGCGTGATTTCCGTCGTAACTTCTAAAAAAGATCGAAGTCATCGCAAACATAAACGTCGTGAAAAAGCAGGACCAAAAGAAAAATCCCTTTGTAAAGAACGCGTGGTTTAAGAAAGGAAACTTGGACTTTGCAAAAAGTTTGAGGCGATCAAACGGTTCTCGGAAGATCATATAAAGGACGATATAAAGCCCGCAGCACAAACCCCAGAAGGCGAAGTTCCAACTCGCCCCGTGCCAAATCCCGGAAAGTCCGAAGATGATAAAGAGGTTTCTAAAATTATAGAGTTTACTTACCTTACTCCCGCCTAACGGAATGTAGACGTAATCGGTAAACCAGCGGTTGAGGGTAACGTGCCATCTCCGAAAAAGTTCTCTGAAATTTACGCTAAATTCGGGAGTGATGAAGTTTTCACTGAGGTTGAATCCGAGTAAGAATGCCGAACCCCTGGCTATATAAGAATATCCCGCGAAGTCGCAATAGATTTGAAAGAAGAACGCTATAAACGCAAGGACCGTGTGAATCGCGGAATGACCTCCCGCTAAGTCCGGATTGGCCTTGTAGATCAAAGGATTGTCTAAGAAAACGAGATTTACGAGTTCGGCGAGATTGTCAGCGACATAGGTTTTCATGTAATAACCTACAAGAAGCAAAAGGCAACCTTTGTAAAAAAGATCCAGATTGATCTTTCTATCTTCCTTGATTTGGGGCAGAAGGTCTCCGGCTCTTTCGATCGGTCCGGCAACCAACTGAGGAAAAAAACAAACGAAAAGTGAGAAGTCGATGAGATTCGTATCTGCTTTTAGTTTGCGAAAGTAGACGTCGATCACATAGGAAAGAGTCTGAAAGGTAAAAAAACTGATTCCGACCGGAAGAATGATCTGAAGGAAGGTCGCATCTTGGAAAAGAGTCGGATCTTCGACTCCGAAAAGCCCCGCCGAGGTTTTGACCGCTATTCCCAGATTTTCTATAAAGAAATTGTAATATTTGAAGAAGCCGAGCATCCCCATGTCGATGATCACCGCTAAAAACAAAAGCCATCCCCGAATCTTGGGCGATTCTTTTTGTTCGATAAGAAGTGCGATGTAAAAGTTGGAAACAGAAGTGGAAATGATAAGAACAAGAAAAATCCAGTCCCACCAGCCGTAAAAAGTGTAGGATGCGATGAGAAGAAAGATATTCTGAATTCTTCTCGAAGTTTTATAAGCGGCAAAAAAATAACAAACCGCTAAGACGATGAGAAAAAAATAGATAAAAACGGCGGAGTTAAAAATCATTTTCGAACGGCCGATCCGAAGGGAACGAAATCTCCTTTAGAGTTCCATTCTCTTGGCGTCGCGCCAGAGTCTGTCCAGATTGTAGTATTCCCTTTTTTCGGGGGTCATGATATGAATGATGATTTCTCCAAAGTCAAGAAGAGTCCAGCCGGAAGTCGCCGATGTTCCGGTTTTGTCGGCTTCTTTGTGAGCAAGTTTAAATTCTTTTAATGTTTTTCTGACTTCTCTTGCGACCGCGTTTGCTTGAACAGCGGAGTTCACGGTGCAGATCACGAAATAACTGAGATAACTGTTTACGGTTTCTAAGTTGAGAATGCTGATTTCTTCGCATTTTTTATCCACCATGATGTCGTGGATGATCTGAAGAATTTCTTTGGTTGTGGGTGTTTGTTTTGGGGCAGAATTCATGAAAATTATTTTCTCGGTTCGTAATCTGAGCCGACGACGACGGTTGCGTCCAGACCCTGATCCTTTCTCAATACGTGGTGCACTTCCGCTTTTTCTAAAACGGTAGAGATTCTATCCATGATCGCCGTGTTGCCCGAGCGGTCTATCACAACGGTCTTAGGAAACCCTTTTTTCCACGCGTTGTCGGCGGCTAAAACCTTGATTCTTTTATCGGAAAGAATGCTACGCACGTCCTTTGCAAGACCAGCGACTTCGGTTCCGTTCAAAACTTCGGTTCTTCCGAATTCAGCATCTGCAAAAACGTCGGAGTTCATGTCCTTTGAAAATTTCCGAAAGGCGACCCTGGCTCTAGTGATATCGGTTTTGAGATAGGTCTTTTTTGTTTTAGGGTCGTTCTGAGGTTCACCCGGAAGTTCGGAGATTCCGAATTGAATTCTTCTGGAATTCACAAACTTAACGAGGCTGATAAAGTCCTCTTTGGAGAGATCGGTTTCAATTAAACTGTGCGCGAAGATTAGAAGAGGAGTTGTGAGGAATTCCTTTCTTTCGGTGAGAGTTTCGTAGAGAGTGAGGACTACACTTTCTTCTCTGCTGATACGATCCAGATAATCGAGATTTTCTTTTTTGTCCATCGTGACTGCGTAGTCGTAGACGTCCTGACCGGACATGGTATAAACCCCGTCCTGGCGATTGTATTCGGGAGAATTCCGGACGGTCTTATTGTCCATGTAGATGCTCAAACCCCCGAGGAGATCCACGATTCGAATCCAATTCGAAGCGGAAAGGCTGATCGTATAGTGAGGTTTGGTTCCGATCAAATCGGTGACTGCGCTTTTCACCGAGGACTTGGCTCCCGATTTCAGGAGATCGAGAGAATCATCTGGATCGTCGAAAGAAGTGATCGGGTGAATGAAGTAGAGCGCGCAACGATTGTTCGAAGGGAACAAGGTCGCTAAAAGTCCGAATTCGTATTCTTCCGAATCGCCTACGGCATGAAAGAGAAAGTAAATCGGTTTCCCGGCGGCGATCTTTTCTTCCAAGCCGGTTCGATTGAATTTACTGATCAGAAAGATAAGTGCTGAAAATAAAAGGATTCCGGCCGCGATATAAAGCAGCCAACCGGACGATTTTTTAGAAGGTTCTTTTGACTCCAAATCCAGGCTCCGATTCCATTTCAAACCGGAAAAGTTCTCTGTCAAACGGTTATTTTATCCGATTCATTCTTGTTTGTAGAACGATTGGAATGTAAAGTTTGTATTGTTTGGAGAACGTTCTTGATTCTTCTCTAAGATTGTTAAGAATTAATTTCCCTCGTGTTGAAGGGGGATACTTGTCGACGAACTCTGAAAACGAAATGGAGTTTCAACTTTGAGAAAGCAAAAAAGGGAAATCGAAGTTCATGGAGAATCAAAGTGAAGGTAATGATGAAGATTTTAGAGGGTTGTGCGCCCGGCCGCATGACGGCCGCGCGCGGGTTACGATTTTTTTCAAGAACGCAGATGAGACCGCCGGGTAATTGGCGGCGTTCGGAGAGGAAAGAAAAGACGGAAATGAATTGTTCGTCCGAAGCAAAATTCGAAGGAGGCGGTGATTTCTCGATCGTCATAAGATGATAGGATGTCGACATTTTCGTCCGGTGGTTTAGAAGTTTGCGAAAAAGAAATCGATCAAACAGTCGGGCGTGCCTCTCGCGATACATTCAAGAATGAGAATGTATTTATTTCGGAGCGCTTCGAGTCGCGTGCCTACGGGCTCGCGGATTCCCGCTCGTCCTCTTCGAGGACGCAGGAGCGCCCTTCGGCCCGCTCACGCAGGGAGAGTTCGTTTCCCATTCCAGAAGCATTGTAAATTCTAGATAAAGAATAAGACTGTTTATCGGTATTACAGTTATCCTTTCCTCCATCTCGATCTAAGGGGAAGCCGCGTTTTCGAAGACTTCAAACCGAAACCGCTACACAAGCGAGAAAAACCCGATCCAGGGGTTACCTGAAAATGCCGCTGGAGGAGAATCGTTCTCTTGAAAAGAAATCTTCAGTTCGAAAAAGAATTCAAAATTCTTCAGTATTTCTTTTGGATCGATTTGTGTTTTCATCAAAAAGAAGGGATTCGTTCTGAGATAAAGGGTAGAGCCGAAAATTCTTAAATCAGCCTTTTGGCAGCCAAAAGTGGAAGAGGCAAAGAGAAACCGTGGGAGCGGCTTGAAAAAAAAATATTTTTTTCTGGAAATTGCCTCCGATCAGAAGCGGCCCGGAACTGCAATGGATATGGGATACTTAACGTTTCATGCCGACGAAGAAATCTCCTCAAGCCTTTTAGAAAGTCGAATGGAGACTGTAACTCTTTTGATTCCGGAAAGCACTTTGGTTCGCTTAGGGGTTCAGGACGCAAGAATATTACCGAAGAGAATTCCTCAGTTGCTGAGAACCTATGGAAAATATCTTACTGCGACAAGACGTCTTGGGAAAAAGGCGGGAAAAACATTGTATCAGCCCAATCGTGGAGAAGAGAAAATGAAACGAGTCAACATCCGTCTGAGCATCGGGAGTTGGACTTTTTTAGGGTTGCTTGCCCAGACCCACGGAGTTTCCCGTTGTTATCTTTTTAATTATTTGCTCTGGTTGGAAGAGTTGGGAGTCGGGGATTCTATCGTGGAAACGGTGAACGCGGGAGCTCCCACGTTTCATAGGTATTACAGCTATATCCTCCATCTCGATCTACGTGACAATCGTGTTTTTCGAAGACTTCAAACCGAACCCGCCTCTCTTTTTTCCGTTTTAGATTATCGAGATTGGTTCCCGAGTTAATGTATTCAGACTTTTCCTTAAAAGCCGAAAGAACCAGGATCGAAAGAATGGAATTCTTCGGTTATCGCTATTTCCAAAACAAAAAACTATTTTAGACATCGAACCCCTGCGTAATTGCTGAGGTGATCCCAGCGAATTTCACCTTTGAAAACGTCCAGATTGTAGGCGCCGTTTTCTCCCATTGAGATCGAAGACGACCAATACCGTTTACCCTCGTCTTTCGCCGTCCAAGATTCTGTTTCTCCGCTTTCATAGGAATCTTCGAGTTCTTCAATGGTAGGCAGGCGAAGATCTCTTGAACTACAAATTTGACTCGCTTGATACCAGTTATAACTTCCCGTCGTTGATTCCCAATGATTTTCTCTCTGGGGTGTCTGTTTTTTTATTTTCTTTTTAGTAGATTCTAAATTTAGAATATTCGAAGAATGGAATTTTGAATCTACAGATTTGGAAGGCTCCGTCCGACTTTCCTGGTAGTGGATGTCGAAGAGCTTTTTGAATTCTCCGTTCGGATTCGGAAGTTTAACGGCCATCTCTAAAATTTCTCTTAACTTGGACTTTGCCGAACCCCAGAAGATACCGGTTTTAGATTCCCAGTCCGCGCCGAGTTGATGGCTGTTGATGATCTGAGTCGGGTTTTGCGTTTCCAAACCTTCGTGCAAAAGAGAATCCAATTGTTCCTGAAGAGAAATCGGTTCGTGAAGTTTTAGGTTCACCCTTTTGATTTCTTTTTTGATTCTTTCAATTTGAGAAAAACTGGCGAATTCGGATTTAGCCAAGGTTACGATTCCGTCCCGAAAAGCCTCGTGAATCGCTTTTTGATGTTCTTCTTTTTCTTCTTCGCTGGAAGACAACGCTTCGGCAGTAAATTCTTTTTCTATTCTCAAAAAGAGAGTATCAAGCCGATTTGTTAAGTGGGAACGCCCGGTTTTTTCGGCCGTTTCCGATTTTTTTTGTATTATCTCCTTTAGAGTTTTGTAATGGGATCCGGATTTTTGACCAAGATCCTTGAGAAGATTTCCGTACAGTTTTGAGGCGAGGGAAAAATCGAAAATGGAGTAGGCTTGGTCCGCCTCTTTCTCTTTGAAAGAGAAAGAGGCGGACTCTACTTGATCCTTTCTTTCTTGAATACTCTGCTGAATTTGAATCTGTTTGTGTTTTTCCGGAACTTTTGCGGAATATTCCTCGGCTAACGAAGCATAAGCGATCAGACGTTTTTGCAGATCTTCGGGAGTCTGTTTTTTTGTTTCGAAAAGCTCGCGATCCAAGTCGTTTATCTTTTCCTTATATTCCAAACTATAATTGTTTGTAATACTCGTCTGAATCTGTTTTATAAATGTTTCCAGCTTCTTTCGGGATTCTTCCGAAAGACGATCCCCGAAGGCGTTTAAGATCTTTCTATAAATTTCGTTCGATTCCGAATAATCTCTGGAAAGCGTGAGTTTGGCGGCTTGATCCAATTCTTCTCTTACTTCTTCCAAAACTCCTTCTAAAATTTTATCGGAGGTTTTGAATTCCATAGAATTGAGATTGGTTCCGGGAACCGGTTTGATCTTTAAGAATGCAACACTCATGTTTCCGCTCGTGGAAACGGGGGCGTGATTAAAATCGAGATTGTATTTCGGATCCAAGAGTTTTCTTCCGGATTCTCCTGCATAATAATCCATCAGAAATTCGGGGAACTCCATCTGGAACGTGGATTTGATGGAATAGGAGAGAGTCTTCGAATCCCTCGTTTGATTTCGAAGAGAAACATAAATAAGGCCGTTTTTGGACGCGATCGTCCCGGAAATTACTTCGTCGGCATCGATCGCGTCGGCGATTTGTTTCATACAAATCTCATCGGAACAATCCATTTTTTGCAAGGCTTCGACTTGTTTATAAAGAATGACCATGGATTCGTCGTCTACGATCGTATATTTTCCTTCAAAGTTGTGAAGAACTGAATTGATGATCCCGTTTCGAAAACGGTTCTCCAAACCGGAACCGAGACTTCCCTCGACGGTCAATTTATGAACGTATATCTTCGAATGTTTTGTCTGCGCAAAGATCGAGAATGGAATCCACAAAGTTAAAAATAATAGAGGAAACCAAATACGCATCGTGTGATCGTCCTATTGGGAATATCCCATTCCGAAAATTCGTATTGTAAACAATTATTTCATTTTTTCAATTTGCGATTTACAATCCTCTTTCAAAACTCATTTTGGAAGAGGAGAAATCAAATCCAATGAAGGATCCCGGTTTTTTGATTTCGAAAAAAATAATTTCCTTTCTGATTCTTTTTCTGGCTTCGTTCGGAACCGCGTCCTCGGAGCCCATTTCTAACTTTGCATTCTACAATCTAAAAAAAGAAAGAATCGTTCTTTTCGATTCTCTCCGGGAGTTTTCAAAAAGGGATATTTTGATTCTTAACTTTACGGGCTCTTCCTGCAAGCCTTGCAAGGAACAGGTCCCGATTCTTTTGAATCTTACCAAAAAAGCCAACATTTCTTCCAGGGGAGAATTTAGGGTTCGTTTTTGGATCGTCTTTGTGGGCGACGACTTCCAAACCGGGAATGAATATTCCAAAATTCTAAAGTTAGAAAACGAAACGGAAATTTTGATCGATCCCCTTTCTTCGAGTTATTCTCAGGTTAAAATTTCAGGCTTGCCGACCGTGATTCTCCTGGACCAAAAACAAGAAATTCTTTTAAAAACGGAAGGTTTTACCGAATCCGGTACAAAAGCTCTGGAGAATTTTCTAATCTCCCTCGGGAAAATAAAATGAAACAACATCACCTCCGCATTTTTTTTATTTTGTCTTTTTTCATTTCAATTCTTCTTTTGACTTGTTCTTTTCAAAAAAGGGACTTTGAGCCGGGTTTTGTGGAAGTCGAAGTCGAAGGAAACGATCTTCAGGATGCGGAAAGGAATGCAAAGCTGGAGATGATCCGTCAGGTTTTGGGAACTGAAGTTGTTTCCCATTCTTATCTTTTGGATTCCGTGTTTTTGGGGAATATGATCGAATCTTCGGAGGTCGGTCTTGTTCGGAGATTCAGAATTCTCAAAAAAGAACATTCTAAAAATAGAATATTTGTGAAAGCGAGCGGTATCGTGGACGAAACGCGTTTGGGAGAATCGATCGAGGAACAGTATAAACTTTTAGGAAAGCCGAGAATCCTTTTGCTCGCTTCCGAAAAATTCGGAAACGAAAAAGAATCCAAATTCAAAACCCTCTTAGAAACAAAATTGATCTCCCGATATCCCGCCTTTGATTTTGTCTCCGTTTCGCCCGAAGAATTCAAAAAATGGAATATTCATCTCAAGGACCCGAAGGAAACGGAAACAAATCCCTTTCTCGAGTTCGCCCGAAAGAACGGAGTCGAATTGATCTGGTTCGCGGACTTTGTTTCTAAGGAAGGCGATCTTCTGGCTCAAGGGACCGAACTTCGTAGCATTTTCGCCTATCTGGACTTTAAACTTCTGGAAACCGCCTCCGGTAAAATTTTGGTTTCCGGAAATTTACAGGGCGGAAAACCCGCGATTCATCTTCGATATGGTTCCGAAAAAGCTCTCGATCAACTTTTATCGGAGATGAAACCTTCTCTCCTGAGACAACTCGCAGAAAAATGGAAACGTGGGAACACGATCCGTCTGACTTTCGAAAATCTAAGCTATGACGAATATTCCAAAAGTGAACTCGCACATTGGATCCGAAACGTTCGAGGTGTGAATTCCTTAAACGAAAGAGGACACGATTCTCAAGGAAGAATGGTGATCGAAGTGGTCGCACTTTTAAACGGCGGAAAACTTTTTACGATTCTTAAACAGATGGAGGATCGTCTCGGTTTTTCTTTTGAAAGTCAGGAGATCCAAAGTCATTTTTTGATCCTTAGAATTAAAAAGTGAGTCTACTCCAAAATCGGTAAAGGCGGATTGTTTTTTTATCCTCGTTTTTTTTCCTCAAGATAAGAATGCCAGAAGAGCATCGTTGCGATCGAACGATAGGGTTCCCATTTTTTTCCGAGTTTTAATATTTTCTCCCGCGAAGTTTGAGCGGGAAGTCGTTTCACTTTTTTTAGGGATTGAATGAGCGCCAGATCTCCGATCGGAAAAATATTCGACCGGTGGAGAGACATCAAAAGAAAAACGTCCACGGTCCAGTTTCCGATTCCTTTTACAGCCGTTAGGCGGACTCGAATCCGTTCGTCCGGAAGATCCTTTAGTTCTGAAAGGATGATCTTTTTTGATACGACCGCTTGCGCGAGTTCTCTTGCATATACCGTTTTTTGTCTGCTGAAATAACATTCTTTGAACTCGGAGTCGCTTAACGTAAGAATTTTTTTTGCCGTCACTTTCCCTATTCTTTTTTTGAGTTTGTCCAGGGCGGCTTTGGCGGAAGCGAGAGAAACCTGCTGTTCTATAATGATGTGAATCAGAGTTTCAAAATTCGGTCTTCGGCTCCAAAAGGGGGGATATCCGTATTTTAAAAAAATGGAATGTAGATCCGAATCGATTCTGAAAAGACGGTCGCAGATCGAATGAAATTCTTCTTTGTCAAATTTTCGGATCACGGTTAAAACGTTTTGAAATTCATAAATCGAATTTCTCTTTGAGAGAGTTTTGGAAACTTTTTCTGAGAAGGTTTTTTATGGAACGTCGATTCTGTTTGCGCGCGCGTTTAAAATTGCAAAAACGCACGTAAAACGCAACTGAAATAATTTCAACTTACCCCCATCCCGAATTTATGTCGATTTGATCGATTTCCTCAACGGTCGCGGCGGACTGGATTGCGGATTTCAAATCAGAAACTTTTTGAAGCAGGAAAGTCTTACGAATTGCGCCGTCACTCAAAACCTGTTTAATCTGTTGCGCTGAGTGAACAACATATTCTTTTACATTGTTCGAATTAGTGCATTTATAAGGAACAGAGGAATTCAATGAAACCGATCCGACTAAATTCAACTGATCGTCTCTATCTGAACCATA
>NZ_JAFFPU010000070.1 GCF_016919175.1 Leptospira ainlahdjerensis | reverse complement strand
AGTTTTCAAAGCGGAGATAGAAAGCGGGATTGCAAAAAAATTCGAATCGAAAACCGTTTATAATAAGTTTTCCAGAACGGAACGAGTTCTACAAAACTGGAATGAAGAATTAAATTTTGACGTTGAAACCGAAGATGAACCTTTAAAAGATGCAAATGGAGAATTTCTTCCTCATCAACTTCATACGCAATCTGGATGGACTATTGATCTTGAGAAAAAGAAAGATTCAATTTGCAATCTAGTGAATTCGATTTGTGAAACGAAAATCGTTTCAGGATTCTCATCTTCTGCACTTGGCTCTCCTCATTTCTATGGTTCAGATAGAGACGATCAGTTGAATTTAGTCGGATCGGTTTCATTGAATTCCTCTGTTCCTTATAAATGCACCGATTCGAACAATGTGAAAGAATATATTGTTCACTCAGCGCAACAGATAAAGCAGGTTTTGAGTGATGGCGCAATTCGTAAGACCTTCCTACTTCAAAAAGGTTCTGATTTGAAATCTGCAATCCAGTCCGCCGCAACCGTTGAAGAAATAGATCAAATCGACATAAATTCAGGATGGGGTTAAGTCGAAATTATTTCAGTTGCGTTTTGCGTGCGTTTTTGCAATTTAAACGCGCGCGCAAACATTTTCCACCACCCGCCCCTCCACCCAAAATTTTGGGCGGGGCGCGCCGCTTCACGGTAGAATTGTCGTAGGTCCGACAGTTTTTCTAAAGATTCGAACAATTTGCGGGCATGGTTATGACCCGATTTTGGCAGGAACTTTTTCCGTAAGAGTTCGCGTTCTTCCGACTATCTTTCCTCTGAACGGAAAAGTTTCATCCTATCATAGTTTTCGCAGTCGAATTTACGCATTCAAATCGTATGTTCCCTTTTTGAAGGGCGCGTTTTTTTTTGCGATAGAACATCGAACATTCCAAAGGTGAAAATTCTTCAATCCAATATTTTTTTCTTTAAGAATCTAAAATTGAATTCTCTTTTACCTTTGGATTAGAACCAAAACAAACGTTGAATTCTCTGAACGTAACATCTCTTTCAAACCCCGGCATTGTTATCTCTCTTCTACCGCTCCCCGCGATAGCGATTGTAGCGGAATCTCGAGCGCCTAAAACGGCAAGACAGAGCACAATTTTGGATTTTTATTTAGAATGGAAAAAGAATTCAATACATTATAAAATTGGAATGGATCGAATTCCTCGCGAGAGATTGGAGCGAAAAGGAAACTCAAAGTTGCTTCCTATGGGGCGCAACTTTGGTCGCGAGCTTTTTTTGAAATCGGCCCGCGAGCGAATCCCCCAAAAATATGATAAAATAGATTAGAGTTTGATTCCGACCAGTTCGCAATCCGCTTTGGTCATGATCTTTACTAGTTCTTCGAATTTCACCTTCGGTTCCCATCCCAATTTTTTCTTTGCCTTCGCGGGATCTCCGATGAGAATATCTACTTCGGTCGGGCGATAGAATTTCGGGTTTACTTCGACCAAGAGTTGTCCACTCTTTGCGTCAAATCCTTTCTCCGTGTCCCCCTTTCCTTCCCAACGAACCTGCACTCCCGCAAATCCGAAAGATTTTTCCACGAATTCCCTCACCGTATGAGTTTCGTTTGTCGCGACCACGTAGTCATCCGGATCGGGTTGTTGCAACATCATCCACATCATCTCGACGTAATCCGGTGCATATCCCCAATCCCTCTTTGCGTCCATGTTTCCGAGGTGAATCGGTCCGCCTTTTTTCGCGAGAAGATTGGCAACACCGATCGTGATCTTTCTTGTCACAAATCCTTCTCCCCTTCTCGGAGATTCGTGATTGAATAAAATTCCATTCGATGCGTGAATCCCAAATGCTTCTCTGTAATTCACAACGGCCCAATATGCGTAGAGTTTTGCAACTGCATACGGAGATCTTGGATAGAAGGGAGTGCTTTCCGTCTGCGGAATCGCCTGTACCTTTCCATAAAGTTCGGACGTGGAAGCTTGATAAAAACGACTCTTGACTCCGATCTGTTTGATCGCGTCCAAAATTCTCAGAGTTCCCACTGCGTCCGCTTCTGCCGTGTATTCCGGAACTTCAAAGGAAACCCCCACATGGGATTGTGCGGCAAGATTATAAATTTCGTCAGGAGATACTTTTTCTAAGATTCGATTCAGGTTACTCGAATCCGTTAGGTCTCCGTAATGCAGGACCAGGTTGGAGTTCCCGCGAAGATGCTCGATTCTTCCCCGGTTGAACATGCTGGCTCTTCGTACGATTCCATGCACTTGATATCCTTTTCCGAGGAGAAATTCAGTTAGATAGGATCCGTCCTGTCCGGTGATCCCGGTTATGAGCGCTTTTTTCATCTTCAGACCAGGAAAACCGAAAAACCGGATCTGGCAAGAAAGATTAAGCTTCACTTCTCGGCCTTGGATCGAGTCTCAGAGCCTTTCCGAACGATTTTAAACCTGATTGTGAGCCCAATCCCTTCTTCGAAAACGTATCAGAAAAACCAGAGCCAACACAAACACCCAAGCCACAATCCCGGACCACAACCCGACGGACCCAAGTTTCAGATAAATTCCAAGAAAATACGCAACGGGTAAAAAAACAAAATAAGAAGCCAATGTATAAGCCTTGAATACAAATCCTTGCAAACCCGCCCCTCTTAACGCCGAACCGATCACCATGTGATACGCGTCCGCGACTTGTATGATTCCTAAGATCACCAGCGGTCCGTAGGCTTCTTGGATCAACTCCGGATCGTTCGTATATACGGACAACATTTCCTTCCCGAAAAGGATAAAAATCAAACCCATCGTTCCCATTCCACAAGCGGAAAAGAATGCGGAGCGAAACGCCCCGTGATACGCGAGTTTCGCCTTTCCCGCTCCCAAGGACTGTCCTAAGATCGTAGTCGCTGCGACTCCAAATGCATAACCGGGTAAAAAAGATAAACTCAAAGTACTGAACAACATATTGGTCACAGCGACTGCGGCTGTTCCTACGATCGTAGCAAACTCGATGAAGATCATAAAGGAAATATTATTCAGTAATTCGGCTAACGCGGGCGCGGTACTCGCCTTTAGAATTTCTCCCAAATGAGAAAAGCTGAATTTCCAAGAAATTCCTTTGAAATACTTTCCAAGATCTTTTTTATAAAAATAATACGGAAACGCAAGAAGACCAGCTCCTCCCGCAAGCGAAGACGCGATCGCCGCACCTTTGACTCCCATCGCTTCAAAACCGAAATGACCGTAGATCAAAACCCAGTTTAAGAATATATTCGCAAAACATGTTATGATCATGGATGCGAGTCCCGCCGTCGTAATCCCGAGTCCGTCCGTAAAAGCGCGAGTCGTAAAAAGTAAAAAGAAAAAAATCGTCCCTAAAAACCGAAAGTAAAGATAATCAGTGGAAAGACCTTTTACGATTTCGTCCTTGTTGAGAAGTTCCATCAGCCATCCGCTCGCGTTCGCTCCCCCAATCGAAAGAAGTCCTCCAAAAAACAAAGCGAGGTATAACGTAGTCAATCCCACCTTTCCGATTTCCGAATCGTTCTTTTCACCGAATCTTCTCGAAACGATGACCTGAATCCCCATCGAAAATCCCATCAAAAAAGCGAGAACGGTGAAGTGCGCAATTCCTCCGATCCCAATAGCCGCGATCGAATTTTTTCCGAGCCTTCCGACCATCATCGTATCGGTCACCCAAACCACGGTTTGACTGAGCATCCCAAAAACTACCGGAACCGCCAATTTGAGAATCATCGTATTCAAAAGACTGGGTCGTATGTTTCTATAAAAAGTATGTAGTAAATGACGTAGAGTTTTCAAGGTTCTTCCAGGTTTATAGGTAGATTCCAGAAAACTACTTTTTTTCGTAAAAATTTCTTTCACACTCGCTCGTCTTTTTTTGAAGTACGTAAACGGACCACCTTACGGATTCAAAGAATCCTGGACTCAATGGAACAAGTTCCATATAAACCCAACACGAACTAAAAACCGAAATCCTATGAAACAATACGCAGATCTTCACAATCATCTCTACGGTTCCATCACTTCCGAATTTCTCTTTGAGATGGGGAAATCAAACCCTTCCCCTCGTTGGGAAATTTTTACACATTCCTATCAGCAGTATTACGGTAAAAATATTTCCACGGAAACTTTTTTTGAGGATTATAAGAATCCGGATTCTTTCCGTAAACTCTACCAATTCAGTCATCACGGACCTTTTCCCGAATTTCAGGCAAAATTCAATCTTATCATCGCTTTATCGAAGTTCAATCCTGAAGAAATCGCGTTAGTCGCCTCTCGGATCGTCGAAGATCAGTTCTCTCAAGGTGTTACCTTCGGAGAATATAGAATCATGTATTCTCCCAAAGATACAGAGGAAGGAATCTACGAAAAGACGATCGCCGCCTGCGAAGGTTTAGCGGAAGGCGAGGAAAAAACCGGCGGTCTTGCAAAGGGTAAACTTGTAGTTTCTTTACACAGAGACGGAGACGTCTTTCAGGAATACGCGCTTCTCAAACGTTTGATGGAGAAAAATTCGCTCATCAGGGATTATCTAGTCGGTTTAGATTTTTGTTATATTGAAGAAGGTTTTCCTCCCAAGGACAAACGCAAATTCTTAGAAGAGGTAAACAAGGATAACGTCGTGCAAAAAGATACGGCGCTTTCGATCCTCTATCACGTAGGCGAAAGTTTTCAGGACAAGTCCATCCTTTCTGCTTCCCGTTGGGTTTTGGAAACTGCGGATTGGGGGGCGCACCGACTCGGACACGCGATCGCCCTCGGACTCGATCCTTTCAGCCTAAAAGGAAAAGTTCTCGAATCCAAATCGGAACGCCTGGATCAAATGCAACTCTATTATGATCGAAAGGAGGAATTGGATTCTTATTTTGAAATGCCTTCGAGGGAAAGAATCGGAAACGAAATCGACTCGCTCAAACATAAAGAAACGGTCGAACTTGAGATGAGCCCTTCTTTTCTCCAAGAGTGTTTCGGTTTTCAGAATTTCTGCATGGACCAAATCAAAAAAACAAACGCGGTCATCGAATCCTGTCCGAGTTCGAACGAATACATCGGGATGGTTCTCGATCCGCTCACCCATCCGATTCTAAGATTTGCAAAACACGATTTGAAATTTACGATCTCTACGGACGATCCCGGAATTTTCGGTACCACGATCCAAGAAGAATATCGAAAGGCTGAAAAAATAGGTTTGAGCGCATCGATCTTGGAATCGGTGAGATTGAATTCTTTTCTTTATTCTTCGGAAATCTTGAGCGGCCGGAAATCCGTCTCTTAAATCGACCCTAAAAATTCTTGCCTAGACCTGGGTTCAGCAGATTGTAGAGGAAAGGCCATGCCCAGATTCCAGGAAATCCGTAAGATAACGGCCATTCTTCTGATTCTTTCCGTCGTTAACCTGAGCGGATTGTATGCTCAGAGCCAAAGCGACTTTGCGGATCCGTACGACTTCAATCTTCGAAATTATAAAGATTCTCCAAACCGAGAAGGTTATCAAGAATATACGGTTCCGCCCACGATTAAGAAACCGGTTCTTGTTTCTCCGAAAAATGCACAGGTTCCGTTCGAACTTCCTTTCTCTACGACGGGCACCGGCGGTTTAAGAAGAACCACAAATCCGAACGTGGAACGCGGACAGGAAAATCTCATCAACCCCCTCACCGGTCAGATCAACGTTGAGGCGATTCTTCAGAGACAAGCGCAACAGTCCGAAAGAAAAAAAAGACAAAACCAAATCATCGAAGAGGAAAAATATTCCGAAACCACAGCGAGAAGGTTTTCGATCATTTTTTTTATGACTCTTCCGATCACCCTCGGTATCGGTTACGCTATCGCTTCTGCGGCAAAGTTCAACGGAGTCAGTAAGTTTCAAAAAACTTTCGGAGGTTCGGTCTTTATCTTCACGTTTGGTACGAGCCTCGCTTTTGCAAACGCATGGAAGGATATGCGAGATTTGGAGGCCGGAAAAAAAGAAAACGAACCGGCGTCCCCTCCGGTGGAACCGACTTCGCCGGACTCTCTCGGCTTTGGAAACTCGGCGCCGATTCCCATCTCAGGATCTTCGGCTTCCGTCGTTCCCGGAAGAGAATACAAAATCGATATCACACTCTTCAATCTTAATTTCTAATGAAACCGCTTCGGGAAATTTTCGAAGTTTTATCAAAATCCCGTCATATCGCCGCACTCTACTATCACGAATCAGTTCAACCTATATTAAAAATTTATTATTCGTTCTGCGGTATAATTTCGCTCGGACTTTTGATTCTTATTTACGGCTTTTATTATCCTCACGAATGGACTCACTGGATCCGTTTGCTCGTAAACGGAATCGTAATCTCACTGGTTCTCTACGAAGCCCTTTCTTTTCTTTTGGTTCTTGGAAGTTTTAAAGAATACCTCGTTTCCCACAAAACGGAGGTGATCGTCATCCTTCTTCTCGTTTTTCAGGAACTCGTCAGTAAGGAAATCTACACCCTTCTTACCTTCAATTCGTTGAGCGGTGAAGACGCGAGTTTGGCCTTTCTTTCTTTGAGTCAGATCTTTCTGTTGTTCAGTAATTTTTCCCGTTTGATCCGCAAAACCGATCTTCTCAACTACAGACAAATCAGCCCTTCGCTTGTGATCACGGGTAGTTTCGGAATTTTGATTCTTCTGGGAACCTTGGCCCTTTCTCTTCCCAGGGCGCAGACGGCGTCGATTCCGTCGATCGACGTTTTTTTCACCGTTGTCAGTGCGGTGTGCGTAACGGGCTTGAGTACGATCAACGTCGCGACTCAACTCACCGGGAGCGGACAAACCATTCTTATGATTTTGATTCAGATCGGCGGATTGGGACTGATGACTCTTACCGTTTTTTTCGCGATCTTTTTAGCGGGTCAGGTCAGCGTTACCAATAAACTTCTTATCAAGGATCTTTTTAGTCAGGAAACGGTGGGAAGGGTTTCTTTTATTTTGAAGCAGGTCGCAATTCAGACCTTTTTTATCGAGGGGCTCGGAGCGATATTGATTTTTTTTTGGTATCCCGACGTATTACAATCCTCTCTGAAGGACCGAATCTTTTATTCCCTTTTTCACGCGGTGAGTTCGTTTTGTAACGCAGGTTTTTCGGTTTTCCCTCAGGGATTTGAAACGACTTGGATGCTTGATCAAAGAAAATTCTTATCAGTGGTGATGATCTTAATCGTGTTAGGCGGCCTGGGCTTTCCGACGGTAAACCATCTCATCCAATGGGTATTTAAAACGGGTAAACAAAGGCAAAGAATGGAACTCGGAGCCAAACTCATTCTTACCGTTTCGACGACGCTGATTCTACTTGGCTGGTTTTCCTATTTTATCTTAGAATATAAAATTACACTCGCGGGTCTGAGCGAAACTGATAAACTCTTTCATTCCTTATTCTATTCGATCAGCACCCGAACCGCAGGCTTTAATACATTAAGCATTTCTAAAATGGGAATGCCAATGGTTTTTGTTTCGCTTTTTCTGATGTGGGTAGGAGCTTCCCCCAATTCTACCGGAGGCGGAATCAAAACGACCACTCTTGCCGTTTCCGGTCTCCATCTTTTCAATCATATCCGCGGGAAAGAAGAAGTGGAAATTTTCGGAAGGAGAATTTCATCCGGTTCTGTTTCGAGAGCCTCCGCGGGAATTTTGATCTCTCTCTTTTTGATCTTTTTCGGAATCTTCGTTTTAACGTGTACTGAAAAATTCGAATTCTTAGATTTGTGTTATGAAGTCGTTTCCGCGTTCGGAACGGCGGGACTTTCTAGAGGAATCACTCCGAGTCTGACGTCTCCCGGCAAATTGATCCTTTGTCTGATGATGTTTGGAGGAAGAGTCGGGATGTTGACCATTCTCATCGCGCTGGTTCCGAAGGAAAAAAAATCCGGGCTAAGATTTCCGGAAGAATCCATCATCGTCGGATAGAGGCAGGATAGTTATGGCCGTAAAAAGAAAAAACAAAACTCTTAAGAAAAGAATCGCAGTGATCGGTTTGGGAGAATTCGGAAAATCGCTCGTGATCTACTTAAACGATAACGGCCATGAAGTTACCGCGATCGACAAAGACATAAAGGCAATCGAAGAGATCAAGGATCGCTGCGCTTTAGCGGTTTGTGTAGATACGAGCAACAGACAATCTTTGGAAGAATTGGATCTCGATGACATGGACGATATCGTGGTTGCACTGGCGGAGAACTTCGAATCTCTGATCACGACCGCTTATCATCTCAAAGAAATGAAATTAGAATCTCTGCATATACGGTATCATTCGGAAATCAACCGTAAAATACTTCAGATGATAGGAATCGAAAATCTTTTCAATCCTGAAGAAAGGGCGGCGGCCTCGATGGCGGAACAACTCAGCTATCAAGGTGTAAAAAAGGCGACTTTGTTAAGCGATGAATACAGTCTTTTTGAAGTGAAAATTTCCCCTCACCTTTTCGGAAAAAAACTGAAAGATTTAGGCCTGAGAGAAAAATACGAACTCAACCTTGTGGCGATTCGAAAAGCGGAATCGGATGAAAACTATCAGCAAGAAGGCGAGATCTTTCTTCCTGAATCCGGAACGGTTTTCCAAGAGAAAGAAATCCTGATTTTATTCGGAACATCGGAAAGTATCAAAAAATCCACGACCGCTTATCCCATCGGATAAGGGATCTCTTTGGAAACTTCGTCGATCTTCTTGAGAATTTCATCGGTTAGGATCACGTTTCGAGCTTTTAGAATCTCATCCAATTGTTCCACGGTATTGGCCCCCACGATCGTAGAAGCAACGAAGTCGTGTTGTTTCGACCAAGCTATCGCAAGCACCGTCAAAGACATTCCTGCCGCTTCGGCGACCTTTAACAACTTTTCAGTCGAAGCCAAGGTCCCGTCGTTTAAGAATCGATGCGCCATCTTTCTTTGTCTTTCGCCGGAATTGATATAACGGCTGAATCTGGCGTTCTCGGGAGGATTCGGGGAATTATATTTTCCCGAAAGAACGCCTCCCGCGAGCGGAGAATACGGAAGCAGACTCACACCTTCTCTACGACAGATATCGGATAACGCGTCCTCAAATCTTCGATTGAGAATGCTAAAATTGTTCTGAATGGACTCATAACGTGAAAAACCGAATTTTTCGGAGACTGAAAGACTTTTCATCATTCCCCAAGCGGTTTCATTGCTGTTGCCGATGTATCGAACCTTTCCTTCTTGAACGAGTTCCGTAAGAACTTCGAGAGTTTCCTCGTATCCGAAATCGTGATCGGGCCAGTGGGATTGATAAAGATCCACAAAATCCGTGCCGAGACGTTTGAGACTTCCTTCAATCGCAGTTCGAATATGCCTTCGGTCCAAAGCCGTTTTTCCCTCGCGCACAGGAGGAACAAACCAGCCGTGTCCGGGACCGCAGACCTTGGTTGCAATCAGAATCGAATCCCTCGATTTTGTTCTAAGCCACTTTCCGAAAATTTTCTCGGTTTCATGCACATAACTCGCGTCAGGCGGAACCGGATAAATTTCCGCGGTATCATAAAAATCGATTCCCGCGTCGAATGCTCGATCCAAAATACGAAAGGCTTCCTTTTCGTCGCAACTGGATCCGAAAGTCATCGTTCCCATACAGATTTCGGAAACCACCATTCCTGATTTACCCAACCTTCTTTTTTTCAAGCATTCCCCTCCAGTATACAGAACCAAGAATTCGCTTTTTAAAAGCCAAAGCAACTCTTATAGAATCCCGGACTAAATTTCCTAATTTTGGACCTTTGAGAATTTTGAAATGTGTTTTGCCCAAAAAAACGTCGCATTAAAAAAATGGATGAAACATAAATTCATCGAAGTATTTTTTTTTGCTATTCTCGATTTATATGTAGTGTAGAATCTTTTCACTTCGATTCAAAATTCACCCGGTGAGGTAGCAGGTTTGGATAAAGAGACCCTATACGATCATGAGAAATATGAAAACCTCATGCCTTCCTATCTCTATCTTCGGAACGAAGCGGAAGCCACCGATCAGGAGGCGATTTTTTTAAATCCTAAAGAGATCGAACTCCTCTATCAAATCAGAAACCATACCACGCTGGAAGGATTTTTCTCCGGGAAAATTTTGAAAGTATGGAAGGACGAAGGTTCCAAACCGATCTATGTAAACACTCTCAAAAAACTTTCGGATCTAAATCTGATATTTGCGTTCCCAGAGTTTAAATTTCTTCCGGAAACTAGCCAGCTGACGATCTGCATTTGTTTGATTTCGGAGAAACAATTCAAACCGTCCAATCGTGAAAACCTAAAAGAAATCTATCTCAACAGTCTTAGTAAATCTTCTTTTGCGATCCAGAATTACATTCTCGGATGCGAACCGTTTCAGATCAGTGAATTGATTTCCATTTTCGAATACTTGATATCGGGGACGGCCTCCACCTTTGTAAGAGATTCTTTCGATATCAAAAAATGGATTTTTTCATTTACGTTTAAGGAACTTCTTAAAGAAGAAGTCGTCAAAGATTCGATCCAGATCATTTTCGAAACGATTCACGAAAACGAATATATCGCTGTGACACAAACAACCGGTCTGTTTCACGTAACGGACGAACTCTCAGGAAAAGCGTTCGACATTCTCAAAAGTTATTATCTCAACCAATTCTCAAAACGTCTGAAAGAAAAATACAAAACCGCTTGGGATCTGATCACTGAACACAGAAAAGAAATCGTAATCGACGTAAATTATTCGGGCTCGATTTCGAGTTTGGAAGAAAAGTTCGTTTCGGAAGAATTGAAGATCATCGGCGAGAGTTTAGGCGGCCTCATCCCGGAAACGTTTAAGGATTTTTTGATTCTCGCGAATTACATATCCCGTAAACACGATCACTTAAAAAACTTAAAGGCTTCCGCGGAAGAATTAAGATCGATCAAGATGTTAAAGACTATGATGTCGATGAAAAACGACGCACTCTCTCAGTTTGTAGTCATCAATTTGGACGAGGATAAGGAATTCTCCTATTCGATCGTAGACAATCTAAAAAGGGACCCGGATTGTATCTCTTGCGATTGGTACGAAAAAGGGAAACGAGTCACTTGTATCTGCCAGAAAAAAGAGGACACGATCCTAAATCTGATTCAATCGATGATCGAAAAGTATTCCTTTAAAAAGGAACTTTTGAAAAGTTTTCTTTTTCTTTTAAAAAAGGAAAAGAACGAACTCGCCGCATTCCACAGGAAAAGCGATTTTAGAGAAGCCCTTGCTAAACTCAAATACGTCTGTTACAAAGAAAATCTTTCTTGGTTCTCGAAAGTTCTCAGTTTCCTGGGAGCCTTCGGTTTATTGGAATCCTCTTTAGAACATGAGGAATCGATCACTCAGTTCGAACAACTCACACGCGAGATCGCTTATAAAGAAAACCGGAAAAAACAATTGGATAAAATTCGTGCGGAATGGCTCATCGAATCGGAAACGGAGCCTTCCGTAAGCGAGGCTAAAGGGGACGGGCTTTCAAAAACAGGCGTCGAACGAATTTCCAATACGGCAACAGCGAGAAAGGAAAAATAGAAATTACTTTTTGATTTCGAAAGTTCTAAAGTGTCCTTTCGCATCTTCCCAAGTAATCAAAGCTTCTTTCACCTCGGAACCTTTGGGGCCTCTCTGAATGGCTTTGTAAAGATCTTCGATAAAAATCTTATCTCCTTCCACAACGGTCTCCACTTCTCCGCCGGGAAGATTTTGAGTGAAGCCGCTCAGTCTGCATTCTTGCGCACGTTGGAGAATGTAATAGCGGAAGCCAACTCCCTGCACTTTTCCTCGTACTAAAATTTTCGCCCTTACGTTATTCTTGGATCCCATTCGAATCCTCCGTTTTGTTTTCCAAATTCACCATCCATCCCGAAAAGTCTTTCAGAAAACTCCACAGGATTTCCTTTTGTGAAGAATCCGCATTCCAAACGTCCAATGCCTTACGATAACAAGAAAGCCAAACCCTTCTCGCTTTTTCGTCGATAGGGAAAGGAAGATGACGCGCTCGCATACGAGGAGGACCGTAGTTTTGAGAATAATAAGGAGGACCGCCGGTCACTTGGATCAAAAAATCGGCGGACTTGGTTTTACTCTCTTCCACGTTCTCCGGAAACATGAAAGCAATCGGGCTCTGCGGAATCTGATCGTAAAAATCGGAAACCAATTTTCGAAGAGAAGCTTCACCCACCGCGTTAAAGACAAGCTGAAGACCAGGAACCGGGCCGGGTGGTCCGCCTGGGGGAACGTAAAAAGATCTTTCTTCCATCATAATTTCGTCCCTTCCTTCTCCAAATAAGACCGGATTTTAGGTCCGAAGTCCTTTACGATTTTATAATATACATCCTTTTTAAACGGAACCACCGTTTCTAAAGTTTTTTCCAAGGGAATAAAACGTACGGATTCGAATTCCCTTTCGTGAATGTCCAAGTTACAATCCGCGGCTTCTCCGTGCCAAAAAATGAGATACCATTTTTGAAGTTGACCTCGGTATTTCTGAAGATGACGGTTGAGAGGAAGATTCTCCGGAAAATCATAGGGGATCCAATCGGGATATTCGGACACGATCTCTCCCGAATCGATTCCTACTTCTTCGTGTAACTCACGAAGCGCGGCCGATTCCGAATTCTCATCCTCGTCGATACCACCCTGGGGGAATTGCCAGGACCCCAGGAAATTGAGTCTTTCACCAACCAAAACCTCTCCTCGGGAATTGAACACTACCATCCCGACATTCTTTCTATAAGGTTTTTCCATAAGAATAGGCTCCGGCCCTCCCGTTCAAATGACAAGAAGTTTTAAAGAGACACGATGTGAAGTTTGCAATCTCCAATTTTGGAAGAATGCTTCCGCCCGTTCGGTTCTCCTGACTTATAGAGGGAATACAAAAGATCAATGACTTAAGTCTTGATAAGAATCATTTCTACTTTAAATTTTATGAATGTGTTTCTTTTCCATTCGAGCTTTGTTTACGAAAAATGAGTTTTTTTACTATGTATTGGATTCTCTCTCATTTACAACGTTCATTGTACGTGGAACTGCGTAACGGACCGGCTGAATCTATAGAATCAATGGGCTTCCATAGGAGAAAGCCTCGGATTCTAAGATAAGTTCTTCATTAGGATCCGATCCAAGAATGGAATCCACTCCGAGTTCCTTTACTAGTCAAAACTTTTATTCGGTCGAAGAAGAGTTTTGAAAGAGGCTTTCAGAATTCAGTTGCAAATTTTATACTCCCTTGGGAATGATACTCATAAGGTATCCTTTTCTTTTTAGGAGTTTAAGTCTCAAAAATGCAATTACGTAAGAAGTCTTCGCGTTCCCGTATCTTTAAGGAAAAGGATTTTGAAATTAAGTCGTCTTCGATTCCCGGAATCGGAATGGGATTGTTCCCGAAAGAGAACGTCAATAAAGGTGATACCATCGGATACTACACGGGAAGAGTTTTGACGGATCGAACCGCCAATTCTTCCAAATATTGTGAATCGAAATATCTACTCTGGATCTGTAAGGACCACTGGATTTACGGGGAAGGCAAGGAAAGCAATTATACGCGGTTTATGAACCATAGCACGAAACCGAACGTAAAGTTAGTCGTATCGGTTCGTTGGAAAACCGCAAGATTCGAAGCCATTCGCAAAGTAAAGGCAGGAGAAGAATTGTTCTTCGACTACGGAGACGAATACTGGATCAATACGGACATCGATCCGGTGGAAAGAAACTAACGTCTAACTCTTCGCGGCGGCGTGTTTAAAGAAAAACGCGAAGCCGTTTAGGAGTTGAAACATCGAAGGAAGGGTTTTCAATGTGATTCCGATGTCTCCGTGAGAGATGAGAGGAGTTAGGACCAACTTCGATCGATTTGCTGGAAGATCCCTCTCCAACAATCTTTCCAAGATCAGGGAAGATTCTGATGCGGGAACTACGTTATCTTCCACTCCATGAATGAGAGCCACGTGAGCCCTCAAATCCTCCAACTTATTATAAACCTGAAGGTCTTGCAAAAAAGAACGAAACGGTCCGGCGTTTTGTACAATTCGATCCCAGATTTCCGAACGATAGTCCCTGTCTTCTTTGAGCTTCCTGAAAATTTCCCGATTTGCCGGTTGAATACTTTCCAACACTTTCGGAAGTTCCGGAGTTTCACGAAGAAAACTTCCGTCTAGGATACTCGCGTGAAGCGCCTTTCGCACTTCTTCATTCTCACCAATTCCGAAATGAACGAAATTCCAGAGAAGAATCATTCTTCCGTATTCGTCCGATCCTTCGGCGGACATTAGATATTCGAGAGTGGTTTGGACGTTTCCATAGGCTCCGATCGTGCAGATGGATTTGATTCTTTCCTCGATGGAAGGTGTGGCCGCCGCGATCAAACCCATACTCGCCGAAAAAGAAGGCGCGAACAAAGAGATTCTACCATCCGGACAATATTCAGCGTTGGAGGAAAGGTTTAGAATCAGACCTTTGATCTTTTCGATACTCTCAAGACGAATTTTAAACTCGCTGATTTCCTGCATCTGCGGAGAAAAAACCAAAAATCCGCAAGAAGCCATTCCGCGACAAACCGCCTTAAAACGAGGATCTTGGTTTCCAAGACGCGCCATTCCGTTGATCGCGAGAATCGTACCTTTAAATTTCTTTTTTGTTTTCGGGAAGAATTTAAGAATTCCTACTTTTTCCTTTCCCAGAGAAAGGCTAAACTCTTCTTCAAGAATTCCTTTGGAAGAATTGTTTTTTGTATTGAGAGCGAAACGAAGCGCGGAGAAAAAATGATTCATAATAACTTGTGATCCTAAGTTGATAATTTTACAGATCTCTATTGGAAAAGAATTACGGATAAGTTACAATTCATCTTTGAAGGGAGAATCAAGTCGTTCCGTATTCTTAACAATACTTGTTAGAGGAATTTTTGTGTTCATTTGACGCAAAAACGTAATTTTTTTTTTGAAAATGCGGATTCTTCTCAAAACTTTTGAGAACCGTTTTGAGTATGAGAAAATTCGTTTTTCTGAGAGAACCGAAAATTACTTCTAAGATCGGGGAATTTCAATCCGAAGTGGAGACGATTCTAATCCCCGAAGATTATCTCAAGGGTTTGACGGAGGTGGAGAGAAGAACCCTTCCTCAAAAAATTAGATCTCTTTTGGGAAAGTATTCTCTGTTTATTTCTTCTATGAAAAGGTTGAATTCGAAGGGAGGAAAGAGAAAATACCAGAGGGATGTAGGGAGACTGAAGAGGGTCAACATAAGAATGAAAACCGGAGATTGGTTGCTCTTGGGGGTGTTGGCGGAAGCACACTGAGTTTCGCGTTGTTTTCTCTTGAATTTCCTTTTGTTTCTTGAATCCTCGGGAGTCGGCGATTCTCTGAGAAAGTTTTGGGTGGGACGACCCACGCCCCCCAGGGTCTACAGCTTTATCTGGCAATTAGAACCGGGCCAGAGGAGGGTCTCGAGAGTTCTCCAAATCGAGCCGAACCTCCTGGAAGTCCCGACTTCCTAAAAAAAACCTCAAAATACAAAATAATTTTCTAATACACTTTTTTCAGAAGCCTCCTCATGTCTTCGGCAAAATTCGTAAAGAGACCGTCGGCCCCTCGATCCAAAAAAAGTTTCATATCCTTGACCTCGTTCACGGTATAGACGACGCTCAGAAAATTTTTCTCTCGGATCCGTTTTAGATTCTCCTCGGTCGCTTCTTCTCTGGAAGGATGCACGCTCCAGGCTTTGACCTTCTCGGCAAAAACGATCGCATCCTCCACGTTCCCGATTTCGTCACCGACCAAAACCCCGAGTTTGATCTTAGAATTAAGATTTCGAATTCTTTCCAGACATTCCCAGGAAAAAGAGGAAATCAAGATCCTTTCTTCGAGTCGATTCTCTCCGATCAGATCCAAAACTTTTTTCTCAATGGAATCCTCTCTCATCGGAAAATCCATTCCTGTGGATTTGATTTCGATGTTTAAATCCGTCTTCGAATTTCGGATCAAACGCAAAACGTCTTCTAAAAACGGAATCTTTTCCTTTTTATATTTTTTAGAAAACCAAGAACCCGCGTCCAATTCGTTTAATATTTCCGAATCGAAATTTCGAACGTTTCCGACTAACTTCGTAGTACGATCCAGATCGTCGTCGTGGATCACCACAACGTTTCTATCTTCAGAAAGAGTTACGTCCAGTTCGATCAAATCCGCCTTTGCTTTAATCGCCTTACGAAAGGACACGAGCGTATTTTCAGGATACGTTCCGCTCAAACCTCTATGAGCAAAAATAAGAGGTCTCTTTAGATCTTTTGGATCATGAATCTTTTCAATCATCGATGTATTCCGTTTTTTAGAAGGCGATTCCGACCGCGAGGTCAAAACCGGCGTCGTAAACTTTACCGGCGTGGTCCCGTTTTAATTCTTCTTTTCGAATCCAAAAGTCTTCGATTGTCGCGGAACGATTTCCGTATTCTAAAGTATTGAGAGAAACGTTTTTATGATAACGACCGAAGGTTCTCACGACGACCTCAAAACCGAAGAAGAATCCGGACTCGAACTGATGGCGAATTCCGATTCCGGTTCCGGCGTAGTATCGAGGACCATAGTCGAAGTTGACTCTTTCGTTTCGATACGATTGAACCCCGGTCGAATCGATGAATTGATCGTGTCTTGTATTTCTCATAAACTCCCCTCCCGCAACAAAGGGAATATAAACGGAAGAATCCCATAGAAAGTAATTTAGAAAAATCCCTCCTCCCGCATTTTTTGATTCGCGATCGGATTGTCTCACCATTCCATAACCTAAAAAGTGAGAATATCTCGTATCAAAATCACCGGTCACGTTATTTGAATTTTGATAGTATTGGATCCCGATCGAAACTTTCTCCCAAACGTTCCAACCAAGAATGCCGGAGCCGTAACCGGGAAAGTAAATACCACCGATAAAAAACTTCTTCTTCATTCGAATCTCTTTTTGAGAAAGTTTTGTTTCTTTCGATATTACGTTTGTTGGAGAATCCTCTCTCTTTAAATCCTCTTCTTGATTTTCAGAAGAATTCGGAGAAACAGGAACGATGTTTTGTGCGGAAAGAGTTTGGACAGATAAAAGAAAGCTTATAAAAAAAAGGAAAAGGATCCGTCGATGATGCTTGCTCATAGGTGAGAAAGTGTATCGAAAGAGAGACGATTGTCAAGAAAGGAAAGGAATCAAGAAAGGGTTCAGGCGGGTTTCATCCCGCCCGAGAGGGAAATGGAACTCGATTCTTATTTAGAAGCGGGTGCTTTTCCGGAAGTAGTGGTTTTAATCGCTTCAGCCACTTCGTTAATTTTAGCTTTTACAGCTTCAATTTGGCCTTCAGGGATTTTGTTTTTGATCTCTTCGGTGATTTTGTTGTAGTTTTCGATGATCTTAGATCTGGTTTCTTCGTAGTTTTTTCCGGCTACAGAAGACACTTCTTTGATGTCGTTGAGAACTTTATCAACAGTTTCGCGGATTTTGACAGTCGCTTCGGAATTGTCGGAAGCTCCTTTCGTTACAAGCTCCAAATAGGTTTTTTCGAGATCAGCTTTCGCTTTACCCAGACCTTCTTGACCAGCTTTGATGAGTCCAAGACCCGCATTCAGAACATCTAGAATTTGCTTTTCCATTCGATTTTTCTCCTTGAGATCGATTCTTTTGTGCATCGCACAATCCTTTTGTATTGCGGTGCACAATTTCCGTCAACCGAAAAAAGAAAAAATTTTCATAAATTAAACCTTTTTTGAAAACATTCTACGACTCAGGGTTTATATAAACTCAGAAAGGAATCTGATTGATTCCGTTATAAAAAAAGGCATAGGCAAATACGATGAGTCACAAATCCATTCCATCCAGCATTATTTTTCTAATCTTCTCCCTGATTACGATAGATTGCTCTCAGTCAGAAGATCATTCTCCGCCGATTCTCCCTGCGCTTCTTCCGGTTGTTTCTGAGGCTTCGATTTCCTCCGTAGCCGAAAGTAAAACATTTGCCACGTTTCGAGAAATCGACGCGACTCAAAATCCGCTCCCCTGCCTACCAAGTCCTTCCAATCCGAAATCACTTCAACTGAAGGGCGACCAGTGGATGGCAGGAGGCGGAATCACAGTTTATATTAGGGACCACCTAACGGGTGAAGGCGTTCCTTTGTTATTCGTTGAGAATCATCTCCCGGTTTTCCAAACCGTAAAAGGCCGAAAATATCTTGCCTATTTGCTATTCTTTATCGATGGATTTAATGACACCGAAATCGATGGACAGATGTTAGTTGTTGAATTCGTTGCAAAGGAAAAAGACGAATTCAATTTTTACGTAACGTCGCAAAACACAGGCTTATACGTAAACGGAAAGTCTCACGAGTCCAACGTACAGTACGAACCGGTCGGACAAAACGTGCTCTGGCACACACCTGCAGAACGGGCTCAAGCAAGAAGAGATAACTATAATTTGAACGGAGGAGACGACTACGTCGTCGAATATTTATTCGATCTCACACCTTAACCCCGAACCCATTCTCGATACAAGATAAGATTTTGAGAAGATTCATAAGAAATGATCTCTGGTTGTTCACGTTGATCCTAAAGATCATTTCTTAAATTTTGTAGATTGCAAAACGCCGTCCTCCCGCTCAATCATCGACGAATTCTTTTTAAGAAAATGGAATGCGAATTATATCCCGGGATTCCGCTTGTTGAGGATTGAATTGACGATCGTCAAAATCATTCCACACTCGGAACTTCCGTGAAACCTTTCCCATTCTTTCTTTTTTTATTCCTCTTTCAATGTGGTCCCGCGTTTCTTCCCGAACCTACCAAAGAAAAAGTCACACGAGAAGATTTAGCGGGTTCCTGGGAATACTCCGCAGATTATGGAAAAACAAGAATCGTTTTAGAGTTAAAAACAAACGGAACCTTTATCCAGACGATCGAACGTTCCTCGGATTCAAAACCTCAAGTTCAAAAAGGCAGATGGGATCTCAAGGAATCAGAATTAAGAATCAAAGTTTTAAAACCGAACCGCGAAAATCCATCCGATCCCTGGATTCTGGACTGGGCGCATTGGTGGATCATCGAAAGCACTCAGGAAGGTTCCAACTTCGCCATCTCCGGCGCCGCCGATGATAGCGACCCGGATAATTGTTTCGAATTCGAGCGTATCCGTTGATCGAATTCACTGAAGCAAAGACGGAATGAAACGTTTTGCATCCTGTCCAAAAAACAAAGAAGTCGAATTCGGTTGAAGTAAAGAAAAAATGCTGAAAACATTCGTGTTGAAGTTATTCACTCCGACGACCGCGTAATAACCTGCATTCCGATCAATCCAAGGATAGAATCCATTGGCGCCAAAGCTGTGATAGACGATGTCTTGTTCGCAAGTTGCAGGAACGTCCGGTGTGGAACAAAATCTCCAATTTCCTAGACCGTAGTGCCAACGATAACCAAAGGCGGCAAATTGAGAATATTCGATCGTCGTCTGAGATCCATACTGATCGCTGAAAAGTTCTCGGACCAAGGCAACTCTCGAACCACCCGTCAAAATAGAAACAGTCGCTCCAGAGGCAGAAGTATAAATTCCATCGTTGATCAACATGTTTAGAATTTTAGAATAATCTACTGCGTTGATATAAAGGCCGTAGGCCCCCGCCAAACTTCCGTCCCCGGTTTTGTTTGTGATATCCGCGTACCATTTACCGTTGTCCGGATCGATCTTGGAAAAATCCATCTTCGCTGCGGCGGCAAATTCGGTATCAAAGATCTGCTGCCAGGTTTGCCCCGCCGCAACCTCTGCCATTCTCTGTGCGACGGCCATGTGAAATGAATTGTAATAAAAAACATCACCCGGCGCTTTTAGAGTTTGTGTAGAATCTCGTATTGTACTAACACAGTTATTCTTATCAGTAGCACTCGCTCCCGTTGGGAGGGTGAAGATACAACTTTTGCTTTCCGCGCTCGGAGAAGCCGGATTTAGACCAGAAGTAAACGCGAGGAGTTGTCTGAGTTTGATCTGCCCCTTAACTCCGGTCCATCCGAGGCGCGTCCCTGTTGTTTCATCCAAACTCATAAGACCTTGATCCACAAGTCTCAAAATCAAAGAAGCGGTAACTAACTTCGAAGCGGAGAAAATCGGTCCTGTTTTCGTCGAGGTCAAGTCGCCGGTTTCCCTTAAATAAACACGAGTTCCATTCTTCTTAAACACTTGAAAAGAAGCTCCGGTCTTGGAAAAAGAAGCCATGTTCGAGAAACATTCATCTAAAGAAGGACAACCGATCAAAGCCCTCGCCGCGATAAAGTCCATCGTTTTGTCTTCTTCTTTCGGATTACAATTCATAACAAAAATAGCAAATGCAAATAACGCGAACGTCGCAAAATTCCGAATCCCCATAGTCCCGCCTCTTTATTTTTTGGAAAAAGAGAATCGATTTTAAATTAGAATCAACAAAAACTCGAATCGCTCGGATAAAAAACGATTCAAGTAAACATTTGTTCATATTTGTTACGCGACAAAGAGTCATATTCTTATAAGAATTCCAAAAAGGGTGAATGATATTTTTTGAATATTATTTTCGGAACGAGAACCCGAAATGTTTTCCAAGAAGAATTAAGAATTCGAAAGCTGAACGATCGTTTTTGAAATGAGTTTAGAATGAAGATTACAAGCTTCTTCCAGTCCTTGATACAAAAGAAGGCTTTTTTTGGCGATCCCGAGTCTTTCGTTTTTTTTCTCTTCCAAAGTCAAGCCGCCCTCATAACCTTCCGTAATCATAAGAACCGTTCTTTGAATGCTCATTCCCAAAATTTCGGTGAGTCCTTTTCTGGAAGAGACTTCCTCGTCGATCCGATCCATTTCTTTTAAGCTCTTGAGAATCTGATCCTTAAAACGATCTTCGGATTTGATCTGAAAATAAAGACGATCAGAAAGGACTTTTCCCTTTTTGACCTTTTCCGAAAATCCTTTGAGCTGACTGGAAAGACTTATTAGTTCAGAAAGAATTCTTTTCCGAAGATCGAAGTTTTTGGATCCGATCGAAGTCAACGTGCCACCCTGCGATCGACAGAGCCTTTCGATTTTCTCACACACCGATCCAACGACGTCGAAGCTACATTCATTATTTTGAATGTATTCAGAGAACTTTGGATTGGGAATTCCTTCCAAAACAACACCTTCCCGTCCGAGGTTAAACCAAGGTTTTTTTTTCGGATGTTCTTCGAGCCATTTTTTAAAGATCAAAAGTTTTTCGTTGGTCCGAACGCTTCCGCCTTTTAAAGAAGGTGCGTGTTTTACCGGAAGAGCGGTCATCTGTTTGTGATTGTGATATTCTCTTCTTAACTTTCTACTTTCGATATAATTCAGCCTTTCTTCTAAGACCGCACCCTTGCAGTGAGCGAGTTTATTTGGAAAGGAAAGATCTTGCCCTACTAAAAGAACATTCCTCGCTTCCATCCTTTCCGCAAGACTGACCGCGTTTGTGGAAACGGAACCGCCGAAATCGATAACTCCGATTTCTTCTTCCGGATCGGATGAAAGGATCCTGATCAGAGGGAACGGAGAGGAAGTAAAAAAACCATGTTTAAATTCTCCAGGCAAACGAAGAGAATGATACGAAGAAGTCGGATCGAAAACGATCTTTGCGTTTCCGGAATACCCTTCCAGATATTTGGAATTGAGTGCTTGTGGATCCACGGAAAAAACCAGGTCGGGATCGATTCCCGAGTTCCAAAGAACCATCAAAGCGGTGTCCACAGCAATGATCACATAACGTTCTCTGTAACTTCGAATTTCTTCCAAGGAAAGAAGAAGAGACGGACCCGCCCCGCATACGAGAACATCGACCTTCCCTTCGCAGATTCCAAATAAGGTTTTGATCGGTTGCATTCCGGAAAGTGCGGGAAGATTGGAGATAAAGTTTCGAGTCCAGATTCTTTCAAAACGAGTGAGCGTGGAAATGTTTACGTCCTTCTTGTGAAAAAAACCTTCAGCGATAAATCTCAATTCTTCATAGGATTCTTTTTTCCATTGGTTGCTTCCTCGATGTGCGATAAAGCTGATCGGGAATCCCGAAATCCCTCGAAAGGCTGCGTAAAGATCCTGTTCGATGATAGGAGAAAGTAAAATCCGCAAAGAACCGGATTCTATAAATTCGGAATAATCGAAATACGAAAGCGCATAACGGAGAACGATCGCCTCCGCCTCCATCCAGACCGTCGTCACGTTCTTCCGTTTCAAACTCTCTTGAATGGAATAACCGATTCCGGCTCCGAAAAAAAGAAAAACCCGTTCCTCGTCCCCTTTTTTCAAACCTTCGAGAAGACGTTTGGATTCGGTGACCGGATCCATCGAGCTGTGAAGAGAAATCCCGTCCGCGACCAAAATCGGAAGTCCCGTCTTGGAAGTTTTGACTTCCAGTTCTTGATCGGATTCCAAAATTCTTTCTTCGATTCCGGGTGAAACCGTAGACAAGGCTTTTAGATTTTTTGAAAGGACGGATTCGTCTGAGGAAGTATTCATTTTAGGATTACAGAATATTCCATTTACTTAAAATATAAATTCAGCCTTCCGTCTCCGATTTTTTCTCCGGCGCTCGGCTCCTGTTGATAACAAAATCCGCTTCCGTGAAATTTTACCGGAACTCCCAAAGGTCTTAATATTTCCAGGGCTTCCCTTTTGCTTTTTCCCACGAGATCGGGAACTTCTCCCGGCTCCACAACTTTCAAATTCTTTCTTTGAAAACGTTTGAGAGAAACGTTGAGCGTCTTTTCCCCTTGTTCGATAATCGGGATGATATTTTCCACCACCTCTTTGAAAACGGGCGCCGCAAGCCCTCCTCCGGAATGAGTTCCTCCTTTCGGTTCGTCAAAAAGAATCAAGCCTACGACCTTGGGTCGTTCCGCCGGAAAGAATCCGATAAACGAAGCGGACCAAAGACCTTCTACATAACCTTTTCCTGATACAGCTTTTTGTCCGGTTCCGGTCTTTCCCGCGATGGAATATTCTTGAATGTAAGCGTTCTTACCGGTTCCGGATTGAACGACTCGGGTCATCGCTTTCAAAATTCTTTCGGTCGTATATTCTCGGATTCCGATCGGAGTTTCTTGCGTTTTGAATTCGTGAAGAATTTCTCCGTAAGAATCGCTGAAGTGAGAGACAACTCTCGGTGTCAGCATTCTTCCTCCGTTGACGACCGAAGCGGCAGAAGCCACGAGTTGAATCGGAGTCACGGAAACCCCTTGTCCGATCGCCATAAACATAGTGGTGGCCGGAGTCCATTTTTTCAAAGAAGGAAAGTAGCCGACAGATTCGTTCGGTAAGAATCCGGTCTTTTCTCCGAATTGAAACTTCTTCATATAATCGTAGAGAAGAGGTTCCGGAATTCTTTGTGAAGCTTTGATAATTCCTACGTTGCAAGAGTATTGAAGAATTTCTTCCAGGTTCAGATGCCCGTGCGCGTCCGTACATTTGATTCTCGTTTTACCGAGTTCAATATAACCGGGACAGTGAAACTTCTCGTCAGGACGTATTAGATTTTCATTGAATAGAATGGAGGCCAAGAAAATTTTCATCGTGGAACCGGGCTCGTAGACGTGACGGATCGCCCAGTTTGTATGCGAATTTTCTTCCGATGCATTGTATTGATTCGGATCAAAAGCCGGAAACGAAGCAGAAGCCAAAATTCTTCCTGTATTGATTTCCATAAGAATCCCGATCGCTTTTTTGGATCCGGTTTCTTCAAAACGTTTGCCGAGAGCTTTTTCGAGTTTGTATTGGATCAAACCGTCGATGGTAAGATGTAAATTACTTCCTCGTGAAGAATCCGATTCCGTCGGAGTCATGAGGTCTTGGTTGTATTGCACTTCCAAACCGGAGAGCGCGCGATCGTCGTCCATTCCCGTAAAACCGACAAGACTAGAAGCGAGATTTCCGTGCGGATAAACTCGTTTGTATTCTTTTTCTCTTCTTACACCCGGAAGAGAAAGATCCATAATCTTATTGCCAAGGGCTTCGTCGATTTCCCTCTTGAGAAGAAAATAACGGCTCTTCTCCCGAATCATCGCTTCGATTTTTTCAGGGGACATTTCGAGATAAGGCGCGAGTTGAACCGCTGTGAAATTCGGATCGTAGATGTTTGCGGGATAAATTCCGATCGTTGCGGAATCCACCGTCATCGCGAGTTCGATTCCTCGACGATCGTAGATCGTTCCTCGCATGACCCGATCTCCGGTTTTGAGGATAACCTCTCTTTCGTTGAAGAATGTGAGAAAGACAACTCTCCCGACGAGAATCAAGAAAAGAAGACAGATAAAAGAAAATAGGATGGTGAGCCTGGTTTTACGGGAATTCATTCTCTTTTTAGTAAGATCGACGGAAGCCCGAAATTCGGAAAGTGTTGTTTTCGAACTTATGGAATTCTATAGAATTCTAAAATATATTCCGTTATAGGGGATTTTATTCTGTTTTAATGGATAATAAGACTTGACATTTGAAAAGTAGGAACTCCTAACGTGCCAAGGAACTCGGATGGAGAAAGTCGAAGTCTGGGAATTTTCAGAGCCGCCCTTTTTGGTCGGAATTTCGTCCAGAACCTTGCTTCCTCGACGAAACAACGATTTCAAGGAGAAGCCGGATTCTCCCGAAAACAAAGATGAGAACCTTTCAGGTTCCCGGGATTTCCAATTCCGGTCCCGAGCATTGGAAAACCTTTTGGAAGAATTCCACGGATTTCAAGAATCCAACAAAAATACTGGGAGAATCCGGTCTTTTCCATCTGGGCGGAAAGTTTGGTCCGACAAATCGAAAACAGAGGAGAATCGGAGAATTCCATCCTTATCGGAAATAGCCTCTGGTTGTCTCTCGATTGCCAAGACACTCAATCGAATTTCGAACCGAATTTGGGAGCCTCTCTTATTTCCCTCTGGATCCGAAGTCTGCAGTCTTTCCAAAGATCTTGTGAGCACAGAGAGGAGATACAATGAGAATCAGCCGACAAAAAAGGCCTTTTTAGGAGTTCCTACACGGGGATTTCTACTTGCAAAAAGTCTAATTTTCTGATAGAGGAAAGTCACCCGATTTTTTCCACCACCCACCCCTCCACCCGAAATTTGGGCGGGGCGCGCGACTTTTACGGAGGAGTTGTCGTAGTTCCGACAAATTTTCTTAAAATCCAGACAACGAAAAGACAGGAATTGTCTTTCCTAGGGAAGAACTTGCGGAGTTCCCGCAAAAATTCCTTAAGACAAACGAATAGATTCTTTTTCTTTTCACCGAAACCGATCCCGATTCCAGACCTGATTTTCCGAGAATTTGGCCAAACTCTACAACCTCGAAACGATCCGTCTGGGAAAACTCGTTCCAATCAACTGCGAATCCCTGCGCGGAGCTTGGGAAGATGAATTCAAAACCTACTCCGATCGGATCCGACGGATTTCGTAAAAAGCAATCGTTCGTCGAACTTCCGACCACCGTTCCTCTTTCAAAAAGCGAGACATGCCGAAGAGAACAAAACCCAGATTCTCTTTCTTTCCAAAAGGGAATTCCTTCTCAAAACGCTTTCAACTTCCCGCACTCTTCCAAGCGGATTGCCAAAAAAAATCTAAATTTTGCCCTCCCAAGCCGCTCCGGGACTTTCTTCCTTGACATTTTTAGCCTAAATTCGGAAACTTATTGTATGGATTAGCACTCTAACATTCAGAGTGCTAAAAAAGAAGTATGGATCTCTCTGAGCGTCATAAAAGAATTCTGAAGGCCCTTGTGGATGAGTTTATTCTCGAGAATCGAC
The DNA here is from genome assembly GCF_016919175.1 of Leptospira ainlahdjerensis. GTDB lineage: Bacteria > Spirochaetota > Leptospiria > Leptospirales > Leptospiraceae > Leptospira > Leptospira ainlahdjerensis. The sequence goes on along the minus strand of NZ_JAFFPU010000070.1, from coordinate 3,683 downwards.
CTGTTGGTTCGAAGACCCTCTTTGATAAGCACGACATCGGACTTTCTCCGGCGTCGATACGCGCCGTTCTGAAAGACTTAGAAGATTTTGGATATCTTGCTTCTCGACATACATCCGGAGGAAGAATTCCAACGGAAAGAGGATATCGATTCTACGTCGATTCCCTCGTAACGATGTATGAGCTAACACTCAAAGAAAAACAAAGGATCCAGGAAGAATACCTGAAGATGCAGTTTAAGTTGGATCAGATCCTCAAAGCTACAGCCTCGGTTCTTTCTTCCTTATCCAACGCTGCGGGAATCGTAATCGGTCCCGCAAAAAACTTGGATACGTTAAAACATTTGGAACTCATCCACGTTCACGGAGACGAAATTCTTATCATTCTTGTAATGAGATCGGGAACCGTTCTTCACAGAAATATCTTTGTGGATCAGAATTATTCGCAGGAAGCTCTTTATCAGATTTCGAAATATCTGAACGACAACTTACGAGGATATGATATATTCGAAATTCAGAATACAGTGGTTCCGAAGCTGATGATCCGCAGGGACGGCCCCGAGGATTTTGCAAGAATCGCTCCTCTGATTTCGTCCGCGATGACACCGGAGAATTCCGAAGTCACGCTCTATATCGACGGATTTAAGAATCTCTACTCGAACTTTAGAGACGAAGAAGAACAACTTTCACAGGTTCTTTCTCTTTTGGATGACCAAGGGTTTTTAAGGGGATTCTTTTCGGGACATATCGACCAGGACGGTGTTTATACGATCATCGGAAAAGATGGAGATCAGTTTATGTCCGGAGTTTCGATTATAACTTCCAACTATAAGATGGGAGAAAAAAAGATCGGAGCCCTCGGAATCATAGGACCGCAGAGAATGGACTATAACAAAGCCCTTCCTCTTGTGGACTTCACTTCCAAGCTGGTCTCGGAAATGGTAACGCGCATTAGTAAATAACGGGAGAAGATTCTATGGCCGAAAACACAAACGCAGAAAACAAATCTTCCAGAGAAGAAAAGGCCAACGAGAAAAATTCTCAAACAGTAACATTAGAGGAAACGAAAGTAGAGAACATGAATCCTGAAGAATCAACACAATCAACGGAGCAACCCGAAACCGTAGAACCGGAAATTACGCTTCAAATTGAATTAGAAACCGCTAAAAAGGAAGTCGAATCGTTAAAGGATTCCTGGGCGAGAGAAAGGGCAGAGTTTCAGAACTTCAAAAGACGTTCCGCTCAAGAATTCGGATCGATCCGAAAAGAAGCCGTAAAATCTCTCGTTACCGGATTCTTAAACCCGATCGATAACCTGGAACGTGTCGCGACGACTCAGACGACTTCGGAAGAATTAAAACCATTCGTAGACGGAGTCGCGATGGTCCTAAAAGAGTTCTATTCCATTTTAGAAAAATCGAATGTAGTTCGTTTTGATCCGAAAGGAGAATCCTTCGATCCGATGTCGATGGAAGCGCTTTCTTCGGAAGAAAACGATCAGTATTCGGAAGAAACCGTAATTGAAGTTTATCAACCCGGTTACTTCTACAAAGAAAACGAAGAGAAGTTTGCGCTTCGACCTGCGAGGGTTCGAATCGGAAAACCAAAGGCATAATTAGAATCTCAGGGAAGTATAAAGGAGCACAACAATGTCCAAAGAAAAAATCATAGGAATCGACTTAGGAACTACAAACTCGGTCGTTTCCGTCATGGAAGGTGGAGACCCAGTCGTTATTCAAAACTCCGAAGGAGCGAGAACGACTCCTTCGATCGTAGCATTTACAGCAAAAGGAGAAACTCTGGTAGGACAGTTTGCCAAAAACCAGGCGATCACCAATGCGGCAAATACGGTCCGTTCTGCGAAACGTTTTATCGGACGCAGGCTGAGCGAATGCGAATCCGAGATGAAACACGTTTCTTACAAAGTGGTTCGTTCCGGCAACGAAGGCGTAAAGTTCGAAACTTCCGCGGGAGAATTTACTCCTCAGGAAATTTCCGCGCGTGTCCTCATGAAAATGAAACAAACCGCGGAAGACTATCTCGGTCACAAAGTTACGAAAGCCGTAGTTACCGTTCCTGCGTATTTCAATGACGAACAACGTCAAGCGACTAAAGACGCCGGAAGAATCGCCGGACTCGAAGTGGAAAGAATCATCAACGAACCGACCGCTGCAGCGCTCGCCTACGGATTTGATAAGAAGAATGTAAATTCCAAAATCGCCGTATACGATCTCGGTGGAGGAACGTTCGATATTTCGATTCTTGAACTCGCCGACGGAGTCTTCGAAGTAAAATCCACAAACGGAGATACTCATCTCGGTGGAGACGACTTCGACATGGCAATCATGGAATGGATGATCGCGGAATTTAAGAATCAAACCGGAATCGATATTTCCGCGGATAAGAACACCGTACAAAGATTGAAAGAAGCCGCAGAAAAGGCGAAGATAGAACTTTCGGGAACGATGTCCACGCAGATCAATCTTCCGTTCATCACTGCGGATGCGTCCGGTCCAAAACATTTAGACATGACTCTTTCCAGAGCGAAGTTCGATCAACTTACAAAATCGCTCGTAGATCGTACGAGAATTCCTTGTGAAAACGCGCTTCGTGACGCGGGACTCAAGGCTTCTGAGATCGACGAAGTGATTCTTGTGGGTGGATCGATTCGGATTCCAGCGGTTCAAGAACTGGTAAAACAGATCTTCGGAAAAGAACCGAATAAATCCGTAAACCCGGACGAAGTCGTTGCAGTAGGAGCCGCGATCCAAGGTGGAGTTTTAGCGGGAGAAGTTTCCGACGTTCTTCTTCTCGACGTAACTCCTCTTTCTCTTGGAATCGAAACTCTCGGCGGAGTGATGACCAAGCTGATCGAAAGAAACACAACGATCCCAACGAAGAAATCGCAAGTGTTTTCGACTGCGGCGGACAATCAGTCTGCGGTTTCCATTCACGTTCTCCAAGGAGAAAGAGAGATGGCGTCCGCGAACAGAACCCTCGGTCGTTTTGATCTGATTGGAATTCCACCTGCACCAAGAGGAGTTCCTCAAATCGAAGTCACTTTTGACATCGACGCAAACGGTATCGTTCACGTATCCGCGAAAGATCTTGGAACGAGCAAGGAACAAAAGATTCGTATCGAATCTTCTTCCGGATTGTCCGAAGACGAAATTCAAAAGATGGTTAAGGATGCCGAAGCCCACGCGGCGGCTGACAAGGCTCAAAGAGAAGTGATCGAAGCGAAGAACGAGTTAGACACTCTTGCTTATTCTTTGGAAAAAACCGTGAACGAAGCCGGAGATAAAATCGCCGAGAACGAGAAACAACTCGCGACCGACGAAATCAAACGCGCTCGTGAAGCGATCGAAAGCAATGACAAAGCAAGAATCGAATCTGCAAAAGCATCGATTTCCAAAATTGCTTCCGAGATCGCTACGAAGATTTATTCTCAAGGAGCTCCCGGAGCTGAACAGCCAGGAGCCTCTGGAGGCACCGGACAGGGTGCTGGAGACAATTCCGCGAACAACGGGGAAAAGGTCGTCGACGCAGATTATACTGTAGTGGATGATGAGAAAAAATAAAAACTTTGAGTAGTCGAACCCGGGGGGGGGGGGGGGGGGGGGGGGGGGGTTTGGTTTGAGGAGGAGGGGTGTTGGTTGGGGGATCAAAGGAAACCAAATAAAAAA
>NZ_JAFFPU010000045.1:5000-33812 GCF_016919175.1 Leptospira ainlahdjerensis | reverse complement strand
AAACGGGCGCCGACGATGATTATACTGTTGGGGATCATGATAAAAAATAAAAACTTTTAGTAGCCCACCCCGCGTCCCCCTAACGGCTAACGCGGGAATTCTTGAAGACATCGAAGGTGTTGGATTCGCAATCAAACTTACCCAATAAGAATCAGCGCTGTACTTGGAATTAAACAATGAGTGAAAGAAGTTATTACGATATTCTTGGAGTTTCCAAGACGGCTAACGACGAAGAGATCAAATCTGCTTATCGAAAGTTAGCAATCAAATATCACCCGGATAAAAACAAAGGTGATAAGGAATCCGAAGATAAATTTAAAGAAGCCACGGAAGCATACGAAGTTCTTCGCGATGCGAAAAAACGTCAGGCCTATGACCAATTCGGAAAAGCAGGTGTTGGTGCGGGCGGTGCCGGATATGGGCAAGGCGCGTACACTGATTTCTCCGATATCTTTGGGGACTTTGGCGATATCTTCGGTGATTTTTTCGGAGGCGGACAAGGTGGTGGACGTTTCGGAGGAAGCGGAAGAAGATCCGGCCCCCAAAGAGGCTCCGATCTACGCTATAACTTAGAAGTCTCTCTCGAAGACGCCGCTTTGGGACGAGAATACAAAATTGAAATCCCAAGATTAGAATCCTGTCCGGATTGTAGCGGATCCGGCGCGGCAAAGGGAAGTTCTCCCACAACCTGCGCAGATTGCGGCGGCTCCGGTCAGATCCGAAGAACTCAGGGATTCTTTTCCGTTGCGACAACCTGCCCTACTTGTAGAGGAAAGGGGACCACGATTTCCAACCCATGCAAGTCTTGTAATGGACAAGGTCTTCAAGAAAAAAGAAGAACCATTAATATAAAAATTCCGCCGGGAATCGAAACCGGTTCCAGATTAAAAGTTTCCGGAGAAGGCGAAGCTGGACCTAACGGCGGACCGCACGGAGATCTCTACGTAGTAACTCATATCAAAAAACACGAGCTATTCGAACGCCAAGGGAACGACTTAATTCTTACTCGTAAGATAACCTTGGCGCAAGCCATCTTGGGCGCGGAGATCGAGGTTCCGACTATAGACGGTAAAAAAGCCAAGATGAAAATTCCAGAAGGAACGGAATCAGGGCAAGTCTTCCGATTGAAAGGACACGGGATGCCGTATCTCGGCGCTTACGGTAAAGGAGATCAACACGTTATCGTAAGAATCGAAATTCCGAAAAAGATAACGAGACGCCAAAGAGAATTGATCGAAGAATTTGCCAGAGAATCCGGAGAGAACATCCCCGGTTCCAAGGGAAAAATTTTCACTAAATAAATAAGAGAACTCGGCCTGAAGAATTCGAATCAAAAAAAGAACTTCAGGCTGTTTTTTTATCATCAAAAGAAGCCTGGGAATTCCCCAAAGAACGCAGAAACAAGCGTAAGAAAAAAGGACAAAAAATGACAGAAAGAGTAAAACTCGGTGTGATCGGAACCGGACACATGGGTCAGTATCATGTGAATGTAGCAAGAACTCTAGGAGACGCCACTCTCACGGGAATCTACGACGCAGATTTAGAAAGAGCGAAGCTGATGGCCGAAAAACATAAAACTTCTGCATTCGCTTCCTTTGAAGAATTAATTTCAAAAGTTGACGCAGTCATCATCGCAGTTCCAACCTTCCTTCATCACGATATCGCCAAAAAGGCCTTGGAAGCCGGCAAACACGTATTAGTCGAAAAGCCGATCGCAGAAACAACGGAACAGGCAAAGGAACTCGTAAAAATCGCCGCCGATAAAAACTTGGTTTTATTAGTTGGACACGTAGAAAGATTCAACGGCGCAGTATTAGAATTAGGTAAAATCGTAAAGGATCCGTTACTGATCGAATCCAGAAGATTAGCTCCTTTTAATCCGAGAATCAAGGACGTCGGAGTCGTTCTCGACATGATGATTCATGATATCGATATCGTATTGAATCTAGTCAATTCTCCGGTAAAGAAGTTGTCCGCATCCGGAACGAAAGTCCAGTCGAATCACGAAGATATCGCCAACGTATTATTAGAATTTGAGAACGGATGTCTTGCGAGCATCACCGCTTCTCGTGCGACCCAAGCAAAGATTAGAACATTGAACATCACTCAGAAAGACGTTTATATCATGTTGGATTTTACGGATCAAGAAATCGAACTTCACAGACAAGCGACGTCCGACATTCTTCTTTTATCTGAAGAAATCAAATATCGTCAAGAATCGATCGTGGAGAAAATTTTCGTTCACAAAGATAATCCGTTAAAACAAGAACACGAGCACTTCATCAGGTGTATCAGAAAAGAAACCGATCCTATCGTAAATAGGGATTCTGATGTTGCTACGCTGGAAATCGCGTATAAAATTCTTTCCGAAATCCACGGAACGTCTAAAAAGTAAGAATGGTCTAAACCGGTAAAACGAATGGAAGAAACGTATAACGGAAAGATTCTAATTTCCAATTCCTCGATCGTGATGGATTACTTTAATCAAACGGTAATTCTCATAATAGAACATGATAACCAAGGCGCCTTCGGTTTGGTATTGAACAAAAAACAAGAGGCGGCCATCGGGGACGTGATCCAGGGAATTCCCGACCAAGTCAGTCGTAGTCTTCCGATTTACTCGGGCGGCCCTGTCGATCCGACTTTCATTTCGGTTCTTCATGAAAATAACGACATTTCGCAACCGGGAATCGAAGTGATTCCTGGTTTGTTTCTCGCAAGAAGTTTCGACACTTTGTTGGAATTAATTGAATCCCCTTCTAAATTTCACGTGTATCAAGGTTATTCCGGCTGGGGCGCCGGACAATTGGAAACCGAGATGAATCGAAAGTCTTGGGTTGTACACGAAGCGACGAAAGACTTTGTTCTGAATCAAGATCCAGAGACCACCTGGCAAGAAGCCTTGAGAAGTAAGGGTGGAATCTATCGTTATTTCGTAGAACACACGAAAGACCCGATGTTGAATTAAGATTCAAATTTTGCCTTTACAGAGATCGAAGAATTTTTATGATCAGATTCCGGTAGGGGAATTTTATGAAAAAGTTTCAGAACTCAGTTTTGATCGCCGTTATTTTAGTTTCTTTCTTCTTTTTGAAAGATCTTTCTGCAGACGGTTGTTATATTTGCACTTCCGGATCTGCGGATATTTGCAGAGATTATTGCAGATATACCGGCTCCGACACTTTTGATAACCGAAAGAAATGCCAAGATAAAGGCTGTAAAGTCGGCGGAACCGCGTCTTGTCCTTCCGCTTCCAACTATAAAGTCTGTTCTGCGAAAACTCAATTCCCAAACAATCAGGAATTCTTCGCTTCTAATCTAAAAGAATAGGATTCTTTTTCCTAGAGGACAACAAACGGTCCTTTAGGAAGATATTTCCTCAATTTCAAGGAACTCTAAAAATGTTTCGGACAAGCTTTCTAAGTCTTTAACCACGGAAAAGTGGAATCAAAGTAAGCTTGAAGCGGGTTTGGGTCGAACTGAAGTAGACGAATCACTTTGTTTTGTGTGATTTCTAGTTGCCAGATATATCTGTAAACGTTGTGAAAGGTAGGAACTCCTCTATTTAAAACTTCCACGATAAAATCTCCGACTCCAGCCTGATCCAAAGACAGCAAAAAATTAAAAAGAAAACAACGAGATACACCATGAGAATGGGCTAATACACCTAGAAAAGCCCAATACCCGGTCCCCATCCTTACATTCAGCTTTTTCAGCTTCCCTTGCTTTTTCTGATAAAGTGTCGTGATCCCCTTCTCGTTAAACCGAGGTTGGGTGCACATATACTTACCATATCTCCTCAGAAGATACGGTAACTTTTTCCCCAAAACCTTTCCTTCTTCTTTCGAAAGACTTTCGAAATAAAACTCCGGCACAAGCAGCGTAACAACTCGATCTTGACTTTCAGTCATGGCCGATTCTATACTTTCATCGGAATTGAGAAAAATTTGTTCCATACCTCTTACGGTTCCTTTTGGATTCAGAACATCCCCTCTTTTGAAAAAAAAACCAAGAGATGCTAAAAAAAATAATCGAAGAATTCTAATCGTACGAAGAAAAGATTCTCCACAAAGAATTACAAAAAAGATTACATAGCTTTCATAAAACTTGCCGGCGGCTTTTTCCATTCTCCCCTAAGGTTCAAATAGTAAACCGAGGTCGTAGCAAAAATCGTAAATAGATAAGCAAATAAATATTCAAGAAATGGATGCGACGGTTGAATTTCCAAAACCTTCTGACTGATCAATTCGTTTGCTCCCCATGCCAAGAGCAAAGCCAAGGAAAAAGAAAAAGTGCCTAAAAGAATCCCTTCCCATAGAAAAACTTTTTTTAAAAAATTCGACGTGCCTCCGATTATCCTTAACAAGGTGGTTTCTTCGATCCTTTCCTTTCGGCTCGAATTCAATGCAGTCAATATCAGCAACAAAGAAGAAACTAAAATCAACCAAGTCATCAATCGAATTGTAAACGATATCTTCTCTAAGATTCCCAGGAAGGCACGCACCGCTTTGTCCGTATCGATGATCGTCAGATTCGGATATTTTGAAACCAGGTTCTTCTGCAAATCGTATCTCTTTTCTTCGGATTCGATCCGAAGCGAACTCAAATAATATCCGGGAGCCTTCTCCAAAATTCCTTTCGAAAATAAAACGACGAAATTTGGACGCATATCGGCCCAGTTTACGGTTCTAAAGTTGCGGATCACACCCGTAACCTCGACGCCTCCAATCAAAAAGGTCAGACTGTCTCCTAAATTGACCTTCAAATAAGTGGAGAATTCTTTCTCAACCGAGATCTGATCCTCTTCTCCTTTTCTCCAAAAATCACCGTCCACAATCTTCTCGGTCGGATACGGATCGTTACGATAAGAAAGAAAATATTCCCTTGTTCTCGCGGTCGACCTCCAATCTCTTTTTAATGCCGAAGATTCGGTTTCGTCCTTCTTCACAGTCTCGCCGTTGATCTTAGATAATCTCGCACCGATCACCGGAGCAACGATCACCTTCTCCGCATCAAATTCTTTCACAACTTCCTCAAAATGTTCCTTCTGTTCGGGACGAATATCCATCACAAAAAGATTCGGTCGCCTCTCCTTATCCTTAGCTCCGCTGTATTCTAAAAGGCTTTCGCTTACGATCAAAGATAGCAGAAGAATGAACAAGGAACTCGTAAGGCCGATCACGGATAAAGAAAGAGTTGTTCCCGGACGGTCGAACTTTCCGATGATAAATCTTGAAAAAGGAGTCAGATCGCTCCTTTCTTTAATCTTAGAAATAAACATTCTAATTCCTGAATATACCAAGAAGACGATCAAGGGAAGAACGAGAAGAATGGAACAAAGAATCAATCCTTTCCAAAAACTTTCCGTTTCCCACCAAGCTAAAAGAAAAAACAACAAAAACAGGATCGTATATCCAAAAACCTGAGTGATTCTAAACTTAGGAATTCGATTGGCTTCCTCTTGAAATTCCTCTCTTAACGCAAGAATCGGTTTTAGTGTTCGGATTTCTACGAGCGATTCGATGGAAGAAAAGAATGGAATCAATATACCGATCAAAAGTCCCCATAAAAAGGAAGTCCATCCGATCGTCGGTTTAAACCCGAGAAGTTCCTCTCCCGCGAGATCGGGAATCCAACCGAGCAATATATTTCCCAGGCCGATGCCAAGAATGGAGCCGATCAGTGAAAAAAATAACAACTCTCCCAAAACGATAAAACTTACCGTTTTAGGACTTGCTCCTAAACATTTCAAAACGGCAAGAGCACTCGACTTTTCTCGAATCCCTGCACGGCTCGCGAGAAGAATCGAAATTCCTCCCAAAAAGAAAGCGGATAAACCGAGCAAACTGAAAAAATCCAAAGTATTCGTTAAGAACTTTCGAGAACCGGAGTTTGTTTCCGTAGAATCGTAAAGAGTTAAGTCTTTTTGAATATAGTCCTTAAAATGAAGTTCTTTATATTTGCTCGCAATGCTCGGATCCTTAAGTTTAATCGGAACCAGATAACTGATTCTCGAACCTCTTTGTTCCAAACCCGTGGAAGCCAATGACGAAGAAGTGATGATCGAAGTAGGAGCCATGGAAAGAAAACTTCCCGCGATTCCGGGTTCTTTGAGAACCTTTCCCTTCAGTACAAAATTTCTTTCCCCCAGAGAAACGAAAGAACCTACTTTGAGCTTTAGATTCTTAATCAGACTTTCTTCGAGTAGAATCTCCCCTTCCTTGAGTTTGCGATAAGCTCCCGGAGGTTCCGTTAGAATTTCTCCATAATAAGGAAATCTTCCCTTCATCGTTTTGATAAGCGACAAAGAAGTTTCGTCATTCTCCGGATTTCGAAGCATAGAAGCGAACTGCACGAGTTCCGATGTTTCCGATCCCTTTGGAAGACTTTGGGACATAAATTCTCTTTGTTCCGAAGTGATCGGCGAAGGGGTTTGAACCAAAAGATCGGAACCCATGAGGTTACGAGCTTCCTTTAAAATGGACCGGCTCAATTCTTCTCTATAAGCATGAATCGCAGTAACAGAGCCGGTCCCGATCGCGATCGCCAACACTATCTGCAACGCAGAACTTTTTCTAGAACGAAAATCACGAAGGATCGATTGAATTAATAATTTCAGTTTCATCTTTTTTTCTTAGAAACCTTTTTCTTCGCGGACTTCACCGACTTCGCGGAAACTTTCTTTTGAAACCGATTCTTCTTGCCTTGAATTTCTCGAATGATTCTTCCGTCGCTCATTTCTAAAACACGATCCGCAAGATCGGCGACGGAATGATCGTGAGTAACGACGATCAACGTGGAAGAAGTTCTTTGATTCAACTCGGCGAGAAGTTTCATCACCATCTCACCGTTCTTCTTATCTAAGTTTGCAGTCGGTTCGTCAGCAAATAAAATTTTCGGATTGTGAATGAAAGATCTTGCGATCGCAATTCTTTGTTCTTCTCCTCCCGAAAGTTGTCCCGGAAAATTTGAAGCTCTTTCTTTCATGGAAACTTTTTCCAACCACGAAAATGCTTGATCCCTTATTTGAGCCGTTGTCAATTTTGAATTTAAAACAAGAGGTAAAGAGACATTTTCCAACGCATTGAGCGATTTGATCAGTTGAAAATTTTGAAAAATAAATCCGATTTTTTCTCCTCTGAGTTTTGCGAGTTCGTCTTCCTCTTTTTCCAAGAGAGGAATCCCGTCTAAGATCACTTCTCCCTCGTCCGGACGATCCAAACCTGCTGAAATAGCAAGCAATGTGGATTTTCCGGAGCCGGAAGGACCTATAATTGCGATGAATTCTCCTTCTTCGATCTGAAAAGAGATGTCTTTTAATATTTCGAGTTTTTTTCCCGAAACTGAATAGGACTTATTGAGATTTTTTACCTTTAACAAACGCGACACCATCCTTGTTTAGTCGAGAAAGAAATATATTTCCAATCAATCGGCTTTCATACATTGGAAACATGCATTTAAAAAAGCATTCCACATAAAACAAAAGATCTCAATTTTTTTAAAAAAAATTCTACTTATTTCTGATGAGTGTTCGCTAATTTTTTTTGACTCTAAACTACCTGGTTTTTATAACGTAATCTCCGATCAGCCGGGAAGGGATGTTGTTGGATCCTATTTCTTTCCGGATTTATTGACACTCTGTAAATAAACAAATCAGCATGAATAAGTCTGGGAGCAAAATGCAGTTACTTGAAGAAAAACAAACAGAAGCGAAAGGGAATCATCTCTTGACCTGCACAGGATGCAGATCAAAGGTCACGCAACTTTACCAATACGATCTTTGTAAGTCATGTTTGAGTAAAACATTTCAAAGATTGATCAAGGTAATCGACTCAGTAAGAAAGTAAGGATCCAAATGCAATATCCGTTTCAGGAAGTAGAATCATTTTGGCAAAATTTTTGGGAAGAAAACAGTAGCTTTCAGACAAATATTCGTTCTTCTAAACCAAAATTCTACTGCTTGGACATGTTTCCTTATCCGTCCGGTGCAGGTCTGCACGTAGGCCACCCGGAAGGATACACAGCCACCGACATTCTCTCTCGTTTTAAGAGAATGAAAGGTTTTGAAGTTTTGCATCCCATGGGCTGGGATGCTTTCGGACTCCCTGCGGAACGTTATGCGATGCAGACCGGGATTCATCCAGCCACCACGACAAAGAATAATATCGATAACTTTCGCAACCAGATCAAGAGGATCGGCCTTTCTTACGACTGGTCTCGGGAAGTTTCTACGACGGATCCGGACTACTATCAATTCACACAGTGGATCTTTCTTCAGCTCTACAATTCTTGGTTTGACCCGAAACTCAAGAAAGCGAGTCCCATCGACATTCTTGTCGAAAGATTCTCCCAAAAAGGTTCCGCGGAATTAGACTATAAATCCTTCAGCGCAGAAGAATGGAACGAGGCCTCTCCCGCACAAAAAGAGAAAATTCTATCGGACTTCCGACTCGTTTATCAAGCGGAAATCCCCGTAAACTGGTGTGAAGCCTTGGGAACCGTTCTTGCCAACGAAGAAGTGGAAGAATGGGTAGAAAAGGGATACGAAGTCGTTCGTAAACCGATGCGCCAGTATATGATGAGAATCACGGCGTACGCGGATCGTCTTTTAGAAGACCTTGCGCTCGTGCAATGGCCGACGTCCACGCTCGAAATGCAGAAAAATTGGATCGGAAAGAGCGAAGGACTCGAAATCACATTTCCTTTTAAAAAACCGATCGCTGATATCGATGGAATCCGAATTTTTACTACGAGACCCGATACGATTTTCGGAGTGACTTATATGGTCGTAGCTCCGGAACATCCGATCGTTTCCGTAATCACAACTCCCGAACAAAAACAAAAAGTAGAAGAATACCAAAAAGCTTCCGCGCTTAAAAGCGACCTGGATCGAACCGAATTGAACAAAGAGAAATCGGGAGTATTTACCGGCGCCTACGTGCTCAACCCGGCGGATCCTTCCAAAGAAATTCCGGTCTGGATCAGCGATTACGTTCTCTACGGATATGGAACGGGTGCGATCATGGCCGTACCGGCGCATGATCAAAGAGACTTTGAATTTGCAAAGGCATTCGATCTCAAAATCATTCCGGTGATTGAAGGTGAGATGTCCGCCGACACCGCGTTTGATTCAAAAACTTCCGTTTGTATCCATTCTTCTTCCTCTGAAATTTCAATCGATGGAATGGACTACACATCCGCTTCTTCTAAGATCATTTCTTGGGCCGAGTCCAAAAAGGTCGGAAAGAAAAAGATTCAGTTCAAACTGAGGGACTGGCTCTTTGCAAGACAAAGATACTGGGGAGAACCGATTCCCTTGGTTCATTATCCTTCCGGAGTTACAAAAGCGATTCCAGAATCCGAACTTCCATTAGTACTTCCTAATTTACCCGAATTTAAACCTTCCGGAACCGGAGAATCCCCTCTTGCTCTCGCAAAAGAATGGTTGAAATACAAGGATCCCGTTACCGGAGAAATCGGAACGAGAGAAACAAACACGATGCCGCAATGGGCCGGGTCTTGTTGGTATTATCTGCGATACATCGATCCTAAAAACGGTAAATTCTTCTGCGATCCTGAGTTGGAGAAAAAATGGATGCCCGTTGATATGTATGTCGGCGGTTCGGAACACGCGGTTCTTCATCTTCTTTATTCCAGATTCTGGCATAAATTCTTATACGATATCGGAGTTGTCTCCACAAAGGAACCGTTTGGAAAACTCGTTCATCAAGGATTGATCCTTGGTGAAGACAAACGTAAAATGTCCAAATCTCTCGGAAACGTGGTCAATCCCGACGACGTGATCCAAGAATACGGAGCGGATAGCCTTCGACTCTTTGAAATGTTTATGGGTCCGTTGGAGATGGTGAAACCTTGGAGCACGCGCGGAGTCGAAGGAGTGTTTCGATTTTTAAATAGAATCTGGAGACTCTTTCACAGCGGCCAAGAAGAATCCTTTCGCCTCGACGACGTAGAACCGACTCCGGAAGAATGGAAGATTCTTCACAAAACGATCCAAAAAGTTTCGGAAGACATTCCGAATTTTTCTTTCAATACGGCGATTTCCCAGTTGATGATCTTCGTAAATGAGTTTACTCCTCTCGAAAGAAGACCGAAAAAAATATTGGAACCTTTTATTCTTTTGATCGCTCCATTCGCTCCTCACATTGCGGAAGAACTCTGGAAACGAGCCGGAAAAAAAGAATCTCTTTCTCACGAACCGTTCCCGGAAGCGGACGCAAAATACTTGGTGGAATCCGAAATTCTCATCGTTGTTCAAGTGAACGGAAAACTGAGAGACGAGTTCAAAGCGCCGAAAGACGTAACGCAAGCAGACGCGATCACACTCGCGAAGGATCTGGAAAAGATAAAGGGAATCCTGGATGGAAAGACAATCCGTAAAGAAATCTACGTTCCCGGAAAACTTGTCAACCTTGTGATCGGTTGATCCCTCAACCCCGTCGATAAAACTTTTTCTTCGAAGATTACTCGGGACCCAATCCCTTGGTTTTGCAAATCGAATCCGGAGCCGATTTGCAAAAGCGAATCACGGATAGGATATCGATTCCTAAAGAACTTTGTCTTCGAATATCAAATCAGACAAAAAGAAGATCCATTTCGAACTTACTTCGTAAACATCCGATCCGTGCAGAAATATAAATTCTTAAACCGAAATGGATCGTAGGAACGGGCAAAACCCCATTCATACGATTCGATCAAAAAAACGTCGACTTTCTTTTAGGAAGTTATTTTAGAATGAGAAACACAAGTAGACCCAAAACGATCACAACTCCGGCAACGATGATCATTCCTAAAGATCCACCTCCGGATTCCACTTTGGCGGGCGCTGGAACGGGGTTGGCCGTTTTTCCTTTCAGTCTAGCGAGTCGAACCGGACGTTCTTCGAAGGCCTGCAGCAAAACTCCGGACGGACCTTTGGCAAAGATATGATATTCGCCCTTACCAGCGGCGATTCCGATAAATTCTCCGACTATGTTTTTTGGATTTCCTGCGTCGTCATAACCGCCTAAGGTTTTTGCCATAGCTTTTTCATCCATCGTTCCCGTGGGCAGTTGAAAAAGTAGTTTGTCTCCTTCACTCAAATCGTCAAAATCGATTCCTCCCACGGGAGAAAGAACTGTTTTTGCAACAACCACTCTTCCGAAAGGTCTTTTGAATTGTTCGATTTGTCTTTGAACCGGAGTTTTTTCCTGACTTTCCGGAACCTGACCGATGGCGGGTTCTTCTGCGGGTCGATTCACCGCAGGTATAATTCCGGTAAACACGTTTTTAGCTCTGAACTTCAAGCTGGAAATGTATTCCACATCGGCTTGAATTCTTACTATATTCACTTTTAATGATGTTTTGATTTGATTCTCTAAAATATTGACTAAACTAGACGCGTCGTTTCGTTCCCAGTTCGGATAAGAAGTTTCTAATACGGCCTTTGTAAGTTTAGAATAAACGATTCGGCCGATGCTGTCCGAGAGACCGGGATCGAAAGGTTCCGACTTCGCGGCTTCCACCATATCCAGCGCAAAGGCTGCGGAATCTTCGAAACTCCGAATCTTACGAATCAAAGAAGAATTGGAAAACAGAGAATATATTTCTATAACTTCATTCTTATATTTGCTAACCAATGCAATCACGGCGCCGCTTCTGTTTTCAATATCGATTCTTATTTTTAAAAGAAAAGCGTCCCTGATCTTTCCCTGAATTAGCTCAACTGCTTGATCTTCCGTAACAACAGATTCAAGCGCGAGATTCATTAGATTCGCTTGTTCCTGTAATTTGTTATTGGCTTGATTACTCGGTTCCATTCATCCTCATTCTACAAAACTAGGAATGAAATTTTGTCCCTGACGAAACTTCAATCTCCTAGGAATATAATCCTCTCTCAGAGGAATTTCGACTCTTGCAACAGTCTGGGAAATACCTTTTCTGCTGTAAATCGTAAACAAGTGCCGGTCAAATCCGCTCTGCGCAACTAAAATTTCAACCATCGTAATCCCAAGCCCCGCTCCTTCCGTAGAATCTCCGAACTTCATAAAGAACTCGAAAAGATTGTCAAAGTCACGAGAGATTCTAAATTTCTCTCTTACCCTCTTTTCTTCCTGATCCGTTAAAGGAAAATTATTCAAAATTTTTAAAACGATACGATGTCGATTGAAAAAGAATGTTACTTTTATAGTAAGATCATGTTCTTTCATTTTCTCTCTATAAAAGGGGAACTTCTTATCACTTAAGCTATTGTGAAAGGATCCCATTCCTCTTTCATAGTCTTCCAAGGATTCTATATCGAGCTTGGATTCTTTAAAAAGAATCCGTTTGATTGCGGCTTTTGTGGCATTCACAATCAATTCCTTCGACGAAGTATAAAGGAGCTCCGTAAGATCCAAACGATCGTAACGGCTGAGAATTCCCTGAATGATGTATTTGAGTTTTTTCTCACCCTTAGACGTCAACACATAGGTGATTAAAGAAATGGGAACTTCTTTCGAAATTGCAGAATCGACTTCCATTCGAAAGTCCGCTGATACATCGTCAAAATCCCTCATGGATTAGAGATATGACGAAAAACTTTCGACTTTCGACGAAAAAAAAAAAATTAGGAAAAAAAGTCTTAAAATTCTTAGAATCGCTTAAAAACGCGCTTTGTTACAAATGTAACAGATTTCGAATCAAATCGATTACTTTCTCCGCTTTTGGCTCGATTCTATGAATCGAATTGACCATCTTAGAATCCGTTCCTGCGATTTCACCCGCATGAAATTGAAGCTTAAATTCCGTGAATTTTAACCCGTGCGCAGTTGAGATGACGACCACATTCTCGCCTTTTGCAATCGTTCCTCTTTTTAAAAGTTTGTTAAGAGCCGCAAGAGCAACACCTGTGTGCGGATCATTGTATAAACCGTACAGATCAGCCTTCGCCGCGGCGTCGGAAAGTTCGGCTTCACTCGCTTGTTCCACAACTCCGTCGAATTTTTTGAGAGTTTTGATCGCCTTACGAATGGAAACCGGATTTCCGATCTGAATCGCAGAAGCCAAAGTTGTCTTCGCAGAAACCGGCTCGAAACTTTCAAAATTCTTTAAATAGGAAAGATACAATGGATTTGCGTGTTCGGCTTGTGCGAGAACGATTCTCGGCAATTTGTCGATGAGTCCGAGAGAAAACATCATCTCGAATCCGGCCCCAAGTGCGGAAACATTTCCGAGATTTCCGCCAGGGATTACGATCCAATCCGGAACCTTCCATTCCAACTGTTGCGTGATTTCCACGGAGATCGTTTTTTGTCCTTCGATTCGGAGAGAATTCATCGAATTTGCGAGATAGATTCCCGCTTCCCGAGTCACCTCTTTGACGATCTGCATACATCCGTCAAAGTCCGTATCCAGCGCGATCACCTTTGCCCCGTTTGATACCGGTTGAATCAGTTGAGCTTGAGAGACTTTTCCTGCGGGGAGAAAGATAATCGCGGGAATTCCCGCTTTCGCCGCATAAGATGCAAGCGCAGCAGAAGTGTCTCCAGAACTCGCACAGGCGACCGCTTTGATCGGAACTCCGCTCGCGATCATATGTTTTACTTGGGACAAGAGGACGGTCATCCCCAGATCTTTGAAAGATCCCGTGTGAGAGATCCCGCACTGCTTTACGAAAAAACTTCCGAGACCCAAATCGGCGGTCAAACGTTCGGAATGAAAAAGATGCGAAAGCCCTTCTCCGGAAGTTACGATATTCTTATCTTCGATGTGAGGAAGAACCCATTCTCTTTTGTTCCAGATCCCTGAAGAATTTGGAAACTTGACGGAGCGAAAACGCGAGTCGAATGTTTGTTTCCATTCTTCACCCGATACCGTTTTCAGCGCTTCCAAGTTGTGAGAGACTTGAAGAAGACTTCCGCATTTTCTGCATTCATATACGATTTCGTTTAGATCGTATCGAGTCTTACAGGAATCGTTTATACATTCAAATTCTGCATTGTATCGGGTAAGAGTGGAGACCATATTTTAGATAGAATTCAAAATGTCCTTTTTTTTGGTATCAAATTCTTCCTGTGTGATCAGACCTCCATCCAGGAGAGACTTCAACTTCGCGATTCTTGTCGCGGCGTCATCCACGGCCGGTTTTGCCCCGGCTTGGTTTTGTCCCATCATATTCCCCATCATGTTGGCCATATTCATTCCCATTCCCAAACCCATCCCCGCGCTCATACCTTCGCCGGCAGCTCCGCCCGGATTGTTTGCCGCCGCTTCTCCGATATCCAGCATTCGTTTCTGCTGATACATATTTCCCATCGTTTCGATTTCGAATTTATCGGTGAGAACCTTCTGGATTTTTTGGAAGTTGGGATCATTCTGATCAAAATTGATCGACTGAATAAAAAAGTCCACAACCTCGAGTCCATATTTCTGAAAGTCGGGTTGTGTTTTGGTTTTTCCCGCAGTGGACGCCTCTTCGAGATGTTGAGAGATCTGTGTAATCGGAACTCCGGTTTTTAAAACGACTTCGGAGATAAAATCACTGAGCCTTGTCACGACCATCGGTTTCAGAAGTTTATCGACTCCGTCGTGATTGAATCTTTGTTGTGTTCCCACAACGGTGTTTACGAAAGATTTGGAATCTATAACTTTTATATTATAATTTCCGAATGCTCTCAAACCGAGAGTGATATGATACTTCGGATCTTCGATTTGAATCGGCGCGGGAGTTCCCCAGGTCATGTTGATCACGGATTTGTTTACATAAACGATCTCCGCGGTAAAAGGGGTCTGACCGCCGAACGGAAGATTTACGATCTTTTCCAAGAGTGGAATATTTCCAGTCTTCAGTGTGTGTGTTCCCGGACCGAAAACGTCCAGAGCTTTTCCTTCCTTAAAGAAAACCGCTTCCTGACTTTCGTTTACAACGAGTTGACCGAAATGACTGATATCGTTTCTTGGAAACTTCCAAACGATCTCTCCGGGTTGTCCTTCGTATTTGATTACATCAATCAATGCCATGATTCTTTCCTTTTTATTATTTAAGATTTCGAGTCGAGTTTATAAATCGCGGTTAGTTTCCGGATTCTTTCAATCCAATAAGACCTCTGAATATCGTTCAGAGTTTCGTGAATAGATCTTTACGAGATCGAAACGCATTCTCCAATCCATCCAGTGCTACGCGGATGTCGCTTACCAAATTGCGGACTTCTTCCACCGAAGATTCGGCCGTAACTTTTAAAGCCTGGATCTTGCTTTCAATTCCTTCCACTTCTTTAAAAAGGGAAAAATCAAACTCCGCGAGTTTTTCCAATTCTTCTTGCGTGGCTTTGAGTCCCGTTCCGAGCCCCGTAATTCCATAACCAGCGGATTGAATCGCGTTCGTAAGTTTATCGATCAGTACAACGGCGATTTCGCTGCTTCCGATCAAATCCATTTTTCTTGCGGAAACGAATGTTTCTTCCAATCTTCGCATCGGTTCTTTCAGATGAGAAATTTTAGAAGCCAATTCCTTTCTCAAAATCGAATCCGCGTTTTGAAATTCGGTTCCTTTCAAACCGCTCGCGTAAAGAGGAAGCTTTTCCATAAAACTTCGAACCTTACCCTTCTCTGATTTGTAACGATCGATCAGTGCCTTTACCGGGGATTGGGAAAAAAATTGACCAAGTAGATTTGGATCGGACGGAGTTTCCTGTTGCATAACTTCAAGTTTTGCACGATTCTAAGAATGGATCAATGAAAAAATGTTTAGTTTTCCGATTCCTCATTCTTTAAAAATTAGTTTCCAAAAAGGAGAACGGATCTCTTAACAAAAGGGTGATTTTAGGAGCCGAAAGCAGATTGACCTCGAAACCGATTTCGATACGCTGACTTCGAAATGAAAGGAAACTTTTGTCCCGGTCTTTTCCTTTTTTGTCGAATGTATTAGAATTGGTTTTTCTTTTTTTTGAATTTTTCACAACTCAATGATCCCAAAACTCAAAAACTTCTTCGCTCGAATTTTTCAAAATAAATACGGCTCGATTCTCGCCGCTTTTCTTTTTTCGTATTTTCTCTATCTAAGCGTTCCGCCACAATATCTTCTTTCTGCGGATCACTATGAAAAATTCATTCTTGGAAAATCGATTTTTCTGAGCGGCTTTCGATCCTTGGATGTCTTTTATCCCGGCTTTGACTTCGACCCGGAACTCAAATTTAGTTTGTTGAAGATGTCGATCGCAAACGGCCATCGGATCATCGCATTTCCTATCTCTTTAGGAATTCTTTACGCGATCGCCTTTCCCTTTGGCGGACCTTATGGAATTTATTTTTTATCGGCGTTCTTAATCGGCTTATCCTTATATCTCCTCGGAAGAGAATACAAAATTCCTTCTTGGCAGATTTTTCTTTTTTCGATTCTGACCCCGGTGGTGATGAACGGTTATCTTTTTATGGACGTCGGAGTCGGACTTTTCCTTTTCGTAGCGGGGACTTCTCTCTATCAAAGATCCAAAAAGAATTTTTCGCCGATCCTGACGATCGCAAGCGCACTCCTTCTATCACTCTGTTATTGGTTTCGATTGGAATATTTGATTTTTTTAGGAATTTATTGGATTTCCGAGGGACTCCGTCAATTTCCTCTTTCCAAAAAAATAGAGAGTAGCATCGGATTCTTCGCAGTATCCACCGTTCTCCTTTTATTTTTTCTCGCCTATTGCGGATTCAACTACTCGTTTTTTCATTCGATCTTAGGACCAAGATTCAACGCAAATTACGACGCCTCTGACGGGTCCAATCTATTTAAGAATTTTATAAATCTCTTATTTTATGGAAATCTAAAGTTAGGCCTTTTCGGCTATTCTCCATTTTTGTTTTTTGGAATAGTTCTTTTTGTATTTTCCTTTTCCAAAAATTGGAAAGGAATGGAGAATCGGGAAAAAAGCCTGATCACGGCTTCCATTCTTGGAATTCTCGTTTCCGCAAGTACGGCGCCGAACGACGGGGGAGCGGAGTTCGGTTCCCGATATCTGACCCCCGGTTTACCCGGCCTTTTTCTTCTTGCATCCAGAGCGTTGCAGTTTTTACAAAATAAAGGTTACCTCTGGAGAATTCCATTCTACGTTCTTCTTGGAATTTCCGTCGTTCCGACTTGGATCTATTACAAAACTACGAAAGGTTTTGCAAAGAACACAAAAAAAGTTCAAGAATTTATTTTGAAGGAACCGAAGGAGAATCTTTTGATTTTTCAGAACGGTTTGATCGGGGGAATGGCCAGCGAAGAACTTTACTTTCAAGGAAGAGTCTACGAGGCGACCAACATACAGGAGTTAGCTGAACTCCTGAAAAATTACTCCTCAACTCAAAAAGAACTCACGGTTCCATTTGAGTATTTTGCTTATACAAAAGAATATACGGAAGGAATGAAAGATCTAAAATACGATAAGGATACGAAAAACGGAATGCTCGTTTATCTGAATCAGTTCGATCCGGAAGCCATTTCTAAAATTCAGTCGATTCAAATTTTAAAAAGACAAAACCTGGGAAATATCGAAATCCTTTACGGGGTTTATAGGAAGAAACCGTAATATCACCTGTTGTCTCAGAAACGACAACTTTCAGTCTAAAAGGAAAAGGTTCGAATCATATTTTATGAAAATCCGGATTTTCAGCGAGCGAGCGGATAATTCTTTTTTTAGATCGTTTTTACGGACATTTCTTGCTCTATTCACTCTTTCATTCTGCTTATTCGCAGCTTTTATTACATTACCGAGGGAATCTTTTGTATCGGATAGTCTGGTAAAAATCCTACAGGCAAAAGGTTGGGTAGAATCCGGATTTCAGTCCCAAGAGGTCCATTATCTCGGTAAACCTATCGATCCAGATTTTAATTATTTTTTGATCGGAACCGCAACATCGCGCTCCGGAGAAAAAATAGCTCCCTTTCCATTTTCGAATACGATCCTATCGGCACCTTTTGTAGCCCTCGGCCTCCCGGAAGGGATTTTATATTTTTCGGCGTTTCTATTTTGGATTTATCTGATCATACTCCACAAAATCTCAAACGAATATCTGATTCCAATCGCGGCTATGATCGGAACCCCCCTACTTCACCATTTTCTTTCTTTTTCTGACGTTTCCATTGCCGCAACTTTGGTGCTTTTAGGGATTTCTTTTTTGTTGAGCGAGAGATCTGAGTTTTTAACCGCTAATCGATTCTTTTATTTTTATTCCGGAGTTCTAATCGGAATAGCTTGTTGGTTTAGACCTGAGGTAATTATATTTACCTTTTCCTTTTTGTTTTCTTTTTTTGTAATCTCATTGAGTCGTTCAAAAAAGATCGAGTTTGAAAATTCGCTGAAAGGATTTCTTTTCGCTTTCGGATTTTTGATTCTTTTTTCCGCGTTCGTGATCTACAATTCCATTCATTACGATTCTTTGCTCGGACCGAGAGTTGCATCGAATCATTCGATTCTAAATTTCGACTGGCTCACAAAAATCAGCAGTATCCGAAGTTTGCTCGTAAGCGGAAACGGAAGAGTCGGCTTTTTCGGATATTCTCCGTGGTATCTTTTTGTAATCGGATTTTGTATCTGGAATTGGAATAAAATTCTCGAGAGTTCCCGAATCTGGATCCTTTGTTTCATCACAAATTTGACCCTTGTTTGTATTTTGACGCCGAATGATTCGAATATCGATTGGGGCTCCAGATATTTTACGTGCAGCGCCTTTATACCTCTTCTTCTGATAAAGGAAGTTATAGGAATTAAAGATATAAAGCCAATGTTTCAAAAATTTACTTTGGCGGTTTTCGGGGTTCTGATTCTTATTTCTCTCAATACAAATCAAAAAGTGATTCGAACGATGCGAAAGATTTCCCAACAATTAGCGCAGATTCAATCCGAAATTCCCTGGGACAACTCGAAAGTTTTCGTTACTCATAAGAATCACATTGCAAACAC
Source organism: Leptospira ainlahdjerensis (assembly GCF_016919175.1). Taxonomy (GTDB): domain Bacteria; phylum Spirochaetota; class Leptospiria; order Leptospirales; family Leptospiraceae; genus Leptospira; species Leptospira ainlahdjerensis. The sequence continues at coordinate 14,895 of NZ_JAFFPU010000045.1, read as the reverse complement.
CTTAGGTATGAATTATTTCGATCAAACGATCTTGTTATTGGCAGAGCCGGAAGATTTAGATACGATCATTTCAAGAAATCGAAGATTACGCTTCGTTCTGATCGAAGATATCTTTGATCGCTCCTTGTCCGAATTTGCAAAAGATCAACTCAAGGATCGATACACAATTTCGGAAATTAAGAAGGAGGATAAGAACCCGATTCGAATCACCGAGTTAACTCCTAAAAGGTTGGATAATCGTAAGGACAGAGAGTAGAAATCGAATCTCAGTTTTTTTGCGGATTTCTTTCAGACTCAAAAATGGATATCCAATTCTAAAATAAGGGAGTAAAAATAAAGGATTCCTCTTGGCGCTATCCCGACTGATGGAAAGGTAAACAAAAATCTCCTTTAGTTCGAATACTAGGTTGAATTTTTGACTTTTCCTTCAGGCTCTTTTAACGAATTCTGTTCCAGTCTCGTATGAAAAGCTCCGGAAATATTTCAAAAACGTTCTGGAAGATCTATCCGATCTTTCTTTCTCTTCTTACGATCATTTTGATGCGGATTTTTTTGTTTCAAATTTACTTTATCTCCGGCTATTCCATGGCTCCTTCCTATAAGGAAGGGGATCTGATTTTAGTTACAAAATGGGGGTTTCCCGCGCGCATCGGGAGATGGGAAATTTCTTTCTTAGAAGGACGGGTCGACAGATTCGACGTTTTGGTTTTGGACGGACTCGAAGAAGAACTGAGTTTAAAAAGAGTCGTCGGTTTGCCCGGAGATTACTTTCGTTTTGAAAACGACCGGATCCTCATCAACGACGGACCTCTTCAGGAAACTTTTTTAAAACCCGGATTTAAAACCATTGCTCCTTCCCTTTCTATGATCCCAATGACCGCCGTAAAGGGGAACGTTCCCATCGGCGACGTAGGAAGAATTCCTCCCGGTTACTTTTTAGTCTTGGGAGACAATCGGGAAAATTCGACCGATTCCAGAAACTACGGTTTGGTTCCTTTCCAAAAGCTCAGGGGGAAAGTCTGGCTTTTTTTATGAACATTCTCCTATTTTTAACAAACAAAAAGTAAAACGGAACGAAAAATAACCCAAATGATTACTTTAAATAAAACGAATATAACGAAATACTGCTTTTCGATCTTCCAAAAAAAAGAAAACGAATACGAAAATTTGAACGGAATTCGGGCGATTTCGATCTTATCCGTCGTTGTATTTCACGCTTGGGTTACCGCAAAAACGATTCTGCCGGGCGACCCCGATCCGCTACGTTTATTTCTGGGTTCCCTTTCTTCCGGAGTGGATTTTTTCTTTTTACTCAGCGGATTTCTAATCTACGGAGGATTGTTTCGAGAACACGAAAAAAACGGAAAGCTTGAAATCAAACGATTCTTTATAAAAAGGTCTTTGCGTATTTTTCCTGCGTTTTACTTCGCACTCGCAATTCTTTACTACAGCAAATCCCAGCAATTGGCAAGATTAGAATCCATTCAAATCGATAACGCACAAATCCTATCTTTGATCGCCGATACTAAGTTAAGAATGGAATACGTCTGGGTCGATATATTCTATCTTTCCGATATTCTTCCCTACGGTCTTTACAACGGAGGTTGGTCTCTTTCCGTAGAAGAACATTTTTATCTCATTCTTCCGTTTCTCTGCGCGATTTTTCTTTTTCGCGTAAACATTCAGACTCGATTTCTCTTTTACTTTGTAGGGTTTTTAACCGCCTTTTTTGTAAGAATGAATCTCGCCTTTCCTCAGAATATGGACGCAGCTTATAATTTTCATGCGAGATTCGATTCGATTCTTGCCGGAATGATCGTTTATGAAATTTTTCACCACTTCCCTTTGACTGCAGAAAGAGCCGAAAAATACAAAGGGCAGATTCTCGCCGTTCTTGCCCTTGGATTCGCGATCGTAACCTATGCGCATCAGATCGATCCTGGCACGTCTTGGGCGCTCGTTTTACGGCCCGTGATGCTTTCGTTCGGATTGGGAATTCTTATGTATTTTTCCTTTTATCCCGGATTTTTAAAAAGTTTTTTCAGTCTTTCGATTTTCAGGCCGTTTGCTCGCCTCGGTTATACCGCTTATCTTTGGCATATATTTGCGATTCCAATCGCCGCTAAAAAAATTATACCTTTGTTGCAAACGACCCCCACGGTCGGAATGTTTTTACTTACGAGTGCTTATCTGATACTCGTGACCTTTCTTATATCTTGGTTCTTCTTTTTGTTAATCGAAGAACCCTTCCTGATGCTCAAAGACAAGCTTACGGGAAAACAAAAAAAACTGAGTTAGACTTTTGGATCGTCAGTTTCTCTCAATAGCAAAGCGTCGTCATATTCGGAACCTCTGTGCGGAAAAGCCTGCTCATAAAAAAGGGCCGCGAATAGTTCGAAATCCTCGTCGACTTCGAGAGAATTTCGTTCCCAGTATTCGTTTCTTCTTTTGATCAACACGGAAATGGTTTCGTCTTCGAGAGAAAATTCTTCTCCCGCCTCGTTTAACTTTCGGATCAACCAGTTGAGATTGAAAATCGTAAACGGACCTAAAAATTCTAAGGTCGCAACGGTGGGCTCGCGTTTCATCAACGCTTCCGTATGAAATAGCGGAATTCTCAGATCGTAAGCGTCTTGGCTTTTTAAATACTGCTTATAGTTCGCCGAGATGGATTCTAAAAACGGAAAGGTGTTTAAGTAACTGCTTCGAATCAGCTCTTCCTTCTCCGGATGTTGAAAAAGCACTTCGATGATATCGATAAATTCTCCGTTAGCGACTGCTTCTCTTAAAATTCTATCTTCGGGTTCGGGACGAGGAATTGGGTCGATTAACTTTACAAAAAGATACTTTACTTCGTACGCGAATCTCGATTCTCGAGGAATATAATATTCGATCCAAATCGGCTCTTTGTAATATTGAATAAGCTCTTTTTTTGGAAGGTCGGGCGTTACGCTCAGTGATTTGAGTTTTTTGACGTCGTCGGTGATAACCTTTTTTCCCTCTACTCTCGTTCTGGATTTTTTTATCTGCCGGAGTTCCGACTTATTCAAAAGAGGTTTTGGTTTAAAAGGCTCCATACATTAAATATCGGTTGAAGGAGATTCGAATCTGAACGAACTCATTCGATTAAACTCAAGGTCCGGTTGTCACACAACGAACTCCCGCAGTGGCTCCTTTTGTCAAATTGGTAACGATATTGCCTGCTCCAAACTGAACGATCCAAGCATCGGTCGGATTCGTATATGTTGTCGAAGTCCAATAATTCCCGTTAAAGGTTGCGGGAAAATACGATGAGTTGATGGCCGGATTTGCTACGCTCAAGTCGGTCAAACTGCTCAATTCGTTTACGGAAGGCAAACGCCAAACCCTTCCGGCGAGGTTTAAATTGTTGCAGGCAACAAGCGCATTCGTCCAATTCGGAAAAGAAATTGCTCCAGTCGTACATCCGGTTCCGGACAAACCCGCGCTACACTGAGCCCAGATCAAACCCGTATTTACGTCGGTGATCGTGGAATCTCCGTTGTCCTTGAAAAGTTGCGCGGGAAGCGACGACCCTGAAACACAACGAACGTTATTCGTGTTTGCTTGAATCGTCTCTCCAATCGTTCCGTCCGTAAAGGAAACATACCAGTTATCCGTTGCGATCAAAGGAACATAAAGAGTGGAACTCCAATACCCGGAAGCGCTCGTGACAGGAAACGGGGTGGAGTACGAAGCGGGACCGGCACCGTTATAACTTAAGATCGTAACCAATTCTTTTGCAGAGGCAAGTCTCCAATCGGTTCGATTCGCATAACCGGCCCCCGCATTAAGATTGGTACAAGCGGTGTTAGCCGCCGCCCAACTCAAGGTGTTAAAGGCTCCGGTCCCGCAAGCAGGACCTGATAATCCTTCGCTGCAAGTCTTCCAGATCAAACCGGAAAAATTATCGGTCGTTGTGTAATCGGTTCCTGTTATCAGATTCGGTCCCGAAAAACTCGGACTGATTCCGTTCTGCAATTCTCCATCCTGTTTGGTTCCCGCACAAGAAATGGCCAAGCCGGCGGAATCGGAACATACGGTTTGGCCCGTCTTCAAAGGGGCGGTTCCATAAAGAATCAATTCTAAAGAATAACTTACGCTTCCGGAAGAATTGGAAGCCTTAACTTGAAAAATCCTATCCACTCCTGCATAACCGATATAAGAACCCGATATAAATCCGTTAAACGAATCGAGAATCACGCCGCTCGGAAGCGAAGGGGAAACGGAAAAACTCAGTCCGTTTCCGATAGCCGTTGGAACCAAACTGATCGGACTCCCGTTTGCAAAAACGGCTCTCGGATAACTTAAAGATTGAGGCGCCGGAGCGCAGACCGGAAATAAATTTCCGGAAGCCGAGCTGAGAATCGAGGCTTTTAAAAAAGTTTCGGAAGAAGGATCACAGGCGTTTTCCGGGCTTTTTTCCTTACATCCTAAAATCAGGGTAAAAAGAATCGGGAGAATGACAAATCGGAAAGAAGAATCGGTTCGCATCGAAATAAGTTTTCCTAAGACAAAAATAGTTCTCTATAAGAAATGGATGAGAAAAAGATTCTTTTTACAATCATTATCCAAGAATTAAAGAAACATTTTAGGAAAAATATTTCCGGATGAAATCCCCTTTTTGCGATGATCGCGAAAAAGCGGTTTCGCCGATTTAGAAGGATCACTTAAGAACGAGATTCAAAAAAACGAATATGGAATATCGAAAAAGGATCAGAAGAAAAAGTAGGAAATCCAAATTCTTAAAAACAGACTAAGGGGGTTCATCATACCGGAATCGGCAAATCGAACCACTCCATTTCGGTCCAAAATAAAAAAAGCAGGGAAAGCGTTTACTTTCCATTCGTTTAAGAATTTTGAATTTCCGGTTACTACGTCGAACTTCACTTCACGTTCTTGGATATAAGCGGTAAGTTTCAGAGGATTCTCCCCTTCCTCGACGGAAACAAAGGAGAATCGATCGCTATTTTTCAGAAGATTGGAATACCATTGAACCAAAGGAAGGTTCGTGGAACAGACACCGCACCAGGTAGCCCAGAAATACACCACCGAAACTCGATTCCGAGAATCGAACTTTACACCGTCGACTTGTGTCATTCCGTTTAACGAAACAGAAGGTTTGAGATCCGAAGCCTTAAAGATAGAAAGTCCGATTGTGATCATTAGAAAAAGAATCACCCAGAGTGCAATGTTCGCCGTCTTTTTAAAAATTTCTCTCATATCTATTAGATTCGATCTTACGCCGTCAATGGTTACAAGCCTTGATCGCCGATTTTTGAAATGAAAATTCGCATCGAGTCGATGTTCTGAGTTCGAAATTTTTTATCGACAAAATGAGGTAGGAACTCCTAAAAAAAATCTTTTCAGACAATGACTGGTCGGAATTCCGAGAATGGATTGTATCCTTACATTTTTCTTAAATCGGAATGAAAGCCCGTATCAAAGTAAAATTGAAATAAGTCTCTCAATCTTCGATTCGATCATAAAAAAAGTAGAAAAAATTATAAATCGAATCGAACCCCTTTTCCAAAACCGGAATACATGATCGCGATCACCAAGGCAACCCAGATCGCACCCGCAATCAAAACTCCCCAGTCGGAAAGAATCGCTTTCGTGGGGTTGTGTCCCATATTCTTAATATAAATGATATACAACGATCGAAAGATCGCATACACTACGATCGGAATCGTATAAATCATTTGGTCCGTTCCAAGATTCGCAATCGTGGTCGGACTCGTCACATAAAGAACGTAACTCATAAGAGTCATCGTTGCTACAATCCCCAACATCATGTCTAAAAAACTCGTGGAATATTCGTCCAAAATTTTTCTGTGCCCTTTCGCGTTGCCTTCCAAAATGATAAGCTCGCCTCTTCTTTTGGAAAAACCCCAAAAGAGCGCCAACATAAACGTACAAAGAAGTAGCCAAGAAGAGAAGGTAACGTGAATGATCACCGCGCCGGCGATCGCACGAATCACGAATCCTATGCTGATGCTCATCACATCCAAGATCACCATGTGTTTTAGAAACTTGCTGTATAAAACGTTAAAGACGAGATAGAACGCAACGAGTCCGAAAAAGACGGGATGCAAAAGATAAGCAAGAATCAAAGATAAGGGAAGAATGATCGCAGTGATAAATAAAGCGAACGAAGGATCCAATTTTCCGGAAGCGAGCGGCCTGTGTTTTTTCTCAGGATGAAGCGCGTCTTCTTTACGATCCAGATAGTCGTTGATAACATACTGACAACTAGCAACCAATGAAAACAAAAAGAATGCGGAAACGACGCGCTGAAGAGATTCCGGATCGGTTAATTTTTTTGCAAAAATGATGCCCGCAAAAATGATTACGTTTTTGATCCACTGATGGATCCGGAGCAATTTCAAATACTGTAAGAGCATACTCGGTTACATTCCTTAGAATCCCCCAATTCATCAAGGAAAATCCAGGAATGAAAAGGAAACATATCGATCGTAATGTTCAGATTTCTATTCGATTTTGCGGTTCTCAGAAAGAGAAATCGCTTCCTCATCTTTGAGATAAACTCCCGAGAGTTGTTTTTGAAGCGAAAGAGTGAGAAGATACGAAGCCTTTCTGGACGCGTCCGAAAATGACATTCCACCCGAGCGAATATTCGAAATACAATTCCTTCTTTCATCGGTAAGGCCGACGGAAGGTTGATATGTAAGATAAAGACCCAAGCTATTTTCGGTGGATAACCCCGGTCTTTCTCCGATCAAAATGATCACCACCTTTGATTTCCAAAAGGCGCCGATCTCGTCTCCGATCGCGACTCGTCCATTTTTGACGATTGCTACTGGGCTCATCCTGATTTTAGAATTTTCCAAAAAGGGTAAAAAACTTTCCAAAAAAGGAAGAAGAGAATCTCGGATCGCACTCGCAGAAAGCCCGTCCGAAATCACAAGGCTGAGATCGAAGTCCCCTGAAAGTTTCGGATCGGACTCACGAAGATTCTCCAAGATCTGCAAACTTTGAGAGGATATCTTTTTTCCCAAATCGGGTCTCGCTAGATATTCTTCTCTTGAAGTCGCTTTCGATTTGATAATGACGGAGGGAATTTCTCTTTCGGAAAAAAATTCGGAAAGCGCGGTGAAATCAACCTCGGCCCAAACGGCGTCTCTCGCCTTGGCGTGATCGAGACGGAATTGTAAGATTTCCTTTGTCGGAAGTGCGACTCCGGAGCGTCCTAAACCGATTCTCGCAGTCGTCCATTGTTTCCAGTCTTGCCAATCCATATTCAGCCGGCCAAGGTTTCCAAATCGGAGAGAAGTCCAGTTTGTAATTTTTGATCAAGAGGAATCAAATTCGAATCGAGGATTCCTTTTTGTAGAAGCCATTCCTCAAACTCCGGCGCGGGTTTCAAACCGAGAACTTGTCGAAGATACAACGCATCGTGAAAAGAAGTGCTCTGATAAGAAAGCATAACGTCATCTGCGCCCGGAACACCCATGATATAATTGCAACCCGCAACTCCGAGAAGCGTGAGTAACGTGTCCATATCGTCTCCATCAGCCTCCGCGTGATTTGTATAACAAACGTCCACTCCCATAGGAAGGCCGAGAAGTTTACCGCAAAAATGATCTTCCATTCCCGCCCTGAGAATTTGTTTTCCGTTGTAGAGATATTCCGGTCCGATAAAACCTACGACCGTATTTACAAGAAAGGGTGAAAACTTTCTGGCAACCGCGTAGGCCCTCGCTTCCAAAGTTTGTTGATCCACGTCGTAGTGTGCGTCTGCGGAAAGTCCGGCTCCTTGACCGGTCTCAAAATACATAACGTTCTCTCCAACGGTTCCACGTTTCAGGGAAAGAGCCGCGTCTCGTGCTTCTTCGATCAGTTTCAAATCAAAGCCAAAACTTTCGTTGAGTTTCTGACTTCCACCGATCGATTGAAACACAAGATCCACCGGAGCCCCACGTCGGATCAATTCCAGAGTAGTCGTGATATGACTGAGCACACAACTCTGCGTGGGAATTTCATACTTCTGAATCAGAGCGTCCAAGAGATTTAAGAGAGAATGAACTGAAGGAAGATTATCCGTCGCAGGGTTGATTCCGATCACCGCGTCCCCGCTTCCCAAAAGAAGACCGTCCAAAATTCCCGCAGAAATTCCTTTCAAATCGTCGGTCGGATGATTGGGTTGTAGTCGAACGGAAAGTCTTCCGGGAAGACCGATCGTATTTCTAAATTTTGTAACAACCCTACACTTTTTGGCGATGCTAATCAAATCTTGAATCGAACAAATTTTCGAAACAGCCGCCGCCATTTCCGGAGTTATCCCGAAGGCCAGCTTACGAAGAACTTCGGAATCTGTTTTCTCATTCAATAAGAATTCTCTAAATTCTCCGACGCTGAGAGATGAAATCGGAGAAAAGGCTACGAGATCATGGCTGTCCACGATCAATCGAGTAACCTCGTCTTCCTCATAAGGAATCAAAAGTTCCTGTAAGAACACGGTCAAAGGAAGATCGGAAAGAATCATCTGAGCCGCGACTCTTTCTTCATAACTCGCAGCGGCAATTCCGGCTAAAATATCCCCCGACCGAAGAGGGCTCGCCTTTGCTAAAAGACTTTTAAGACCCGCGAATTGATAATGCCGGTTTTGAATTCGAATCCTATATTCCACGGCCAGAGGTTCTTATTTTTTTAACGAACTGCAACCAGAATTTCAATATGTCTTGGCAAGTTCTACATCGGTATGGAGAAAATCTTCGCCCTTGAACAAAAGGGGAGCTCTTTGATTCTTCGCAAGAGCGTAGGCAAAACAATCTCCAAAGTTCAAACCCGCAGGATGACCACTCCCTTTCCCGAAATCCTTATATGCAGCTCGAGCCAATTGAATCTGTTCGATCGTCACGGGCTCCAGATGAATCTTCAGCTTCGTGATAGCATCGTCTAAAAGACGAGAAAGCACCGGATCCTTGAGGCGATCGGTTCTAACTGCGGCTTCCAAATAATTCGCGACGGACATTCGAGAATTCGGATTCGAAACGATCGCAAGAACGAACTTCTCCTGTTCTTCCTCTTGCAGAAGAATCGCGAGCAAGGCAGAAGTATCGACGATCAATCCGGCAATCCTTCTTGGTTGTAGAGTTCGTCCCCATGATCCAAGGAAGAAATCGGCTGCTGAATTCGTTCCCGAAAGCGACGAGAGATATCGTATATCTCATCCAGAGAAAAATGAACATTGAGATTGTGTTCCATTCGATCCAACCTTTCCCGAAGTGAATTTGTAATCGCTTCCGTTAGAGTTTCCCCGGTAAGGGCTGCCAATTTTCTAGCCAATAAATCGGTTTCGGGGTCTTTGATGCTAAGCGCCATATATACAGATACCAACTTCGTATATATTTATATATTCCTTAAATCCTTCGTCAACTTTTTTTCGCCCTTTTTCCTCCTTTTTTTAGGATTTCACAAAGTCCTGGAACGAGAACGTCGTCGGTTTGGTTTTTAGATCCAGGAAAGACAAAGTTTCCAAAACCACAAAAGCATACGTGATCTTTCTGAACTTGGATCAAAAGACGAATCGCTCCGGAGAAAACCGAAGTCGATTGCAGAGTTGAAACTTTAGAAAAGGGGAAGTTAAGAATTCTCAACCGACCTGAATTTTCAGGCCGTCGTCTTTACTTCCCAGATCTCCGAGTCCGGAGTGACCGGTAAAAGCGATCAGAAGAGTAAAGGTTCCTACGCGACCCATAAACATCAGAGCGATGTAGAGATACTTTTCGATATCGTTCGTATAAGGAGTCATTCCCAAACTCAAACCAACGGTTCCAAAAGCGGACATAACTTCGAAAAAAATGGTTTCGATTCCGTGTTTGTTTCCATTCGCGAGAGTAATGAGAAACATAAA
>NZ_JAFFPU010000048.1 GCF_016919175.1 Leptospira ainlahdjerensis | reverse complement strand
ACACGTAGGCAAACGGCACTCTTGGACGTTAGAAGAACAAACATTTGTCGGTTCCCTCTCGGATATGATTCCGAGAAGTTTTCCATCCATAAGAATCGGCGCGTCCAACATCGAAAGAATGTTCAAAGGGAGTAGATAATTTTGGGCAAACTCTTTGGTGGCGTCGTCGTGAACCGCGTCGTTCGCAACGATCAAACGTTCCTCTTTGAGAACTTCGAAATAACGAGGATAGTCTTTTTGAAGAAGTTCCATTCCTGAGTTGTGGGAATTTTCGGAAAGAATAAAGAGATCGAGACATTGAATCGAAGTTTTTGTCTCGCTGTAAAACCAGATGCTACAACGTTCACAATCCAAAGCTCTTGAAATCGACTCGGTCAGGACGTTTAGGGCGGGATTCAAATCCCCTCTGTCCAAAACCGGATTTTTTGCCAAGGACATCAGCTCTTTGTTAAAGCGGCGTAAAGTCTCCTCCTTGGTTTGGATTGTGTTTGGTAGCATCGATTTGATTTAAAAGCGGTTTCGCTTAGAACCTTGGAAATTCAGGTGATTAGGCTGTCACAAAAATGGGAAAATTCCATCCATTTTTGTTCTTATCAATCAATTATTTACGATAGAACCCATCTCACAAAAGGAATCGAACTTACCGAATTCTTAAAAGCGGAAAAGAATAAAAGAAAACGGCCTTCTGAAAAAACGGATTTGGTGAAAAACGAGGTTCTAAGAAGAATCAAGACCGCCTTCATCGGAATACAAAAGGTTTTCTACCCGAAAACGAGTCCTTTCTTTTTCGGAGTTCCGACCAGAACCCAAGACCTTAAAAGAAACCTCTTGCAAAAAACAGCAACTCTGTAGTAAAAACGCGGGAGTTCCCACAGATTAAGTTCTTTTAGCGGTTTATACGCTTTCAAAGGAACCTGTTGTCGTTAAATTCTGAAAGGAGTTCCTACAAATACGAAAGCCGAAAAAAAGATGGAACAAAATACAAAAGAATTTTGAACCGAGCGCGAACTTGAAAAAAGGAAGGTCCGAATCGGATAAAAAGGGACGATAAAAAACATCGTCCCCGAAAACGTTTTTCAAAGAGCGCTCCGCAGAATCAATTCCCTAAGAGCCAGTCCCCTTCCGAAGTTCGATCGGTAAGATTGATCCAAAGATCGCCAGCTCCGGAAGAATTCTTAGCTTCTAAGAGTTTTCTGTTTTCATAAGGAGTGAAAGGCGCCGAAAATTGAAACCGTCCGTTAGTCTCGGAAGAACACTGGGAATTTCCGGAAGACCAAGATCCTCCACCCGAAGTTACGTACCAGTTTCCGGAAGAATCCTTACAAGAAAAACGATTCCAAGACACGGAGTTGAGATCGTTCCATCTGCCGTTGGACCGGACAGCCGCACAATGTTCGTTCCCGGTCCCGTTGTTCGGCTCCGAAGCACCCCAAAGACCAAATCGCTTTTTTGCAAAATCCGAATCAAACTGATCGATACCAAAAACGTTCACCTCGCAAGGCAACATCGATTGAATGTTTGCGTCAGTAAAGGAATCGCTTTCTTTTACACCGTCGTAAAAGCCGAAGTAGTTTGTGATATCGTAAAAAAAACGAACCATAGTAGCATTGTAAGTCGCTCTGGAGAAATTACAATTCTGATAACCTTTAAATTCTTTATGGCTTCCGGTTGAACCTCCGAAGAAAATTTTCTTAAAGTATCCGCTCCACTGCGAATCGTAACAGCCATTGCTCATAAGAAGAATTCTTCGATTAGAAGCTACCATATCGCCTAACGTGGGAATATTCTCGGGAGAAGGAACATCCGAACAACTTCCGGAATAACGATAAAGCCAAGGATCAAGATAATCTTTGAGTGTTTGATGCGCTTGGGAAGAATGACCGTCGAATTTATCTTCGATTAAAGGACGAGAACTTCGTCCGGTTTGCGGAATTAGAAATCCAGTTACGGACCTCTTCTAAAACTTTGTGGAAGGGGCCGATCAAAAACGTTACAACCGACTTGATTGTCCTGACCGTGACAAAGAAGAAGCTCCTTGCGGGCGCGGGCGCCGAGAGCCCAATGAACGTCCAATTCGATAAAACAAGCGCCCAGACAAAGTTGATCACCAATGGAATATTTCTGATTCGGAAACGCATAGGAGAAAAAAGGTCCCGCGTATGACAACTTGCTGTTGTACGAATTTTGGGTTCCGTAAAAAAGGGCTCTGTGAACCGGAAGATTCGCGTTTACTTGGGTTTTTCTTTGAATGGAAAGGACTTTGTTTTCAAAAATTTTTTCAAAAACGTCGATCGAGTTTTCCACAAGACTCCCCGACTCGCATAAAGACTTCCCGTCGTCCCTAAAAAAAGAGAGAAGATAAGAATGGATAAAATTCTCTTCATAAATTTCACCTTTTGTTTATTTGGCTTCCCTCCGATACGGAGGTCTTCACGGAACGAGAATCGTAACGGAAGAGTTTCAAAAACCGCTTGTATCACGCTTACAAAAAACATTTTTATAGAATATCTGAGAAAAAACCGATCCATTCCAAAAAATCGGAAAGGAAAAAATGTATCCTTCTTCCAAAGATTAAAGAAGGGAAGAATCAGAAACCGCATAAGAAGATCAAACGTTGCCGAGTATATTCATAATTTAGAATGTGCCCGATTTAAGATCCCCGGAAAAGATGAGCGAAGCCGGGCCACTCGACGTTTATTAAAAAATCCAATCAAAAGTTAAAGTCTGTTTATCAAATACTCCTGACAGACTTTTGACACAAACGGCTTCTGTTTTTAGAAAAAGAAATCAATTTTTAATTGGAGAATCCGTTGATACAGTATACTATTAGATATGTTTTATATTAGATAGATTTGGAAAAGGTTCCAGTCTAATGCGGAATCCAAAAAAATGGACTTAATACAGGAAGCTTTAGACAATATCGGAGATAAGATAAAATTCGTAGAATTCATTCCTTGTCCGGTATTACTTACTCAAGTCAAAGGAGATCAATTCCAAACCCTCTATCTCAATCGAAGTTTCCGGGAAACGATCGGATACAGAATTCAGGAGATACCGACACTCGAAGAATGGTTCTTAAAGGCTTATCCGGATGAAACCTACAGAAAAAGTGTCAGAGAAAAATGGCCTTTGAAGGTTGATCCTGAAAAAGAAAGCGAAAAAAAGAACACTCCCGTAAAGTCAAAAATCCAAACCAAAACAAGCGGAGAAAGATGGTTTCAAATTCGGAGCACAAGTTTCGGAGAACTAAATGCGGTCGCCTTTCAAGATATAGATGAATTAGAAAAACTCAATATAGAACTAACACGCACCAATTCCACAAAAACACAGTTACTTTCCATATTAGCCCACGATCTGAGAACCCCTCTAATTCAGATCATTTCTTTGATCTCGCTTTTTAAAAACCAGGATCTTTCGACAGAGAATCTATATCCTTATTTATCAAAACTGAATATACAAACTTATCTTACGATCGATTTGATAGACAACACTTTAAACTGGGTAAAAGCAAATTCAAAAAGTATAATAATCAACAAAGCCTCCTTTTGTCCGACCGAGAGCATCCAGGAATTGATCGCCCTTTACAACGACTATGTAAAACTGAAATCCATAAAAGTGGAAATCGATCTAGACGAGACTCTGAAAATCGTAGCGGACAAAGACATCTTCAAGGTCATAGTACGAAATTTATTCGTAAACGCTCTCAAATTCTCCAAACCCGGAGGAAAGATCATTCTAAAATCTTATAAAAAAGAAAACAATAAAAACATAATATCCGTTTTGGACGAAGGACTCGGAATGTCCGGAGGGGAATTAAAAAAGGTCCTATCTCAAGAATCATATACTTCACCGGGAACTCTGAACGAGGGTGGAACCGGATTGGGAATCAAACTCTGCAGAGACTTTGCAAAACTTACGGACGCGGAGTTTTGGCTGGAGAGCGAAAAGGGAAAAGGAACTTCTGCAAATCTTGTTTTTGGTTAGTTTGGCCGCGACCCTGCGCACTAACTCACAAACGGCGCCATCTTTTGAGCGTCTAAAATCTACAGAAAACGCGACCCGAACGTTTGTCCGCAGGGTCGGGCTCTCCGCTCCAGTCAAGTTATTGAGTTCTCTAGTTTTGGAATACGAGTTCAAAAATCAATAACTTGACTCCGCGTCGATCCCTCGCGGGGGACCAATACTCGAATCTGCGGATGATTGAAAAAAATCGTTTAAAATTTTCGGACGAACACATCAAAAAAAAATTAAAACGAATCCTGATTCCTTCTGTACCGAAAAACGCTCTGAAGTCTCGAAAATAATTTCTTGAAAACAAACGGACTCGATCCAAGATTCCTCAAATGCAAAGAATACTCAAACTTACTCGATCCGTTTTTTTTAAAATCACGTTAGCGACTCTTCTCTTACTTTCCTTCCATTTATTAACCGCGGAAGATAAACTTTCTATTCGATACGTTCTTACGTCGGAAGGAAAACTTAACGTCAGAGCGAATCCAAAGGATGGGAAAATTTTATTTCAACTTGATAAGGGTGAAACCGTCTGGATCAAAGAGGACTCAAAGTTTGAGGAATGGCAAGAGATCAAAACGAAAACCGGCGCGAAAGGTTTTGCCGCCGCCGAATACCTCAGCAAAAGGAAACCGGAGGATCTCTCGGACGCAAAGCTATTCGGCTCCGTTAAGTCCGGCACAGAAGGTTCTTGGTTTCGGTCTTTAGCGATTCGAATCAAAAATCAGTGGTTTTCGGCTAACGACTATTCTGCGGAAACATACTTCTTAGAAAAAAAGAAAATTCAGGAAAAGGAAAAAGCCACTGCTTACGAGAGAGCAAACATCGCAGGAGAATTTTTACCGGAAACAAAGGAACTCACCGGTTGCCAGGAAGTCCGGGTTCTGAAAGGAAATTTCAACTCGTTTCGTAAAATCGATACATTTCACGATTCCGTCTTCGCCGCCTTTAGTTTAAAAATCGGCGACAAGGTCAGATCGGATCTTTATTCACCCTCCGAAAAGATCGCAAAAAAACTGGACGTTTCGGTAAATTCTATCTTTAAGAAAAAACATCCGAAGCCAGCGGAGCTGAAATTATTAAAAAGAGGAGAATTCTATACGATCCATTCACCGGAAAAAAAATACGTCTTCATCCGTTATGCGATCAAAACCGAATATGAAGAAAAATCGTATTATGCTGCTATCTTCGAGATCGACGGAGAAGAACTCGGAAAAAAAATATTCGAAAAATTTGATGTTCTCATGAACGAACAGGCGGCTTACGGAGGACAGTATCATTTTATCGACGCGCTTGATCTGGATGAAAACGGGACCCCGATCTTAATTCTCCACCACAACGGATACGACGGTTTTATAAACGAATTTGCGAAAATTATAAACGGCAAACTTCAGACCTTATTTTTAGCCGGTGGCGACGCTTGTTAGAAAGTTCATCCGGAAATCGTGTGTAAAAGATTTTTTTCGAAATATGATTTTTCAAAGAATTCCGAATCAGTCCCCACGTTTTATCTGTGTATCTAACCCGCAAGTTATGAGAGGTTGCAACGAGAATCGTCCTCACAAGGAAGGGTTTTATAGGAGTTCCTACAAGGGAGCTTTTTCTTGCAAAATTAGAATTTTGTGATAGAGGAAAGTTGCCCGAATTTTTCCACCACCCGCCCCTCCACCCAAATTTTGGGTGGGGCGCGCGACTTTTACAGAGGACCGTCGTAGCTACGACAGATTCTTCTTAAGATCCTGACAAATTGTAGGTAAAGATATGGCTTTATCGGAAAAGGACTTAGCTTTTTTATACGAACTTTTCCCGAAACTTTTTATATCCAAAGAAAAATTTGAATGAAGAATTGTCCCAAAACCTTCGAAGGAATCTTTACTTACAATCGATGCTCGTAACAAAAACGCCGGAGTTCCCGCGAATCCTTCTGTGAACCGGGCTCTAAAAATTTAACAAACGGATCGTTTCAATTTTTATAAGAGTTCCTACATTTTAAATTTTGGAACAAGCTCTTAATCTTTCTCTTTGGACAACATCTTAGATGCAACAATTTGTTGAATGTGTTCTGCAAAAGTCTCCGAAATCGGTCGATAGGTAAGTCCTAAATCCTTTTTACTGTAAGAATGATCTAGGGCAAAGGTAATTCCTACGTTACGCGAAATATACCGCCAGGAAAGTCCGAAAAACGGTCCGATTAAATAGGTCACGAGTTTCGGAAGAGCGTTTTTTGGAATCGGAAAACGGTTTCCGAATTTTTCCCGAATTTTTCTCGCAACGTCCAAAAATTTCAATGTCTCCGAAGAAACGATATGTCTTCCGCTTGCAGAAGGTGTAAAACCGGCTAAGATATGAGCGCGTGCAACGTCTCTTACATCGACAAAACCGATCGTCATATCCGGAACACCGGGAGCAAACTTACCGTTTATCATCGATAACATAAAATTTACGCTCGTTCCGTCGGCTCTTTCCGAAAGCGAAGGCCCCATCACAAAGGAAGGATTGATCGTCACTAAATCCCATCGAGTCTGCGACTCAGCAATCTTCCAAGCTTCTCTTTCCGCTAGAGTTTTAGAATACGGATAAGGCTGATGAGAAAGACTACTCGTGGAATTCCAATCCGCTTCCGAAAGACGATGATCCGGATGATTTGCGGCGTCAATATTGTCTCCCATCACAGCCGCTACACTCGAGGTTAGAACGATCCGCTTTACGGACGAGCTTTGATTTGCTGATAAAAGAACGTTCTTGGTTCCGAAGAGCGCAGGCTCCACGAGTTCTTTCTGAGGATCTTTTACCCCGTCTATAAAAAATGGAGAAGCGGTATGAATGATCAATTCTACTCCACCCTTTTCCTGAATAGCATTCAGAAAAGAACCTTCTTTAAGAAGATCCGCTTCAAAGAATTCTAATTTTCCGGGAAAACGTTCTCCAAGCTTGATCAGATGGGAAATCTTTTTTGAATCGCTCTTGTCTCTTACCGTTGCCCTGACCGTAAGTCCGTCTTCCAATAAATATTGAATCACCCAAGACGCGATATAACCGGCTCCTCCGGTAACGAGGACCGGTTTATTACGATCGATTACTTTCATAAAAGTTCTCCCAAAATGAATCCACAATAAAAATTTTAATTAGATTTTTCTGATACACTTTGATGTCCAGGATGAACTTTGATTCCCGAAAATCTAGAAGCGATCCTTTTTAAAAAAGAAAGAGCTTCTCCATTTTTGTCCTGATTTTCGGTAAATTCTCCGGGTGGAACCTCGTTTTCCCAACCCCAACTCGTATGACAAGAATCCCCTAAAAGAAGTTGAGGGCCGGAGGAGCTTTTTACAAGAAACGCAAGGCTTCCCCGAGTATGCCCTTCGAGGTGAAAGATCAAAAATGACTGATCTCCGAAAAAGTCGAGAACGCCCGGAGAATTTTCCGACTTTTCGAATACGAGTTCTGAAAGTTTCGGATTCTTTCCTAAAATATCGTCAGTCGTACCTTGAACAAACGCGTTGATAAAACGTTTTCCGGTCGCTTCCTTAGGTCCGATAAAAATCGGAAGACCGGGATCAAAGTCGGTTGTCCCCAAAATATGGTCGAGGTGCATGTGAGTTAAAAAGATTCCTTCGATTTTTTTAGGATCTTTTTTGAGCCACTCGTCCGCCGTGATCTTGATTTTCAGAGCCGACGTGTTCATTGCCGAAGCAACGATCGCCGATACGGGCCATTCCTTCGGATCCTTTCTGAAAATTTTGGATATACCCGTATCAATCACGTATCTTCCGAATTTCGGGTGATCTATTACATAAAAATAAATTTGAATCGGTTCCATTCCTTTTTTTAAAGCTACCGCTTTTGGATCGTCCAAGTTGATCAAACCGGCGCGCTCCACTTCCCAATCCGCAGCGGCGAATTTTTGAAAAACGATCGGCCCCTTCGGTTCCGGTTTTAAGTCTTGCAAAGAGAACGGCTTACCTTGCCGAACCAACTGGGATTGATGAGAAGTCACCGAACAGGAAAGGAATAAGAAAAGAAACGAAACTCTAAATATATATTTCATACTCATAGAATTTTTATTAAATCGAAACGAGCAAGGTCAATTTAAAAACCGTCTTTTAAAAATCAGAAAGAAAAAATCTTAGAAAACGATTTTTTTGGGAACCAAAATCGTTTATAAGAAAAAATTCAAAAATGATTAAGCCTCCCTTACGACTCAATAATCGAAAATATGATCCAGTTGGTATCCGTTCTTATCGGCGTTGATTAGAATTTCATGAAGTTTTAGAACGGGTGCGATCAGAGCGACACGTTTCCGATTTGGAACTGTAAGAATTTCCCATTCGTAAAGGATCGTTCCGGAGTTCTTAAAATCAACGTCAGCCGGAACACGAAGTGTCAAAAGAATCTGACGATTCCCCGCAATTTCGACAAAAGAATTATTTTTTGCGATAAGTTCGGGAACCGCTTGCGTAAACGCCTCGTATCTCGGAATAGAAATAATTTTACTCTTGCCATTTTCTTTGGCCCATGCTTTGATTTCAAAGGTTTCCGGCGCGTAAACACCTTCCGTCCCGATTCCGATTAACTTTCCGTAAATCGCTTTTGCAAGAAGTTCGGTGGAAAAGAAAATCCTTCTTTCGCATCTTCGAACCCAACTCGTATTTTCTCCGTCCTCGATTTGCCAGAATTCCTTGAACTTCGAATAGAACGGATATTCGTACCAAGGACGTAATCGAACAAAATCGGTATATTCCTTTGCGACTTTTTGCATATACGCTTCCACTTTCATTTCCGCGTTAGGCGCCTTGTTTCCCGAGAAAACTTCAGTAATTCTTCCGATCGAATTTTCATACAAACCTTTGATCAGAAGTTCGGCGGAATAACTGACGCCTATCACGTTGATCATCAGATGATAACCCCAGTTGAATTCGTAAGAACTCCAGGTTTTTCCGATCACACGTCCGTAGATTTTCCAGAACTGAGCTATACTTCCGAAGTAAGGAAACGCACTCGGCGGGGAGCGTTTTAGAAAATCCGCATATTCATCCGAACTAAAAACGATATACCATTCGGGAAGAGTTAAAAAAGTCTGGTCTTCGTTTCGAATATAGTCGTTTAAAGAATCCAGTTCTTGGCGGATCTTTCGGTCGTCCGGATTGTGAAAATAATATTTGTCCCAGAGTTTATTTCTAAATTTATACCGAGGATCCAACTTTCTCTTGAGAGCGAAAAAACGTTCCGAATTTGGATACGCCTTTTCAAACTGAGAAACCGTCGCATGCAATTGATAAGGAAGATAGTAAGCGCCGCCTACGCTCACCACGGCGTCGATCAATTCCCTGGTCCAGATTCCAACTTCCTTCTTTGCGCTTTCATAAACCCTTTGTTTGTAATAGACCACGAACGAAAAGACCTCTTTTTTTCCCCAAGCCAAATAGGAACCGGAGTCCTGTTTCGCATGACGTATCGAGATGTTCATCACGTTCGCGTCGTGTTTTTGAAGGATGCTCCGCATCAAAGGATAGAATTCGTCGAACTTCTCCACCGGAACAAAATACTCTTGTAATACGTATGTGCTGATTCTCCGAGTAGGCGGTTCCAATTCTTGAACGTCGTAGCTGGCCTCATAGTTTCTCCAGACGATTCTATCTTTGCGATAGTACAAAGGATCGAGAACCGCTTCTCTCAACTCTTTTCCGTAAGGAAGTTCGGTTAACCAAAAATAGATCAGATTCTCCAACCAATAACTTTCTTTGATAGGAACGATCTTATCCTGAACCGTGACCGGCTCTTCGGTTTCCACCCAAGTAACTGCATTTACGTTTTCATAAGCGGGAGGATAAATATCTCCGTTGTGAAACTGAGCCTTTGGATCGTTTCTCACATTCTCAAAGAAGAATTTTTTGTAATCGGTGATCGGCAGTTTTTTTACGAATCGTTTTACTCTTTTATTTTCAGTCAGCTCCAAAGTGACTTCGACGATCACACCAAGGCCGCCGTATCCCCCGATACAACCGTAGAAGATTTCGGAATTTTCTTTCGGACTTGCGGTAACGACCTTACCGTCGCTCAAAACTACTTTGATGGATCGAGTAGATAAGATGATCGGTCCGTAACCGACGTATCTTCCGTGGGCGTTTACGCTCAATGAACCGCCGACCGTAAAGTTCGAATAGGTTTGTTTGATTTGAACCGAAAGATCGAAAGGGTCGATCGCTTCTTGAAGTTTTCTCCAAGTGATCCCTGGTTCGACAGTGATCAATCTTGTCTTTGGATCGAAAGAAAGAATCCGATTAAATTCTCTGGTATCGATGAACAACGCATTTTCGGTAGCGATCTGACCGCCCATAGAAAATCTTCCTCCTCCGATCGAAATCGGTCCCGGATGTTTTTGGACCAAATCCTGAATTTCTCCGATGTTCGTAGGAGCGACAACCTGATCGACTGCGATCGGATTGATCTGAGTCACGTCGTTGACGATCGTAGGATTTGCGAAGGCAGAATTTACAAAGACAAAAAGGAGAAGGATCAATTTTTTCATGCGAGTCTCACAAAAGCCATCAGAGTATTTTTAGTAGGATCTCCTTTCTGCAAAATATATTTGCTCAAAGGTTTCAAACCGAATCGACTACATCGTTCTTCGATCTCGGCGACGGAAGTGAAATTTCGAATCTGAGTCGAAGTTTCTTTCCAAGGTATTTCCAAACCTGCGTTATACACATCGTGAGCCAAAGAGACGATAGATTTCAGTTCCTTGGAATTTACGTCGTGATCCCTCAATACGAGTTTTCCGCCGGGTTTCAGGACGCGAGCAATCGACTCGATAAATCCGTCCAAACGATGGGACGGAGAATGATGAAATCCGATAAAATTCGTGACCAAATCCAAACTTTCGTTTCCAATTGAGTTTACCGGAATCGGATCGTAGTCTCCCAAAGAAACGAATTTTCCCGCCTTCGAAATTTGTCCCCTTTCCACCAAATCTTCGGGATTGAACTTGGGTTCTTGATCGTTCAGAATAAAAACCTCTCCTTCGATCTGAATTTTCTTTTTGAGACCTTTTACGTATCTTCCCGTGGTTCCGATTTCAAGATAACCGTGATAACGGCTTCCTTCACCGAGAATTTCAACCACCTCTTTCGAAATTTCTAGCTTTTGTTTTTTGAGAGCCGGAAGAGCGTAAGTCAGAATTCCGGCAAACGGTTTGATCTGAGGAATTTCGGCGAGAATCGCATCGTAGATTTCACGATCGTTTCGTTTCGATTTAGAAAGTTCGAATATAAGTTTATGAAAATGTTCTTCCGGATAAAGATGATATACGTTTTTGAGAAATAGAAAAAAATCATCCCTAAGTTTCGGATCCAAATAGACTTTTTTGAAATTGGAATTTTCATCCAAAGAAAGAAAATTTCCGTTCTTATCCTTAGAAAGAAGATCCAAGCTGAGACCGCTTAGAAATAAGTGGAAAAATGATTTTAGAAACTGCTTTCGATTTAGATCTTTCATCGTCCGCCAGACTGAAAGATCTAAATCATTTACACAATTCTAATTTTGAAATCGCGAAGGATCGTTTTACTAACGTGAAATCACCCATTCTCCCTGAATTTTTGACAAGAAGATCGGTACGGAAAATCCGATCTTCTTACTTTCGATCGGATTCTTTCCCGCCTTTGTAAGTATGGAAACAACTTTTTTATCGCCGATCAACTGATATTGAAGATCGCCAAGTTCCAGCTTATCGAGTTTCCCCCCGACACTTTTCAAAATACTTCGAACTCCTTTTTTAAGATCCTTTACCTCGTCATCAAGAGGATAGTATCTCGCCCTTGCGAATTCCTTGGTTCGGAACTCCATCAGCTGAAGAAGTTTCTTTTCATCTTTTTTTTGAAAGCCGTTGTAAAGATCTGTAATGAGTTTTTGGATTTTAACCTTATCTTCCGCATTCAGCTGAATTTCTTCGGCGATCTTCCAGAGTTCGGAAGGGGGAATTTCCGCAGGAGTAAAGCTGATCTCTTCTTCCAAAGGAAGTTTTACTTCTGTTTCTTTTCCTTCCTCCCATTCGTAACCCGCGATCTTTTGGCCTTCATCCGGGAATTGTCCCTTTTGACCCAGATAAAGAACCGCCTTGATACGAGGACCCATCTCGTCTTCCTTCCTTTTTTTCAGACCTTTGACTTTGATTTTATTCACACCGGGAAGAATCCAGACGTTCAGATCGATCTGTCCGCTTACGTCGTCCGTTTGGGATTCTGAAACAATCGGCATTCCGTTGAACTCGATCGAACCGATTACGCCCATCTTAGAATAAACCAGATTGTAATAACCTCCCTGGGTCTGAGAAAACAAAGAACCGGTCAGAAAGAAGACGGATAAAAAAAGAATCGTTTTGTGAAACCGAACTTCATTCTTAAAAATCAAAGAGTTAACAAAAGTAAGAGTTCGATAAGATCGTGTTTTCATAGAATTTTTAAACTCCCTCGAATAAAATCACTTCGTAGGCTCGATCGGTGTCACTCCGTTTTGATCTCTTCTGTATTTCGAGATCGTTTCATAGGCGAGTTTTCTCACACGATTGATTCCGCCTAACGGACGATGTTCCCGTAAACTGTGCCAAGGATTTAGGGAAAGATTTTCGCAGAATCGATCCTGTTCGACTGTGGCAAATTCTTGAATCGGAATTTCGATTTTGGCGACAGAAACAAAAGGAGAATCGGTTTCGTTCCAGTGAACCGCGGGATCTTCCACCGGCATTGAAATCGGATCTCCTTGTTTTTGAATCATAAATTCGAAACAAGCGGACTTCTCTTTTAAATGAGAAATCATCGTTTGCCGAAGATAATTTTCGGCGGGAGAATCCGGCGCTTTGAGTTCCTTGATTTCACACGGTTTCGCGGAATATTTTACCGCGACCGATTCTTTTCCCAACCGATAGGGAGTTGTACTCCAATAACGAATTTCCAAAACGTCCGGAATCTTTTTTCCTCGGATCGAAACCGATTCTTTCAGGGCCGTGAGCTTCCAATTCCAAGGCAAACCTCCGAAAAAATAAGACATCGGTTTTTTGGCGAACGCGGCTTTGAACAAGGAAAGATATTCATCGGGGGCTCCGGCGGGAAGCACCGGGTGATTGATCAAAAGAAAGTCTTGTGTCCTTTTTTCATCTTCGGCCAGTTTAGGCCCTTCCACTCCCATCAATTTGATTCCCATTCCGCGAATGTCTCCTTCAAAGTCCGGCTTCTTCGTGATCGAACCGTTCGAGAATCGGATCCAAACCGGATACGTTTTAGAAGAATTGAATATACCAACTTTGAATTCTTCCGGAATTGCCGAGGAAACGGAAAAAGCACCTTTTACACAACCGTGGGCGAACGGATGAGCGTCTCTTTTCGCTTCCGAACCTTGTGGATATTTTTCTTTCAAAGAAGAAATCAAAAGCTCGAGCGTTTCTCGAGTGGTATTTTCTTCATCTGGAAAGACGAACTCCGCTCCCGGTTGTGTATCTTTCGGAATCGCAACCCTGGGCCCTTGCCCAACCCAAAATAACAAAACAAGTAAGAATAAAATTCCAACTGTTATAAATCCGATCTTCTTTAACATCCTTTACTCCGACCGACTGAATTGTCCCGAGGATAGAATCATAGATTTCGAGAAATTCTTCTCTTTTTATTTTGAAAGGACGTTCTTTGAACTTTCGAAAAATTCGGATTCGATTCTTTCAAAAGACCGGGAAGTTTTTTAGATTCTCCGGAGGTTACGGGGTCGGATGGAGAATGCGATTAAAAAAATGAAAAGAACGAACCAGTGGAAGTGGGAAAGGGCCGATTCTTCTTCAAGTGACATAGAAATCGGTGGAATTGTAAAAAAACGCGTCAAAAATCCCGTTCCGGTTCTGTTTTTTAGTTGAAAAAGCGAAATCAAACAGCCACAGAAGTAACGGGACACCCATGGAAATAACCGTACAAGACGATATTCACATCATCAAAATTGCCGGATCGATTCTTCAATCCGATAGTGAAGAATTAGACCGAAACCTGAGTGAACACAATTTCGACCCGAGTCCGAAGATCATCATCGATCTTACGGAAGTAAGTCATATCTGCTCTACCGCGTTAGGCATCATTGTCTCCTATAAAAAGAAATTCAAAAGCGCGGAAGGTGATATCATCATCGTAGTAAACGACGAAGACCTTTTGCAACTTTTTGAAATTACGATGTTGGATAAAGTTTTCAAAGTGGTCCCGAACATTGAAGACGCTTTTGACGAATTCAAGCTAAATCGTTAATTCGTTCTTTGAAGCAACTCGCTCTCGCCACAAACAACTCGCATAAAGTAAAGGAAGTCGGTTCGATTCTTGGAGAGTTGGGCGTTCAGATTCTCACACCCAAGGATTTGAACGTTTCTTTCAACGTGGAGGAAACCGGTTCCACCTTTTCCGAAAACGCCCTTCTCAAAGCCAGGGAATTATTTCGACTTACCCAACTTCCTTCCATCGCCGATGATTCCGGAATTTGTGTCGCCGCGCTCGACGGCGCGCCTGGAGTTTACTCCGCAAGATTTGGAGGCGAAGGATTGGATGATAAAGGGAGAGCGCTTCTCCTTTTGGAAAGATTGAAAGGAAACCCGAATCGGAAGGCGAACTACGAATGTGTCATCGCGTTCGTGGACGAAAAAACGGAAAGAACCTTTGAAGGAAAGTGTGAAGGAACGATTGCGGAAGAATACGACACGATCGGAAAATACGGATTCGGATATGATCCCGTTTTTATCTTTCCTCTGTTTCAAAAACCTTTTTCTCAGATTTCCGATTCAGAAAAAAATCAGGTCTCGCATAGAAAAGAAGCCCTAAACGGGCTCCTTTCTTTTTTAAAAACCGGTCAGAACGGATCGAATTAGAATTTTACGATAATCGAAAATAGTCCGGTCAATCCGACAACCGCTCCAAGGATCCGCCTGGTCCGCGTCGCGATCATCTTGTGAATCTCCGCAATTCCCAATTTCATCTCCGAGCGACGGTCGGTAAAATCCGCTCTGAGTCCCAAAACTCGGATCGAAGACCTGATATTTCCAAACGAATATGATTTGTTTCCACCGTGAGACGACGCTCAAATCGATCGGTAGCAATTTCGATCGTATTCGTTTGAATTTCTCCAAAGGAATGGTTTAGGAAATCCACAAATTCCACCGTATCTTCCCGACCTAAAACTTCACCCGATCGTTTGGAACCTTTGGAACCATTGCTGACATATACATAGATTGCTCCAAAAAATAAATTCGGGTAAGAATATTTTTTCTTCCTGTATAATACGGTTCCAGAGCGGCTTAAGAACATTCTGTTTTTTGATTTTTTTTTGAAGTTTAGAAAAGAAAAATTTCAATAAAAAAAAGTCGATCTCTCCATCCATAGAAAAGAAATCAATTTTCATTCCAGACAAAGAAAGAAGTGTAAAAATTCAAATCGATTTATAAAGTAAATAGATCCATCTATGGAATCATAAAAATAAAAATTCTTGAATTGTAGTTCCGAGTTTCGAAATTACAAGTTTTTTAAAAATGAGCAGAATCCTTATACGGCGTTGTTCCAAACATGCCGCGCTCCTTGATCCATTGCCTGTTCACATCTAAGAATATATAAGTGAGTGGCTCTATCATTTAAATTGATCTCCTGTACTTTTTTCATATAGTCGATACAACTCTGATAGTTTTGTTTCATGTATTCCAATACGGCTTTTTCAAAGATCGGTTTCGTATATAATTTCAATTCTAAAACACTCGCTTCCGTGCCGTCGATGATTTCATAAACACAAAGATGATCGCTTTTTCCTTTTACGGTGATCGTATCCAACAAACGATAATTGTATTTATCAGGGTCCGGCAGTCTGTACATCGTTTGTTCGCTGATGATGATCTTAGAACCGTACATTTTGGTTAAACCTTCGATTCTAGAAGAAACGTTGACCGCATCGGAAATGACAGTTCCTTCCATTCTTTCGTCGCTCCCGATCGTACCCAACATCATCTTTCCGTAATGGATCCCGATTCCGATCGTGATTGGTCTGTAATTGGATTTAACACGATGTTCGTTATAGGTAATCAGATAATTCTGCATTTCAATCGCCGCATCCACTGCGTTTTCTGGACTTTCCTGAAACAAGGCCATAATTCCGTCCCCGAGATATTTATCGATATAACCGGAATGAGACTGAATGATCGGGTTCATTCTTTTCAAATAAGAATTTAGAAAGTTGAAGTTTTCTTCCGGAGTCATTTTTTCGGAAAGTTCAGTAAACGAGCGTATGTCGGAGAACATAACGGACATTTCCTTTTCTATCTGATCGCCTAGGCTCACTTCTAGTATGGAATGTTTTCCTAGATTATGTAAGAATTCCTTCGGGACAAAACGAGCGTAAGAGGTATAAAGTTTTGTTAATTCTTCATTCTTATTATACAATTGTTCGTTCAGAGTTTCGGTTTTTGAATGAATCTGCGAAAATCCGATCGAAAGAGAAAACGCGATGGAGAAAATAAATAACAAAAATCCGAATTCCATAAACGAATTCTGATTTATATAACCCATATAGGAAAAGAAACCGTGAAGCAGACTGAGAAGAAGGACAAAAAAGCCCGCAAGCATAACCTTGCTTTCATATCGATTCTTATTTAGATTTCGAATCGTTTGATAAAAGCCGTATAAGAGGGAAAAAAAGATATTAACGATGGAAAGCGGTAATATCTTTCTCCAGAAAAATCCTATGAAAGAATATTCGCTTTCCCCGGAAAGGATAGGAATATAAGAAAGAATAAAACAAACGTAGATTAAGGACGTAAAAGTGATAAAAATTTTGGAAAGAATCGAAAGGTCGGATCTAAAAAAATTATGAAAGAACAGAATCATAAAAGCGGAAAAAAGAATGATGCCCGTTCCGTTCAAAAATTGATTTAACCACGCATCGTTATAAAACCAATAAGTAATCGTCCTGTATCCTAACGTTTGTATTCCTGCGAGCAGACAAAGAATTCCGAAATAGAGATAATGTTTTTCGGTCTTTCTTACGGAATAAAAGAGGATATGATAAAGGCCGCTAAACGTAAAAAGTCCGAATAGAATCGAGGCCCAAATCAAATGGAGATTGAATCTTTTTCGAATATTCTGCTCCAAGCCGATATAAAAATCGGTCAACGCAAAACCCCCTAAACCTCCGGCGCTTCTGATTCTTACCGAGATTACGTTCGGAACTCCTATCTTTACTAGAGAGGAATCGATCGTATAAACGTCGTTTCTCGTATCGGATACGAGAAGATCGCCGCTTTCCGCGATCTCCCCCTTTTTTCCGATCAGATGTCCGTTGAGAAAAAATTCATGTGCGTTTTCGATATAAGGAATCATCACCGCGAGATTCTTACCTTCGTATTCCGGCGAGAGAAGAAAACTCATCCGAAACCAACCCACGCCGTCGTAATGATATCCCTCCAAATGCCAGCTACTCGCTACCTCAAAAAAATTCCAGTGCGTGTGGAAATAGTCCGGTTTGGAATATACGGCGTTGTCTAAAGGCTGAAAATACCAACGGCCGTTCATCGAATAATCTTGAGACGGATGATTCATCCTCAACGTTCCGAGTTGTACTTGTGCATCTAAGGCGGAAGACGAAATCGTTAAGATAGTTAAAGTAAAAAAAGAAAGTAAAAATTTAAAGACTAGTTTCGATGAAAAAGGATAGATTCTCCGTTCGTTTGATTCCGTTTTCGAAGATAAAAAATCGGGACGTTCTGCGTTTTCATTTAAGATCAGTTGATTCGAGTTCATGATTTCATTCTTATTCCAATTTTTTAGCAAATCCGATAAAAAGTCTAGGAGAGCGGGTTCGAGTAAACTCATACCAACGGATTTTTTAAGATCATCTTTTCCTTTTATCTTTTTAGAATTGTAGATAAAATTTCCTACAAAAGCGACTGCATTTATAAATGAGTTTAATCATATAAAAAGAAAGGACGTCTGTTTCGAATAAGCTTCTATCAACGAATTCTTGAGAATTTTTCTTTCCTTTTTATCTTTAACGAATCGTAAATTAATTTCCAATTGAAAGCGACTGTATTTATAAATGAGATTGAACGGATTCCATGTCGCATTAATACTTATAAGTATACAACTGCGAAGGACGTTAAGACGGACTTATTGAAAACGAATTCGAATTTAGAAGAATAAAAAAAGCCTATTCCGACGTTTCGAAATAGGCTCCGTTTTGTTCCCGATTCTTAGATTTCAAAAATTGAATCGAGAAGAACAAGTTTAAAAGAAATTTCAGGTTTCTGCGAGAACGGGACCGCCCGACAAACGTTTGTAAAATTCCGCACCTTCTCTTTCAAGGAAGTCCTCGTAACTTCCTTTGAAGTCCCGAATTCCTTCCGTGGAAACTTCGATCACTCTCGTTGCGAGAGAAGACACGAATTCACGGTCGTGGGATACGAAAATTACGGTTCCTTCAAAGACGGATAACGCGTAGTTCAGAGCTTCGATCGTCTCCAAATCCAAGTGGTTCGTAGGTTCGTCGAGCGCGAGAAGATTGTCGCCTGTCATAATCATTCTTCCGATGATGATCCGTGATTTTTCCCCTCCGGAAAGGACGCTCGTAGGTTTTTTGGCCATATCACCGCTGAACAACATTCTTCCCAAAATGGCGCGAATCTCTTCCATCTCCGTTCCCGGATCCGCATAACGATAGAGCCATTCCACGATCGTATCCGCGTCTTCCACGATTCCTTCTCTGTGATCCTGTGGAAAGATGGAAGCGGTGACCGAATCTCCGATGACAACTTTTCCAGTATCGGGTTCGAGTTGTTTCATCAGAGTTTTTAGAAGTGTGGTCTTCCCCACTCCGTTGGTTCCGATGATCGCGATCTTTTCACCTTTGGTGATATTGGTCGTAAAATCCTTAAAAATAGGTCTGTCATAGGTTTTGGAAATATTCTCCGCGAGAATCACATCCTTACCCAAAGGTTTTTTGATTTTAAAACGAATGTAAGGAGAAACCCGAGAAGAAGGTTTTACGTCGTCGAGTTTGATCTTTTCAATCTGCTTTTGTCTGGAAGTCGCCTGTTTCGACTTACTCGCGTTCGCGCTAAAACGTGTGACGAATTCTTGAAGCTCCGCGATCTTTTCCTTCTTCCGTTTGTTCTCGTCTAGAAGTCTTTCACGAGCCATCGTCGAAGCTTCCATATATTCGTCGTAATTTCCCGGATAAATCGTAAGAGATTGATAATCTAAATCCGCTATATGAGTTGCGATCGAATTGATAAAGTGACGGTCGTGGGAAATCACGATGACGACACCGCGATAGTTGATTAAGAATTCTTCCAGCCAGTGAATGGTCTTGATATCCAAGTGGTTGGTAGGTTCGTCCAAAAGAAGGACTTCCGGTTTTTGAAATAAAACCTGGGCCAATAAGACACGGAGTTTAAAACCACCGGTCAAAAAAGAAAGTGTTTGTGTATGACTTGAAGTGGGAATTCCCAAACCTTCCAGAAGTTCTCCCGCGGTGCTTTCCGCTTCGTAACCACCGAGTTCTCCGTATTTTTCTTCGAGTTCCGAAACTCTCATTCCGTCTTCGTCGGACATCTCTGGCTTAGAATAAATTTCGTCTCTTTCCTTAGAAACTTCCCAGAGATCCTTATTCCCCATAATGACGGTATTGAGTACGGTTTCATTTTCAAACTCGTAATGATCCTGTTTTAAATATCCAACTTTGACTCCGGCATCAATGGAAACCGCGCCGTTGGCGGCTTGTTCCAAGCCCGCGAGAATTTTCATAAAGGTAGATTTACCGGATCCGTTTGCGCCGATCAATCCGTAGCGGCAGTTTTCCTTAAATTTAACCGTGACGTTCTCAAAAAGAATTTTTTTACCAAAGTTTAGGGTTAATCCGGAAGTGCTGATCATCTGAGAATACCTGCTAGGGGAGAATCATGACCATGATTTTCAAGGTAGGGTTTTTTGCCAAGAAAAAGGAGAATTAAGAAGTTTTGAAATTCTACCGAAGAATAGAATGTATGCGTTCAAAACTTCGATCCATTCTTCCTTTGATCCTAAGTTTTCCCTTTCTGACGGGTCTTCAGGCTGAAGATAAAATCTTTACGGGAAAGATTCTACAGTTTGGAAAATTATTGAGCACGGAGAATGCATTCATTCCGATCGAATCGAACGAAATTACAGCCGAACTTTCCAAACTCAACGACAAAACCGTTCGGATTCTTTGCAACATGAAGGGTTCCACCTGCAATCCGATTCGATACGAAATCTATCCCTTTCTCAACGCGGGCGAGATCAAACCTTGGACGATCAAAAAAATTCCGGACTATGTAAATCATAATATCTTCGCGTTCAATCCGAACGCTTCTCCCGATGGAAAACATCTTTTCTGGACCGCTTATATCAAACGGGGAAAGTCCGGAACTCAGAAGATCTGGTATTCCAAACTGGACGAAAGAGGATTTTGGGAAGACGGGAAAGAAATGGGTTCTCCTCTGAACAACGAGATGCCTTCCGCTGTGATCTCCGCACTTCCCGGTGGAAACGAATTATTCGTCTTCGGGACGTTTGGTGAAAAAGAATTGTTGGACGAACTCGGTAAAGAATTCGAATCCAAAGGAGAAGCGGCCGCGCGCTCTTCCAAAAACTCAAACGAATACAGAAAAAAAATCGAAGAACTCAGAAACGAATACGACGAGAAGTCGAGACAAATCACAAGAAGAGTTCCTTTGTATAAAAGTTTTAAAGAAAAGGATTCCTGGTCGAAACCGAGTATATTAAAATTTCCTGATTTTTATAATCTTTATAGAAAGAAAAACGATTCGAGCCAGGAAGTTTTCGGCGGCTCTACACTTTCTTCTTCGGGAAGAATTTTGATCTATTCCTCCCAACACAAAGACGCAAAGGGAAAACTGGATCTTTATGTAAGCAAAATGTCGCCCGATGGAACCTTTCCTCTGGGAATAAATTTGGGGGAAGTGATTAATTCCGAACACGAAGAGATGGCCCCTTTCCTTGCGAGCGACGACCGGACTCTTTACTTTTCCAGCGACGGACAGAAAGGACTTTCCATTTATATGACAAAAAGAATCGGAGAAGGATGGGACCAATGGACCAAACCGACCGAAGTTTCTGAAAATCTAAAAGGTGTGAATTTCTTTTCGATTCCCGCAAACAGCGACTGGGCTTATATCAGCAAAGAAGGACAGTTGTTTATGGCGTATCTCCCAAAAGAGATGCGCCCCGATAAGGTCGTTGTCATCAACGGGAAAGTCGTAGACACCGACGGGAACCCTCTCTCGGCCGATATACATTACGAATCCTTAAAGTCTCATGAGAAGATTGGAAGCGCAAAAAGCGATCCTTCCAACGGAAACTTTTCGATCGTCCTCCCTTTCGGAGAGAATTACGGCTTTTACGCTCAAAAGAAAGGATATCTTCCCGTTTCCCAAAATCTAAATTTGAGCTCCAAGAAAAAAATTCCGGAAAACGTGGAAGTCGTCCTACAATTGCCTCCGATCCGAGAACGAGGAACGATTCAAATCAATAACTTATTCTTCGAAACAAAGAGTTTTCAAATCGCTCAAGAATCCTTTCCGGAACTGGACAGACTCGCCGAGATCGTGAAGGAGAATCCGGAAATCGAAATTCAGATCGAAGGACATACGGATAATGTGGGCAAAAAAAAAGACAATCTTCTTCTTTCCGAAAAACGCGCGTTAGCCGTCGCGGAATATCTTTCCAAAAAGCATTCGATTCCTTCGGGAAGAATTCAGACTCGCGGTTTAGGCGACGAAGTCCCTTTGCATAAAAACGATTCGGATGAAGGACGCCGCAAGAACCGAAGAGTGAACTTTACGATTTTGAAAAAGAAGTGAAAGGGTGTGAGTTCCCACATTAATTTTTCTTTCGAAGGAAATTCTCTTTTAAAAAAGTTTTTTTTGGGGAGTTCCTACACCCTTTTCTTTCCAAATTATTTCTTAAGGAATCCATGCTAGTTTACCGAACGTTCAAAGAAAGATTCATTGTTCGAATTTCGAAACACCGTTGGAACTCCTAATTTTCCCATAAAAACGTTATCGTTGCTTTCAGGCCCATTCCTCAACTTCCAAATCGGGATCATTCCGAAATTCTTCTCTTCCATTTGTTTCAGGCGAATCTGTAAAATTCTTCGGAGTTCCGACCCATTTTCACGTTTCAGAAGAAGTCGCGAATTTTCGGGGAATTCCCGGACTCATTTTTTTTCCAAATTATTTCTATCTAAGAATTCATTTTCCTCTTTAGAAAAAGATGTAGGAACTCCTAACGATTTAGAAATTTTCTAAGATTCCGCTTCCGTTTGTTTCAGGCGAATCCGTAAAATTCTTCGGAGTTCCGACCCATTTTCACGTTTCAGAAGAAGTCGCGAATTTTCGGGGAGTTCCCGCAAAACTTGAGATTACAAAAAAACAATCCTCCCCGAAAAACAACTCCGTCGGAATTCCGACAAAACCGTCTTTTCAAAATTCAATTGACAAATTTCAAGAATCTCCTTCACCGCAGTTTCCCAGAAACTCGCCCGAAAGAATTCTAATACTTTACAAGGATTTTGCGATTTCTATTGTCTTTCTCTGAGATCAATAGAGATAAAGAGGAAACGATGGCATCTGGTAACGAGAAACTACTCTCTGTTTTACATTCCCTAAAAAAAGGGTTTCAAAATCTCTTCCTCTTTTCAAAGGCACATTGGAAACAAATTCTAAGATACGGCGCGATTCTCAGCCTCTCCGTCGGCTCCTTTTTGATCGGCGGTTCTTACGTCGTCTGGTTGACAAAAAAAGACGAAGTCGTTTCCAATCTCGACAAATTTAAGAATGAAGTCACCAATTACTATGAAATCAGCCAGATCCGTCCCATTCGAATTTTAGATCGAAACGGAAAGATGATCGGAGAATTTTCCAGGAGAAAGTTCAAACCGATCCGCACAGACAATCTCGCAGAGCATGGAAACATCGTCTGGGCTCTTCTTTCATCCGAAGACCGAGAATTTTACAATCACCACGGAATCAACTACGCGGCCCTTATCAGAGCTCTGATCATTAACCTTACTACGTTTCAAAAACAGGGAGGTTCGACGATTACACAACAGCTTGCAAAACTCACCCTGGATCTTGGTGCGAGAAACATCTTTAATAAAATTACGGAATTCTACTGTACCTTTTATCTGGAAAGCCAATTCGATAAGAACACGATTCTTGCGATGTATCTCAACCGAATTTTTCTCGGAGAAGGAAACACGGGCGTAGAAGAAGCCAGCCGTTACTATTTTAACAAGGCCGCTTCCGAACTGACCCCGGAAGAAGCAGCCATGCTCGTAGGAATCATTCCAGCCCCCTCCAATTACAATCCGGTTCGAAGTCTCAAGACCGCTTTAAAAAGACAGAAGTTGGTTTTGGTTCCAATGGCGGATAACGCACATTTGAATCCAAATCCATCCAAAGTAGGGAAGGATTTTTCAAGACTTATAGAATCGAATCTCAAAAAGTTTAAAGCAATCTATAAAGTCGAAATCACAAAAGACGGAGAAAAAGAATTCTATTCTTCCGATATCGCGAGATACGGATTCGACAAGGACTTTACGGTCAACCTCGCTCCCGATTTTAACTACGGAATCCGCCAGCATATTCTCGACACTTTCTCCGAAATCGATATCGAAACAAGAGGAATGAACGTCTACACGACTCTGGACTACGAGAAACAGGACGCCGCTGAAAAATCGCTCAGAGAGGGAATCGAGTCCGTCCGAAAAAAATTAACCGAAACCAAAGCCGCGTATCAAAAAAAGAACAACTCGGATGAGGCACGAACACAACAATCCATTATCGACAACATGAACGGCTCTCTCATTTCGATCAATCCGAGTAACGGTTATATAGAAGCTATGGTGGGTAGTTACAAGATTTCGAATATATTCCGCCTCAATCGGGCGGTCTCCGCCCTAAGACAACCGGGTTCCACGATCAAAGCACTCGTTTATGCGATCGCTTTCGAAAATCGAATCATTACTCCTTCCTCCAAAGTTGTGGACGAGGAAATCAATATCAGAGGATATTCTCCGAAAAATTGGTATAAGGGTTATAAAGGAGAGATCACCGCGAGAGTTGCGTTCGCTCAATCCATCAATACGGTCGCGGTAAAATTGTTAAACGAATTCGGAGTTGGGGATTTCTTGGAAAAGGTCTCTATGATTCTGGATATCGATAAGGCGACCTTGGAAAAAAGATTCCAGCCGAATCTTTCCTTGGCGCTCGGGTCAGGAGAATTGTCTCCGATGGAACTCGCTCTTATCTACGCGACGATAGCCAACGGCGGTAAAAAAGTCACACCGATTCAAATTTTAAGAATCACGGATTTTGAAGGAAGTGAAATGTTTTCAGCCCCGCTCAAAGGCCCTGAAGAAGCGATTCAAATTTTGGATCCGGTAGCTTGTGCGGAAACGATGAATCTTTTAGAAGCGGTGTTAAGCGAACAGGGAACGATGAAACTCAGACTCAAAGAGGAAAATTCTTTTCCGATGGGCGGAAAAACGGGAACGGTTCAATCCCCGAAAGAAGCCCGGAAAAAATGGGGATCTAGGAAGGGAGTTAGGGACGCTTGGTTTGCGGGAGTCAATCCGGACTTGGTCACAACGGTCTGGATCGGAAACGACATTGGAGCACCTTTTGAAGGTTCCGGTTCTGCGATCAGCGGAAATATCTGGTTTCGTTACGTGAATTATATAGCGAGCAACATAGGCTTTTCCGAAACTTTGATCAAACCGTTTAACGGTGATTTTGTGAAGGTCGACGTCTGTGGAGATACGGGTTCGCTTCTTCATTCTTCCGTTCCTTGT
Source organism: Leptospira ainlahdjerensis (assembly GCF_016919175.1). GTDB lineage: Bacteria > Spirochaetota > Leptospiria > Leptospirales > Leptospiraceae > Leptospira > Leptospira ainlahdjerensis. The sequence continues at coordinate 44,124 of NZ_JAFFPU010000048.1, read as the reverse complement.
GCTCATCCTCTCTACGGACAATACTATTACATCGGAGAACAACCCGGACCTCCTTCCGATGTGACTAACGTAACAACGGAAACGAATACGCAGGAAAATTCTCCGGTTATAGGAGATCGAAAAAATGCTCCGCCACAGTCTGAAGACGGAGACGAAGATTCCGTGGAACTCGAACTTCCGGAAGTTAAAGAAATTCCACCAAATTAGAATATCGTTTTGCTTTTTCGGAAATGAGAAACGTTTCATACGGAGACCAGAGATAAACCCAAGGATATTCTCTCAAAAGAATCTGAAGCGCCGTGGAGGTTTCCGATTCTAAATGTAGAGAATCGGATTTCCTCGTTTTCGAAAGTAAAACTTCCATCTCAGGATTTTCGTAGTGAGCGCGGTTACCTCCGTTGCCTTTGTCCTTTCCGGAAAATAAGGGATCAATAAAGTTCCATGCACCCGGAAGATCGGCATACCAGAAAAGCAACGTTAAATCTCCTTTGCCTTCCGCGTTCTCCTTATAAAGAATCGCTTTTTCCATAGGACGAATCTTGATCTTTAAACCGATCTCTTTGAGAAATCCTACCAAGGCCAATCCGTTCGCGCTATTTTCCTCGTCGCCTCGCATTCTAAAATCGATTTCTCTCTCTAAAATTTTCGGGTAACAAGAAGACCGCTTGAGATATTCGATCGCGAGATTTTTTTTATGACTCGAGATCGTATCGATCTCGGGATTCTTATTTAGGATTTCCTTTTTCATCGTTTCAGAAATTGTTCCCGGCGGAACGGAAGCGAAGGTTGGATCCGCATTTCCTTCGAGTAATTTTTGAATCACAAGATTCGAATCAATCGCGGTATTGATTGCCTTTCTAAAATCCAGATCAAAACAGGAATCCTTGGATTGAATCGCGATGTATTGAACCCCCGATCCTTTTCTAAAAAACAAATTCTCTTTTTTTAGATTCGGATTTTTGAGTAGAAAATTGGGGAGACGCATCAGATCCATTCTTCCCTTGGAAAATAAAAAAACTCCCGTGGAAGACGAAGTTAGAATTCTCAAACGGATTTTCTTGGGAAGATTCCCCTGGAAGAAAGGATTTTTTTCCAATAGAACGTAATTGTTCTTTTTCCATTCTTTTAAAAAATAACGTCCCGCTTTTGGAACGGGAGAAATATTATTTTTCTCTAATGTTTCAAAGGACTCGGCTTCGAGAGGATCGGTTTCGTTTTGTTTACAACAAACGATCGCGGAAGGAGGCAAGGAAAGAGCGTCAACGGCTTGTCTGAGTCCCCCTGAGATTTTCAACTCGATCTCTTTTTCGCCGATCACTTTCGTCTCTTTCAAAAAAGAATATTGACTTCGCCTCGGGCCGGGAGTGTTTACGAGTCGATCCAAAGATTCTTTGACCTGATGCGCTCTTAATTCTTCTCCATTCGTTAGGTGATGAAGACGGAGCTTGAGTCGAAGGGAACGAAGTTCTCCGGAACCTTTTAACTGAAAGGACTCCACGAGTTGATAACCTTCTTTTCCATCCGAAGTTTTTTGAAATAAAAACGGATATAAGAATTTGCCGAGAGTTCTCGAAGACAAATCCGTCGAAAACAAAGGATCCAAGCTGATCGGATCCGAAGGAATGGAAAGAATCAATTCTTCCGGATCTTCTTCCCGCGAATTACAACCGGAAAAAAGAAAGGACAAAACAAGGATTCCTGCAAAAAAGGGTAGAGAAGTATTCAAAAGACTAAACCTGTCCAATGAACATCTATAAACGGCTCCTAAAGTATTCCTTCAAGTACAAATACAGATTAATTTCCGGGGTCGTACTTTCTTTTCTCGTTTCGGTTTTAAACGGGGCGTCTCTCACCTCTTTGATTCCGATCTTCGATTCTTTGGGAACCGGAGAAAAGACGAGTTTTGAAATTTCCCTTACAAAAAAAGACAAAGCCCTCATCCAACGTTACGAAGAAAAAGATTCTTTTTCGAGCGTTGAATCCATCGAACTCAAACTCGCTCAGTGGAAGATCAAACTCAATTCTTCTCTGAAAACAATGAGTCATGACGAACTCGTTTTACTTTTTTGTTTTATCGTTTTTCCGGTTTATCTTCTCAAATTGATCTTCTTGGCCGCCGCCGTCTATTGTATCAATTCTGCGGGTTATTTGGCGATTCGAGATCTCAGGGCGGAGCTTTATGCAAAGGCCCAGACGCTTCCTCTGAATCATTTTGTGCAGGAAAAAACCGGGATCTTGATGAGTAGAATCATCAACGACGTGGAAGTTCTCGGTAAACTGATCAGCTCCGATCTCAAAGACGCGATCATCGATTTTTTCTATATCATCACACATTTACTTCTTCTTCTCTATCTGAGTTGGAAAATGTTTTTGGCCGTTTTTATCATCGTTCCCCTTGTTATGGGACCGGTTTCCGCGTTTGCGGATAAAATTCGAAGGGCGACTCGAAATCAACAGGAACGTCTTTCTTCGTTAAACGGACATCTTCAAGAAGTGATTTCCGGGATTCGTGTGATTCGCGCCTTCTCTATGGAAAAGGCCGAAGCCGATCGATTCCGGGAACTCAATCAAGATCTTTCGGACAAAACATTTCAAGGACACTTCTATCACCAGATCGGACCTTCTTTAACCGAATTGTTTAGCTCGATCGTCGCGGTGATCTTTCTGAGTTTCGGCGCTTATCTCATGGAAGACGGAACATTCTCCAGAGGGATGTTTATGGCGTTTTTCCTAACGTTGATCTTCTTGATGAGACCGTTCAAACAGATGAGTATGCTTTCCAATTCGATTCAGAGCGCGATCTCCGCGGGTGAAAGGGTTTTCGAACTTCTGGATCAGGAAACGGATGTTAAGAATCCGGAACAACCTAAATTCTTAAAGAAGATGGTAAAAGGAATCCGATTTAACAACGTTACGTTTAGATATCCGGGTTCCAAAAATCCTGCGATCCAAGAAATCAATCTCGACATTCCGAAAGGAGAAACGATCGCCCTTGTAGGAGCTTCGGGCGCCGGGAAATCCACGTTAGTCGATCTTGTTCCTCGACTCATTGATCCGCAGGAAGGCGAGATCTATTTGGACGATATCGATATCCGGGAACTGGATCTGAGCAATCTTAGAAAAAGAATCGGAATCGTTGCACAGCAGGTTTTTCTTTTTAACGGAACGATTCGAGAAAACATCTGTTACGGAAATCAAGGTGTTACCGACGAACAACTCCATTCCGCGTGCGAACAAGCCTTTGCGATGGAATTCATTCTTTCATTCGAGGAAGGTTTTGAAACGATCGTGGGTGAAAGAGGTGTGATGCTTTCGGGCGGTCAAAGACAAAGAATCGCGATCGCGAGGGCCCTTCTTCTCAATCCGGAAATTCTCATCTTGGACGAAGCGACTTCGGCTCTCGATACGGAATCGGAAAGACTCGTTCAACAGGCCTTAGAATCCCTTTATAAAAATAGAACCGTAATCATCATCGCGCATAGACTTTCCACGGTCCAGATTGCAAACCGAATCTTCGCGATGGAGGACGGAAGAATCGTAGAATCCGGAACTCATTCCGAACTGATCCAATTGGACGGAAAATACAAAAAACTCTACGACATTCAATTCGCCGAAACGGCGGATAATGCAGAAGTTTAGAAAATTCTAATTTACTCATGAAGTCTTTTACCGTTTTTTCATTGCTCCAATTAGTTTTTTTTCCACTTTTCTACGCCCTTTCCTTTGTTTATCGAGGACTGTTTTTACTCGATCAAAAATTCGCAACCAAGAAAAAACTTCCCGGAGCCTTCGTAATCAGCGTCGGAAATCTTTCCATGGGCGGCACCGGCAAAACCCCTTTCTCCATCCTTCTCGCCAAAATGATTCACAGGGAGTTTCCGGCGAAAAAAATCATTCTCCTTTCCAGAGGTTACGGTTCTACGGAAACAAAAAACGGGCTCAGAGTCACACAACAATCCAGCCCTAGAGAAGCGGGGGACGAACCTATACTTTTAAAAAAACATCTCCCGTTTGCGGAGGTTTGGATCGGTCGAGATCGTTACGCTTCTTATCTTCGTTTTAGAGAAGAATTGGGAATTCAGGAAGATACGATCGTCATTTTGGACGACGGCTTTCAACATCACGTTTTGGAAAGAGATATGGACATCGTCCTTTTGGATTCGAGCAAAATTCATACCGATAGATTTTTAATTCCCGCCGGAAATCTGAGAGAGCCGTTCTCAGCGCTTTCCAGAGCGGATTGGATCGTGTTTTCAAAATACGAACCTTCGGTCGAACGTGTGATTCAGAATTTGCAGAAAAAATTCTCAAAAGGAATCCTGCGATTTTCCTTGGAACCGGACAAACTCCTATCGCCGAATTTAAAATTGGATTCCACAAAACTTTTATATGGAAAAAAAGTTTATGCGTTCACCGCGATCGGAAATCCCGAGGTGTTCTTTTCGATGATTCGAAGTTTTCATCCCGTCGAATTGTCGACGAGATCTTTTCGAGATCATCATTCTTATACGATGGAAGACGAAAACGAACTAATGTCGATCTCAAAGGCTTACGACTTTGTAATCTGTACCGAAAAAGATTTGGTAAAAATTTCGGAACCGCCGGAGAATCTAAAAATTCTTATCTTAGAAAGTAAATTGGATAAAGAGGAGAAACTCGTTTCTTCCCTTAAGAATCAAATCGTTTAAGGTTCTTTTCCAAAAACGTATTTCTTGAGGATTCTCTTTAAGACTTCTTCGTTTCCTTTCGTTTTTTAAAAAAGAATTTCGAGCCGCTTTGCAACTTATAGATTTTTGTTTTTATTACAAATTTGAAGTCCTTGAAAACGGATTCCTTTCTCCAATAAGAAATTTTTTTCTTTCTAATTTAATTTCTAAAACTTTAAATCGAATTGCAGGATTTAAGCGATGTGTTAAGATTCCCGATACTGGTTTTAAAGTCGGCCCATTCTATGAAAAAAATTATTTCCTCAACATTAGCGTTGTTCCTTTTTGCAAATTTATCTCTCCTCGGTGAAACAATTCTTCTGAAATCCGGGGATAAGCTGGAAGGTATGATCGTCGCTCAGGACAAAGAATCTGTGACTTTCAAACTCGCAGACGGAACCACAAAAGTTTTTCCGAAGTCCGCGATACGAAAAATTTCTTTCGGAAAGATCGTAGAACCTTCTTCCGTCAGTAAGGAACCTCCTGTTTCCGAAAAGGAAAAGAAAATCAAAGAGGAAAAAGATCTTTCTGAAAAACGAAAACAAGAAGAAGAGAAACTCAAATCCAAGGAAGAAAAACTTAAAAAGAGGGACGAACAACTTTCGAAATCTAAACGACATTATTTGGAAGGTTCTTTCGGAGTCGGGGGAGGAGAAAGTCAAACGGAACTCCGTCCTTTTTTCCAGACAATCCAATACGCCGGGCTTCTTTTTGGCGGAGGCGGTCAGACGGAAATACAATCCACACCCTACAAAAGTAGGAACAACAGCTCTACAACGCGTTTATTTTATGCGTGGAACCGTTTTACATTCGAAGTCCGAGGAACGGAAGCCAAAGGAAATTTAGACGTCGCAGGATTCCAGACCCTTTCTTTCGGGGGAGGAAGCGGCTCGTCTTCCGCCACGGAGAAAACCACGAACCTACTTTTCGGAAACGGAACCACGAAGTTTCAAAAAGTTTCCACAAGGGTCGGATTTACTCCCTATCCTCATCCCGTTTTCGATCTTCAAGTGATCGGAGGAATCGAAAGGATTTGGACAAAAACTTCTCAGGAAGTCGATAGCATCGGCGGAATCACCTCGACGGGAATCAATCCGAACCGAGTGAGTTATCGTGAAACGAGCAACCATTTCAAAGGATATAGCGTCGGACTCGGATTTGAATGGAAATTTTTAGAAAGATTCACTCTACAAGGCCAGATCCTCCGTTTGGAAATGCAAGGTCCGTCTTCCTTTCGAAGCGACGAGTTTCGATCGGAATCTTCGGTTCCCGTCAAATACAACCAATTTGGTTTGGACTATCGATGGAAATCCACTGGAACCGAGTTGAATCTGAAACTTTCCGCAAAGGTGAAAGGAGATTGGAGCTTATTTGTGGAAGCGAGTAACATGACTCTCAAAAATACATTACAATCCGGTTATATAACTGAAAACGACGGGGGAGGAAATTCGGATCCTTCTCAAATTTTACTCAAGGTTTTTGCACCTCAAATTTTAATCCCGATCTTATTGGATTCGAAAACCGTTCTGACCTACGTTCAGGTCGGCGCGAATTATCGTTTTAATTTTTGAGGTGGAACGGGGTCTTTCCAATTCCACCATTTTAACTTTTCCGAATTCGGTCGTTTTGTGTTCAGTGCGTAGTAGACACAACGAAAGACGTAGAGCATACAACGATCCACCTGAGTTCCTTGTAATTCGCAGATTCGAAGATAGAGTTTTTCAGGATCCTGCGGTTTGATTTCATCCAGACTTCGGAATCCGAGATTCCAAAAATCCATCGCGATCGACTTACCGACCCCGGGAAGGGTTTGAAATTCCTTTAGAATATCGGACTTTTCCACGTAGTCTATATCGGATTTTGAATATTCTTTTTTACTCATGTATGAGAACACGCCTTACAATCGGAACGTTTTAAAAGGGAAACTTTGTGAAAGTTCATGGACTTGGCCTCCAATTGAAGAATCGATCCGAAAACTCCCGGAGATTCTTCGTTTACCAATCCTAATAAGAATTTAACGGCCTCCGTCGCTTGAATACTTCCTATGATTCCCGCCATACTTCCGATCACTCCGGCCTCGGAACAACTCGGAATCGCGTTCGAAGGAGGAAGCGTTTCGTAGACACAACGATAGCAGGGGTCGATTTCGGGACGAATTCCTAAAACCATTCCGTCAAAACGAAGAATTCCCGCTATGATAAGAGGAATGTTCAGCTTACATGCGAGATCGTTGATCAAAAACTTGGTTTCGAAATTGTCGGAGCCTTCTAAAATCAGGTCGTTGTCTTTTAAAAAATTCTCCGCATTCTCCTCGTTGATACGAAGAGAAAAAGATTCGATTTCGATAAAAGGATTCAATTCTTGGATTCTTTGTTTTGCGATTTCCGATTTGGAAAAACCGATATCGGAGTGTTTAAAAAGAATTTGTCTTTGAAGATTGGTTGTATCGATGAAGTCCGAATCCAGGATTCGGATCTTTCCAACACCAGCCGCCGCGAGATAGTAGAGAACGGGAGATCCCAATCCCCCCGCACCGATCACAGTAACACGAGAGGCTTTGAGAGATTCTTGGCCCTTCCTTTTGACTTCATCCAGAAGAATGTTCCGTGAATAACGGCTTATTTCCGGAGGAGTCAACAAGGGCTTAGGAAAAATTAGAGTTTGAGTTTCTTTTTGATAAGATCCAGGAAATCGGAAACGTATTCGTCTCCTCTGCGATTCTTATCTGCAAATTCGAAAGCTTCTTTTGTGGAGTCTTCTAACTTTTCGTTTTTTGTCGTGATGTTCAGGAGAGAAGCTAAAGACGCGTAGACGATGTCCCCGTTTTCGGAAGAGATAATCTTGTTTTTTAGCGCGATCGCAGTGTCTCCAGGTTCCGCAATTTTGCCAAGGGCGATCGCAGCGGCGGTTGCGATTTTTGGCTCGTTATTGCGGTTGAGAAGATTGATGAGTTCCGGAATCGCGGACTTTTCTTTGCCCTTTCCGAGCGCCAGCGCGGACTCGTATTTTTCACTGTCGGAACCGGAGGAAAGAGTTTTGATATGTTCGTCGGTCGATTTTTCCGCGAGAAGCGCGCCGGAAGTAAAAGAAACAACGAGAGCGAGAATTAGAAGAGAACGAGATTTCATAGAGGACTCCTTTCCCTCGGAAGAATCGCGTCCGGAAACGGAACCGTCAATCGAAAATTGACCTTCCTTTCGGTTCGAAAATTGAGGGAAGAATTTGGATTTTTCAAAAAATAGAAACAAAGCACTGGAGGACCGTTTTTTTCTTTGTCTTCCAAAAGCTTTTCTTAAAGACTTCGGACGAATTCTCGTCCGAAACCACAAGGCCTTTGAAATCAAAATCAGCCTGTCGTAGTTACGACGCTCTTCCGTGAAACTCGCGCGCCCCACCCGATTTTCGGGAGGTGGGGTGGGTGGTGGAAAAAATCCGGAGGACTTTGCTATATCACAAAATTCTAATTTTGCAAGCACAAATCCCCGTGTAGGAACTCCTAAAAACCCTTCTCTCGGGACGATCCTCCTTGTCTCTCCTCTCACTTGTAGGTAAGGTTATGCTGATTTTGGGCGTCGAAGAAGCGCGGCAAAAACACTCGGGCAGATTTCCCGATCAGGAAATGAACCTTTTTGCAAACAGAATTCCTCTCGTCGGAACTCCGACAAAAACCTTGGGACGATTCTCATAGCAGTTCCTCTCAACTTGCGGGAAAGAAAGGCTATGAGATTTTTGGAATGAAGGGGAAAGGGAGGGAAGACCTGGGAATTTCCTCCCTCACTGAGGTTTTTTTCGCAAATAGAATGCAGTTTAGTTTTTGTGTAGGAACTCCCATGATATCGGGAAGACCAACTCCCTCCTTACCGAAATAAAAAGCCGAAACGGACGATCACAAAATTAGCAGCGAAAGAGGGAAAACGTTACTTTGAAAAAGGCATCCTCGAACGAAAGATAGAAATTGTTGTTCCTCGTGGGAGTTCCTACAACAAAATTCCTCTAAAAACGAGAGGGCGAATTCGAGAATTCGTTCTTCCCGAGATTTTCTTCCGAAATATTTGTCCCGATCTTTCCTTTTTTCGGCTATACTATTCAAAACAGAAGTTTGAAAATTTCCGAATCAATAAGGACGTTCTTTATGGAAGCAATCTCTCCGAGTCACATTCCCTCCGATCTCACAGGACCGAATCAGGCGCACAAACGGAATCTTTGGCTGACTGTCCTCGGACTTGTTCTCTTTGTTCTTGTCTATCTTTCCTTAAGCGGATGGTTTGCTTGGGCTTCCTATTCTTTTCTCCGTCACGGTTTTACCGGAAACGGCGGAGACTTCTATTCATGGATCGCGGGGATCGGTTCCGGCTTGATCTCCTTATTTATGATCAAGGCTTTGTTCTTTGTAAAAAAGGGAAGTCTTGGAAACGAATACGAAATCACTGAAAAAGACCAACCTCAACTTTTTCGATTTCTTCATCAACTAGCGGACGAGACCGGAGCTCCAAGACCGCACAGAGTATTTCTTTCTCCCCAGGTAAACGCCTGTGTCTTTTATGATTTATCCATACTCAATTTTTTCTTTCCTTCTAAGAAGAATTTAGAGATCGGACTCGCACTCGTAAACGTTTTGAGCGTCAGTGAATTGAAAGCGGTTCTGGCGCACGAGTTCGGACATTTTGCGCAGAAAAGTATGGCCGTCGGGAATTGGGTCTATATCGCGCAGCAAATTGCGGCGCATCTGATCGCGAGACGGGACGCACTGGATGATTTTTTGCGTTCCGTTTCCCGTTTTGATATTCGCGTCGCTTGGATCGGTTGGATCCTCCGTCTTGTGATCTGGTCTCTTCGATCGGCGTTAGAATCTTTTTTCAATCTTGTGGTTCTAGCGCAAAGGGCGCTTTCCCGAGAGATGGAGTTTCAAGCGGATTTGGTAGCAGTCTCCGTGACGGGAAGCGACGCATTGATTCATGCATTGCATAAATTGCAGGCGGCGGACGAGGCCTGGGAAACAACGCAGGGATTTATCACGGATCATATAAGAATCGGGAAAGGTGCAAAGGATATCTTTCCGATCCATTCTAAGATCATAGATCATTCTCGAAAAATCTGGAACAATCCTCATTACGGAGCCGTTCCGGAATTACCTTCCGAAAATCCGGAGAACCACCGCGTCTTTACTTCGGAAATCGCACAGCCTCCCCGTATGTGGGCGACTCATCCTTACAATCATGAAAGGGAAGCGAACGCAAAAAAAAGATATATTCCCGGATCTTTGGACGACCGAAGCGGCTGGTTGGTGTTTGACGACGCGGAATCTTTACGTGAAAAATTTACGGAGAAAATTCTTTCCGATTTCAAAACGGAATTCAACCAAGATCCGGAGATTTTAACCTTGGTCGACGAATTCTACAAAAAGGAATATCTCAACAGTAATTACAGGGGAGTCTACTTAGGAAGATCTTTTGTGCGTTATGCGTCTTCTCCTGTGGAATTCTATAACTATAAAGTGGATTCTCCGAAGGAAGAATTGGAAAAACTGTATCCTCAGAGTTTATCCGATCAATTGGAGAAACTTCGTTCCTTGGAAAAAGAAAAAAATTTATTGGCCGGTCTGCGGGACGGCTTTTACACTCCGGCCGACGGGATCATTCGTTTTCGAGGAAACGAATTAAAAAAGAGGGAACTTCCGTCAGCGATCAAAAGTTTGGAAGAAGATTGTAAAGAAATCCAAACTCTTATTTTCGAACACGATAAAAAATGCCGTTCCGTCCATAAAAAAGCCGCTGAAGAAATCGGGATGGGTTGGCCCGAATATTTGCAGGGGTTATTGGAGATTCTACACTACGCCGATCATTCCCGAGCAAATATCGAAGACAGTCGAGCCTTGTTGAATAACGTCTACTCTGTGGTCACCGCAGATCGGCACGTGAGTAGCGCGGAGTTAATTCGACTCGTCGCAGCCGGAAACCAAGTCTACGAAGCTCTTTCCGAGGTACATAAACATAAGAAAAATATAATATTAGGATCGGAACTTTTAAAAGATCTCGATTTGAAAGATTGGTCTTCCGCTTTTAGCGAGTTTGAATTTACGAGAGCAACTGAGGACAATATGCAGAAATGGCTCGAAGTCGTGGATTCCTGGATCGACGAAGCTCTAAGCGCGCTCTTTGCACTCAAACACGCAAGTCTGGAAAGGTTATTGATCGCAGAATCCAAAGTTGCCGAAAAAATTCGAAACCGCCAATCCACATTAGAACCCGCGCCGGAGCCGCCCAAAGTGGTTTCAGAATATCCGGTCCTAACGCCGGGAAAAGAACGAGAATTGCAGAAACGTCTGGATCTTTGGGATAGATTTCAAACCGCAGACGGGCTCGGTCCCGGACTTTTGCGTTTTGTCGTTGCGACAGGGATATTGGGCGCGGCGTTGTACTTCACAAGTTTTGCGGTTCTCCGTTAAAATCGCAAAACGATCCAGGAAGATTCGAGAATTCGGATTCCATTTTCGATACTTGCGCCTTGGCAAAGGTATAAAAATATCGAAAAAAAATCCGAATTTCTTTTCCATTGACCCTTTCTCGAAAAAAAAATTCGCGAAAATGAATCGAATTCCCCAAAGACTTCCCATACCTGCAGCAAGTTGGAAAACGATCTAAGAATCAGCAGGCTCCAATCCGAATTTTTGTTAAGAATACTTACCTTGGGAACTTTTTAGACGCAAAGTACGAATTTTCTCAAAAAAACAAAGTCGCTCAGAACCTTCAGGAGGACCTCTCGTCGGAACTCCGCAACTCTTCCGTGAAAGCCGCGCGCCCCACCCTGATTTCGGGTGGAGGGGAGCGGTGGCGGGAAAACCTCGGAAACTTTCCTCTATCACAAAAACAAACTTTTCGCAAGAAAAAATTCTCATGTCGGAACTCCGACAAAAGCCTTTGGACAATTCTCGTAATAGCTCCTCTCAACTTGAGGGAAAGAACGTATCGGGTTTCAAAAACGATCCGAAATTTCAAAATCCTTTTTATGGAACGAAAGGATTGGACGAAACCCGCCGATTTTTAGCTCCTCTTGTGATTGTCATTTCTCCGAGTTTCGTAAGAATGGTACGAAGTTCCCGAAATTCACAGAGATATGTCAGCACTTCCGTTCAAACTTGATCCGATCAAATCCTTCTTTCAATATTGGAAGAAGGAATTCTTCCCTCTGAAAATTTTGGATAAATATCTATTCGGAGAATTCTTTAAAATTTTTATAGGAACCGTAATTCTACTGACCGGAATTATGTTACTCTCCCTCGTAAACGATAACATGAGAAACTTTACGGGTACGAAAGCTCCTCGTTATCACGTCGCTCTTTTTCTACTTTACAGCCTTCCTAAAATCATCTCTACGACCGTCGTATCGATGTCTTTGATGTTTTCGATTTGTTTTACGGTGGGACAGTTTTCGGTAAACAAAGAACTCGTCTCGATGATGGCGGCAGGAGTTTCTTTTTTTAGAATCGTAACTCCTTTGATTCTTTTCGGAATTCTGATGTGGGTTGTCATGCTCTTGGGAACCGAACTCATCGTACGGCCCGTCAACAAACTCGCGAAGATAGAACACGATACTCTTACGGAAGGAATGGGAACGTTGTCAAACAGCGTCTATCAATTTCACGTAAAAGGTAAAGAAGGATTCTACTATTTATATTTTTACGATCCGGACAAGGACGAGATCAATGGCGGATTCAATTACATCCGACTTCGTCCGGACGGATCTCCCGAAACTGTAATCTCCTCCTTAAAGGCAAAATACAACTACGAGACCAGACTCTGGAAAATGAAAAGAGTTGAAGAATGGCATTTTGATAACGACCTCAATCTTTCTTCTCAAGAATCCTTTGATGAAAAAGAATACGAATTACCCGAAGACCCGGCCTACTTCAAGGTTCCCGCGGGCTCCGTGGAAGAAATGAATTTGATTCAATTGGGAGAAGAGCAAAAAAGAAGAATTCAGAAAGGCCTTCCTTACGGAGACGTTCTTACCGAAAAACATTCGGTCTTTGCGCTTCCGATGATGACAATCATCGTAACCTTGATCGGAACGATCGCGGGATACTTTACGAAAAAAACTGCGGGAGTCGCTTCTTTAGGAATTACTATCGGAGTCGTTTTGATCTATTATATCTTCAATTCCGCGGGAAAATCGTTGGGCGAAAACGGCGTCATCCCCGCGTTCTTAGGTGTTTGGATCACACCGGGAATGTTTTTAGGTTTATGTTTTTGGATGTTTCGTCGCATGAATCTTTGAAATCTTAAGTCAATTTATAATTTTTTTTACGGTTTCCGAAAAAAAATTCATTTATTTCCCTCGTACCATCCGATATCTAGTATAGATTGTCTACAGAATTAAAATCTTTGATGCGACATAGAGCACTTAAGGAAAGAAGTCCCTTCTAAAGTTCACAACACAAGTTGGTGTTCTTTCCGGATTTATCATTCTGAAGGGAGGAAAGAACATGGAAGTTCCACTCACAAATCTGATCAGCTCTGCGGAAAAACTCATCCGCGATAAACGGTCTTCCGTTAGCGGAAGAACTGCGTCCGCGCAGGAAGGACAAGGAAGTCTGGACAAAACGGAATTTTCTTCGGGACTCACGTCTCGATATCTGAAAATCCAGGAAACCCTTTCCAGCTTACAGGGAGAATTCTCCAAAGAACAGATGAAACTCGGAATCTTGAATGAAGGAAGTACGCCGAACAGCGAACTCATCAACATTCTTTTTGGAGAAACACCTTTGTTCAGAGAATTGTCCGAAAACCCGGACATGGATCAAGCCGTTCTGAAAGAGCAGATTCAGGATAAAAAAAATAAACTTACGGATTCGATCCGTAACTTGGAAGTAGAATCCGAAAACATTTTTTCAGTGGGAATGTTGAAAGGTCAGGAGAATTTCTCCAAATCCTTGGAAGCAATCACAGGAAAAGGCGTTCAGATGAAACCTCTTTCCGAAAAAGCCATAGAACGATTGATTAAAGAATAAGAATCGGGGAATTTTGTAGAGTTCAATTCCCCTTTTTTTTTACCCGGTCCGGATCCACAGCCGACCTGGTAGCTACATTAGAATTTTTGCATTCACCTCTTAACCCGCGTCCTGATCGGTGAAATTCTCCCTTCCCCGAATTTGAATCCGTTCGCTCGAAATTTTCTTTAACGTTTCTTTACGTTTTAAATGGGAAAAAATTTTCTCCACGTCGTTGAGATAATCGATCCATAATTCCAGCTTGAGTTTTCGAGGGCGATCAGGAACTTCCAAGAAAAATTCTTTATAAGCCGAGTTTTTATTTTCGAAAGGAGGAGGAATTCTTGTATCGGATTCTAAAACACGAGGCTCGTCAGATCTTTCTTTTTCCTCTTTGGTTGCATTTCTATATAACTTTCTGAAAATAAATTCTTCCCGGAACTTTCCGGATTCCGAATATACCTTCAGCCGAAGCGCGCGAAAAAGATCCCCCGTAGGATACGAATGACCGATCCCGTTCGACACGACTCGAACCGCAATCGTTCTGGGGCCGACATATTCCGCTTCCAGGTCCAGACTTTTTTTCAAGTCCGGAAGGGAATGTCCTCCTCGGAAGGAATGTGTATTTTTAGTCGATGGCGCAAGATGACAATCGATACAATTCGATTCGTCCGCAAATCCGGAATGACGCCATTCATCCTGCGTTCCCTGCATAGTTAGATTAGAATATTCTAAAGTAGACTTACGATCTGAAAAAGAAGTCCAAGTCGGAAAGTTAAACTGATGACAAAAAGCGCAAAGTTCCTCGGTTCCAAAAGAATCGATTACCGTATATTCGTGATATTTTTTTGGGAACAGCTTCGGATTTTCGGAGGTTAGAATTTTTCCTCCTCGAACGTGACAAACGTTGCACGAAATCCCCTCCTCCGGCTTAAACGGAGTTTGATCCAAACTCGAACGTAAGGGGGAATGACAATTTTCACACCATTGCATCGGCTCTTGGGAGAAGCTACTTCTATAGATCTCGTTTGTATGAGCGACTCTATGACGAGAACGGCTCCAATTCTCATAAACCGTTTTGTGACAAGGTTTGCAATCCGCCGCCGAATCGAGCAATTTACCGGAATTTATATCTCGGATCGGATCAGAGCCCGGATGAAAGGAAACGAAGTGAATCCCTTTATCGAACTTTAAGAATTCAAAAAGTGTGGTACTTTTTTTTACGGATTCCGAATCGGAAAAGGTGACGTAAAAACAACCGGTTGTAAAAAAATAAAAGAGAAGATAAAAATTAAATTTCATTGGATTGGATTCGAAGAATCGGAATCTCCGATTGAAAAAATACATTTTGAGTTGACCCGTTCTGCGGCAAACCTCATTTTTATCGAATCAACTTTCGGATCCGATCAAAAATATGCACAAAAGTAGATTCCCTTTTCTTATTCGTTTATCAATCAATCTGGCTTTATTACTTTTTCTCCATTCTTGCGCGAGTGTGCCGATCGGTTTTGGAATCGTTCTTCAAAAAGACATTAAGGTATATGCTAAACCTACCCTAAAAAGCGAAATCGCCTTTTCCTTGGACCAATCTTCGCCGTATGACGTTCTTGCCGCAGATCTTCCGGACAAGGATTCAGCGAGCAAATTGCTTTGGTTTAAAATTCGCCAGAAGGACGAGGAAGGATTTATTTCCAAAGAAGAGGAGATTCTTAAAAACAACGTTCTCAATTTTCTCCCGGTGATCGGAGATAAGTTCGGTTTAGTGACTGCGACTCAGCTATTATTGCGGGAAACGCCAGGCACAAGGGGAAAAATTTTGGGAAGATTGGCGACAAGAAACATCGTTGAACTCGTTGAAGAACATTCAAAAAAGATAAACATCGATGGGATGCAGGGCACTTGGGCCAAAATCAAAACAAAAGACGGCAAGATCGGATTTGTATTTACCGCATATCTTATGAGAGGAATCAGTCCTGAAGTTTTGTCAAAGACGGACACGATCGAATTGCGTCAGACCGGATGGGCCTTGCTTACAAAAAACCCGACAAAAGTATTCAAATATACGAATGGGAAATTAATTTCTAACTCCGATCTCCCCTATGAATTTACCAAAGGTGCGGAACTTTACTTTACTCAAAAACTCATAACACCTCAGGGTAAGGTTTACTTTTACATATCAGGCGAAAAACGCCCTAATTACGATTCCGACGAACCGGAGCAAGATCGAGTTGTCTATTCAGGATATCTTCCGGCAGAGAATTTGAAAAATTATCCTACCCATTCCAAATTGTATTTAGACAATAACACCTTAAGTTCGGATAGGGCTCTTCTGGAAGAAATCGACAAAGCTTTGAGCGGGGACGCCGACTTAAGCACGGTTACTGAAAGCGAACATTCCTTTGGAAGAAAAAAAGTGTATCACGTAGAAGTTCAGGCGAAGAGCACGTATGTCGATGATACCAATTCGTATAAAAGAAACCTGCTGATTCTCAAAGAAGGAAAATCTTATACGAATCTGCAAATCGGGATCGGTGATATTCAGTTTGAGGATTTGGACGGAGACGGAATCGACGAAGTGATGCTTACCGAAACGTCCGGGAGATCGGGTGATATCAGCCAGGTTTTATATCGATTCAATGGATCTAAATTCGAGACCTTACTTAATTTTTCCGGTTTTGACGGAGAATGTGGACATATCACGTACAGCAGTTCAAGCATTTCTTTAAATTCAAAAAACTGTTCCAAAGAATCCAAAGAAAGAATCAAAGTTTTTGAATATGTTTTGAAAAAAGGAAAACTCGTTCCACTTCGATAGTTCAATTTTTCTAACCAACGGACCGATTCACTTATTATTGAAGTCCCTCTACAATGCGATTTACAGCGGTAAATAAGACGTCTCTAAATTTCTGATCGAAAAGATGCGAACATAAATCAATACGATCTTAGAACTATAGCGAACGTCTTTGAACCCAAACCGACATCGGATAAGAAAAACAAAGTCGCCCTCTCCACCTCCTATCTAAAATCCAAGGGATTGAAGAATCTGAGTCTTTCCAAATCCGCACTCAAGAAGGCAGAAAACAAAACCGATTCTTCGTGCAGACATAGAACCGGCGGGAAGGAAACCTCCATGTCGGAGAATCTGTTCTAATTGGCATACAAGGGACCGGAACTAATCAGAAATCGCACGTTCTGCGCGGAAGAAAAGAAATACTTCCGTTATCAGGAATTCGAATGAACCAAGTTGTGTCAAAATCCCTCCGATTGGATCGTTCAAAAAAGAGCGGCAACAAACACATTAGAAATATCTAAAAAACAGTACGATAAAACGATTTTGAGCGATTTCTGCGATTCGTTCTAATTGTCTGAACGCGATCTTCACGAAATTGCGGCTATCCGAATAACGATCAAGCAAATCACGCATTTTAACGGATTTCAAACCCCGCTCCCCTTTTAAAAATCAATAACAAACTTATAGAAAGAGACTCGGTTCGCTACTGATTTTGCGGAATTTCAATTTACCCGAACAGCTGTAGTCCGTAAATAGTCATCCATGATCCCATCCGCAAATAAATTAAAACATTCAAAATTAATAATATTCTTTTTTCTCCTTGTTTATCCGTCCATTTCGGTTGTGTCGCAGGTGAAAGAACAACCTACCGAAACCACTCAATCGGAACGAAGATCACAAAAGCCGCTTCAAATAGGAGGCATTTTCTTTCCACAACTTCCTTTCCTGCGAGTAAACTATAATTTCACGTCCAATCTATCCGTATTTTTGACCGCCGCCGTATTTCGTGGAGGGACAATCACCGGGCTTTCCTTCGACGACAATACAAACTCGCTCGTGGAGACAAAATCCGAATGGAATACGAAAGCCAACTTCTCTTCGTTGGGGATAGACTGGTTTCCGTTCGATAAAATTCCTGTGCATCTTACCGGATTAATCGGCTCTCAACAACCGTATAAACTAACCGTTCACGAGTATTTGACCGTCAATCCTTTGAATAACCAATCCTTGCTTCAGGAAAGTCCTTACGCCTACACCGCGACTCCAAGACGCACGAGTATGATGGGATTGGGGATCGGATTTCGCTGGATTTTTTCGAACGGAATTTATTTAGGCGCTCAATTCGTTCGTTACTATGCGGAACAAAAGGTCGATTTTTTTGCATACACCGAACCTCGTTTAGGCGCATCCGCAAGCGTTTTAGACGTTTGGACCTACCAAAAATATCTCGAACAAAGATTCGGAACGATGGAATATTTTCAAACGTTTTATCCGTATGTAGGTTTCAGCTTTTGAATGATTCGATAAAAATTTCGAAAATGAATTTTAAATCGTTTGAGACATTTCTCGATCACTTCCAGGACATTACGAAAGTTTTTCGAATTAAAACCGCCTTCCTCTGGAACGAATCCGCGATTCGTCCGAGGTCGTCGCAAATCCGATGTTCACGAAATTGCGGTGATCCGAATACCGATCAGGCGGATCGACCGACACAGATCGAAATACATCTATAATTTTCGCACCAACGAAACCCCGTCTGCAATCGGGACCATACTGATATCCACGTTCGGGTCGTTGCTTACGAGTTCGTTAAACTTTCGAATTCCGACCGTGGAAGGTTCTTGGTGAGAATCGTCGGCGACACTTCCGTCCCAAAGAACGTTATCCGCAATCAACAATCCGCCGGGTTTGAGTAATTTTAAAATCAGGGGATAATAGTTCGGATAATTCTCTTTGTCCGCGTCCAGAAAAACTAAGTCGACCGAGGACGGTCCGACATCGAAGTTTGGCGCCCAACTCGGCGAAGTCTTTGAATCCAAAATCACTTGCAAAGTTTCTAATGCAGATCCGATCTTCAAATGGATCTTGTGCTCCAGTCCGGATTCTTTCCAGTATCTCTTTGCAATCTTTGTCCATTCTTCACTGATATCACAACAAAGAATTTTTCCGTCGTCCGGTAGCGCAGAAGCAAAACAAAGTGAAGAGTAACCGGTAAACGTCCCGATCTCAATGATTTTTTTGGCTCCGCTGATTTTGGTAAGAATGTTTAAAAACTGCCCCTCTTCCGGGCTAATCTGCATGTTGGCCTGAGCCAACTTTGCCGTTTCTTCTCTGAGTTTTTGAAAGGAGGATGGTTCTCGAACTGAAAACCGGAAGATATACTCTTCCAGCTTTTCAGTCAGTTGAATGTTCTTCCGACTCAAGGAGTACCCTCGTAGATTTTTTTCAAATCGGCAACGATATTCTTTTGCATCGCTTCGTTGGTTCCTCCTCCGATGGAAAGAAGAATGGAATCTCTATGAAGTCTTTCGACCGGATATTCTCTGCAATACCCGTATCCCCCAAGCGCTTGAATCGCGTTCCGAGACACTCGTTCTGCCATCTGAGTCGCGACCAGCTTCGCGGAAGCGGCTCCCAAAGAATTTCGATTTTCCGGATGAATTTGGGACGCGACGTTATACACGAGTGCGCGAGCCGCTTGAAAATCAGCATAAGATTCCGCTAATAGTCTTTGGATTTGTCCGAACTCGGCGAGTTTTTTTCCGAAAGCCTCTCTATGGCGAATCGTGTAATCGGCCATGATGTCCACACAACGTTTTGCGATTCCTAAGGACTGAGCCGCAAGAGTGATTCTTTCGATCTCGAGATTTCGCATCATGTGAACGAGAGCGCCGTCTTCCTGACCGACCAAATTCTCCGCAGGAACTTCACAATCTTCGAATATAAGCTGAGTCGTAGGAGAGGAACGCATTCCCATCTTCTCTTCTTTTTTTCCCACGCTGAATCCGGGATAAGAACTCTCTACGATAAACGAAGTCATCTTCTTGGAATTCTTATCCAACTTTGCATAAATCAGAAATACGCTTCCCGTACTTCCGTTGGTTATATATTGTTTGGAACCGTTTAATATGTATTTGTCGCCTTTTTTGGTCGCGATCGTTCTGAGTCCAAGAACGTCGGTTCCGGCTCCGGGCTCGGTCATCCCCATTCCGCCGATCCATTCTCCCGAAATCACTTTCGAAAGATACTTCGCCCTTTGCGCGGGATTCGAACTATGATAGAAATTATTCACGAACAAAACTTCGTGTGCGAGATACGAAAGCATGAATCCGGGATCGTAAGCTGACATTTCCTCGTGAATGATCACCGCCGCTACTGCATCCATTCCCATTCCACCGTCTTCTTCCGGAACTGTTACTCCAAATAGACCCAGCTCGGAACCGATTCTTCGAAAGAGAGGAAGATTGAAGGTTTCATGCTCGTCGTTTTCCTTCGCTTGAAGGTCCATATTCTCCTTCGCGAATTTGGCTACGTTCTCCCGAAGCGCTAAGTGGTTCTCGGTCGGGTTGAATAAATCATTTGGTTTTTCTAGTAATGCTCTCATGTTGTCCTCTTCTCTAATATCCTTCTTCCCCGCGACTAAAACAGCTCGACAGAGAATCTTTCTTTTCCAAAAACTATCTTATGATCTACGCTCTCATTTTGACAATCCTTTGTGGACTTTTTTTCTTCCTATCTTACAAGGGAGAAGGAACTCCGAAAAGCCTTTCTTCTTTGAGAATCGGGTTTCAAAGGGCCCTCAATTCTCCGTTTCAAAAGAATTCTCTCTTCCTACTTCTGTCTCTTAGCGCCTGGATGTTACTCCCGCTTTTTTGGGGACTTGCCTTTTTCTTAAAGACGGATGCGAATGTTTTGATCGTAATCGGATTTATGGTCTGGACGTATTACTGGTTGAAATATCTTTTCTCAACCGATGAGATCGCTTAGACTTGCTTAAAAAAGTGGTTTGCACTACATAGACACAAGATTTTTGTGTTAACAGCACTAATTTTTTTTGGAGTACCCATTTAATGAAAATCATCGTATTAGTGAAACAGGTACCTGACACCGAAACCAGTATTAAAGTAGGGGATAAATCCATCAACGAAGCCGGAATCAAGTGGATTATTTCTCCCTATGATGAATTTGCTATCGAGGAAGGAATCAGACTGCGTGAAAAACACGGTGGCGAAGTAATCGCTGTTTCCCTTGGACCAGACAGAGTTGTAGAAGCTCTTAGAACCGCTTACGCTATGGGCGCCGATCGCGCGGTTCATGTTAAAGTCGACAACTACGTTCCTTTTGATACGAACAACACTGCGGAACTGATCGCTAATTTCGCGAAAGCCGAAAACGCAGACGTAATCATCGGAGGAAGACAGTCCATCGATACTGATTCTTCTCAAGTTGTCGTTCAAGTTGCGGAACTTCTTGGAATTCCTCACGTCGCATTTGCTGTGAGCCTTGAAATCAACGGAACCGCAGTGAAAGCAACGAAAGAAGTAGAAGGTGGAACACAAACCATCGAAACTTCCACTCCAGTAGCTCTTACAGCGCAAAAAGGACTCAACGAACCTCGTTATCCTTCTCTCAAAGGAATCATGACTGCTAAGAAAAAGCCAGTGGAAACAAAATCCGCTGCGGATCTCGGCAACCCTGCGAGCAAAATCGAAGTTGTGGGACTGGAGCCTCCTCCACCACGTATTCCTGGAAGAAAACTGGAAGCAGCAGACGCAAACGCGTTCGCATCTCAACTCGTAAAAGCTCTCAGAGAAGAAGCTAAGGTTATTTAAGGAGAACACCCGTGAGCAACGTATTAATTGTTGGCGAATTGAAAGACGGAGAACTTAAAAAAATCTCCAGAGAAATCACTTCCGCAGGAAGAAAGATCGCTGATTCCATCGGCGGTAAAGTTGTAGCTCTTCTCATCGGAAGCGGAGTTGAAAAATACGCTCCTGAATTAGCGGCAGTCGGAGCTGATACGATCATCACCGTAAACTCGGGAGAATACAACGCTGAAACGTATTCCAATCTGGTTGCGGAAGTAATCAAGGCACAAAGCCCGGCGGTAGTTCTGCTTCCACACACTTCACAAGGAAAAGATTATTCTCCTCGTGTTGCCGTAAAAGCTGGCGCTGGAATCGTGGCGGACGTTGTTGGATTCTCCGTTGACGGAGGAAAGGTTGTTGCTAAAAAACCGATCTACTCCGGAAAAGCTTACGCAAATTTTAAAGTAACAAGCGCGATCCAAATTTTTACTGTTCGTCCAAACTCTCAAGAGATCACCCAAAAAGCGGGAGCTGGAGCTGTAGAAGCGGCTTCTCCGGCGGCTGGTGATGCGAAAGTAAAAATCGTTTCTACCGACTTGAGCGGCGGTTCGAAAGTTCAATTGACTGAGGCTTCGATCATCGTTTCCGGTGGTCGTGGTATCAAAGGACCGGAAAACTGGCCGATTCTTCAAGAACTTGCGGACACTCTCGGAGCGGCTCTCGGAGCTTCTCGCGCGGCGGTGGATGCTGGTTGGATTTCTCACTCTCACCAAGTTGGACAAACCGGGAAAACCGTTTCTCCAAATTGCTACATCGCATGCGGAATCTCCGGCGCGATTCAGCACTTAGCGGGAATGGGATCTTCTAAGTATATCGTAGCAATCAACAAAGACGGAGACGCTCCGATCTTTAAAGTTGCGACTTACGGAATCGTTGGAGACCTTTTTGAAGTTGTTCCCGCGGTTACTGCAGAGTTCAAAAAAGTACTTGGATAATCAACCTGCGAAACGACCTATTACGCGATCCGTAGAGAGCGAAATTGCGTTAGAGGGAGTTGAGCATGAGTTTTTATTCAAAAAAAGTACTTGGATAATCAACCTTCGCGCATAGTTTGAAACTATGGCATTTTTGAAAATCAGGAGACTACTCCCGGGTGCCGCAGGACTGATCCTAGTCTGCGGCATTTCTGTTTCAGGGGATCCTGGACGCGACAGACTCAACGCACTCTTAGGAAGAATGGGGGAAATCTCCAGTCTTCGAGCCAGCGTAACTATCAATAACGAAATTTCCGGAACACTTTCTTTTAAGAAACCGAACTATTTACACGTCAAATTCTCTGACGGCAGAGTTGTATCTTCCAACGGAAGATTTCTTTGGTTCTATTCTCCAGCAAGAGCGATCGTAGGCAAACAAGACCTCCGCGGAAGCACGGGCGGCGTCTTTGGATTGTTAAGCGGTTACGAAGAAGTGACCCAAATTGGCGGATCGATCCGACTCAAATCGCCGACAAAAACATACGAAGAAATTGTTGTAACAATGAATCCCGATAACACTCCCAAGTCGTTAAGAATGAAACACAGAGGCAGCGGCGAATACACTTCAATCAGTTTTTCCGGTGTGCAGACTAACGTTGGTTTGTCGGCTTCTCTTTTTAACTTCAGTGCCCCGTCCAGCGCGCAGATCGTTGAAAACCCGTTGAACGAAAAGGAATAGTCTTTTGTCTCTAAACTCAAGGACCGACGCCCATAAGATATTCGCGGATCTCTATCGTAAACAGAGAAGCCCAGAACATCAGGAGCAGATCGACGAAGTCATTCAAAAGTCGAACGATATCTTTATACGAATCGATTTGATGAAGAAGGTCGACGAAGACTTTGAGAAAAAAAAGCAGGAAGACAATAAGAAGACAGACGAAGAAGACAAGTCCAAAAGAAGTTCTGAAAAAACCTCCGCCTCCGTAAGAACCTCCCCAAAACAGAGCCAACAAAAAAAGAACGACCCTGCGGCCTCCGCCGCCGGAATCGGTTTTCTGGCAAACCTCTTCGGAGGAAACGCGGCGATCAATAAATTCGCTAAGGACACCGGAACGATCGATGTCGGTTTTCTCGGAAGAAAGTTGCAAATCGCTCCCGGAGTCCAGAATCTTTTCAAATTCTTAAAAGAAGATCAGATCATCGCGACAATTCAGGCTCTCCGATTTTGTGAACAACAAGGCTGGAGATACTGGAAACCTCTCGTTTATAACGTTGTATTAAACTTCAATAAACTTCTAAACAGCATCATATCTTTGGACAGTTTATTCATCGATCAGATCTCGCCCGAAATCTTTCTCAACCGTGCAACTAAATTAGAACTTTATTATGCACGACATCTGAGCCGGGAAGATTCGAAAGATATCATCATGACCCAGGTTCCGGAACTCATCCGAAAAGACGAAAAACTCGTCCCGAGAATGCCTCAGATAATGGCCGGCCTCAACTACG
Source organism: Leptospira ainlahdjerensis (assembly GCF_016919175.1). Lineage (GTDB taxonomy): Bacteria > Spirochaetota > Leptospiria > Leptospirales > Leptospiraceae > Leptospira > Leptospira ainlahdjerensis. The sequence continues at coordinate 20,350 of NZ_JAFFPU010000048.1, read as the reverse complement.
GTCTAAATCTCGAAAACGGAAGACCGAGGATGACGGACGCGATTCGAGCCTTTCATATCGTCGCGACCAAGAGAATGATCTCTTGGGAAGAAATCGTTCAACAACTCAATGTCCCTCCTATCAACGAAACGAAATTCCAAGGTTCTTCCGATATCATCAAAGAGGTGGAAACGACTTTGATCCGATTGGCGGATGATATCCAAACCAGACTCAATCGAAAAGAAGAACTTCAGAACCTAAGAGAAAGATATTTTAAAATCGACGATAAAGGAAGAATGAACTTCGACTTTCTAAATCAAATCGTCGACGATTACTTTGAAAATCACGTTCCGGAAAATATGCAGTCCGCTTCAATCAAATCGGCGTTCAAAGGAACTCCTCACAAATTGATGTATCTTCTGCTTCGCGATTTTCAGGCTTCTTACGCTCCGATTTTAGAAGGGACCGTAAAGATCGGAAGTAAAAATCAAAGCCGTGACGTGATCATCATGCTTCCGGGACTTTTCAAAAGTGATATCGAACAGATCAACAACCTACTCCGTCTTTTGGATGCTTTCAATAAAAAGTATCCGAGCTTTCAGTATAGTTTTGCGACTTACAACGAACATACAACTTCCAGTACCGGAGTCGAAGATCAGATCACTCAAAATCTTTTAAAGTTGCTCGGAGACGCGGCGGGTTTTATGGGGAAGTTTGCGGAAAAGCTCAATATTCTCGTGGAAAACCACCTTTTAGCAAGACAATACGAGACAGCAGGAAAATTAAACGATCGAGTGTTGGTCTCCAAAGAAAAAGTGATCGAAGAAATCAAAATTCTACATAGATTTATTCCTTATTACGATTCTACAGTAGTTTCCGGAAATCGTCTCAACGGAAAAACTTTGGATTTCGTCTTTTTGGAAATGGCAAAACTTCTCTACAACTACGCAGTGATCTACAAAGATAAACCTACGATCACAAAACTTACCCTGCACAAAAAAATCGATACGGAACTAACATCCCTGATGAAAGAATACGAAAGACTCGCCGGAAAAGAATACGAAACAACAAGAATGGAGGAAGCATGAGGATTCTCACAGGAGTCCAGCCCTCCGGAAAACTTCACTTAGGAAATTTTTTCTCCGTCATTCGAAAACTAAAAGAATACCAAGATACGACGGACCTCTATTGTTTCGTCGCAGACTTACATTCCTTAACCACGTTCTCATCCAAAGAAAAGCAAAAAGAAAACACATACAACGCAGTTTGCGATTTTCTCGCTTTGGGAATCGATTCCGAAAAAAGCACGTTCTGGCTTCAATCCTCCGTGCCGGATGTGACCGAACTGACTTGGTATTTGAGTCATTTCATTTCCGTAAATCATCTGGAGTTAGCGCATTCTTATAAGGATAAGATAGCAAAAGGTTTTCATCCAAGAGGTGGACTTTTCTTCTATCCGGTTCTGATGGCGGCCGATATCCTCGGTTTCGATGGCGATCGGGTCCCCGTAGGAAAGGATCAGAAACAACACTTAGAATACGCGAGAGATATCGCTTCCACCTTCAACCGGGAAGTAGGGAACGTATTTAAGATTCCGGAACCTGAGATCGACGAAGCCACTGCGCTTGTCCCCGGGACCGACGGTCAAAAAATGTCAAAGTCGTATGGAAACACGATCAACTTTTTCGATTCGGAAAAAGAACTTAAGAAATCTATAATGTCGATTATGACGGACTCTGCGGGCGTGGACGAGGCCAAGGATCCGGATAAAAGTCACATCTTCGCGATTCATTCTTTATTCTTAGATACAAAGGGAAAGGAAGAATTAAGAAATAAATTTCTGACTCCTGGAACCGGCTACGGAGACCTCAAAAAACAACTTCTCCAAGACACGTTAGACTACTTTGCTCCGTATAGAAAGGAAAGAGAAAAGATCGGAGCCGATCAGAGCTTTGTTGAAAGCGCGCTCAAAAAAGGAAAAGAAAAAGCGCAGAAAACGATCACCGGGGTTTTGGATCGAGTTCGAAAAGAATTGGGAATGTATCGTTTTTAAAAAGCGGGGATGCCCCTTTTTTATTTGCAAACTCAAATTTCATTAGAGAATCCGCCATCCGAGAGGAATGATCGATTCCACCAGCGACCTGAAATTTCCTTACCTCCCTTGAAGAATATCTCTGAAAAGAGATCCATCTCTAAGGAAATTTTTATAGAAGCTCCTACAAAAACGGAGGAAACCTTTTTACTTGCAAAGATAAGATTTTTCTGATAGAGAAAAATCACCCGATTTTTTCCGCTACCCGGGCCCCTCGACCGAATTCAGCATACCTTACCCACAAGTTGGGAGAGATATACAACAAGAAGCGTCCTTAGACAAGGGTTTTGTAGGAATTCCTACATGAGAATTTTTTCTTGCGAAAAGTTTGTTTTTGTGATAGAAGAAAATTTCCGAGGTTTTCCCGCCACCACTCCCCTCCACCCGCGATTTTCACGGAAGGGCGTCGTAACTAGGACAGATTCTTCTTACAATACTATATTTTTGTGGGCTGAACAATTCAGGTTCTTTGCCGTTGTAAGCCCAAAAATATTACTGGCCATCTGTTTCGACAATTTTCCAATCCTAATTTTTTTTTTTGCCCAAAACCGCCACGCTCCAACATTTCTCGGAACCGATTCGGGTATGGGAAAACACATTCGCAATTGGCAGCCTTGTTCTTCTTTTTCTAAATTCTCCTTTGGAACCTTGATCGGGATTTGTATCCAGCTGATATTTCCGGAAACTTCCTTGTTATGGATCGGAATCCTTCTTTTCTTCGTTTCGGGCAGCCACTTCCTCAAAAAACGATTTCAGATTTCTGAATATATAATTTTTGGAATATTCTTTCTTCTATTAGCGACGACTCTTTGTCCCGAACGTTTCCAAAGAGAAACGGGGAATCAGACATTTTCCTTTTCCAGAAAAAATCTTTTTGGAAAAACGGAAACCTTCTTTCAAGATCGTTTCCGGGAAAGAATTTTACGGAATCTCAAAGAAGCTGGCCTGGAAAAAAATACAAATCGAATCGCCCTAGGACTTGTTTTTGGAGAAGCAAAACAACTCTCAAAAGATTTTAAGCAAAAAGCCAAAGAAGGAGGAATTTTACATCTTTTCGCGGCTTCGGGACTTCATCTGGGAATTCTTATGGGAGTTCAATTCCGTCTTCTCAATCTTTTTCCGATCCTCGGTTACTCGGCTCCGAGGATATTCCCTCTTCTTACAGGTTTTCTCTATTTATCAGCCTTAGGTTATCCTGTCTCCCTAACGAGAGCTTGGATCTTTGCGGGAATCCTTTTGGTCCAGGGGTTGTTTTTCAGAAAACTACGGCCTATCGACCTTCTTCTCTGTTCGGCTTGGATACTTTGGATCTGGGATCCTCCTCGTTTTTATTCGGTTTCTTTTTGTCTTTCTTTCGGAGCCGTCTCGGGAATTTTTTTATTCTCTTATCCGATAAAATTATCACTCGACTTTATTTCGACTGATAATTCATTTCTTACTTTTTTCAAAGAAAACTTAACCGTTTCTTTTTCCGCAGGCTTGGGAACCATGCCCGTTCTTCTCTTTTCTTTCGGCGCATTCAGTTTTGGATCGATTCTTCTCAATCTCGTAGTCGTTCCGTTAGCCGGAATTTTACTTCCAATCCTTTATCTTTCTCTGATCCTTCACGAGACAAGAATTCGTTTTCTTTTGGAATCCTCTTGGTCCGTAACTGAATTCTTAATCCAAATTCTTTTTTATCTTTCCAATACTCTTTCCAAACCTCTCGGATTTTATAAAGAAATGGGAGACGCTCTCTGGCTCGGAATCGCAGGTTGGGCCATCCTTTCTTTCTCCGTAATTTTCTTTGCGGTCTTTCTCGAAAAAAACTTTCTTAGAAAAAAAGAATCTCAGGATCCATTTCAAAATATTCAAAATAAAGAATATACCTTTAATCCGGAAACAAGAATGTTCTCAAAAAAATCCTATTCTTATTTTTGTATCCTTTTCTTCTTAGGAATTTTTGGAATCCACTTTTTTCTCTACAAGGCGCCGGACCAATTTCCTCAACAGAATAGGATCGTAAACAACCGGTTCTTTTTTCTTCTTAGAAACGGAGATTCCCTCTTCTTCTCCGGAAAATGTAAGTACGCGAACAAAAAGATCGCGAATGTGTTTCGAACTTCAAAACGTCTTTACTGCGATTCTTTAGAAGGAGAATTCTTAAAAAAAATCCACGTGGACGACGAGTCTTGTCTCACTTGGGCTTTTCTCTGCGCTCAAGAATCCTCAAAACCGGAATTATTTTACGCAGGCAGAGATGTCGATCTTTGGAACCTTGTTAGCCGTATTCCACTCAAAAAATCGGATCCGATCCGCGAAATTCAGCTTCCGGGCGATTCTAAGATTCTATTCTTTCATACAAAAAAAGATTCTCTTTCTCAGCTTGCTCAAAAGACAAAATCGGGCCAGGGTTGGATTCTTTTGGAAACTCCTTATGGCAGCACAGATCGTGCGGAAGTCTGGAATCAAAATCGAAAACTGCTTGGGCTTTCGGAGAGTTGGTTGTTTCTGGAGAAAGATGAGCTCCAGAGAATACCCCTTTCGAAAAGTTTCTGAAATTCGGAAATTTCTGGAATCCAAGTCTTCGGCCCCATTGAAAAAATGGGGACAAAATTTTCTCATCGATCCGAACGCGATTGAAATCATTCTCTCCGGTTTGAGCGAGGATGTTCTTTCGTCAATTGATCGGATTTTGGAAATCGGTCCCGGACTCGGCGCGATCTCACATGGACTTTTGGAGTTTCAAAAACCGGTAACACTTTTTGAAATCGATCCGGTCTATGCGGCTTGGTTGCGCGATTATCTGCCCGAGTTCGAACTCAGAGAAGGCGACGCGCTCGGCTTTCTTCCGGAATATTCAAATCAAAAGGTTTATCTTTTCGGAAATCTTCCCTATTACATTTCTTCCGAACTTACTTTGAGCGCCGTGAAAAATCTGAAAGGACTTGTGGGCGCAACCTTCTTGGTTCAGAAAGAATTTGCAAAAAGAATCTCGAAGGAAGCGTCTTCGATTCAATTCTATTTATCCGCTTACGGAAGCTGGAAACTCAAAAAAGATATCAAGGCTGGCGCTTTTTATCCAAGACCCAACGTGGATTCTTCCGTTTTAGAATACAGAGCCAAACCCGCGTTTGGCGACGAGTTCGGATTTATTGCCCTCGAATGTCTTTGTAGAATGGCCTTCTGGGGAAAACGTAAAAAATTGACTTCTTCGTTTCGGGACGCGCCGATTACTTCTCTTCCTCTCGAAGTACAATCCTCCAAGAATTTTTCGGAAGAATCGTTTCGCACCGAATGTTTCAAGGCTTTAGAAAACGCCAAGATCGAAGCGGACAAAAGACCGGAAGAATTAAAACCGAACGACTTTCACGAGGCCGCAAAATCGCTTTCGATCTTTGTGAAAGAATTGTTAAAAAAGAATTCTTAGGACTTCTTATTAAAATCCTGATATTCCTTCAAAATTTTCTTCGTAAATTCGGAGAATTCTTCCTCTTTCTTAAATCCGAAATGTTGCAGAACGGAAGTTTGAATCAAAGAATAATCAGCAAGTCCCTGAGAAATATCGATGATCATATCGGAAAGATATATCGTAAAAACGGCGTCTTGAAATTCTTTTTTTACAAGAAGAGGTCGATGATGCATCTCTGCCGAAACTCGGATCGTATCCGAGAAATTCCACTTTTCACAGATCATTCCTCCCAAAGTTGTATGAGAAATTCCTAATGCGGCTTCCTCCAAAGTCAGAGGCGAAGGAAAGGAACGGTTCCCGAGCAAATCCGAAATTTTAGCTGAGATCTCGGGCTCTAAGGAAAGAAGAATCACTCGGCCTACGTCGTGCAAAAGGGCCGCACAAACCAGAACGGTGACGGTTTGTTTTTTCCATTCCATTCTTTCTCCCAACCTTCTGCAGATAAACGCGGAAAGGCTGGAACGTTCCCAGATCGCCTCAAATTCTTTATAACGTTCTTCTAATATTTTTTTGGTTCCTAAACTCAGAAGAATGTTGTTTAACTCGGACAAACCGATCACCTTGATCGCGTCGTCTAAGTTTTCAACCCTCGCCCTCTGACTGAACGAAGCCGAGTTTGCCAACTTGAGAATGTTCGTAGAAAGAGAAACGTCCCTTCCTACGAGTTCGGTGATACTCTGAATCGAAGAATCCGGTTTGTTGATCAGACTCATGATCTGATTGATATTGTCCGGAAAGGTGGGAAGCGTATCCACTTCGGAAAGAATCTCTCCCGTTTTCTGAAGATTGATATTTCGTTTTTTAAAACCGAACGGAATTTTAATATAAGCGGAAGTAACGCCGTCTTCGGATTTGATTCTATAAGAATCCCCTTCGATCCCTTCGTTTTTTAACATCAACAAGGACATCGCGAGACCGAGTCCCGCGCCCTCGGATTCGTCTCCGTGATTTTCAAAAACTTCGGAAAGATCGTTGTATGTGTGGGCTTTCGAAATTCTTTCCTGAACTCTTTGATCTTCTTCGGGAAGAATACCTACGTTGTTCGCGACCTTTAGTAAAAAACTATTCTGATTAAAACCGAACGTGATCAAAACGTGAAGACCCTTCTCTTCAAGGCGGTCCGTATAAATATCTTTTTTAGAAATCAGTTCCGATTTGAATTTTTCCATTCCGATCAGATATTGATTCGGATCTGTGATATCCAAACCCGCTTCTTGGAAAATCACCCTCTTTTGATTTGCCTTTTCCGCGTTCATGATCGTTTCTCTTAAGATGGAAAAGATACATTCTCGAAGAGAAGTAATATCCAAATACTGAAGATAGCGATCCAGAAGAAAGCTGATGATCTTATCGATGTTGCGATTGAGATGGGTGATTCTAAGATAAAGAGGGTTAAGCGACTCGATGGGAACGTTGAGATTCTTGACGGAAAGGTAATAACCTTCCTTTTCGTAATGATACCATTGAATCTTCATTTACCGATTTCCAAAATCCAATCCGGCTGACAAAACGTCAACTCAAGGTAGAATTATGACTCTTTAGAGATTTGTCAATCGGTACTTTTCGATCAGAGTTCTTTCCTGTCCAGAACAACTTTTCCAAGACCCAAAGAGAGAATAATCCAAACTCCCATCTGCGCCAAGGAATATTCCCCGTAATAGTGAACCTGAGAAAGACTCTTCGCGAGAAGAGAACTCGAAAAGAAAAAGATCGTTCCTTCCTGAGGAAGAATCCAATAGATCACTTCCAGAATCTGCTTTTTCAAATCCGTGGTTTGTACCAGACTCGCGGCAGCTTGCTCATAGATGAACAGATCCAGAAACGTGGAAAAAATCAGAACTGCCAGACCGCCAAAAAAAGCCGCATTCTTCCCGAAAGATAAAACGAGTAAAAATCCGAAAACGATCAAAAAGTAAAAAACCGGAAACATCGTAATACAAGCTTTCAAAAGATCCCAGGAAAAAATTCCTCCGGATAACTGCTGTTTGACGAGATAGGTTCCGATCAAAAAAACCGCGTTGGCTAAAACAAGAAGAAAAACTCCGAACGATTTTCCCAAAAGATACGTTAACGAAGAAACCGGCCTGGAAAGGACCGGGAGATAGGTTTTGTTTTCCAATTCTTCTCCCAAAAGAGAGACGGGTAAAAACAAAGCGAGGACCGTATTCCAAAAAGCGAAAAAGAGAAACACGATATAGATCTGAAAATTCGGATTTCCGGATTGGTCTTCTCCGCCGACCTGAATATCGCAGCTGAAGTTAAAAAATAAAAAAAGCGCTGATATTATAAAAATGAAATATACGATTCTTTTCCGAAGAGTTTCTCTCAAAGTCAAAAACGCGACTGAAAAAACTTTCGGAATTTGATCTTGAATCCAGGAAAGTTTATTCATGATTTCCTCCAGTGACTCTCAGGAAAACTTCTTCCAAGGATTCCGTGATTCTTTCATACTTTAGAATGTTGGCTCCAAGAGCTACGAGTTCCGCCGGAATTTTTCTGAGATCGATTTCGTTCGTAGGAAGGAATTCGATCTGATTCTCCGTAATTTTTTGCTCGGAAGAAATTTTACGGATATAAGAATCCAACTCCGAGGAAACGGATTCCACTTTTACAAGAATTCGATTCTTTCCTTCTTTCAAGGATTCAAGCGGACCGATCGCGGCGAGAGTTCCGAGATTGAGAATTCCGATCTCATGACAGACTTTTTCCACTTCCAAAAGTCTATGAGAATTGAGTAATACGGTAGTTCCCTTTGTTTTGTTTTCTTCCACGAGAGTTTCCCGGAAATCGATATATCCTTTCGGATCCAGTCCGGATCCGGGTTCGTCCAAAATCAAAAGTTCGGGATCGCCGATCAGAGCGGATGCGAGCCCGAGTCTTTGCAACATCCCTTTCGAATAACCGGAAACTTTTTTGGAACCGGCATCCGCGATTCCGGTTTTTTCCAAAAGTGCCTTGGACTTTTTTCGGATCTCGGAACTTCGGATTCCGGCTAACTTTCCGCTGAAGGTTAGAAATTCTTCTCCCGTCAAAAAGCCGGGAATCGAAACCTTTTCGGGAAGATATCCGATTCTTTTCCGTAGAACCGGGGAAAACGGAAGTCCAAAGAGATGAAAGCTTCCTGCGGTTTGTTTAGAAAATCCCATGAGAATTCGAACCAAGCTGGTTTTTCCGGCGCCGTTCGGACCTAAAAGTCCGAAGACCGATCCCTTCGGTACTCGAAAGGAGATTCCTTTGAGAGCGTTTTGTTCTTTGTATTTTTTTTGAATGGAATCGATTTCAATTGCAAATTCGGACATGCGCTTTTCCTTGGAATCAGAGCCTTTTCTAACAAACCTGTCTACGGGGTCCAGAACCTTTAAGTTCTCTAAAAGAATCCCGTTGAGAGCAAAAGTTAAGAATATATAGAACGGTTGGACCTTTTTTGCAAACGAAGGTTCCAGCAGGAGAAGGCTCGATGATTTTTGGGAATTCGTTCCCGGTCAATCCTCTGAAAACATGAAAATAATTATCGCAAGACACGGAGAAGCGGAACCAATTTCTCCTGACGGCACGGACCGATCCAGACCTCTGACGCCGAAGGGAGTCGTCGACGTTCAGAAGATGGCCCGATTCTTTCAAGTCGGTTTTAAAGTCACAAAAATCTATCACAGTCCTTATCGAAGAACGACCGACACTGCGAAAATTTATACGGACATTCTCCATCCGGAACAAGAAACGGAATCCTTAGAGGATTTAGAAGCGGGACAAGATATGTCTCGAGTTTGCCCTTTGATCAAAAGTTTTTCCAACTCGGACACGATTCTCATTGTCGGCCATAGTCCGGATGTTTCCATCTTTGCCGAAAAACTTTTAGGAATCGGAGGTGTTGGTAAAAGTTTTCTTTTTTCTCCCGGTTCCGCGTTGGCAGTGAACGTACCGAGAGAGAAATTTCTGGACGGACAAATCATCTGGTTTCTTTGTCCGGACTTTCTCTGTTAAAGGTCTTCTCTTTTTTCAGTTTACAGAAGAGCCTTTTCCAAAATTCTTACAGTTATATTTAAGAATCGGGGTGTAGCGCAGTGGTAGCGCACTTCTCTGGGGGGGAAGGGGTCGCTGGTTCGAATCCAGTCACTCCGAGATTCTTTTTAAAACGTTTTCGATTTCATTCTCACAACCCGCGGTTCGATAAAAAGAACGAATCGCCCCCTCTCTCGAAGATCCTTCTCCGGTTTGCAAAACGGTAATCACTGAATATTCTTTCGGAAGATCTTTCGTCCAACGTTCCCAAATACTTTGTTTCTTTTCTAAAAAGCCCAAAAACCAAAACGCTCCACCGAGAGATCCGGTCTTTCCGAATACTTTCGAATTTTGAGAATCGCATTCGGACCAATAAGCGGATTCCTTCCAGAACTGAAACGTCTTTGAAGAAATACCTCTCGAACGACCTTCGTCTTTTAAGAAGGAAACGAGAAAGTTATGTTGTGCTTCCGGAGATTTTTCGATCGAAGGAGAAAGATAAAGATTCTTCCGATTCAAGAACGGATTTTTATAAACTTCCGTAACAAATCCGATTCGTATTAGAAAATCCTGAAGTTCTTCATAACGTTTCGGATCTTCTTCCAAGAACGAAAGAAAAAAAGAATTGGAAGAATACAACATCGCTTCCCGGAGATTCAGAGTTCGAGGAGAATGAGGAATGTGTTTTTCGGAACTTACTTTTCGAAAATTAGGATAAACTAAATTCTTTTCGATTAGAAAAAGAGCGATCCAGTATTTGAAGGTAGAAGCGGGTGTGAAGTTTTGTTTGAGAAGAATCCTCTCCCCTGTGATGGAGGGAGAGGAATCAATGAAGTGTGAGAATAGTGTAATTTCCTTAGAATGAATCTCTCCGGCGGAAACTAAAGACCAGAGAGTAAGAAATAGAATTTTGCTCCAGCGCAAAGAAACTTATTTCTTAATGAAATGATTCAGAATGTTGTCTCGGATCTCTTCGAACCGAACCAATCCCCAAGCAAGATTTACTTTCAATTTGAGGGCGTTGTCGCTCATGTCTTTTTCGCCCTGAGCTTTGAGCTGATCGAATCTTTCTTCGATCTTTTCCTTTCCCTCGTTTAAATCATCCACTAGTTTGTCGAAAATCTCGCGGGAAGTCTGAACTGCGCCGATCCCGGCATTGATTATGTCGTTTAATTTGTTTTTTTCCATACAGCAACCTCTCAGTTCGTATTAGAGGATCTCTTTTGCTATTTTTATGCACTGCACAAAAATAGCAAACATTTTTTTAAGTTTTTTCCTTGCCTGACCTCAAAGTTTCCGGGAATCTTTTAAAAATTTAAAAATAGGGAGTTCAAACGGCCATTGGTGGTGTAGGAGTTCCTGCGGGAGAGAAGATCGACTTTCGCTTGCAAAATTATGATTTTCTGATAGAGGAAAGTCTCCCAAGTTTTTCCGCCCCCCACCCCTCCACCCAAAATCAGGGCGGGGCGCGCGACTTTTACGGAAATCAGTCGTATCTCCGACGATCCAGCTTGAAATCCAAATCATCTTCTTCTGGGGAAATACACACCAGTTTCGCGAAAATCGGACCGTAAGACAATATGAAACAGCTTTCTTTTCTAAAACAAATCCTTCTCTGTGGGAACTCCCTCAGTTTCCGAAATACAGTGATGCTTCTTTTGATTCTTACCCTTCTCCATTGTGGGGTCGACATCAAGTCGGTCGGCCCGTCCGGGGCGGCGTGCACTCGGATGGAAGGGCTTCCCGGTCCGGAAGACCTGGCCTTAGACGCGGAAGAAAAGATTCTTTATGTCTCCAGCCACGAAAGAAGAACTTCTAATCAGACTGGAAAGATCTTTTGGATCGACCTCAAAAACTCTTCGGTTCCGAAAGAACTTCCCGTGCAATTTCCTCCGGAGTTCCGACCTCACGGGATGAGCCTTCTCAAAACAAAGGATGTCTACCGTCTTTACGTGATCTCCCACCCCGCTCTTTATAAAACACATACCATAGAAATTTTTGAACGGAAGGGAAAGGAATGGTCGCATGTAGGAACTCTCTCCGATCCTTCGATTACGAGTCCGAACGATCTTCACGCGGTTTCAGAAAACGAAATTTACGTTTCCAATGATCACGGCTCCGGCGGATTCTTTCGTTATCTTTTTTGGGACGATCTTTTCAGATTCAAACGCGCGGACATCGCGTATTACGACGGAAAAACTTGGTCCAGCCTGAACAGTCCTCTCTTTTACGGAAACGGAATTCTTTATACGAAGAATTCTCAAGGAAAAGAAATCCTCTATAGAGCAGGCTTCGCAGATCGAAGCGTCTATCGTTATCCGATCGAGAGAACCGACGGCAAACCGGTTCTTGGTCCCGCGGAAAAAATCTTTTTAGATTCGGGAACTGACAACTTGGAACTGGATTCTAAGGGAAGAATTTTTGTGGTCGGACACGGATCCACTTATCAATTCGTAAGACACATGTTGAACGCGGATTATCACGCTCCGACCCAGGTATTTAGAATTTCCGAAGACGGAAGTTTTCAGGAAGTTTTTGCAACACAAGGGGATTTGATCTCAGCTGGAAGCACCGCGATTCCATTTGAAGGAAGGCTTTACGTGGCTCAGGTATTCAATCCATTCATTCTCAATTGTGAATATAATAACAATTGAATTCTATTTAAAATAGATTTTTCGAATCGTGTCTGCGTAGACGGTTCCCATCAAATCGTAACCGGTAGGATTCGGATGAATCGGATCGATCTGGGGATACAAGGGAATCGTCTTTTCCGTTTCGAGAAAGATGGTTTCCATATCCGCAATCAGATAACGAGAACCGAGACTTCTCAAGTAAGGATTGATCTGGAGAATATTGGCTCGATATCCGGGCTGAATCGTAGGAGGTAAAACGGTCACAAGAATCGCCGCGTTACTCGCCTTCTGAATGGAATTTAGAAGAATCTCGTAGTTTCCGGGAAACTGATCAAGCGGATAACTGGAAACGTCGTTGGTCCCCAATTCTAAGATCAAAAGATTTTGCTGTTCCGTAAGGGCCGTTCCGATCACGTCGTTCCAACCGGGAACCGATCTTCCCGAAACTGAATAATCAGTTACCGTAAATCTTGTTCCCAACTTTTCTCTCAAACCGAAACCATCCGATCTCTGAGAAAGAGAATCTCCGATGATTCCTACTTTCAAGAGCGGACCCACAAGGGGTAAAAGAGCGGAAAGACCTTGTGGATCCGATTCTTTTCGCACGCAGGATTGGAAGAAAAAAACAAAAGCAATCGTTCCAAAAAGAATTTTTTGAATCCGGAAAGAATTCATTTCTTTTTCCGAAGATAGATCTCAGCCTGAGCGCGGACTAACTTTCGAGTTGTCGAGGGAGAAACGGAAACATTCTTTTTGTAAAAAGAAGATGAATTCTCCTTCAAATACAAGTCGACGGTTTCGTTTCGTTTTGTTCCTTCGCTGAATACAAAGGTATCGATGGAATCCAAGGTTCCCAAAAACATTTCCGGTGGCACGGGCAATTCTCCCGGAATGAATTCTAAGATTTGTTGATTCGGGTATTTTTCTCTGAGATAAAAATACGGATCGGGAATCGCCTGTAGATAAACTTTTTTAGAATATTTCAGTTCCGTCGCGACTTCTTCCGAAAACTTTTTTCCAAGATCAAATTCAGGATTCACAAATCCTACTTTTCGATACGCGAGAAAGAGAACGATCAGGTTGCAAAACAGAAGCCCAGAACCCGTGTAGACCACCCTCTTTCGATCCGAATCTTCCAAGAGAATTCCGCCTAACGCAGAAATCGGAATCGTAAGATACATCACATAATAAAATTCAGTCGAAAGAAAAAGAAAAGCGAGCGTTCCTAAAATCCAAACGAAAAGGAAAAGAAAACGTTCTTTCTTTTCTTTCAAAAGTCTTCGATTGATTCCGATTCCCGCCAAAAGAAAAATATAAAAAAGAATTCTAACTCCCGGATTTTCATATCCTCCGATGAGAATTTTGATCTTTGTGATCATGGAAAAGACCGAAAAGAGTTCTTTCTTTCTTCCGAATTGTAATCCGAATTGAAATAAGAATAGGTCCAACTTCGGAAAAAACCAAAGGATCCAAACGATCAACGGAATCGTTCCGCCCAGCCAAAACCAAGGAGAGATCAAAGATCTTCTTCTCCAGAGAAGATAAACAGATGGAATTCCAAAGACGGCGCCGAAAGGATGAGAAAGAAAAGACAGCCCGAGCAAAACTCCGGCGGCCGCGCCCTCGACCCAACTTACTTTCACGGTTGATTCTTCTAAAGCGCTTCGAACCAAAAAAAACAGACTTCCTAATGCAAAGAATAGACAGAGGGCTTCCATTCTCGCCATCATTCCCACTCGCAAAAAAAGGAGATCGGTCGCGAGCAAAAGACAAGAGAAAAGGGCTGAAAAAGAGGAGAAACCGATTCTTTTTAAAATTCCATATAAGATAAGAATCGAAAACGCGGCCGTTACAGAGGTTAAAAGACGCAATCCTTCGAGACCCGGCAAAACGTATTTCATCCAGAATCCGCCGGTGAGAAAATAAAGCGGAGGCATCCACAACGTAATCTCTTCCATTCCCGGAATCAGACCTTCCAATACATTCGTCCTCAGAGTTCCAAAACTTGCAAAATCCTGAGAAGGAGAATAGAAAAGAACTTCGTCCGGCCAAACCGGAGGAAATTCCATTCGATCGTTCTGAGGAACCCAGACAAAAACAAACGCTAAGAGAAACAGCAGCGCCAGAGGAACCGCGTTAGGAGGAATGAGCTTGGAAAGAAATTTCCGGGACATAGACCCGAGGGGAAATCCGGGAAAAATTCCCGGACCTTAGGTTAGCGAATCGAGAGCCGCGCTTTCTGTTTCGTAGACTTCAAACAGATCCAGCAGTTCGACCACGTCGAATACTTTTTTTACGGGAGGAGTGATACAACAAAGTTTCAACTTCCTTCCTTGCTTTTCCAACTCGCGCACCATACCTACAAAGATACGAATTCCGGAGGAGGAGATGTATGAAATATTTTCCAGGTTTATTAAGATATCACCCTGGCCGGACTGAACATCATCCAGTAATTTTGCTTCCACTTCGTCTGAATGTCCGATATCCAGCCTTCCATTGAGCGCAACTAGAGTATGCTTACCGATCTTTTTCGTCTTGATTTCCAAAGATGGCTTCCTTTTGGAGAATTAGGACTAAATTAAGCTTTCAGAACGCGTTTACAACTCATTTTTAAGCTCCAATGTCTATAATTTCTTCTATGGAAAATATTTTTACCGGGTCAGACTTTCCGTTTTTCCCGATCAATTTATAGGTCGCCCTTCGAGTCTTATATCCGAGATAGAAGGAAATGTACGCGATTGAAATACCGCGTTTAAACATTCTTACAGCTATGGTTCTTCGAATGATCGGGAAGGTGATTTCAATTCCCGTTTTGAGTTCTATCTTTTGAAGAAGTTTTTGTATCGTCCTTCTATGAAGTTTTCCTTTTTTTCCGGGAAACAGTAACTCTTCCGATTTTTTGTTTTTGAGAGCGGCGTAAAAATCTTTTAACAAACAACCGGGGATTACCATAATACGATCTTCCACTCCGTTTAATCCACAAATTCTTAATATTCGATTTTCGATGTCCACGTCCTCCACGCGGATGGAAATCAATTCCTCGGGCCTCAATCCGAGAGAAAATAAAATTCGGATCCAAGTATAGTGGTTCGGATTACTTCTGCAAGCGTCTCTGAGACGTTCTATTTCGGAATCGCAGAGGATTTTTCCGGATTCCAGATTCTGCAAATTTTCTCTTCCTATGGTCATTGGCAACAAACCTCCTTCTTAGATTCGGAAACATTTGCCAGAAGAGTAAAAAATATGACAAACAAAAAATAAAAATGTAAAATTAGTTCAAACTCCGATCCAATAACATAGTATAATTTTTGAATATTCAATATTCATTAATTATTCTGAATTGGAATATTCAAAAGAGATTTGGGCCGGAGGAAAATGTCCCACAAAGTCTGAAGAACGGAAATTCTTCCGGGATCGTTCTTCATCACGAATGAACTCAAAATCCATTTTTCAAACATTGGAACGGATCCATTTCGTTTGTCGGAGAAAGTTTAAAGGTCGTATTGAAAAGGAAGGCCTAAACGTAAAAAAGGACTCAAAGGTAAAATTCTCTTTTATAAACAGTAACAAACTGACTTTCATATCCTCTGCCGCTTCTAATCTTTAACATTTAATTTATAATCAAGGTATGAATTGTTTTAAATTTACAATCAATCATGGATCAAAAAGAGGTTTATCTTAGAATTTGATCCAATTCCTTTTCGGAAAGTTTAGAGCCCGCGTCAAAAAAACATTGTAAGAGTTCCTACAAAATCCTTACATTTCGCGATTCTTTGGTTTTGGAGGGATCGTTTTCCATGATTGAAAACGCAGGAGTTCCCACAGTTTCCAGGTTTTGAAACAAGCTCTTAAATTTCTTTCTCATTGTTCCCTTGGTTGAAAAAGAAGCATTCAATTCACTTCCACTCGATTCAACTCATCCAGTTCCACTTTCCAGGATTGTACGATTTGAACGATCACATCCAAAACGGCTGGATCCGGAGAATCATAAGAATCGGCCGCAAAGGAATCGACCGTATCGAAACCTTGGATCGCACTCAGAGAATTTTTTTCCATCTTCGCACGAAAAACTTCGAACTCTTCAATCGATTCCGTCGGTGAATTCTTAACATAATATGGTTTTATGATACTGACTCGAATACTTTCGATCGGAAGATTTTTCAGAGTCTGCAATAAGCGAAAGGAAAGAAGTGCAATCTCCAATTTCATCCTTTCCTTATATTCTTTTTGCCCCAAAAAAGTGAGCGCGGAATTCCCACCCACAGCTAGAGTAACACTCACCGAACCCGATCCTGAAATATCACTCGGAGAAATTTCGATTTCCTTCAGTCGATCTCCCAAAAGAAGGAAAGAAGCCTGACGAATTTTTTCTTCTACGGGAATTTGTTTATCGGATAATATCTTCTGCACTTGGTCCTTCGGACTCGGCTTACAAGCGACCCAGGAAAAAAGGATGCATAAAACAAGCATAGGGTGAAACACCCTATATACAAAATGAACTGTCTCGAAAACTGGATTTTGATTTCCAAAGCGATTCAGAATTTTATCGTAGAAGTACAACCGTTCATTCTTCATGGAAAAACCTCCTTCGTTTTTTTTGGTTCAACGGACTCTTTGATTTTATTGGATCCACCCGTTTTTTGCAAGCTTTTAGCTGATTTTCAAGGTTCCCGACCGCCAAACATGAGTTTGATTCGACGATTCGGCAAGATCAACGTCGACGATAAAGTGTTTTCCCGGTCCAAGAACTACTTCTTGGAGGGATTTTTTATCCAAAATCGTTTCTTCTTTGGAAACAAATTATTTCAATTTAACGGTTCGATTCCTGCAGTTTCATTCTGAAGATGTTTCATTTTTTTTGGATTGTTTTTTTAAAAAATGATCTAACCCGATTTTTTTTCTGTAATTTTAATTAGGTGATTTCGTCTCAAGTAAATGTATGAAACCAAAAAAAATCTCGAACGACGATCTTGAGTCCCTGGTAACAGGAGTAAAATCTCAATCCATTGAAGCAGTGGGGAATTATTTATATAAAGGATTCAGAATACAGGTAAGTAAGTACAATCTTTCCGGCGCAGAAAGAGTTCAACTCCTGTATCAAAGAAGAAGAAACAACGGCCTTTGTATCGTTTGCGGAACTAAAGTCGGCAAGAAAAATCCTTCTTCCGGCAAACTCTACAGACTCTGCGAACATCACAGGAAAACAATCGACAAGAAAAAGTAATCAACCTTTTCGGCAATTCTGCAGATAATCTTTAATAGGGGAATTCTTCCTCGGGAGATTATCTTGCAGACCAAGGGTTTTTACGTTTTTATACTTTTATTTGTTTTCAGTTGGTTTTCGTCTTCAAATTCTCTTCTTTCCGAGGCAAGCCCTCTCCAAGAAACCCAAGCACAAAATCTTCTTAGAATCGCAGAAGAAGCTTATAAGGATCGCAAGTTTCATAGATCGATAGAAGAAATTAAAAGTTTTCTAATTCTTTACCCTTCCAGCAAGTTCAAATCCAAGGCCTATCAGGTTCTCAAGAACAACTATTCCAGACTGGGGCGCCCCGAAAAAATCCTCGAGATCAGCCTCCACCAATACTCGGAAGAACCCACTTCTACGCAAGGTTTGAACGCGTTTTTCGAAGCAGGAAAACTCTATCTTGAGATCGGAGAAGAAAATAAGGCAAAAGAGGTTTTCAAATCGATTTGTACACAGTCTTTTTCAAGAGAACTCGCGGAAAAAGCCTCCTTGGAGCTCTCAGAACGGGAGATTTTGAGCGGATCAAAGACGGAAATCTTAGAATGTGGAGAAAAGTAGCCCTTTTTTTGGAGATTGGATTCCTAAAATCCGATAATGAAAACAGTTGAACTCTGATTTTCAAAAAAAATACTAACCCAACAGCATGTCCACAGGCATCTTCCAAATCGTAAACTTTCAAAAGGGCTCCTACATTATCGTAGAGGGAAAAAAAGATTCGCCTAGCTTCTTTATTATCCGCGAGGGTAAGGTAAAAATAGGACGTGAAAACCCAGTAGTCGGAGAAGACCCGAATTCCGTCCAAGGGCCCGGAGACTTCTTTGGAGTTGTGGCGGCTATGAGCCAACACGCTCAGATCGAGTCCGCAGTCGCGCTCACCGACGTCTCCGTAATCGAAGTGAGCTACGATCAGTTCGGAACCCTCATTCAGAGAAATACTCCCGTAGCGATGAAAATCATCCGCTACTTCTCGATGAAACTTCGACAGTTCGACCAGACGATCACTCGTTTGACCTTCCGATCCGCAGTGGAAGAAGATCCGAACGAACTCTATAATATCGGGGAAAACTACTTCAATCAGAAGAATAACCCGCACGCAGCTTACGCATTTCAGAAATATCTTCAATACCTTCCGAACG
Source organism: Leptospira ainlahdjerensis (assembly GCF_016919175.1). Taxonomy (GTDB): domain Bacteria; phylum Spirochaetota; class Leptospiria; order Leptospirales; family Leptospiraceae; genus Leptospira; species Leptospira ainlahdjerensis. The sequence continues at coordinate 1,812 of NZ_JAFFPU010000048.1, read as the reverse complement.
GTCCGTTTGCAACCCAGGCAAAACTAAAACTGCAGACGATGAATCAGCCGATGCAATCGGCTCCGATCGATCTCACGAAGTTCAACCGGATGTATGCGGACAACGAGATGATCTTCTGTGAACACGAACCTGGAAGAGAATTGTATATCATTCAGAATGGAAAGGTGAAAATCACCAAGATCGTGGATAAGAACGAGGTATTGCTCGCAGTTCTTCAGAATGGGGATATTTTCGGGGAAATGGCGCTTTTGGACAATAAACCGAGATCCGCTTCCGCGATCGCTTGGGGCCAAGTTCAACTTCTCGCCATCAACAAAGCTAACTTCGAAGGAATGGTGAAGGCTCAGCCTCAATTGGCAACTCGTCTGATCACTCTTCTTTCGGAAAGAATTTGGACAGCTTATAAACAACTTGCAAATTTAATGATCAACGATCCTCAGGGAAGAATCGCGGATACTCTTCTCACTTTGGTTGAGAAGAATCGAATCAAAATCACCCCGAAGGTTTCGTATAACTTTGAGATTGGTACAAAAGACTTAATCAAAATGGTGGGTCTCTCGTATCCAAAAGATGAGAATTTGGTTCTCGATCTTCTTACTAAGAATAAGTGGATCAAACTGGATCAGGGAAAACTCAGTTGTACGGATTTAGTCGAACTGGAAAAGTTAGTTCATATTTATAGAAAAAAATCCCAGATGGAAAACAAACTCAAGAAAAGAGCATAACGCGTCTTTCCTAGATTGGAATGGCTTCCCCAAAAAAATCATCAAAGTCTTCGAGTTCCGGAAAAACCTCTTCCAAGAAACTTGAAGACAGAGACTCTCGAATCAAAAAAGCTACAAACTGGCTTCGTAAACAAGACTCCATCACAAAAGCTCTGATCGATTCCGTCGGTCCGTGCAATTTACGGACGATCGGTTCTCCGTATCAGGTTCTCATCAAATCGGTGTTAGGGCAACAACTCTCGACAAAGGTAGCGCTTACTTTTGAAAAGAGATTAATTTCTCTCGCAGAAACCAAAAAGATACCTCCTCCCGAAAAAATTCTTCAGATTTCCATCGAGGATTTGAGAAAGATCGGCGTCTCTCAGGCTAAAACGGAAACGATCAAAAGAGTCGCAGAAGCGTATCAAAGCCGGGTCATCTCCGATTCTAAACTTCATAAATTAGAAGATGCGAATGTTCTGGAGCTTCTCTGTTCTCTGAAAGGTGTCGGACCTTGGACGGCGGAAATGGTTTTGATCTTTGCGCTCGATCGCTGGGATCATTTTTCGATCAACGATCTAATTCTTCGGAAGTCCGTGGAGAAACACTATGGAATTTCAAAAGACAACAAGAAAGAAATTCAAGAATTTCTAAAGTCTTTCTCTCCCTATCGGACGATCCTTTCCTGGTATCTCTGGGCGGACGTCGATGGAGGCGAAGGCTGGGGTTAAACGATTCAGACTATAGCGGGAAGATTCTATTCGGAAAGACAAGTCTGAATAGTTTTTTTTTGCGGGAACTCTTAGAAAACTAAATGGAAAACTTTTACGTGCGAAAATAAGATTTTTCTGATAGAGAAATGTCTCTCGCTTTTTTCCCGCGCGGACCCTCCCCACCCGATTTGCATGACCTTTCTCGGAAGTTGGGAGGAACTAGGACGAGACTCCTCCTTTTTGTAGGAGCTCCTACATGGGGATTTGTGTTTGCAAAAAGTATGATTTTCTGATAAAGGAAAATCTCCCGATTTTTCCTGTCCCCACGCACTACTGAACTATTATAAACGCAGATAAAACAAGACTAAAAAGTATAAAAAAATATCTAAAAACGA
>NZ_JAFFPU010000063.1 GCF_016919175.1 Leptospira ainlahdjerensis | reverse complement strand
TCGTTTATGGTTGGAGTTACAGCGCTTGCGACGACCGCTGCGATCGGCCTTGGAGCGGCAACGTTAGTAGCGTTCGCACCTTATACTGTGATCGGTTCTGTTCCGCTTGCTGGTGCTATTGGTGTGTTTGCGATTGGAGCGGCGATTGGTCTTGGACTGATTTTGTTTGCTACGGCTGTCGCTGCAGCCGCTTTCGCGATTGGAAGCGTCTTGAATCAGAATACAGCACAAGCGTATTTAGCGGGTGGTTACTCGAAGTCGAGTTGGAACAATATCCACTGGGATGAGAAGTCTGCGAGGAAGTGGGCTTGTTATATGAGTGCAGGACAAGCTGCTACTATGGCTGCGGCTGGGTATGGTGCATTGAATAGTGTTATTTATGCAGCGGGCGCTTCGAATACTTACGCTGGCGCCTGGATGACATTAAATGAAACGACTGTTTTCGGTCCGTTTAGTGGATTTGATATTTTGACTTCGCATATGCTTCTTTATGATATCATAACAGGAGATTGGGATAGCGCTGGGAAGGCAATTGCAGGATACACAATTAAGGCAGTGATTAATAAGTCTGTACCTTTGGGGTTACTAGTAGAAGCCGGAAAGTTCGTAGGCAAGACATGCGAGGGTGATTTATGAATAAACGTTGGTTAAGGATATGTGGTATTAGATTTTCTATAATAATAATTTTAACAATTCTTAAATGCCAAGGAATTGCTCCTCGAGTTCCACCGTATAAATTAGTAACGAAAACGGACCGCAATTTTCTTAAATTTAATTTGAAATCATTAAACGACAATACCTCTTTCACTAAATCAAATTATACATTGATAACTTATTGGAACGATAAATGGATTATTAATGACGTGCAATTTCGATTGAATCCAGAGCGGGAATATTGGATGGAAAATTTTAAAATGTTATTAATTGAAATAGGTTTAGGTGCTCATTCTTTACGATTTTACGAAGGCTGTGATTATCGAATGCCGGCTCCATTAGGAAAACACAACTATGAATTTATATTTAATTCCTTTCAGGGAAACTCGCATAAGCAAAGTGGAAAATTAATTAAAACAATTGACCTTCCTCCCAACCATTCGATTCGTTTAAACGTTTCTCCTGCGGAATTGCCATATCCAAATCCAAAGGATTGGACGCAAAAGCTAATGAACGAAAATGCATATGAAATCGAAATCACCGCGACGGTTGAACCGAACCCTGAACCTGACGAGGACAAACCTTGCGAGATCCCGAAAGATTAAAGAAATTGCTTAGAATTCCAATTAAAATTATTGGTCTTTCTGTATGGAATTTTTAAGATTATTGAAGCTATGATCAGTTAGAAGTTGTTTATTCTTAATTATGTTTATTATTTCAATTAATTTTTCGAGCAAGTCCTTAGTGAAATGAAAATTGCATAGAGAAGAATGTCAAAAATGATTAAATATCTTTTAATAATGCTTACTCTAATTTCGGCAGAACAATGTGTCACCCCTGACCAGGATAGGCAATTATTGGTAATCAATCATGAAGCAGTAAATTTTAAGCAATTGAATATTATCAAAACTTACAATATTTCGAATGACGATTTTAATGGCAAAATCCACTTACTAAAATCAGATTCTGATTTTGTAGATATTATAATGTCAAATTATATTGTTGATACGGATAAATCTGCTCTGATCCATTTGTCCCAAAATTACATATTAGCTTTGTTTGAAATTGAAAATAAGAAAGATCAAATTAGTAAATTCAATACCGATGATTTAACATTGCAATGGAATGGAAAAAAAATAATTCCTCTTCATCCTAATGAATATCCTCAAGAAATCCATTGCTTAAATTGGAAGGGTAATATTAAAAACTTCTATAATCTAATTGCAATTTCCGTTGTGACCGCTTATACGGTGAATGCAATGTTTGCATGTATTGAGGGAAAGTGCAAAGGAATTGAAGATATGGACAAATGGTTAAAGGAAAATCATCCGGCTTATAATAAGGGGAAGCGATTTCTTTCAAATGCAATTTTTAAGACTACGATTGATTTTAATCAGAAAATAAATGCGAGTCAAATTGAATTTGAATCTAAAGCTATTGCAAAGGGTGTTATTCTTTATCGAAACCCTGGGAAATATACGGAATTTCAAAACTTTTTAACCATTGGCAATTGCATTGTTGATTAGGTAGTATCGCGGATTTGAATTCACTTAAGCCTCTCTCTGGAATGATAGTGAATGGAGGCATTACGCTTCTTATAATTTTTTCTCTTTTTTGTAGAGTGCATAAGTTTAACTCTGAGCCAAAAAAATTAAATTTGGAAAAATTATCTAAAGTAGAAATTTCAAGCCAAGCAAATGAAAAACAGCATTTATGCTATAAAGAGCTGGATAATTGTTTTTCAGATTGTAATCAACATTTCCCAACAAACCAAAGGCCAAATCATGTATTTAGAGGGAATTGTCGAGACTCTTGCGTTTTTAAGCTGAGAGAATCGTCGGATTGTTTGATATTTTATGAATCGATCAGAAAGTGAAAACATTTCTTGTCGAAAAATGTCGGTGTATTATTACTCGATTTAAAAGATTAAAGAAAAGAAAACTATGGTTGCGAAGTTCGACTGTTTTAGCCTATTCCTCTCCATTTGAAAAGTAGGAATTCAAGTTTATTGAACTGGCAGAGTTTAAATTTCGGCTTCTCACAAATCTCAAAGCCGTCCTATATCCAGTATATTCTAAAATTGCTTTTCTATCTAAAGAGCTAAATTCGAATCCGAATAATTTCTCATGCTCATCTAAATCTGACTCATTTAATTCAACAGCCTTCATATTCAAAAAATGCCTACTCATCTGACCCTCCATAAAACCAATAAAATAATGACAAAGAAAAAATAAAGGAATAAGAATACTGAGGTTACTGACTTTAAGTTTAAAATATCTAAGTAAAAGAAATTTCATTCATCGATTCTCTTCTTACTGTGATGCTCGCGAATTGGCTTTCTATTATGTGGAATACCGAGTTCAGTAAAAATATCTAAGACTTCGGGGCGATTTGATTTTCCTATAAATACGTGATAAACAGTGTAGTAGGGGATTCCGAGTGGTTTTACGATTCGCGCAATCTCTGCCATTGGCTTTTTCATATTTGCGATTTTAAAACACGCCTCTATTAGTTCATCCTTTCCAAGTTTTTGTATTGGATCGGTGGATTAAAAGCTGATCCTTTTTCTTGTTTGGATTCCTGCTCGGACGTCTTATTTTAAGAATAGCTCAATCATACACCCATTCCTCAAGACCCTGGTCATCTAACCAATTGTGATATCTTTTTAATAAATTCCGTTCTTCAAGATAATATTCCTGGAGTGCACATCTTGTAATAAGGAGGTCTATTGTTTCCGCATCGCTTCGAGGCTTGCCGTCCGAATTCTTTATATCTAAGAGTTTCATACTCAGCTTTAAAGATTCGAGCTTGTACCTAGTCATTTACAAATTCCTCGCTCATCGTGCTATTTTAAATAGGTTGCTAACTGCGTTATACGCACCTTGGTGCTTTGATTTCTTGCATTTTGAGTTCCTTCTTAATTGTAAATTTCAATTGGAAGTGTTGGAATCTTCGAATTTTCAATCGTATACTTCAAAAATTGTTTTGATTAATTAAAAGGTCGTAAGTAGCTTCAGTAGTTTTAGGTTGCTTTATTCGGCATTTAAGATTCGATACACTGAGCAAATAAAATAACCTCAGGAGTGGGTAATAAAGACCGCAAACTAGAATAATCGTTAAATTCTTGCACTTTCTTGGGAACCATTGCTAACTCCTATATTGCTGAATTGTCAAAAAGGGCTTCCTGACCATAAATTGACTTAATTAAAATGTCAAATAAAAAATATTAACTAAGTTAAAATGAAAAAAGAATATTTTCAAACAGATCGCCTTGAAATTGTATTAAAATACCTAAAAGAGGAGAAAGGTCTCAATCAAGGGCAAGTTGCCGATTCAATTGGTCTTACGGGAGCGGCGATTACACGGATGTTAAAAGGGAAATTACCGATTTCTTCGAAGACAGCTCTATTATTCGAGCATATCCATAATATTTCTTATCAGTGGTTTGAGGTTGGGGAAGGAAAAATGATCCTCGAATCCGGAGTAACTTCGTCTCGATCGATGAAATCAGATGCGAAAGCTATTTTGTTACAAAAATTAGAAAAAAGAAAGAATGTTTCAAAATTAATCGAGAGCCTATTAGAACTTTCTGATAATCAAATTTCTGCAATTAGAAAGATCGTTGAAAGTTATGATAAATGAAAATCACTTTAGGTGTCTACCGAACATTCTCGCAAGAATTGAACTTCGCTTCATGATAGAATATCCATAAATATTCTCAAGCTCCGTGTCTTTAACCACTACCATTTTCATAAAATGAATTTTTCTAGAAAATACTTCAGCCATCCAGGACTTGTTATCAACGATTGAGTAGGATAAATTGAAAAGTGGCATCGTCATTCTTGTCAGGACTCGTTGACTTTTGGGATAAGGATCTAAGACCTTTAATTGAAAGGCATCTGAGTTCATGATTGCAATTGACCAAATCAAAGTTCCGAATAAGAACCCGATCGCAGTATAGCCCCCGGAAAACAAACCGTATAACGTGGGTCGTAAATAAATAAAAACAAAGATCGAGATAATGGGAGGAATTAAACCCAGAAAAAGTAAAACGGCATTTGTTTTAGCTCTACCTTTTTCTCTAATTACATTTCGACCTAACTGTCCCAAAGATAACAAAGTGACTATTAGAGAATAGAAAAGTATTGCTTTGTAGATATAATTACTCCCGAAAGAAAAGCGCTCCCCTTCCTTTGAAGTAATTTTAAGCGTTTGTAAAAAGAAGGCGTGAGTGATAAAAAATCCGATCAGAGCAACATTTACGCGATGAAACCAATTTTTAGAATCCGTCAGTTCTCCTTTCTTTTGATTGTATGAAGTCGTGATTTTATAAAGAAAATAAGGAATCGGAATGGAAGGAATTAATCCCCAATTGATTAACCAGTTGTAGGACCAAAAGGGAAGTATTTCCCGAAGTATAAACGATTGGAACCAGCCGCCGAGAAGGAGACAAAGAATCCCAAAATAAAGTTGAATTCTTCGGTTCGGGATCGGATACAAAACATAAAGTCCGAGTAAAAAGATAAGTAAGGCAGAAGTCGCATTTAGAATAACGATCTCATAGGATGTGTTGAAGGACATAGAATTGTCACGATCGTAGAATTTCAGACAATTTTTGCAAACTGTTTTTTTTGATTTCTATGATTGTAAATGTTGCAGGCTTACCGAATGTTTTAAAATCTTTAAATGCTATTTTGCCGGAGAACTTTTTAGAAATTTCTGCACCAGCTTCTAAATAGATTCTTCCGATTCCCTTTCTCTGATCGTTAAACATTCCGTAGACTATATCAAAATTTTGATTTAAGCAATATTCGGCGACGCAAGCAAAGTTTAATTTAGCTGCCTTTGCGCCCTTAAGTGATGTAACAAATGCTACCGAATTCCAATCCGCAACGTTAGATTCGGTTACGCAGTATTGTTTTTCTGGATTCTCAGCTAAGAAAGCGCTTTCCAACGGAATTAAATTCTCTGGTTTCTTAACTACAATCCTCATACAAGATTGAAGTTCATTTTCGAAGAGAACATAGAGCCAAGTTGAATAGGGATCGAGACCGTCATCTTTTCTCGGATATTCGTTACCCGCGCTTACGTTAATAGAATAAACAAAATCTTTGAGCATTTGAAGAGTATGGAAAAATTCTGGATTGGAAGCTTGGAACGAGTAACACTTAAGTTCTTCTTTGTCCCAAAAAATCTCTGGAGTAGAGTATTGATGAATATTTAAAATTGGATTGTCGGTCGTTTGAGTCATAATAACATAATTATGTCTCATATCTACTTTGGATTTTCAACGCAAATTTCATGGCAGATTTAGAGATTTTCTGCGTTATTTGGTCTTCAGTTCAGATTCTCAAAAAACCTTTTTGATTATTCGGAATCTTTTTCGATGGTGTGGCTTTGAACTTTTTCACCAATTTTCTTACAATACTCTTTGGGTCAGCGAAATAGGATGATCAGTTTCATTTTTCCTAAATAATTTTTAGAATGATCTCGATTGCAAAAACTAAGGAAGACTTTCGATAGAGATGGTCTGAAAAAAACTTTTGATAAGCGTGTCCAAGAATAAGCGTTCTGAAATGGTCTTTTTCGTGCTCATTAGAAAATTTTTGCGTTTAAGAAATTTAATTCAGAATATTGATAAAATCGGTCAATTGATGCAAATAAAGAAAGTCTTAAGGATTTGTATTCTTATCCTCAGTGTAGTTCTGAATCAATGCTACGCCCATTTTGCGTTGGAGAACAAGCCGCTATTACAAAAAAATCCTGAATTATTTCTCTCAAAGAAAAAAATTGCTCTGATAGGTTTTAATGCTTCTGATTATGAAATCGCTCTATTAAAACTAAATAGACAGCACCGGAATGCTGGAGTTTTAACTAAGGGTACTGGTTTTAACGGCTTTCGATACTGTCTAGTTGCGAATGCTTATTCAGAAAAGAGTTGCATGAGTTCTTTTGGGATTGGTAAAGATCTTTCTGATTGCTCTACTTCAGAAGCAATTTCTGAAGAGATTAATTATTACATGCTCGAAAATTATAAATCTATAGTAAAAGAGAATAGTGAAAAGATTGATGAACCCGGCTTATTTTACGATTTATTGTTTAAGAAAAAATTTCAAAAAATTAAAAATGGTACAATCGATTATATATTCTTGCCATCAATTATTCCCCTTTTCAGAAATCTTCCGTATTAGGTTGGTTCTCCATTCCGCTCTCTATCATCCCATCTATGATTACTTTTAACTTTCTACCTGTCGTTAACCACCAGGTTTCCTATTCAAAATTCATGATTTACGTCAAAAATTTAAGTCTCTTAGATGAATTAGAAATCAAAAATGAATACTTTGTCTTTGGAAGCAAGATAGTTATCCGTGCGTTGCATTAGATAAATATGCGAAAATAGGGGCTCGTCCGCAACCTTCGTGTACTTGGGAGGGGAATCTAAAGAAGGGCAGGGTTTTGTTAAGGAATTCCTAAAATTCTTCTAAAAGCATATGAATGGATAAGAGGGAAATGTAGACGTTAAATCATAAATTTTTCTTTATTAAAATCCAAACGGTATAGCTTACAGATAGAATCTCATAATCCTCATGAGGGAGGAGAAAAAATGATGAAAAATCTTCGCCTCAGTTCCAAACAATGAATGCACCGTAAAATTATGGTGCTTTCTACCAACCTCTATAAGTATATAATAGGACTTGGTAGAAAAAGGCTTAAATTACTTTAAGGTGTATAATGTGGCACCATAACTTTACGGCGCGAAAGGATTCAAAAATCGAAATGACTTCACTCCAAAGAATCCGTTTTAATCTTACAAAAGAGAAACTACTTACGATTATTATGATTGACGTTGTATCCTACATATGTTAAGAATTTTTCCCATGGCCGGTGCATATTCCTTTCTTACATTTCGCACATCGGCAAATCCCCACTTCAACCCGTTTCTTCAAAACGTTCTTGGCGCGGAGATTTCCGCGGCTCCAGTAAGAAAGAAATTTCTACAATATATCCCAACTTCTTCCCATTCTTCTTCTAAACCAAAATTACTGACTGCCAAAGATCGCTTTAGTCAAAAATTTCCTCACTTAAACACCGACTATTATACTCATATCACTAAGAACCTATTATCTACTCTCTATCCTAAGAATTGTCCTGACTATAAAATTTTTTTAAGCAAAGAAGTTTCTACGAGGGAGAACGTGATTCGTTGTCCTCAATGTAATTATTTAGAGTCAAGGACTTCTTCTACTCCCTTAGAACATGGATATTCTCTTTTTTACTGTTTGAATCGATTGAACTTTTTCCATTAGGTCTTTCTGCTTCCGCGATCTGTAGAAAGTTATCAGTATCTAAGAACATTGGAACGTTACTGAAAAGAAGACTACAGATCTTCTGTAGCGATCTGATTCCTTTGATTAAGGAAGAAATGGTCAAGGATCTAAAGAAAGCTTGGAAAGGTAAGAAACTGCCAGAATCAGGCGATTTGAAAGATTCTATTGAAGGTTTGCCTGTAGTCCATACAGATACGTTAGCATTGTTCTCTGCTTCTCAAAGAGCGAACGGATATCGCAAGAGATTTAAACATAAAGGTCAAACCGCTTCTATCTATTTAACGGATTCCGTTGCTGAAGAGAAAGGAAAGTATCAAATCGGAACTTTGGTTCACACTCTTGCGATTAAGGGTGGTCCTGTGATTCTTTCTTCTGTTCCAGATCAAAAACAAAAAACACTTCAACCGCTCTTTGATTTCTTACCAGAGGATGTTCCTTTATTTGCGGATGAAGGGATTCCTTGGATGGAACGATACCACAAGAACTTCAGAAGCATCAATCATTCGAAAAGAGCTAAGGATACGAAGAGAAACGTCTGGGGGCGGAATCGTTGGTCTGAGAATGGAATTCATACTCAAGTCGCTGAAGGGACTCGGAGATCGATCAAGTATTCATTCCTCGCTTCATACAGTTACATACGGGCCTGAGAATAGGATTCTTTATCTAAACGAATATTCTGCTTTGAAAGGAATTCGAGTCTATGGTTTAGAAAGGCTCGTTGGTAAGAAGAAGTTAGGATTATTGCGGAATGTAGGGAAGGATTTGTAGAATAAGATTCTCTCGCTCACCCACGATTCTAATTGTATTCAAGCCGAATGTTTCCGCGCTAAAGCGAACTATAACACTGCTAAGATAGTTCTAATTCAAAGTCCCCTCATTTAAATCTAGATGATTACACGGACTTTGCTAAGAATCGAATCACTGGTCGCATACAAAGTCCTATTCTAACAATAAAATTTCTTTCTCTGCTTGATCTCTTTCCAGAATTCCATCGAAAATGATAGAATGGCTCCTTGTTGTGAGTTTTGAGATTCTTTTCATTTTGTTGTGGATGTTCGAGAGACGTTTCCTCTGGAAGACCGGTTCTCGAATGTTTTTGCATATAAGTTTTTGAAAAAAAAGATCATGTTATACATTCATTTAGTTTCACCAGACTTCCTTTCTATCTTTGTTTTGCTTGCCGCGCAAAACTGACTGTATTCTAATTTTCTTAAGTTACGATCGTTTGTTCAAAAACTTATCGCCTCAGAGGAAAAATTCATTGATACATTGAATCGATTAATTCTTGGTATTTTTCCGTGATTATATGGCGTTTGATGGACATTTTCGCAGAAAGTTCATCTCCTACTTCGAAGGCCTTTGGTAACAAACGAATATCTACAACCTTTTCAAAACTCTTAAATCCATTTTCTGAATTCATTGTATCTTTAACTTCGCGCATAATTTTTTCTCGCACAATTGGATTTGCTGCGAGTTCTTGATATGTTTTTCCAAAGTCTTGAAACTGATCGAGAACGGGGAGAACTAAGGCTCCTAAAAATCTTTGATCCTGTCCAACGACCATGATCTGATCGATAAAGGGTGATTGTGCAAGTTTGTTTTCAATGGGAACAGGTTCGATATTCTCTCCATTGAGTAAAACTACGGTTTCTTTTGTTCTGCCTACTATTTGGAGTGTGTTGTTATACGTAATCATCCCAAGATCACCGGTATTCAGCCAGCCATCCTTGGTTAGAACTTTGGCTGTAACTTCGGGACGTTTATAGTAACCTTTCATGATTTGAGGGCCGCGTACATGAATTTCCCCTTTCACACCTTTTTTAGGCGGATACAAAATTTTTCCGCTCTCCACATCTTTCAAAAGTATTTCCACTTCGGGAAAAAGCGAGCCCACGCTTCCGATTACCAAATGATCCGGTGTACGGAATGCGATGCCTGGAGAGGTTTCGGTTAAACCATATCCTTCGAACAGAGGGATTCCAATCGCATTAAAAAATTCATCAATATGAAGAGGCAGCGCTCCTCCGCCTGAAACTGTACCACGCAGTTTGCCGCCGGTTGCCTGTCGAATTTTCTTAAGAACAATTAGATCAAGAAGTATATAAGGAATAGTGAATACGATGATTGTTAAAAGAGATTGTCCACCCATCGATAATGATTGTAGAATATTTCTTCCTTTCAAATCCAGGAGATTCCCTCGGAAAAAATGCAGAGAACGTTGAACCATTAGTGCGCAAAAATAGGCGCACTTAAATAGGAGTCTTTTTGTCGTCGATCCGGATTGGATTTTAGACTGAATCCCGTGGAAAATATTTTCCCACAATCGTGGTGCCGATGCCATAAAGGTAGGTTTAACAATTAATAAATCTTCCTTAATATTTCGTACATTCGTGTAATACTGTCCGGCCCCCATCGCAATCGTTCCCATCTGAAAAACCCTTTCGAAGCTGTGCCACACGGGTAAAATTGAAAGGAATCGATCGTTAGGACCGATATCTATCGGAATGTTACGCAATTGCGAGATCATATTGGCATGAGTTAGCATGACACCTTTCGGTTCTCCGGTTGTGCCGGAGGTATAGATGATGGTAAATAGATCATCGGGTTTAATAGCGGCGACTCGTTCTTCCACTTTGCGGTCACCGGAGGCTCGCAATTTTTTTCCTTTCGCAATTAGGTCTGCCATTCGAATGATTTTTTTATCCGTAATGTTCGCTTCGTCATCCATAAGGACAATTTGTGTGACGTTCGGCAGATGGTTTAGATTCTTCTGCACTTTTCTCAATATGGATTGATTTTCAACGAATACAATTTTTGCGTCAGAATGAGGGAGAATATAACGAATATCTCCATCTGTTACATCCGTTCCCCGTGGAACATCGGCGGCGCCGCTTAACAATATTCCATAATTTGCAATGATCCATTCTTTTCTATTCTCTGATAAGACGGCCACATGTTCGCGAGCTTTCAATCCCAATTCAGCCATCAACCCCGTTGCGAGCGCTACGCCTGACTCATATACTTCGCGAAACGTTATGGTAACAAATTCTTTGTTTTTATTTCTTGTGCCAAATGCGGCCTTGTCTCCGTATTTCTGCGCCGAATCATAGTACAACTCCGCTAAGTTTTTTGCCGTGACTTTTGAACTCATTTTTCTTTCTCTCCGATATCGAGACGATATCAAATTTTAGAAAAAGGGTCTTGAACGAAGCGGCTATTTTGAAAAGAAGATCGCGCTGAAAGGCTCGTTCTTTTTTGTAAAGTCGGAGGGACTAATTCCGAATGATCGCCGGAAAATTCGTGTAAAGTGAGATTGGTCCGCAAATCCTCCTTCATACGCAGCATCCAGCAAGTGCGGGTGAATCGCCAAATTATCGACAGCCTTCTTTGTTTTTAACCAAAGGCGATAGGCAGAAAAAGGGACACCGGTTTCCTGTCTAAAAAGATGGCGAAAACGTTCGACCGATAATCGAGCTTCAAAAGCTAAACTTGTAAGAGAGAAATCGTCCAGCTCAACATTGGAAATGCTTTTTTGAATACGCTCATCCAACTCGCCCTTTCCTCTCATCGGAAAATCTTTATTTAGAATATCAAGAAGTTGTGTTCTTACTTTCGTATCGGACGAACTTAGAATGGACGCTATCTGTTCCTTTCTTTTGTCGGTGAAAATATCACCAACTTCAAATGCGGAGTGATGAGCCTCCAAACTTCTTTCGTAAAAAAGATGATTTCCTGTGGTCAATGGATCTAGAAAAAATAATGTTAATTTACCTTCCACTCGTCGCATTTCGTGACTTACGCCGGATGGAATAAAAACAGAGTTATATGTCTTCCAGTCGCCGTCGCGAGTGCGTAATTGAACACGGCCTTCATCGGGTAAACTAATCTGAATATAAAAATGGCTGTGACGTCCCGTTAAAAATCCATCACCTCGATATGTAGCAAAATCATTCCATATTAAAAATTGCTTCATATTCCTTGAATCTCAAAACCCGGAATATTCGGCGAGCTGAAATGAAGCTCCGAGCACCTCTTTGTTACCGCCGAGACCTTCGGATTCTACTTGTTAGCTTCCGCTTTCCTCTCAATTGATCCACTCTCCAAATTTGCCCGATCTGTAATCCGCAAAAGCTTGGATGATTTGTTCTTCCGAATTCATCACAAAAGGGCCGTGTGCAAAGACCGGTTCTCGAAGCGGCTTGCCGGCGATCAAGAGTACTTTCAAATCCTGAATGGCATGCACTTGGATTTCGCTGTCGTATTCAACGGAAGGTTTCATCCAAAGGACTTCTTGTTTTCCGGCGTGAACCTGATCGGCTCCGAAGATTCCTTTCCCTTCCAATACATATAAAAAACCATTGTAGTCTCGCATTAGATCCTGTTTAGCAGTATCGCCCGCCTTTATCGTAATTTCTACCATGGTAACGTTTGCATAATTTTGAGTGTTCGATTTTATATCGCCGGAAGATCCTGAAATGACTCGGTATTGAACTCCATCTTCATTCCGTATCGGCGTATCACGATACAAAATATCCTGATATCGCGGCTCGCTCATTTTTTTATCAGCCGGTAAATTTACCCACAATTGAAGTAGATGAGCGAAGTGACCTTCTGGGGCTTCTTCCAAATGCAACAAACCCTTTCCTGCGCTCATCCATTGTGTATCACCTTTATTTAATGTTCCTTTGTTCCCTGTGTTGTCCCTATGATCCATTACACCATCAATCATATAAGATACGGTTTCAATACCACGATGGGGATGAAAATCAAATGCTCCTTTTCGCATGTTATCCTCTGCCATCAAAAGGAATGGATCAAAACGTTCCCAATCACCAGGCGGTAAAATGATGCCGGCTTTATGTATCGGCGAATCAACGCGAGGTATGAGGTTCCATTTTTCTTCTATTTCTCTTTGTATGACGTTATACGTTTTCATAACCTCAGGTTATCGTTAAAAATGAAATCCGTAAATCTAATTTTAGAGAGAGCAATACCATTGTATAATAATACAAGTGATTCATTTTGGAAATTTTAAAAGAATAAAACCATTATAAAAGAATCATAAAGCTTCCTTGAATCAATTTCGAAAATTCAAATTGAGGGATCGAATTGAAAATTCCAAAATAACGCTTTTCTTTCTTTGAAAATCGACTCCTTCCTTGTTTACTTTTGGTGAATTTATTAACCGCATTTTTACCATTTTTTATCTTGTAGCTGGATACGATTACGATTCTCCCTTTCCAATTGAGATAAGGGATCGCGTGAAGTGTATGAATTCACTTTTCCAAGAAATTGATTTGAACAATTGGTCTAAAGATTAAAAATATTTGGGGTTTGTTTGCAAATATCTTTCCGCGCCCACTTCTACCTTAAATTTCGACTCAAAATAAATTTTTGAAATACCGGAGGAGGATTTGTTTTTTTACCGATTTTGTAAGAATCACAAAGTTTGCGATTGTTCTCAGTAGACAAGGTATAATCGCAAGCTTTGCAAATGAAAAGAAATTATGGATTTTAGTTCTAACTTTCCTGACTCGACAATTGCTCATTCTTCGAATTTTGAATTACTGACGAATGGAGTGCTAAATATTTACGATAATCTGACCGAGATGGACTGCAGATCCATTTTAAAGTCAGGTGAACTTAGTAGTATTCAATTTGGGCGACGATTTGAAGTGAGTGATAAAACGTTCGGACTGATCAATCGTAAATTACTGACAATCGCAAAAGCTCCTGATTTACGTCTGATTTTAAATGGATTCGGTGCAGTCGACAATTTGGATTGTTTAGCCCAATTGCCGAATTTAAAATTTCTTCAGGTTGATATGTTCAAAAACGATCAACTCGATAAGATGAATCGATATTTGAAACTGAAATTTCTAAGAATTTCCGGGAACGGCATTTCCATACGTCCTATTGTGGAGCAAACAGAATTGGAAGAGATCTCCCTTGCCGAAAAACTAAAAGATATCGAAGTGATCGGCTCTATGAAAAATTTGAAAAGAGTTTCCTTTACAAAGGTTTCATTAAAGAATCTAGATTTTTTACTACCTCTTAAGAACTTAGAGGAACTTCATTTTATGTTAGGCTCCGCACCGGATTGTAGTCGACTACCTGAAATTGGAAAAATAAAAAAATTGTCTTTCATGTTGGTTCCGAAATTAACTATCGAAAATCTTTTACCGATCAATCGGATGAAATTCTTAAAAGAACTTGAGTTCAGAATGCAACCTCATCTATATCATTTGGATTGGCTTACAAATAAGAAAATTAAAACGAAAGTTGTAAAATGTAAGAATTTTAAACAATAGTAATGCAGTTTATCGTAAGTGTAGAAATTTTGAGGCGCAGTTAAAAAAATAGAATAACAATCGGTTTATTCTAAAATGTTAGAATGCGGAATGATTTGAATTTTCGCAAATTTGATTCTATTGTATTTAAAAGAAGTTTTATTCATGTTTCAGATTGATTCGGAATTATTAATTGGAAAAACGCAAGACAGCAAAGAGGTTGCTAACTTTTTCATTGCTCTCAACGAAAATCCTAATATTGAATCTTTTGCTGAGTTTCAAATTTGGGATTTCCCTCGAAACGGAATCACCTTCTACTTGAATGAAGATCAACAGGTGGTCGTAATATTTTTATTCGGATCGGCTGATGAAGAACATTTAGAATTCAAAGGAGTTCTACCTCGAAATATCTCTTTTGAATGTGGAAGCAGAGATGTTGCGGAGAAACTTGGTTTGCCGAGCTTGAGCGGTGCGGGAAATTCCGATCGTGGAGAATGGGAGCGGTTTGATTTTACTGACGTTTCCATTCATTTTGAATATTTGCTTTCCACAAAATGTATTAAGGTGATCACATTGATGTCGCCTTCGTTTCTCAGCGGAATCGGGTAAGTTCGGGAACGGACTGATCAACGTTATATAGATACCGATAGAATATCATTGAACTTTAAGGAAATGGAATGCCGAATTGCGACTGGTATGGAACCGTAGAAGATCATAGAATCATACTCGATTTTTTATTCCAGGAAAAGAACTGTCTGATCTACGAGCTTTATTCAGACTATGAAAAGCCTCTCAAGTTATTTTCTAATACGAATGAAATCATTGAAGAGTTTGAAAGAACTTATCCAAATAATAAAAAATGGAATACGATCCATTTGAATATTTATGTCCAGGGAAGTGGTCCGAAGTTTAAACCGACAAAAATACGATTGGATCCCAAAAAATGCCAGGGAGCTACATTTCGATACAGCGCGGATGGGTTAGGGATGATCCAGTTATATTTAAGTGTAAGTGAAGATGGGAATTTAAAAAAATCTCATACAAACCATAATTCATTTAAGAGGATTGAGAAATGGAAAGAATTTAATTTTACGAGTATTTTCTCAAAAAAATGGAATTCCGAAATTATCAATAAATTTTCAAATAAACTAGTTAGAAAAATTAGATCAATGGCCTACGCAAAAATTGGTTCTCGAATCATAACAGAGAATGCCTTCCTCCTATGGGAAAATGGATATTCATTCGATCAGTATAAAAAAGAAACGGATCCGATTGAGATACTTTCAAAGAAGCCAAAACTCGGTAAATAAATTTTGCTTCTCGATCATTTTGTGAATTGTATTATTTTTGAAAATCGAGGTTTCTTTCAATTGATTAGCTTTCGATTCTGGTGCGAGTTGTTTGACTCTGGAGTGATTGCTCAGGATCAATTCGAGAAGCGTAAGCGGCTATAGAAACAAAGCCGATTTTGAAGATTGTGCATGATACAGATGTTGAGACCTTTTGTTGTGTGATCCTTCCCGAATTGTAAACCGCTCCGACCTTGAAACACATTTCAACATTCTAAAAAGAAATCGAATGGAATTATTCTTATTGACACTGTCTATTGAGAATGTTAAGAATTTTTCCCATGGCCGGTGCATATTCCTTTCCTACATTTCACACATCGGCAAATCCCCACTCCAACCCGTCTCTCCGGAACGTCCAGGTAGCAGCATTTTTTACTGCTTCGGTAAGAAAAAAATTTCTAAAGTGTATTCCAGCTTCTTTGCATTCTTCGCCTAAACCTAAATTATCGAACGGCAAGGATCGTTTTACTCAAAAAAATCATCGCTTAGACGTCGATAAATATACACAGATCAGTAAGAATCTATTATCTATTCTCAATCCCAAAAATTCTTCTGAGTGGTATTTTTCTTTTAACAAAGAAGTATTCACGAGAGAGTTTGTGACTCTTTGTTCTGAATGGAATTGCTTAGGCTCAAAGACTTCTTCTACTTATTTAGAACATTTGAAATTACCGGTATGGGTGTTCTCTTATCTATCCATTGAATTGATTGAACTCATTCCATTTATTAAGGAATTTGAATCGTTCGTTTAGGAAGACCCATTGGTAAAAAGAAGTTTGGACTATTGCGGTATTGGAGAGAATGGAAGTGCGTCATAAGCTTTGTCGGGCGCTTGCAACACCCTGCGGGATGTGGACCTGCTCTTGCGGGCGAGTCCCGATATTGTTTTAGTCGCTTCCGTGGAACCTCGGTCTGTTTGACAATTTTCAATTCTGAAATAGGAGAATCTTTATGCCGTCTTTTGAAAAAGAACCCTTTCGGGGATTGTTTACGATCGACTGCGATTACATTTCTCCCGGTATCGCTTGTGCTTACCTCGTCGTGGAGGGGGACGAAGCGGCTTTTGTTGAAAACAATACCAATCACTCGGTTCCGATCCTTTTAGAAGAATTGGCAAAGGCCGGTCGCAAACCCGAAGAAGTAAAATACATCATCGTCACTCATGTTCACCTCGATCACGCGGGTGGAACCGGACTTCTTGCAAAACACTGTCCGAATGCTACGATCCTCGCACACCCGAAAGCGGCGAAACATCTGATTTCCCCCGAAAGGCTGATCCAGAGTTCGATCCAAGTTTACGGAGAGGAGAATTTCAAAAAACTTTACGGTGAAATCGTTCCCGTTCCCGCGGAACGTGTGAAAAGCCCCGAAGACGGAGAAGAGATTCGATGGGGAAAAAGAAGATTCAAATTCTATTATACACGCGGTCACGCAAATCATCATTTTTGCATATACGACTCTCTGAGTAACGGAATTTTTACCGGAGATTCTTTCGGTCTGGGTTATAGAGAATTTGCTGTCGGCAAAAATCCCGTCTTGTATCCTTCCACAACTCCGACCGATTTCGACGCGGAGGAAGCGATGAATACGGTGGACACGATTCTTGCGACGGGAGCGGATAAGGCGTATCTGACTCACTTCGGGGTTTGGAGAGATTTGCCTTCCGGCGCACGCCAGATGAAACAAGGTCTCCACGCGATGCAAAATATTCTTTCCTCCGGTGAAAGATCGGGTCTGGAAGGAGAACCTCTCTTGGAATTTTGTACGGGAAGAATTCGTTCTTATTTGGAAAGAGAAATTTCCACTCAGGGAATTGCCTTCGGAGAAAGGGAAGAGAGGCTCCTCGGGTTCGATTCTAAGATCAACGCCCAGGGACTGGTCTTCCAGATTGAGAGGAAAAAGCGAAAGAAGATCTGAAAAAGAATTGTCTTTTAGAATGATTCTAAATAGAATCTATTTTTAGAATCATTCTAAATTAAATAGAGAGAGGAACTGGTATGAAAAAATCTACATTGGGGGCCCTTTTTTTGGTGCTCCTCGGGGTCGTTTTGGTTTCCTGTGGGCCGTCTGAAAAGACGAAGAAGCTGATCGAAGATTCTAAAAAGATCTTCGGAACCATTCCGGAAAAAGTTCCGGGTGGGGAAGGGGATACTCCGGAACTGATCCAACTCGGAGAAAAGTTATACTTTGAAAAGAGGCTCTCTGCGAATGACACGCAGGCTTGTAACTCCTGTCACAACGTTGCCGGAAAGGGCGCCGGTGTGGATAACCTTCCAACTTCTCCGGGAGCCTTTGGGAAGAATGGGGATAGAAATTCTCCTACCGTTTTGAACGCGGGTTTTCACATCGCTCAGTTTTGGGATGGAAGAGCAAAGGATTTGAAAGAACAGGCGAAAGGTCCGATTCTAAATCCCGTAGAGATGGCGATGCCAAACGCCGCCGAAGTTGAAAAGAAAATCGGCGCGATTGCGGAATACCAAGACCTCTTTGCAAAAGCGTATCCTAAGGATGATAAAAAAATTACCTATGAAAATCTCGCCGGTGCGATCGCCGCTTTCGAGAGAACTCTCGTTACCAAAGACCGGTTTGACGATTTTCAGAAAGGCGATCACAGAGCTCTTTCTTCAGAAGAACAAGAAGGTCTGGAGAAGTTTTTGGCGACCGGTTGTACGGCTTGTCACGTGGGTCCTCTTTTTGGCGGTAACTCTTTCCGAAAATTAGGTCAGGTGAATCCTTATGAAAATACCACCGACAAAGGCCGCGTTGCGGTTACAAAGAATCCGGCCGATGCTTTTGTTTTTAAAGTTCCGTCTCTTAGAAATATTGCGATTACCGGTCCTTATTTTCATGACGGGAAAGTCGCTTCTCTGGAAGAAGCCGTCAAAAAAATGGCTCATCTTCAACTCGGTAAGGATCTCTCGGATTCCGATACAAAGTCAATTGCGACTTTCTTGAAGGCGTTGACCGATAAGAAGAGGTCTAATTAACTGGACTTACAGAATTGAAACCTATTCAGCCGGCGGTTGCAAACGCGATTGGCCGGTCTTTTTTGTACATCGGCTTTTGCCGTTTTTTTAGGTGAAATTTGTGGGAACTCCCCGTTTTTCGCTTTGAGGCTTTGCTTTGAAAGCGGCACCTTCTCCGAGAAAAGTGTGAGTTCCTACTTTTTCGAAATCTTCAGAAACACTTTGATCTCCCAAGAAACGTGGGAACTCCCCCGAAAATTCGGATTTTCATTCTAAACCCCGTTTTTAAAACTTTTTTCAGGAAACCTTTTCTTTCAGACCGGACAAACC
This sequence comes from Leptospira ainlahdjerensis, assembly GCF_016919175.1. Lineage (GTDB taxonomy): Bacteria > Spirochaetota > Leptospiria > Leptospirales > Leptospiraceae > Leptospira > Leptospira ainlahdjerensis. The sequence continues at coordinate 51,081 of NZ_JAFFPU010000063.1, read as the reverse complement.
CTTTCCCGAAGTGTCAGCGTTTGCGAGGAGTTCCCGCAAATCTTCCGGAAGAGGAAGGGAAGCAAGGATCGGAACATTCGCCCCGCCCGTATTTCCGACCGGAACCCGATTGAAAAGAGAACCAAAACCACCGACGGAAACCCGCAAGAGCTGACCCAAAAACTCTCTCCAGTCAGCCCTCCGAGTTGCAAAGACGAGCATTCGAAAATGAATCCCGGTATGCGGAACCGGATGATATTGACCGATCAGGTGAGCCCTCTCCAGAAATTTCCAAGCTTTATCCCAATTCTTCTCTTTGAGATTGAAACGATAGGAATCCAGTTCTTGTCTGTAAGCTGCTTTGAAATGTTTCGGCATTCTAAAATTCATAGGACCTCTCGAATAAAAGATCTTTGAATGATAGAAGAAAACGAACGAAACGTCTTGAAAAAAGGGGCTGTTCTCAGGAAAATATTGTTCGATCGGGAGAAGAGTGGAAAGGGGGACGCGCCGATTTCATATGGAAATCTCCTTCGAGGATTTCTTGCCGCGGCTTTTAGAACGAATCTATGCCGTTTGTATCAAACTGAATGTAGAGTAAAAGAGGCGAATTTTGAAACGGTCCGCTTTGAAAATGGAATCTTTCCATTTTTTCGAATCGATAGAAGGTAGAATTGAAACTTTTAGAATCTTCTTTTCGTATTCTTTACCAAAACAGACGGATATGAAGAGATCCGAACTTTTTTGGATCCACGTTCGGGATATAGGAATCAAAATCGAAACTTCCTTGGAAAGAAGTATATTACAAAATTGGAATCATCTCTGCGAAGACCGTTTTCCAAAAACCGGGATATTGACTTTGTTCTCGGATCTTCTCCCATTCTTCTTCCGTATAAACGAATAAGTTCCATTCGACAGGAATTTGCAAGAGTTCTTGTCTTTTTAAAAAGGGAAGATCCGTTTTCGTAATCACGATCAAATCGACATCGCTATAAGCGTGTGCGGAATTTCTTGCGACGCTTCCGAATAGAAACGTCTTGATTACTTTTTCCCGAAGGGCAGATTGAATATTTTGGATCAATTCTTCTCGACTCATTCCGTCGAGAGGATTTCTTTTTGGAAAAACGATCACGCTCATTTGAGTTTTTCTTTTACGATGCGAATCAATGTTTCCGCAAATACGACGGCTTCTTTCGCCTGTGATTCTTCAAAGTATTCGAACGGCGCTCCGTCCGTAAACGCATCGGGGTAACGAGTGGGAATATAATACAAATCTAATTTTTGTCCGATGGATTCGATTTCTCCGTTTTCGTTCAGCTCTTTTGCGATCGTCTTTACGGAATTTGATTTTACGAGATCAGCACCGCGAAAATAAGCAAGAGCATTGAGAGTTTTTTCTCCCACTTGTTGGCAGACAAAACACGTCTGCGCAAAGAAACCCGATTGCAAAGAAGCTTCCGCCCATTCCAAATCTCTTTCGGCTTGGGCGAGCCAGTCTTTCCCTCTCGGGTTTTGCATCGTCGTTTATCTTTCAGAAAGAGGAACGTATTTTCTTCCCATCTCTCCTGTATAGATTTGTTTCGGACGAGCTTTGCTGTAGTTTCCGGAAACACGCTGTTCTCTCCAGTGGGCTAACCATCCTGGGAGTTTTCCGATTACCTGCATCGCAGTGAAGAGTTCTTTCGGAATTCCTATCGAGTTGAAAATTACGGCGCTGTAAAATTCAAGATTCGGATACAGGTTTTGATTGATATAATATTCATCATTTTGCATGTATTCGTCGATCTTGAGAGCTACTTCCGCGATCGGATTGAGCGGATGTTTTTTATAGAATTCGTGAAATAGTTTTCCGGCGATGATCGCTCTTCTGCTCTTTGCGGCGTAAGCTTTGTGACCAAAGCCGTTTGAAAAAAGTCTTTCCGAATCTCCTTTGAACTTCTCGAAGTATTCCGCGACCGTCTTTCTGGATTTGATGATGTCTTCGATCAAACCGACCGCCGCGACTTGACGTCCGCCTTCTCTGGAACCCCAGAGCGCGTTGATCGCGGAAGAGATCGAAGCAAAAAGATTCGCCTGAGTCGAACCGATCACTTGAACGGTCGTATTGGAAACGTTCTGTTCGTGATCCGCGTAAAGAATCCAAAGTTGATTGAGAATCCGATCCACGTCTTCGCTTGGAACGTGATCCTTGGAAGGAATCGAAAACAACATATAAAGAAAGTTCGTACAATACGGATGTTTGTCCAAGGGATAGACGAAAGGTTGACCCGCGATTTTTTTGTAACTGAAGGCGGCGATCGTTCTTATCTTTGCGAGAAGTCTTGCGGAATGATCGATTCCTTTGTCCAAGGATTCTTCGTATTCTTCCGGATAATAACTGGAAAGAGAAGTCACCATCACGGAAAGAACCGCGAGCGGATGTCCTTTACCGGGAAAGCCGTCGAAGAGATTTATCATATCTTCGTGAATCAAAGAGTGTTTCGAAAGTTTTAAGGAGAAGTCCTTGAGTTGTTGTTCGGTGGGAAGTTTTCCGTAGATCAAAAGATAACTCGTTTCCACAAAGGTGGAGTGTTGAACGAGGTCTGCGACGTCGTATCCTCTGTATTGCAGATCACCGGAGTCCGGATCTCTTCTAGAAATACGACTCACTGCATAGGCGGTATTAAAAAAACCGGGATCGTAAGAAATGAGTCCGGTTTTTTGATGGAGTTCGCGAATATCGATTCCCTTTTTTCCATCCGTTCCGGCGATCAATGGCAACTGGTAGGATTTCTCCCCAACTTTGATTTCAATGAATTCACTCATACCGATAGGGAACCTTAGAGAATGGTATGCGTCAATTCTTCTAATTTCGGGAACGTTGATTTTTCCCGTTTCTTCTGGACAAAACTTCGGGGTCGGCTTTCCTTCTCGCATTTCCTATGTACCCGAATTTCACTCCGGACTTAATCTGGCTCGGCCTCCAATTTTTGATCCAACTCGGTCCCGGATATTGTATTCTTCTTTTTTTCGTCGAGTTAGCCAAACACAAGCGCGGAGAAGAATTTACCGGGATGTTTTTCTTGGCTCTTCTCCTGGCCTCGGTGGAATCTCGGATCGGATTTGTTTCGATTCCAGGAACGGAAACTTATCCGTTTCTCTGGATGTTCTTTTTTTCCTCACTTCTCGCGATGGGCCCGGCGCTACTTCTCGTTTTGGGAAGAATGTTAGAATTTGCACTGGAGAAAAAAATCCCTCTAAGGAGACATTTTTTTCCGGCATATCTCGCGATTCTTTGCGAGTTGATTTTTTTTCTTTTCCCCTTGGATTCGAGGAAGGAACTGCTTCAGGACGCTTTTATTCATCGAGATAAAAGCCCGATTTCTCTACTGATCGGAATCGGATATCTTCACCTAACACTCTATTGTTTTTATTCGGTTTATCTTTTTTGGAAATCCTTTCGGGAAATCGACTTTCATCTTTCGAAGCTCGCGTCTTGGATTCTTCTCATCACGATCGTTTCGGTACAGCTTTCCGGGATCGGATTCTATTTGGATTTTCCGAAACTTTTCGCGTTCGCATCGATTCTAATGACGTTCGGAAACGGTCTCGTCTTCGTGTTCACGGCGCGATATCCGAACTTTTTCAATTCTCTAAAGTTAGAATTACAACAGAAGAGATACGAGAAAACACAACTCGGTGGAATCAACTTGGAAGCGATTCGCGCCCGATTGACCGAACTCATGGAAGTGGAAAAAATTTATCAGGAAGAAGAATTGCGGATGCAAGATCTGGCCGAAAAACTTCTGATCACACCACATCAACTTTCCAGGATTCTCAACGAAACGTATGAGAGGAATTTCAATGAGTTCGTCAACGGATTCCGAGTAAAAGAGGCCCAAAAGATGCTTCTGGAAGAACCGGAAAAGACGATTCTTTCGATCGGATTCGAAGTCGGTTTTAATACGAAGTCCACGTTCAACGCACAATTCTTAAAAATCGCGGGAATGACACCGGCGGAGTGGAGAAAAAAAATCTAAAAATCGGTCGGAAATCATAAGATCGGACGAATACTCCTGTAACATGCGTTAAAATCTCCAAACCGAACCGGCGTCCAAGAGTTCGAAAGGAGAGGAAGAATGTCTCGTGAGTATTATACATCTGCGGATCTAAACGATTTTAAGAATGTGCAAAAACTTGCATACGATGCGGTGGAGTGGGTCCGCGAACGCCTCGTAGAAGGGATGACCGAAAAAACCGCGGCTTCTCTGATCGATTCTTATATCTACGAAAAGGGCGGAAAGAATTTCTTTCATTACGGATTTGCGTGGTTCGGAGACCGTACCTGCTTTCGAGGATTCAGAAGGCCTCTCACTTGGAAACGAATCGGAGGAGACGGACTTCTTCCTCACTTTGGATTTCAGTTTCAACCTTCCGATCGAAAGTTAAAAGAGGGAATGGCTGTGATCTTGGACGTTGCGCCTAACGTGAGGGGTGTGACCGCCGACGTGGGATATTCTTTTTCATTTGGAAAAAACGCGGAAGTAGAGCAGGGACGCAAGGATCTAAAAGAATTTAGAACTCTTATCTTAGAATTGGTTCTCGCTGAAAAAAACATGGGCGAGATCTATCAAGCCTGCGACGATCTCATCCACGATCTCGGTTATTCCAATTGTCATACGATTTATCCCAACGGAGTTTTGGGTCATAAAGTAGGAAAAGTTCCGGCCTCGAGTTTTCCGGCGGGAAGACTTCTCGGTTTTCCGCCTCAGACTTTTCTTTATCTGGTTCCTCAAATTCTCAAAGGGATCTTTGCACCTTCCTCCAACGCTTCTCCTCTTTGGGGAGAATTTACGAAATCGAAAGTGGACGCGGGGCTCTGGGCCGTCGAACCGCATATCGGAAAGATTCATTTTGGTTCGAGAGCCGAAGAAAGTTTCGGAGTGAAATGGGAAGAAATTTTAGTCGTAAGCGATACGGAAGCGTTCTGGCTGGATGAAAATCTTCCTCACGTTCGTTTCTGGGAAGAAGAGGAACGGATTGCAAAATTAAAAAAGGTTCTTCCGAAGACAAAAAAGACAACCAAACTCCGAGTCGGCGCTGCGTAAAACCGGATGGGAACGGTTCCATCCGCGGAGATTTTCCGGAAATGAATCTTACTATAGAAAAAAGTCAATTCTGAACTTAGAATATTCCAAAATAATAATAATTACGGAAGAATAATGAACCAAATCGAAAAGCCGGACTATCCGGTTCGAAAGCCCCGATTTCAATTTTCAAAGGACGTCCCGAAACACTGGTGTGGAGGAAACGCTTCCCTTACTCATGTTTTGAACGCGTGGACGATCCTTTTTCCGGAAGGAGAAAAATACTTTATTCGAACGATTCAGAAATACATTCCCAAGCTCAAAGAGGGAAAGGTGAAAAGAAACGCGATCGCTTTCGTTGGTCAAGAGGCGCAACACGCGGGAGAACACAAAAAATTCTGGGAGAATCTCAAAGACCAAGGATATCGTTTCGAAGGTTTTATGAATTTTGTGGTTTGGTTTGCCTTCGGCCTTTTGGAGAAACTTTTCTCCGAAAAAATGAATCTGGCCGCAGTTGCGGGGTTGGAGCACTACACGTCTCTTGTCGCGGATCTGGGATTACGAAGCGGACTTCTCAAACCGGCTCATCCGGAAATGAGAAGACTTTTCGAATGGCACGCGGCCGAAGAATTGGAACACAAGTCGGCTGCCTTTGACGTGTTGAAAGAGGTCACTCAAAGTTATTGGATTCGAATCGTGGGAATGTGTATCGCGTCCGCCATATTTTTTATGTTTACGTTTGTCGCGGTCTTACTTTTTCTCTGGCAGGATGGAATTCTTTTTCGAATTCAAACTCAGAAAGAATTGTTTCAGCTTCTCTTTACAAAGGAGAAGATTTTGCCTTTGACGATGCGAGCGGCGTTTCGATATTTTAGGTTTTCCTTTCATCCGGAACAAGAAGACAATCTCTACCTAGCCAAAGAAATTTTTTCATCCCAAGAACACCAATACAGAGAAGTGATATGAGCAAATTGAAAGAGAAGACGATTTTAATCACTGGAGCCAACGGAGGTTTCGGAAGAGAATTGACCAAACAACTTTTGGAAAAGGGGGCCGATCTGATTCTTACGGATCTTAAGGCTCCAAATACGGACGCGGATTTTTATCTGCAGAGAAAGTGGATCGAAAACTATAAAAACGGTTCTCATCCTTCCTACGTTGGAAAAATTCTCGGAAGTTTTTCCGGAGACTTACAAACGCGAGAAGGTTGTAAGGACGTTTATCAAAATACGTTGCAGATTTCTCCGAAGGGAGTGGACGTGTTGATCAACAACGCAGGCCTCGCTTTTAAAGGCGGGCTTTTAGACGTTCCCGATAAAAATTGGAATCTGATCCTGGATGTAAATCTTTACGCCCCGATTCATCTGAGTCGTTTGTTCGTTCCCGCGATGTTGGAAAGAAAACAAGGGCAGATCGTAAATCTATCTTCCGTAGCGGGTCACGTCGCCGCCGGAGAACTGATCTACTATTCCATTTCCAAATTTGGAATTCGTGCGATGGGAGAAGCGATGGACGCCGATCTTCGTAAAAAAGGAGTCGCGGTGACGAACGTATATCCGTTCTTTGCTGACACCGGAATTCTCAAGTCGCAACAATTCGGAAAACAACAGGATATTCCGATGGGAATCGTGGACAGTCCCGTAGCGGTCGTAAAAGCGATCGTAAAAGGAATGGAAAAAAGAAAACTCCATGTCTTTCCAGGTATAAAATCCAAGACAATCAGCTTTTTTAGTCGAATGACTCCGAATATCGTTCATAAGGTCACGAGTCTCAGCGACCGACTTTAGGAAAGTAGATTAAGAATACATTGTATAACCTCCGGCCCTATTTTGATAAGCGAAATCGGGTCCATGTGATTCTTATTTTAAAATTTACGCGGGGAGAATCTGGTAACGATCGAAAGCCGTTTCATCCAGGCACGAGCAAATTCTTAAAAATGGAAAAATGAAATGATAGCCTTATCATCCGAAAAACAAGAAACATTCCAAAAAACGAAAGCGATTTCTTCGTTTCAAACTACCTTTGTTTGTAACGGAAATTTGAATCTCTTTTTAAAATACAATACGACCGCTTCGCAACGTCCGGATCGAGAAACAATTCTTTTTGTCCACGGATTTCCGGACGAACATTCGACCTGGGATTCGCAGTTACATTCTTTATCAAAAGAATTCAACGTGGGCGCTTTTGATTTGAGAGGCGCGGGAAATTCGAGTAAACCCGAAAAACAAAAAGATTACAATGCGCAAGTCGTCTTTCAGGATTTTGAAGCTGTGATTCGTTTTATGGGAAACGGAAAACCCGTGCACCTCGTGGCTCACGACTGGGGAGCCATCTTATCTTGGGGGTTTGTAGGCGATTTAGAATATTCTAAAATGATTCTTTCTTACACCGCGATGGGAGGACCACATCCGATCCTCGCGAGAAATCTGATGTTGAGTTATTTTTTCAGCCTGAGTCCCAGGAAAATCTGGACTTCTCTGAAACAATCGGCGAAGTCGTGGTATATTCTATTCTTCCAGATCCCTTGGCTTCCGAATTTCTTACTTTCCAAGTTTACTATGTTTTTTTGGAAATATCTGATGTATGCGGCCGAGATTCCAAAAAAAGATCCGATGCGAAATTTTTCAAGAGAGGAAATTCTAAAAAGCGCCCTTTATCCGATCCACTTATACCGAGAACTCATCCAAGGAAAAAAATTTCCAACGCCTAAAAGAATTTCGATTCCGGTTCGAGTTTTCGTGCCGTTACGCGATATGGCGATTTGTCCCGAAAGTTACGATTCCCACGCGAACGTTTGCGATTTTTTAGAATCGACTCTTGTGGATTGTAATCATTGGATTCAAAAAGAAAAACCCGATTTTGTAAGCGAAGAGATTCGAGCTTTTGTGAATCGAAATTCTTCCCAAAAAAATCGAAACCGCAAATAAACCGAGAATTTTCGGCGTATATCTTGAGAGATGGATTTTCATTCGGAGTTTGAGAAAAGGTAAAAGAAAAAAAACATAGCCGTGAGGCTCACTCGCGTAAATTTAGTATTTTGATATACTAGATTAGAATTTTTCACCTGCTCCATGATATATGCACAACTTAGAAATCAAACGATTTCAATCCGGCCGATTTTAGGCGTTTTTCTTTTTTGCTTTTTAGTTTTTCCTAATTTTGCGGAAACAAAATCAAAAGATAAAGATTTACAAGACATCGTTCCTTTCGCTCAGGCGAACCTGGAGACAAAAATAGATCCCGTTCCGGCTAACGTAGATCCGAAAAAAATTGAGGCTGAACGAAGGGTCGATCAACGAAAGGGGAATTGGAGTTTTCAGTGGGGTTACAACCGCGATTATTACACACAGAGCGATATCACGTTTAAGGGACCGGGTTACAATTTTACGCTCAAAGACGTAGTTGCAAAGGATAAACCGGAAAAATTCGATACTTCGGTTTATCTCAATCCCAGTCTTTGGGAAATTCCGCAATACAACTTCCGCTTAACTTATTATTTTGCGGACCGATTTTTCGTCGCCTTCGGTCAGGATCACATGAAATACGTGATGAGCCGCGGTCAGGCGTCGAATATCACCGGTTATATAGATCCGCTCGCGATTCAAAGGGCTCATCTTGGGACTGCGTCCGATATGGCGGTTTATCTTTTTTTATTTCCGGATGCCTACAAAAGATTGGAAGGATATCACGGCGGAGAACCGATCAGCGTTACCCCCGACTTTTTGAAATTCGAACACACGGACGGTTTAAATTTTCTCTACCTGGACGTGGGGACGATTCAGCCTTTGTGGGTTTCGTCTAACGGAGAAAATGCGTTGAGTTTTGTTTCTTCCGTGGGCGGAGGGCCGATCATCGCACGAAGCGACGTACGGCTGTTTGGCGAAGGAAAGAACAATCACTTTCACACATCCGGATACGGAGTATCCGGTTACGTGGCCGGAAGAGCTGATCTTTATAAATATTTCTTTTTTGAATTCGGCGCAAAGGGGGGATACATCGACCTTCCGAATATCTTTACGACGGGGCGCTCCAAAGATCGTGCAAGTCAGAATTTCGGTTTTTTGGAGATCATAGTTTTCGGCGGAGTTAATTTCTAATTCGTCTAATGTAGGAATGTATCCTTCCAAACTTGTTTTCTTTTTTTATCTGTGTATGATCGCGGTTTGTTTTGCGATCTTACACGGAGAAAAAAAGAATCCGGACGAATCCGAACTTCGGAAATACTTTCAGATCAATCATAAAATTTCCATTGGCCCGAAGGATTCTCTTTCTCTCTATAAAGAAGTCTATCGTTGGCTCGGAACTCCTTACAAAGATTACGGAACCGACGAATCCGGGATCGATTGTTCCAGTTTTACGAGTAAAATTTTATCTAAAGTTTACGGATCGAATTTGAGCGGACCGAGTTATACGATGGTTCCTCGAACCACTTTCATCTCAAAAGAAGAATTGAAGGAAGGCGATTTGGTTTTTTTTACGATCTCCGGAGAAAAGGTGAGTCACGTAGGAATCTATCTCAAAGATCAAAAGTTTGTTCACGCTTCTACAAAACGAGGTGTGACGATCAATTCCTTAGAAGAAGAGTATTATAAAAAATATTATACTTCTTCCGGAAGACTTTAGATTCAAGATTCAACCGCCTTGCGGCTTTTATTCGAGTTCTCGTCGTTAGAAATCGTAAATTCGGAAAATGGAATATTCGGAAAATGGGATCCATTCCCCGCCTACGAAATTGGAGGACGGGGAATCTTGAAAGACACAGAGGTCATTTTCAAATTATCTTATTTGATCGTAACGTTACAATCACCTGAAATTTTATTGTCGGTGTCGATCTTGATATCGCATGCGACGTCATAAGTGAACTTATCCTTGTTATAAGTTCTGCTTACGTTTACTGTACCGCCGCCCACGGAGCCGGAGACGGAGACGGTTCCTGTTACGATATCCACATAGCTTGCCTTGAACTTGAAGTTGTTGCTCGAAAATGTGGGAGCTTCCGTAATCGTAGGTTTGCTATTGAGTTCGATATTTACGTCTTGTGTAACGCTTACTGCCTGTGCAGAGCCGCCGTTGATCGCCAAATTGGGAGAAGTTGTAGTATTTTTTTCCACATACTTGATGGTCATCGTTTGCGTTGCCATGTCCGCACTTGCAAATTCTACTTTAGAATCTCCTGTTAGGGTGATATCTCCGCTTGAGACCGAGGTTGTTAAGCTTGGATAGTTGAACCAGTCGCTGCTCTGAGAGGCACATTTATCCATTTTCACTTTTCCGTCCAAGTTCATAGAAAAGGACATTCCACCTGCTCCCATTCCGGCGGTATAAACTACTTTCATTTTGTCCAGGGTTGCGGTTCCGGAATTGTTACCTCCGATTTTACAATCGACGGTACCGTTTAAAGTAGCCGAACAAGAAGTCGCGTTGCATGTACCGGACTCTCTGGTTAGGCTCGTTGGGAAAGATTGGATCCCCTTTTGTAAAACGGCTACACTTGATTTTTTTTGGACATACGCTACCAGTTTGTTCTTTTCCATTTTTGGAACCGAAAAATTAAAATTCGTAGCAACGCCGCCTTGAATACTGGAGCTGATCGAATTGGATAAACCGGCAACCGCGGCTCTCACCTGCGTACTTGTTTTAGTGGCGTTCTCATTCGCACCCGTAGCGATTCCTAACAGAAGTAATGCGCTGACATCGTCCGATTTCTCCTTTTTACAGACATAGAATTGACCGATCAGTATCGTTAGGCAAATTATTTTTGTAAACTTTCTCATCATTAAATACACTTCCTTATAAGCAGAAAAGTGATAATACGACACGAAGATTTTGTCAAATAAATATTTCTATATATATATGAATTCTTAGTATAGGTCGCGCAAAAAAACTTTTAGGTAACCGTAAGGAATCACCAATCCGATTTGACTGCCTTCGGTGATACCGATTGAAGAACGGACGATTCCAAATGCTTTTCCGTTTTCCAAAAAAACACAGGAGCCGCTTGCTCCGGGATAGGCGATCTGGTTTACTTGAATAAAAGGAATTTCCGGAAAGGATGGATCGAATTTTCTTCGTTCAACATGGGAAATATATCCGAAATAAATACCCGGTGTTCCTCCATAAGCGCCGGTCCACGCAAAAACTTTAAGGCCTTCTATAATTTCGGAACGGTCAACAAATTCTAAATTATCTTTTGGGAAGATGTCCGAAGTTTCTTGAAGCTGGAGCGAGGCCAAATCGAATTTTTTCTCCACCTTAAGTAGTGTCACTTTGAAGAAATTTTTTCCATCATAGGAAACTAAAATTTCGTTATAAAGATCCCGAAGAATATGTTCCGTTGTCAGAATTTGATTCTTTCCAAAAACACATCCGGTTCCTAACGGAGCCAAATTTTTATCTCTATAAATCAAAACGGAGCGATTTTTTTTATCCTCCCATTTCCCTGCGGATTCTTTAGGAGTGTGGCAATTCGTAATAAAAAGAAAAAGAAAAACGTATAAGAAGGATAATTTTTTATGTTCTTGCATGAAATCGTCTCCGAGAAACTTTCGATACAGCCAAAATGATTTTAAACGAATCATCAAGAAATTTATTTTTTACAATTCTCGCACAAAACTAGCAGTCGAATCGTTCCCGTTAAAATAGAAATGTCATAAAAGTCAAATCGACCGATTTCGTAAACGTTAGCCGTCAGTGTTCCTGTGAAACGATCTTTTGAAGAATGAATTTCGGTTCAACGGAGATTCGGATCGTTGGCCGGCGATTCTAATTCTTACAAAGATATTCGTTGATTCCCGTTAAAGACATTTGTGAAAACGATGAAGCCGAATCGTTTCATAAAAAATAAAAAGACCGGACGCTTTTAGAAAAAGCTTTTTGATTCACGGAAGACATTCTCAAAGAAAGTTAGCGATCTTTCGACATTCTTCGATCCAATGGGAACGCTCCAAGTCGGTTGCGTGTTTCAGATTATGGCGATAATACCGTTCGACGTTTCGAAACCCGCAAAATCGGAATATGCCGTATTTAATCGCAAGCCAACCCGGATCTATAAGTGCGATGAGAAAAGGTGCATCGAGGGTGTAAAAGCAGGAGATCTTTTTTTGACTCATGTATCCTTGCGGGAAAATCGAATTACGTGGACGATCCTTGAATGAATAGACGAAATCGGATGTGATCACTCTATCGATAAAACCTTTTAGAATCGCCGGGAAGCCGTGCCACCAAACAGGATAGATAAACACAAGATGATCCGCTTCCAAGATGAGCTCGCGATAGGAAGCCATAGAGGGATCTTTGTATAAGTCGCGTCTGCGATGAGCTTCATCCACTTGTAAAACGGGATCGAATTTTTCGGCGTAGAGATCGATTATCTTCACAGAGTGATTCAGAGATTCGAGCGTTTCCGAAATCGCGTCTAAAATCGCCTTGGTAAAACTCTTAGGATTGGAATGACAATAAACGAGAAGAAATTTCATAATGGAAAACTTTGACCGATTTTATTTACAACGATTGAGTTGAAGTTCGAAGAATCTGACTAAAAACTTTTTAAAAAAGACTCTCTTTTTTTCGGAAAAATACAACCTTAGCCTGGATTTAATAACGCCCGGATTCTCATTTCGACATCTAATGAATTTTAGGAAACATCCTTCTTAGAAAGGATCACCTTACCCAAAAGTTGTCTGGATTTTTGGAAAAACCGTCGGAACTACGACAATTCATCCGTAAAAGTCGCGGGCCCCACCCAAGTTTTGGGTGGGGGGCGGGTGGTGGAAAAATTCCGGAAACTTTCCTCTATCACAAAATTCTAATTTTGCAAGCGCAAATTCCCGTGTAGGAATTCCTACAAAACCTTTTCTTGTAGGATGCTCTCGTTGCAGTTTGCGGGTAAGGATTTTCTTAGAAAGCGAAGGGCCGTTTGATAAAAGATCTTTCCTTTTTGTTTTCGAAGTTTGCGGCCAAAGGGAATTTGCGAGCACTCAGTCTTCCAAGAAGAATTTCTTTTTAAGCCGAGTATTTTTTTACAAAGTTCTGAATGAGATCCGTCACTACTTTCGGTTGCTCTCTGTGTACCCAGTGATTGGAATTTAATCTGTGGATTTCAATCTTCTCCACATAATCGCGGGAGTTTTCGTAAACTTCGGGAAGGACTATGAAGTCCTTTTCCGGAACGATCAATTGTACGGGAACTCGAATGGTGGAAGGTTCGGAGATTACGGTTTTACCGAATAATAGTTCTCGAAAGAGATTGATCGGAGCGATCGTCGCGCTATAGATATCATTTCGACTAATCTGCCTTAGACGATCCTTCTCGGGAACACCTCCCAGGTCCATCATCAGTTTATAAATGGGCTCTCCGAAATTCTGCCAGAGAAACTCCGGCAATATAGGAATTTGATAAAACCAAATATACCAGGAACGAAAACCTTGATCCAATACCTTTCTCCAATTTTCAAGTTTGAGACTGAAGACGTCGTCGATCATTCTTTTTCCGGCGAGCCAAGGGTGAGGTCCGGAGATAGCGGTAAAGGATTTGATATAATTTGAATATTCAGGATCACTAATAAGTAACCATCCTAAGGCGGCTCCCCAATCGTGTCCAACAAGATGTATTCTCTTATCCTTGGAAAGAAATCGAATCGCTTCCATAAGATCCGGAAGTATCGATGCGTAATTGTATTCGGATTGCTCCAAGGGCTTTGACGATCTCCCAAAACCTCTCAGATCGATTGCTCCTAGTCTATAAGAAGTTTCCAAAGCCTCGATCTGCAGATCCCAGGTTCTATGAGTATCCGGATAACCGTGAACGAAAAGAATCACGTCTTTGGATTCGGTTTCGGAATAAGTAAGAAACAATTTTACTTTTTGATTTTCGAGGTAAGTGTATTTCAAGATTTCTCTCCCGGTTTTTTCGGACCGAATCTTCGCAAAAAGGCCAGGCTATCCTCGATTTATACTGCAAATTTTCCAGTCTTTTTAAAGATTTTTAATTTTTGTTCTGGTTGGATTTTCGAGCGGAGATTCTATCTTGGTTTCATGTCTGAGAATGGATCCGAGGAAGCAAAGTCGCTTAACGATTCCGGAAATCCTAAGGTGATGTTTCGAAACCGTCTCTCCAGAATGTCCAAACACTGGAGGAAATGGGCGCGGAAAAGAGGGCTTCAATGCTTTCGAATCTATGACAGGGATATCCCTCAAGTTCCGGTGAGCGTCGATCTCTACGGTCCTTACTGTCAAATTTCCGCCTATAAGAATAGATACGAAATTTCTGAAGAAGAAAGAGAGAGGGAAAACCGAGAAATCGGCCAGATCGTATCCGAAGTTCTAAACATCGATTCGAAACGTATCTTTTGGAAAAAGCGAGAACCTAAAAAAGGAACACAACAATACGAAAAACATTCCGAACAATCGGAGTTGTTGGAAGTAGAAGAGAACGGTCTTCTTTTCTACGTGAATCTTTCCGATTATCTGGATACCGGTTTGTTTTTGGATCACAGAATCACTCGGGATCTAGTTCGTAATGAGGCAAAGGATAAGAAATTCTTAAACTTGTTTTCGTATACCGGTTCCTTTACGGTTTATGCCGCCGGTGGAGGCGCCTCCAAAAGTCTCAGCATCGATCTTTCCAACACGTATTTAGCTTGGGCGGAGGAAAATCTTCGAGCGAACGGATTTTCGACGACGAAACATAGAATGCTCCGCGCAGACGTTATGGAATGGCTGCGAACCGAACGAAAAGAAAACGACCGTGAAAAATACGACTTGATCGTGGTCGATCCTCCGACCTTTTCCAATAGCAAGAAGATGGCCGATATTTTCGACGTGCAAAGAGATCACGTTGAAATCCTGAATATTCTCTATCGAGACTTTGCACTTCCCGGTGCTGTCCTATACTTCTCCACCAACTTTCGAAAGTTTCAGCTCGCGGAAAGATCGATTCTTTGGGATCAAATAGAAGATATTTCTAAAAAGACATTGCCTGAGGACTTTCGAAACGAAAGAATTCATTTCTGCTGGAGAATGCAAAAACCAAGTTGATCTTTTGTAAACGGGAACGAATGTATTACACCAACTTAAATCGTAATCCAAAACGAAAGGATTTTAGAATCCGTCAAACTTCGAATTCGATTGTTCAAAGTCTGATCTGTTTTTTTATCGTTCGTGATGAAATAGGAAGGACTTCTTTTTTTTCGGCCTATAACGAGACAAAAAAACGGGATTCGATTTCTAAAAATATTCGAAAAGCTCAGACCGAAATGTTCTTAGTTTGAAAAATATATCCTTGGACGAGAGGGAAACGCATCTCGGAAGCCAAACGAAGGTCTTCAGTCGTTTCGATTCCTTCCAAGATACAAAGAATATTCGAGTCCCTGGCAAAATCAAGAAAACCCCAGAGTAAGTATTTGTATGATTCCTTTGTCTGGATAAGATTCAGCCAGTGTTTATCAAATTTAACAAATTTAGAATATTCCAAAAAATCAAAACAGAAAAGATTTTCTTTTCCGCCTACGTCGTCCAAGGCTAAAGGGATATCCGCTTCAAATAACGTTTTTAAGCAGAAACGTGTATCGGAAATCAGAGTTGAATCCGTATTTTCGATGATTTCACAGACAAGATTTTTGTGTCCGCTCAAAAGTTTGCGCCAATGTTCCGCTTGATTTTCACTTTTGCAAACGTGAGGATCCAGATTTAAAAAAAGCGGTTTGTCCTCGGGACGATTCCGAATTTGAAAACGTTTTAGATTTTTCTCAAATTCAAAAAAGAGCTCTTCCTCGTTGTGTAATTCTTTGAATACAAAGTCAGGAGGGATATATTTACCGTCTATTTTAAAACGAGCCAGAGCTTCGTATGCGAAAATTTGCCCCGTTTCGAGTGAAAGGATCGGCTGGTATTCGGTATGAAAATTCTCCCGTTCTAAAATTTCAGATAAGGTTTTTAGTAGGGTTTCCTTTTCTAGTTTTGAGGAGGTGGGATTCGGAAGATAAGGATTCGTACCTGAATTTTCGTTTAACAGTTCGCTTAGAACGTCTTTTGCAAGCGCTCGCTCCGGATTAAAAAAGAAAAGATTTTGAAATACTCTTTGATCTAAAACGGAAGCAGATTCGAATCCCAATAAATCAGTGTTAGGCGCGGATTTGAAAATTCCTTTCATACAAAACCTCATTTTCCCAATTTAGGAAAGTTTCTAAAAAAGTCAAGATAAATGAGAATAGGACTCAATATCATAAAATATTTTAAACCTTCACCAAAAGCCGATTTGAGCAAGTTTAGATTTTTGAAAACGTCACCTCGTAGATCCGTTCGTTCTACCTTGGTTCTTTTTCCAATTTACGCATTCGGATAGGAAATAAATTGTCTTACAGGATCTCTATGAAATTCAATCCTCTAACTTCGAACTTCTTCGCACTTTTTTTGTTCGTATTTTTTATCCTGTTCTTTCCTGAGCCCCTTCGTCCGAAAGAATCTGATTCTTATTGGATCGGAAATCAAAACGACCTAAGGACACAAAAGACTTTTTATATCGGAGGTTTTGGCATCAACGAGCTTTCTTGGTTTCAAGCTGGTTATAATCTCGGTGAAAGATTCTCGGTTTCCTTCTTGGCTCATCAAAGACGTCGTGCTGATCATTTTGATTTGGACCAAACCGGATATCAACCCGGTGCGGTCGCATTCTCCTTACAAAACAAGGACTTCGTTCAAAATCAGTATTCGATCGCACTCGAGTGGTTTCCGTTTACGATTCCTTACTATTTTAGCGTCGGCGTTGGTCAGGAGTTTTATTTTCAAAGGGATCGTAAGAGTGAATTTTGGGTTTACTCCGATGCGAGCGTCGACGGTAAAACCTGGCAGTATTCCATCTCAAATAAAAGAACCTTTCTCGCTCCTGGCGCTGGTCTACGTTATGTGTTCTCTTCGGGGATTTTTTTGAACGGCGGTTTTAGCGTTTTACTTTTTGCAAACAACTCGGCCCATGTTCAGAGGGAAGAGATCGGTTTTTTTAACCAAAAACCGGATCCGGCGACTCTCGAAAGAATCTGGAAAGACGGAAAGGAAAAAGAATTGGATCGTGCAAAAGGGATCGGGATCCAACTTTTTTTATCCGCGGGGATTTCGTTTTAATACGATTTATTTTAATCAGAAGTTGACGACGAGCCTGTATCCGACTCCGGGTTCCGTTAAAAGTACTTCAGGATTGGACGGATCCGATTCGATTTTTTTTCTAAGACTTGCTACGTGTACTCTCAAGGGTCCGGATTCGTTTTTTGCCAAAGGGCCCCAGATATGACGAATGATTTGTTCCTGAGTTAATACTTTGCCGGCGTGTTGAATCAATAGGGAAAGGAATGAAAATTCGATCGGAGTCAGATGGATCGTCGCACCCGAAACCTGGACGATTCTTCCCGCTAAATCCACGTATAAATTTCCGGAAATAAAAATTGGGGATCCAGGTTCTTGCGTTTTGTTACGAAGCGCCACTCGGATTCTTGCGAGAAGTTCCCCCATACTAAACGGTTTTGTAATGTAGTCGTCGGCGCCTGCATCCAAGAGGGTGATTTTTTCGGGATCGGAAGATAACACGGATAAGACGATGACGGGCGTTTCACTCCAGGTTCTGATTTCTCTCAGAACATCGATTCCGTTTCCGTCCGGAAATTGAAGGTCCAAAAGAATGACATCGGGAGATTCTCCGGCAGCTTTTAGAATCGTTTCTCGAACGGTGCCTGCTTCTATCACGTCATAGTGCGAAGCCGTGAGGCTGATCCGAATCATTTTTCGAATTCGATCGTCGTCGTCCGCAACGAGAATTTTAGAGTTCATAGGTTCAAACCGGCTTTATAGGAATGTCGATACAAAATCTTGCGCCGCCTTCTTTCTTATTTTCAGCAATCAAAGTTCCTTGGTGAGTTTCCACGATCGACTTGCTGATAGAAAGACCGAGTCCGCTGCCTACGTGGTTGCGGTTCTTACTTCTATAAAACTTTTCAAAGATTTTTTCAAGATCTTCTTCGGCGATCCCTGGGCCGTTGTCTTCCACGATATAACGGATCCTTTCTTTTCCGCAGATCAATTCGATCGAGATCGGAGAACCTTCCGCGGAAATTTGGACCGCGTTGAATACGATGTTAAAAAGGGCCTGCTCCATCAAAGTAAAATCCATCCAAACCGGAATCGGATTTTCAGGAATATGAATCACACAACGGCTGTTTTTGACGGTTTGTCTGAGTCTCCTTACTACGACGTGAATCAGATCCGAAGGATCGTGCCAGTCTTGTCTGAGTTTTAGAAACCCGGATTCAAAACGGCTCATGTCCAAAAGGTTGCCCAAAAGCAGATTGAGAATCATACTACTTTCATTGATTTCGTTTAACAATTCTTTGCGTGCCACGGCGGAATTGTCGATTTCCGGCTCTAAAAGCGCGGTCACCGCACCTCGTATCGTAGCGAGCGGGGTTTTTAATTCGTGAGAAAGAGAATTAAAGATGATCGTATAGAGTCTTTCGGATTGATTTGCGAGATATCTGGTTCTTGTCTCTTCGGATAACAATTCCCTTTCTAGTGCGAGGGCTATCTGATTTCCCATCGTCAGCAGAAAGTTTTCCTGATCCAGATTGAGTCTTTCGTCTAGGATGATTCCGAGTACGCCGATGATTTTTCCGGGAGCGACCATCGGAAAGTAGGTCCCGAGGGACATCGAAAGAGTATCCGAATGTTTTCCCGCGCTCGTTTTGTTTTTATATACCCAGTTTGCGACTGCTGTTTCTTTCGAATCCGGGATAAAGTTTCCTGCTCTGAGCGAATTTGAATCAATGGTGCCCTGATTCTCCAAAAGAATCGTTACGTCGGTTTGAAATACTTTTTTAAGATGTTCGGCCCCGATCTCTGAGATCTGACGAATCTCCCTCGCGTGTCCCAATTCTTTAGAAAGCTCGTATAACGTAGCCAAACGTAACTCCCGATTTACGAGAACCTTTTCTTTTTGTCTCAATCTGGAAGTGACGTTTCCGATGATGATCGAAATAAAAAGAAAGGAACCGAACATCAGAATGTCTTCCAGCTTTTCTATAAAGAACGTGTATTTGGGCGGAATGAATAAAAAATCCCAGAAGACTCCGGAAAGAAGACCCGCAAGAATCGTGGGGCCCTTTGAGAAAAAAGAACCGATACCCGAAACGAAAAAAAGATAAAGAAACGAGATACTCCAATATCCGGTAATCGGTTCTAAAAAAAGGCTTAGGCTCGTCGCCAAAAGAATCAAAGCAACCGAGGCAACGTATTGTTTGCCTCCGGAAGAGGTCCTTAAAAAACGACTGAGAATCGATTCCTCACCTGAAAACAAAGTGTGATCGTAAGGAACCAGACATAACTCAAAGTTAGCCGTAATCCTTGCTAGTTTTGAAGCCGGAGAGTTCCATTTTTTCCACCAAGACATCGGCGGTTTTCCGAGAACAACGCGGGTGATGTTTTTTTGTTCCGCGATTCGAAGGATCGCTTCCACGGGATCTTCATCGGCGGAATATAATATTTCAGATCCAAGTTCTCTTGCAAAACTCAGATTTTTTTCAAGCTGATTGATGTTCTCTTTGGAAAGATTCTCCCTAGTCTGATTGTATAATGAATACAATTCCCCGTTTCTTTCGTAGGCGAGACGTTTCGCATAAC
This sequence comes from Leptospira ainlahdjerensis, assembly GCF_016919175.1. Lineage (GTDB taxonomy): Bacteria > Spirochaetota > Leptospiria > Leptospirales > Leptospiraceae > Leptospira > Leptospira ainlahdjerensis. The sequence goes on along the minus strand of NZ_JAFFPU010000063.1, from coordinate 31,378 downwards.
GTAACAAAGAATAAGAATTCGGACTCGCGCTGATCGCAACAAGAATTCTTTCCCTAAACCTTTTAGTATCCGGAGAAGTGTTTACGTGTCTTGCGGTGTAGTTTAACGCTGTTTCTCGAAGGAACGAAAGATTCTCCTTTTTAAAAAAATGATCACCGGCAAAATTCGCTTTTTCGGGGACGTAGACTTTTCCTTCCTGCAAACGTTTGCGTAGATCGTCGGGAGACAGGTCGATCAAAAGAATTTCATCCGCGACATCCAAAACTGAATCCGGGATCGTTTCCCGGATCTTAACCGAAGTGGTCTTTTCAACGGCTTCGACTTGGCTTTCCAAATGTTGAACGTTTAGAGTCGTGAAAACGTCTATGTTGTGTTTTAGAATTTCGATCACATCTTGGTATCTTTTTATATGCCGGCTTCCCGGAATGTTTGTGTGTGCAAACTCGTCGACTAAAACGACTTCGGGTTTTCTTTTGAGAATGGCGTCTATGTCCATCTCTTCGAACGGAATTCCCCTGTGTTCGATGACTTTACGGGGAAGAATTTCTAGTCCTTCCAAAAGTTCTTCAGTTTCTTTTCTGCCGTGTGTTTCGATATAACCTACTACGACGTCCACACCTTCTTTTTTAAGAGCACGCGCGGCGTTTAACATCGCGTAAGTTTTTCCAACCCCGGCGACCATTCCAAAAAAAATCTTTAGTTTTCCGGAAGAGGACTTTTGTTCCTCCGCTTGAATCTTTCGAAGGAGTTCGTCCGGGTCCAAACGGGATTTATCTTTCCATTCCGTCATGGACCGATTTTTCCAAATTTAGAATTCAGATTCAAGTTCAATCTTAAGACGTTGATGCGTTTCTCTCCTATAAACCCGAAAGAAGGTTTTTCGATCGATTTCTCTATCAGTTTTTTTAAATCTTCAGTTTGATCAACGTCGAGTTTTCTTGCGATCGCAACCCTTTGCATTTGAAAATAGGCGCCTGCGGGACTTATATGCGGGTCGAGTCCTGATGCGGAGGCGAATAGAAGATCGGGGGGAACGATCGTCTGATCGGGGTGTTTTTTAAGTAGGAATTGTTTTTTTTCTTCGATTCTTATCTTTAACGCGGCGCTTGTAGGGCCCGCGTTAGACGCGCTCGAAGGAATCGTTCCGAAATTTCCCGCCGATGGTCTGGGCCAAAAGTATTCATCTTTTGTAAAGTTCTGAGCGAGGAGGGCGGATCCAATCACTCTTTCGTTTTCAAAGATCAAACTACCGTTCGCTTGAAAAGGAAACAATCTTTCCGAAAATCCGGTGACGATAAGCGGATATAGAACCCCGGTGATCAATGTCAGAAATAACAGGGTTCTGATCGCCGTAAATGCAGTGTTTAACATAAATTTTTCCTTAATTAAGTCCCAATAAAACCAAGATCCAGTCGATCGTTTTGATTCCGAGAAACGGAGTCGCAATTCCTCCTAAGCCGAAGATCAGAAGGTTTCTTTTGAGAATGGTGTTGGCGCCTAACGGTTTGTAGGCGACTCCTTTGAGGGCGAGGGGAATCAGAGCCGGAATCACGAGCGCGTTAAAAATCACTGCGCTCAAAACCGCGCTCTTTTGCGAACTCAATTGCATAAGATTGAGAATCGAAAGTGGTCCGTTTGACGGATCCGAGGTTGCATAGAATGTTCCGAACAAAGCCGGAAGAATCGCGAAATACTTCGCAACGTCGTTTGCGATACTGAAGGTCGTGAGCGCGCCTCTTGTCATCAGAAGCTGTTTGCCGATCTCGACGATCTCGATAAGCTTACTCGGATTGCTGTCGAGATCGATCATGTTTCCCGCTTCTCTCGCTGTCTGAGTTCCCGTGTTCATCGCCACTCCAACGTCCGACTGCGCAAGCGCAGGTGCGTCGTTGGTTCCGTCCCCGATCATCGCAACGAGATAACCCTTTGCCTGTTGTTCCCTGATTCTTTTGAGTTTGGTTTCCGGCGTGGCTTCGGCGAGAAAGTCGTCGACTCCCGCTTCTGCGGCTATCGCTGCCGCGGTCAGTTGGTTGTCTCCAGTTATCATAACGGTGCGGATCCCCATCTTTCGAAGACTCGCAAATCTTTCTTTCAAACCGCCTTTGACGATGTCCTTTAATTCGATTACGCCCAGGAGTTTGTTGTCTTCCGCGACCAAGATCGGAGTGCTTCCTCTTTGGGAAATTCTTTGAATTGTATCCTCCATATCGGAAGGAATTTTTTGACTGAAGTTATAAAGATAGGTTTTGATCGCGTCACCCGCACCTTTGCGAATTCTTCTGATCACCTTACCTTCCTTTTTGAGATCTACTCCGCTCATCTTTGTGGAAGCGCTGAATGGAATGAACTCACCTTCCATTTCGGAAAGATTCCGTTCTCGGATTCCGAATTTCTCTTTTGCTAATACGACAATGGATCGTCCTTCCGGAGTTTCATCCGCCAAGGAGGAGAGTTGTGCAACGTCGGCGAGATATTTTTCTTCCACACCGTGTGCAGGGTAGAATGCTCTGGCCTCTCTGTTGCCTAACGTGATCGTTCCCGTTTTATCCAAAAGAAGAATGTCGATATCCCCCGCGGCTTCGATTGCCTTTCCGCTTTTAGAGATAACGTTAAAACGAATGAGACGTTCCATACCGGAGATACCGATTGCAGAAAGTAATCCCGCGATCGTAGTCGGGATTAAACAGACTAAAAGTGAGATCAAAACAGGAATTGAGAGATCGGCTTTTTGGCCGCCTTCTTCGGCTACAAACTCGGCGAAGAAGGGAAGGCTGATGACGGCGATCAAAAACACGAAGGATAAACCGGAAAGAAGCATCGTAAGTGCGATTTCGTTCGGAGTTTTCTGACGTTTAGCTCCTTCGACGAGCGCGATCATCTTATCTAAAAACGTGTTCCCTTGTTCCGCGGTGATGCAAACCGTTATCTTGTCGCTTAATACTCTGGTCCCGCCGGTGACGGCGCTTCTGTCTCCGCCGCTTTCCCTCACGACAGGAGCGGATTCTCCGGTGATCGCGGACTCGTCAACGCTTGCGATTCCTTCGGTGATCTCTCCGTCTCCGGGAATCAAATCGCCCGGCTCGCATAACACGCGATCGCCGATCTTCAAAGAGGTTGCCGGAACGAGTTGAATTTTTCCGTCTACGATTTTTTTCGCGACAATATTCGTTCTGGTCTTTTTGAGGCTATCCGTTCTTGCCTTTCCGCGGCCTTCCGCGATCGCCTCGGCGAAATTGGCAAAAAGGACCGTGAACCATAACCAAAGCCCGATCTGAAGATTGAAGGAAGAATAGGCTCCTGCGCTCAGGTCTTTGAAGAAGATCCAAGTTGTAAACAGCGCTCCTAAGAATACGATGAACATCACCGGATTTTTAGCTTGAGCCCGAAAGCTCAATTTTCTAAAAGAATTGATAGACGCTTCCTTTAAAACGCCCGATTCGAAAAAAACTTTTGATTTACGACTCATTTGTTCTCCTTAAAAAGTTCGGCCTTGAAGCATTAGAAAATGCTCAAGTATCGGACCGATCGTAAGTGCCGGAAAAAAAGTAAGAGCTCCGACGATAATGATGACGGATAAAAGAAGAATAAAGAAGGTTCCACCCTCCGTCGAAAAAGAACCCTCCGATACGATTTCGGATCTTTTTTTTACGGCGGCGCTTCCAGAGATCGCAAGGATGGGAAGAATCACTCCGAACCTTCCGATTAACATCGCAATTCCCAACATAGAATTGTAAAACGGAGTATCGGCACCTAGTCCTGCGAAGGCGCTTCCGTTATTTCCGGCTCCAGATGAGAACGCGTAGAGAATTTCGGAAAGACCATGTGGTCCTCGGTTTCCCAAAGAAGACAAACCTTGAGGAAGGCCGCTTGCGACCGCAGTAAAAAGAAGAATTACGGTGGAGGGTAATAGGATTCCGAGTAAGGACATTTGGATTTCCCTTTTTTCGATTTTTTTTCCTAAATATTCCGGGCTTCTTCCCACCATGATCCCGCTCAAAAATACAGTGAGCAGAATGAATAAAACCATCCCGTACATTCCGGCGCCTACTCCCCCGAAGATCACTTCTCCGAGTTGAATATTCAACATTCCTATCATACCGCCGATCGGAGAAAAACTATCGTGCATCGAGTTGACGGAGCCGTTAGACGCCACTGTGGTGGCAACTTCCCAAACGGCGCTGTTTAAAATTCCGAACCGTGTTTCCTTTCCTTCCCAAAAACCGAATGTCCCGGAAATGGGATTAAAAGAGGATTCCGCAATCCAGACGGAGATCACTCCGAAACAAAAGACGGTGAACATAACGCTGAAAATAACCCAAGCGTGTTTCATGTTTCCGATGATTCTTCCGTATAAAAAAACGCAGGCTCCGGGAAGCAAAAGGATCGAAAACATCTGAATAAAATTAGAAATCGGAGTTGGGTTTTCGAAAGGATGGGCGCTGTTCACACCGAAAAAACCGCCTCCGTTTGTTCCGAGTTGTTTGATTGCGATCTGAGCCGCCGCCGGACCCATAGGAATGATTTGTGTTTCTCCTTCCAATGTGATTGCGGTCACGTAATTCGAAAAGTTTTGGATTACTCCGGAACCTGCTAAAGTCAAGGCCAGAATCAAGGATAAAGGGATAAGGACGTATAACGTGCCTCGGATTAAGTCTCTCCAGAAATTTCCGATTCCAGGGTTTGAATGCGAGGAAAGCCCCCGGGCTAAAGCTAATAAAACACAAAGGCCGGTAGACGCGCTTACGAAGTTTTGGGTTGTAAGGCCGATAAATTGCGAAAAGTAGCTCAAAGCCGCTTCTCCGGAATAAGCCTGCCAGTTGGTATTCGTCGTAAAGCTTATTGCCGTATTGAAAGCGAGAAAGGGGTTTAGTCCCTGCAAATTGCCCGGATTGAGGGGAAGAATATTCTGAAAAATTAATATTCCGAACAGAACCAAAAAGCCGAACAAATTGAAAAAAAGGAGTGAAGCCGCGTATTCTTTCCATTCCATATTTTTTTGGGGATCGATTCCGCAGATTTTATACAAGCCGGCTTCTATTTTGAAAGTTGTCGATGAATCGAATACTTGATAGAGATACGCTCCGACTAAAGGCGAAAAAATTACGATCGAAAATAGAAAGATCGAAAGTTGGATCCAATCAGTAGCCATAAACTCTCCTTAGAATTTTTCGGGTTTGAAGATCGAGAACACGAGATAGACAAGACAGATCGCACTTAGAGAAAGTGCAATGGTTGTTTCCAAATTCATAATATTATTTTCCTAAATTCCTCTATCTAAAGTAAATCACGACCGAAGTTTCGAGTCAAGATCTGTCAGGTTAAGCCGGAGAAAAGGAGATTAAGAAGTTGTTAAGTTTATAAAACTTCAACGGAAAGGAAGGTGATATCGTCTTGGGTTTTTTGTCCCGAAAGAAAGGCTTCTAAATCGCTGAATATGGATTTTACGAGATCTGGAACCGATTTGGAGGATTCCTTGAGTATCGAATCGAGTAGCCGTTCTTCTCCGAATTCCTCTTCGAAAGCGTTGAACTCCTCTACGATTCCGTCCGAAAAGAAAAACATCTTATCGCCCTTTGCTATTTCCAAAAACTGAGATTGGTATTTAACCTTCTCCGAAATTCCGATGATCGGACCACTTTTGGAAAGCCGAGTGACCGTACTTCCGGTGAGACAGAATTGGTCAGGATGTCCGGCAGCGGAATAAGAGAGTGTTCCTTCCCCCGTGTCCACGTCGGCGATGAGACAACTGAAAAAGGATTTGATCGCGCTGTATTTCGCGATGATTTCTTTGTTCAATTCCGAGATAACTTCTCCCGGAGGTAGATCTAAATATTTCAGACTTTCGTATTCGGATTTGATCAGCATTGTGACTAACGCAGCTTGAACGCCGTGCCCAGTCGCATCAGCGAGGAAAATCCTTATCCTGCCGGGAGCTATTTCAGCGTAATCGTAAATGTCGCCGCCGACTTCGTTCATCGGAATATACTTCGTTAGAATGTAAATTCCGCCTAACGTAGCCTCGGGTTTTGGAAGGATTCGATCCTGAATCTTTTGTGCGTAGAGCAAGTCCTTTTGAATCAATTTAATTGTATTGTTGAGTTCGGAAGTTCTTTCCACGACCTTCTCTTCCAATTCGGCGTAGAGGTTCGCGTTTTCAATCGAGATCGCCGCTTGTCCTGCGATGAGTTCCAGGGTTTGAATCCGATTCTCCGTAAAAATTCCTTTGACGAGCTGGTTCTCGAGATAAAGAACCCCTTTCAGACCGCCCGCGTGAACCAGAGGAATACAAATGACAGATTGAGGCCTTTTTTCTTTGATGTATTGATCCGTAAAATCTTTGATCGAAGACGAATCGAATCCGTTCGTAGAAATCATCTTTCCGGTTCTGAATACGTAGTTGAGATAAGATACGGGATATTGGGTTTCTTCGAGTTCGGGAAGGTTTTCCACTATGATCCCGTCCTCTCCGCTCTGGCCTGCCAAGTAGACCATTAGATTTTTATTATGTAGGTGAAAGTAGATCGCTCGGGTGGCTCCTGCCGTTTCCATTGCGATTTGAATCAATTTTTTCAAAAGATTGTCTAATACGATTTCACCGGAAAGTAAATTATATGTTTTTAATATGATTTCCTGGTCCAGATCGGGAGTCTGATTTTGTATTTTTCTTCCGATCGCCTCGGGAGAAAGGGAAAGATCGAGTCTGTTCGAAAAGCGGTTTTCCAGGTCTTCTACCTTAGTGGCGGCTCCCCATCTGGAATAAAGATCGATGGCGTGCTGGATATAATGATTTCCTAATGAAAAATTTCCGTTTTTGTAATGAAATTTTGCCGCGATTTCGCAGGTAAGCGCCTGAAAGGAAAGAAAACCGGATTCTTGAAAAAGTTTGATGGCTCTTTCGTAACCGGAAATCGTTTCGCCCACCTTGCCTTTGTTTCTATCCCTCTCCGCTTTTAAGAGTTCCAAATGACCCATAAAGTTTTCGGGGCAATCCTTGCTCCAGTTTTCGAAAAGTACAAAAATCTTTTTCAACTTTTTAGAAAACCGAGTTCTGTTGGAAAAAGATAGATCCCTAAAGTTTTCGAGGATGGTAAGTCCGTAATAAAACCAAAATTCCGCGTAGGGGATCAAGCCGAAGGCGTTTTGAATCAACTTCTCGCCTTCTTCTCCCGCTTCCAAACCCTTTTGGAAATTTCCGGAAAAGTAATGTAGTTTCGTTAGATCGTGATAGAAGTAAGAAAGCGCGGTGAAATTTTTATCCTCTAAAATTCCTTTTTCAAATTCCTTACTGTGGAAGTTTTCGTCGTCGAGAGAATCGGGTGATTGTGTCTTTCCCGAAAGAGCCTTTATGAATTGATGGGAACTTTTGGCTATCGTAAAAGCGAAGTTGTCCCGGGACGCAGTGAAGTATTGGTCGGCGTTTGCGATGTCGTTTAACAATTCTTCGATAGGAAAGGATGCGAATATCTTTTTTTGAGTTTTGGCCTGCATACTGAAGCCTGCGTAAAAAATATCCCCGTTTTGCAACGCTCCGTTATGTACGTCGTCAAGGAGGCTGATGTCCAGAGTTATATGTCTTTTCCAGTGGCAAAGATAGGCGGAATAAACATACTGAACTTTCCATTTTACCAAATCGAAAGGAATTTTGTCGTTTAGGTCCATCGCCAGTTTAGAATAACGAATCGCCTGATCTAAGTCCTTTAATGCTTGGTTTACGATCATGCCGTAGCCGCTGTAGGCGATCGGACTGCTTCTGGAAACCCCTTTTGTCAAAGAAGTATTAAACATTTTTAATACAATCAGAGCGAATAGATTTTGATTATACGTGAACGCCGACGGTCCTAAGTCCGCGAAGAGGTCGATAAGAGCTTGGTATTCAGGTTCTCCGTTTTCCCTGACGTGGACGAGTTCGATATCGTTCTTTCCTTTGGAAAGAATCAGAGAAAGCAGAAGCTCCTTGAAAAGAACGAGTGTGACCCTGAACGGAGAGGAAGGAATGTTGATTTTAAAACGCCTCATCGCTCTAAGACCGGCGAGCACCGCATTCTCCACTTTATTCATTTTGGAATAGAGCCTTACCTGAATTGCATCAGCCCGGATATGCTGAAGATCGGGAAGATTCATATTTTCTAATGATTCTAAAAGTTGCATCGTCCGTTCGTAGTTGTTCAGAAGATATTCTGTTTCGGCCGTTTCCAGAATGACGTTGGAATACAACTCCAAGTCGCCGATCATCGCCGCCTGATCCAGAGAGCCCATAGCGAAATTTAGATATAGAAGGGAGCTTTCGTAAGAGCCGGAATTCTTTGCCTGCAAACCTGCTTTGTAGTTGAGGATGGTTAGTTTTTTTCTAAGAGTATTCTCTTCTATGATCTCCTGAGACTGATTGAGATGATTCGTAATTTGAAAAAGGACCCTGTTTTTAGGATCGGGTCCATGCAGGTTTAGAAGTGCGATGCCAACCTTTTTGTGAAACTCTTTCCGTTTAGATTCTTCCAATAGGCTGTAGGCGGCTTGTTGGACACGGTCGTGTGAAAAACCAAACGCCTGTTCGGCGGAAATATTCTCCTCAAAAAGGGAATGGTCTTGGCTGTGGGAGGGCGCTAAAAGTCCCTCTCTTACGGCTTCCCATAGGATTTGATTGAGCTTTCCGGCGTCAAAAAAATGTAATTTAGAAATAAATCCCGAAGTAAACCTCTCGCCGAGACAGGAGCAAACTCCGAGAAGTTCCTGAACGCCGGGGGAGAGATCTCTGATCCTTTGACAAAGAAGATTGATAACGTTATCCGCAACCGGAAGTTGAAGCGCTTTTTCAGTGTCCCATTTCCAGAGTTTTGTTTCGAACTGATAGGAAATTGAGTTCGTTTTTTCGGAAGTTCTGAGTAACTGAACCACCGCGAACGGGTTTCCCAGAGTTTTTTTGTGGAGGATCGAAGATACAATTCTGATTTCTTCGACGGGGGCGGGGGCCAGATCCTGCAAAAGACGATAGATACTTTCTTCGTCCAAAGGATGGACCGTGATGAGGTTCTTCTGAACCTTGTTACTTTCTAAAGATTCCAATATTTTCGAGAATGTATTACTTTTCTCCGCTGCTTCCGGACGGTAGGATAGAATACATAAGAAATTCTTAATCTTTGAATAGATTAAAAACGTTTCTATCAGTTTTAAACTCGCGGGATCTGCCCACTGAAGATCGTCCATATAAAGGACGAGGGGGCGGCTCATTTCGGAAATCGCTCTTATAAAGTTTCTAAGGGTAAAGTAGAATCGGTTTCTATTTTCATCCGGAGGTAGTTCCGCTAATTCGGGTTGAGGTCCGATGATAAATTCCAATTCTGGAATTTGATTCAATAGTATTTTACCGTTCGCCCCGGTGTACTGCTGTATAAGTTTTTTGAATTCTTTAATGTCCTTTTCGGGTTTTGATAAAAAGATCGAAACAAGATCCCTAAGAGAATGGATCAATCCTCCGAAGGGAACCGAAGTTTCATATTGATCGAATTTTCCCTGAACTACGATTCCGCCCCTTTCGGAAATACTTTTCAGAAAGGATTTCGCCAAAGCCGATTTTCCCGATCCGGATTCTCCGGTGATTAAAACCAACCCCGTTTCGCCTCTGAATACCTTATCCAGAGAAGATTCTAAAACCCCTTTCTCGCGATCCCTTCCATAGAGCGCGGAAGGATCGAAAGTCAGTTCCGGTATATCCCTAGTCCCCGGGATAAAAACCGTTTCGTTATTTTTATCCTCGAATTCTTTGAGGGAAAGTTCCAAATCGTATATCAATCCGTTAACGGACGCATAACGTTGTTCCGGATCTTTTTCCAAGAGTTTTGCAATGATAAGCGAAATGGAAACGGGGAGGTCGTCCCGAAGGGTGTGAACCAGAGCCGGCTTTCTTGCCAAATGCGCGTGCAAAATTTCGTTTCTGTCCTTTGAAACAAAAGGTAACATTCCGGTTATCATCTGATAATAGATGATTCCCAAAGAATAAAAATCGGTTCGGAGATCCAAAACGCGAGAAAGTCTTCCTGATAATTCCGGAGGAAGATAGGATAGAATTTCAACGGAAAGATCCGGTGTAATGGAGGGTGACGTGTCTTTTCCTGAAAAGGTCGCGGATGAAAAGTCGGTGATTCTCGCTAATCCGGTCTCGGGTTGGATCCAAATATTTCCAGGCCGTAAGGCTTGGTGCAAAATTCTCTTTTCATGAATTTCTTTAAGCGCTAAAGATATACTCATGGCAATCTCAAAAAATCTTTCTACAGAATTAACACCATTTGGATACATTCTAGAAAGAGGCACTGATCCGTTGTCCTCGATAACGAGTACCGGAAGGTCTTCGTGCCGGATTAATTCGAGGGAGTTTTGGATTCTTGGTCCTTTCGCAAAACTGGAAATTCTAAAATCGTGATGAATCTTCTGAATATCTTTACGTGAAGGATTCTTCTGGCGAAGAATTTTGAGAAGAACGTGCTTCCCCGATCTTTGATCCAGAGATCTGTATATCAGAAACTGATGATCAATGGAAAAGGATTCGAAGGTTTCAAAGCCGGGGAGTTCCATCCTGGAAGAACTGTGATATTCTCCCTAGGATTAAAATCAAAAAGAAAAAAATTGATTTTAGAAAATCAGAGGAAACATTTCGCCGCTTCGATTCCGCTCACAACGGTGCTTTCCACACAACCTGCGTTTAAGATCGGATTTTGTATCCAGTCTCCAGTGATGACAAGATTGGAATAACCGTTGTTTCCGGCCGGAAGTCTATATTTCGTCGATCCTTTCGCCGATAAGACATATCTTTCCGTGGGTTGAATGTTTAAACGGACAAACTGGCCTTCGACTCTAGTTACTCCGCTTTTCTCCTCTTTATCCAAAAGAAGGTTCCAGTCGAATCCACCTCTGGCGCCCGTTGCCGTCGCCGCCGGCCAAAGCGTGCTAACGTCTTGGTTTAAAAAACTCGCAACTCTTTCCCTTAACTTTTTCATCTCCGCCTCAATGTCAGGGTTTGCAAGAGGATTTTTCGGCGCTGTTCCCGGAGGAGAAGGTCCGCAGAAGTAGGCGATGTGATTCGGAGTCATTGAGTCCGGCCAAGATTCTCGATTGATGAGATGGCTCATGTCGCACCAGGTATCGAAGGGTTCGACAAAAGAACCCAGGATCGGAGGTTCATTCTTCCAATACTTCCAGCCTAAACCGGCCGTGTCCGGAAACATCCACAGTTGAAACGCGTCCGTCAAACAAGTTTCGATCGTTTCGGTCATCATCTTCCACTGCGAATTTGTTTTTAGGATTTGAGGACATAAGAATGGAATAGCCCCGATCGAAATTCCGAAGACGATTCGATCATAGTCTTTTCCGTATTCTAAAACTATTTCCTCCCTGTCTTTCCAATCTGACCAATAGTTTTCGAGATCTACATTCTCTTTTTTTAATATTTCTCCTTCTACGATTTGATCGTAGAGAGGTTCCGAAGGCCAGCAGCCAAGACCTTTAACATCGATTAGCGGGGAATATTCTCCGGTTTTTAAGGTTACTTGTCTTCCGATTCGAATACTTTGAATGTTCTCTTTTCCGTCCGAGGATCCCGGAACCAACTCCCGAACCCTATGGAAGAATTTGATCTTTACGCCTTTTTGTTTTAGAATCTCGTAAAGTGGAGTCATGATCGTATCTCCCATGCCCGCCTGCATTCTATAAGCGACTGCACCCTTGTATGTGAAGACCATTCGAAGAGCCCCTTTGAGCGCTGTTCCGGCGGCGAAGGTGTATTGATTCACTCCTCCAAAGACAAGGCCGTAGATTGCCTGGACGATGGCGGAGTTGATCGTGAGTTCGCTCGCGCCGTGATGTCTCAGCCATTCTCTATAGTCGTAGTCGTCGATACTCTCGAAACCTTTTTCAAAAAGACGATCCTCGATCATACCTTTGATGTTCGTAAGAGAAAAATCGACCATGATCCAGAAACGTCTCGCCTCGGTATCGGATTCGATTTTTTTCTCGACCTTTGCCCAAAGGGTTTTTATAAAGAGGTCGAGAATTTTTAGGAATCGATCCTTTGGAAAATCGCCGCTGAGTTTATCCAGAAGCGTTTTTAAAACCAGGATCGTTTTGCCGATCATGTCGAGTCCTATGTCTTCGATCGTTTCTTCGAACCATTCTAAGATCTGACTCCAGATCCCGTTTTTGTTCTCGTCTTCTTTTTCAGGAAAGATCGTGTCGGCGTTTTCGTTATAATATTCACGAAGGAAGTTTAGAATCAGGGACGGATAGGTTGTCGGATCCGGAAGATCCACACTGTCGCCCGGGACTTGATCGTTCATCGGGAACTCGATGGGCCAAGGAACGTAACCTTCATTCACCTTTTCTTCCAGGACAAAGTAGTTTGCGGGTTTAAAGGCTTCTTCCCAGGTGGCCAAAGGTTGGGTGAGAGGTCTTCCCGCTTCTTGGTAACATTTTCGGATGAGCTGAAACGCGTGGTCGTAGAAACCGAACCAGATATGAAGACCGTGTTCTTCGATCCGATTGTAGATTTTCTGATTTCTTCCGCTTGCTCCTTTCCCTCCGAGTCTCCAACCCATGTGATACAAAGTAAGATCGTATTTTTGATCCCAACCCGGTTTTGAGGTGATTTCGTAGGCGGTCACGAGTGAACTCAAACCTCCTCCTAAAATGACTACTTTTTCCTTTTTGTCTGCCATCTTTCTACCTAACTTATTTGAAATGTTAATATATTATATTTAGAATATTCTTAAAAAATTATGTATTTTTATGAATAATCTTTCCCGGAGAAAAATCGAAATCGAAATCGCACCAGATTCCGAATTGGACCGGAACTGAGGTCCCTTTGAGACCGAAGTCGGTGATAAAAGGAAAATACGGATTGTCCAGAAGATCTAAGACGTAATTGCCTTCTAAAAGTCCTCCTTTGCGAAAATGGGTTACGTTGCTGCTCGCTTCCACAATCGCCTGGTAACACGCCAGGGTCGGGTCAGCGGCGTCCCTGAATTGTTTTAGGAAGACCATTCCCAATTCGGGAGAGAATAAGAAGTCCAATAGGTTGACGACGAGTCCCATGCCGGGGATTGCGATCTTGGAAGGATCTCCAAAAAGAATTTCCGCAAACTTACTTCCGATCTTTGAAAAGTCGTCATAGGATTCTTTTTTTTGGGAACCGCCCGGAGGACAGGTAAGAGTGAACATTCTTTGGGATATGGCTTGTCGATCTTTTCCGCGCGGTGTGATCGCATCGACCGAAAAGTATTCCGGAGGAACTTGCAAAGAAGGCATTTGAAAATCGCCGTGGATCTTATGAAACCCATAAATTTCTCTTCCCGTCGCCATTGCAGTAGGAATGTCCACAAAAAGATAAGGTTGATAAAAACGGATTCTCAGAGGATCTTTTGCAAAAAGTGGAATCCAAAACCCGACGTCGGTTTCTTCCACCCAACCGCAATCGTTTCCGGGAACCAGATATTGTTGTTTCGCAAAAACAAGAAATAATTTATCGGTAAATACTGAATAGTGGGCGGAACCGTTGGCAGGACCGTTTAAATCACGATCCACAATCGTTTGAATCGCATTCTGATTTCCTTCTATGCAAAAAGAATAAAATTCCACCTGTTTCATTTGATAGGGAGGAGGTAATTCCTGTTCTCCGCCGCGTATAACGTAGTTTGCCATGAGTTCTCCTGTTTTGATCGGGGTTCATGGTTTCTTAGAAACTTAAAATATTGTAAATAAGAAAATTACGAAAAAATGATGGTTCTTTTGTCTTTGGTTCCGGAGCTCCGGACTTTTGAAACATTCCGAAGTTCTGGGTAGAAGAATGATTAGATTGGCTGAGAACGGTTCAGATTTCTCTACAATGGCTTTCGTCCCGTGAGTTTATGCCAGAGTTCAATCTCTTCGGTTTTCTTTTTCCGAAATTGAATAAACCTTTCCTTTGAATCCGGATTCCATATTAGAATTTCATGTTTCTCGCAGAATATGCTCCGATCCGGTTCTCCGAATTCTTTTTTTAATTTATTTTTATTCAAACCCGGAAGTACGGCGAAGTTATATTCTTCGTTCGGAGTTTTTGTAAACCAATTCCAGGAATTTTGCCAGTATTCAGGATGCAGGTCTTCCAGATAGTTATCGACTCGTAAATCGGTTCGTGAAAAGATTCGGATTCTTCTTGAATCCCAAAAATTGGAAAGTCCTCTTGATAAAAAGTGGATTTTTCGATTTTGATCCAGACAAGAGGTTAGGGAATCTTGATACATTTTCGGTTTTAAATCCCCCCGATAAAAAGAGCATACGACTACGATCAAAAAAAGAAACTCAAGTCCTCGATGGATCCGTTTTGGACCGAAACTTGATAAACGAAAAAGTGCGATGATGAGAAGAGGAATCCAAAAGAAAAGAAACGGCAAGAGATAACGAATCGCAACTCCTTCTTTCTGGAAAATTCCCGAGACTGTTCCCGAAATCAAAATTCCTAAAGAAGAAATGATTACACTTTCGACGAGAAAAATAGACCGTTCCTGAAACGGATCTTCCGTATTTCTTTTACTCTTTGAGAATCGGATGAGAATCCAGAGCGAAAGATAAAGAACGATCAGAGCTCCAAAAGAATAAGGATTGTTTGCTATTTGGTTTTGCAACGTGATCCAAAGAGGAGAAAAAAAGTCTCCCGTAAATTCTCTCTTGTAATAACCAGTGGGAATAAAAATCAGATCCGATTTCGTAAGACTCCTATAAAAATAAACGCCGATCCCGAAAATAAACAGGGATAGAAAAAAAGAATTTCGATCTTCCGGTTCTTTTTTCTTTTTCCATTTTGATCCCAAAAAATACAAACATGGAAATGAAAAATAAAATAAATACAACGGATCGGATGCGATCAAAAGAATCTGAAGGATTCCGAACAAAAACCAAAACTTGTTTCCGCGTTCGTTTTCGGAAAATAAAAGGCCCGCCGAGAGTAGGCAAAAAACGAGCGCTCCTCCGTGGGCGACAAATCCGAAAACCGGAAAAAAATAAGAATCCAGAGAAAAGTAAATTAAAAAAATAGAATATATGATAAGAGTAATTTTTGAAGCGAGAATCTTGTCTTCTGCGGATTCGATTCCGGAGCTCACAAAAAATAAAAGCGCGGCCAGAAGCGTCAGCGCCTGAATAAAAAAAGCGAGGTATAGGCTTACGATTCCGTCCTCTATAAAAAGTTTGATTAGAAAGAAGAACGCAATATCCGGAAAAAAATACGGAGAAGGGGTCAGGCTCCAGCCGAAAAAAGAGCTTCCATCCGTAACGATATCCTGATAGAGAACCGCCGGATAGAGGATATCGGCGTTGAACACGATATCCGAAATTTGCGGTTGATTGTTAAACGAAGTCAGAAAAACAAAAAAGGAAATCGTAACGAGTACGATTTCCTTTTTGAACTTCCCGATCATTCGGTTTTTATCAAGGAGCGGAAGTGTTGGATGAGGATTGTGTTTTTGGGGTTGTAGATGGAGGGGTTGTGGTCATCGGTTCTTTGTCCACGACCGTAATTCCGTTCTTTTTATCCACGGTTCCGCCTTCCACCATAACTTGAAGGGAACGAAGTCCAGGCTTATTGCTTGAAAGCCATTTTTGAAAGTTGGAGATTTTTTGGACACAATAGTGAAATCCTCTGTCCGTGGAAATTTCCGAACCGGGGGACCAAGGGAACAAGTCCCTGCGGACTGAAATGGTTCTTACAACCAGGGATTTGTCGTCTATGGGAAGATTGATAAGCGAATTCTTAAATTCTTGCGGATAGGCAAAATATTCTTCCGCGTTGCTGAAATAGATGATCCCGATTTTGTGACCTACTTTTTTCAAAGTATTTCCGATTCCGAGAAGAGTCGTATTCCCGAGTAGATTTCCTTTTACCGGAAAAATTCTGTCCTCGACCGCCAACTTTCGAATATAAGAATATTGTTCATCGTCGGTCTGAAACATCTTATAGTTGTATTTTTTCGAAAGCATCAAATTGGTTTTATGACGTTTCCGAATAAAAGGGGAAGCTTGTTTATAAACCTTCTTGTAAACTTCCGGAGTGGCGAACGAAGTTTGAATCAACTCGAGCGCTTCCTTTTCTCCTTCCTTTCCCCAATAACGGATAAAATCTTCTTTTTTCTCGCCCTTCTTTAAGAATAAAATTGTGATTTCATTTGCGTGAACTACGATTTGAGTGAAGTCCATCAAATAGATAAAATCCGATTTCGCCCAAGCGGCGATGGTAAGATTTTGTTCCGAACCGACCCCTACATAAGCGTTGCCTACGTTTTGAACGTGGGGAATCAGAAGATCCAATCTGTCCTCGTTGGAAACGGTTGTGTCGCCAACGTCCCATTTTGTGGGAACTAAAACTTCCTGCGGAGTTTCTCTGAGCGTTCCGATTTTGGAAACAAGGGTTTCTTCGCTGAGGGAGCGGTTTTCTTTTACCTTTTCGGAACCTGAACAAAACGAAAATCCGTAGGCGAAAAATGTTAGAATAAAATAAATTCCTAATTTAGAATTGTTGAACATACTATTTGTTTGCGTCCTTGGCACAACGGAATCCAAAGTGATGGTATTCCGGAAAATTTTCTGGGATATGAGCTCTTCTTTTGGAACCTCTGGCGTAACCGGCGGGCCACCACCAAGATCCGCTTTTCAAAACCTTCTTCGTAAAACCGGGACAGGATTCTTTTCCTGCACAAGGGCCTTTCGGATCCTTTCCCCTGCATGCTTCTCCGCAGGATTTAAACGAGGAAGAATACCAATCCTGAGTCCATTCCCAGGAATTTCCCGCCATATCGTAAAGTCCGTAGACTCCCGGCGGCCTAGTTCCCACATTTGCGGTCGGCATCAGATGAGGCTTGTCCGTTTTTTTAGCTACACATCCCTTGATATCTCCCACTTCAATGATCGCTCTTTCGCAGGTAGCCGGTTCGTTTCCCCAAGGATATAAATTTCCGTTGGGGCCTCTCGCGGCCTTTTCCCATTCGGCTTCGGTGGGAAGGCGTTTGCCCGCCCATTCGCAAAATTCCTTTGCCGTGTACCAACTGATTCCGGCGGCGGGTTGTTTGGGTCCTAAATAGGGTTTACCATAACGTGGTCCGATATAGTTGCACTTTCCCGTCTTAAGACAATCTTGGCATCTTCCTGCGTTCTTACATTTGTCGAATTCTTCGTTCGTGACTTCGTAGATATCCATGTAGAAGTCGCTCACGTAAACTTTTTCTTCTGGCTTTTCGTCGGCGTCGTGCGTGTTGCTTCCGCGTAAAAATTCTCCGGCGGGAATACATTTCATTCCGGGAATTTCTTGACCACCGCAAGAGGAAGAGTCCGCGAAAAGTTTGCAGTTACATTCTATACAAACGGCCGAAACGATCACGACCCAAAGAAGAATGTTCTGAATTTTCGATTTCATTGAAGGGTTCCTGTCCTAAAAAATTCTCTTATAAAGAATCCTTTAGGTTGAGGATAGACTGGAAAAGGAAACGGACAAATCAAGAGAAAATTCCCCCGATCCGCGGGCTGCCGAGGAGAACTCCTTCTGGGATCCAGATTCTTATCCTGAATCCAAAGAAGAATCTGTCGGAACTACGAAGCACCTTCCGTGAAGCGGCGCGCTCCGCCCAAATTTCGGGCATATCCTTATCCACAAGTTGTCTGGATCTTCAGATAATTTGTCGGAACTACGACAACTCTTCCGTAAAAGTCGCGCGCCCCACCCAAATTTCGGGTGGAGGGGTGGGTGGCGGGGAAGATTCCGGAAACTTTCCTCTATCACAAAATTCTAATTTTGCAAGTAAAAATTCCTATGTAGGAACTCTAACAAAAATCCTTTTCCTGTAAGGACGATTCTCGTCGCAGTTCCTCCCAACTTTTGGTTCAGGATCTGTTTTGATCGGATGGTTTTTGCTCCGGTGAAAACAAGCACGGATGATCGATCGGAGCTTTCGTATCGAGGGCAAAAAATATCTGGATTCTGAAACGGATGAAAGCAAAGTAGTTCCAGTCTTAGAAACGAATGAAACCGCAATTTGCTCTTGCCATCCGAGCCTTTCTCTTCCTCAATCTGAGCTTGATTTTCCTCGTTTCCTGCGCGGGTTTCTTTCGAAAGAAAATACCGAATTCTCCTTTAAACGATACAAGGAAGATGCTTTTGGTAAAAATCGAACCGGGCCGTTTGGGGGAATTCAAAGAAAGAACAAAAAGAAAATATAGGATCAGTTATCAAGAATCGGACGCCTATTATTCGGTGATGAGCAAAGAAGACGTCGAAAAAACCGGATTTCCGTCTCCGGGTATCACTGTGATCAAACAGAATTATCCCTTCAAATATTACTCTGGAAATTATCAGGAATTGATAAACGAAACCTTCAACGGATTGGATGATCTGAAAAAGGGTTATAAGGATAATATATTAAATATTCATTATTTACTCGGGATTGCCAATCATCATTCCAAACTCGCTCGTGTGGAAGTGATCGGAAAAAGCGCCCGTGGAAGGGAAATTCCCGCCTTACTTCTCACGGATACGGACGTTCCTGATAGGGAAAAGATTTCCGTACTTTTTAACTGCGCTCATCACGCAAACGAAGCAATCTCGATTGAACACTGTTACGATATCGTTTATTCCATTCTTTCCAAACCGAAAGAATATGACGAAATTCTAAAGAAGATGAAAATCTGGGTCGTTCCCATCGTCAATCCGGACGGAGCCAGGCATTTTTGGCACGTTTCCAATCTGATGGGAAGAAAAAACGGATATCCTGGCGTCGGTCCGGTAAACGACAAGATCAATCCGGGGGTCGATATCAATCGTAACTATCCCTTTTTCTGGGGTAAAACCGGAGGCGGTTATTCGTCGTCAAACCCCGCCAATTATTTTTATCGGGGCCCTTCGGCCGGATCCGAGCCCGAAACCAAGGCGATGATGGATCTCGCAAATAGGGAAAGATTCGTAGCGTCCATTAGCTATCATGCATATGCAAATTGTCTGTTGATTCCCTATTCGATCGATTCTCTGACGAATCCGGAGCCGGACATGGCATCCGAGCTCGGAAAGAAGATAGCGTCTTCCGTTGTCAGTCTGAATCCGGAAAAAGAATTCGAAGCAAGAAAAAACATCTATCCTATCGACGGAGTGGATCAGGACTATTTATATTTCGCATACGGAACCCTCGCCTATCTTTTGGAAACCACCCATCTTAACCCGGTTTATCAGGAAGTGGAAAAGGTGAACCTAAGTCTGAAAGATTCCTGGAACATTTTGTTAAACGAAGTGATAGAGGGTAGAAAGATCTTTTTAAAAATCACCGACGAACAAGGAATCCCGCTCGAGGCAAGAATCGAAATCGGAAGAATGAAATACTTTCAGGAAGAAACCAGATTCTCCAATCCCAAAAACGGATTTTACTTTCAGTTGTTTCCGGATCGAAAGGAAACCAAGGTAAAAGTGTCAAAAGACGGATACGAGTCTTATGAGTTTCAAATCCGCCCGAATCGAAGTTGGGAACCGTTCAAAATACTACTTAAGAAAAATAGATTCTGATGTTACGTTCCGGTAAATTTATCAACGAAGCAGCCCTGGTTTTTTGCACCCTGATTTGGGGCGGAACTTTTACGATGACGATTTTCGGGCTCAGGGATACTTCCCCTTCGGTTTTTTTAGCCTTACGTTTTGGAATCGCGAGTCTGATCTTTTTACCCTTTGCTTGGAAAGAATTTAGAAAGGGCAAATTCTGGTATCCGGGAGCCTTTTTTTTGGGAATGTTTTTGTTTTTGGGATTCGCCTGCGAGACCGTCGGGCTCAGGACAACCACGGCAACAAAATCTTCTTTTATAATCGGAACGTTAGTCGTCATTACTCCGTTTTTAGAGGCGATTCTTAAACGAAAAATTCCCTCCAAGGGAAATCTTTTCGGGGCTCTGGTCGTTTTCGCCGGGATTTGTCTGATATTTTTAGGAGAATCCGGAAAGGAAGGTTCGTTGCAGATTGCGAGCGGCGACTGGATCACGTTAGGCGGCGCACTCTTTTTTTCGCTCTATATCATCCAGATGGATCGTGTGAGCTCTCAAACTCCGATCGGAGTGTCGGTCTTCTACCAATCCTTTACTGCCGGTCTTTTTGCGTTTGTTTCGGTGATCGTTCTGCATTTCAGCGGGTGGGAAGAACTGAAACTGGATTTGAACGCGCGTCTGATACCTGGGGTTCTCTACAACGCACTTCTGGCCTCGGTGTTGACCACATTCTTACAGACTAAGTTTCAAAGATTCGTTTCACCGACACGAGTGGGAATTATTTTTTCCCTGGAACCCGTATTTTCCACCATCATCGCTTATTTTTTGTTAGGCGAGGTCTCCGGTCCGATCCGAGTTTTCGGATGTTCCATCGTGTTTGCGGGACTGATCTTGGCGGAATCCGTAGGGAAGGATCGGGAACCGGAGTAAAAAACTTAGACTCTGAATTTTTCCATCAAGGATTTCACCCTCATGGATTGTTTATCCAAAAGTTTAGCGCCCGACGCGATTTCTTGAGAGCCGGAAGAAATCAATTGTGCGCCCTTGGAAAGATTCCGCACCGAATTCTGAATCGAATCGTAAGCCGATTTATTTTCCAAAGAAGAATTTTCCAAATCCGTAATATTCCCAGCGATGTCGTGCATCTTCGTAGAACAGGAATTCAAACTTGCCTCCTGGTTCCGCATGTCTTCCAAAAGTTGAAAACTGAATTGAGCCATAAAGGAAGTATCGGATTGGATCGTCTTGAAAAAATCCGAGAATTGGCTCATCTCTCCGTCTCCGAGTTCCACATTCACTCGGGTCGATTCGATGAGGTCTTTGATTTCACGAGTGTTTCTCATCGTAAGATCCGCGAGTTCGGAAACCTCTTCCGCGACCACCGAAAAACCTTTTCCGTGTTCGCCCGCTCTCGCGGCTTCGATCGAAGCGTTTAACGCAAGCATGTTGGTTCTGTTCGAGATTTCTCCGATCTTTTCGAGGGTTTCCTTGATTCTTCTAACGCTGGTTTTCGCCTGTTCGAGAGATTTTTGAACCACGTCCACTTTTTCCCTTCCTTTGACCGCGGTTTCGGAAGATTCTTTCGCCTTGATCGTAAAAGAGTTTAGGGAATTGGTGACAGCTCCCAAAGATATTAGATTTTTCTGAATCTCTTTTTCCAAACTCCTAAGATGCTCCGCGGAATGCAGAATGATCGAAGTATTTTTTTCGACAAGATCGCTGAGACGATCGATCAGATCCGTTACGTTTTGGGAATTGTTAGCCTGTGTTTCCGAAGTTTCGATAAATTCTTTGGAGACTTTGGAAAATTCGCGGCTTGTCTTTTCGGAACTGGAGATGGAGATTCTGGCTTCTACGATGATCTCCCGAAGGGAGGATTCCATACGTTTTAGAAATTTTAGCAATTCTCCCATTTCATCGGAACTTTCGATTTCGATTTTCGTATTCAAATTTCCGTTTTCGATGGCGGATGCGAGATCGATCGCTTTATTGAGAGGGAGTGTGATCGATCGGATGATGGATTTGGAGAAAAAGATTCCCGCCGCGGAGGACAACAAAGTGAGAATTGTGATTAAATACAGGGAAAAGGTAAGTTGGGAATCCGCGTCGTCTCCGCTTCGTCGAGAAGTTTCATTCTCGAATTCAACCCATTTTTTGATCGTGTCCCGCATCGATTCGCTCAAAGGATGAATTCCCCTAACGTAAAGAATCTGGGCTTCTTGTCTTTGATTTTGTTTCCAAAGGCGATGTATGGTTTCGTTGAATTGAAAGAATCGATCGAGTTGTGTTTTGAGTATGTTTAGATTCTCCGTTTCCAATTCGTTTAGGGGATAGTTTCTAAATTGATCGAGATTGTTTTTTAGTTCTTCGAATAATTTCTGGGTTTTGTTGTATTCCTCCTCCGAAAGAAGGGAATCGACGGTGGATACTTTGGAAGAGATTTTTAACTCGATGAGAATGATCTTTTCCAATGTCAGATTGAGGAGTTGGAACTTAGGTTGCGAGTTGTCCATCATGGAACGAATCGTCTTTCTATAAGCGAGTGTGCTCGTCGCGATCACGATTGACGAAGCTATAAAAACGGCGATAATCGTTCCGAAACTAAGTCTGAGTCTGGATTTGATGCTGAGATTGCTGAGTGGATTCACTTTGTTTTGAACGTTCCTAAAACCTCTATTTCGTTTTTGAAATGAAGTTGATGTATGAAATTACGTCTTTGATTTGTTCGTTGGAAAGTTCGTCCTTCCAGGGAGGCATAAATGGAGAACGATTGACTCCCATTCCTCCCTTGCGAATGATCTCTTCCTTTTGCGCGTCGTTTAAGAACGTTTTGGTGAGATTCGCCGGAGGAGGAACTTTTCCTTCGGCGAGACGACCTTTTCCGTCCGCGTTTTCGCCGTGACAAAGGGCGCAATAGGTTCTGAATACGATGCTCCCTCGGATTACGGATTTATCGTTTGCGTCCAGAGCCGAAAGGTTCGAGCTCAAGGATAAAAAAAGAATCCAAGTAAGAATTTCGATTTTTCTCATGGTTGCACGTCGATGGTCATCTTCATGCCCGGATGGATCGCACATTCCACGAGAATTTTTCCCGCTTTGTCAAACTTAACCTTTTTGGTTTGACCTTGAGAATAAGACCCTAAATCGAAAATCTTTTCCGATGACAAGGAATAGATATTGTGGAAGAAGGAATCGTAGTTTGGAAAACTCACGACGTCTCCGACTTTGACTTTGAGGTTTTCGACCGTGAACTTCTTTTCTTTTTGACCGACTTCGTGTTCTACGGCGGATAAACTTCCCGCCAAACAAACCGCGAATAAGAAGGATGCTAAAATTCGACGAAACATTGGGACGCTCCTGGATTGATTTTATATTTTAAGAATCTGTTTTTATTAATAAGTAAAATAGAATATTCTAAATTTTTGAAACTCTTCTTGCATGTTTTGGATTTATCTCGGAAGTTCCGGAATCAGCACCGGTTCCTTTTTTCCGGTGAGGCTATGCAGAAACGCGGTTAGATCTTCCTTTTCCTGTTTTGTAAGACCGAGCGGTTTCATATTCGGATCCAGATTGGAGCGATCGTCTCCTCCTCGATCATAATGATCGATCACTTCCTCCAAGGTCTTATAACTTCCGTCGTGCATATAAGGACCGGTGAGAGCGACGTCCCGCAAAGTTGGGGTTTTGAAGGCGCCTTTCATCGATTTGACGGGAACCAATTTGAAACGGCCCGGATCTTTTTCCTTGGATTTGATTCCGATATTGTGAAACCCGTCGTCCGTAAAGTTATTTCCGAAATGGCAGGCGTTGCAGTTTGCCTTTCCTTGAAAAAGGGCGTGGCCTCTTTGTGCCGATTCCGAAATCGCTTTGTTGTCGCCTTGGATCCAGGCGTCGAACGGGGATTGAAACGAAAGAATACTTCTTTCAAAACTTGCGATCGCCTTTGCGATCGTTTCTTTGTTGATACCTTCGCTTGGATAAGCGCGATCAAAACGTTCCTGATAACCTTTGATTTTTTGGAGTTCGAGAACGAGTTCGTCCGGATCCTGATTCATTTCATCGGGAGAAGAGACGGGGCCTAAGGCTTGGTCTTCCAAAGAGTCGGCTCTTCCATCCCAAAACATCTTGTTTCCGAATGCGGAGTTAACGATCGTAGGTGTGTTCTTTCCCAAAACTTTCATGTTATGACCCACGGCCGTTTTAAGGCCGTCCGTCCAAGCGAGGCCGGGGTTGTGACAGGTCGCACAACTGATCCAATTGGAACCGGACACGATGGGATCGAAGAATAAAATTTTTCCCAATTCGATCCGAGCGGGAGTCGGTTCGTTGTTTTTGGGAAACGGATAAACGATTTTAGGAGCCGGTTTGTTTACCTTCGGAGGCTCTTCCGCTTTCGGTTTACAAACGGAAAATAGGAAATAGAGGAAAATACAAAATGCGATCGATACAAAACGTTTCATTGGGTTTACTCGTAATTCAGAATTTCTGAATGCTCTTTGAGTTCGAATTTCAAACAGAGAAATCAAAGACTTAGGAAACAAAATTCTGAAGGCTCCAGTCATTGTATCCGTTTTTCTGATTTATTCTTCTGACATTATAATATGGCAGAGGATTACTTATAAAGTATTGTCGAAGGAGTGAATTCGAGGTTTGAGGTTTCTTAAAAATCGAAATGGATGGTAATTTGATAGAATCCGGCTTTGTTTTGTGGCATCCTCTCTTGGGAATCGAAGAGACGAAGGGGAATAGTTTCTAAAATTTGAATATCGTTTTAAAAATCGATAGTGTCGTTATTGATTCCGTGCTTTGGATTTCTCCGGTTTCTGCCTGCAAAAAATACAATTCGATTTGTTGTCCGTTTGTGGTCCGTCTCATTTTCATTTTTTGGGGCGGAGATAAACAAATTATAAATTCGGGAATCTTATTTTCATGGTACGCAACTTTATCTATCATAGAGGAAAATCGGAAAAATTCTGGTCGATCGAAACTAACGTAAAAACGTTCACGGTTCGCCAAGGGCAAAGATATGGAGAACCGAAATCTACGACCGAAAAGTTTACCTCCGCAGAACTCTGTCAAAAGGAAGCGGATCGGTTGATTACTTCAAAACTCAAAGAAGGTTTTGAAGAAGTCCCGATCGCGATCAAAAATACAAACGTCTTCGATCTGAAGTTGATAGCCGACGCAAAAAAACAAAAGAGTGAACGTTTGAGTATCAACGTGCAGGGTTCTTCCGAACTCTTAGAGGAAGTTTTTCAATTGGATTGGTTGAAACATCTGGAGTTGCAGAATGTGACTTCCATTTCGGAGAACCTCGGAAATTTTAAGAATCTCAATCATCTTGAGATCAAAGAAAGTCCGTCTTTAAAATCCATACCGGAATCTATCGGAGAATTAAAAACCCTGACTTGGTTGAGTATCGAACGGACCGCGATCCAGTCTCTTCCGGAATCGATCGGAAAACTTTCCAATCTTCAACGTCTGAACGTCCAACACAATCAGGATCTGAAGGAATTGCCGAAGAGTATCGGGTCTTTAAAGTTTCTGGAAACTCTTTGGGTGAGTTATAATCGGGAAGACCATCATTCCGGAAAAAAACAAAAAGGTCTCACTCCGATTCTTCTTCCCGATTCGATCGGAGATTTAGAACAGCTGACCGACCTGTCTTTGAACGCGAATTATCTTACCGATCTTCCGAAAACATTAAGCAAACTCAAAAATCTAACGGATTTGGATTTGAATTTTAACAAATTCACGGAAATTCCTAAATGTATTTTCGAATTGGAGAATCTGGAAACTCTGGAAATGATCTATTCTCCTCTCAAAAAAATTCCATTAGAATTTTCTAATTTAAAAAATCTTACCCGTTTCGATATTGAAGGGCACAAGATCGAAAATGTTCCCGAGGAAATTTTGTATGAAGGAATCGAGGCCATTCAGAATTTTCTGAATCCGACTCCGATCCGAAAACAGGAAAAGGTTCGAAGCGCAGATCCGCAGGAGTTTAAGGCGAGTCTGGAACTACACAAAGACCGACTTGAAAAATTCTATCGAGCGGTCCGGGATAAGGCTTATAAGGAAGATACAAAAAGAAAACTGACGACCCTTCAGAACTTTTTTTCGGGAGAAATCGACGAAGTGCCGAAAGCGATCAACGAGGATCAATATTACTTCCGAGATCTTCCAGGCGTTCTCGCTCCGTTTCGGCAATGGACGATCGTGGATTTTAGAATTCTTTCCTACATCACACAAGGAGCCTGGTCTTTCAAAAAAAACAAAGAAGGTTTTTTCGAATCTTTTTACAGATGGTTAAAAAAAGAGGTTCTCGGTCATCCGGAGGATGAAGAACTTTTTTCGGAGGTCCTTGCCACTCTGAAAGAATACGGAGTGGACGAGACAAAAACGCTCGTTGAAAGAAAATACGAGATCAGAGAAATGGCGCTCACTCCCGAGGGAAAGGTCACTTCCTTCGGAAAATATCTTCTTGTTCATTTCGACTCTTTGATAAACGACTTTATAGAA
Organism: Leptospira ainlahdjerensis; assembly: GCF_016919175.1. GTDB lineage: Bacteria > Spirochaetota > Leptospiria > Leptospirales > Leptospiraceae > Leptospira > Leptospira ainlahdjerensis. The sequence goes on along the minus strand of NZ_JAFFPU010000063.1, from coordinate 5,329 downwards.
GCGGGACTTCCCACCCAGTTTGTAGAACTTTTTGTTAGAGAAGAATCGGCAAAAATGGAAAGTCAGATTCCAAAAATAACACGAATCAAAGAATACGAAGGGACTGACGGCAACAAACACGTTCCTTACGAAACGATCGAAATTCTCTGTAAAACGTCTCCGAAAACGATGGAGCCGATTCTTATAAATCATATTCAAAATATTGATTGTGTTTCCTGCAAAGCAGAGCTTGCTCGGATCCGTTACCAATTCTTCGGAGAAAAATACCAAACGCAGACGATCGACTTCGCAAAAGAAGTTTTGAGTTATATATCGGACAAAAAAAATAAAAATCTGGATCGGGGATACAGTTTTGATTGGTCCGGCGGAAAGGGTTATTACCGGGACGACACTCCCGATTTTATCGAGTGGTTGTTAAAAACCTTCGGAAAAGAAGTGAAGGACACGGTTTTTGAATATGTCGAAAAAACGAAAGTCCTCGATTTGAACGTGATCGGAATTGCAGTCAAGTATTTAGGTCAGGAAGCGATCGATATCGCCGGAGAAGCGCTCGATATGACGATCCAGAACGACGAGATCGCGGGTCATTTTCGACAGATTTTCAACATTCTTTCCCGGTTGGACTACTCGAAATATTACGATAAAACCTGGGAAATCGCCAAAAGCGAGTTCAAAAAGGTAAGCGAAACCGCGTGTTTAGCGTTGAGCAAACTTCCCGAAAAGACCGTAATTCCAAGAGCTGCCGAACTTTTGAAAGAGAAACAAACCCATCTGAGAGAAGCGGGAGCCTTGATTCTTAATTTAATGCGAACTCAGGATTCGATTCTCGCTCTTAAACCTTTGCTTGAAAACGAGAAGAATGACGAAGTCCGCAATCTTGCCGTGGAATTGTTCTGCGAAAAATCGAGATCGATTTCCATTGCGGAAGCGAAGAGTCGAATCGGCATCGCTAAGAAGCTGGGAAAACTCGAAAAACCTTTGGCGAAGTGGCTGGATGAGACGAAACTTCCTAAAATTCTCTGGAAAGACAAGAAGACATTGAGTCCCGAAGAGATTCGATATCTTTTTTACAGACAAAAAACACGTTCCGAAATCGTTCTCGATCTTGAACTGAAGGACGTCGTCGAACAAATCGATAAAAATTCCTGCGATTCATTTTCCAAAAGTCTTCTACAGTCGATTCAAAAAAACGGAGGTTTTAAGGCGCCGAATCGGTTTGCGATTTCAATTCTTGGAATATTCGGAAATGAAAATGTTGTTTCCGAGTTGGAAGCGATCTCTAAAAAAGAAACCAATCTCAACGCATGCGCTTGTCTGGGATTAATGGATTCGATGGCTGCGGCCCGCGCCTTGGATCGGATCGCGCAGACGTTTCGAACAAAATATCCGAACGTTCGGGAAGCCGCAGAACAGGGATTTTCTTCCATAGCTTCCAAGATGTCACTGACCCCGTATGAATTGCAGGATCGGATGTTGCCGGATTGGGGTTTTGAAAATCTCCGTAAAAAAATAAACATCAGTAAAACTGAATATACGATAGGGATTTCAAAGGACTTGAAGTTCGTCTATCGGAACGATTCCGGTAAGGAGATAAAAACTCCTCCGAAGATGAACGAAACCGAAAAGAAAAAGAACAAAGAAGATTCAGCTTTGCTCAAGGATTCCGTAAAACAATTCGGAATCAATATGGAATATTATCTCGTGGTTCAGAGAAGATGGCCCTCGCAGGATTGGAAGGAATTGTTTCTTAAAAATCCGATCGCAAACGCATTCGCCAAAAATTTTGTCTGGGTGAGAATTTCTAAAAATCAGGAGAAAGAATGTTTTTACGTTTCCGAAAGTGATTCGACTTTGAACGTCGAAGACAAACCGATCACGATCGACGAAAAATACAAAATTCTCCTTTTGCATCCCCTTTCTGTCGGAGAAAAAGAAAAGGAATCGTGGAGTTCGAAATGGAAGGAGCTTAAGATCAATCCTCCTCTGCTTCAGCTTGAAAGGGAAACGTATTTGATTCCGGATGAAGATCTAAAGAAGAAAATCTCCTTTCAATTTGAAGACAAGTCCATGTCGGGAAGTACTTTTAAATACAGAGCCGAAAAATACGGATGGAGAAGAGGTTCGGTCGTGGACTCGGGCGGGATTTCCTCTTATCACAAATTGTTTCCGAACGAAAACGTGGAAGTGTTTCTCAAGATAGAAGGGTTAAACGTACAGAGTTACGATTTCGGTGAACCGATGACGTTCAAAGAATTCTTTTTTGTAAATCAAGGATCGATCACGACCGGAAGTTACGTCTACGACGAGCCGAGGGGAGAAGAAGATCACAGACTTCTTCCGTTCGAATCCGTAAATCCGATCGTCTATTCCGAAACGCTCTACGATCTTCACAGAATTTTACAGTCCAAGAATGATGAAGAATGAAACGGGAATTGGATCTCGAACAGAGGTGTAAAAATCTCGTCGGATCGAGAATTCAAGCCGTTCAATACTATGGTAGTGTTCGAATATTCGAAAAATATCATGGAATTTCAAAGGCGATTTATTGTATTACGGACGAAAACGAAATTTTCAGATTCGGCTTTGAGGATGAATTCTCCCTTCGCTGGGGTTTTGGGATTTCCGTCAAAAAAGTGAATCGAATCTTCCCCGACGATCGTGAGGAGGAAATTCACGAAGCAGGTTCTTTGTGGACGGATCCTTTTGAGATCATCGATGTTCGATTGCACTGGAGATATATCGGCGACAGCCATCGAGTTCTCTGGCATCATTACAATCGTTCCGATTATCCGCAGGACATCGAACTCGTTCTTTCCGACGAAAAACGCGTCTTTATCGGGGTAGCTGAAATTTTGAACGAAAGAGAATGTAAACTTTTTACAAATCACCTTACCGTATTTTTCGATCCGGATCTGCGGGAAACAATGTATGAAAACGCGATTCTTTGGTAACCGTTTTTGTGGCGCGGTTCCTTGTTGAATGAATTGAAAATTTTACTTTGATTCGACCGTATCTATATTATAAAAATAAAACGTTGTTCAAAAGAAGAACGGTTAGATTCTAACTTTTATTTTCCGTGGCAAGTTTTTTCTCTTTATTCCTTTAGAAAGAGGAATGCGAAAAGCCAAGTCTTATTCGTCGCGCAGGGTTCTTATTCTGTGTGAAAGAGTTGCTCTGAATGATCCTTTTTTATTAAAGACTCGCGAAGATGATCGAAAGCCCTTCATTCGGTTTCGGTTTGAAAAATCATAAATATTCTCCATTTCGATCGAAAATTCTCGACTCATTTTAAAATCATTTTCCGTAAAATGGAACTGGGCTGGCAGATATAGAAAAGTATAAAATAAGAATGTTCTAAAGTTCGAATTATTTTTTAAGGATTTAAAAAACCGTTTTGTGTGGGTTTGTTTTCGAAAGTTAGTTCGTTTTTAGATCTTTACCGAGATGAAATTCGGAGCGATAGGATACAATTTTCGGATTTAGATTGAGTGGGTGTTTTATTGGAATCAAATGTCTGTTATCGGGAATAAAACCGCAGAGAAAGTCGTAAAGAATTTTTCTTCCCTGAAAAATAAACGGTTCGAAAGGTTGTTAACAGTAATCGCAACGGTCGCGTTTGTGTTCGAAAACGAAGGTTGTTTTGTGATCGGATGAAAGCTACGTTAAGTGTGCTTGACCGGTATTTGCGAAATTAGAATGGAATCAAAAAGAGTGAACTTTATGAATTTTAAGATGAAATATGTTCTTTGTCTATACCTTGTCGCGTTTTTAACGGTGACGGGGTGCGCTGAAAAGCCGAACGACGCGGAGGCCGATATTTCCAGCTTAGCGTTGTTATTCGGAAGTGTCGCGGTCGCTAACAATTCCTTTTTTCCTGCGGAGATGGAATCGGTTTCACCCTCGCACAAGGACAGGTTTCGATCCGCTTATACGGAGGCCGGCGAACATTACAATTCGAATCAGTGTCAATCCGGGGGAATACTTCGTTTGGAAAAGGTGGTTCCGTTGGATAAAATCACGGTCACCGCGGTTTTTAAAGAAGACATCTCCGAAGGAACCCTCGTGATCAAAAAAGGAGGAGTTCCGATCAACGGCACCGTAACACGGCCTAACGCGAGAACCATTCGTTTTGTCTCGGATTCTCCCGGAGATTTGTATCAGAAATACCATGCGAGTACGACTGGCGTTAAACTCGCGTTAGATGAAAAAAAAATCTCGGATTCATCCTGGTTTTTTCATTACGATCTAAACGGGGATAGAGGGGATAACCCGAACAAGATCACAATTCGTTGTTCGGAAATTTCCGGAACCAACGTGTGCAACTTCGAGGCTAAATACCACTTAGGAAGATTGGACCAAGGTGAGGTAAGCCCTCAGGTCGTTTTTAACGAAGCGGTTCCTTATTTTAGAACCGACGTTGGAGTTCAGGGAAACGAACTCGGAGCAGTTACTCTTTGGTCTTACGAGGTTTGTGAAACCGGTTCGGCGGGAATTCCCGCAAAACCGGCAGGGACTTTTCTTTTTGCAAAGATGACCGGTCAAGTGCCTTGGGAAATTCCTCGAAACGTCGTGGAAGCGAATCCTTTTTATGTGGGAGCGATGACTCAAACGTTTCGAAACGTTTTTAATCAGAGTTATTCCCATGCGATTTACCCGGAAGAATTACCCACGATTCAAGCCATTCAACAATAGAATTTCGATTAAGAATAGAATCATAGGACTGTTCGCTGGTTCTATTCTTCTTTGTTTTTAGATAAGAATCCGTTTTTTTTGATCATCACTTTGCCCGATACGCGTAGCCGACTCCGTCGATTTCTTAAGATTTAATTTAAGACAAACTCTTACTGGAAGCTGGCTCCGATCCTATTCTATGACTTGAATATAGACGCCTCTTTCCGCAATTCTCGATCTCTGCAAAATTAAATTATAAATATAGAATATTCTAAATTTTGAATTCTATGTTCAATGGACTATATGGTCTATCAAAAAAGCCCTTTTGTGGGAACGGGCTTGCTCAAAAATGACACACACGCCGAAATTGACCGAGTCGTTTTTGCGAAAAAAAAGATGTGTGAGGGAAGTTTTTCTTCCGGATTCGGAACATTTTTTACAATAATTACTTGCCGGCTCACTTCGTTTTCTTACATTGGTTTTTACGAAGAAATCACCGCATGGTGAGCTTCTTCGAACCAAGCGCTCAACTGACTTGCTTCTTTTTTTCGTTTGCGAGTAATTGCAGACCAGATAAGGGAATCGGGTGTGGGAAACGCGATAGATCTTTTACAACATATATACTGCGATAGAGAGGTTTTCAAGAGTAGAGGTGCTC
>NZ_JAFFPU010000031.1 GCF_016919175.1 Leptospira ainlahdjerensis | reverse complement strand
TTCTTTCCGGCATTTCTCTATTCCAAAAATTATCCCCGGCCGTTCTCACTCGAATCTATCAAAATATAGAAGAGAGAAATGTTTATAATCACGACGTTATCTACTTTCGAGGAGATATCTCGGATAAACTTTTTATAGTTCGACACGGAGAGGTGATGCTCACTTTCGGTGAATCCGGAAAGGCAGTGAAGTATCTAGGAGAGGGAGAATTTTTCGCGGAGAATAGTCTGATGACGAGAACCCAACACGGTGGTTCCGCGATCGCGGTCATGGATTCTCTTTTGTATGTGTTAGACGGACATTTTTTTCTCAAACTCGCGGAGAAGGAACCGGTTCTTTCTGGCAACTTGATCCGATTGATGAGCAACCGTTTTCGGGAACATCTTGAACCGGAAGACAAACTCACTTCGGTTCCGAGAAGAATGATTTGTCACGTTCCGTTGGAAGAAGTCCAGGGTTATAAGGAAAAACTGGATGCGATCGTAAAGATCAGCGGTTATTCGCACGAAGGAAAGATGACTTTGGTTCCGATGGAATCCTTCGAGAAGATAAGTCTGCAGGAAGCGATTCGAAAATTATCTTTGTTAAGAAATCAGTATCCCGTCATACATCTTTATTTTCAGCGCGCAGGTTTAAAACCGGAGTTAGACAAACTTCTCCTTCAATCGGATCAGATCGTTTTTTGGGAAGACAATCCGGAACGAAACCAGAAGAAAAAAACCGAGATTCTAACCTATTTCCGTTCTCGGATTCGAAATTTTGCAGGCAGGACGATTCGTTATATCGATTCCTCCAATTCCATCCATCCCGAAGACAGCGTAAAACACCAGAAGATCTTTCATAAAGAGGAAACCTTCGGGAGATATTTGGTTTCCAGAACCAGGGGGCTTGCGTTAGGAGGCGGCGGAGCCAGGGCTTTAGCTCACGTCGGGCTTTTGAGAGTATTAGAAAGAGAGAATATAAAAATTGACTTTGTTTCCGGAGCTTCCTTTGGGGCGGTGATCGCCGCGCTCTATGCGAGGGGAGAAAATACGGATACGATTCATAAGATGATTTATAAATTTTTCGGAGGATTGGATAAACCGTTTGATCCGACGGTCCCGCTTGTTTCTTTTTTCAAGGGAAAAAAAATGAATCGAATGTTGAAAGACGCGTTCGGTTCCACTTTGATCGAGGATTTAAAAATTCCTTTTGTGACTTCGGCAGTGGACCTTCATAGCGGAGAAGAATACGTTATGGATCGCGGTCCGATCTGGGAAGCTTTGGCGGCTGCGATGAGTTTGCCGGGTATGTTTCCTCCTGTATTCCACGGAGATCACCTATTAGTGGATGGAGGTGTGATCAATAATGTTCCGGAAAATTTAATCCGACAAAAGGGAGCCGACATCATTCTTTCTGCAAACGTATCTCCGTTGCGGGACGAAGCGATTGTTCGACTTCTGGAAGATAGAAAGATAACTGGAAAATCGTTTTTCAAAAATCTTTGGGAGGATCTCAAATACCCGCCGATCCTGAAGATCATGGGACGCGCTATCACTCTCGAAGGCCGAGAAATCACGAGACTCAGAAAGGATAAGATGGATCTTTTTATCAATCTTCACATAGAAGAATATTCTTTCTTTGATTTTGGAAGATTTCGAGAAATCATACGAAGGGGAGAAGAAGAGACCGAAAAACATCTCGATGACATCCACGATCTTTTTTTTCCAGGAAAGAAGTTTTCAAAAAAGAAACGATAGAAGAAAATCCTGAAGGAGAACTGACTCTTTTCTGTAGTTTTGTTTCCATTCCTCGCTTCCGTTCGGTCCTACCGTATTGGTGAGGGCAAAGAAGGCGCAGAAGGGAATACGAAATTCTTCGCTCACCCTGGCGAGTCCGAAACATTCCATATTCTCAAAACCGAGATCGTGAGTTCGTAAGAATTCTAAACTTCTTCCGGAAACGGTTTCGATCGTGATCGATCCGGTTGCGTTTGTGTTGGAGGTTAAAATTTCCTCCACAGCTTGAAATTGAAACGGGTTCGGAAACTCGAAAGAATCAGGAACGATTTCTGGGACTCGAACCCTTTTTTCGATCTTTGCAAGTTCTTGATTTTGAAATCCGCAGGAATATCCGAAACGGCCTTTCCAAAAACTCGGATGTAACCACGGATAAACTCCCGCCGATCCTAAAAATACGATCTGAGAAGGAAGAGTCAGCCCCTTGTTTCGTTTTTGAAGTAGAAGTTTTTGAAGATTGAGACCCGCTTCTAGGTTTCCGATCCCACAAAGAAAGGTATTCCAACTTCCGGAGTCTTGAAACCGATCCAACTCGTCTGAAATCGCGGAACAGAGTAGAGTCGAGGTCGGATCAATCTTCATCGTTTGCGTAGAGTGAGTGAATTATGTTTTCGTAAAGTTCAAAGACGACGTTTCGTTTGAGTTTCATCGTTTCCGTCATTTCCTTCCCCTTTTCGAATTCTTTCGGAAGAATGTGAACGTGAGCGATCTTTTCAAAGGATTTGAATCCGGCACGACTGGATATCTTATCCTTTACGATACTTTTAAAAAAATGAACGATCTCTTTATGAGAATTCCAGTCGTTCGGATCTTTGGGAACGGATTTGCCTTGCGATCTAAATTCTTCGACGACTCGATCATAAAAAGGCACGATCAAAACTCCGAGATTCTTGCGATCCTGACCGACGACAATGACCTGGTTGATAAATTCGGATTCCGCGAGTTTGGCTTCGATCGGCGCAGGCTCTAAGTTTTCACCGCCTGAAAGTACGATCGTATCCTTGGCTCGCCCCGCAAATTTTAATTCTCCCGTATGAGTCCAAGTGAGGATATCTCCGGAATCCAACCAACCGTCTTGCAACGCTTTGGCGGACTTTTCAGGTTCTTTGTAATAACCGGAGGTGACGTGGGGGCCTTTGTGCCAAGCGACCCCTTTTTTTCCCGGTTCCGTAACGATCCTACCGTCTTCTCCCACAAGTTTGATTGCGGTTCCGGGTAACGGGGCTCCGATCGCGCCGTTTTTAGGAAGAGGAAATTCCCCGATCGCTCCGATCCCGGTCGTTTCGGTCATACCGTAGGTTTCGATGATCGGGATCCCGGCGCTACGAAAGAAAAATTGAATGTGAGAAGGCATAGCTCCGGCCCCACAAAGTGCGAAGCGCATTTGTCCTCCGAAAAGATCCCGGACCTTTTGAAGAATCTTATAAGAAACGGCTTTGAGAGGATACATCGATAAAAGAAGAATACTCGCGACAAATCGGTCCAAAACTTTTTGATTCGGATTTTCCACTTCGGTTGTCGTATAAGAATCCCGGATGGTGTCTTGCAGACTTGTCGTAATCGCCGCGATCCGTACGGCGAAATGAAATAGGTTTTGTCGGAAAGGGGGACTTTTGCGGACCGTATCATGGATTCTTTTGTAAAGACCTTCCCAAAGACGGGGAACCGAAACGAGCACCGTAGGTTTAACCTTTTGCATATCTGCGGGAATCGTGGGAACCGAAGAACAAGCCATCGAGGCGCCCCAAGAAATCAAGGTTGTTTCCAAAAGCCGTTCGGCGATATGCCAAGGAGGAAGGAAGACGATCGTTCTGTCTTGATAAGAACCGGGAACAAATTCTTGGAGTTGATGAATTCCCCAGGTAAAACTTCTGTGATTGAGCATCACGCCTTTGGGAGCGCCGGTCGTACCCGAAGTGTAGATGATGGTGGCGAGATCTTTTCCGACGAGGAGTTCACCTCTTTGCTGATAGGGTTTGTCTCCCTTTTTGAGTCGAATCTTTTCGCCGTCTAAAAGGGCTTCTTCTAAGAAGATAAATTTTACTCCGCCGAGTTGATTACGAGCACTTTCCAAATCCTTCCATTTGGATGGAGGATCGATGAGAAGAATGGTTTTTACATTTGCAAAACTTCCCTTATCTTCTAAGAGTTTTTTTAGAACCTTTTCATTTTCTAAAAATAGAATTTTCGCTTCGCTATGACCGAGAATGTATTTCAAATCATCGAGCGTAGCATCACAACCTCTTGGAACGTCCACACAACCGATCGTGACCAAAGAAAGGGAACAGAGAGACCATTCGTAACGATTGTCGCAGATCAGTCCTGCTGTGTTTCCTTTTTGTAGACCAAGTTCGATCAAAAAAGACGAAAGATTGAGTAGATTCTCATACCAGTCTTTGTAAGAGATGCCACGAAATTCCCCGGCTTCTTCCCGGATCCAATACATGGGACGCTCCGCGTAAACCGACGCGACGTCTCTGACTAAATGATAGAGGCTGGTTTTTTCCATGGAGGTTAGGGGAGAAGTCCTATGGTTTCTTTTGTCCCCGTCATCAAGTTGATGTTCTGAAGGGCTTGTCCTGCAGCCCCTTTGACGAGATTATCTAAGGCTGAAACGACGACTAACGTGTTTCCTCTTTTTCTCAAGGAGATATCTAAGAAATTCGTGTTTTGGACTTTCTTAAGTTCGATTTCTTCAGGTGATTTTAAGATTCGGATAAACGGTTCGTCTTTGGAAGAATCCAATAAAACTTGCGTCGGATCAACGGCCGGCTCGGTTTCGAATTCCAAAAAGATCGTGGAAAGGATTCCTCTAAAAACGGGCAGTAGGTGAGGAACAAATAAAACCTCCGGCTCTTTGAGACCGGAGTTTGCATAGATGTATTCTTGAATCTCGGGTTCGTGTTGGTGTGTGAGAATCTTATAAGCCCGAAAGTTTTCATAGACTCCCGTATAAGAAAAACCGGCGTCTTCGGTCCTTCCACCCGCACCGGAAACCCCGGATTTGGAATCGGCTATAATTCTGGGTTTTAAATTTTTTCTGAGTTCATTTAACAAAAAGACGGGAAGAATCACCGAAGTCGAAAAACAACCCGGATTGGAAACAAAATCTGCCCCTTTGAGTTTATCCCGGAAGATTTCAGGAATTCCAAAAACCGCCTTATCGACGTAGGAGAACTTTGTATGTTTTAGTTTATAAGATTTTTCTAATATTTCTTGATTGTGAAGTCTATAAACTCCGGAAAGATCGATTACTTTATGACCTGCGTCTAAAAATTTCGGCGCGGACTCGATTGAAACCTCGTTGGGTACGGCTAAAACGACTAAGGATTTTTTCGGAACTACGTCTTCGTGTTTGTGAAAGGTCAGATTTTTTGGAAACGGAATTTCAGGAAAAACTTCGGAAAGAGTTTTTCCCGCGAGTTTGTCGCTCGTGATATGAACGACTTCGTGTGTGGATTGGTGTGAAAGAAGAGAAAGAAGTTCCTTACCGGTAAAACCACCCGCTCCTAAAATGCTAATTTCTGCCATAATTCCCTTGTCTTGTTTCGTCTATCTTCGCGCCGAAGAAAGCAATCCTCTACAAAAACGGATTCATTGGTCTGAACGTTTTTGGATTCACTAAGGGAAAGAATTTAAGGGGAGGACTCTGTTGTAACTAAAAAAAACGCCGGATGATTTCTCATCCGGCGGTCAAGGGTTCCTAAAAAGAAAGCCAGTGTTTAACTCGCAGCCTCTTCCAATTTTTCCTCTTTCTCCTTGCGCGGTTTTTTGTCCTGCGCCAGGAGCGGAAGGCTGTTCAGATCGCGAACCATATTCTCGATCGTGAATGCGGTTTCAGGATTGGATCTCAGATACTCTTTTGCTGCATCTTTTCCCTGCCCGATTTTTTCCGTGTTATAGGAATACCAGGCTCCTGCCTTATTGATAATATCATGTTTCACACCGAGGTCAACCAGAGAACCCTCTCTGCTGATTCCCGCGTTGAAAATTATGTCAAATTCCGCCTGCTTAAAAGGCGGTGCACACTTATTTTTGACAACTTTGACACGAACTCTGTTTCCGATCGATTCTTCTTTTTCTTTGATCGTTTCGATTTTGCGGATATCCAATCGAACCGAACAATAGAATTTGAGCGCGTTTCCGCCCGTTGTAGTCTCCGGTGACCCGAACATGACTCCGATTTTCATCCGAATCTGATTGATGAAAATCACCACTGTTTTTGATTTTGAAATGGTTCCTGTGAGTTTTCGGAGGGCTTGGGACATCAGACGGGCTTGTAAACCCATGTGAGAATCTCCCATATCTCCTTCGATCTCCGCTTTTGGAACAAGAGCCGCCACTGAGTCGATCACGATCAAATCAATCGCGTTACTTCGAACGAGGGATTCGCAGATTTCCAAGGCCTCTTCCCCGTTGTCCGGTTGGGAAACCAGAAGTTCGTCGATGTTGACGCCTAACTTCTTCGCATAAGAAGGATCCAGAGCGTGCTCCGCATCGATGAAGGCCGCCACGCCTCCTCGTTTTTGCGCTTCGGCAATTGCAGAAAGTGTCAGAGTGGTTTTCCCGGAGGATTCCGGACCGTAGATTTCTACGATTCTTCCGATCGGATAACCTCCGATTCCAAGAGCGATGTCCAGATCCAGAGATCCGGTAGGAATCACCTGCACCGTTTGTCTCGCGGCGTCCGATCCTAATTTCATGATCGCACCTTTTCCAAATTGTTTTTCAATCTGGCTCATAGCCTGTTCGATGGCTAACTTCTTAGAATCGTCTACGCTCTGTGGCTCTTCTTTCGTCTTCTTCATAATACCTTCTCCCATGTTTTTCTGCCTCCGCTTTTTACGGTTCCAGGCAGTGGCTCTGCAGTGCAGAAGCGGTTCACTTTTTTGAGTATAAATCTTATACCGGACAAAAAAAATCATCCGGGTTAAAAAATGCCGGTTCTGATTAGATTTTTCGAAAACTTGGGTTTATGTCACCCGGTTTTCTCAGTGCAAATCTAAAATATATGTAAGTATTTGTATAGCAAATTTTTGAAGGCTACTTCGAAAGAATCGATTTTTTTTCCTGATCCAAAGTTTTTTGGGCCTGCATAGCTTTTCGCAGCGTTTCTCGATTTCGAACCAAAAAGTTTCTAAAAAAGAAAACCGTAGTCACAAGAGCACCCAAAACGAGGAATCCTCCCAATCCAAAACGGGTCCAAAAAGAAATCGAAGTCTGACTGGGAAAGAAAAAGAATGTTCCATCCAAAAGACGAAAACGATCACAACCTTGACAGCGAGAACTTTTGGACTGAAAGTAAGAATTCAATTCTCCGATGGATTGAGACTCCGCAATTTTCCATTCGTTTGTTTCTTGAGAATAGAGAAGGGTTTCGTCTTCCGAAAAATAATAGAATGCGGAGCTGAGCCCCACTTTTGGAAATTCCACGGAAGGAATTCCAGCTTGTCTTCCGAGATAAAAATCCACATAATACGTACCGACTGGAAAGGTTTGAATCTGAGAAAAGTTGGGAAATTCGGTTCCAAAAGTAACCAGATGGAAGAGTTCCGTTTTTTGATTTCGAATTCTGAGTCCCCCCAGATTTGGAATTTTTTTCAATTCCTCAAGCAGAACGGCTTTGGAAGGAAAATTCTTACTTTCGAGTTTTGGAATTAGAATTTTTTTTAAGTAGAGTTCGAGTCTGGATTCTTCCGCTTTTTTCCAAACGGGAATCGATTCCATCAACCAAAACTTTTCGACCGTTGTAGGATCCCCTAAAAATAGTCTGAGAGATTCCATTCTTTGCGAAAAGCTCGGAGTTTCCGCGTAGGATGTCTGACTCCAGAAGAGAAGCAGGATAGAAAGAATATAAAAACGTTTCATGGAGAATCCTTTTTTGACGATCGGAGTTTGGATCCAATTTCGAGGATGTTCATCCTTTCCGGGTTTTCCTATCTGGAAAGAAGAATTCCTGAGAGGAGAATCATTTTTTCAAATTCTCCAAGAGATATTTTTCTCCTATACAAGACGGGATTCCTTGGGATACTCATGGAATTCGAATTTAGGTTTTTGAATTATGATTGATTGTTCGATTTGCCAAGTCTATCAGTCCGGCGAAAAACCGGAAATCCTCGCACGATTCGGAACATTCTCCGTTCGTCATTCCGAAAAAGAAAAGGGACTCCAGGGATATCTCTATCTCGAACCCGCCTCTCACTGGACTTCTTATCAAGAATGGAATGGTGAAGCTTTTGCCGATTTCGGAAAGGCCCTCGAGTTCGCGACAAAATGGATCTATCAAAATCATTCTCCCGTTAAAATTTATACGGTCACGGTTTCGGAAATAGTGCCTCACATGCACTTTCATCTGATTCCACGTTATACGGACGATCTGAAAGGTGTGGACTATATTCGTTTGGCCTTGCAGGGAAAACTCCCTGGAACGGAATCTATGCAGAATCTTTAATGTATTTTGAGTTTGAGTTAAAATTTGGAGGAAAGGATATGAGAATTTTGAAACTAAAAAACATTCTACTTTTGGGAATGATTTCATTCTTACTGAGCGGTTGTATTTACCGTGACATTCGAGTTCCGGGACTGGGAACTAACTACACACAATATCTGATCAATTCCGAGGATTTTCAGATCCTCGGAACCGTGGAAACCGAAGGAGTTTATACTTCTTGGTTGATGCTCTGGGTCACGGGAGAAACGGGTTATAAAGAATTGTTGGACAAGTCCAAGGCGATGGGTGGAGATGAAATCATCAACTATCGTTTTGAAGTGCAGGAAACCAGCATCCTTCTCGTCGTCTGGAATCGAATCAAATGGAAGGCGACCGCACACGCCATCAAATACAGAGAAAAAATCAAGAAGCCATAAGTAGAATTTGAAAAGACTCCGGAACAATCCGGAGTCTAACAGGATAGAATGCAGACAAACAAAGCCCACCTGATCCTGGAAGCAGGCCTTTCCAGAAAAGCAGATTTCGTCGAAATATTTGAAGAAGAAACCAGATCCTCCTCGGTAAGTTTGAGAGATCGTAAGATAGAACAGAGTTTCGCGGGGATCGACTACGGAATCGGAATCCGTTTGATCTATGGAACCGACGTCCTCTACGCACATACGAACAACGAAGATCCGGAACATCTCATTTCTCTCATAGACCTTCTCGCCGATTCCAGAGGAGCCGCAAAAGGAAAAGGACAAGCCCTTGTGTTTCGAGGAGATCTTAAAACCCCATCTTTTCCAGCGCAGATCACCGATCCTAGAAAAATTTCACCGGATCAAAAATTAGAAATTCTTTATAGAGCGGATCAAACCGCAAGAGCTACGTCTTTGCATATCGTTCAGGTCAGCGCTTCCGCATCCGATTCCGTTTCCAAGATCGGAATCTACAACTCGGAAGGTTTGGCCTTAGAAGACCTAAGGGTGAGAAGCAGATTTAGCATCAACGTCGCGGCCGAGAAAGAAGGAGAACGTTTTGTGGCATCGGAAAATCCGGGAGCCAGAAAGGGTTTTGAGTTTTTTGCAAGTCTTCCCATCGAGCAACTTTCCAAAACGGCCGCGGAAAGGGCTTTGATGATGTTATCCGCCGGTTATATCGAAGGAAAAAAAATGCCGGTCGTGATGGGCAACGGATTCGGAGGAGTGATCTTTCACGAAGCCTGCGGACATCCTCTGGAAACGGAAGCCATTCGTAAAAAGTCTTCTCCCTTTGTGGACAAGTTGGGACAACCCATCGCCCAAGCATGTCTGACAGCGATCGACGACGGAACCATTCCCGATTCTTGGGGAAGTATTTCCGTGGACGACGAAGGAATGGCTCCTCAGAAGACAGTTCTCATCGAGAATGGAATTCTTAAAAATTATCTTTCCGATCGAATCGGAGCCGAGGAAGTCGGAGTCGCAAGAACCGGAAGCGGACGTAGAGAAAGTTATATGTATGCTCCGGTTTCGAGAATGAGAAATACATACATCGCCGCAGGAAAGGATTCCTTCGAGGATATGCTCACGGGAGTAGAATACGGACTCTTTGCCAAAAAGATGGGCGGAGGTTCGGTAAATCCTTCCACCGGAGAATTTAATTTTTCGGTCGAAGAAGGATACGTTATCCGAAACGGCAAGATCGCGGAACCGGTGAGAGGGGCGACTCTGATCGGAAAAGGCGACGAAATTCTTCCTAAGATCAGTATGGTAGGAAACGATTTGGAACTCGCGGCAGGGATGTGCGGAGCCGCTTCCGGTTCAGTTCCCGTAACGGTCGGTCAACCGACTCTCAAAGTGGATGAAATTCTCGTGGGAGGACGTTGATGGACTTGGATCAATCCGTTGAATACGTGTTAGGCGTTTGTAAACAAAAAGGTCTCGATCAGTACGATCTCGTCGGTTCGGAATCCAAGGACGTTGGAATCGAACTTTTTAAAAAGAGAGTGAGTAACACAGAACTTTCCAATTCGAGAGGAATTGGAATTCGTCTGATCCAAGACGGAAAACCAGGTTATTCCTACAGCGAAAAACTTTCCGAAGAAGCCTTGTCTCAGATGGTCGAAGACGCAATCGCCCAGGCAAAGATATCGGATCCTTTGGACATCGATCTTCCCGGACAAACCGAACTTCCGAAAATTCCGATTCGTTCTTACGAAGAATCTTTGGAATCCCTGGGTTTTGAGTGGTTAAAATCCACCGGAGAAAAACTGGACGAACTCGCATGGTCGGCCGATGAAAGGATCGAGAACGTTCCGTATTCTTACGCGGGAAAAACCTGGAACCGATTTATATTAGCAAATTCGAAAGGACTTTTTCACAGCGAAAAATCGAATCTGATCTCCGCGGGAGTTGCGTTAGTCGCAACCGACGGTAAATCCAAAAAGATGGGCGGTTATACGAAGTCCGGATTGGACATAGATAAAATCCAACCCGAAAAGATCGTATCCACTGCGACCGAACGTTCCCTTTCTCTTTTGGGAGCGGAGCCGGTCAAGAGTGGAAATTATCCGATCGTTCTTTCCAATCGGGTCAGTCCTCAGATTTTTGGAATGTTTTCTTCTCCGTTTTCTGCGGACAACGTTCAGAAAGGTCTTTCCCGTCTGGAGGGAAAAATCGGTGCTCCGGTCGCCTCTCCGATTTGGAACGTATTCTGTGATCCGCATATCGTGGATTATCCCGGTTCGAGACTTTTAGACGCAGAAGGAGTTTTGACACGCAAAAAAGCGATTATCGAAAACGGAATTCTTCAGACATATCTTTATAACTTAGAATCCGCAAAAAAAGCCGGAGTGAGTTCCACAGGCAACGCGGTTCGCTCTTACGGCGGACGCGTGGGAACTTCATTTACCAATTACGTTGTCCCGAAAGGGAAAGAATCCCTTGAAGACTTACTTTCCCGTTATCCGGAATGTATCTACGTTTTGAAATTGGAAGGCGGTTCGGGTTGTAGCGCGGTATCGGGAGAAATTTCGATCGGGGTGCAAGGATTCTATTACAAAAATGGAATGCCCGTTCATCCTGTGGATCGTATAACAATGAACCTGAATTTTTTTGATCTTCTTTTTGCTATCGAAGGAATTTCAAATGAGTACAATGATTCTTATTCTTCCATAAAAATTCCCGATATTTTAATTCGGGAAGCGAGCATCGCGGGTTAGTTCGAGTTTTCGCTTGCACATCCTTTCACGTCGAGGTTTTCTTTCCGAAACAAACATCGATTCGGGAGAAAACCTTGAGTTCTTTTGCAGTTCCTAAATTCGTATCTAAAAATTATTTCCTTATTCTCTTTTTATTTGCCACAAGTCTGAGCGCTCAGGTTCGAATCGAATTCAACCCGACCGGCGAAGTCAAAAAACCTTCTCAAGTAAGAGCCCGATTTTCGGAATCGATGATTCCTCTTGGAAATCCGAAATTTTCTTTGTATCCTTTTGAAATCCGTTGTCCGGTGAAAGGAATCGAACGTTGGGTGGATGATAAGAATTGGGTTTTGGAATTTCCATCTCCACTTCCTGGTGGAGTGGAATGCAGTTTTGAAACCAAAAAAGTAAAATCGGTTTCGGGAACTTATCTCACGGATGGAGAAAAATTTTCATTTCACACAGGAGGACCTGAACTCGATTCCTCCTCTCCGTACGAAGGCGGGATCATAGACGAGGATCAGATTTTTATTCTGGATCTGGATTCCGAAATGGATCTTTCTTCTGCGAGCGATCATCTCTATTTTGTCACAGAAGGAATTCGAGACAAGATCGGATTTAGTCGAATCACCGGATCCTTGGAGAAAGAACTTCTCAAAGCCAACTACAGAGAAGGCAAAGAAGAAAGAACGGTTCTTATCAAAGCAGATCAAAAGTTTCCCAGCGGAAAAAATATCCAGTTGGTTTTAGAACAAGGACTCAAATCCAAATCGGGTGTCGCGAGAACTTCCACGAGAAAAGTGGGTTTCACGGTTCGTAAAGCATTCCTTGCGGAGTTCAGCTGCGATCGTGTCAACGCAAAGGCCGCATGTATTCCTTCTTTACCTCTGACCGTAAATTTTAGCGCACCCGTTTCCGTGGAACTCTTGCGAAAGATTCAACTGCAAACATCGGACGGAAAGTTGATTCCTGCAAAGGTTTCTTCCGAGGAAGGAAACTACGACTATGGAGTGAGTTTTCCGACTCCGCTTTCTCCCAAAGCGAAGTTTCAGATTCTTCTTCCATCCGGAATCAAAGACGACGCGGGAAGAAGTCTCGCCAATCAATCCTCTTTTCCTCTTACGGTTTCCACGGATGATTATCCGCCTCTTTTGAAATTTGCCGCGAGATTTGGAATTTTGGAACGTTATCCAGAAGCAGTCCTTCCTGTCACGATTCGAAATCTGGAAGCGGAGAATCCGGTTCGGCTTTATCAAGTAAAGACAAGTCCGGACACAAAAGAAATTGTTCAACAGCAGTTTGATAAGTTGAAAGAAAAGGGAAAAGAAATTCTCAACTGGGCTACCGGAAAGGAAGAAAAAAATCAAACTCCACCGAAACAGTTTACGGGTAAGGAAGTCATTCTCGGTGTTGGACAAATTTCGGAAATCGTTCAATATTTAAAAATATTAGAATCATTGGATCATAAGGATTCCATTTTCGATCCGAGTCGAAATCAACTCCCTCCGGGAACCAACGAAATCAAACTTCAATCCAAACAGGGAGTCCGACGTTTTGAAGTGGTTGGAATTCCTCTCAAATCTCCCGGCTTTCACGTCGTGGAAATGAAATCGGACGTATTAGGAAATTCTTTATTAGGAAAGAATCAACCGTTTTACGTCCGTACGGGTGCGCTCGTCACCAATCTTTCGATTCATTTTAAATGGGGAAGAGAATCCTCTCTCGTTTGGGTGACAAGACTCAACGACGCTAAGCCGGTTCCGAACGCCGACGTCCAAATTTTCAATTGTAAGAATGAAAAGGTTTATACCGGAAAAACGGGTCCTTCCGGAACGTTGATCATCAAAGGGCTTCCCACAAAAAGTTCGGTTCCTTATTGTTCTTGGAAGGCTTATGAAAATGGTCTTTTTTTGACCGCCGCCTCCGAAGACGACTTTACGTTCAGTCATTCACGCTGGCAAAACGGAATCGAGAACTGGAGATTCAATCTTCCGGGGGATTATGGAGCGAGTAACGTTCTCTTTCACCCCGTGATGGATCGAACTCTTTTTCGCGCCGGCGAAACGGTCTCGATGAAGATCGTTTCGAGGGCTAAAAGATCCAACGGTTTTGAAATCCCGGGCGCGAGCGAATATCCGAACTCCGTAAAAATCATCCATTCCGGAACCGAAAAGGAATATTCCATTTCTTTAAAATGGAATCCGGAAGGAACGAGCGCGATTCAGTTTAAAATTCCTAAAGAAGCAAATCTTGGAGTCTATCGAGTTTTGTTAAATGAATTCAGCGGAAAAAATCACGAAGGTCAAGTTTCCATCGGAGAATTTCGAGTTGAAGAATTCAGAATTCCTTTGATGAAAGCGGATTTTCAGACGAGCGGCTCCAATATCGCTCCTTCCAAAATCGGTATCACCGGAAACATACGTTATCTTTCGGGCGGTGGAGCCGGTAAAATCCCTGTCCTTCTAAGAACCCGCGTCCTTCCGGGAGGAGGAGTTTCTTTTTCGAATTATTCCGAATTTTCGTTTAGCAACGGTAGGGTGACGCAGAGATCCGAAGAGGAAGGTGAAATACAAAACGCCGGTTTTACAAAAACTCAACTTACCTTGGACGGAAAAGGTTTCTTTGATACAAACGTAAAGTCGATTCCGGAATCCGATTCACCACAAAGACTCGAAGCAGAGTTGGAATACAGAGATCCGAACGGCGAGATCCAGAGTGCGTTTCGTTCCTTTCCGATTTATCCTTCGGAATTTCATATAGGAATCGCTCCCGAAGGTTGGGCGGCCGTACAAGACGCGGTGAAGTTTAAAGTTGCGGTTCTTGATCTCAAAGGAATCCCTGTCGAAGGAAAGAAGGTCACGGTAAAAGCTTTTACAAAAAAATACTATTCCAATCGTAAGAGACTCGTCGGAGGATTTTACAGTTACGATCACAGATACGAGATCAAAGAAATCGGAGAGTTTTGTTCCGGGAAAACCAATACAAAAGGATTTTTGTTTTGTAACGGCTCGGTCAAAGAAACGGGAGAAATTTACTTTGAAGCTTCTTTGTCTGGAGAAGATGTAAAAGCAAATTCTTCGGTTTGGATAACGGGAAAGGAAGACCTTTGGTTTGCCGCGAGCGATCACGATCGAATGGATCTTCTTCCGGAAAAGAAAGAATACCAAGCCGGAGAAAAGGCAAGGTTCCAAGTCCGTATGCCTTTCCGGGAGGCGACGGCTTTGGTTACGGTGGAAAGAGAAGGGATTCTGACTTCTTTTACGAAAGTTTTAAGCGGTAAAGAGCCCGTTCTCGAAATTCCGGTGGAGAATTCTTACGCGCCTAAC
Organism: Leptospira ainlahdjerensis; assembly: GCF_016919175.1. Taxonomy (GTDB): domain Bacteria; phylum Spirochaetota; class Leptospiria; order Leptospirales; family Leptospiraceae; genus Leptospira; species Leptospira ainlahdjerensis. Next base: position 57,292 of record NZ_JAFFPU010000031.1, on the reverse strand, counting down.
GTGTTTGTATCGGTGCTTGCGATTCGCGGAAGAGTGGACAATCCAAAGGAGACCGCCCTTGTCGATTTAGCAAGACCGTCCTTTCGTCTCGGGCTCGCCCAGATCCGAGTCGGATGGAAACCCTTCGAGGTTCCGGTTCGAGTGGAAACCGACAAAACGGTTTACGGAACCAGACAAAAGGCTAAGGTCAAAATTCAGATCGAACATCCTTCTGCCCAAGTCAAAAAAGATTCAAGAATCATGTTAGCCGCCGTTGACCAAGGTTTGTTGGAACTGAAGTCGAACGATACTTGGGATTTGCTACGAGCGATGATGAAGGAAAGAGGAAACTCGGTGGAAACTTCCACGGCACAGCTACAGGTAATCGGAAGAAGGCATTTCGGTTTAAAAAGTCTTCCTCCGGGAGGTGGAGGCGGTGGAGCTACTACAAGAGAACTTTTTGATACGCTTCTTTATTGGAAGGCCGATCTCAAACCCGACGAGAATGGAAAATTGGAAGTCGAAGTTCCGCTAAACGACTCTTTGACTTCGTTTAAGATCGTAGCCATTGTTCATTCCGGAAAAGATAAGTTCGGTTCTGCTTCGACTCAGATCCAGACGACGAGAGATCTTCTTGTATATCCGTCTATCGCGCCGTTTGCCAGAGAGAAGGATCGTGTTCAGAGCGGGCTTACGATCAAGAACACAACGGATCGTACGATGGATTTATCGATCACACCGAAAACTTCTCCGGATCTCGGATTGGAAACAAAAAATCTCAAACTGCCTGCGGGAGAATCCACCGTGGTTCAATGGGAGCTTGGAATTCCTACAAAGAAGAATGAAATCGTCTACGAGTTTCTCACAAAAGAAAACGGAGGAAGTTTTACCGATACGGTTCGTTTTCGTCAGAGGGTCGGCGAGTCTGTACCGGTTCGAGTTTTACAATCCACATTTGTCCAAGTGGAAACAGGAAAGTTAAGCGTTCCGATTCAAGAAAATCAGGAAGCCATAGCGGGAAGTGGAGAGTTGGAGATTAGCCTAAAGGCTTCGCTTACGGGAGGAGCGATTTTTTCCGCGAGGGAAGCGATGAGTCGTTATCCGTATTCTTGTCTCGAACAAAAACTTTCCAAGTCCATCGCAGCCGGATCTCAGAAAGATTGGGATCAGATCATGGATCAACTCAGTTCCTATATGGACGGAGATGGGCTCCTCAAGTTTTTTCCTTCGTCCTTATATGGAAGCGAAATTTTGACGGCTTATCTTTTGATTCTTTCTTCGGAATCCGGATATAAAATTCCGGACGCGACGAGGGAAACTTTGATCGAGGCTCTGAATCGTTACAGCAAGGATTTGATTTTTAGAAGCAGCTATGTTTCCAACACGGATACAAGACTTAAAAAAATCATCGTCCTCGATGCAATTTCGCGTTTCGTAGGTCCGAGCGATGAAAGTATTCGTGCCATACAAACTGATCCGAAAATTCTTCCTTCCGATATTTTGATCAGCCTGAGAAATATCTATTCCCGTTCCAATTCGTTTAAGAATCAAATTCCTGCGATCGACGTTCTTTTGAAGTCCAGATTTCGGATCCAAGGAACCTCTTATAACTTCGTGGATGAGTCCGGTCTTTGGTGGCTTTTGTCTTCGAACGATTCCACAGTGATGAGAACGATTCTTTCCGTCGTCAAAGATCCTTCATGGAAAGAAGATCTTCCTCGAATGATTCGAGGTGCGATCACGAGACAAAAAAAAGGAAGTTGGGATATCACCACGGCGAACGCGTTAGGCGTTCTTGCGTTTCAGACTTTTTCTAAACAGTTCGAAAGAGATTCGGTGGACGGAACGACAACCGTCTCCTTGGAAAATCAATCGAACACATTGGAATGGAAGAATAAAAAAGAACCCGCGACTCTATCGCTTCCGATGCCAAAGACGACTCAGAATCTTGAGTTTGTACAAAACGGAAACGGAAAACCGTATGTTGTAATTCATACAAAGGCGGCTCTTCCTCTCAAAGAAAAACTGGAAAGTGGAATGCGACTGGATAAGGAAATTTTGGATGAATCCGGAAGTAAAAAATCCAACTTCAAAGAAGGGGACCTCGTCAGAGTTCGTCTGAAAATTCATACGGAATCGACCCTTTCTTGGGTCGCGATTAAGGATCCGATTCCTGCGGGTGCGAGTATCTTAGGTTCCGGTTTGGGAAATGATTCCAAATCGGGAAGTGAAATCGCAACCGACGGAGATTGGTGGTCGTCCCCTACGTTTGTGGAAAGAAAGTGGGAAGGTTATACCGCTTACTTTGAATATTTACCGGCAGGAAGTGTGACTTTGGAATACGTCTATCGCATCAACCAAACCGGGAAATTTATACTTCCTTCGACGCGTGTCGAGGCCATGTATCTTCCGGATCAGTTCGCAGAAGTTCCGAACGCGGATCAAACCGTCAACAAGGACTAGGTAAGAATGTTTCGCAAGAATTTTCTGATATTTTACTGCATCAGTATATTCTTGTATTCGAATGTTCTTTTTTCGGAGGAAATCCCTACTTATGGCGAGGTTCGAAATTCCTATAAAACGTCCGACGGAACCCTTTTGGACGTTCACGGAAGATTTTTACAGACGATTCGGTTCGATGTAAAAGAAAGAAAACTTGCCTGGGTGGAAGAGGGGGAGATCCCAGAAACCTTGTTTCTGGCTCTGTTGCTTCAGGAAGACAAACGATTCTTTGAACATTCGGGGGTGGACTCGATCGCAATTCTGGGAGCGGTTCGGGATCGTATGTCTGGAGATTCCAAACGAGGGGCTAGTACACTTTCCATGCAGCTCGCCGGAATTTTTCTCAAAACCAAGCCGGGAAGAAGGAGCCTTTTCGACAAATGGAACCAGATTCAATTTGCGAAAAAGATGGAAGAAACATGGAAGAAGAATGAAATTCTTACCGCGTATTTAAACCTCGCACAATTTCGGGGAGAACTGAGGGGTCTTCGTTCCGCGAGTCGTGGACTCTTTCACAAAGAACCTTCTGCGTTAAGCGACACAGAATCGATTCTTCTTGTGTCCATGCTTCCGTTTCCCGGAGCCGGCGCTGACGTTTTGAGTAGACGCAGTTGTATTCTTGCAAAAAAAATCCAAAGAGAAGATCTCTGTTTTTCTTTTGAAAAAAACGCCAAGGTTGCCGTTTCCAAACCGACGGGACTTTCCTCCACGGGAGGAATCGCGTATCACGCGGCGCAAAAATTCTTTCGTGAAAACCTAAGTTTTTTGGAAAAAAACGGAAGGCAAAAAACTACGATCGACTTTGATCTTCAATGGAAGGTCACAGAACTTGCGAAAAATATTTTAGACGGACTTAAAAAACAGAATGTTGCTGAAACCGGAATCGTGGTTTTGGATAACGCCTCCGGGGCGATCCTGGCTTATGTCGGAAATCTTCCGGAGAGCCGAACCTTTTACGTGGACGCGATTCAATCCAGAAGACAAGCGGGTTCCACACTCAAACCGTTTTTATATGCGCTTGCGTTCGAGAAAAATTTGTTAAAACCGAACTCTATTTTGGAAGACAGTCCTTCGGAATGGAACGCTGTTTCCGGAATTTATAGACCTTCCAATTACAGCGATGCTTATCACGGTAAAGTGGAGGCGAAGTTTGCGTTGGCCTCTTCTTTAAACATTCCGGCGATTCACGTTTTGGATCTTGTAGGAGTTTCTACGTTTGTTCAAAGGTTGCAGGAACTCGGAATTCAAAACATGGAACGATCCGATTTTTACGGAAGTTCTCTCGCGCTCGGAACCGCTGACGTGACTCTTTTGGAATTAACAAACGCTTATCGGACCCTCGCAAATGGAGGAATGTTTTCCCAGACGACTCTGGTTCCTTCCGTCGCGAAACAAACCGTTCATGAAAATTTTGAAGAAGGGAATTTATGGACTAAAATTTATTCCAAAGAAGTTTCCAATACGTTAGACGAAATTTTATCCAATCGAGAGTATCGATCTCTTTCTTTCGGTTTAAACAATCATCTCAGTACTCGTTTTTTCACCGCCGTAAAAACGGGAACCTCCCAGGATATGCGAGACAACTGGTGTATCGGATATTCTAAAAAATTTACCGTGGGGGTCTGGGTCGGGAATATGGACGGAAGTCCGATGTGGGACGTGAGCGGTGTGACAGGGGCGGCTCCAATTTGGAATGCGGTCATTCATCTTTTACAGGAAAGAGAGGAAGAGCATTGGAATCATCCTTTGAAGGTTCAAAACGAAATTCCGATAAGAATCGCAGCGGATTCTCAACCGATTCCCAAAATTTTAGTTCCCGGAAATGAAACAATCTTTGCGGTCGATCCGGATATTCCCGATGGAAGACAGAAACTTCGGTTTAGCGCTTCGGTTTTTGAAAACGGATTTGAGTGGATCTTGGATGGGAAAAATCTCAAAGAATCCCACGAGAAGGAGACTTTTTGGAAACCGGAAAAAGGATTTCACATTCTTTCGCTTCGGGATCGAACCGGCAAGATCATCGACAGCGTGATTTTTGAAGTCAGATAGAGGAGCGGTTTTTCTCTTGCCGAACCGGACCTCGGCGTTAGAATCAATCCAAGACTTCTTATGAATCCATTGATAGACACATACTTACTTTCTCCTTCTCTCGAAGAAGCAATTCTTATGGCGGAGATCACATCTCGACCTTTGCTCTTAAAGGGAGAACCTGGAACCGGAAAATCGCTCCTCGCTGAATACTTAGCCAAACATAGAAAACTACCGATCCACACCTGGCATATCAAATCGATTACACAGGCTAAGGAGGGTTTGTATTTTTACGACGCGGTCTCCCGTCTGAACGACTCCCGTTTCGCTGAAGATTCCGAAAAAGTGAAGAACATCGAAAACTATATTCGTTTGGGATCGTTAGGCGAAGCCTTTGACTCGGATCAAAAATCCATCGTTCTGATCGATGAAATCGATAAGGCTGACATCGAATTTCCAAACGATCTTCTTTTGGAATTGGATCGAATGGAATTCTTCATTCCGGAAATCCAAAAAAGGGTTCAGGCAAAACAACGTCCTCTAACGATCATAACCTCCAATAACGAAAAAGAACTTCCGGCCGCTTTCTTAAGAAGATGTATTTTTCATTATATAGAATTTCCGGATCCGGAATTTATGAAGAAGATCATTCTTTCTCATTATCCGGGAGTGGCACATACTCTTTTGATCAAAGCCCTTGAGATGTTCTATCTGATCCGGAGAATGGACGACTTAAAGAAAAAACCGGGGACGAGCGAACTTCTGGATTGGATTCAGATTTTGGTTCACCAAGGAGCCGCTTTAAAAGACGAGGTTCGAATTCCATTCTTAGGCGCCCTGATTAAAAATGAAGAGGATTTGAAGTTATTTAGGAATTAAGAATGTTCATTCCTTTCTTTTACAGACTAAAAAGCCAAGGAATTCCGGTAACGACGGGAGAGTTCCTGGATTTTTTGAAGGTGGTCGATCACTATACCACGAATCAAAAAGCCTGGATTACCGTGGACGAGCTCTACCGTTTTTCCAGAACCTGCATGGTAAAGGACATCAAACACTTCGACGCCTTTGATCTGGTTTTCTCCGAAATTTTTGGGGAGAAAGGAGCTTTGCGTCCGGAGTTCAAACAAGAACTTTTGGATTGGCTGAATCGAATCTTTGAAAATCCTAACGGTCCACCCCCGGCTTCCCTCATTCCTCCCGAACGTCTTTTGGAAGAATTGAAAAAACGACTCGAAGAACAAAAGGAGGAACATCACGGCGGATCCAAATGGGTGGGAACCGGAGGTTCTTCGCCTTTCGGTCACAGCGGCTCTAATCCGGAAGGGGTGAGGGTTGGGGGAGAAGGAGGAAACCGATCCGCAGTTTTCCAAGCATTAGAAAGACGTTATAAAGAATACAGAACGGACGAACAGCTCGACGTTCGCCAGATCAAAACAGCGCTCAAAAAACTTAGGAATTTTCGAAAGGAAGGGGTTTCGGAGTTTCATCTTCCCAAAACGATCGATTCTACGTGCAGGAATGCCGGAGATATTCATCTCGAGTTTGAACGTTCTCGCAAGAACGGTCTCAAGGTTTTGCTTTTGATGGACACGGGTGGAAGTATGACATCGCACGCGGAACGGGTGAATAAACTTTTTTCAGCGAGTCATCAGATCAATCATTTCAAGGAATTTCACTACTACTACTTTCACAATATCATCTACGATGCGGTTTATCCGAAAGCAAACATGCGAACCCCGCTTTCGCTTCAAAGGGTTTTTAAAAAACACAGTGACGATACGAAGTTGATCATCATCGGAGACGCGTATATGGCTCCGTATGAACTCTTGGATTCTACATACGGATTCTATCACAGCCGGTTTCGAATGGATTTTAGACTTCCGGAAAACCCGGAATCCGGACTTGATTCCTTAAAAAGAATTCGAAGGCATTTTAAGGATTCAATCTGGTTGAACCCGGAGCCGAAAAAATATTGGGATGCACCCACGATCCAAGAGATCGGAAAACAAATTCCGATGTATTTTCTTTCGTTGGACGGATTGGAAATGGGAATCAAAAAACTTTTGAATTCACTTTGAATGACTTTTGAGTTTTAGAAGCGCGTAGAGGGTTGAAATATGCGGAGTTTTGAACCGAAACTTTTCTCCGATTTTCAGAGCGTTTCCAAGGATAGCGTCGATCTCCATCGGTCTTCCCGCTTCAAAATCCAATAACATACTCGTTTTGTATGGTTTCATCGATTCCGTCATTTCGATAAAAGTTTCGATTTGTTCCAAGGGAACCGAGGCTCCATCCAACTCGGAGAGTTTTTGAACTTCGCGCATGACCTCGATTACGAGAGAACGACCGGTCGGTTCGGAAAGAATCTGTGAAGTGTTCTTTCCTCCCGAGAGGACGCTGATCGGATTGAAGGGTGCGTTCCAAAGAAGTTTTTTCCACCGTGCTTGACGGATCGTGTCCGTCCCTTGTGTGGGAACTCCTCCTGTTTCAAAAAGTTTTACGAGCTGATTCATGAGTGAAGAAGAAGGATTGCGATTCCAAGAGCCAATTGTGAGATCTCCATAGTCCAAATGGTGAATTTTACCGCCGTCTAAGCGGTTTGCGCATACAAATGCAAGCCCGCTCAAAATTTCATTCTTCGGATAGAGCTGGGTGATCGGTTCTTCGATTCCGATTCCATTCTGTAAAAGTAAGATCGGAATGTTTTCTGGAATCCGGATTCCTAAAATTGTCTCCAAACGAATTTCAGGTAAACATTTGAGGCAGTTGAGAATGAGATCGTAATCTTCTAAATTTTTGGGAACTTCCTCAAAGACCAGGTTCGGCTGGTATTCGAAGTCACCCCAATGACTCTGAATCTGAAAACCTCTTTCTTCGAGTTCGAACGCGTTTTTTCGAACCCAAAAATCGACACAACAACCCGCTTGTTTGAGTTTGCCGGCGTACAGCCCTGCGATGGCTCCCGACCCTAAAACTAAAATTCGAAACAAATCAACCTGCCTGCAAAAATTTCTTTTCTATCTTTTTAAGAATTTCCGTGATCGCCTGCACATAACCGTCGTAAACACCGCGATCGTATTCATTTAAGGAGCGGTAGTTTAGGCCTTGCATCTCTTTCAAATGGCTTCGCAACTCTTCATCGATATAATTCTTACGAACATAAAGCGTTTCAAATACTTTTGGATGCATTTCTTTCTCCCATCAACCTAAGTTAAGAGCCAAATTTTACACCGGATTCTAAGCTTGTAAACATTCAATTTTCAAAAATTAGAGATTTATGGACTGATGGTATTTGGATTTTAACCAACGGTTGGCCCTAAGGTAGTCCGGATATTTCCTTTCTAATGCGCGAAATTCCCTTCCATGGATCACGTTTTTACCGTTCTTCCTCGTTGCCGGGATGTGAACATGAAGAAGTTCGTGAAAGACGATGTATTCCAATACGAAGATAGGAACGACCTGTCTTCCGAGGATCGGATTGATGACGATCATTCTGTGCGCGGGGTCAAAATGACCCAGCCTCGTTTTTGAACTTCCTTTTCCCCAATAAATTTCTATATCCGAAAGATCGATTCCGAGAAATTTTTCGTTGATTCTCGAAAGAATCTCCTTAAGAACCGCATTTTTAGACTCGGAGGATTCGATTCTTTTTTTTCGTTTGTTTGTTACCGATTTTAGTTTGGAATGAAGTTCGTAAAATTTTTGGACGCGCTCCGAAATAGCTTTCGGAATCGGAAGTTTGAGGAGTTTGCAAAGAAGCAGCTCTACGACCGCTTCCAGAGAATCCGATTCCCGATAAGAAGAATGAATTTTAAATTCCAAAACGCCGGAGGAAATCCGGATCGCACTTCCCAAGTTTGTATAGGGATAAAATTTATAACGAACCGTTTTCCCTAGAAGAATTCTACCACCTCGTACATTCAGAAACTCGAATACTTTGTCTTCCAGAAAAGATTGAATTTTGTCCGAAGTTGTTTTTGATTTCTGTTTTTCGTAGGCTAAAATCATCGACTAACTTCCGAAATAGTTCTGAATCCTGGAGAAAGACTCGGAAGAATTCGTTCCGCCGGCGGAGCCGGCGCTCGCACCAGGTTCCGTTTTGGGAACCGGTTTTGCGGAGACAAGTCTGAGCTCGAAGACTTTTTCCGGAGAAGGAATTTCGGTTAAAAAACGAGACAACTTTGTATAGTAAGGTCCGGATCTGGACTGGGCTAGGGAAGGTCTTGTGAGATAAAGTTCCTTTCTCGCGCGTGTGATCGCTACATAAAAAAGTCTTCTTTCTTCTTCGACATCCGTATTTCGACTGGAAGGGAAAGAACCTTCGGTTGCGTTTAGAACAAATACGAGATCAAATTCCAATCCCTTTGCCGAATGAACGGTGGAAAGATTTAAAAGATCTGTTTCCGCGTTATCGGGATTGATCTTTTCCAAACTCAATGCCGCGTGATCCATAGTCAGATCCGAAAGGAAATCAGATAAAGAGGAATATTTTAAAGAAAAGCCGAGCACGGAATCCAGATCCTCCGATCTTCGTTTCGAATCGTCATAATTTTTTTCCAAAAGAACTCTGTAGTAATCGATAAAATCCGAAGTGATCGTTTTGACTTCCGATTTTGATTCCGTGTGCTTTTGATAAAGGTGGAAAAGCGGGGAAAGAAATTTTTGAAAATTCGGATTTGTTTCCTCATTCAACGTTTCCATTTTTCCGGAAGCCTTGCGAATTTTCTCCAAAATCTCGTTCGACTTTGCATTTCCAATTCCCGGAATCAATTTCAAAACCCGAAGCCAAGAGACCGAGTCGAGAGGATTGATCAGAAGTTTTAAAAAGGAAAGTAGATCTTTGATATGAGCGGTTTCGATAAATTTTCTTCCGCCGAATTTCGTAAACGGTATATTTCGTTTTGCTAATACGAGTTCGAGTTGATTCGAATTCCATCCAGCTCGAAAAAGAACGCCCATCTTATGGAATGGAATTCCTTCCTCTTTTTTTTGCAGAAGAATTTCAGAGATTCCTTCCGCTTCTTCGAGTTCGTCCGTAAATTGAAGTACGGAAGGTTGTGGTCCGTTTTCGTTGTCGGTAAATAAGAATTTATCGTATTTTTCGGTGAAGTTTTGAAGCACGGAGTTCGCAAGATTGAGAATTGCCGGAGTACTTCTGTAATTTTTTTCTAAAAAGACGGTCTTTGTATTTTCAAAAATTTTGGGGAAGTCTAGGATTCCACGAACGGTCGCTCCTCGGAACGTATAAATACACTGAGCGTCGTCCCCGACTACCATAAGATTTCCGTGTTCCGCAGCGAGAAGACAGGCAATATGAGCTTGAATCTTATTCGTATCCTGGAATTCGTCGATCATAACATAACGATACTTTTGCGAAAGAGCCGAACGCACCCCCGAATGATTGGCGAGCAGATCGCGAGTAAAAAACAGCAGATCGTCGTAATCCAAAAGTGCTCTTTCCCTTTTATAAACTTTATAATCTTCGAAGATTTGTATGATGTCCTTGGATCTTTGTAAGAAGGAAGGGTAATCCTTTTCTAATATATCAGCGAGAATTCTTCCCGTATTTTGAATTTCACTGTGGATTCCAAAAAGGGTTTCGTTGGAGGGAAAGCGGGTTTTTGTTTTTCCAAAGTCTCTTTCGTTTCTCAGAAATTGGAACACATCCAAGGAATCCGATTCATCCAAGATCGTAAAATCGGCGGAAATGCCGAGAACGGGAGCAAATCTTCTCAATACCGAACTGCAAAAAGAATGAAACGTTCCTCCTTGGACTTCACTGCAACGTGCGTCTCCTAAGGAAGAAGCTCTGAGAATCATTTCTCTCGATGCTTTGCGCGTAAACGTAAGAAGTAGGATGGAAGAAGCGGGAGTTCCCGAAGAAACCAACTGTGCAAGTCGGCTTATGATCGTTTTTGTTTTGCCGGTTCCGGCCCCCGCGAGAACGAGCACCGGTCCGTCCTGGGTGAGGACAGCTTCCAATTGAGCTGAATTTAAGTCTTCCTTCCAGGACATGAAATGGCGGAGAATGATCTCTTAGTGGTGGTGATGTCCACCTTCTCCGTGAACGTGTCCATGAGAAACTTCTTCGTCCGTCGCTTCTCTGATTTCGGTGAGTTCGACGTCGAATACAAGATTGATTCCCGCAAGAGGGTGGTTTCCGTCAACAATTACTGATTCGTCTTGGAGTTCAGTGATCGTAAAAACTTTGTCCGGTTCGTCCGTTTGAAACATCATTCCGACTTGCAGATCTTCGTTTGGAGGAAACTGAGATCTTGGAACGTCAAAGATCAAATCCGGATCCTTCAAACCGTAAGCGCTTTCTGCTTCTACGTTGATTCTTTTTTTCTCCCCCGTTGACATCTTTTTCATTTCTTCCTCAAGACCAGAAATGATATGACCGACTCCCTCCAAATAAGAAAGAGGGGCCTTGCCCTCGGAAGAATCGATCAGATTGCCTTCTGTATCATGAAGGGTGTAATGGAAAGTAATCACTCTAGTTTTCATGGATAGCTCCAAATAGGATAAATTCAAAATTCTGGCAGGAATCGGGGTTCAGAAAAATACCGGAATCTAAGTACTTTTCAGGGTAATTTGAGCTCGGTTTAACTCAATCAGAATTTTATTCAGAATTCCGATTCATACTGAAAATCCAATTTGGATTGTTCGAATTCTTTGAGAAAGGTTTCGATTCGGTTCGAGAGAAAAAACCAGGAGTCTTGTGTGAATGTTTCTCTAAACCTCTCCGAAAATTGTAGATAGCTATTTTCTGCGAGACGAGTATCTCCGGTATGATCTAGGAGAAGCGTATAGGAAATTAAAAGTACGTTTTTTTCTACGCTGTAGGCGATGGATTTTTCCAAAAGCTTTTGTGGCTCTTGAACGGAGATTTTTTTCTTGAGCCCGTTTTTAGTAACGAACAAAGGAGGTTGTTCTACCTTGGGGGAAGTGAACGCACCGGAATAGATTTTCATATTCATAAATACACCCCCAAGAGATAAAACTCCGGGGAGGAATCCAATTCCCGTTTTACAAAATAGGAATCGGATTCAACCCCGGCAAGCGAGCTGGCTTTAGACGGCAACCAGTGAATAGGAGATTTTGAAACGGATCCACTGTGCTTCATTCCTTAAAAAAAGCTCGATTCTTTCCAAAGAATGAATTAATTATGACTTATAATGTTAAATTGAAACATTTTCAACAATAAATTTGTATAGAGACGGATTATGAGGCTTTTTTTATCACTTTGCCTTGAAGGCTTGGGGTTTTTCCTCCGGAAATCTCTATTATGGAGGAAAGTTCCGTTTGCTCCGAACCTGTTAGAGCCAACCCTTTCGATCGAAGTGCCACCTTTTCGGAAAAGAGTCGGATCAATTTGAAATTTTGTGTTTTTTTTGCCAAAAGAAGGCAAATCTTTGCAAGATGGAAATCAGAGGGTTTAAGAATTGAAGCTTTCGCAAAGTAGGCTGTCGCCTTTTGCCATTCTTCTTTTTGAATCGCTTCCTTTCCTTTTTTCAGTAAAAATCCCCACTCGTTGGAGGAAAGATTTTTCTTTTCCACTTTGGCTCTTTGGATTTTAAGAAAACTCAGGTCGTCGGAAAGTTCTCCGTAAGTCCGGATTCTTCCCTCCAGATGTTCCAGGTTCGGAATCGAATCCTGCACGGTCTGGAAAAAGATCTCAGGAGAAGAGGTTTTCTGTTTTTGAGTTGGATCTTCATCCAAGGATAAAAACAAATCTTCTCGCCCGTCAGAACCGAAAAGAATCGTGTCCTCCGGTAAAACCTGAAAGGATTCGATTCGAATCGGAAGTTCGGAAGATGGAAATCCTATCTTTCGGAGCGTTACTTCCTCCAAAAGATAGGTCGCTTCTCGATTTCGTAAAAGTACGATCGGGGGATGTTCGCAGTTTAGAAAAAAGAGATCTCCTGTTTCGATTCTATAAAGCGAAAGAATGGAAGAAACGAGCATACTTCCGTCGAAGGATTCGAATACGGCCTGAAGATTTTTATAGAGGTGAAAAAGCCAATTTTCAGGACTTCGAAATTCGTAATCGGGAGTCTGTAAAAAACTTTTTACGATAGAACAAAAGATCAATGCTCCACTCGCTCCTTGGAGGGATTTGCCCATCGCGTCCGCATTGATCAGTACCTGATATTCGATTCCGGATATAAAAACGGATTCGTTTAGAACCACGTCGCCTCCGATTTCGTAGTTGCGATTCTTAAATTGAAAACGTTTGTATTGCCTTCTGTAAACTTCAATCTTTGCAAAATCGTTTCGTTTATCTTTGGAAAGAAAGGGCTGGAAGAGAAGTGTGATGAGAAAGTAGTCCCCGTCTTGTTGTTCTTTTAGGGCTCTTACTTCTTGAAGGCTCTGGGTGAGTTCTTTCGTCCGTTTACGGATTCCCATTTCCAAAACCTGATTCCATGTTCTCAGTTTTTCTTTCATCCCCACAAACTTATCCGAGAGGATCAAAGTAAGAAAGAATAGAAAACCGCTGACTCCAAATCCGGAGAGGCGAATCATCGAAAATTTGCCTCTTTCCGATAGGGCGTCGATTCCTACACAGAGAACCAGAAAAAGAATTCCAAAAAGAATTTTCCCGGATTCTTTTTTTCTTCCGAGATTCGGAAGGATCAGTTGAAGTGAAAGAATGACGTAGCCGACCCATAACGTCTGATGCAAGTAACGATTGTATCGATCCAATTCCAATACGTTCGGAGAAAACCAGAACAAACCCGATAGAAGAACGGATCCGATTTCCAGAATTTTTTGGAACCTTCTTTCCGGTTTTTTCAGCAGGGAACCGAGAAATCTGCAAAACAGGGGAAATAAGAACACTAAAAAAGAATATTCCAATTTCTTTAAGTACAAAATCTGCCAACCGGTTAGATATTTGAACTCGCTGAGCGAGATTTGGTAAAACGAAAAGAAAACGAGGAAAAAACCGAAGTAAAAATTTTCATTCTTTCGTTTTTCGCGCGCCGAGAGAAATATAAAAAATCCTCCTATCAAAAGAAAGGAAGAGAACAAAAAAAGTCCTCCGATCTCGGAAAAACAAAATTCTTTCCAAATTTCGAAGGAAGGCCCGATGCCGATGGGGCCGGAAAGAATTCCAAACTCGTATTCGAAATAGGGTTTTATGTTTATTTCGATCTCGTTTTCTTCCCGGATAACGGACTGAGGGATCGTGTAGATTCGAGTTCGGTCGTAACCCTGGGGGACCGAGCTTTGGTAGAAAGAAAACAATTCTTCTTGGAGTTCGGTTCCATTGAAAAAGACTCGGGTTTGATCCGAAATCTTTCCTAAACAAAGGCTTTGAAAAACCTGCTCTTCCGTTTTAAAAATTCTCTTCCGAAGTAAAATGCTTTCGTTTGGCGTTTTCTTCCATTCTATTAGATTGGATGGAATCGGAACGGTTTGGATCGGTTCTTTTTTTTTCGGGGAAGGTGGTGAAAATTCTTCCGGTTTGGTTTCGATCTCCCAGTTTCCGGAAAGATCGAGAATCCGATCCCGGGTCGTTTCCGGTTGGAATTCCGGTTCACAGGAAAGGGCGGAAAGAATGATGAGAATTGGGATGAATTTTGAGAACAATAGATTCTCCTCCTAACACAAACGGTTCCTGAATGTGTTCGGAGGAGAAGAGGCGAGCTAAAAAAAATATTTTTTTCGGTTTAGTTTACTCCGATTGTAAGCGCCGCTTCAAAACCTTCCAGCATCGCTCGTTTCGCATCGATTCCCGAAGCGTCCTTGGCTCCTCCGATGAGAAAGCTGGGAATATTCGAGACCTTTTGTTTGAATTCTTCATAAAGTGAAACTTCACTCAACTGTCCCGCGCAGAGAATGATGGAATCACATTCAATCGTGACGGGACCGTCTTTTTTGGTTTCTACGACCAAACCTTGGTCGGTAACTTCCTTATAACTCAAGGAGGTATAGAAGCCGACTTCTTTGGATTCCAATTCTTGAAGAAGGGCCCAAGCAGTCGTGGCCCCAAGTCCGGATCCAATTTTTCCCGATCTTCGGAAGATGGAAACTTTGCGATCGGATTTTTCGGGTTGGATCTGCGCTTTTGTATAAGACATTACATTGTATTTATGAAAGTAAGAATCGATCGTCGGAGCTTCTTCTTCCGTGAGTTTATGTGCGACGTCGCATCCGATTCCTCCACCTCCGATCACCGCTACTTTTTTACCGGGAATGAATTTTCCGGAAAGATAGTCCGCATAGGACGCGGTTTTCTTTTTTTCGATTCCGGGAAGGGAGAATTCTCTCGGTTTTACACCGGTCGCGAAGATCACTGCGTCCGGTTTTAGGGCGAGAATGCTGTCTAACGTAGCTTGATGGCCGAATCGGATTTCAACTCCAAGGTTTTTGAGTTCGTTTTTGAAATAACGAATCGTTTCGAAGAATTCAGATTTTCCGGGGATTTGGGCCGCGAGATTGAGTTGTCCTCCGATCTTATCCGATGCTTCTAAGACCGTAACTCTGTGTCCACGGATCGCGCTGATTCTAGCAGATTCAAGTCCTCCAGGGCCGGAGCCTATGATGACAACGTGCTTTTTCTCAGCGTTCTTTAATTTGCTGATTTCTAATTCGCGGTTGGCTGAGGGATTTACGAGACAAGATACCATCTGTTCTTTGAATGTGTGATCCAAGCAAGCCTGGTTGCAGGCGATACAAGTGTTGACTCTTTCTTCCTGATCCGCTTTGATCTTATTGAGAATTTCCGGATCCGCCAAAAAGGGTCGTGCCATACTCAGGATATCCGCTTCTTGATCCTTAAGAATTCGACTCATGGTTTCGGGCATGTTTACCCGGTTGGAAGCGATGATCGGTATGTCCTTGACTCTTTCTTTGATCTTTCCCGAAATTTTGGCCCAGGCCCCTCTGGGAACGAGCATGGAGATCGTGGGGATCCTGGATTCGTGCCAACCGATTCCGATGTTGAGTGCGTCGGCTCCGTGTTCTTTGAGTTTTTCTGCGAGTAGGACCACTTCCTCAAAGGTGGGATTGCCGGGGATAAGGTCGATGCCGGACATACGGTAGACAACCGGATAATCTTTGCCGACCTTTTTACGAACGTTTTTCATCACTTCTATGGCGAAGTTCATTCTTTTTTCGGGAGTTCCGCCGAAAAAATCTTCTCTCTGATTGGTGACGGAGGAGAAAAATTGATTCACCAAGTAACCTTCGCTTCCCATAATTTCAATTGCGCCGAATCCTACTTCTCTGGCTTTGAGGGCGGAATCTCCGAAATCCTCGATCGTTCTCCAAGCTTCTTCTTCGGTCAATGCCTTTGGGATAAATCGGTTGATGGGGGCTCGGAGCGCCGAAGGCGCGACGAGTTCTCTGTGATAGGCGTATCTTCCCGCATGAAAGAGTTGGGCGCAAAAAACTCCCTTCGGTTTGAGCGCGTTGGCTACGATTGAGAGTTCTTTGCAATCTTCCTCTTTTTGGAAATTAAAAAAGATATTGGATCCTTTCCCTTCTTGATTGACGGAGATTCCTCCGGTCGTAATAAAACAAGCTCCTCCGTCGAACCTTCTCCCGTAGAATGCGATCATTCTTTCCGCGGTCATTGGCATTCCTTCTAACCCTAAGTGCATGGAACCCATAATCACTCGATGGGGAAGGGTAATCGAACCGATTTGGATCGGTTGAAAAATTTCAGAATATTTCATAACTAACCTGTTTGTATAAAAAAAGAATCTTTGGTTTCTACCTTGAAAACGGACCCAAAAACGGGCAAGAGAATTCTTTGGTTTTGAGATTAGTTGGTTTGGGTTCAAACTAAATGTGGCTTCCGCTGGGTTGAAAAGATTAGGAAAATTTCCAGTTTGTTTGGATTCCGGTTTTGTGAAGAAAGGAAGAGAAGATTGTTTTCGTTTCCTTTCGGAAGCCTTGTTGTTCTTTTTTTTAGAATTTTTACTTTTTTTTTGATAGGATTCTTCCGCGCCTGATCTTAGGAGAACCGTCTTGAGATATGGAACTTCTCTCGTCTTACTCTCAGGGAAAAATTGAATCCGCTTTGATCGAAGGAGAAATGGGAACGGACTCGATTCTGATTCCTCTTTCTCATTGGAATACCCTGGATGTGGATGAGAGGAGAATTCTCTCGAGAAAGCTTCCCTATCTTTTGAGGAGATATACAAAGTATGTTGCTTCGATGAAGAGGCTTCACTGGAGGGCAGGGAAGATTCAGTATAATTGGGGTGCGGGAAAAATGAAAAAGATGAGTATTCGGGTGAATACGGGCGCGTGGGCGATGTTAGGTGCTTTAGCGGCAGCTCATGGAGTCTCGAGGTGTTTTTTGTTTAATTATATGCTATGGTTGGACGAGATTGGAGTCGGAGATTCTATCGTTGAAACTTTAAACCTAGGAGTTCCTAGGTTTCACGGGACATACCGAATGATCTGGACCTTAAATTTGGACGAAAATCGAATTTCCAGAGAACTCGATTTCGATCCAAACCCATTGGTAGGTTTTTTTTACCCATTTGCATTTCCTCCAAGCTATCCTAGTAAAAACTCCTAAAAATACTAAAGTCGATTCAGGGCCGAAATATAAGCTCTGGAACAAGCTTCAATGATATCCGTCGAGCTCCCTTTTCCGACGACTCTCTCTCCTTTGTATTCCAAAGTTACGGAGGCCTCCGCCATTGCGTCTTGTCCTTCGGTAACGGGCGAGATTACAAGCCGAGAAACATCCGGGTCCATCCCTGTTGTTTTTTGGATCGCCCTGTAGATTGCATCTACGGGACCATCTCCGGTTGCGGATTCTTCTCGGATATGACCGTCGATCGAAATTCTAACTCCTGCCGTTGGAGTACTCTTTGTCCCAGTCGAAACCGTAAAACCTTCCAGTTGATAACGATCCCCCGTGGACTTTCTTGTCTCGTCCGAAAAAAGAGCTCTTATGTCTTCGTCATAGATTTCTTTTTTTCTATCAGCGATTTCTAGGAATCTCTGGTAAGCTGCCTCCAACTCCTCCGTCTGGGGGGAAAAGCCGAGCTTTACGATCCGGTCTTTGAAACCAGCTCTTCCGCTGTGTCTTCCAAGAACCATTCGATTGGAAGAAAGCCCGACTGTTTCAGGTTTCATGATCTCGTAAGTTTCCCTATGTTTGATCACCCCATCTTGGTGAATTCCGGATTCGTGGGCGAAAGCGTTGGCACCGACGATAGCTTTGTTCGGTTGAACGAGCATTCCTGTGATCGTTTTTACAATATAAGAAGCGCGCGCAATTTCCTCGGTTTTGATTCGAGTCTGAATTCCTAACGTATCCTTTCGAGTTTTCATCGCCATTACTACTTCTTCCATCGCGGTATTTCCGGCTCTTTCTCCGATTCCATTGATCGTACATTCGATCTGGCGAGCCCCATTCTGAACGGCTGCTAAAGAATTCGCGGTTGCAAGTCCAAGGTCGTTGTGGCAGTGGGCTGAGAAAATCGCCTTTTCAGCGCCTCTCACATTCGTAATTAAAAATTTGAACAGATTCCCGTATTCCGCCGGGGTTGTATAACCGACCGTATCCGGAATGTTGATAGTCGTTGCTCCTGCATCGATCACGGCCTCACAAAGTTCTCTTAAGAATTCCGGTTCGCTCCTAGTCGCGTCTTCTGGAGAAAATTCTACGTCGTCCACAAATTCTCTACAGAGTTTAACCGCCTCGATCGCCATCTTCAAAACTTCTTTGGGTTCTTTTCCCAGTTTGAATTTCATGTGAATGGGGGAGGACGCAATGAATGTATGAATTCTTCTTTTTTTTGCGGGCAACAAAGCCTTGGACGCCGATTCGATGTCGGCCCTCATCGCCCTTGCGAGTGCAGCAATGATCGGACCAGGTGTTTCCCTTGCGATTCTTTCTACCGCTTGGAATTGAACGGGGGAAGAAATGGGAAACCCCGCTTCAATGATATCGACTTTCATCGTTGCGAGTTGGGCTGCGATCTCGAGTTTTTCATTCTCCGTCATTGCGGCTCCGGGGCATTGTTCTCCGTCCCGAAGGGTCGTATCAAAAATTCGAACGTAATCCTTTTGATCTTCTGTTGCCATCTTTTACTCGCAAAAAATTCTTCTTCCAGTTTTTTCGGTTTTACTCTTTAGACAACCAATTAAACAGGAAGAATCCGCATTCTTCTTTTTAGAATCCGGATTTGAAAACCATGCTCCAATTTTACGCTTCCAATTTCCAATCTTCCGATTGCTCCGTCTCGGCCAATCTTTACTCGGAACTTTTCGGTTTCAAGATCCGAAAAAACTCCCAGGCTCATTCCGAACTTTTTTGGGAGAATGGGGCCGTGCTAATTTTTAGTAAGGAATCCAAAAATTGCCCGGTCAGTCCTGGAACCTTAACCTTTCAGATTCAAAAAGAAGAATGGGAGAATTTAGAAATTCTTCTTTTGAGTCGCGGCTTTGCAAAGGAAACTCAGGATTTGAAATATTCTTCTGTTTTGGATCCTTGGAAGAATCGAATCTGGTTCTATTTCGAGTGAGAAAGAACGTCTCATTCTTGAAACTTTTTCTTTTTCAAATCGTAAACTGCTCGATACTTTTTTTCGGAAAGAGAGGTCAAATCCCTACAGTTTTCCAGGTCCCAATACGCATCCAAAACGATTTTTTGGTTCATTAAGAAAAACTGATATTTCATTCCGCACCGGTTTTTGTCTACCGTCCGATAGGACTTCCAAAAATCTTTATCCTCGAAGGGAAGAATCTGCTTCCAAAAAAGATCTTTTAGATCGGAACAATCAAATTCTTCATAAGCCGGAAATTCTCTCTCCAACATTTCCCGATCGATCTTAAAAAAATGAGTGTTGGAAGAAAAGAATCCGAACTCTTTTTTGCCGAAATAGACAAATTTTGAATCTTGGAACAGTTTGTAAGCGTTCACCATAATTTTTACATGTTTTCGATTTCGAATCCAGATTTGAAAAAATTCTTCTAAAGAAATAGAAGGAACCCGATCCAGATTCTCTCCTTTTTTCACCGATTCAAATGTCATTTCCGGTTTCGTAGCGCAAGAAAAAAGAATGAAAGCCGATAGAAGCAGAATCCCTGTCTTCAAAGTCAAAAAGAATTCGAATCGATCCGGATCCAAGGTTTGCCCGTTTCAACCCGGAGAAATCGGTTCCACGTCGGATCGACCGTCGTGCATGGCCGCCAAAATCATCTTTTCTGCGTCCGCACCCAAATACCAATCTATGAGTTTATGAGCTCCGTAGAGGATCGGTGTGATCGCGACCGCGACCCCGCATTTGTAAATAAAGTTGTTCGTAGAGATCTGGTTCAATTCTTCAAAGCTCAGCTTTCCACCGCTCAAGGCGATATAAATCACGACGAAGGAATCCACGAGCTGGGAAACGATTGTCGAACCGGTGGCTCGCAACCAGATAAACTTATTCTTCGTTTTGACCCGTATAAAGTGAAAGATCTGAATGTCTAAGAGTTGACCTATGATGTAGGCCACGATGGAACCTACGATGATCTTTCCTGAATTACCAAAGACGATGTGAAAGGAACGGTCATCCACAGGAGAATTGGGAGCCGCGGGGATCCACATAACCAACATTAAGAGGAAATAAGCGAGAAAGATCATCACCATCCCCACGAGCGTGGTAAAACGGACCCCCTTGCGACCATAGTATTCGTTCAATAGATCGGTTACGATAAACGTTATCGGAAACGGAATCACCCCGATCGTAAGCGTAAATCCGAAAGAGACAAAAAGTTTAGAACCCGTTACTTCAGCGAGAACCAGAAACGTGAGAAAGAATCCATTTAAGGCGATAAATAATTTCAAAGGTTTCGAAAGAGGCATAAGCTGTTTTTTCCCTTGCTCCTTGGATTTCGTCAACTTGTAAAAAGAACCATTTGACACTCCTCTCACCTCGAAATCTCTGGAAGAGGATCCTTGAATCCAAGACTGAAAGGAAACTTCTTTATTTTCCACGTCTATGATTCGATAATAAAACAGTTAACACAATGGCAAACGAACAAGAAGACAAACACAAAATTCCGGACGGACTCAGTCAACCGGTTCCATTCCCGAGAAATTCAGAACCTAAAAAGAAGATCTTATTTTATTCTCTGTCTTGGTTTTTATTATCCGTTCTCTCTTTCTCTTTAGGGATCAATCTTCTCAAAAAAGACAGCTCCACGATTGCAAAAACAGAAACGGTACGAGCCAGTTCCGTCGGAATCATGGACGGAATCCGAGATCTTTTCTTTATCAACAAACCTGTCAATCAGACTGAAGACACAAACTCAAACCCGGACTCAGATTCTTCTAAATCCGGTTTTTTCTCCTTTGGAAAAGACGACGGAGATATGCCGGAGGCGACCTTGCTTCCTATGGCGGATGAGAATACAACCTTTCGCGCATCCACTTGGTTTTCGGATTATGAAGCGATGAAAAAGACCGTTCATCTCTACAATGAAATCCATCCTTTTATCTATGGAATGAAGGGCCGCGAAACCAACAACGGTGATCTTTATTCCAGTTGGGGAAGTACTCAAAAGCACGAGCGTGTGGCGGAGCTCAAAAAACTTAACCCAAACGTAAAGATCATTCCCACCATTTTTCGTTGGGAAAACAAATACGAAAAGATTTCCGAGAACATCGGAATGAACGGACGTAACGATATCAGAGACAAACACCTCGGAAACATTCTTCATGAACTCGATACATACGGCTACGACGGAATCGATATCGACTACGAAGGGATGAGCTGCGAGAAAAAAGAAAAGTTCGAAGAATTCATAATCATCCTTTCCAAAGAAGTTCACAAACGCGGAAAAATTTTGTCAGTTGCGGTTCATCCGAAAACTCCCGCTAAAAAGGAAACCTTCAAAGCTTGCAAAGGCCTAAAAGAAAAAATCAAGATGGATTATGCAGAAAACTGGAGAGGGCCAATGACACACGACTACGCCTTTCTCGCAAAGTATGCGGATCGTATTAAGATTATGGCATACGAACTTCATCCTCGCAAATATAGAAATCCGGGACCGGGACCTCAGGCGCCGAACACTTGGATCAAAAGTATTATAGAATACGCAAAAGCAAGAGTTCCTTCTCGTCAGTTGTATATGGCGATCCCGACGTACGGTTACGACTGGGCTCTCAACTGTAACTCAAAGATCAAATCGGTTTATTATATGGACGCGGTTCGTAAAAAGGATTTGGGAGTTCACAGACAGCCGACTAACATCGATCAGATTATGGCCAATACAAAGAACTCAAGCACTTGGACCAATCTTTCCAAGTTTTCCTGGGTTCATACTGGAAAAACCTACGAAGATCCGAGCATTTGGTATAAATCCGAAGGTTGTGATCGAGTTGCGTTCTACATGAACCGAAAAGCCTTTGAAGACAAGATGAGTCTTTTGAGACAATACGATTTGGGCGGATTTTCCTTCTGGCAGTTGATCAGCGACAACGATCCTGGAATCAACGACTACCTCGAATTATTGGTTTCTAATAAACTTCCTCCTGTTGAAAAAATCAAAGAGCCGGTAAAAGATCCGAACGCTCCCGCAAAGGACGCTCAACAAACACCGGAAGAAGCAAACGCAAACCGCGAGCACGCGGAGAAAGTTGCCAGAAAACAAGGTTAACACTCTCATCACAGACTCTCCCTTGGAAGCGGCAAAAGTTTTGCTTCGGGGAGGGCTCGTCGTCTTTCCCACCGAAACCGTTTATGGAATCGGCGCTTCCGCCTTCGATCACAAAGCTTGTAGAAGAATTTACGAAGTAAAAAAAAGACCCTCCGATAATCCTCTCATTCTTCACGTTGAGAATAGCGCCGCCCTGAAAGCTTGTGCTTCCGTAAACCTGGCCGGCGAACTCGTCTTTCAAAAATTTTCACCGGGTGCGATTACGGGAATCTTTCCAAAAAAAGATCCGAACCTTTTTACCGCAGATCTGAAGACGGTCGCGGTACGAATTCCATCCAATCCAACGGCGCGTTCTTTTTTAGAATTTTGTAATGTTCCCGTCGCGGCCCCTTCGGCCAATCTTTCCGGAAAACCGTCCTTAACAAAAATGGAATATATCTTAGAGGAATTTTCCGGGAAGGTGGATTGTATTCTGAAAGGGGAAGAACCGAAGATAGGAATCGAATCCACTGTGATCGACTTTACGTCCGATCCGCCGATCCTGCTTCGTCCCGGATTTGTCGACTTTCAAGATCTGAAAGAAATTCTTCCGGAACTTCAAGTGTTGATATCGAAGGACAAAACGCAGAATGTTTCAACGGAAGCCCCGATCAGTCCCGGACTCAAATACAGGCACTACGCGCCGATTTGTAAGGTAATTCTAACGGAAAGTCTGGAGAACGTGCCTCAGGACGCGGCTCAGATCGGATTTCGATTTTATAAGGATGTCGCTTATCAAATTCAAGTTTTTACGAACGAAGACTATATGCAATTTCTCTATTCTTTTTTTGTGGAATGTGATCGGAAAAAAATCGCCGAAGCCTATTGTGAAATTCCGAAAGAAGGAAGAGGAAAGGAAGCCCTTTTGAATCGAATCACAAAGGCCGCCTCGAAATGATTATCCTTGAGTCCAAAACTTGGATCGAAATAGAATTTCACCTTCCGAAAAAAGAAATTTCTTTTTTAAAGTATCTTCCACGTTCGTAAGATTTTCATCCATCCAAGACGGAAGAATTCCATTCTTACCAAACCCCATCACGCTTAAAAAACTCGGTCTCAAAGATTTTATAAAACTCTGGAACGTAAAAAGGGTCGGAAGGTATTGTAGTTGAACTCGTTCCGTTTTGAGTTCTTGTTTGATATCCTCCACAAGTCCTAAAAAATCAGTGATGGAATCAATCATCTTGTCTTTAAGAAATTGACTCGCGGTAAAAACTCTTCCCTGACCGAATCTTTGATCCAATGTGGAAACTTGAATTTTTCGAGCTTCCGCCACACGTTTGTAAAATAGACCCTCAGATTCACGGATTTCCTGTTCCATGAGTTTTTTCGAATCCGAGTGGATCGGTCCGTATTCTGAAAGTAAATCTCTGTATTTATAGAATCCGACTCGATCCTTTGTTACGCCTAACTTAGAATACAGGTTTTTGAGATCCATTCGAAGGGAAATACTTCCGATACTCCCGACAATACTGTAAGGAGAAGAATAGATCTTTGAAGCCGCGCAGGAAAGATAATAACCTCCGCTCGCGGATACGTTCTGAACGTACGCGTAAACTATTTTTTTCTTGGATAACTTTAGGATTTCCTGATAGAGCAACTCCGAAACAAAGGCGGACCCTCCGGGAGAATCTACTTCCAGAATCACCGCCTTCACGGCGTTTTCCTCTCTGAGTTCTTTGAGGGCGTTTTTTACGGAGTGATACGAAATTCCTTCCGTCTTTCCTTCCCCTTTTCCCAAAGTATCATGGTGGATATTTCCTTTTAACGGAAGAACCGCCACGATCGGTTCTCGGCGAGAAAATACTTTAAAATTTCTTAATTTTGTAAATCGATATAAGGAAGAAAGAGTCAGTTCCTTTGTGATGGGTTTTTGTTTTTCTCCTTCGTTTGTATAAGCCTCGTAGAGAAAATTCTCCCGAAAGTCCTCTTCATTTAAGAATCCGGTAATGAACTTTCTTTCCTTCAAAACCTTTGCTGATAAAAAAGGTTCAGAGAATGTTTTTAACGAGAATTTCGTATAACGTTGAAAGAGATTCTCCAGATCCGTTGTCATCTGTTTGAGAAGAAATACCAGATTCTCCTTTGCCTTGGGAGAAAACTTATCCCTCTGAAAGGATTCTCCGAAGGATTTATAAGGACCGCTTTGAAAGGTCTCAACTTTGACTCCCCATTTTTTTCCGGCGTTCCCGAAAAAGAAGGATTCGGCCGATGGAAGAACCGGAAAAAATTCGGATGCCTCCGAACAGAATCGAGTATTACAAATTCCTAAAAGAAAGAGAGATTTGAGTCCTCCGGTTAAAGCGAAACCTTCGAGTTCGATACCGGATTCTTTCAAAATTTGAAGTCTTTCTCCGATGCTCAGCGTTTCTCCAAATCCGTATTCGGGTTGTTGTATCAGAATGGAAATTTTTTTCAAACCGGGGATTTGTGAGAGCAGTTTTAATTCCAATAAGAATTCGGTGAAAAAAAGATCCTCGTCTTTGGAGGAAAGTAGTCTCATAAAGAAAGACTTTCGGTAGTTTGAGAATTCGGAAGGAATCTCTAGAAAGTAGTGATTGCCTCGAAAGAATCGAAATCGAATCCAACGAACGAGTTGGAAAATCAGACGAACAGGTAAAAAGACGAATTTGAGAAAATTTCGAAACATGAAAGCCAGTATCGGAACCGGTTTCCTCTTGAAAAAGAAGAATTTGTTTTAGGAAAGGAGTTTTCAGATTTTCGCAAGCTATAAATTCTAAAAAGTGAGAGGGTAATTCATTGCAGGAAATTCGGATTCGGGGAGCGAGAGAGCATAACCTTAAAAATATCAACGTGGACATTCCCAGAGACAAACTCGTAGTCATCACGGGTTTATCCGGTTCGGGAAAATCCTCTCTTGCATTTGATACGATCTACGCGGAAGGCCAGAGAAGATACGTGGAAAGTTTATCCGCGTATGCAAGACAGTTCTTGGGTCAGATGGAAAAGCCGGATCTGGACCTCATCGAAGGTCTTTCTCCCGCGATCTCGATCGAACAAAAGACAACTCACAGAAATCCAAGGTCCACTGTAGGAACTGTAACAGAAATTTATGATTATCTCCGTTTGCTCTACGCTCGAGTCGGAAAACCTCATTGTCCCGAATGCGGAACTCCGATCCAATCCATGTCGATCGATCAGATCACGGCTAGGGTTCTTGCGTTTCCCCAAGGAAGTAAACTTCAGATCTTGGCGCCTCTTGTCTCCGGAAAAAAAGGAGAACACAAGGACGTTTTAGAAAAGATTCGTAAGGACGGATTCAATCGGGTGAGAATCAACGGAGAAATCCGAACCTTGGACGAAGAGATCGTCCTAAAGAAGAATTTTAAAACTTCCGTCGAAATCGTCGTGGATCGGATCGTGATGAAAGACGGAATCCGAAGCAGACTTGCCGATTCCGTAGAAACCGCTCTCAAACAATCAGAAGGAATCGTGATCTTAGACGACGGAACCAAGGACCACGTTCTTTCTCAGAAGATGGCCTGTCCGAACGGACACGATATCGGTTTTACCGAACTCACTCCTAGAATGTTTTCCTTCAATTCTCCTTATGGCGCCTGCGAGACCTGCGACGGTCTGGGAAGTTTATTGGAATTTGATGAAGATCTTCTCGTAAACGATCCGGAACTTTCCCTCGTCGACGGTTGTATCGAAGCCTGGGCCGGCTCTAAAAGCAACGGCTTTTGGTTTATGGCGACTCTCAAGTCCTTATCCGATTCTTTAAAATTTAAAATGAACACTCCATGGAAGGATCTTCCCGAAAAAACGAGACAGACCATTCTTCAGGGAGATAAAAGAATAAAAATTGAATATGATTTTCGAGGCGCGAACTCGCACTACGAATTTACGAAAGAATACGAGGGTGTGATTCCGAATCTTCAGAGGAGATACAAGGAAACAAAGTCGGATTCGATGCGTCAGTGGTTCGAATCCTATATGACCAATCATCCTTGTCCCACCTGCAAGGGAAAACGTCTCAAAAGAGAAAGTCTTTCGGTAAAGGTGCATAACGTTCCCGTGGACGAGTTTACTTCCTTTTCCATCGAAAGGGCCCTTCATTTTGTGGAGAATCTAAAGGTTGTCGGTTCCGAAGAAATCATCGCCAAACCGATCTTAAAGGAAATTCATCAGAGGCTGACTTTTTTGAACGACGTCGGTGTAGGATATCTTACACTCGAAAGAAGCGCCGGTTCTTTGTCCGGCGGGGAAGCGCAGAGGATTCGTCTCGCGACTCAGATTGGATCGAGGCTCATGGGAGTTCTCTATATCCTCGACGAACCTTCGATCGGTTTACACCAAAGGGACAATACAAAACTCATCGCCACTCTCAAAAATCTCAGAGATTTGGGAAACACGGTTCTCGTCGTGGAACACGACCACGAAACGATGGAAGAATCCGATTGGCTCATCGATATGGGGCCCGGCGCTGGAGTCCACGGTGGAATGATCGTTTGTGCGGGAACTCCGGAACATGTCGCTAAGGATAAAAATTCTCTCACCGGAAAATACCTTTCGGGAAGAATGACGATTCCAATTCCTGAAAAACTCAGAGACGGAAACGGCTTTCAACTTCAGATCATAGGAGCCAAAGAAAACAATCTCAAGAATATCGACGTAACGATTCCTCTCGGAAAGTTAGTCGTCGTTACCGGCGTTTCTGGATCCGGAAAATCCACTTTGATAAACGACATTCTCTATAACGCGGCCGCCCATAAGGTGATGAAGATGAAAACCTTGGCGGGAAAACATAAGACGATCAAAGGTTTTGAACAGATCGATAAGATCATCAACATCGACCAATCTCCGATCGGAAGGACACCTCGTTCCAATCCGGCGACTTATACGGGTCTTTTTACACCGATCCGAGAAATGTTTTCCAACCTCGAGGACGCAAAACTAAGAGGTTACGGCCCGGGAAGATTCAGCTTCAACGTAAGCGGCGGAAGATGTGAAACCTGCGAAGGCGACGGAATTCTTAAAATCGAGATGCACTTCCTTCCCGATGTTTACGTGACCTGCGAAGTCTGTAAAGGGAAACGATACAACCAAGAAACATTAGAAGTTCG
The DNA here is from genome assembly GCF_016919175.1 of Leptospira ainlahdjerensis. Taxonomy (GTDB): domain Bacteria; phylum Spirochaetota; class Leptospiria; order Leptospirales; family Leptospiraceae; genus Leptospira; species Leptospira ainlahdjerensis. The sequence continues at coordinate 30,038 of NZ_JAFFPU010000031.1, read as the reverse complement.
TTATAAAGGGAAGAATATTTTCGACGTTCTGGAGATGACCATCGAAGACGCAAATCAATTCTTCGAGAACATTCCGATCGTAAAAAGAAAACTGGAAACTCTTATGGAAGTCGGGCTCGGTTATATCCGCCTAGGACAACCTGCGACCACATTCTCCGGAGGAGAAGCGCAAAGGATCAAACTCGCTACTGAACTTTCCAAAAGACCCACCGGGAAAACTTTGTATATTTTGGACGAGCCTACGACGGGGCTTCATTTCGAAGACGTTAGACATCTTTCCGTAGTACTTCATACGCTCGTCGATCGAGGAAATTCCATGATCGTGATCGAACACAATCTGGACGTAATCAAACAAGCCGATTGGTTGGTCGATATGGGACCCGAAGGCGGAGACGGAGGGGGGCTTGTCATCGCGGAAGGAACTCCAAAGGAAGTCGCGAAGGTAAAAAATTCCTATACCGGACAGTATCTTAAGAAAATCTTTGCATCCGATAAAAAGAAAACCGGCTGAGGTCTTTATGAATCTGAAAGAATTTCTCTCTTCCGTTCCATCCGAAGAGTATCGTAGCGTTTTTAGAAACGCACTTCCGTATTTGGTGGAAGAAGGATATTTCGACGCGATCCTCGGCGGTTCTTTTGAAACCTTTCATAAAAAGATTTTCACCCTCGGTTCTTATCCCAGGGGAATCGGGATCGGAATCGCGCTCATGGCGCAGACCAACGTAGCCGGAAAAATTCTAAAATTAGTTTCCGAAGGAATCACGAACGAAACCGAAACACAAAAGCTTCCCGATCGCGCAAGGACAATCGAGATCGTAAAAATTCTTCTTCAGGATGTTGGAACGGGGAAAAATATTATTTCTATGGGTGTGAGCGAATCCGGGTGGAAGGGAAGAATTTCGAACATCACGAGTTCTTACACGATCGAAGGAAATCGAATTCTTCTAAACCTCACAAAATCATTTTTGACCAATGGTGCGAACTGCAGCGGATTTTTTGTAGTAGCTAAATCTCCTCAGGACACCTACGACGTGATCTACGTTCCCTTAGAAACACCGGGTTTGGAAGTGGAACTTTTCGATTTGGAATACGCAAAAGAGGCGACCCATTGCAGATTGAAGGGTGAAAATTTATCCTTCCCTCCGGAGAATTTGATTTTTCTAAACTATCAGGGATATGCGCCCGAAATTCATCTATCGGAAATGCTTTCCGCCTCTGCGTTGTTCTGCGGGTATGTCGATCTGATTTTAAAAACTCTTCTCAGAGAAAAACGAGACAACGTCGATCCCAGGATCGCCGGTAAAATTCTGGATATTCAAGAATTATTATATTCTAAAATTTTGGAGATCTCGCGTAAAAAGGACAACGACCCGAGTTTTAGGATGGAGGAAGTTCATCCTTACGGTTACGAAACGTCCCTCGATCTCATTTATTCTTGGTTTACGGACTGCGTGAGTAGTGTGGAATTGACGAAGATGTTTCCGGATATCGGTCTTTTTTATTCCATTCACCCGGGCAAAACCCCGATTTACCAAAAAAATATTTTGAAAAAGATCAGAGCTCTTCGTTAAAGTTCGACTTGATTTTCTCTGAAACCTTCTTTTGCCGTTTGTATTCGGCAGGAAAGATTTCGAATTCCATTTTTAGAAGTAGAAAATTTCACAAAGCCGCTCCCCGCACATTGATTCTCAAACGAATCGAGATCTTTTTCAAAAATATAAATGATGGAACTCCAACGAAATCGAAAAGATTGACTGTGATTTGAAATTCATAAAACCAGGTCAGTGGATCTTGTATGTAGGAACTCACACAATGGATTGTGGTTTTCCAGAGGACCGGTTTTCTTTTTTTTGAGTTCTATGGACAATCTGCGAAGTTTCACACTTGCGGCTCGGATTTAGAAATAATTTCGAGATTCCTTCTAAAATTTAAAAACTCAATGATGATGGTGATGATGTCCGTGATGTCCCTTCTGAGGTCCGTGAGAATCACGAACCTCTAATGCACCGATTCTTTTTGTAAGTTCCGATTCTTCACACTGAACCGTCACAAAATCAATTCCAAATTCGGATTTGAGGATTTGCTGCGTTTGAAAAACGATTTCCCCCGAAGTTTTTAGATCCGTTACGGAAAGGCGCAGAGTACAAGCGTGAACTCCTCTTGTAATCGCCCAGAAATGATAATCCAGAATTTTTTGGATTCCGGAAATCTTTCTAAGGTGTTCCAGTATATGAGGAATATCGAATGTAGGAGGAGACGATTCCAAAAGAACAGAAAGGCTTTCGCCGAATATTCCCCAAGCGGAACGGAAGATCAGAACGGAAATCAAAATGGAAATCAAAGGATCGATCCAATTCCACTGCGTAAAATAGATCAGAATCGCGCCGAACAAAACTCCGGCCGTTGCGAGAAGGTCGCTTAGAACGTGAATATAAGCGGACTTGATATTGATGTTCTCTTTGCTAAAACGAAATAAAATCCAGGCGCTGATCAGATTCAAAACGATTCCGCTCGAACTAAAGATCAACATTCGAAGACTCAGGATTTCTTTTTGATTCTGAAATCGTTCGATCGCCTCATAAAAGATATAAATAGAAATTCCAAAAATCAAAATCGAATTCACGAGAGAAGTTAAAATTTCGATTCGATAATAGCCGAACGAAAACTTAGAATTCGGCTTTTGCGACGCGAGTAAAACCGCGATCAACGAAAGAGAAAGTGCGATCGCATCCGTGATGATATGGCCTGCATCCGCAAGAAGCGCGATACTTCCGCTCTGAATTCCTCCTACGACTTCAACGACAAAGATTGTAAGAGAAACAAAAATCGCCAAAAGAATGGATCGTTTCAGACCCTTTTCCTGGCTTCTTTCTACGTGGTGGAGTTGAAAAAAATCATCCATCAACGAGGAACAACTACGATATCGACTCTTCGGTTGAGAGCGCGGTTTTCCGGAGTATCGTTAGACACGATCGGTTGGAATTCTCCATAACCCGCAAGAGATAGATTTCTCGCGTCTAGGTTTTTATTTTCTAAAAAGTAATGCAGCACCGAAAGGGCTCTTTCTCCGGACAACTGCCAGTTGTCCGCGAACTTCTTGGTTCGGATCGGAACGTTGTCCGTATGTCCTTCGATGATGATCAGGTTTCCCGGATAATTCACAAGAATATCTTTGATCTTATCCAGAGCGGGAAGAATCGCTTTTTTGAGATCGGCCGATCCGGAATCAAAGGAGATTTTATCGTCGATATTGATCACGAGACGATTGTGGAATCGTTTGAGACGGATTTGACCCTTTTTGATTTCATCAGTCAGTTTGTTTTCCAATTCGTTGGCTTGTTCGGAAAGTCGATCCAATTCTTTCTTTTGATTTTCCGAAAGATTTTTGAGTTTGGAGATTTCATCGTTTAAGGAAAGGATTCTTGCTTCGAGATCGCCGATCTTTTTTTCGTATTCTTTCTGTAGACTTTCGGTCTTTTTTTGACAAGCGGCTCTTTCTTTTTCGAGTTCTTCCTTTAGATTCTCCAGGAGTTCCCGAAACTTTTTGGCTTGTCTTTCGTTTTCTTCGATCAGTTCCTTTTCTTTGTTGGTACTCTTGGCTTTTAAAACGGCGATCTGATTTTCAAGAGCCTTTATTTTCTCTTCGCTCAGGTCGTTGTCCTTCGATCTGAATTCTTTCTCCCTCGCCAATAATTCTTCTAACGAGCGAATTTTGGATTCTATATCCAGTTTTTCTTTTTTAAAATTTTCGGTTTCATTTCTGTATCTGGTTCTTAGGGAATCCAATTCGATTTCCAGGGCGATCTTCTCGTTGTAGACCTTGTTGTATTCCCAGGGATAATAGAATGTGTCCGCGGAAAGAGGGCGGATGGAGAGAAGAAGAACCAAGAATAAGAAGAAAGATTCGGTCAAAAACGATTTCATTGTAAAGACACCCTGTGTTTCTACGATGGAACAGTTTACGATCGGGTCAAATGAAAAACTCCTTTTTTGAAGTTCGGATGGAAATTCATTGATCGGTCTGGAAAGTTTTCAATCCTGTTCTTTGAAACCATTTCTCGGGGAGAATTTATGGAAGAAAAAGGAGCCGGTCAGAGTCTATTCTCGGAAAAAGCAAATCCGTCTTCTATGGAATGGATTGAATTCTTCCAAGAAAAAATCAAAGCCGCCGATGTTTCATTTTTAGATCGTTTTCTCACTCTCAATCACCCGGCTGACATTGCGGAAGTTTTGGAGAAGTTGGAAGAAGACGAAGCTTTTTCCGTTTTCAAACGTTGCGACTCCGAACTCCAGGGTTCGATTTTGGTGGAGTTTGACGAAGAATTTCAAGCAGACCTGATCTCTCGGTTTCAGATGAAGGAGATCTCTCCGATTCTTGAAAATTTAGAAACTGACGAACTTTCCAATTTGATCTCCGAATTTCCGAAGGATAAGGCGGAGGAAATTCTAAACTCCATCGATCAGGAAGATTCTTCTCAGGTTCGAAAACAACTTACCTTTCGAGAATATACGGCCGGACGTCTGATGAACACTGTATTCGCATCCGCCGTAGAAACCGATACGGTGAGAAAGGCGATCATCAAACTCAGAAAGATCGCAAGAGACACAGACGATATCTATCATCTCTATCTCACCGATGAGAATAACGTTCTCAAAGGTTATGTTAAACTGAAGAATTTATTCTTAGCTCCTCTCAATACAAAGGTAAGCCGTTTGATGAAAACCGGTTTCACCTCTCTTCACTACGATACGGATCAGGAAGAAGTCGCGAAAATTTTTCGAAAATATGATTTGGTTTCCGCAGCGGTCGTGGATGATTTGGGAAGAATTTTGGGAAGAATCACCGTGGACGACATTTTGGACATCGTTCACGAAGAGGCTTCGGAGGATATCCTCCGTTTGGGGGGAGTTTCCGAAGAGGAGAAGTTGACTTCTTCCGTTTTAACATCCGTTAGGCGAAGGATCGTCTGGCTTACGATCAATCTTGGAACCGCTTCTTTGGCGGCTTCCGTGGTTTCCTTTTTCGGCGACACGATCGAAAAATACGTCTTGCTCGCTTCCCTCATGCCGATCGTCGCGGGAATGGGTGGAAACGCTGGAACCCAGTCGATCACTCTGATCGTTCGAAATTTAGCGACGGGAGATCTGACCACCGAAAACTGGAAGTCGGCGATCCGAAAAGAAGGTTTAGTCGGACTTTTTAACGGGTTTATGGTGGGAATTATGGCCGGTGTGATCGTCTATCTTTTCACCGGAAATTTCGCGTTGTCCGCTGTGATGTTTATGGCCTTGCAGGCAAATCTTTTGATCGCCGCGGTAATCGGCACTTCCATTCCGTTGCTCCTTCGGGTGCTTGGAATCGATCCGGCCATCGCTTCTTCGATCTTTGTGACTACGTTTACGGACGTATTCGGTTTCTTTTGTTTTTTAGGACTGGCAACCATCTTTATTCATTTATTGTAATGTGGTATTCCGGATAAACGGAGGATGCAAAAGTGAGAATGAGTTATTTTAGAATAGAATTTAGTTTCGGAGAATAAAATCGATGTCGGGTATAAAAACAAAGTTCACATTTACAAAAATTATTCTGATCGTAGGGATCACTTGGAGCGGACTCGGAATCCTTTCCTGTTCGGCGGGAAATACGAAAACACCCGATGGAGAATCGGTTAAAACCGAGCCGGTTCCCAATCCGGCAGGAGAAAACGAAGTCGTTTTGGACGAGGAAGGAAAGGAAATTTCCTTGAATACGGGAGATCACCCCGCGTTTCTCAAACCTTCCAAGGATCCGCTGGAATACTTTCGAGTACATATTTCTAGCGACGGATATCAACTTCGTCAGCTTAGGGGTTCCAAACACATCAAACGAAAAGTGGACAAGGGAGGAGACGCGCTCATCAGCGAAGAATTGGTTCGTTATAATAAGATCAACTTTATCGACGACGGAATCATCATCGTCGTATTAAACGGAAATACCGGAGCCTTCGAGACGATCCGTTTTAATACGAGAGTTCCCAGAATCAACGATCTCGCAAAAATCGTACAAAACGACGTTACACGTTGGTCGATGGAACACTCGGAAGAAAAGCCCGTGGTGACAAAATTCCAAATTCATTATACACTGGAGCTTAAAAACAAAGTCGGTAGCAATCGCGACGCGGTGAAAGAAGAATTAAAAAAAGAAGTCATTCGTAGAAAGTGATACTTTTGGTTCTATCGATTCGGATATTTCGATCGTCGATGGAAACGGAGTTTATCTAAGATTCTTTGCTTTAAGATTCGAAAAGAAAATTACCGATGCGAACAGTGATATAGGTTTCGAATAAAGCAAAGTTTGTATGACTTAGAAAGATCCGATTCGATACGAACAAAACCCTTTTCTGCAAACGCACTTTGGAAAGCGATCGAACAAGGACAAAGAAGGTTTATCGCCTAAAATCGCTAAAGAAAATTTTAATCCTTTGTTTTCTGAGACCGTAAACTCCTTTCCTCTGCGGAGCGCCCATAAACGATGATCTAAAAATATATTTAGTCTCGTGCTAAAAGGTAAAAAATTCCTCCTAACATGTCTCGATTAAACTTCCTCCTCGAAGCCGAGGCTCCTCATTCCAATGCTCGCGCAGCGACGTTCACTACCTTACACGGGAAAGTGCAAACTCCTATCTTTATGCCCGTTGGAACCCAAGCCACAGTAAGAGCGCAGACGGTAGATTCTCTAAAGGCGATGGGTTCGAGAGTTCTTTTGGCGAACACATATCATCTTCTTCTAAGACCGGGTGCGGATGTGTTTCGTAAAATCGGCGGAATCCATAAATTTATGAATTGGGATTCTCCGGTGCTTACCGATTCGGGAGGATTTCAGATTTTTAGTCTTCCGAATTCCAGGAAGATGACCGAAGAAGGAGCTCTTTTTCGAAGTTACGTGGACGGAAAGATGATTCTTCTTTCCCCCGAACTCAGCATCGATATGCAGAAAGCGATCGGATCGGATATCATGATGGTCTTAGATCAGTGTATTCCGTCTACTTCCGATTATACGAAGGCAAAAGACGCGATGGAGATCACACATCGTTGGGCGAAACGTAGTCTGGACGCAAGAGGGGATTCTCCCCAGTCTTTGTTCGGAATTGTTCAAGGCGCTTGTTTTCCCGATCTTAGAAAACAAAGCGCAAATATTCTGACACAGATACCTTTTGACGGTTTTGCGATCGGAGGTCTGGCAGTCGGAGAAACAAAAGAGGAAAGAAACGATTTCTGCGAACTCTCGGCATCTTTACTTCCGAAAAATCTTCCTCGTTATTTGATGGGTGTTGGAACTCCTATCGATCTTTTAGAGGCGGTTCACAGAGGTGTGGATATGTTTGATTGTACGATTCCGACTGAACTCGCTCAACACGGAGTCGCTTATACAAGCGTTGGAAAATTACAACTCCACAGAACCATTTATAAGTTCGAGGATTCTAAACTTGATGAAAACTGCGATTGTCCTTGTTGTCGAAATTATTCCCGTTCTTATCTTCATCACCTGATCAAAACGAGTGAAATTTTAGGATGGCATCTGATTGCGATGCATAATCTGAATTTTTACCATCGCCTCATGGCGGAAATGCGCGCTCATATCTTTGAAGGGAATTTTTCTTCTTACTATTCACACAAAAAGGAAGAACTGATTCGAAGCGACAACGTAGATCCATCCTTACACAAAAAAAGAACTCCAAAAGCTCAGAGAAAAAGAATCCTCGGAGACTATGAGATTCGAGAAAACAAAGAAGGAAGGTACTGGAGCGTTCGTCAGAGAAGTTCCGGCGAAACTATGCATTCGGTGAACAATCCTTCCCAAGAAGCTAAGTTGCTTTATGTCGAACAGTCAAAACTTTCGGAAAAACTTTCCAAGCGGAACGAATCCCCTTATTCATCCGAGTCCGTTCAAACCTTCGTGATTTGGGATGTTGGTTTGGGCGCGGCAACAAATTCAATGGCGGCGATCCGTTGCTGGGAAGAATTAGATTCCCCCGCCGCTATGAATATGATCAGTTTTGAATGTGATTTGGATCCATTTCGTCTCGCCATGAGAAATATCGGATGTTTTCCTCATCTATTTCATAAGGCTCCAAGAGCGATTCTGGATAAAGAAAGTTGGATCTCTCCTGAAAAAAATCTAAGTTGGAATCTGGTCTTTGGCGACTTTGCACAAACCTATCAAACTCAAAAAGTTCCAGATTTGATCTTTTATGATCCGTTCTCTTTCAAAACGGATTCGAAACTTTGGGAGGCAGATTTTCTAAAAGAACTTTTTCGATTCTTACGGGGCGATTCTAAAAATACGATGCTCGTCACGTATTCGGCTTCTACGGCGGTGCGTTCTTCATTTCTCTACGCTGGTTTTTGGGTAGGGAAGGGAAGGGGAACCGGACCCAAATCGGAAACGACGGTCGCTTACACAAAACGACCCGAAAGCGAAGAGGAGATTTCACAACTTCTCGGAGACGAATGGTTGCGAAGAAGAGAAAGAAGTCACGCGCGTTTTAGAGAAGGATGGAACGAGGAAGAAAATCAAACTTGGGAAAAAACGATTCTCTCTCATCCTCAATTTTTTACTTCGGTTTAACACAACTTTGGTTTCCATTTTTAGCTTTCCAAGTTCGATCGTTTCTAAAATTCTAATATAGATCCTTTGGATCAAATGTTGAGAATCGAAATCGAGAAAGACAAAAATGGCTAAAAACAAAGAAGAGACTCAAAATCCTTTATTCAATTTTTGGAATTTATCCCCTGAGGACTGTTTGGGCCGTCTGAGGACAACTCCTTCCGGCTTATCCGAATCGGAGGCGAAGCGTAGAATTTTACAATTCGGTTCCAATCGTTTGAATAAGAACAAGGATACGGGAAACGTCTCCTTGTTCTTCTCCCAATTCAAAAGCCCGATCATTCTTCTTTTATTTTTTGCGGCCGGTCTTTCGATCATTGTCCGCGATTCCACGGAAGCAATCATCATCCTCGGAATCGTTTTGATCAGCGGGGTGCTCGGTTTTTGGCAGGAACTTGGTGCTAAGAATGCGATTTCAAAACTTCTCGCGATGGTACAAGTAAACGTCTGTGTTTTCCGGGATAACGTCCTAAAGGAAATATCCACCGAGAACGTTGTTCCAGGGGATATTCTTAATCTAAACGCGGGCAACGTGATTCCCGCAGACTGCCTTATTTTGGAATCCAAAGACTTGTTCGTGGACGAAGCGACGCTCACTGGAGAAACCTTTCCTGCCGAAAAGAACGCAAAAATAGCCGCGACAGATTTGGCATTTTCCAAAAGGACGAATTCCCTTTGGATGGGAACCCACGTGATCAGCGGAGAAGCGAAAGCGATCGTGGTCAAAACCGGAAAAGATACGGAGTTTGGAAAAATTTCAGAGAGGCTAAAACTAAGGCCCTTGGAAAACGAGTTCGAAGCCGGAGTCCGTAAATTCGGTTTTTTTCTTCTTCATATCACTTTACTTTTAGTGATTACGATTTTTGTGATCAACGTGTTGCTCGCGCGTTCCGTCTTGGATTCTTTTTTATTTTCATTGGCATTGGCGGTTGGACTGACTCCACAGCTTCTCCCGGCTATCATCAGTATCAATCTTTCTCACGGGGCCAAAAGAATGGCTGAGAAAAAAGTAATCGTCAAACGACTGACTGCAATCGAAAACTTCGGGAACATGAACATCATCTGTTCGGATAAGACCGGAACTCTGACGGAAGGAACCGTAAAGTTACAATCCGCGATGGATATTTTAGGAAAACAAAACGAAGAAGTCGCTCTTTACGCCTTTCTAAACGCTTCTTTTGAAACCGGTTTTATCAACGCTGTGGACGAATCGATTCGGAAGGATCTTCGGTTTGATATATCCGAATACAAAAAAGAGGACGAAATCCCCTATGACTTTCTTAGAAAGTGCCTGAGCATCGTCGTCTCAAACGGAGAGGGACATACGATGATCACCAAAGGAGCCCTGACAAATGTCCTTTCCATTTGTAGTTTTGTGAAAACGAGCGCGGAGAAACCTGTCGAAATCGATTCCGTAAAAGATTCAATTCTAAAACTCTATGAGGAACTCAGCGCCCAAGGTTATAGAACTTTGGGAATCGCGATAAAAGAACTCGGCGCCGTTTCCAAAATTAATAAATTAGAAGAACAGAATATGACTTTTCTAGGACTTTTATCATTTTACGATCCTCCGAAGAAGGACGTCGCGAAAACCATAGCAGAGTTAAACCGTCTCGGTGTATCCCTTAAAGTGATCACCGGTGACAATCGATTTGTCGCTGAAAGTCTTTGTTCTCGAATCGGAATGGACAGACACAGAACTCTCTGCGGTCCCGAATTGAATTCGATCAGCGATGAGGCTTTGATTCATTTGGTAGGAAACATAGATGTTTTTGCGGAGATAGAACCCAATAGTAAGGAAAGAATCATCATCGCGCTTAAAAAGGCGGGTAACGTAGTCGGTTATATAGGAGACGGAATCAACGACGTATCCGCTCTTCATTCCGCCGACGTCGGGATTTCAGTTGAGACAGCGGTGGACGTGGCAAAAAACGCAGCCGATATCGTTCTTCTTGAGAAAGATTTGGAAGTTTTGGTGGATGGGGTCGAGGAAGGAAGGGTTACCTTCGCCAATACTCTAAAATACGTTTTTATGGCAACGAGCGCAAACTTCGGAAATATGTTTAGTATGGCGGGAGTTTCACTTTTTCTGCCGTTTCTACCACTATTGCCAAAGCAGATCTTACTCACTAATTTTTTGACCGATTTTCCAGAGATGACTATCGCGACCGATCGTGTGGATTCGGAGATGGTCGCCGCTCCGAAAAGGTGGGACATAGCCGCGATTCGAAAATTCATGATTGTCTTTGGTCTTGTGAGTTCCTTTTTTGATTACCTTACCTTTGGAATCTTATACTGGGTTTTGAAAGTAAGCCATGAGCAGTTTAGAACCGGTTGGTTTATAGAATCCGTCGTTTCCGCTTCCCTGATCGTCCTTGTGATTCGAACACGAAATCCGTTTTATAAAAGTCGTCCGAGTAAAACCCTTTTGGCGGCGACCTTTGCAGTAATCGGAATTACTTTAGCGATTCCTTATGCTCCAATGGCATCGATTTTCGGACTCGTTCCGTTGCCCTTAGAGTTTTTAAGCCTTTTGTTTGGTATCATTTTGCTTTACATCAGTGTCGCTGAAATCGCAAAACGTAGATTTTATAAAAGGGTGCAAATTTAAATTCAAAGATAAATCGGATCGAAATGGAAAAAATTCCAGAGAGAAAAATCGTTTTTGAAACGAGGAGAAAACGAACTAACGATCACTCGGATTTAAAGATTCATTTTTTATCCGAGCCCGAATATTTTTCCGAAAAAGATACTCGCGCCGTTCTCCAAATGCAAGGACCTTATTCGAAAGTATTTTGATTCTCAAGAGAAGTCAGTCGTAATTCCGTAGCGTAGATCCAGACAGTTCCTAGGAAGGTTATGCAAGATTTGGGTGAGGCGCGCCGCTTTCAAGGTGGAGGTCTTAAGAAAATCCGTCGGAACTCCGACAACTCTTCCGTAAAAGTCGCGCGCCCCGCCCGATTTTCGGGTGGAGGGGTGGGTGGCGGAAAAAACCACGGTGGACTTTCCTGTATCATAAAATTCTAATTTTGCGAGCACAAATTCCAGCGTAGGAGCTCCTACAAAAAACCTTGTCTCGAGACGATTCTCGCTGTATTTCCTCTCAACTCGTGGCTAAGGTTATGCGATACTTGGGTGGGGGCAAAAAAACAACGGCGGACTTTTCTATATCAGAAAATTCTAATTTTGCATGTCAAAAGTCCTCCCTCCGTAAGACCTCCTACGGAGCTTCGATTTCAAAATGATTATCCGATCCTCGTTACAATTCCTCTAAACTCATAGGCAAGGAGCGCCTCATCTCGAAACGGGTTCCGGGCAAACACGAAGGAGCTATTTTTTAAGAAGAAGATCTTTCTTCTTCCCATTCTTTCCAACCCAAATATACATTTCCGATTCCCGATATTAAAAAGCCGGTCCCGGTCCAGATCAGAATTGTAAAAATTCCTAAAATCGGAAAGAATAAAATGGCGATCGCGAAAAGGAAGGTCGCAATTCCTAAGGCCATCGTCCATCCCCAAGGATAAGACTTGAATACACGAATGTCCATGGAAAAGGATATCAGGGAAGACGCTCGAAAGATCAATAAAAATCCAAAGATAAACGGAAGGGTGACCACGGTGATCTCGGGATGCAGGACGAGAATCGCTCCCACAATTAAATCAAAGATTCCTAATACAAGATTCCAACCTAAGATTCCCGGACTTTTACGGTTGTAAAAAGCAAAAAGAATCTGGGCCACTCCCGTCACCGCGAGAATTACGGAGAATAGAAGTGCAAGCCCCAGATAACTTTGTCTTGGAAAAAAAATAGTAAAAGCGCCGGCCCCAATCCAAATCAGTCCGACCAGGATATGAAGCCACCAGTGTTTCGTGTCTTTGAAAATGCTCATCGTAACGTTATTTTTTTACAGGGCAGGTGCTGATTCCCAAAAGGGAATAAAGCGGGCACCAACCAACAACTCCCGTTGCGATCGGAATCAGTCCAAATACGGAAATTCCGGTTCCAAGCAAACCTTGCGTCATAAATCCGAGAACCACCAAACCGAGACCGACTACGATTCTTGCAATTCTGTCGATATTTCCTTCATTTGTTTTCATCATTCTATCTCCGTTAAAAATTGATCCACTCATCCTAAACCTGATTTCTGAGAATGGAATCGTAATTTAACCTCAAAATGCCAAAAGCTTTATGATATTTGTCAAGGACACCTTGGATAAGAATCCTTCTTCACAACGGGAGATTTGTCGGATGGATCGAACTTCGAAGCTTCTGCTTTCCCGTCGCATCTTTTTGCAAAAGTGTGGTAAAAACCAAAAAAATCCATCCAATTGAAAAGATTGTTAGAAAATGAATTGAAAACCGACTTATAATTTGATAGGTTCTCTTTCTGCCTCTCCAATCGAGGAAACAGCGAAAACAATCCATTTCTCCATCCTCTTTCCGCCTGATTGATGGAATGTTACAATGACTGCAAATGATTTAGAAACCAATGATTTCCGGCTGATTTTTGAGTCCTTACCCGGCCTTTATCTCATTCTACTTCCTGATTTAAAAATCACGGCGGTCAGCGAATCTTATTTAAAAGCTACCAATACAAAACGGGAGGAAATCCTTGGACGAGGTCTTTTCGAAGTTTTCCCGGACAATCCCTCCGACCCGAATGCTACAGGAGTCAGCAATCTCAGAGATTCGATTCTTTCCGTGATCCAAGACAAAGCGACTAACGCAATGGCTGTCCAGAAATACGACGTAAAACGTCCCGATTCGGAGGGAGGAGGTTTTGAAGAAAAATTTTGGAGTCCAGTCAATTCTCCGGTTTTAAACTCTAAAGGTGAGGTTGTCTATATCATTCACCGGGTAGAGGACGTTACTGAATTCGTTCGATTGAAGAATTTAGGAAAAGAACAAAGTAAAATCACCGAAGAATTGAGAAGCCTGACCGCCTCGATGGAAAATGAAATTTATCAGAGAGCGCAGGAGATTCAGAAGTCGAACAAAAAACTCACTTCCCTAAACAACGATCTTACCAAAAGAGAAGAAGAGTTAAAACAGGTTTACGAAAAGTTAATCGAGCTCGATCAACTCAAAACCCAGTTTTTCGCGAACGTAAGTCACGAACTCCGAACTCCTCTCACTTTGATTCTCGGTCCGACTCGTTCCTTGCTAAAACAAGAATCCATTTCTGCCTTTCAAAAAAGTCTTCTGGAAACGATTGAACGAAATTCTTATACTTTGTTAAAACACGTCAACGATCTTTTGGACATATCCAAACTGGAAGCGGGAAAAATGACATTCAAATATTCGAATGTGGATCTTTCCCGAACGATTTCAAACATTACGGCCCATTTCGATTCCATCGCCAAGGAGAGAAACATCGTCTTCTCGACGGCTCTTCCGGAAACCTGCGTCGTTCCTGTTGACGAGGCCAAAGTGGAAAGAATTCTTTTGAATCTAATCGCCAATGCTTTTAAATTCGCTCCACCTTCCGGTAGAATTAGCTGTCAGCTGCAAAGAGAAGATTCAGAGGTTATCATCCGAGTCGAGGACGATGGACCGGGAGTTTCCGAGAATTTACGAGAAGTGATCTTCGATAAATTCAGGCAAGGAGAAGAGGGTGATTCCCGTTCTTTCGGTGGAACCGGCCTCGGGCTTGCGATCGTAAAAGAATTCGTAAATCTGCATTTGGGAAAAGTTGCGGTCACGAAGTCTTCTCTCGGAGGAGCTATGTTCGAAGTCCGACTTCCGATTCTTGCGAAAGAAGGAATCGAAAACAACAAACATTCATCAGGAGAGGGGGATGATTTGATACTGGCCGTCATGAGCGCGGTCTCCGATCTAAAAAAAATCGAAGACGATTTCTCGCCGGAACCCATTTTTTCAGTCTCAAAACCGAGGGTTCTGATCGTGGAAGACAACTCCGAAATGAGACGTTATATCTCCGAAACCCTTTCGTCCGAGTTTCAAATTTTAATCGCGACGAACGGAAAGGAAGGATTGGAAAAGGCCAAACTGGAAAAACCGGACGTGATCGTGACAGACATTATGATGCCCGTTTTGAGCGGGGATCGTATGGTGCGCGAAATTCGTGAACATTCCGAATTGGATTCTACCTCCATCATTTTTTTAAGCGCCAAAGCGGATATGGACGCTCGTATTCAACTTTTGGGGGAAGGCGCTCAGGATTATCTGATCAAACCTTTCGCGCCGGAAGAACTTCTGGTGCGAGTTCGGAACTTTATCCGATTGAAAAAAACAATTGAAACACTCGAAACCACAAACGCGGACATGGAAGCTTTTAGTTATTCGGTCTCTCACGATCTACGCGCTCCCGTTCGAAGTATAGAAGGATTTGTAAGAATTCTTATGGAAGACTTTGGCGACACGTTGGATCCGGAAGCGCTTCGTATCGTAAACATAATCGAAAAAAGTGTAACGCTTATGAACAGCCTAATCCAAAATCTTCTCGATTTTCACAAGGTGAGTAAGGTTGAGTTCGCATCCAGAACCGTAGACATGGAAGCGCTCGTTAGGGATATCGTCTCGATATTAAAGCAGGAAAGTCCGACTCAAAATCATTGTTCTATCCAGATCGAACGTCTTCCCGGCGCAATCGGGGACGGCGCCGCCTTAAAACAGGTCTGGGTGAACTTGATTTCCAACGCAATCAAGTATTCGTCCAAAGGAGCAAGTCCCGAGGTTCAAATCGGATGTAAGGAAGGAGAAGAATGGAATACTTATTTTGTCAAAGACAACGGAGTCGGTTTTGACAAACGATACGCAAATCGGCTCTTTAAAGTGTTTCAACGTTTACATTTGCAGGATGAATTCGAAGGTACGGGAGTTGGACTTGCCATCGTGGCGCGAATCGTTCAACGTCACGGAGGAACGGTTCATGCCGATGGAGAGGTAGGTAAGGGATCCATATTCTCATTTTCCCTTCCGAAAATTATGCAAGGATAGATTAGAATAATTAGATATTCTAATCTACTAGATTCTGGCGCAGATTTAAAATTTCAGATATTGGGGTATTTTCAAAATGAGATGGAGATTTCTTTTTTTAGAGGATTCTCTCTTGGATTTGGAGTTGATTCAGAGACAATTGAGGAAGGCAAAAATCGATTACGAATCGATTCATGTCAGCGATTCGGAAGGATTTGCCCACGCGATTCAAAAAGATAAACCGCACCTGATTCTTTCCGATTTTAGTCTCCCGAAATACGACGGTTTTTCGGCGCTCATGGCGGCCAAAAAAATGTGTCCCGAAACCCCGTTTATTTTTGTATCCGGAACCTATGGAGAAGAGGCGGCGATTCAAACCCTGACGATGGGAGCAACCGACTACGTGCTCAAAGATAAGATTGAAAAGTTGTTACCGGCGGTCCAAAGGGCGCTTCACGAACTCGAAGACCATGAGCTTCGAAGAAAGGCCGAGAAAGAAAAATACGAATTGGAAGAACAGCTAAGACAAAGTCAGAAGTTGGAAGCGATGGGACTGATGGCGGGAACTCTCGCACACGAAATCAACAATCCATTGTTTGCAATCACCGAATACGCCGCACTCATTGCAAAAGAAGATCTCGACCGGGAAAAAATTAAATCACTGGCTACCAAAATTAGAGACGAAAGCGCAAGAATTTCAACGATTATGAAGGATCTCCTTCGGTTTTCACGAGAGGAAAAGGGGAACTTTTATCCTGTGGATGTTTCCGAAGTTCTAATAAAGATTCAGTCCATATCCCAGCAGATATTCAAGATGAACAAGATCGACGTTCGTTGGGAGAACATCGACCGCGGAAATGTTATTCTATGCAGATTGGGTCAGGTGTTGCAGATTCTTCTCAATCTTATCAACAACTCGGTGGATAGTCTCAATCAAAGATTTCCGGATTATGACGAAAGAAAAAGAATTCGAATTTCCGTATTCTTACAAGAGATCCAAGGAAATATGTTCGCTCAGTTTGAAGTGGACGACTTAGGAATGGGGATTCCCGAGGAAATTCAGAATTCGATATTTAAAACCTTTTTTACCACGAAGGCAGCCGACAAAGGAACCGGGCTCGGTTTGTCAGTTAGCCTTGGGATCGCAGAGGAACACGGGGGATCTTTGTCGTTCAAAAGTGTTCCCGGTGAAAATACATGCTTTTATTTGAATATTCCACTTTGTAAAACTCCGCTTCCGTCGAAATAAAAGATCGAAAAGATCGGTGTTCTTTGAGAAGAAACACGGAGACGATACAAAATGAAAATCGCCTCCGTAGTTCAGGTCGGAATCGATAAAACTTGCCTGTGGAATTCTGAGAAAACCGAAACCTTTTTTTGATTTTTATTTAAGGCTTTTTGGGAGCGAATTTCAAAAAGTGTTCCACTTCTTTTTTGCTCCCCACGACCAACGTGGTACGTTGGTGTAATTCTTCCGGGGTTAGATCCAAAATTCTTTCACCGTAAACCGTAACTGCAACACCACCCGCTTGTTCTGCGATAAATGCCATCGGTGCGGCTTCGTATAGAAGTCTTAATTTCCCGTTTGGATACTTTGTGGATTTTGTATCGTTCGGATAGAGGAAGATCCCACCTTTCAAGAGGTTTCTGTGAAAGTCCGCTACCAAGGAGCCGATATATCTTCCCGATTGAGGTTTTTTTCCGCCTTCGATCGATTTGATATCGCGGATATAGTTTTTAACTTCGTCGGACCAGTAGTTATAGTTCCCTTCATTGATGGAATAGATCCCCCCGGTCTCGGGCATTTGCATATCCGGATGAGAAAGAATGAATTCTCCGCAAGAAGGATCCAAAGTAAAACCGGAAACTCCCTTGCCGGTGCAGAGAACGAGCATCGTTGAGGAGCCGTATAAAACGTAGCCGGCCGCTCTCTGTTTGGACCCTTGCTGGAGAAGATCACCTAACGTTCCTGGAGTTCCACCGGGGCTTTTTCTCAGATGAACCGAAAAAATCGTGCCAATGGAAACGTTGGCGTCGATGTTGGAGGAACCGTCGAGAGGATCGATCGCGATCGTATATTTTCCGATCTTATATCCGTTTGGAACGGGCACGGTTTCTTCGTGTTCTTCACTTCCGAGAATACAGAGGTGACCGCAACGGGTGAGAGTGTGATTGAATACCTTATCCGCATACTCATCCAGTTTCATCTGGGTTTCACCTTGTACGTTGACGACGTCCGTGGAACCGAGAATGTTTTCTAAAAGTCCGGCTTTGCGAACCTCTCTGGATACGATTTTAGCCGCATAAACCAAATGACTCATCAGCGCCGTAAAATCCCCGGTTGCCTGGGGTAACTTGAGCTGTTCCTCGATTAAATACTGGGAAAGACTCAATGTTTGTGTAGGATGAACAGACATAAATTCCTCGAGAAAAATGATTCCAACAGAGTTTTACGAGTGCCTGCGAATTCAAGCGAAAAGCTCTCCTCGAAATGATTTGAGAATTTCGTTCAAAACCTGAATTTGTGGGAACTCCCCGTTTTTAGGACTCGACTACCCCAAATCCCACAAACGCAACCTTTAGAAAGGGCTTTGTTGGAGTTCCTTCAAAGAGACTTTTGATTTGCAAGATTAGAATTTTGTGATAGAAAAAAGTTTCCGGAATTTTTCCAGCACCCACCCGAGATTTGCATAACCTTACCCAAAAGTTGCAGGAGAAACAACGAGAATTGCCCTCTATATGGGGAATTTTGTAAGAGTTCCTACACTGGGATTTGCGCTTGCAAAATTAGAATTTTCTGATAGAGGAAAGTCCTCGGAGTTTTTCCCGCCACCCACCCCTCCACCCAAGATCAGGGCGGGGCCCGCGACTTTCACGGAAGAGTGTCGTAGTTCCTACAGATTCTCCGCAAAGATTCGGAGGACTTGCGCTAAGGTTTAGCGCCCACAAGCTGGAAGAGAGCGTTTAGTAGGAGCTCCTACAATTTTCTTTCCAGTTTTGAAATGGGCTCGGAATTCCTGTTTGAAAAATTAGAAAACGAAGGGAAGAATCTTGCGTTTTCGTAAGAATCCAATCCGATATTCAAAAAAAGAGGAAAAGGCTCGTGGAATCAACAATCAAACCGATCACTCATAAGTATAAAATTTCGGAAGATCTCTTCGAAGAATTTTCGGATCAACTTTTGAGAGACATTCGAAACTCCTTGAGTACGGAAATGGTGATCACCCATTTTCGCTTCCAGGATCTTTATTCTTATTTTAAACTCTTAGGAGAACAGAGATCCGGAGAGATTATGAAAGAACTCAAAGCGATCATCCAAGCTCATCTCAGACCCTACGACAAATTGTATGTCCTCAATTCACGATCCATTCTTACACTTTCTCCCGATTGTAAAATCGAGATCGTTCAAGCTCGTTTTGACGAAGTAGTCTTTCAAGTCAACCACCTCATCGTGGATTACGAAATTCAGTTTATGGAACTCAATTCTCCGTTGGAAAGTTTGGAGCCGATTTGGAAAGAACTTCTCGTTTCTTCAAAAAGTACATGACGCTTGTTAAGCGAATTCTTTTCTCTCCGATGTACAAAGTTTGCCTTTTTTAAAAAGTTCTTCAGGGATTCCGGGATTGTACCGTAACTTTTCACGAGGCTTCAAAGCTTCGGAGGAAAGTATGAATCAAGCAGAAAAGTTCAAGAATACCTTGGCGCGATACATCGACTACAGAGGAATCGATATCATCCTCCATTTAAAAAACGGAACCGTGATCGAACTCGATAAAAATAGAAGATTGAACGGCGATGTAGTGATTAAAAACGGGAAAACCGGAATTGTGGCTCAGATCGAAATCTCCGAAATTCAGAGAGCCGAATTCTTTGCAGCCTAAAAGTTTCTGGAGAATCTCGACAGGAATCTGAGATTTTGTCGGAAAACCCTTGACATAATACCCCCTTTTTCCGGTAATGTAAATCTGGTCTATCCATTTCTTTTGGAAATCGGTAGTTCTATTTGCATGCAATTTTGTCACCGAACGTTTCGTTTTCGTGACATCTATTAAAACGAAGGAATCAAAAAATCGAATGGTAGGAATCATTGTTAAAGACGGAGAATCGATTGAATCGGCTCTGAAACGTTTCAAACGCGACTGCGCAAACGCTGGGATCATGAGCGAAATCAAACGCAGAGAATACTTCGAAAAACCAAGTATCAAAAAGAAAAAAGCGATCGAATCCGCGAAAAGAAAAGCTGAGAAGAAAAAACGCCTTTTCTCTAAAAAAGACAAAGCCTAAGTTTAGGCTTTGTTAAAACCGGAATCCACAAGATTCCTCTCTTTAAAGAATCATAAAACCTATGTCCCTGCAGATAAAAATCAATGACGATCTGAAAGAGGCGATGAAAGCGAAGAAGGAACCTCATCTTTCTACGCTTCGTCTTTTGAAATCCGACATACAATACGAGCTTACAAAAACCGGCGCTAAAGAGCTTTCGGATGAGCAAGTGATTACCGTCATCAAGAAGGCGTACGCAAAACGTCTGGATGCGATCGGAATGTATGAAAAAGCGGGGAGAAAGGATCTTTTGGCTCAAGAAGAAGGAGAAGCTTCCGTATTGAAGGAATACCTTCCTCCGGAACTTCCTGAGTCTGAAATGATTGCAACAATCGACCAAATTTTTGCGGAATTACAACCAACCGCAAAGGATATGGGAAAGGTAATGGGTCGTGTGATGGCCGCATTCAAAGGAAAGAGCATAGACGGTACCAAAGTTTCGGCAATTGTTAAATCCAGGCTTTCCTGAGTGGGCTCCCTTTGTCTAACAAAAAGGATTTCATCGATCGAATTCACCGGGAAGTCCCCATCGAATCTTATATATCTCGTTTTGTACCTCTTAAAAAAAGAGGGAAGAATTTCATAGGACTCTGTCCGTTTCACCAAGAAAAGTCTCCTTCGTTTAACGTTTCTCCGGAAAAACAATTCTACTACTGTTTCGGCTGTAAGGCCTCCGGAGATCTCATTCGCTTCGTAATGGATTACGAGAGAGTGGATTTTACAAGGGGTCTCGAAATCCTTTCGGAATATTCCGGAATTCCCTTAGAAGAGAAGAATTCCAAGCTCGCTGAAGTTTCCGATTTTCTTTATAAAATCAACCAAAAGGTCTCCGAATATTATCAACATCTTTTACATACACCCGTTGGAAAGAACGCCTTAGACTATTTGAAATCGAGAGAAATCGAAGATTCAGAAATCCGCCTTTTTGGTTTAGGTTACGCGCCGGAAGGATTTGATACCTTGGCAAAAGAAGTTCTTAAAACCAAGGATGAAATTGCAGGCGCGATCCAGCTCGGGCTCCTTCGAGAAAAGGAAGCCGGGAACGGACGTCCCTATGACTTTTTTCGGGATCGAATCATGTTTCCCGTGTTGGATCTTTCCGGAAGGGTGATCGCGTTTTCCGGAAGAATCTTAGGTCCCGGAAAGGAAGCCAAATATATCAACAGCCAGGCTTCGGTTGTTTTTGATAAAAGTAGGACCTTCTACAATTTCTTTCGAGCCAGAGAAGGGGTTCGTAAAACCGGGGAAGCAATGCTCGTGGAAGGATATCTGGACGTGATCGGGCTGACGAGAAGAGATTTTGAAAACGTCATCGCCTCCATGGGAACCGCAATTACGGAAAATCATATCCGCACTTTGAAGAAGTTTGCGGAAAGAGTCGTTTTGGTTTTGGACGGCGATGTAGCCGGAAGAAAGGGAGCTCTTCACGCTGCCGAAATTTGTCTAAAAGAAGGAATGGAATGTTCCATCGTGATGCTTCCCGAAGGAAAAGACCCTTTCGATTTAGCCAAATCTCTCAATCGACAAGAATTGAGCGAACTCCTTTCCCAACGAGTTCAGGGTTCCGAGTTCGTCGTGGAAGAATTACTGGATAAAGCAGATTCTCGCGCGCTTCCGGAGAAAAAGAGAAAAGCCCTTCAAAATCTATATTCTTTTATTCAGAATCTAAATCGGGAAACTGATAAACAGTTTTTTCTTGGGCTCGGTGCAAATAAGCTCGGAATCAGCATGGATGCGGTTCTTCGGGATTTTAAAGGTGGGTCCGGTGCTAAGAATGGACCTGCCAATGCCGATAATAGATCTAACGTAAAAGAAACGCAGACTCTCACGGGTCCGGCTCTGGATTGTGAAAGAAAGATCATCTCCATGCTTGTAAAACATACGGGTTTATTTTCCTATTCGGAAGAAATTTCTTCTATGGAATTTATGGATACCGCGAGCTCGTTTCTTTGGGATTACTTGTATACGATCTACACGGGAGAAGGGGAAATATCTCCGGTTCAGATCTTGGCCTCGGAAATTCCCGAGGATCTAAAACAAGCCCTGGCTCCTTATCTTTTGGAAGAGGATTTTGAAAAGATAGAACCGGGAGAGTTGCAGAAAGTATTTAGAATTCTGCTTTTACAACAGAAGAAGTTTAGAATTGAAGAACGAATTCGAGAACTCGATCTAAAGAGAGAACGTTTTTTTACACCCGAGATCTTTACTGAACTCAGTTTTTATCGTAAAGAAAAAGAAAAGATTCTGGAGCATATCCGGAGTCAATCAGCTACCACATAAATAGAGGGAATTTGAAATGATGGAAAATCTGCAAAGCATGCCTGAGGTTCAGAAGATAATATCTCTTGGAAAGGCAAACGGAGAAGTTTCGTATGATGATATCAACGAGATTCTTCCCGACAAAATTCTGAACTCAGAGAAGATCGACGATTTCTTTACCCTCTTACACGAGATGGGAATCGAAATCGTGGAAGAATATACCAGAAATACTCTGGAGCCTGCTTCCACACTTGTTCCAAAAGACGATTCCAAACCCGCGAGAAAGAAAAAAGAATCTTCATCCTCCGCAAGCGGATCCGAAGACCCGATCAAACTTTATTTGAGAGAAATCGGAAAGGTAAGTTTAATCTCCGGTGAAACCGAAGTTTTTCTCGCAAAAAGAATCGAGAAGGGTGAGAAGATCATCGAAGAGACGATCCTAAGCTCTTCCATTCTCAGAGCGAATTATATCAAACTTCTTCCAAAGATTCGTAGCAAAAAAATCAAAGTCTACGACCTCATTCGAGTGGATAAGATGTATGCACTCAACGCAGAAGAGGCGCATAAATTAGAAGAATTATTCTTTAAAAATATTCTCGTGATCCAAGAGCAAGAGAAGGTTTTACAAGAAGCCGTTTCTAAGATCAGAAAGTATTCGGAGACTTCCAAGAAGTTCAAAGAATTCAAAGAGAAGATCGACGCATCTACGGACGTCATTCACAATGCGATCCGGGAACTCGGAGTTTCCCAGAAAGAGATTCAGAAAATCTCCCAAAAGATCAAGTCCATGGTTTTCAGAATCAAGGAGATCGATCGTCATTTCTTAAAAATCAAAGCTCAATACGGTCAAGACGTAAGAGACATCAAGGCGTTTAACAGATTTATCGAAAAGAACGAGAAGTTAGACGACATCGAAGTTAAAATGGGAGTGAATATCGACGAAGTTCGCGAAGTTATCAAGGACATTCGGAACAACGAAAGAAAACTCCGTCGTATGGAACAGGAAGCCGGTTCTACGGTTCAAGAGATCAAAGACTGGGGCGAAAAGATCATCAAAGGTGAGAGAGAAATCTCTCAAGCTAAGAAAGAACTCGTAAAAGCAAACCTTAGACTCGTAGTATCGATCGCGAAGCGTTATGCGAATCGCGGGATGCACTTTTTTGATTTAATCCAAGAAGGAAATATCGGTCTCATCAAAGCGGTCGATAAGTTCGAATACAAAAAAGGTTATAAATTCTCCACATACGCCACTTGGTGGATACGTCAAGCGATCACGAGAGCGATCTCGGATCAGGCAAGAACGATCCGTGTGCCGGTTCACATGATAGAACAGGTCAATAAGGTAATCAGAGAGACTAGACTTTTTGTTCAGGAATTCGGAAGAGATCCGAGCAACGAAGAAATCGCGGAAAGACTCGGATGGCCGGTTCAAAAAGTCAAGATGGTGAAGAACGTTGCGAGAGAACCAATCTCTCTCGAAATTCCTGTCGGCTCGGAAGAAGATTCGGAACTTGGAGATTTTATTCCTGACACTGAAGTCGAAACTCCCGTGAACGCGGCGGCTTCCAGTATTCTCGCGGAACAGATTCGACAAGTGCTTCATACGCTGCCTGCGCGTGAACAGAAGGTGATCCGGATGCGTTTTGGTCTTGACGACGGTTATCCTCAGACTTTGGAAGAAGTCGGATATCAGTTCAAGGTGACGAGAGAAAGGATTCGTCAGATCGAGGCGAAGGCGCTTCGAAGACTCAGACACCCGTCTCGTTCTAAGAAACTCAAGGATTACATTGACGGTTGATTTTGTAGGAACTCCTACAAACCGAAGAGGAAGAATTTTATTTGCACAAGAGGGATTTTTCTCATAAGGAAAAATCTCCAGAGTCTTCCCACCACTTGACGCCTACACCCGAAGCACAACCATACCCACAAGTTTGTGAGGAACTGCGACTATGATCGTCTATGGGAAAGCGTTTTGTAGGAACTTCGACAAAGAAGTTTTTACTTGCAAAAAGTCTGATTTTGTGATAGAGGAAAGTTTCCGGACTTTTTCCGCCACCCGCCCCACCACCCGAAATATGGGTGGGGCTCGCGACTTTCACAGTGGACTTGTCGGAGTTCCCACAAATTCCCTGAAGATCCAGAGAACTTGTGGGTAAGATTATGACCCACAAGTCAGGGTGGGGCTCGACGGTTTTCATGATGAAATTGTGGTTAATTTCTACGAGAGATTCTTTTATTTTTTAACTACATTCTAATTTTAGAATATAGGAAACTTAGGTTATTTTTCTTCTTTTATCCCTATCGGCGAAGAGTCGTCAAAGGATTTTATCGATATGATTTTTTTAAACTCTCGATAAGATTCAAAGCTTCCATTTCTTCGGTCTTCCTTATCTTTTCTTTCCATTTGAGTTGTTTCGCAAGAATTGTCGCCACAGGAGCTACCATTTTTTGAGACAAATCCAGGTCTAAGAAAAGAATCCGAAATCTTCTCGCAAGAATATCGGTAACGCCTAAAGCGAATTCTTCTTTGACCGCAAAAACGACTTCTTCTTCAAAAAAAGGAATTCCCTTTCCGATCAGTTTGGGTTTTTTTCCTAAAACCTCGAAAACCTCGGTTCCATAGTAGTTCTGAAGGCGTTTGGCAAACTTGGTTTCGATCTTATAGGTTTTTTCCAATTCTTTATGGAGAGTTTCGGAATAACCCTTGGATCCGGGGAAAGGATATATTTTTGTAGAACATTCTTCTTTGGTCTCAATATTTCCAACTTGAACGAGTCTATCCACAAGTTCTTCCGCCATCTTTCTATACGTGGACCATTTTCCTCCTCCCATCGTCACAAGACCCGAGTTGGAAACGAGAATCACTTCTTCTCTAGAAATATTTTTTGTATCCTGATTTCCTTCCGGAGAGATGAGAGGGCGAATCCCCACAAAGACAGAAAGAATATCCTTTTGCGATACTTTCGATTCTAAATAATCGTTTCCGGTATCCAATAAGAATTGAACTTCGTTTCCGATCGGAAGCGGTTCGTCTCCCGGATTTTCAATCGGTGTATCCGTAGTTCCTAAGATCACATGATCTTCCCAAGGAATGATAAAGACAACTCTTCCGTCCTTTGTCTTTGGGATGATCATAGCCGATTCGCAGGGGATTTTTTCTTTGGAAAAAACAAGATGAATTCCTTGACTCGGGGACAACACGTTAAACGTCCTTGGATCGTCCAGTTTCCGAACATGATCCACCCAAACCCCCGTTGTATTTGCGATTACCTTTGTATAGATTGGAAATATCTTTCCGGTTTCAAGATCCTTGAGATTGGCGCCTTTGAGTTTTCCATTCTCCTTGATAAAAGATACGAGTTCGACTCTATTTGCGACCGTTGCTCCTTCTTTCTCCGCGGCTCTCGCGAGAAGGACGTTTAAACGGGAATCATTGAATTGGGCGTCATAATATGTAATTGCCCCG
The DNA here is from genome assembly GCF_016919175.1 of Leptospira ainlahdjerensis. Lineage (GTDB taxonomy): Bacteria > Spirochaetota > Leptospiria > Leptospirales > Leptospiraceae > Leptospira > Leptospira ainlahdjerensis. Next base: position 4,404 of record NZ_JAFFPU010000031.1, on the reverse strand, counting down.
AAAAGACCGTCTTTTTTAATCGCGGAAAATTCTGAAATGGTTTCGGATTTCGAAATCGTTTTGTGAGAAGGAAGCTTTCCTCTAGATGCAAGAATATCGTAGAGGGTAAGTCCAATTCCGTAGTAAGGTCTTTCGTAAAAACGATAGGCCGGAAGAACAAATTTGAGGGGTTTGACAAGATGGGGCGCGTTTTCTAAAAGTCTCTGTCTTTCCGTAAGAGCCTCGTGAATCAGTTTAAAGTGAAACTGAGCCAAGTATCGGACTCCGCCGTGAATCAGCTTTGTGGAACGGGAGGAGGTCCCGGAGGCAAAATCACTCTTTTCGATTAGAGCAGTTTTATAACCTCTTTTTGCGGCGTCAAAAGCCGCCCCGGCACCGGTGGATCCTCCTCCAATAAAGAGAATATCATAAGGTTCTTTTTGTAATTTTGAAATTTGTTCGGCTCTGCCTTGTTTTTCCATTTTCACAATTCTTCCTGCTTTACAGGTTTCTTTCCCCCTGCAAATTTGCATTAAGTTTCACAATCGTAACCATTTTTTCTTGCATGGACATTCAAAAACAAATCGAAATTATTCGCCGGGGTTGCGTTGATTTAATCAGCGAAGAAGAACTCAAAGCCAAACTTACCAAAAAAAGAACGCTTAAAATTAAGGCAGGGTTTGATCCTACGGCCCCCGATCTTCATCTTGGACATTTTGTTCAGTTAAAAAAACTGAAACACTTCCAAGACCTAGGTCATGAAGTTTCCTTTTTACTCGGAGACTTTACCGCAATGATCGGGGATCCAACCGGAAAGTCCGAAACCAGAAAACGTCTTTCCAAAGAAGAAGTTTTGGAAAACTCGAAAACCTATCAGAGCCAGGTATTTAAGGTTCTCGATCCTCAAAAAACCAAAATCGTCTACAATTCAACTTGGTGCAGCGAGATGAAATTCGAGGACGTTCTTGTTCTAAGTTCTAAATACAACGTCGCGAGAATGCTGGAGAGAGACGATTTCAACAAACGTTACAAAGCCGGACAATCGATTTCGATGATAGAATTTTTATATCCCTTGGTGCAGGGATATGATTCCGTCGCGATGGAATGCGACGTCGAACTGGGGGGAACCGATCAAAAATTCAACCTCCTTGTGGGAAGGGATTTGCAGAGAGAATACGGAAAGGAAGCACAGTGTGTAATCACGCTTCCTCTGTTAGTCGGTCTTGACGGTACCAAGAAGATGTCCAAGTCCCTCGGAAACTACGTGGGAATTACGGAAGCTCCGATCGATATGTTTGGAAAACTCATGTCCATCAGTGACGATCTGATGTGGAATTACTTTGAACTTCTCACCGATCTTCCGCTTTCGGAAATTCAAAATCGAAAGAATGGAATCGAAAAAAAAGAACTCCACCCGAAAGAAGTAAAAACCGAACTTGCAAAATTGATCATGGACCAATTCTCGTCGCCTTCTGAAAACAGCGAAGCGATCGAAGAGTGGAAAAAAGTGCACAATCCAAAGTCACGGGCAGTCCCCGATGAAATTCCGGAAGTAAAACTCGGAGAAGAATTTTTTGCGGAAACCCCCGAACCTTTGCTCGTTTGGGTTTTGAGCAAATTGGCTTTTGTCCCTTCCGTCTCGGAAGGAAGAAGGTTGATCAAAGCGGGCGGGCTCTATCTCGAGGAAGATAAGATAACCGATGAAAAATTGGCGATCCAGAAGGGAAAAGAATACTTGGTGAGACAGGGGAAAAAGGGAAAATTTTTAAGAATTCTTTCCTAAAAATGATTTGAAGAATTCGCGTTTTCTCTTTTCAATCAAATCCCCATGTTAAGCGAAGAAGAATCTTCCGAACTCTCCAGAACGATTTCCGAAATCAAAAGAAGCGGAATCGAATCGGAGGAAATAGAAAGAAAGTTTAGAATACTTCGTATTCTATTTTCCATCGGATTCTTTACTTTTTTGGGTTCGGTATCGATTCTTACCCTGACTCATAAGATCTTTCGATTGGAAGCGACCGTTGAAAAACAAACGGTCCATATCACCAATTTGGAAGAAACTTTGACTTCTCTTCGTTTGGAAGAACAGCAACAAGAAGAAGAACTTCTCAAATTCAAATCCGAACTCTACAACGCGGTTCCGGACGGGGACTTATCCGATCAAGTTGCTGAAAACAAAAGGAGTCTGGAAGCTCTTCACGGTGCAGATAACGGAAAGAATATCAATCGAGGAAACGTAAACTTTAAGGAAATCTCTCTCACGTTTGATTTGGGAACCGGAGAGGACCTCAAACTTCTTTACGAATACCTTTCTAAATTTCCGATCAAGATCACTTTGTTTGTTTCCAACGAAAACCCAGCGTTAAAGAACGGATCTCTTTTTAGCAATACAAACATCTACTATCTAAAAAAACTTTCACAACTCGGAAATCGAGTCGTTTTCGGAAATCATACCTGGAGTCATTATAATATTCCAAGAAGCTTATATGAAGTTTCTTTGCGGAAGAGGGCGCTTTTGACTTATGTTTCCGACGAGATCCCTGATACGAATTTTCTCCAACAGGAAATGAGGATGGTCGAAGAAAAGTTTGAATCCATCACGGGAAAAGAACTTACGAAATTTTATCGCCTTCCCTACGGAGGTTTTGATCCTCTCGTAATCAAAACCTTCGGAAAACTCGGCTTTACCCATCATATTTTTTGGAGTAACAATTCCGTAGGCTCCTTGGATATTCCAGATTTCGTATATAAGAAATTCATCTATAAGAAGGATCCGCAAACCGGAAAGACAAGAATCTTGCCGAATCCGAATTATAAAACGCGGGCAGAGGCCTTGGACTTTCTCTATCGTTGGGAAGAGGCGGATAAAAATGGAATGAACGGAGCCATTATTCTGATGCATTTGGGTTCTCCGAGACAGACCGAAAAATTAATCTACATTCTTCCGGATTTTATTCAAGAAATGCTTTCGAAAGGTTATAGTTTTGTAACGATTCCGGAGACTCTCAACGATCGACAAGATTGAACTTTTTTTTTCGGTTTCAAAACAATTCAATTTCTATTTCTGTAAGAGTTCTTACACGATGTTAGGATTTTACTTGGTTAAGCTTATGATTCTTTTTTGATCAGCGAGAATCTGCCGAAGTCCTCACTCGAAAATTGCTGTACATCCTGGGACATAGGTAACACTTTAGACCAGAGACATGGGGTTACACTTTTAAAGTCTTTGTTACTTTCCTCGTGTGTTCGTTGAAGTAACCGATCGTTACAAAGCTGAAGAAGAAATTGAAACCAGAATCTCATTAAAACGTTTTGTTGGAGTTCCTACAAAGAATGAATTTGAGAATTGTGCTCAGTGAATCTGCAGTTTCTCTGATAGAGAATATTCTTTCGATTTTTCCCGCCACCCAAGATCAGCAAAACCTTACCCGCAAGTCCGAGCGGATGATCTGTAACGAGAATCGTCCCGAGACAAGGGTTTTGTAGGAATTCCTACATGAGAATTATTTCTTGCAAAAAGTTTGATTTTATGATAAAGGAAAGTTTCCGGAATTTTTCCCGCCACCCCACCCCTCCACCCGAATTTTGGGCGGGGCTTGCGACTTTTACAGTGGATTTGTCGTAGTTCCAACAAATTTTTTGAAGATCGAGACAACTTGTGGGTAAGGTTGTGAAACTTAGGGTGGGGGACGCCGCTTTTACGGAAGAATCCCGTCCTGTTTCCAACATGACAAAGAGGGAATTACATTTCTGGAATATTCATATTTCTTGATAGATCAAAACTTTAGATTTTCTCTTGTTCCCAGTTCGATTTTAAAAAACCGAACTGGAGTCTAAGCTCGTCTAAAAATTCGATTCATTCTCTCTTGTGCGTTATAAACGGTCTTATACAAAACCGGAACCGCAACTAACGTCAGGAAGGAAGAAAACGCAAGTCCCCAACCGAATGCAAGCGCCATCGGAACTAAGAATGGATCCCTTCCTCCGATTCCATAGGCCGTCGGTAATAGACCTAGAACGGTGGTTACGGTAGTGAGAACCACGGGTCTCAGACGCAACAACCCGGTCTCAACCAAAATCGAGTCGATATCTTCGCCGGGTTTTTCCATCCTCAATTGATTTGCGAAGTCAACGAGGACGATCGAATCGTTTACGACCACGCCGGCCAGACCAACTATTCCCAAAAAGGCGAGGAAACCGAAGTATTCCCCGTGTAAAACGAAGGCAAGAATGACGCCAATCAAGGAAAAAGGAATGGCGCTAACGACGATTACTGGTTGAATCAAGGATCGAAAGAGCGAGGCCAAAATCATAAAGATGATGATAAAGGCTACGAGAAAGGCCCTTCCTAAACTCGCAAAAGGAATCATCGAAAAATACCCCGGTTATCGGATGCGTTTCGGGGGAGAAAATAAGGACACGGAA
>NZ_JAFFPU010000076.1 GCF_016919175.1 Leptospira ainlahdjerensis | reverse complement strand
GTCAGGTAGACCGAGGTGTTCCTTGGGAGTCACATAACAGAGCATAGCCGTTCCAAACCAACCGATCATCGCGGCTCACGCAGCGGACTTAGCAAAGGGACATCCAGGCGCCATCGAAAGAGACAACCTTCTTAGCAAGGCACGTTTCGAATTCCGTTGGGAAGATCAGTTCTCTCTTTCTCTAGATCCTGAAACCGCTCAATCGTTTCATGATGAAACGCTTCCCCAAGACCGAATGAAGACGGCTCACTTTTGTTCCATGTGCGGTCCTCATTTCTGTTCTATGAATCTCACTCAGGAACTCAGAAAGTTTGCGGAAGAAAAAGGCGTCGACGAGAACGAAGCACTTCAGGTCGGAATGGTCGAAAAGTCCAAAGAATTTTTGGAAAAAGGCGCGGAGATCTACAGCGCTCCCTGATCTACTTCGCTTAACAATCCGACCGAGCCATCCTAACCGGTCGGATCGCCGAATTCTCTCGAAACCTTTTTAGTCGCATCCGCGTGGATCGACCGGCGAACTTTGATTATGCGGAAGCGCCCGGAGGCCGCGACACTTCCAACTCACTGAGTTCCGCTCGATCTTGACGGACCCGATGGGCGCCCTGTAGGAAGTGGGCGCTGAGCTTTTGTTCGTGTCATTGATTACAGATGCGAATTCGGCGATTCTTTTGTTTGAACTGAGAAATGTGGGAACTCTTACTTTCTTGTCTGGCGCGCTGAGGACTGAGTTGTGAATCCGAAGTTTGTGGGAACTCCCGCGTTTTCAAAAAATCCTCGGAAAACAACTTGTTCCGACAAACAAAAACAGATAAAATAGGATGGACCGACCTGGTTGGAAAAAAAACCGGCGGACTCGGTTCGATTTCGTCTAACGTTTTTCCGTTACGACTCTAAGAATCTGTTCTCCCAAATCGATCTTTCCGTCCGGCGTTCGGATCGTGGAACGGACGACGTCCTGATCTTTGAGATATTGAGTTCGTCTACTCTGAGCTTTGACGAAGAGTTCCCACTTTTTCTTTTCGGAAAGAAAACCTCCAAGGGCTTGAACCAATTTTCCGGGAGCACGCAGCGCGCAACCGGAAGGGGTTCCGGTCAGAAGAACGTCTCCGGGAGCAATATTACAAAATCTTGATAGTTCTACGATTGTTCCCAAAGGTTTGAAGACAAGATTGGAAGCTTTATCTTTTTGCCTAACTTCTCCGTTTACAGTCAGATTCAATTCTAAGGATTCGTAGGACGCAAAGTCTCCCTTTTCTAAAACCGTAAGATAAGGACCGGCGGGAAAAAACGTTCGATACGACTTTCCCTTGTACCACTGCAATTGAGGAATTTGAATATCTCTCGCGGAGACGTCGTTGGCCATAAAAAAAGCCGCAACAAATTCCTCCAAATTTTTAGAACTCGGATCCAAAGAAGAATCGAAACCTTTTCCGAAAACGATCCCGAGTTCGATCTCATAATCCAAAAGTTTTACGTGATAAGGACGGACGATTTCTCCGATTGGGGAAGTAAGGGAAGCATCCGATTTTGTGAAGAAAAGATTGTAATTCTTATCATCCGGATCGAGTCCCGATTCGATCAGATGTTGTCGATAGTTCGCCCCTTGACAAAGGATCTGACACGGCGCCGTGATCGGAGAAAGGATCGAGACCTCGGAGATTGAAAACGTTTTTTTAGAGGAAGCTTTTTTCTTTTTTCGGAGAAATTCTAAAAGTTCCGCAGTGGAAAGATCGCCGCATTCCAGAGATTGGATCGTTTCGTTTGTAACGAGTCCCCATTTGACTTGATTCTTTTTGCTAAACCGAACATAGTTTTTTGCCATGGATCATTCCATCATTGAGATTCTAAAATTGAAGTTCCGAAATGGATCGGAACGTTATGCGAAATTCACTAAAACGTTTCTTTCAGCTTTGATTTGTTTCCAATCTCGGGAGAAAACCGATTTCTCATTTCAAAGAGCAAAACAAAATAATGGATCGCAATCACTCAGGTGACTTTTGCCCTTGCGATGGACTTCGCAAAAATTCCCGGTAAAAATTTATGTAAGAATGTCGCAAAGTTTTCCCGAAAGCCCGCGATGATGATTTCGTTTTTTCCTTTTGCGATCGCATCTAAGATTTTTTTCGCACATTCGTCGGCTGCGATTCCCTGTTCGATGATGGAATCCATTTTTCCTTGTTTGGTGCCGTCTCCTTTGAGCGCGTTGTTTGAAATCTGAGTTTTGATAAATCCCGGATAAACCAAGGTCACCTTTACTCCTTCCTTTACGTTTTCAGCGCGAAGGGCTTCGTAAAAACCGGTGAGAGCCGCCTTACTCGCGCTATATCCGCTCCGAAGAGGAACGCCAAAAAGACCAGCGACGCTGGAGATCGAAGAAATCGTTCCTGATTTTTGTTTTCTCATAAACGGAAGAACCGCGAGAGAAAGCGCGATGTTTCCAAAATAATTTACGTCCATGAGTTTTTCGTAGGTATCGATCGATGTTTCGTAAGTATAGGAACGTTGGCTGATCCCCCCGTTGTTGATCAGAATGTCGATTCTTCCAAACTGATCGATCGCTTTTTTGGGAACGTTCTTTAGTTTTTTATAATCTTCTAAATCTAAGGGAAGAATCAGACTGTTTGTTTTCGTGAGGCCGCATTCTTTCTTGACCCTCTCTAATTCCTTGATCCTTCTTGCGGAAAGAACAACCTTGGCTCCTCGTTTGGCCGCTTCTTTAACGAGTTCTTCTCCGATTCCGGAAGAAGCGCCTGTGATCCAAACAACTTTGTCTTTGTAAAATGTTTCGCTCATTGAATTCCCCTTTTTTTTGGACGACGATTCGATTCCGAACTTCGTTTTAAAAACTTCTTTGTAAAAAGCGATGTTTCCAAAGAAAGGATATCGATTCAAGAATTCTTCTCATACGAAATCGGATTTTGGAATGAAAAGACGCGAATCCCGTTCTAAAAACGAATCGCTCGTCAACCGAAGAGAATCTAAATTCCTTCAATCCGTCTCGTCGAGTTTGTGGATTTCGATGTCCAAGGCGCGGACCGAAAGATGAATTTCCACCAAACAGATACAAAGCGAAACGACGAGAAACAAAAGTGCGATTCCGAAAAGAAACCATGCAATCCGTTGAAGATCGAATGCCAAAACCGTAAGACAGGACGTGCAGGAAAGAAGACTGAGAATACCCATACTCTGAGTGTGGCGAATTAAGGAGAGACGAAAGCGAAGGTTTCGAATTTGAGAAAGAAGATCCGGATCTCTTTTTTCCTGGAACTTCGCGATGAGTTGTCTTGAAAGATTTGCGAGTCCTAAGAATCGATTTGTATAGGCGAGCATAAGAAGGGAAATCGCGGGAAAGAGAAGGCCGGGCGTGTTAAACGATAAATCGATCATAGTTCTTTCAGGGGAAGAATCAAACGTTCTCCCGTTCTGTAAAGTTTCATTTTTTCCCAATCCTGCGTTTTCATAACTAAAAAAATATCGCGTGAATTCGTAAGTATAATAAGAATACGTTGAGGCAGATTATGAATACAGAATCAAACTTGGTTTCAAAACCGGATCTTACCGTTCATAGAATTTTTGAAATTCTCGGAGTGTTATCTTTTGTAGTCCTCTCGATATATCTCGGCTATCAACTCATTCGTTTGTTTGCTTTTGACGTTTCCGAAAACGTTTGGCTGTTTTGGACTCTTCCTCTCGTAATCTTAACTTCCTGGATCGGCGCGGATTTTGTTTCAGGTTTGGTCCACTTCTTAGGGGACAGTATAGGCTCCGAAAAAACTCCGATCTTAGGTCCGGGTTTTATCTTTCCTTTTCGAGACCATCACGTCGATCCCAAAGGAATTACAAGACACGATTTTATCGAAACCAACGGAAACAATTGTCTTGTATCGCTTCCGATTTTGGCCTATTACGTTTTTTTCTGGGAGTCTTCCGGGATTACGAGTTCTCTTCTCGCCTTGTTTTGGTTTTTTTTACTCTGGGGAATTTTTGCGACCAATCAGATTCACAAATGGGCTCACCAGGATTCGCCCGCTGCGATCGTAAGAATATTACAAAATTATAAAATAATCTTAGGACCGCAACATCACATGATTCATCATACGATCCCGTATGATACTTATTTTTGCATCACTACGGGATGGTTAAATCCGATTCTGAAATATCTCAAGTTTTATGAAATTCTAAGATGGATATTAAGAATTCCTCCCGCGGAGGTCAGTATGGAAGAATCCATATCCGAAAGATAACCGGCAGAAAGGAGAGGATAAAATAACCCTCTCCTAAAATTCTATAGAATTGACGTTTCTGAAAGAAACCTTCCCGATAAACGATCCAAACGGGAATCGTATAACCGAGACAAAAGTATAAGAATTCCGGAAGGAACTTCGGATTTTCGCAGATCCAAAATAAATTCAAACCCAAACCCAAAAATGCCAAAATAAAAACGCTTCCTTGGAGCGTGCGGGGGGAAATCTGTTTCAAAATGGAGATCACATTTTCCTTTTTGTCGACCTCCCTTTCCATATAAGAATTCATAAACGAATTGCAGAGAGCGGCCAGTAAGAATAAAAAACAGGGTATCCCGATCTCCATTTTTGTTTTTGCCGAGAATAGAATCGGACCAAACCAAACTCCCGCCGTATAAAGGATCGAAACCGAACATTCCTTCCAAAAAAAGTCGAGTTGAAGATAGGAAAGGAATATATGCAAAAAAACGAATATCCCGAGTATCAATCCGGCGGTAAAAATCCATTCCCTTAAAAAAAGGATTGAAAGGATAAAACAGGACGTCGATACGGCCCCGAGGACGATGCTTAGTAATATTAGATTGTCATAATGGAATTTGTGTCTAATGTTGATGCTGTTTTCTCCGAGTTTCCATCCGTCAAAAAGATGATCCGCAGTATAGATCACCCAAACCGCCATCGGAAGAAGAAACCAAAACGCGGGGCGCATTGTCGTTTCTAAAAGTGTGGATGCAAATATTGCGGAAGCAAGCGCGCCGAATACGATATCGATACTCAGGACGTTCCAAAAGAAAAAAGTTTTTTTAAAAATCGAGTCTGGCATTTATTCGGTTTAAACTTTGAAAAATCAGAATTTTACAGTGGTGTCGACCGAAAGTCCGTTTCAAGAAGAATTTGCAGCGGATTGTTTTGTTGGGCGCAAATGTTTCCATGAAGGTTTTGATTTACGAAAGGAACGATTTGTAATCGGCGGGTCTTATATTTAGTTTCCCTTTTTTACCTGAAATCTTAGTTCGACTCCTTCTTTTTGAAAGCGGGAATGGATCCGTTTGATATATTCGTGTTTAATCGCAAATTGGTCGGTAAATTCGAGGGATGGAAGTATGACTTTAAAATCCACCGAACTTTCACCAAATCGTTGATAGCTGAAGGATACTTCTTTTACCGGAGCGTTTTTGTAAAATTGTTTTAGTACTTCGTTTGCGATTTCAACTGCAATCGATTCCACCTTTTCCAAATCACTCTGATAAGCCACGCCAGCCTCGATCGCAATGGACAACTCTTTGGATGGAAGGTCGAAGTTTGTAAAAACCGAAGAGGACATCACGGAATTGGGAACTATGATCGTGCTGTTGTTGAATCTTCGGATCGTCGTTGTCCTCCATGTAATGTCCTGGACGTAACCTTCCAAGCCGTCTCCTTGGAGCCGAACGTAGTCTCCTTTTTTGAGTTGTTTTCCCATTAGGATGCTCAAACCCGAAAATAAATTGGAGAGGGTGGGTTGTAAACCGAGTGCGACTGCGAGACCTCCGACTCCGAGCGCTCCTAAAATCGGTGCGACCGAAATTCCGAGAGATTGGAGAATCAAAATTACTCCAATGGCGAATAACGTGATTCGTATCACGTTGCTGATGATGGAAGCTGAGGAAAGCAGACCTTCCGTTTTTTCGGAATAGGTTTCGAAAACCGCGGAGAACAAACGTACCAGCGAGAAGGTGAGTAGAATAATCGCGGCGATCTTGAAGGATAAGAATACGAATTCTTCGAACGCCGGAGAAAGTTTTTGGAATCTTAAAAAAAGATAAGACCCAAGTAGGAAAAAAAGAAGTCGTATAATTCTTCTTCCGGCTTTGTAGAGCGGATGCGAACTTTGGATTTTATTCTGAAAAAGGATCCCAGAAAGTCTGGGGACAATTCTATCCCCGACCAGATAACCGAAAAATAAAACAAAGATAAAAATTCCCGCGGAAGTTCCCAATTCAAAAAAGAATTCTTTAGAAAACCATGTTTGTAAGAGATTCCAATCCATGAGATCAGTTTCCCGAGAAATAGTCAGCGTGCAAGATCAAATCGTATGATCCAAGTTCGCTGTAACATTTTAATACGACTTCCGAATTTCAGACAAGAGGCAAAGATGAAAAAAATTCTATCGACCCTAATCCTCCTTTGCGGAATTTCTCTTGTGGCGATTCCTATCAACAAAACTTTTTGGCGGGATCTTGCGATCAGCGGTTACGATCCGGTCGCCTATTTCACGATCGGTAAACCGACTGAGGGAACAAAGAAATATCAGTTTCGTTGGATGGGCGCGGATTGGAGATTTTCCTCCGATGAGAATCTAAAAAAATTTAAAGAAAATCCCGAACGGTACGCTCCTCAGTTCGGCGGTTATTGCGCTTACGGGGTTGCATTCGGTGAAAAGGTTTCGATCGATCCAAAACAATGGAAGATCGTCGACGGAAAACTTTATCTCAACTACGATCACGATGTTCAGGTTTTATGGGAAAAGGACATTCCGGGTTGGATCGAAAAGGCAAAAAAAGAATGGGAGTCGCTCGGGAAAAATTAAACCGAATTCTTTATTCAACTTTGGCTTTGATGTGTCGTTTTCCGGTCAAAAACGAATCGCCGACTATGTCTTCTTCGCAAAATTGAGATTTTAGGATGACAGGATAAAAAACATCTTCAATCTACTCCAGAATTAAGGAGAACAGGGAAGGGATGTCCAGGCTGCTTGATCGACTCACAAAAAAGACCCATAAAAAAATCCAATGGGAAGAGCTTCCGAATCTCCATTCGGATTCGGAAGACCCTGATTTATTAATCCGAAGTCTGATTTCTCAAAAGCTCGGGCTTGGCATTCGAGAGATCGTTTTTTGCCTTCCTTCTAAAGAAGCCGAAACGCTTAAAAAATCCCACGACTTTCTAACGCTTGTAAGAGATTTAAAACACGGAGGTTTTTCCATTTCTTCCGGAGACAGCGATCGTATCCTTTCCGGAATCGGGGAATCTTCCGAGAAGTTTTTCAACTTTTTGAAAAATCGCCCTCAACCATCGGCTTGTTTGGTCTGGACCGGTCGCGGACTCGCAAAAGAATTAGAATTCAAATATCATGATTTTCTAAAGCACCCGCACGCCGTGCATTCTTATAATCGCGAAGCCGAGCCGTTTAGACCCTCCAAATTTACGATTCGTGTAAAACTGCTTTCGATCGTATCCGCAATCATCATGATCAGTATGAGTTTGATGATTACGATGGCGACTTACTTCTTTCGAAAATACAGCGAAATCCTAATCCAAGAATACAATCTTTCTCTTGCGAGGTTGACCGGACTTCAGTTGAGCGGGAAGCTCAAGGAAACAACCCTGAAGATACAGGACTTTCGCCCCGGAGAATCTGAAAAATTTTTTCGTACAAATTCAAACGCGATCGCATACGTTCGGTTTAAACTAAAACCGGGAGAGCCCGTTCGAGAGATTAGTTCTCTTTTTTGGAATCTTAAATTCTTAAAAAATAATTCCGTTTCCGGAGTTCCCGATCCTGAAGTTCTGAAATCAGCTTTGGAAAAAGCTTCTTCCAGACTTTCGGGGACATTAGAAGTTTTGAATGTATCTTCGGAATTCGGTTTCCCGGCCGTCGCGGTCCTTCTTCCGGTTTCCAACGGCATCGAAATTTCAGGGCTTGTTTTTTCCGCGACCGAATTTTTGGATGCATTTCTTGCAGTCCGTCAGACTGATTTTTTTCAGATGCTCGTAGTGGATTCTTCCGGAAACCTAATCGCCCATTCGAACGACAAAGAAGCGATTTCGGGAAAAGATTATAAAAAACATCCGCTTGTGGAGAATATGCTTCGAAGTCCTTCGGACAACGGATCTCAGAGATTCGACTTTGAAGGAAGGGAGGTTTTAGGTTCTTATCAACAGTTGGAAGTCGGAGGTCTCGGAATCATTTCCACGTTAGACGCCGATCTTGCTTTCGAAGCTGTTTATAAAATCAGAAGGCAAAATCTTTTGATCATGATTTCCGTTTTGTCAGTGGCATTCTTTGTGGTTTTCGTTTTTTCCAGATCTCTTACGATTCCGATCATTCAACTTCTTTTAGCGACTCGTAAGGTGGAACAGGGGGATTACGCCGTAGATATTAGGCCGACGACGCACGACGAAGTCGGAGTTCTTACCAACTCGTTCTTAAGAATGGCAAGAGGTCTCGAAGAAAGAGAGAAGATCAAAAATACTTTCGGCAAGTTCGTCAACAAGGAGATCGCAGAAAGGGCCTTATCTTCCGATCTTAAGTTGGGGGGAGAGAACAGGGAAGTCACGGTATTTTTCTCCGATCTTCGCAACTTCACGGGTATGTCCGAGAAGATGAAACCCGAAGAAGTGGTGGAATTCTTAAATCAGTATTTTACCGAGATGGTAGAATGTATCTATCTCACTCAAGGAATCGTGGATAAGTTTATCGGCGACGCCGTTATGGCTCATTGGGGCGCCCTTGTGCACGACGGAAACGAACCTAAGAATGCGATCAACGCCGCTTTGTTAATGAGAAGAGCGCTGATCGAGTTCAATCGACAGGGACACGAGATCGGTCGTCCCTTTACGAGATTCGGTTGTGGGATCAATTCCGGGCCGGTCATCGTCGGTCAGATCGGTTCCGAAAAAAAACTCGAGTTCACGGTAATCGGGGACACGGTCAATCTTGCCTCGAGAATCGAATATTTAAACAAAGAATTCGGAACGGACATCCTGATATCCGAAAGCACTTATGCGCAGGCTAAGGACCACTTTCAATTTGTGGAACTTCCCCCGGTTTGGATTCGAGGGAAAGAAAAACCACAAAGCATCTACGCGGTGTTAGGCTGGAAAGACGATCAAGATTGTCCGAAATCCTTGGAAGAATTGCGTGCGTTATGCGGCATTCCCGATCCCGAATCTCCTTCCAGGTCCTTGGCATGAATTTATATTCGAAATTCGGAAAAGAGATTCAAGTGGGAGCGTTGTCCTTTTTTATTTTTTTCGTTTCCCTTTTTCTTTTTTGGAGGGAAGGGACCGCGGATTTCGGGGAAGGCAGAAAAGAAACGGTCGGGAACATCACGTTTAAGTATAGAACCGCTCAGAGAAAATTTTCGGATCGAATGATCTGGCAGGACGTGGAACAGAATTTTCCCATTTTCAATCACGATTCCGTAAGAACAGACGAACTTTCGGAAGCGGTAGTAACCCTGATTTCGGGAACGAAGTTCGAACTCGATCCGAGATCGATGATCGTTATCAATCTAAAAGAGGAAGAAGAACTTTTGGAATTGGAGGAAGGTTCAGTCCGTGTTCAATCTTCAAACCCTGTGACACTGTCTTCCGGAAAAACAACTCTAAAATCGGGGGACGAACCCAGCCTATTTCGTATAACGCGCACACCAAACGGAGAAGAAAATTCTATAGAATCTACAAAAGGGAATTTGAAGTGGATCGGTTCGAATCAAGAGAACGGAATTCTCAGAGAAGGTGAAAAGGCAAAGATGACAAACGATTCTTTTTTTTCGATCCGGGATGAATTGGAAGTATTGGAACCCCAAGACAATCATAGAATTTTTCCGGAAACCGGAGAAGCGAAGATAGGCTTTCGCTGGAATTCAAACGCTGTCATATCATCCGTCTTTTTGGAAATTTCTTTGAATCGAAATTTTACACCTTTGATTTTAAAAAAAGAAATAAGAGGTGAATCGGCGGAAATAATTCTTCCGGAAGGAATTTATTACTGGAGAATTCTCTCCTCGGATAAGAAAAAAAAATCAGAGACCCGCAAGTTTCGAGTGCTTCCGAACCCTCCCGTGGCACTTCTTTTCCCGTTAAAAAATACTCGGTTAGAAGGAAGTTCTCTTCAAACCTTTCGCTGGAAAACTTCCAGATTGGCGACGGGCTATATCCTTGAAATTTCGGATTCGGGCGATTTTAAAAACGGACTTAGACAATTGACCGTTTTTAAAACTTCGATTTCGATTCCTCTTTCATCGGGAACTTATCATTGGAGGGTCAAGGCATTCTCCAATCTGCCGGGAGCCGAATCGATATCCGAGGCAAGATCCTTTCAAGTGGACGAATCACGTCTTGCACAGAAGGATTCGATTCCGGTCGAAACTTCTTCCGAAACAAAAATCGAAACTTCACAAAAGGAAAAATCGATCACGAAAGAAATTTCTAACTTACCGGTTTTGCTTTTTCCGATCAAAGGGCGAGTTGTGGATATGACCGGTCAGAATTCGATGGTCTTCCGATGGAAACACAGTTCAACTTCGCGAGAACAAAAATGGAGTCTAAACTTATACGGAGTCAATGGAGAATCGATTCTGAAACGGAGCGTCAACGGTGAATCCTTTCGATTGACGGACCTGAGCGTTTTGGACGTGGGAAAATTCTCCTGGTCTTTAATCCAGGAAGGAAACGAAACCAATCAAATTCGATCGGAATTTAAGATCGTGTTGAGGGAAGAATTGGCGGCTCCGGAAGCGAAAGCCACCGGTAAAAAAGGGGACTAAACGATTGAAATCATTGAGCGTAAATCTTCTGATTTTATTCTGCGGATTTATTAGTAATTCCGTATATTCGGAAGATAGAAACTATACCTATTATATCGAATGGAACGAGGTGAAAGGGAATAACGGATATAAAATTGAAATTCGAAAAAAGGGTTTGGAAGATACGATCGTTAAGGAAGAGAAAGTGTCTACAAACAGTCTGGAGTTTAAGATCCTTGCGGGGGAATACGAGTTTAGAATCTCCGCGCTCAATCGTTTTGGAAAACCGTCCTCTTGGAGTCAGTGGTCAGCTTTTTTAGTGGAGCAGGATCGCCCAAAGAGTATGGTGGAAGCGGAAAAAAAACAAACATTTTCGGGTTCGTCTTCTTGGAGGATTTGGGTTCCCGGCTTGGTTCCTCTGGAAAAAAAAGAATACGGAAAGGCCTCCTTGATACTGTTTTGGTTCGGAGCCTTGGCTGTTGCGGGTAATGCGGAAAGGAACGCAGGAAATTCACTTTCACAATCTTCCACGAACGATCCGACTTTTATAACGTTAGTCGCCTTGTATTCTTCCGTACCCGTGAGTTATTATTTCATCCATCAGAGGGAAGAGGATAAAAAAGAATACAATCGGCATCAAAGTAATCAGGTAGGCATAGGAGTGTTAGCCCTTTTGAGTTACGGTTTGAACGTTTGGCTGGAAAAACGTTCTTTCCATTCCACTACGGTTTTGATAGAATCGAAATCGGAAAACAATTCAAGATGGATCTATCCGAATTCACACACAAATTCGATTTTGTCGCTTGGAAGGGTCGAGATCAGTTTTCGCAAAGAATTCGAGTGAATTTTATTTTAAGGAATCGAAACTCGCCGTGAATAAAATTTCGAACTATATTCTGAAAATGGAATGTATGATTATTTTTACTTTTCTTTTTATCCGTTGTTCTGCGCCTTTTCCCGATCTGAACTCGGGGGTTTTGTTTTTGGCTCTGTTGAATTCCGGCAATATACAAAATACTACGGCTACTCCAGGCGATCCGAACCTTGTCCTGAAATATCTTTTTGTAACGGTAGGAACTTCGACGGGTCAATTGGGAGCGGGCACCGTAACGGGTGCAGATTCCGTTTGTAGCGCCGAAAAAAATGCGAACTTTTCCGCGTTACCCGGAACTGGATCCGATTATAAGGCCTTGATCGTGTCTAACGTGGCTCCGATCCGAAGAGCCTGTAACGCAACCGCGAATTGTACGAATATAGGAGAAAACTTGAATTGGATACTCTTGCCGAATCAGGATTATTATCGAGGAAGTGTAGCCAGTCCCGTAAAAGTGTTTACTACGAATTCGGCGGGGATCGTTTTGTTTCCGACCGCAGCCTCTTGGGACTTAAGCGCGGCCAATCTCTGGTGGACGGGTTTGGTCGATGACTGGAGGATCAGCGGTGGTGATACGTGTAATAACTGGACGGACGGAACCGGCGGATCGACCGGTGAATTTGGAGCCGGTGCCGTAACTAACTCGAATACGATTAATTCCGGTGGATTCTCCGATCCATGCAATACGCCCAAAAAACTTGTATGCGTTCGACAGTAGAAAGCCGTCGCTTAGATTTGTATAACGTTACTAAAAAATTGGCCCTTGGATTTTCTTAAATCCGGTTTTAAGAACGGGTCTGGATCAGTTTATAAGGATTCTTTGATGGATCTTTTTTGGCTTCAACTTTTGTGTTAAAAATTGGAATGCACCGAATTCCCCGTTTTCAATCGACGAAAGAATTCCCAAAATGCTAAAGATAGCGTCTATGAGGCGTTTGAAGGAACGATTTCTAATTATATTTCGGGTTTTGGAGCGAGTTTTAAATCGTAATGTAGAGAATTAGAAAATCTTGTAATTCTAATGTCCCCCGTTGCCATTGGAAGCACATTAGAACGAATTCTAAAATAAGAGTTTAAAAAGATGGGCATGAATGGTTGGCTGACTTCCCTATGAAATGGACTTTTTTCTTAAGTCTCGCGGTCCTAATCCTCCTTTACCGATGTAGCGGAATCGCCGGGCCTCAGTTGGTGAACGATGAAGATTTTAGAACTCGAAAATTATCCGCAATCCGCTTGAAACTGCTTTTGTGTGTGCCCATGGATCCGTCTCAAATATCCTCTAAAAAAACAGATTCCGGGGAGTCGATTCTTGCGGGAGTTATCACCGGATTCTCCTCCGCAATTCCTGGAAAAAGCGTATTTTACCTCGAAAAAGACGTCGAGTATTGCGAGCTTAGTTTGTTTGCAGCTCCTTGCGGAAATTCCACGGAAGAATTTTGGATCAATCATATGAACACGTTGATCCAATCCTGTGAACCGAAGATCGCTTGTATGGGAGGGAAGGAACATCCGGGCACGGGGACGTTCTGCTTGGATTAGAATCGTTAGGTCGTATTCTAAAATTGTTAAGCGAATTGTAGAAACGGATCAACGCGGAGAATTGGAAAGTAATTCTAAAATTCTACGGAGTTCTTTCTCTTCGGGTCCATAAAGATTCCACTGAATCACGTCTGCGCCTTGAAGACGTTTCCAACGCCAGTCCAGATTGGAGGATGCACGGTTTGGCGCCGTAGCTTTTTCGCCTTTGAGCGCATCTGCGTAAGGTCGTTCAGAAACCGAATACCACCACAAAAGAATCGGCTCTTCGCCGGAAGGACTTTTTAATCGAGCTTTTTGCACTCCGTCCTCTCCGCCTTGTTCTAAAAAAGAAAAACCGACTGCTTCAAAGCAAATCCTCGGATCGTGTCCGGTGCCTATCGTAAATAGATCCCGTTTGAGAATCAGATAATTCTTATCGGAACGATAGACCGCGATGCGAGAGTCGTTTCGAGTGGAATCGGGATCCAATGCAAAGGATAGAATTTTAGAAGGCCACGAATGAATTTTCGGTGCAAGAAAGAGATTCTGTGTAAGAAACATAATCGTCAGTAAGGGAAGAAAAAACCAAACGATCTTCGGGGGGAATCGAAGACGAAGATCCGATATTCGAAATGATCTTTCTTTGTTTGAATTCGGAAATAAAAGAGCGATTGCGCCCAAGGGAACGATCACCCCGCTGAGAAAAAAAATCACTCCTACGAATTCGTGTCTCCAGGACGAGGCAGGAATATTAAAAAGAACTAATGCACAAACGCGTATCCAATTGGAAAAAAACCAAAGCGGAAACGTTAAAGATGAGATCAAAATCGCCCCCGAACGATTGGAGCGAAGAAGAAACGCCGCCGCGATCAAAATGGAAGCAAGTCCCATCTTCAGTCCTTCGCAGGCCCTATCCACCGTGAAAGATTCTCCGTTGAAAAAAATTTGGTTACCGAGCGACGAACTCAAAGGATCCCAAAAGTGCAACAACCAAGCGCCCCACTTTGTAACGATCAATCGAAGTTGAAATCCTAAAAAAAGAGAGCCAAAACCTGTGATCGGCGGAATCGCGAATACAAAAAACGGAGCCGGCCAGGAAAAACGGATTCCGCTTTTATGAAGCACGGCGAGCAGGTTCCAAAAAGATCCTATCCAAACAAGGCTAAGTCTTTGATAAAAAATTCCCGCGATCACAAAGGAAACTCCGGGTAAAAACAGCCAAAGTTTTGTCGGGTCCTTTCCTTTTCGTATAAAAAGGGGCAGAAATAAAAGCGGGTATAACTCGAATGCCGAGCGGACGCTGAGTAAATCCTTCCCGACCACCGCCATCGGAATCAAACAACTCGCGACGAGAACGAGGATGGAAAGGATTTTTCTAAGATTTATGGGCATAAGAATCTTAGGCGTTTAAATCATATTCAAAAAAAGGAATGTATTTTTTGAAATCTGAAATAAACGATCACACCGAAAAGGACACAGAGGATCAGGATCCATTCTCCGGGTTCAGGAACGGCGCCCGGCGCTTCGAGTTTGCTCTGTCCGAGCGCGGAAGGCTCCGATTTGATTCCGAATCGTTTGTAATCGTCCTCGGTTTCAAGAACGATCAACGTGGAAACGGGTGATACTACCATCGCGTCCCGCGCCAGCGCTACGAGATCCTGATTTTCCAGATCCCGATCAAAGAAACGTTTTCCCAGTTGTCGCATTATTTTTCTCTGTATCAACATTCGGATCAGAAGATCTCCCCCGGGTTGTTTAACGTCCGTTTGGTCAGATTTTTCGAGAGTAAGTTTTGCGTAGGGAAGGGAGACAGTCTTTTCCTTTTGAATCGGTACCGAGATTTTTCCGTTTTTGAGAAGCTCTAACAATTCGTTTTCGTTTTCGGCGACTGGAAGAATTTGATCCAGATCGACAAGGCTCGCGACGTACTCGGATTTTTTCCCGTTGACGATCGCGATCTTCGGAATTACGCTCCGATTCCCCGCACTCCTCTGCATATTTTTAAAACGGTCCGAACCGCGAAGTTCTCCGAAAGGGATGGACTGATTCTCTCCGGCGACGATCCAGATCGGATTTTTGCCGATTTTTTGAGCGGATACGATTTCACTCAGGTGCAACGGAAAAAGATTGAAGGCCGGAATTTCACACTCATCCAAATACCGCATCGCTTTTTCGGAATCCTTTGTCTGAAACCATTCGTTGGTAAGAATCGTAACCGGGATTTTGAACTCGTATAATTTATTTACTAATTTTTTCCAATCGGAACGGGAAAGAGCCTCGTTTAGAACCACGATCATTCCATCGGGTTGAAACGAAAAAGATTCGAGTTGTTCAGGAAACACGTTGTATGACATACCTCCCGCGGAAACGATTCCTTTTGCCGGAGTTTCCGGAAAGGAAAAGGACCAACCTAAGAAACCGCTTTTACCCGTCCATTGACGCACTTGGGAATCCGAAACCACCTTTTCTTTGAGGGAAATTCCGGAAGAATCCAGATCCATTTGCGAGGAAGTAAATACATCGACGTTGACCCTTTGATCCGCGAAGTCGGAGACGGGTCCTTCCAACCGAATCCGTTCGTAAGTCAGGGTTTTACCGTCGGATTTCAGAGGAGATACGATTCCGATTCTTACCATACGATAGTCTTCGGGGTTGACCGGGAAAACGCGAAGACGAAGTCGATTCCCATCCAACCATTCCACATAAGACGGATCTCTTCTTTCAGCGCCAACGATCGTCTCATACGCGTTACGCGCCGTTGATTTGAAAGTGAGTCTCGCCGGGCGTTCCTCTCCGTTTACCCAGAGCGATAGTTTCGTGCAGATGCTGCCTGGAGGAACTGTGATCGTATAGATCGCCTCTTCCGGAGTCGCGAATAAGGAACCGAAACGAAGAAAAGAACGATCCGAAGAAGAATTTTCGTTATAGATGGAAATCGTAGTTTCGGTATATGAAACCCTAAGTTCGGGATAAACTTGAACGTGGGAATCTATGTCGGTCGTGATCAATGAATTCCCTCTCCACAATCGTTCGAGATAAGCGTGCGATCTTCCGAAGAGTAGATGTAAAATTCTTCCCGCGTCTTCCGGAGTGATTCTATGCTGTTGTTCGGTGCGAAACAAGGAAAGAAATCCTTGAGAAGCGAAATAGGCAAGCGGATCGAACTGACTCTGGGAAGCGAACATTCCCATCTGAGATCTTCGGTCGGGCTGTAAGACCATTTCGGTCACGTGATTTACGCGTAATCTTCCCGCCTTTTGAATCCATTCCGGCAGATCCGCGTCGATTCGATTATGACCCTGAAGGGCTTCGGGTTTGGTGAGAACTCCGTCGGCGTGGTTCCATTGAACGAAATAATACGAAGAATAGCCTAAAAGAAAAATGCAGGAAAAAAGGATCAAACCGAGGGAGATTTTCTTTTTCCCTTCGTCTAGTTTGGAATGTATTATAAAACTTGAATATCCGAAAGCGATCATCGCAAACAAAGGACCGTAGGGAAGAAACCCAAGTCCCGCCATCCAAACGAGAGCCCAACTAAAAGCCATCAGAGGAGCTAAAACCAAAACAAAAGCCAAGGACAGATAAGCGCCGAGTATTAGGATCGGTTGAAAGAACGGAAGGATCAACTTCGGAATTCGATCGACAAAAATCGAAGCAGCTAACAAGATAAAGGCGGTCCACAAAGACCAAACGGTTCTCTCAGTAAAAGGAGGAAAAACTTCGTGATTTAGGACGTACGAGTTTACGGCGAAACAAGTCCCTGAAAGTAACAAAGTGAAAACCAAGAATTGTTTGTAGCTCGGGAAAATCACGTAGAGGATGAGGGAGAAAAAAGAAATAAATAGAATCGCAATCAACCCGAAGACTAAAAAGAGGAAGAACTCGCCGTGACCACCTTTGATGGAAAAAACAAACTCGAGAATTCCGTAGGAAACGAATCCGAGCACGATAGTGGAGGCGAACAAACCCAAAAACCAAAGCCAGGCCGGGGCATTCCACTTGAAAATTTGAACACTTCTTTGAAGGTATTCTTGGATTTTAGTTTTCATTGTTTTTGTCGATTCTTCCTTATGGTTTCTCTCTAAGAATATATCAAAAGTTCGGATGAAAGTCTGCGGTTTGAGTGTCCAGGATCGAGCACTCAGGTGCTTGACTTAAAAAAAATGGATCACAACCCGTAAAAGATATACTTTTCTTTAACAAAGGAAGTCGGTAATTCTTTCGTTTTTTCATAACTTCGGAAGAAGAGAACCCAAGAGGGGAGTGAGGAACCGAAAAAGGAGCAAAAATTAAGGATCCGAAATCCGGATCAAAGCTTGTTCTTCATCGAAATAGAGAATCGGATTGTGATACGCGACCAAGATCGTTTCGTTTTCCTTTTGGATTCTCTTTTCCATTTGAAAAACCAACTCCAAAGCTTCCGGATCCAGTGCTGCGGATCGGATCGTTTTACAAAGATGTTTTCCCTTCGGTTCGTAATTCTTTTTGTAAAGAGCCACAAAGGACATGGTTTTTTTCTCCAATTCTCGGATTTTTTCTCTTTGTCCGGACGAAGGAATTTTGAGCACGCTTAGATCCAATTCTTTGAGGATTTTTTCGGGTAAATACATTAGAAAAGAATAATACTTTAATATTTCATCCGGATTTATATCGGATTTAGTTTTCATTTTGAAATCCTGATTGGGACAAAGAAATTTTTGAAGAAAAGGTTCGCTTTCATAAGATTTGTTTTTAAAACAAAGGATCAACTTTTTCTTATCCATTCTAAAAAAAATATCAAAATCCGATGACGATAAATCTCAGATTTGCGGGGAAAAGACAATTCTGTTTGAATCCTTGGAGCCGATTTGTAGGTTTTAGAAACAATTCCAAAGTTGATTGAAAGGGTTTCTTTCCGGAGGAGACGATGAAACAGAATTTATCGGTGGGAGAACGTTTCGGATTCGAATATGTGGTTCCCTTGGAGAAGACAGTTCCTTATATTTTTCCCGATCTAAAAGAAGATTCTTTGTATCTGCCGGAGGTTTTTGCGACCGGTTTTTTAGTCGGATTGATCGAAGCCGCGTGCATCCGGCATTTGGAAAAAACGGTCGGGCCACAAGAGGGTAGTTTAGGAATTCATATCGACATCAGTCACGAGGCGCCGACTCCTCCCGGAATGAAAGTTACCGTTGAGGTCGAAATTTCAAAAGTTCAAGGTCCTAAGGTCGAATGGTCGGTTCTGGTTCGAGATGAAGTCGATATCATCGCAAAGGGAAGACACGAAAGATTTATTTTGAAATGGTCCAAATTTCGATCCCGTTTGGAAAGGAAAAAAGACAAGAGACAAATCTCCACGAATTGAATTCTTACGGAAGGAGGAGAATGTTTGATTCCGAAGTTTTCATTCTACGACTCGATCAAACCCGCGCGGATCGCATACATTACTAAATCCGCAACTTTATGAAGGTCTAATTTTTTCATGATGTTCGCGCGGTGGACCTTTACGGTTGCGGGAGAAATTCTCAAAATTTTCCCGATCGATTCGTTGGAGTTGCCTTCCGCGACCAATTTTAAAATTTCTCTTTCCCGATCCGAAAGAACCGAAAAAGCCTTCTTCGCGTCTTGGTTGTCTTCTCCCGGTTTTCCGGAACCCACAAAACCAGAAAGAAAATGAGCAGTGATTCCGGGACTTAAATACGTTTCTCCTTTGTGAACGGCTTCGATCGCGCGTAAGAGATCGTTTCCGGCGTCGTCTTTGAGAACGTACCCGTTGATCCCGAGTTCGAGTAATTTCTGAACGTATTCCTTGTTATCATGACGAGAGAGAATGATGGTTCGAATGTTCGGATAATGTTTTCTTAGATTTTTCACCAAGTCAATTCCGCTTAAACCCGGCATGGAAATATCCGTGATGACAAGATCAGGATTCAACTTTCCGATTTGATCCAGAGCTTTTTCGGCGTCTCCGGATTCTCCGCAAATTTCCAATCCGGGTTGTCCGGAAAGAATCATCTTAAGCCCTTCTCTGAGAATGGCGTGATCATCGACTAAGAATATTTTAGTTAGAGGTTTCATATTTTTTTTGCAGTTGTATTTTTGCTTTTTTCCAAAGGAATCCGAATGATAAACTTAGTCCCTTTTCCCGCGGAAGAATCAATCTTAAATTTACCGTTTAAATCTTCCACTCTTCTTCGTATATTTTCAAGTCCAAATCCGGAAGAGCGGGCCCTTACTTTTCTTTCTTGAAATCCGATTCCATTGTCCTTTGCATCCAAATACAACTGTCTTCCTTTGATTTGAATCTTGAGTGAAATTTTTTTTGCCTGAGAATGTTTGGTCACGTTTTGAAAAATTTCCTGAACGATTCTGAAAACTTGATTCGCAACGGTCGGTTGTAGTTCCTGTTTTAAGTTGAGTTCCAATTCCGATTCCACATCCATCGGAGGAAATAAATCCGAACTCAAGGATCGAATCGCGGCTTCCAAACCGATTTCACGAAGTGTGGAAGGATGTAGGTTTGTATAAATGTCTCTGAGTTCCTGACTCGCTTTATCGATCAAAAGAAGTCCCGTATCAAACTGTGCCTCGTAGATTTTCGGATTTCGATTGAAGGCTTGGAAGTTGAGTTTTGCCGCGAGAATCGTCTGACCGACTCCGTCGTGTAATTCCCGAGAAAGTCGGATTCTTTCTTCTTCCTGCGATTGCAGTAGTTTTGTGTGAAGGTTTGCGATCTTTTTTTCGAGACGTTTGTTTTCGGTGATGTTTTTAAGAATGATACCGATACTTTCCCCGAAACGAAACACGGAATAACCGTAATACGTTTTTTGTTTTCTAAACTCCTGATTTTGAACCTTTCCTCTTTTGGAAAGATGGATGTTGGAATCCATTTCTTCCTGATCCACAGGGTTCAACCCAAAAACACGAAATAAATTCTTTCCGATGACACTTCGGGAACTTCCCACAAATTCCTTACGAAAGGATTCATTCGCAAAAAGGATCGTCCGCTTATCATCGATCGCGACGATCGGAGCGATTTCTCTCAGAAGATTGAGAAAGAATTTGGGAGAAAGTCCCGATTCCAAAGAAGCGGAAGCTGAGAGTTTTTGATTCTTAACTTTCAAATCGGACATACGAGGTTCAGAGCATCTCACGCGATCGAAAGAAAGCAAAGAAAAAAAGAAACCCCGGAAAGAAAATCCCGGGGGAAAATGAGTTCAGTTGGAAGGAGGGAAAACTTCGGACAGGACAGGGGAAAGATACCAATCCGCGTTGAGATTTCCCATCGATTCATACCAAGGTTTAAAAGACGGATACGATTTTCGAATGTCCGTACTTTCATAAGGCCAGAGAAAATTTCCGGGAATCAAAAGCGCCCATGGAAATCCGGTGGAATCCAGATAAAGATCCTTTCCGTTCGAATCAAAGTATCTTCTCGGAAAGTGAATCTCTTGGTTCGTATTGATGACCTTGATGAACGTATCGTAAGGAGCCGCGCCCAAGGTTACCCGATTGATTGCACTTTGTAAAATGACTTCTAAGCTGGCGGACTTTCCGATCTTGAAAGTTGTGTTGGATCGGGAAGTGTTCGAAGAAGGAATCGTAAGGCCGGACTTTGGAAGAATTTCGAGGGCTTGGATCGTCGTATCCGCGGCGGAAAAAGTATTTTCCACCGTGGTTCCGTCATAAGCGTAACGAGTTAAGGAATAAGACGAAACGGTCGCTCCCGGGATCGTAAGATGCAAAGTGTGATTGTATCCCGCACCTTTGGCGACGTGAGTATATTTGGCGCGGATTCTTGAAACCTGTCCTTTTGCGTTCCAGTCTTCTTCAAAAACGACCCTTACGTTGTAATCGTTAAAGTCCGCGTCTCCTTGATTGGGAAACAAGTCTTCGTAGGAGATCGTATAATAGCCGCTAGCCGGATACCGAAACGTACTCGCACGGGTCGGGTCGTTCGGATAGGTATCGTCTCGGTCCACGATTCCGTCTCCGTCGCTGTCGGGAAGAATCACATTATTTCCTTTGATGATCACGGTGATTTTGCGCGTAATGCTGAACGAATTTATAATTTCAATTTCGGCTTCGTAGAGTTGACCGAAGGCTTCCACTTTCAGAACCACCTTTCGAGTCGCTTCGTCGACGGTGAAACTTCCTTTTACTTCTCCGTTTTCCGAGGTTGCGGCCCGAAAGACCGATTTTTGAGCCGTGTTGTCGATATTAAAGATTTGAACTAAACTTCCGGAAATCGGAGACTCCGGACTCAAAACTTGGATGTTTACGTTTACGGTTTTGGTTGTATCGAAAACAAAATCCAGAGGAGCGGTTTCGTCGTTGATCACGATGCTGAACGGTTGTTCTCCGTCCGGTGCCGGAGAAGGGCTCGGAGTAGTCGCGCTCAACAACCAAAGAAGATTCGGATCCTGAGAGTTCGTGCAGGCATTGAATCCTAAAAGAAGAATCCCAGTAAGAATCAAACCCGCTATTTTTGGAAAACCTCTCATACGTCCCTCCGACTTTCGCCTCAACGAGTCTTATTCTCGCATGGGTAAGGAAGAACAACAATAGACCGAAATGTTTATTTTGTTAAGCGAACAGGTATAAAACGACATGGAAAAAAATCGCGTTAAATGACCAATTCCGAACCTTTAATCAATAAAAGAATGAATGCAAAATCGTATCAAAATCGATTTTGTTACGTCGCCCATCGACGAGAATTTTTATCAACGAGCCGTCGCTAAAAAATTCTCGAGAGACTTGGTCCGGAAAGAATGGAAATCTCCGGAGGAGTTGAACTTGCAATACTGAAGAATTTTTTCGGGAATCTCGCTGTATTTCGCTTCTTCGTTGTTGATTTTGATCATCATGTCCGCTAAGTAGATCGGAAATACGTAAGGTTGAAATTCCTCGTCGACGAGCAACGCTCTATGATGATATTCCATTGCCTTTGCATAGACCTCAGGGAAATTCCATTTTTCGGCGATGAGAGCTCCGACTTTTGTATGAGTGATTCCTAATGCTGCTTCCTCCATGGAAACCGCAGAGGCGATTTCTTTGGAAGCGGCGATTTTACCGATGCTCTTCATCGTTCTTTCCTCCAGCGAAAGAAGAATGATCTCTCCGATATCGTGTAACAACGCGGCCGACATAAGATTGCTGATCGTGTCTTTCGGAAGTGCCATACGGTTCGCGATGAGTTTACAATAAAAAGCGCACTGATTCGATTTCTCCCAGATCGTAAGAAACGCGGGAAACTTATCTTCGAGAATTTGTTTTGTTCCGAGGGAATAGAGGAGCTGATTGAGTTCTTTGAGACCGATGAGCTGGATCGCTCTGTCCAGAGATTCCACTTTGTTGGCACGGATAAACGCTGCCGAATTTGCAAGTTTTAGAATATTCGCGGAAAGGGCTACGTCCTTTTTGATAACCTCGGCGATTTGGCTGATGGAGGAGTTCGGTCTTTCGATCATCGCTTGAATGTCCTGGATCGATTTCGGAAAGGTCGGAAGTGCATCGATATTCTTTAGGATGTCTTCCGTTTTCTGAAGTTGGAGATTCTCTTTGCTGATGTTGAGAGGGATGTCGATGATTACGCTCGTATTGTTACCTTGACTTTCGATCTTATAAGAGGACGCCGCGAGTCCGTCGTTTTTAAGCATCATCAAAGACATGATCAATCCAAGTCCGGCTCCTTCGGTTTCATCTCCCGCTTCGAGAAAGGCTTCGGCAAGGTCGTTGTATTGTTTTGCCTTTTCGATTCTCTGATTGATACGTTCCACTTCGGTAGGACTGAGTTTTACGTTGTTCATCACTCGAATTCGAATCATGTCCTTGTTGTGGATAAAGGATACGAGTACGACGAAGTTGTTGCGAAGAAGGAGTTCTTCGTATTTTTCCTTATTGTCCAGATACTTTTTCTTAAACCCCAAAATCTTTTGTTTGTAGATTTCCGGATTTTGAATATCGGCTTCGAGTTCTCTGAAATAAATTCTTTTGATATTGGCTTTGATGGAATTGGCGATCGTTTCTCTTAACGCAGAGAAGACGGAATCGCGAACGTAGATGATGTCGAGCTGTAGAAGATAACGATCCAAGGTTCTGCTGATGATGGAATCCACGTTTTCCGTAAGATTGTGAAATTTGTAGTGGATGGGTGCGTTTTCTTGGACCGGGTCGTTGAGGTCTTTGAGATTGCTGTAAAAGCCGAGATCTTGGTGGTGATGCAATTCTAATGTTTTGGTCTGGCTCATATTCTTTAATTCTTCCGGGCGTCTTCTTTTCTTGTCAAGTCATCAAGAATTCTTCGCTTGATTTCTTGGAAAAATATTTCCTAATTCTATTTCACTTTTATCACAATTATAAGATTTCTTTGTTTTAGTTTTTTAACTTTATTCCGTCGCATTCCGAATTACAAAAAAACCGAATTCTTATCAATGAATCCTTTTCGCTTTAGCAAAATTCGACGCGGAGAAATTCCCTTTCCATACGGTTCGACCGGATTCTGAACATGAAAAAGGATAGGGAATGAACGCCTAACGCGCAGGAAGGCGACTTTTTTTGAAAAATCCGTCACGCATCGGATCGTCTGCGGTTTCTTGTGTCGTGTATAAAAAAAGAGCACAAACTCGCTTACAAGGGTTCGATTCCGGCTTAGGAACGCTTTTATAAGGAAGGAAACATCTGATTCTTATAAATCGTTTCGGAACGATTCTTCCTTGGCAAACG
Source organism: Leptospira ainlahdjerensis (assembly GCF_016919175.1). Taxonomy (GTDB): domain Bacteria; phylum Spirochaetota; class Leptospiria; order Leptospirales; family Leptospiraceae; genus Leptospira; species Leptospira ainlahdjerensis. The sequence goes on along the minus strand of NZ_JAFFPU010000076.1, from coordinate 51,087 downwards.
GTCTCAAAGGAATGAATCGATGGAAAAAGACGGATAAAAAGAATTGCTTTCCCTTTCCCCGATGATAGAATGAGGCCGCCCGATCGGGCTTATTCCCTAAAGAATACTTTTGTAACTAGATAGATTGAAGGAGCTACTTCCGATGCCAACTTTACAGGAATCTCCGGTAAAAAAACCGAATTCTAACCCGACTCCGTCCCTACCTGCAGTGGACAAGGCTGAAATTGAACGTGTGTTTAAACTGCAGAAACAACATTTTCAAAAGGTCATGAAACTGACCAACGCCAATGAACGAATTCAGCGTTTGAAAAAACTCAAGGCCGCGATTATCAAATACACTCCTGAAATCGAAAAAGCGGTGAACGCCGATTTTCGTAAGAACGAAAGGGAAGTCGATATCACAGAAATTATGCCTTCCATCTCCGAAATTAACGATGCGATTCATCACGTTCGAAGATGGATGAAACCTTTGAACGTAAAAACTCCGATGACACTTTTCGGAGCGAAAAGTCAAATCCTCTACGAACCGCGGGGTGTGGTTTTGATCATCGGACCTTGGAACTATCCGTTCTATCTGACCATGGCTCCTCTCGCGGCTGCGATTGCGGCGGGAAATACGGTTCTCATCAAACCTTCCGAATTTACCCCTGTGACGTCTAACTTGGTTCAAAGGATCGTTTCCGAAGTTTTTCCAAAAGAAGAAGTGGCGGTGTTCGAAGGGGATTATCAAGTTTCCAGCGCGCTTATGGAACTTCCTTTGGATCATATCTTTTTTACGGGAAGCACCCACGTTGGAAAGATCGTTATGACTGCGGCCGCTAAACATCTGACTTCCGTTACGCTTGAGTTAGGCGGTAAGTCCCCCGCGATTCTGGACCGAAGTGCTGACATCAAGAAAGCGGCGAAAAAACTGGTTTGGGGAAAGGTGTTGAACGCCGGGCAAACCTGTGTGGCGCCGGATTATCTCCTCATTCCGAACGATCTCGTAAAACCCTTCGTAGACGAGGCGAAAGCGGTAGTAAAAGAATTTTATACAAAAAACGGGAAGGCTCTCAAAGACAATCTCGACTTTTGCAGAATCGTAAACGATCGTAACTTCAATCGGGTTTCCGGTTATATCCACGAGGCGGTGGAAAAAGGCGCTAAGATCGAGATGGGTGGAGACACGGACGCTTCTCAGAATTACATCGAACCTACGATCCTCAGCAACGTACCTGAAAATGCGAATATTATGGAAGATGAAATTTTTGGACCCGTTCTTCCTCTGATTCCTTACACGACTCTGGACGATGCGATCGAGAAGATCAATTCCAAACCGAAACCTCTCGCGCTTTACATCTTCGGAAAGAAAAATCGTTCGATCAAAAAAATCCTGAAAGAAACTTCCTCCGGGGGAGTGGCGGTAAACGACGTGATCCTTCACCTTGTAAACCCAAATCTTCCGTTCGGCGGGGTCAATCATTCCGGACATGGAAGTTATCACGGCTTTTTCGGGTTTAAGGCATTCTCGCACGAACGTTCCGTTCTGCATCAGTCTCCTTTGAGTTCGATAGGATTGATGTATCCGCCTTACACCAATTTTGTGAAAAGACTCGTTGCTTTTACGAAGAGCTTTTTGATCTAAGAATTTAGAATCCGACTTTTCTTTTGTTTCAAAGAAATCCTCTGGAATCGGGCTTCGGTCGGACCTCCAGGGGATTTTTTATTTCCGAGTCTGGTTCGAAGCCGAAGCGAACTTTAAAACGGGAAAAACTTTTGTGTGGGATTTGATTTCGATCAAGGATCGATTTGGAATCGAAAGAAGAGTTCGTATTCTTTTCAGCGGTTGCGACGGCCGATTTTTTTCTCTTTTCCAATCGGATCGTTTGCGGTTTTCTTATTCTCGTTTGAGACCTTTCTTCCGGAGATGAAAAAGAAATTTCGAGGATTTTTCGAAAAGGTGGTCCATCGATTTCAACAAGGTTCACTTTGTGAGATCGATCCGTCCGTCATCCAAAATGAGGAGTTCCCACATTTTCCGCTTCACCCTTTTTGGTAAAAAACTTCTTTCGTGACCGTAAGCGAAATCTTTTCCAAACGTTAGAAGAGAACTGGAGTGGGAAAAATCCTACCAGCAATCCTGACCCCGCAAGTTTGCAGGTTGAAAGCGAGCTTGGGAGCAAGAATCGTCCTAAGAAGGAGTTTTTAGGAGTTCCTACATGGGGATTTGTGCTTGCGAAATTAGAATTTTGTGATATAGCAAAGTCCTCCGGATTTTTTCCACCACCCGCCCCGCCACCCAAAATTTGGGTGGGGCCGCGACTTTTACGGTAGAACCGTCGGAGTTCCGACAAATTCTTCTTAAATTCAATTCAATCTGTAGGCCAGGTTCAGAGGCGAGTCTGGAAAGATCGGTTCGAATTTCCCTTCTAAGGAGGTTTTTCAGAAAAATAAAGTAGACAGAGTTGTCTGTTTTTATTTTCTTAAAATAGACCAGTTGGTCTATGGAGAGTTTTATGCAACAGCTTATGTTCCTTCGTCCTGGGAAGTTGGAATGGTGGGATGTTCCGCAGCCTCGTCTGGAATCGGACGAAGACGCTTTGGTGGAACCAATCGCGGTCGCAAGATGTGATTTGGATTTGGGGATTTTGCTCGGAGAAGCCCCCTTTAAAGGAAAGCTACTTCACTTTATTAGAAATCATGCATACAGTTTGATTTCAAACACCGCTTTAGGAAAGGCTCCGTTCAGAGGCCCTTATCCGTTCGGTCACGAGTTCGTCGCAAAAGTCAAAACTGTAGGAGATCGGGTTAAAAACGTAAAGCCGGGAGATCAAGTCATCGTCTCGTTTCAGATCGCTTGCGGAAAATGTGCCCGTTGTAAGATGGGATTGACGAACAGCTGCGCATCCGTTCCGCCTCGTTCCATGTATGGATTCGGCGATCTGGGTGGAAAACAATGGGGGGGAGCATTTTCGGATTTGGTTCGAGTTCCTTTTGCGGATTATATGCTCATTCCGCTTCCCGGTTCCCTTTCACCTGCAGACGCAGCGAGTATGAGCGATAATATTCCGGACGGTTACAGAACGGTCGGACCGTTCTTAAAACAAAATCCGGGGAGTTCCGTTCTGGTTGTCGGAGGCGGCGCGAAGAGTGTCGGACTGTATTCCGTGATGATCGCTCGTGCGATGGGTTCACCCGTGACCTACGTGGACGACGACCCTCAGCGAAACCAAATCGCCGAAAGTTTCGGTGCTCTGGTCGTCTCGGAAAAATATCCCGATCCTTCGGTTCAATATCCGATCACGGTCGACGCGAGTGCGAACGAAGACGGACTCGCATTTGCACTCCGATCTCTTCTTCCCGGAGGTCACTGCACTAGCGTCGGAATCTATTACAAAAGAAAAACTTCCATTCCTCTATTGGAGATGTATGGAAGGGGAGTAACGTTTCAAACGGGAAGAGTGAACGTTCAACCTACTCTGCACGATCTCTTGCATTTAGCGGAACATCCTCATTTCTGTCCGTGTAAGGTTACAACGTTGACCGCTTCTTGGAAGGATGCACCGGAAGCGTTGTTGGATCCGGGACCGAAGGTGGTCATTGAAAGACGTTAGATGCGAGATTTGTTCTTGCCTTCTTTGATAATCCTCAGATTCTTCTCCGGCGTGTGTGGAAACAAACGGATTCTTATCGAAACAACTCGGGTTGATAAGAATCTTGTCCGCTCGAACAACGCGGACTTCTCTTCGCCGGTTGGAAAATCATGAAACAAAGAATTCTAAAAACTCTTCTCGGAATTGTCATCTTCTCCATTCTTCTTCTCATCGGAGGCGCTTGGTATTTTTCAGGAGTTTTGATGAGTCCGAAACCGCATCGTTGCACTCGGGAACATTACATTTTTTGCGAAGATCCAAAGTCGGACTTAGGATTGGATTTCGAGAATATAGAATACAAAACGAGAGACGGGTTGAAAATTTCGGCTTGGTGGATACCCGCCGCCAAAAAATCGGATAAGGTGATTCTTTCGATTCACGGCCGTGGCGCTACGAGAAGAGAAGGTCTACGTTATGTGAGATTGTTCCACGACCAGGGAATCAACCTCATTCTTCCTGACCTAAGGGATTGTGGAAAAAGTGAAAAATCTTTTAGTTCGATGGGTTATCACGAAAGAAAGGATCTTCTCGCAACTCTCGAGTTTGCAAAACAAAGAGGGATGAAGTCTTTCGGCATTCTAGGTTTTTCAATGGGTTCTTCGACTTCCATTCTTTTTATGGCGGAGAATCCGGAAGTCAAGGTCGGAATTTTTGATTCCGGATTTGCCGACTTTACGGACGTGATCGCATACAACGCAAAAAAAGATTTCGGACTGCCCAAGTATCCGCTTTTGCCCTTGGTGGTCTTCTTTTACGAACTTCGAGGCGGATTGGAAACCGACGAGTTGTCTCCGGAAAAAGTTATCGGAAAAATTTCTCCGAGACCGGTTTTGATCTTTCACGGAGACGCCGACAACGGAGTTCCTTACGAACACGGAGTTAGGTTGGGCAATGCGGCAAAAGAGCCGAAGGAATTTGTGGGAATCCCCGGAGGAGAACACACAAAACTCTGGCAGAAAGATGAAAAGACGGTCTCGTCCAAAATTCTAAAACTAATTCAAAAGTTGTAATATTTTATTTTTCTAATATCCGATCCGTCTCCGGATCGGATAAGATAAGAGTAAAGTTAGAGAGCCGCGTTTGCCGCGGCAAGGGCCGCCTCGTAGTTCGGCTCGGATCCTATCTCGGGAACAAGTTCCACATAACGCACAACGTCGTTTTTATCCACTACAAAAACCGCTCTTGCGGAAAGTCCTTTTAACGGGCCCTCTGCGATATGAGTTCCATAAGCTTTGGAAAAGGAAAAATCTCTGTATTGCGAACCGGTGACTAGGTTTGGGGAATCGATTCCTTCGATGGAACAAAACCGTTTCATCGCAAAGGGAAGATCTCCGGAAATGATCAGAGTGGAAATTCCGTTTAGACCAGCGGCTTTTTCGTTAAAAACCTTGGTTTCCATCGCGCAGACGGAGGTGTCGAGACTTGGGACTGCGACTAGAATTTTCACTTTGCCCGCGTAGTCTTTTAAACCGAATTCGGAGAGATCCTGTTTGATCGCTTTAAATTCGGGGGCCTTTTCCCCGAGCGCGGGAATTTTCCCTTCGAGCGGAACCGGATTTCCTTTGAGTGTAACTTGTGCCATTTTGTTTTCCTAAGAGTCCTTTTTGGATATGAATAAGATCCAATCCTAATGAAAGAATCCGGACTTGAAAGCAAACTTTCCCTTTCGGCGTCGGAATTCTTTCTCTTCGAAAGGTTTTCTTTTTTGATTGTGCAAGAATTTATATCCAATCCGAAAGTCGAACCGCTTTCACTCGGATCCAATTTTATATGTCCTCTTAAAAATCGCTTGCATTCCGATCGAAGATGAAAACAAGCTGGTCAAAGAACTCGTTTTATGAATCTCAATCGTGTAAACAATCCATTCAATCTCAACACGGTCATGCTGTGGCTCGTGCTTGTGGTGGTCGTCCGACCACCGGGACCTTGCTTTACGCTGTAGAGATTTCTTTCAGGCGCAATCCTAAGAAAAGCCTCTTCCGGTGTAAAGCCGGGGAGGCTTTTTTATTTTAAGGACATTCCTGAGTCGATGAGCGGTTCGTTGTAAAGATTTTTTAGAAGGATATCAAAGAATGGAATTAAGCGGAGCGGAGTTGATCGTTCGATTTTTAGAATACGCCGGCGTTGAAATTGTTACGGGAATTCCCGGTGGAGCCAGTCTTCCCATCTATGACGCTTTACACGAAAGTAAAATTCGTCATATCCTCGCCAAACACGAACAAGGCGCCGGTTTTATTGCGGGTGGAATGGCTCGTGCGTGCGGGAAACCCGCGGTCTGCCTGGCCTCTTCCGGACCGGGGGTAACAAACCTTATCACCGCAGTGGCAGACGCGAAGATGGATTCCGTACCTTTGATCGCAATTACGGGCCAGGTTTCAGTCTCGCTGATCGGAACCGATGCATTTCAAGAGATCGATACTTTGAGTCTTTCAATTCCGATTACCAAAAGAAGTTATCTTGTAAAAAAAACGGAAGACCTAATCAAAATTCTTCCTCAGGCCTGGATTACTTCCGTCGAAGGGAGACCCGGTCCCGTTTGGATCGACGTTCCCAAAGACGTCGCGTCCGGAAAAATCGATTGGGATCCGGAAAAAGAATCAAAATATTGGAATATTCAAAAAGAGGAAATTTCTAAAAAAATTGATCCGGATTGGATCGATCGTTTCCGGGATATGATCGCCGAAGCGGAGAAGCCCATCTTTTATATAGGCGGCGGATTAAATCGACCTTTATCCGCGGGATTATTCCGTGTTCTTCAGGAAAGACTGGAGTTCCCGGTAGTTTCGACTTTGATGGGTTTGGGGATTTGTGAAGATCAAAACCCTTTGTTTTTAGGAATGCTCGGAATGCACGGTTCCAGAGCCGCTAACATGGCATTGGAAGAAGCTGATCTTTTGATCGCGCTCGGAGTCCGTTTTGACGACCGCGCAACCGGAAAGTTGAGCGAGTTTTGTCCGAACTCAAAGATCATTCACGTCGACATCGATGCGACCGAAATTGGTAAATTAAAAATTCCTAATCTTTCTCTGAAGTGCGAAGTGGAGGATTTTCTCAGACAAATCTTGGAAGTTCAGATTTCTTATCAAATCTGCGCTTTAGAAGGATGGAAGGAGCGAATTTCCACGTTAAAAGTTTTATACGGACTTCCTCTTCCGAGCGAGGACGATACACACCATCCGTTTTCGGTAATTCGTAAGATTTCCGAAATTTTAGGCGACCAAGCGATCGTTACTACGGACGTAGGTCAACATCAGATGTGGGTCGCTCAATACTATTCCTTTCAAACACAAGGAAGTCTTTTGACTTCGGGAGGATTGGGGACGATGGGATTCGGTCTTCCTTCCGCGATCGGCGCCGCTCTGGTTTCTCCCGGCAAGAGGATCGTTTGTGTTTCGGGCGACGGATCGATTTTAATGAACATCCAGGAACTGGACACTCTTCGGGAACTGGATTTGGACGTTACGATCCTTTTGATGAATAACGGACACCTCGGCCTTGTACGTCAACAACAGGAGCTGTTTTTCTCCTCGAGATTTTCCGCTTCGCAGTTCGTTACGCCGACGGACTTTATAAAAATTGCATCCTCATTCGGGATTCCTTCTTACGAGCTCGGAGAAGAATCGTCGGCGTCCGAATTGTTAAGCGAAGTTTTCGGAAAAAAAGGGCCTTCGTTTATCGTATTGAAGGTTTCTCCGGGGCTTCACGTGCTTCCTATGGTTCCCCCGGGAAAAGCGAATCGAGAAATGATACATTGATATTTTAGAATATAGGAGAATACTAAAATGATTTTGATGGATTCGAATGAAAAAAAAGAATTTTCGTTTTATTTAGCTTCGGAGGAGGGGCCCGCCTCCATTCTTCGCCTTATCGGAATTTTGTCCCGCAAATCCATAGACTGGAAGGATTGGCGCCTTTGGCGCAACATCGAAAATAAAACCCAGGATCTTATCATTACAATCCACACCGGGCAACCGGAGAAAATTCTGAACTTATTCCGGACGATTCCGGAAATTACAGGAGTCCACTATGTCGAGTCGGATCCAGAATCTGAAACAATATCTAAACGCTCTTCCGGAAAGGCCGAGGAGCTTACCGTTTTCACTTCTTGAAGGCGGGATCGATGATCTTTTACTTCGTTTAACAAAAAAGTGTTCCGGATGTTTTCTTTTGGAAAGTCATCCGGGATACCCGGATAACTACCGTTATTCGTATCTTGGATTTTCTCCATCCTTCCAGTTCCGCGGATATCCCGGCAGACTCGTCTTAAACGGACAAGATCATTCCACAAAAAATCCTTACGAAACTCTCAAAGAATTGTTTCCTAATCGAAAAAACTCGAAGAAATATTTGGGCGGTCTGGTCGGGTTTCTTGCCTACGACGCTGTCTCCCTTTTTGAACCGGTTACGAACTTGAAACCGAGGGAAGGATACCCTCTCTTTTCCTTCGGATTGTATTTGGACGGAATAGTAATCGATCACCTTACCGGAGAAACTGAATACTTTTATTATTCGGAAAATCGAGTCGAGGAGTTGCTGACTTTGATTCTCGAAAGGAACGAATCGGAGGGAACAACTCAAATCCGTCCTTTGGGATATTCTAAAACAAAAGAAGAATATTCTAATATGTTTCAAAAAACAAAAGAGGAGATATTGGCCGGAAACACTTTTCAGTGCCAGATAGGGTTTGAGGAACGGTTTCAAATCGAAGGCAGTTTGATTCCGATTTATCAATCTCTCAAAAGGAACAATCCTTCCCCCTATCTTTTCTTCTATAAGGATCAAGAATTGGAGACGTTCGGTTCCAGTCCCGAATTGTTGATTTCACATCGAGATCGGATCGTTGAGACCTATCCGCTCGCTGGAACCTATCCCCGGGGAAGAACTTTCTACGAGGATCAAACACTGACAAAAAAATTGTTAAACGACGAGAAGGAACTCGCGGAACATTCGATGCTGATAGACCTTCACAGAAACGATCTTAGCCGAGTTTGCGAAATAGGAACAGTCAGATTAAAAAAAGAATTCGAAATTCTGAAATTCACCCACGTTCAGCATATCAAGAGCGAAGTCGTAGGCATTTTAAAGGAGAACGAAAATTCATTTTCAGGTCTCGCTTCCGTTTTTCCCGCCGGAACTCTGACGGGGGCTCCGAAGGTGGAATCGATCAAATGGATTCAGAAAACGGAAAAGGATGAACGAGGGCTCTACGGCGGAGTTCTCGGATATTATTCGTTAGACGGCAGTTCGCAATTCTGCATTTTGATTCGAAGTCTTTTTCGGATGGGATCGTCCGCGTATTCTAGGGCGGCTTCGGGTATCGTTTTGGATTCGGTAGAAGATTTAGAATATCAAGAAATTCTAAATAAACTAAAAGCGATTCAAAAATCTATTGAGGAATTTATTGTATGAAAAACTGCGTAGTCGTCGACCATTACGATTCTTTTACATATAACCTCGTTCATCTATTGGAGGAAAGTCTGAGTTCGTATTCTCAAAAATTTAGGCTTTCCGTTTTTAGACAGGACCAAGTCGGTTTAAACGATATTCTATCAGTAAATCCGACCCATATTCTTCTTTCCCCGGGTCCGGGACATCCGGAAGATCCCGAATACTTCGGAGTTTCAGAGTCGATCTTAAGGCTTCAAAATCCCTATATCAAAATTTTGGGTGTTTGTCTCGGTATGCAGGGAATTGTCACTTCATTCGGTGGAAGTCTTCGCAGATCGAAAGTTCCGCATCACGGGAAAACCTCTCGGATTTCTCACAATCAAAAAGGGATTTTTTTAGGAATCTCCGATACGATCAACGTTATGCGTTATCACTCTCTGGAGGCGGTTCAGGAATCTTTACCGGAATGTCTGGAGATCACCGCAAAAGTGGAGAGGGAAGTTCCGGCGCTAATGGGTGTAAGACACAAAATTCTTCCCGTAGAAGGAGTTCAGTTTCATCCGGAATCCTTTGCAACCGAATATGGAAAAAAGATGATCGAAAATTTTCTGAGATAGGACTAACGCCGGTTTTTTCCCGGCTTTGGTTTCAAAGGTTATTACGGTGCCGTTTTCCTTTTTGTAAGAATATAATTGTTGAGAAGAATGGCGATCTCTTCCTTTTGAAAAGGTTTACTGATATAATGATCCATTCCGGCGGCTAAACACGCCTCTCGGTCCGTTTGATTCGCGTTAGCCGTAATTGCTATGATATAAGGTCGTATCGATTGATTGGTATGTTGGGTGAGAATTTTTGCGGTGTCGATCCCGCTCAGCTCCGGCATTTGAATGTCCAGAAAAAGAACGTCTGCACCGAACATTTCGATATGATGTAACGCTTCGATTCCGTTGGAAACGATCGTTGGCGTATAACCCAGTTTTTCCAAAACTCTTTTGATAAGCATCTGGTTGATTTCATTGTCTTCGGCCACCAGTACTTTCAGATTCGGAGAAAGATTATCGCTTAAATGAAATATCGTCTTTTGAGGTTCTATGTAGATCTCCGATCTTTCTGCCAAAGGTATGAGTCCAGAAATTTCAAAGACACTTCCTCGATTCATTACGCTCTGAGCTTTGAGTTCTAAATTCATCAGATCGCCGAGATTTTTGCTGATCGCAAGTCCGAGTCCGGTGCCTCCATATTTTCTGGAAACCGTATTATCCGCCTGCGTGTAGGCTTGAAAGAGCTCGTTTAACTTCGTTTCAGGAATCCCGATTCCGGTATCTTTGACTCTGATTTCGATTTCGGCCCTTTCTTTGGAAACCGGCTTCGTCGTGAATTCTACGACTACACTTCCTTTTTCCGTAAATTTAAAAGCGTTTGAGACCAGATTGACGAGGATTTGTTTGAGACGGTTGGGGTCGGTTGAGACGATAAAGGATTGGGTCGATCCGCTTTCCAATTTGAATTCTATATTTTTAGTTCTTGCATCCATCTCGAATAAAGAAAAAACCTCCCTCAATAATTCCATAAGATCAAAGGCGATGTTTTCGATCTTCATATTGCCGGATTCTAATTTAGAAAAATCTAAAATATCATTCAGAAGATTGAGAAGAAGGCTTCCGCTTTTACGGATCGTTTCGACGTAGTCCTTTTGTTCGGATAACAATTCGGTTTCCGCTAGAAGATCCGTGACCCCTAAAATTCCGTGAACGGGAGTTCGGATCTCGTGGCTCATATTCGCAAAAAATTGGCTTTTAGAACTTTGTAGTTCTTCTTCTTTTTCGTGCAGCAGAGTGAGTTCTCTGTTCTTTTTGACCAATTCCAGGTTGGTGATAACTTGATTGGAAAGAACTTTCAGTATTTTTTTCTGTTTTGTGTCCAGTTTTTTCGGCTTAGAATCGATCACACAGAGTGTTCCGATATTATAACCTTCCGGTGTTTTGAGAGGAGCTCCTGCATAAAAACGGATAAAAGGCGGACCTATAACCAACGGATTGTTTTTAAAACGATCGTCGTCGAGTGCGTCTTCGACTTCGAAAAGTTCGTCGTGAAGAATCGCATATTGACAGAAGGAAATATTTCTGGGCGTTTCAATCTCCTCTAATCCCACCTTAGCCTTGAACCACTGGCGATCGGAGTCGATGAGAGATATGAGCGCGATCGAAGAATCACAGATAAATGCGGCGATCTGAGTCAAAGAGTCGAATTTTTCTTCGGACGCAGTATCTAAAATCTGATAGGACCGTAAGGCTTTGAGTCGTGCGTCTTCGTTTGCAGGAACGTGTGTTAGGTGTTTTTTGGGAAATTTCACTCAATTAAAACCGATCATATTCTTTTTTAAAAAATAAATTAATGCAAGAGTAATTTCGAACAACTTCTAATTTCGAATCACGTGAAAATGTTTCGGGAATTTGGAATCGCAGTGATACAAACAGTTTTGAAGTTGCCTCATTTCTCTACAGATTCTGCTACGAATGCCTGAAACAAAAAATCGTTCACCGGAGCTATAGGGGAATTTGAGTTTTGAATGATTTGTAAAAGTTATTTTTGTTCCTTTATCGGAATTTTGAAACGTATAGATATCGCGGAAATCCAGGAAAGAATTGCCTGACTCCATGATCATTCTTGAATTCGGAATCCATTCTTTTGCCTCATAATTTGCCTTGAGTTTGATAGGCCCGAAAGAATAGAGTATTTCAAAGACGGGGAGATTTGCAGTTCGAAACGGAATCGGATTTACTTCCGAAATTCGATCACCCCAGCGTATTAAGTTTCTAAAGTCCGCCACAAAACGGAACGTATCGTCTAAAGAATATGAAACAAAAAAAGTTACAGTAGTTGTTATCATGGTAGAATCCGATTCTTTTATATGGATAAGAATTTACACCGTGACCAGAGACAAAAAGGAGAGTTCGATTTATGAATCTAAGAAAAGTTAAAACGGTTCGGCCTTCGTTACGAACAATGGAGGGAGGAGGATTTCCGGTAAGAAGACCTTTCCCCGTTCAAGACTTAATTCAGCTGGATCCGTTTTTGTTATTAGACGAGATGGGACCGGTAGAATACCAGCCGGGAAAAGCAATTGGTGCGCCCGAACATCCTCACAGGGGGTTCGAAACGGTCACTTATTTATTGACTGGTGAAATGGAACACCGCGATTCTTGGGGAAATTATGGAAAATTAAAAGCGGGAGACGTCCAATGGATGACCGCGGGTTCCGGTTTGGTTCATTCCGAACTTCCTTCCGATGAGTTTCAGAAAAACGGCGGACGTATGCACGGCTTTCAACTCTGGGTAAATCTTCCTTCTTCTCAAAAAATGAGCGATCCTCGTTATCAGGACACACCTTCGGAGAAAATTCCGGATGTGGAATCGCCCGATCGTAAAACTAAAATTCGAGTGATTGCTGGAGAGGTCTTCGATACCAAGGCGGTCATCGAAACCAAAATTCCGATTCTTTATTACCACGTTCGACTTCTACCTGGAGCCGATATTACGATTCCGGTTCCTGAAACATACAACGTGTTTGCGTATCCGTTTTCGGGAGACGGAATTTTGCACACGGAAGAAGGTCAAAAGCCGGTAAAAGAAGGGGACATGGTTTGGTTTGAAAGAGGAAAGGGTAGTGTAAAATTTTCTCTTCCTGAAAACTCCGCGAGTAACTGGGAATTTCTTTTGATCGGCGGAAAACCGGTGGAAGAACCAGTCGCGAGATACGGTCCGTTCGTTATGAACACTCAGGACGAAATCTATCAGGCCTTTAACGATTTTCAAGCCGGAAAAATGGGGACCATACATTCGTAAAAAATTCTATTCTAATATAGAATTCGAAGTCGGGTTGGAAAGGGGAACGTTTCTTTACGATCGCTGAGTTTTGAAAGTATGAACTTTATATTTCCCGATTCTTTTTGGTTTTGGCTGATTCCGAGTTTGATTTTTGCCGCCTCGGTTTACGGATTCGTTTTTTTAAGAATCGATACAAAGTCGAACTCTGTTCGGAATGTTAAGAATGGAAATCGACCCCTTTCTCAAAAAAAGATCGTAGAGGAAAAAACGAATTTCGCCCGATCCGGCTCGATCTACTTCGGGGCCGGTTCTTCCGAAATTGAATCCGAGTTTTTTCAATCCTTGGATCTTTTGGCTAAAAATTTAAAAGAAACAAAGGGGTGGAATCTTAAGATTCAAGGTTGGACGGATCGTTTTGGAAGCCCCGCGACCAATCGAAGATTGTCATTGGAACGGGCAAAAAAAATTCGAAGATATTTGTGCGGGAAATGGAAGTTTCCTAAGGATTCTATTTTCATCCGAGGAATGGGAGTCGAACCTCGTTCGATGGGTCCGGAAAAGGCCAGAAGAGCTGATTGGGAGATCGTTTTGTAGTCTTCGTTTTAACGTTTTTAATCGATTCTTACCTTGCAAAAGTTTTGGAAAGGGATATGATGAAATTTCAAACCTAAAAATCTGGAGGTGAGCTATGGATCGCTGGAATCAATGGCTTCAAGAACATCGGGATTGGTTGGTGGACTTCTTGCGGATCTATCTGGGAGGAGTTTTGATATACAAAGGTCTTGAGTTCCTATCGAATACGGACGGACTGATTCGTTTGATGGAGATGAATAACGCACCTATGGCATCCGCGTTACTCGCTCATTACATTGTGATCGCACATATCTGCGGCGGGATTCTTTTACTGTCCGGATTGTTGACTCGTTTTGCGGCAGTTCTTCAAGTTCCCGTTCTGATCGGAGCCGTTTTGTTCATTCATGGGAAGGAAGGTTTTATGGCGCCGGGATCGAATCTGCCTTACGCCGCGATGATTCTTCTTCTACTCTTTCACTTTTCACTCTACGGTTCTGGAAGAATTTCGGCCGACTACTATATCGAAACTCACAAAAGCGTATAATGACGCGCAAGGTAGAATGGAGATATTTATCTCCATTCTACCTTGTCGCTTAACATCCGAAAGCTGAAGTTCGGCGTCTTTTTCCGCAAAGGTATTCCATTTGAATTTACAAAACGAAATACCGAGTGCAAAATCGACGCCGCCCTGTTGTATGGAAAACCGGAACCTTTTTCCGCAAATCCAAAACGATCTTCCTAACCATGAATTTGAAATCAACACAGCAGATAAATGTCGCCGTGATCGGCGGAGGCGCTGCCGGTTTTTTCGGCGCGATTCAAATCGCCGAAGGAAAGAATTGTTCGGTTACTCTTCTCGAAAAAGGAAAACAATTTCTTTCCAAGGTGAGAATTTCCGGAGGAGGAAGATGCAACGTTACTCACCATTGCCTGGATCCCGAACTTTTGAGCAAACACTACCCGAGGGGTGAAAGAGAACTCCGTTGGGCATTTGAGACCTTCGGACCTAAGGATACGATTCGGTGGTACGAGGAAAGAGGAGTGTTATTAAAAACCGAAACCGACGGAAGAATGTTTCCAGTCACTGATTCTTCCGAAACGATTCTTCAGACCCTCTTTCAAGAGGCTAAAAGAGTCGGAGTTAAACTCGTAACTGGAATTGAAATTCATTCCGTAACCCTGAAAAAAAATTCTAAATTCGAAATCAAATTAAAATCAGATGAAATATTAGAATTCGATAAAATTCTTTTTGCGACCGGTTCCGGCCGCAAAGCTTGGAATTGGCTACAAGCGATGGGTCATACGATCCTGGAACCTGTTCCTTCCTTGTTCACTTTCAAAATTTCGGATCTTAGACTCGAGGATCTTTCTGGGCTCGCTTTTGAAAAGGTCGAATGTTCCCTCGTGGATTTCGGTTATTCGCAAATCGGTCCTTTGTTAATTACACACTGGGGTTTGAGCGGTCCGGCGATTCTGAAGTTGTCCGCAAAAGGTGCGAGAGAACTGTTCGAAATAGAATACAACACGATCCTGAAAGTCAATCTGCTGCCAGGAATGAGGAAGGAAGAAGTTAGAAAAAAAATCGAAAAGGAAAAAGAATTACACCCCGCTAAACTTATAAGCAATACTCCGATTTTGGGTATTCCGAGGAGATATTGGGAAAGAATATTAGAAATTCATTCTATATCCTCCAAAGCCTGGTCGGGTTTATCCTCTAAAGATCTACATTTGTTGACCGAAGAGTTAACTGACGGAAAATTTCAGATCTTGGGAAAAGGGGAATTTAAAGATGAGTTCGTCACTTGCGGCGGGGTAAGCCGGAAAGAGGTGAACTTCAAAACGATGGAAAGCAAAGTTGTCCCCGGGCTCTACTTTGCGGGGGAAGTTTTAGACGTGGACGGAGTCACCGGAGGATTTAATTTTCAGAACGCTTGGACTACTTCCTATATCGCCGCCCGAGGAATCCAATCTTCGATTCAAAAAGGCCAGGAGTCGGGATAGGAAGAATATCCGATCAGATTTTCGTCCGGGTCTTTAAAGTATTTCGTATATTCCGTTTCTTGAATCCATTTTGGGAGACAGTTGATCGTAGAGGGCTCTAAACTTGCGGCGGAAAAGATCAGGGCCTTGGGGCCCTTGACCGTCGTATCCGATTCTAACATAAGAATCGTGTCTCCGGCTTGAAACCACGTTGAACGTAAAGAATTATCTTCGTTCCAGTGGTCTTTAATTTTTTTGAGTCCGGGAAGAGTCGCGTAAAAATCGGAGAGTATCTTTAAGTTTGGGGTGCCGATCGCGATATGATGGATCATTTCGCGACAAGTTCCTGATAACCGGGATGTCTTTCCAAAAAGGTTACCACGTAAGAGCAGCTCGGTATTATCTTTTTATTCAAAGACCTTGCCTTGTCCAATGTCGTTTTAACGAGATCGGCGGCGATTCCTTTACCTCTTAGTTCTGAGGGAACATACGTTGAAATCAAATCCCAGACCTTTCCCTCGTCCCTATAAAAAAGATGGGATTCGATGCCGTCGAAAATCGTATAAAATTTTAACTCTTCTTCCGAGTGAATGACTTCAGAATTCATTCTTCAACTTTCAGAAGGAGAACTGAATTAATCAAGAGAAAACGAATTTTGACTTTTCAATTGTGATATTTTAAAAATTCTAAACCACTAAAAACTCCTGCAGGAAAGTATATGAAACAAGGATCCTCTTCTCAAAAGACAGAAATACTGTATGATTTCGATTATATCGTCGTAGGTTCCGGTTTTGGAGGAAGTGTTTCCGCACTCCGACTTTCACAAAAAGGATATAAGGTCGCGGTTATAGAATCCGGAAAACGTTGGAATAGCGCCGATTTTCCTAAAACGAATTGGAATTTACGGAAGTTTCTCTGGTTTCCGAAACTTTTCTGTTTCGGAATTCAAAGGATCAACTTCTTAAACGACGTAATGGTTCTTACCGGAGCCGGGGTCGGCGGCGGTAGTCTCGTGTATGCAAACACGTTGTATGTTCCGCCGGAGCCTTTTTGGAAGAAGGCCGTCGTTGAAAGGATGGGCGGTAAAAATTCGATTCTTCCTTTTTACGAACTCGCAAAAAGAATGTTAGGCGTCGTGGAAAATCCGAGAACTTGGGATTCGGACAAGTATATGCAGGAAACTGCTAAGACCTTCGGGATCGAGAATTCGTTTATCAAAACTCCAGTGGGAGTTCACTTCGGAAAAAGTGGAGTCGATCCGTTCTTTGGTGGAGAAGGACCGGAAAGAAATTCCTGCAATGACTGCGGTGGTTGTATGGTCGGCTGTAGATTCAATGCAAAGAATACGTTGGATAAGAATTATCTTTACTTTGCGGAGAAGGCGGGCGCGGTGGTCGTTCCTGAAACGAAGGTAAGTCGTCTTATTCCTTTGAACGAAGACGGATCGGAAGGTTACGAACTTCGAACGGAGAGAACCACTTCTTTTTTCGGATCTCCAAATAGATCGTATAAAACGAAAGGTGTCGTTCTTTCGGCCGGAGTTTTGGGAACCTTAGGACTTTTATTGAAGATGAAGGAAGAAGGGGTTCTTCCGAAACTTTCCGAACGTCTGGGGCATATCGTAAGAACCAACAGTGAGTCTTTGATCGGAGTTACTCTCAAGGATAAAAAAACTGATCTTTCCCGTGGAATTGCGATTACATCGAGTGTTTTTCCTGATGAGCATACTCATATCGAACCCGTAAGATATTCAAGCGGATCCGATGCGATGAACGGTCTCGCGGCAGGAGTGATCGTGGACGGCGGCGGAAGTATTCCGAGACAACTTCGTTTTTTGATTGAGGTTCTCAAACATCCGGTTCATAGCATAAGTCTTTTGAATCCGATCGGATTTGCTAGAAGAACGATCATTCTTCTGGTCATGCAGACCGTCGACAATAGTATAGAAATCATTCGGAAGAGACGATGGATTTGGCCGTTTCAAAAATCGCTTTCTTCGACGCAAGAAACCGGAGAAAAAATTCCGACTTACATTCCGATTGCTAACGAATTTGCAAGAAGACTCGCAAAAATCACGAATGGAGTCGCGAGAAGCAGCATCAACGAAGCTCTACTGGATATTCCTGCGACCGCGCATATTTTGGGCGGATGTAGTATTGCTGAAACGCCGGAAGAGGGAGTGGTTGATCTTCAAAATCGTGTGTTCGGTTATCAAAATTTGAGAATCTGCGATGGTTCTATGATTCCGGCGAATTTAGGAGTGAATCCTAGTTTGACCATAACCGCCCTTTCGGAGAGGGCCATGTCTTTTGTTCCTCTTAAGGATAAAGAAGTTCTCAGTTTTAAATTCGAAAAAAAATGGGGAATCGCGAACCTCCTCGTGAAAACAAAAACTATCTCCCCTAAGAAAAAAACAACTTCGAAATCAAAGAAGAAGTAATTAGAATATTCTAATATACGAATATTCTAGGAAAACCGTGGATCAAAGTCCACGGTCATCCGGAAGGAAATTCCGTCTTAATCGAGTTTTTCTTCAATCAAGGAATCTATGGAAGCTTTTCCCGCACCTTTGATAAACAGAACTACGGAAATTGCGATCATAAGAAGATGAAACTCGTATCCTTCTCCTTGCTGGCTTCCGGCCCAATTGATGAAAAATCCGTTGGGAATGTGGAAAGAAGCCGCACCGATCATAATGATTCCAATTCCGAGAGCCGAAAGCCTTGTCAAGAATCCAAAAATCAAACCGAGAGCTCCTAAGAATTCTCCGAAGATTACTAGAACCGCTATTGGGGTCGGAATTCCTAAACCGACTAAATAACCTAAGGTTCCGCTAAAACCGTAACCGCCGAACCAACCTAAAACTTTCTGGGCGCCATGTGGGAACATGACCACGCCTGCTACTACTCTGAGAATGAGAGATCCTAAGTCTGAATCGGTCTTAAAAAATTTTTGAAACATTTGAATTTCCTCCTAAAATGATTCCAAGTTTATATTTAGCCAATCTTTGATGCTAAATGATTTGAATATAAAGTATATGGGCTTTGCATTGGATCTGGATTTTACCGAAGTCTTAGATGAATGTGGGAACTCCCTCAGAGGGATTTCGATAATTTGATGGTAAATAATTTATGTTCAAAGTATGTAAGAATAAAAAAGAAATCATACGATTTTAAATCCAACCTCTTTGAGAGAATCGCCTAAGTTGAGAAGTCGATCTTCCGTCAGGGGATCGAATTTTTGAACCAGGTTCTGAAGTAGGTCCGGAAAGGCCTTTTGGACAAGTTCACTCCCTTCTGTTGTAAGGTGAATGATGATATAACGTCGATCCTCTTCGCTTCGAACCCTTTGGACCAGTTTTCGCTTTTCTAAATTATCGATAATCTGAGTGATGTTTCCTTCGCAGGAAAAAAGTTTTTGTCCAATTTCTTTCTGACACATCGGACCCAGGTGATGAAGGGTTTCCAAACAACCGAACTGTCCGTTCGTGAGCCCATACTTTGTGAAAACCTTATCCTCCAATTGGCGGATAGAGTCGGAACAACGGCTAAGCTTGATAAAAGCATCCAAGACCGCTTTCTCTCGTTTGTTTCCTTTGTAGTGGGTTCCCATATACTTTGAACTTAAACTATTATTTCTTAGACGAGTAAATTCTGCAATGAGTTTTTTCTTTTCGAGATTGTTCGATAGGGGAGTTCCCACATTCTGGAAATCGTGTCAGAACGACCTTTTAGCGGTTTTTTGGTCTACGAACTCAAACAAAGTCCGGAAGACTTCCAGGTAGAAGAGATCCTCAAGCCGGATTGGCTAAAAGAATCGGGAAAATGGACGATCTTCCGACTCAAAAAGTCCGGTTGGAACACCCTCGACGCGCTCCAGGGAATCGCAAAAGAATCCCATGTTTCCCTGAACGAGATCGGTTACGCCGGGAAAAAAGACCGACACGCGACAACGATCCAACATATCAGCGCCGAACAAATTCTTCAGGTTCCAAAAGAGTTGAGTTCGGTTTTGAAACTCGAAACCATCGGACGGGGCACGAGACCGCTTACCCCGGAAGCAAATGCCGGAAATCGGTTTGTCCTAACGTTAAGAAATCTGATTGAAAGAGAAGAGGATATGATTCGGAGAAATTTCGAAAAAGTATCAATTTCCGGTTTTATAAACTACTATGACTCCCAACGTTTTAGCCGCTTTCATCCGGAGTTCCGACTTCCGATCTTTCCTTATTTGCAGGGAGATCCTGAAACTTCTTTAAAACTTCTTCTGACGGATCCATTCCCGGGTGAAAAAAAACAAGCCCGAGATCGAAAGAAAGAACTTCAAAAACTCTGGGGAAATTGGGGCGCGTGCGAGAAGTTGTCAGGAACAAAATTGGAAAGTCGGATCTTCTCTCTCTTGAAAAGAGAAAAAAATCTAACACAAAAAGTATATTCCGAATCGATTTCTCTCTTTCCGGAAGAAGAATTGTTGATGCTTCTTTCTTCCCTCCAATCTCTCGTCTGGAATGAATTCGTTTCCGAACTTCTTTCCTCGGAAAGTTCTTCCGGAGTTTGGATCAAAACAAAATCCGGTTCTCTATTTTTCTCCGAAGAATCTTTGACCCGAACTTTTCCGCCGGATTATAATCTTCCCGTTCCAGGAGCGCCGGGAATTAAAACATTAGAATATTCAAATAAAGAAATGAACTTTCTTAGTTATGTCCTTGTTAGGCTATCTTTGGAAGAATCCGTATTTGAAAAATCACCCTTTTCTAAAGTTAAAATGAAATCTTTCGAAAGAAATCTAAAAGTTATCCCTGAGGATTTTGCGATGGAAGAATTCGAGACCGACGATCTGCATCCAGGAAGAAAAAAAGTAAAGATAACCTTTCGACTTCCCTCGGGGGCATATGCGACGATGCTCGTAAAACGATTGATGCTTAGAGCCGAAATCTAATTTTATTAAGCGACTTCCGATGGATCCCAACAAGTCCTAAAATTCTCGTCCAAGCCGTTTAAGGTTTTCATATCCTCCGCGGAAATTTTAAAATCAAAGACGTTCGCGTTTTCCACGATTCTTTCCTTTCGGGTTGATTTCGGAATGACGACTATATTTTGTTCGATCGCCCAGCGGATTAGGATTTGAGCGGGAGTTTTTCCGTATTTTTTTGCGATTGAAGCGATTTGGCCGTCGTCGACTTTTTGTCCGTGAGCGAGCGGGCTATAGGCTTCGAGTTGAATCTTATGTTTTTTACAGGATTCCAAAAGTTCGATCTGATTCAAGAAAGGATGAAACTCGACCTGATTTACAGCAGGAGTTATATTTGATTCGTTTAACAATTCCGTTAAATGAGGGATCATATAATTGCTGACACCGATCGCACGGCAGAGTTTATCCTGATAGGCTTTTTCCAATTCTTTCCAAGAATCCAATCTTTTGGAAGTAACAGGAAAATGAATGAGATAAAGATCCACTTGATCGATCCCGAGTTTCTCCAAACTTTGTTCCAATGCCTTTCTCGTCTTTTGAGCTCCTTGATCCGCATTCCATAGTTTAGTGGTGATAAAAATTTCCTTTCTAGGAATTCCACTTTCTCGAATCGCCTTTCCTACGTCCTCCTCGTTGGAATAAATTTTTGCGGTATCAATATGTCTGTATCCTGCTTCCAAAGCGGAGAGAACTGCTTCGGTGCATTCTTTTCCGGATTTTGTTTTCCAGACTCCGAGTCCGAAGATGGGCATTGCAACTCCGTTGTTGAGAGTTACGGATTGATTGAGAGCATTTTGCGGCATATAAAATTCCTATGATACTTTGACGTTTAAGTTCTTTGATAGAGTTGGAATTATAGTGAAAAGGGAATCTTTTTTTGATTTTGATCAAGGAAAGAATTGCAAATTTCATTTCGGTAGGAACTATCATCCACCATGCAATTGAGTACAGTATTTTCAGATTTTATTCTCTGTATCGTTTCCATTTTTACGGCACTTCAGCTGAAAAATTCAACCTCTTATTCTAAATCTGCGGGTTTTCTCGGATTTCTTTTGATAGGAATTCCTGCCGGTTTAGGGAGTGTTCATTTTCTCGGAATTACTTTCATGGATCCGCTTTATCGTTTTATGGTGGGGGTTGCTGGATTTGCGGGAGTACCTTTGATCGGAACCGGATTCTTTCATCTTGGAATTCGGAAGTTGGAGAAGAAACTTCTTTATCCGATCGCGGGAATTCTTCTTCTTGTTTACATCGTTTTTTCTTACGTCTTCGTGTTTCCGCTCTTATCCACAGTTTTGGGAGGGATCGCGATGGTAACCGCAATCTTCGCCTGTATCCGAAAAAATTCGGGCGCGACAAAAGTTCCGGCATTGTACGGAATTTTAGGAGCGATTCTTTTTATTCTTGCGGGGCTTGTGATCGGGACGACGGGATCCAGAGGACCGATCTTAAATGTGGATATCTTTCACATCGTTCTTGCGATCGCAGTTTATTCTCTCGGTGTTTCAATAAAAAGGCTGAGTTAGAAATTCTTCTTGGAATCTTAGAATATTCTAAATTACGAATATTCTAAGATTAGGAAGGAATCTGTTCGGAAACCTGCGTCACCCAAGACGCGTAGTAGTTCGCGAGAGTTCTTAAGAACATCAGATCCAATTCGTTTTCGTCCTTTAGAATCTTAACCGCATTCGTAAATTGGACTCTGAACTCCGTAAGGGGTGTCGCCTCAACGATCACTCGTTTCATAGAAGAGGCGTTGTCTTCCATCCCATATTCTTGCGCCCATTTTTCGATTAAATTTCCGCAGTTGTATTTTTTGGAAAGAAGGAGTTGGGCCAAAATGTGCCGGAACATACTTTCTATGGAAGTGATCGTAATATCTTTGTGAAGGATCGAGATCTCGGTGATGATTTCGTCCTTCTTGTCGATGACAACTTTCGTGTTTCCTATTTTATTGAATATTTTCGAAAGATCGTTGTAGGCCTTGAAATTCTTAAGGATACTTTCCCTGTCTTTCATGTTCACGCTTCTTTCGTTTTCGGGAAGATTCATCTCGTTTAAGATCGTTTCGATTACGAGAAAGATGATATCAAAAGAGAACTGCGTAGACTTTCCTACGAAATAACGGATTTCGTTTTGAAAGGAAGCGTGGACCCCACTAAAAAACATCTCTAATTTTTCCGGAGAAAGTGTAGAAGTAGTTTTATAAAGGTTCACCATATCCTTTGTAAACTTCGTCCGATCCAGGATCGGAAAGAGTTCCGGATGATTGGTATGGGTTCTCAAAAAAGTTTCCTTAAGAACCTTAACTGCGCCTTGTCTGACCTCGTCGGTCCTATAAAGGACTCGGTAGAGAAGAACTGAAAGTTCGCGGGAAGTTTTTTTCGATTTGAGAATCTTAAGATCTGACTCGTCAAGATTCGTAGACTTTGGAGGGTTCTGGCTTTGTGCTTCTGCCATGGGCTTCTTTTTGGAACGATTGGTATGCCAATGCTGACTTGAAAAAAAGAAAAGTAAAGCGAAATTGCCGAGCGACTTATATTTACATTGCTTTTTAATGCTTCTTCCGTAATTTACCCGATCGAGATGAAAATAATCGGTTCCGAAAATAAAGTCAATTACGGTGTTTTCGATGGTCCCGTTGAATTCAATTATAAGGAATTTCAACTTCTGGACTTCTTTGGAAAAGAGATAAGCGGTTTAAAGAAGCGTTTTGCTTTTAAAAGATTCAACTATATCGGAATCATAACCGAGGAATTTTTGATCGGATTTGCCGCCGTGAGTCTCGGCTACGTGTATAACGTGTTCGCCTATCTTTATCACTATAAAGACGGAATTCTCTACGAGTTCGATACCAAAGGATTGGATCTGGGAAGTTCCCTTGAGTTTCCGGCAAACCCCGACGAATATAAAATTCAGTTTAAGAAGGGCGCGTCTTTTCTTTCGATTGAGAAATCGCACTCGAAAGGAAAACTTTTAGTGGATGCATTTCTCGGAAAAAAACTTCGGTTTAAATTTTCCGCAGAATACGGTCTGAAAACCCATTCTCCATTGAGGGTTTTGAATCCGTCCGAACCGACCCACTGGACGTTTACAGAGAAGTGTTCGCCGTTGTTGCCGAGTTCTCTCGAACTATCTTTTCAAGACCGACCTCTCGTTTTTGATCCGAAAAAAGTCACAGTTCTTTATGACTGGTCCGGGGGATATCTAAGGAGGGAAACCAATTGGTATTGGGCAGCCTTCAGCTCCATTCTTCCGGATAAAACCACGATCGGAGCCAACTTTGCGGCGCTCGTGAACGAATCTTTCTTTTCAGAGAACGCCTATTGGATCAATCATGAAAGACAAAGAGTTCCCCGGTTGATCTTTGATTTCTCGCAAAAAGATCCTTACAAACCTTGGAAGATATACGACGAAGAAGGTCTGGTGGAATTGGATTTTATTCCCGAGGGAGAAAGAAAGGATAAGATGAATCTGATTTTTTCTAAATTGTATTTCAGACAATTTGTGGGAAAATTTTCAGGAAGGTTCAAACCGGTAAAAGGAAAGGAAGTTTCTTTTCGGAACGTCTACGGTTTTACCGAGTTTCATCGATCGCTCTGGTAGAATTCTTTCGGAAAGAAAATAATATTAAGAATTATGAATGTATATGTCCCGGTCTCCTGCGAATTTTATGATCGACTGGAGGAACTCGTCATCAGGCAACGTAAGGTTTCCTTGGAAGTCTCAGAGAATTCTGAAGCTCAACCACGAAAGATGGAGAACGTAAGAATCCTGGACCTTACTTCCATGAACCGCGAAGAGTTCGCCGTTCTTGAAGATGGTGAAAAAATCCGTCTCGATTATATACTCAAAATCATTTCCTAAAATCCAGCTAGGAAATCCTAGGAAAAAGAAAGATAGTTAGGTTAGAATTATTTTCCTGAAGTAAAAAAGGCTCCATCGTTGGAAAACTCAGAAGTTAAAAAGAAAAGAATACTATCCTTGGATCTTTTCCGAGGAATGACCGTGGCCGGGATGATTCTTGTAAACAATCCCGGTTCCTGGTCCTTTATCTACGCTCCCCTAAAACACGCAAAATGGAATGGATGTACTCCGACCGATTTAGTGTTTCCTTTTTTTCTTTTTGCGGTAGGCGCATCCATTCCGATCGCGTTGAATTCTAAGAAGGAAACTTCTAAAGGAAGAATTTGGGTTCGAATCTTAAAACGAAGTTTTCTCCTTTTTGCAATCGGACTCTTTCTCAATTTTTTCGGAGAATGGTCTTTGGAGAATTTAAGAATTCCAGGAGTTTTACAAAGAATCGCGTTCGTTTATTTTATCGTATCAACCTTTTATTTGTTCTTGAGTTCGAACGCCGATCCGAGCGAAGGAAGGAATCCCGATTCTTCGTTTTGGAAAATTTTCGAAGGAAGAATTTTTCCATTTTTGATCTTCGTTTTATTTTTTCATTCTTGGATTTTAACGAACGTTGTCCCGCCGGGTGCAATCTCCGTTTCTCTGGAAGAGGGGAAGGATATCGGAGCCTGGCTGGATCGTGTAATTTTGGGCGAAAAACACATCTGGAAATTTTCAAAAACATGGGATCCTGAAGGTTTTTTCAGCGGTTTCGGAGCGGTAGCAAGTTCTTTGATGGGAATGATTTGCGGAAGAATTTTGTTAAACGAAGAGAACACTTCGAGAAAAATCACGCTTCTTTTGGCGTTAGGGGGGCTTTTTACGTTATGCGGTCTTGTATGGGATCGTTTTCTTCCGATGAATAAAAGTCTCTGGACGGGAAGTTACGCGGTTTTTACGGGAGGACTTGCGTTTTTGTCGGTATTCTTTTTTGAATCCTTGGATGTTTGGGCGCGAAGGAATCCGATTCAAAGAGTTCCGCTTGAGAATATCTTTCAACCCTTTCTCGTTTTTGGAAAGAATGCGATTCTTGTCTTTGCGGCTTCTGGATTGGTCGCGCGAATTTTCAATCTCTGGCTGATATCTGCGGAAAACGGAAAGACGATTCCGGTTAAGACATTCTTTTATTGGAAATTGAATTTAATTTTTAATTCCTATGACGCTTCTCTGAGTTATGCTTTGATACAAATTCTTTTCTGGTGGGGGATCTTGAGCCTATTGGACAGACGGAAGATCTATTGGAAGGTGTAAAGTCTAGCCGAAAACGTGAAAAAACGCGGGAACTCCTAAGCTTTGACTCAGGTGGCTCATCTCGAGAAGAAAGAAAAACTGTGAAATCGGCGGTTTTTGTAGGAGCTCCTCTAAATTTCCCCTCCGATTCTTGAATAAAATTTTAGAATCCGTGTTCTCAGATTCTTTTTTGAATCCTATTATAAAGAACGAACAGCAATGTTTAAAGTGGAAGAAGAAATTTAAAAAAAAGGATCGAAAGATCGGAATCGTCTGATTCCGATCTTGTAAAGAAATTCTTACATTACGAGTTGAAGATCGTCGAAGATGGGAGATTTTACTTCTTCGAGCAACTTTTTCATCGCGAGGTTGCGAAGATTGCTCAGTTCTAATCTTAGACTGGCTTCGAGCGAATTTTTTGAAAGAAGATTGGAACAGCTCACCGCGACCATCTTCAAATCCTCCGAGGTTTTGATTTTAGAAGAAAGGAGAAGCTGTTGAATGATTGCATATTCTTTTTTTCTAAAGTGAATTCTAAGAAGGAAGGGAACCGAGTAGAGTTCCGCCATCAATTCCCATTTCGTTTTCAACTTTGGTTTGGATTCGAAGTCGATCGATTTTTCTTCCTGACTTTCCGGTTCGTAAATGGTAGAAATAGAAACCGTTTCCGCCGAAGAATAATTTCTTTCCGGATTGAATGAAAGCGGGGTTTCTGATTCTCGGATCAGGTCTTTTAGAGCGGAGATACGAGAAGATTCCTCATAACGTTCCGGATTGGTTTTCATTATTTTTCTAATGTCTTCCAAGATGATACAAAAAGAGAAAAGTTCGAGGACTGTCTGATTTTGAATCGTCGAAATTTCATCCAAGACCTTTGCCAGAATCTGCTGGTAACCGAGAGATTTACGATACATCGCATTGTATTGGAGTTCGAGATTTTTCTGATATTTAGAAAAGAGAGCGTCGATTAAATATGCGTCGGAAATTACATAAGCGTCGAGACCAGGGACGGAAAAGTTAGGATTTTGTTTTTTTAGATTTAGAATAAAGATACAATTCGACTCTTTGAGGAAGCTTAGGATTTTGGAGATTTTCCTTTCAGAGAGATTGAGAGTGGAGCGGAAATGATAAAACAAATCCGTGTTAGTCGGCAGTTGATGATTCTCGTTTTCCTTCTTAATCTTTTCCAGGACGATTTGTGCTAATGTAATATCTTCCATCGTTTTGTTCCATGCCTCCGAGAAATTTGTGTCTGACGGATGCTTTTTCTTTCTGAAATTTATAACCTGGTGGAAGGAATTTCTTGCCTATTTTTTCAAAAAAATAAGATTAATTTGTCAAAAAAAAGAGGAATGAAATACAAAGGATTGGGAATGAAGGGGAGAATGGGTCAAGAACCCCAAGCGAAAGGCCGCTTGGGGTTTAATCGCTGTTAGATTCTTTCTATAATGGTAGCGATTCCCATGCCGCCGCCGATACAGAGCGTCATGAGCGCATAACGTTGTTGCCTACGCTCCAGTTCGTCTAACGCAGTTCCAAGAAGAATCGCTCCGGTTGCTCCAAGAGGGTGACCTAATGCGATTGCTCCTCCATTGACGTTGATCTTTTCGGAAGGGATTCCGAGAGATTTTTGCGTGTAGAGCACGACGGAGGCGAACGCTTCATTGATTTCCCAAAGATCGATGTCTTCCGCTTTGAGTCCCGCCATCGCGAGAGCCTTTTTAGAAGCGGAAACCGGGCCGGTAAGCATGATCGTTGGATCTTCACCTGTAGAAGCCATTGCTACGATGCGAGCCCGAGGTTTGAGTCCGTATTTTTTGATTCCTTCGTCGGAAGCGATAAGGACGGACGCGGCGCCGTCCACGATTCCCGAAGAATTTCCTAAAGTATGGATATGATTGATCTTAGAAATTTCTGGATAGGATTTCAGAGCGATTGCATCCAACTCTTTCTCTCCGATCGTTTTAAAAACCGGACCGAGTTCCGAGAGCCATTCGAAAGTGGATTCGATACGAGGGTTCTCGTCGCTATCAACGATCGTTCCGTCTTCGGTTCTTACGGGAATGATTGATTTTTTGAAATAACCAGATTTAATCGCGTTTTCAGCTTTGATTTGAGAAGACTCTGCAAAACGATCCGCTTCTTCGCGGGAAATTCCGAATTTAGTCGCGATAAGGTCCGCAGAGATTCCTTGAGGCACTAAGTTATAGTGTTTTTGAATATTAGGATTTCCTACATTGAAATCTCTTCCGCCCATATCCGCTCCCATCTTCACTCGGGACATGGATTCAACTCCGCCGCCTAACGCCACTTGCATGGAACCGGATTGAACGTGATTGGCCGCGTTGTTTACCGCTTGGAGTCCTGAACCGCAGAAGCGATTCACAGTATATCCCGGAACCGAATTCGGCCAGAGCGCCGCCATGACCGCATAACGCGCGATACATGCCGCTTGATCGTCAACTTGAGATACACATCCCATTACGACTTCTTCTACAATTTCCGGTTTGATTCCGTTTCTTTCTTGGATAGCATTTAAGGTTGCGGCGGAAAGTTCTTGCGGATGAATGGAAGCAAGAGTTCCTCTTTTTTTCCCTTTTCCTCTTGGAGTTCGAACGGCATCGATTACATAGGCGTTTGACATTTTTTTACCTCGTTGTGAATTCATTCCCTTTTCGATTGAATTGAACAACTGTTTAGTGAATTTGAGTGTTCCAGTTTCTATTTTGGGAATGGGGAGGAGTTTGCAATTCTTTTTGCGTGTGAACTCTCGTGGAAGGGAGGGGATTGGGCCGCACCCTCCTGCGAATTCTACGGTAATGAACGCGATTCGGAGTTAGGCGCAGGAGGGTCGGGCTTGCTTCGGGCTCGCGGAGACCCGCTCGGTCCTTACGGACCAAGCCCTTCGCATCCCTGCGGCAGGTTTGGTCCGTAATAGAGTGATTTTCGCGGGAACTCTTCTCGAAAGATTCTATATTATAGGATCCTGATCTCACAAAGGTGGCAAATCTTACCGATCAATAAAAAAGACAACTTCGAGATGGAAAAAAGTTTTCACAAAAATTGGAGCTTGGCGAGAATATTAGGAAGTCAGTAGCAAAAAGAGTCTAACGCATAAAGTGAGAATCTACAAAGTAAAAGAGAAATCTCGTAATGAGGAAATTTGTTATAAGAAATCGAATGAATTTTCCTGATAAAAAATTCTTTTTATCGTTTTCGTTTTTAGATCCATTGACCAAATAAAAGATTCTATTTTGAGAGATGGGATATATGGATGCATTTTCGAATAGGCCTTAGATCGATCAGAAATGAAAATCTGAAGTAGAATGCAATAAAGAAAGCACCTTGAAATTCCATGAGCGGAAGCTAATATACTTAGCGTCGCCCATTCCTCAGGTAAAATTCTCGAGTTTATCTTTATCAAAGAATTTCCTGCTTTTTGATATTTGATTGTTAGGGCGTTTTGATTAATTTTTTGATTAATTCTAAATTTTTTCCCGTAACGTTTTAATAAAAAATCAATATTCTTTCCAAGGTTTTTTCTTTCGGATTGTGATAGTTTTCTTATCAACTCAGAAGGAATCAAAAGGCTGCAAGTAATCTTTGGTCCTTTTAAAAAGGAACTCGTTGCGTTTTTGTCAAGATTTTTGATTCCCCTCACATCATTTTACAGTTCTTTCGAGTGTTTTGGAAGAGTGGCAATTTGATCTTTTTTTTTAAAAACTTATTTTTTTTTAATCTATAGAGTTCTTTCTTAAAAAGGAAAGGTGCGGAGTTCCCACAACTCTCCAATTTTAAGAAAAAATCTCCTCTAAAACTTTAAAATACCAGCAAGAACCTTTCCAATCTTCAAGAAAACCGTTATGGCCACCGAAATCCTGGATTGAGATTCTCACATTTCGGTTAGGATGAAGGGAGAGAAAACTTTCTCCCCGAATGATCGGATCATCTTTAGAAGTGACGATTGTAGTCGGTGTTAGTATCTCGGAGAGTTCCCGCTCTCCTAAAGTATATGTCCCAAAGTAATGGTCTAAATCTCGAAAATCATCGGAAGACTCGATGAATTGTTCCGTCATTTTCATCACGGATTTTTCTTTTAGAATTTTTTCATAAGGAACACTTGTAGGAAAATGAAGCTTCTTTTTTTCGATCGATTGCTTCCACTTCTTAAGAAAATAGCGACCGATGATTAATTTTCTATCCATCAAAGCGGTAGCATCCTTAGGATGAATGGCAGGGGAAATTGCAATGCAGTGTTTAAGTTGATTTATTTTTTTCTCGGTTTGAGAATGGACTCTCGCAATTCTAAGGGTAAAATTTCCGCCTAACGAAAATCTGGTTATAAAAACGGGAACATTTCTCTCTGCAAAAAAAGAGGCCTTTCTTACCGCTTCATAGGTCTCTTCTATAAGGCTTCCATTGAATGGCGCCGGATTGAGATGGTGAGTATCGCCGTGATCTCTGTAGTTCAGACGAAAGATGTCATATCCTTGATTGTAGAAATGATTAGAAGTTCTCAGAATATAAGTTGAATTAATGCTGCCTTCCCAACCATGAAGAAGGATCAAAAGTCCTTTTCTTTTTCCATCCCATTGTTTGCTCAAAGAACCTTCTAATTTTACCCCCTTCCCCGCATCCAGAATTAGCTTTTTCGAATTTTCTAAAAAAGGCATTTCTTTGGGAAGATTCCAAGCCAGAGATGCAAGTGCAGTCTGTACAAATGGATATTTTAGAATTCCTTTTGGATTGAATTTTCTGGTTCTGAGATTTTCTAACATAGGAACATTTGTTATTTTGGAATGATTCAGAAAAGCCTTTTTAGATCACAAAATTCTATTCTTTTTATCTTCAGAGTTTTCGGGATTTATAACTTGATTTTGAAATCGGAACTTCAAATGGAAAAAAACTGGCCTTTAGAACTCTCTTAAAAAAAGATACGAAGTGTCTATAATTTCTAAAGGTCGGAGCTCATCACAAAGTGAAGAATCTACTCGAACGCTTGCACCCTTATTTTCAGAAACATTCTAAATTTGGATTCTTAATTCTTATTTTTTTTCTTTCCTGCAAAAGTATAGTCTTCAACGGAGTTAAGGGAGGGGATCACGCGAGTTCGTCTAACGCAATGAGAAACGAGTCGGAGGTTCCGGATTCTTCTCCCTGCAAATCGGTCTTGAAGCAGACACAATGGTATTTTCTTTTCGGTTCCTTACCGATCAATCGATTGGATTCGGGACAGATTCTTCCGAATTCCAATCAAGTTTATAAAGTCACTCTCAGAACTTCTTGGCTGGACGGCCTTTTGAGCGTTTTTTTAGGAATCGCGGCTTCGGTTACGAGAAAGACGATTGAAGTGGAAAGTTGCGATGGAAAAGATTCTTCTCCGATTCAGATTCCTCCAATTGACGGTGAAAAATCCGAGGTGAAGGTTGAGAACGCAAAGTGGAAGGAAGAATTCCTAAAACAGAATGAAAAACATTGGAAAGACGAATTTCAAGAACGTTTCTTTTCGGAAAAAGAGGCAGAGGTGGAATCAATTTGGAAAAAGGAAATCAAAAATTCTAAGAATCTTTCGGTCCTCTTCTTAAAATCAGGGGAAGTTGTGAAAGGAAAAGTAACTCGGATTGACGGAGAAGGTGTGAAACTTTTCTTCAAGGGTCAGGAAAAGACGTTTAAACGTGCGGATGTTTTGAGAGTCCGCTTTCAAGACTGAGGAAGATTCAATTCTATGTTCACTTTTCAGAATCTATTTTTTAGAATTCTTTTTTACCTTTTTCTTCTTCTTTCTTTTTCAGGATGTTATTTGAATCCCTATTTTAGAGATCTCATTTCTCCCGATGAGGAAAAAGAATCCCCTCTCGGTCTTCTTTTGGTGTTTGCGGGAGCTCCTATGATTAAGGGGGACGTTATTTTTTTCCCCCAGACCGGACTTACTTGGATGCGTTGTTCCCTGGGGCAAACGTTTGACTCTTCATCAAATGCCTGTTCTACGATCTCCGTGGCTCCCATTTATTGTTCCACCTTGGACAATCAATGCAATGGAGGTTCTTCCGGTGGGGTTCTTTCTTCCGGGCCTGCTTTTGATGCCTGCGCTGGTTTTAGCTCTTCGAGTATAACGGGTTCTTGGAGAGTTCCCACGCATTCGGAGTTAAAGTCGATCGTTTCATGTTCAAACGGAACAGATTTGAAGAATTCTTCGGATACCCAAACCTGTGGAAACGCTTTCGAGGTTCCTACGATTCGGACGGATTGGTTTCCGGGAATCCCTACAAATAGCCCGATCGAGTTTTGGTCCAGTTCAAGCGATCCTTTGAATGCATCCTTTGCTTGGAAGGTGAATTTTAGCACAGGCGCTACGAATTTGACGGCCGGTAAGAATTCCTCGGGTTATCTCCGTTGTGTCTCGAAATCTCCTTAGGAGATTTTTTTCGCCCTGAAACGGGGATTTCGCGGGAACTCTCCGCTTTTTCACTGAAAATCTTTGGTCCTTGAGTGTATTTATCTTGACTATAAACAAAATAGTCAAAAATTGTTTCCAATATGGAAACAAAATATACTTTCTTTGTTTCTGGTCCAGCTCGAACTCTCCCCCAAAAACCGAAGAGTTCCCGCACTCCTCCTTATATCCTTTCTCTCTTCCTCACGATAAGCTTCTTCTTCGAGATCTCTCCATCCAAATCTTTCCGTCTTGACGAATCCTCGTCTTGTCCGAGAGCAAAACTTGAATTCTCGGAAGTTCTGGGATTCCAACAAAAACCGGTTCAGAAGGGATTCACCTTTTTGACAAAAAATATTAGAAAAATAAAATATTCTAAAATACAAAGAATCCTTCTTTTAAAACAACACGTTCTCGCTTCTATGAGTGAAGATGGGATCGTAAAGACGATGGAACTGAAGGAAATTCTAAAGCAGTCCGAACAAACGGATCATTTCGTTTTTGATACTTTCAGAACTTATACAATACCGATAGGAGTTTCCTAATATGAATTTTGCCTCACTCTCGATCAAGAGACCCATTTTTATAACCTGTACTGTTTTGCTGATTCTTGTGGCGGGATATCTTTCTCTGAACAAGTTAGGAGTGGACTTATTCCCGAACATCACGATTCCGGTTGTGACCGTGACGGTTCCTTATCCGGGAGCGGCGCCCAACGAAATCGAAACTCTCATTGCGAAACCCGTTGAAGACGAACTCTCGACAATTTCCGGAGTAAAAAGAGTAAAGTCCATCTGTAACGAAGGAGTGGGAACCGTCGTCGTGGAGTTTACTCTTGAAACCGATGTAAAATATGCGGAACAACAAGTTCGAGATAAGGTCTCCAGCGTAAAACCGAAACTTCCCGATGACGCCAAAGAACCCGTCATTCGAAGAATCGATCCCGCAGATCAACCGATTCTTATCATCGCCCTCAAAGCCGAACTTCCGGAAGCCGAACTCTACGATATCGCAAACGAAGAAATCAAACAAATTCTCCTAACAACCAAAGACGTAGGAAACGTAAACATCTACGGAGGAAGAAAACGGGAGATTCACGTGGAATTGGATCGTCAGAAGTTGAAAGAGCACATGATTCCCGCATCTGTTGTTTCCAATCGTCTCGCATCGGGAGGAATGAACATTCCGGCCGGAAAGGTCAGCAAGACCGACAAAGAACTCGTCTATAGAACGATCAATGAATTTCATTCTCCTCAAGAAATCAGAGACACTCCGATATCACTTTTTGGAAACGAAGTTCCTATAAGAATCGGTCAACTCGGTGAAGTAAAAGATACGGTCGAAGACGAAACTTCCCGAGCATACTTTAACGGAAAGAAGGCGGTCTTTCTCCTCGTCTATAAACAGTCAGGTTCCAACACGGTCGCAGTAGCTCAGGCTGTAAAGAAGAGAGTTTCCGAAATCAACGTCGATCTCGCCAAAAGAAACGGGGCTCCTGAGCTCACGACCGCAAACGATTCTTCCATCACGATCGATAACAATATCTATGACGTGAAAGAAACGATCATCATAGGAATCATTCTTACGATCATTGTCGTATTATTGTTCTTAGGAAGCGTCCGTTCCACTTTGATTACCGGTCTTGCGTTACCGAACTCTCTTCTCGGCGCATTTATTCTTATGGCGATCGCGGGGTTTACGGTAAACATCATGACTCTTCTTGCATTGAGTCTGGCCGTCGGTCTTCTCATCGACGACGCGATCGTAGTCCGAGAAAATATTTTTAGACATAGAGAAATGGGTAAAACCGCAAGAGAAGCTTCGATCGAAGGCACCAAAGAAGTAACTCTCGCCGTGGTCGCTACCACGATGACCGTCATCGCAGTCTTTATGCCGATCGCGTTCATCAGCGGGGTCGTCGGTCAGTTCTTGAGAGAATTCGGTCTCACAGTTTGTTTCGCGCTTCTCATTTCTCTTTACGATGCGTTAACCATCGCTCCAATGTTGTCCGCTTATTTCGGAGGAAAGATCGGAAATCACGGACATTCTTCTTCCGCTTCGGAATCAGTTCCCGAGATTATGACTCAGATCGAAAAGGGTAAGAAAAAAGGAAAGACGAGCGTCGCGACCACTACTCTGGAAGAAATCGCGTATTCTAAAATTCGTTCTCAGAATAAGATCAGCAAGGGATGGATTGTTGGAATTTTTTCTCCGATCCTCGGCTTTCTTGGTAAGCTTGAAACGGGACTCGATTCTATTTTAAGCATTTTTAATGTATTTCAGTCTTGGCTGGAGGATCGATACGCGTCCGTTCTAAGATTTACTCTAAAACGACCGATCTTGATTCTTTCGGGTGCGGTTTTGATTTTTATCGTAAGTTTGGGTCTTACCAAATTTATTCCGAAGACCTTTCTTCCGGCACAGGATGAAGGTAAGTTCTCGGTAACTCTGGACATGCCTCCGGGTACTTCGGTCGCAAAGATGGCGTTAGTCGCACAGGAAGTGGATCAAAAGATCCGTTCTTACAAAGAGATTAAACTCGTAGCGATGTTTAATACCAATCGAAACACGAATATGTTCGTTGAGATGGTTCCTTCAAAACAACGCAAGATGAACACAACGCAGTTTAAAGAATTCCTTCGGAAAGAATTGAGTATCTTCGCTTATGCGAATCCGATCGTCAAAGATATCGACAATGTAGGAGGGGGACAACGACCTTTTACCCTGATCGTAAGCGGGCAAAAAGGAGAAGTTGTGGAAGACTATGCAAAAAAACTTTTTGCACGTCTTCAAAAATCTCCGGCGCTTCTGGACGTCGATACGAGTTATCGAACCGGAGCTCCCGAGTTTAGGGTGATTCCGAATCGTCAGATGGAAGTGCTTCTCGGTGTTCCCGGAACCGTCATCGGAACCGAACTTCGAACTCTTGTGGAAGGAACGACCCCCGCGGTTTACAGAGAGAACGGAGTGGAATACGATATTCGCGTTCGTTTGAAAGAAGGTCAGAGAGATCTCAAAGAAAACTTTTATAGCTCCTTCGTTCCGAACTTCAACAATCGACTCATCCCGATTCAAAACGTTGCAAAGGCGGAAGAAACCACAGGGCTCGCGACGATCAACCGTCTCAATCGAAACAAGTCCGTTGAAATCTACGCCGACGTCAACCCCCAAGGCTCCGGAATGGGAGGAGCGATGGAAGAGGTCGCAAAGATCACACAAACCGAACTTCCTCTACCGGCCGGCGTTAAGATCGGTTATACGGGACAAGCTGAAAGTTTCAAAGAGATGGGAACTTCGATGGCGATCGCGATGGGGCTTGGAGTACTGTTTATCTATATGGTTCTTGCTTCTCTTTATGAAAGTTTTATCACACCGATCGCGATCATGCTCGTATTACCTCTTGCGCTTTGTGGAGCGTTTATCGCGCTCTTTCTAACTCAAAAATCATTGGATATTTTTTCCATGATCGGGCTCATCATGTTGATCGGGGTCGCGACGAAGAATTCGATTCTTCTTGTGGATTTTACAAATCAACTCTTGCAGAAGGGAATGGATATGAAAGAAGCGATCGTGGAAGCCGGAAGAGAAAGACTTCGACCGATTCTTATGACTTCCTTTGCCTTAGTGGCCGGGATGCTTCCGATTGCGATCGGACTGAACGAAGCTTCTCGTCAGAGAACGAGTATGGGAGTTGCGATCATCGGAGGATTGATATCTTCCACGATCCTAACTCTGGTAGTGGTTCCGGCGGCCTTTTCTTACATTGAGAAGTTGAACCAATTCGTGAGAAGAAATTCTCCGAATCCGGATGTATAAGAATCAAAGCCCCGAGAATTCGAGAAATGGCGTTTACAAAAGCGCACGAACACAATAATTCTCGGTTGAACTTTTGAAAGTTTAGAATATAAAAAAGAGTTTCAAATTGTGGAAGTTAGGAACAATGAGTGTGATGGAGCAGGACGAAGTAAAACTCCGAATCATGGAGAAGGCTCTTGAGCTTTTTCTAAGATACGGTTATGCGAAAACAAGAATGGAGGAAATTGCGAGAACTCTCAAAATTTCCAGAAAGACTCTCTACAAACACTTCGAAAATAAGAACCACCTCCTATTTGAAATTCTCAGCGCCAAACACAAAAAAATGAGCACTAAGATCATGGAGATCAGCGAAGACGAATCCCTGTCTGTCCATGAAAAAGTAAAAGCGATCAACGAATTCAAGGTAAGTCAATTCCCCGCAGGCGCCAACGAGTTCATTTTGGAGATCAGAGACCAGGCTCCGGACCACTACGCTTATATCAGAGAAGTAAGGACCGAAGCCATTTCGAAATCGATCCAAACCCTAATCAGACAAGGAATCGAAAGGGGAGAGATCCGGAGCGACGTAAACACTACGATCTTTGCCGCTTTGATCAATTCCGCGATCGAGATGACCGCGACTCCGGAACTTCTTCTCAACTCTCCTTACTCGATGATTCAGTTACAGCAGGAAATCCATCATATCCTTTTTTACGGAATCATGAATTCGGTGGCGGAACCTGCTAAAATCGCGAAGTAAGAATTTTCATTCTACTGAAGTTTTTTGAGGTAGGGCTTTCATCTTTTTCCATTCCACTTGAATCTCTTCCAAACTCAGTTCGCCCTTTCCGGATTCTTCCGAGATTTTTTTTAAGATCGGCTGCAGTTTTCCCGCATCTTCGAGAGTGATTTCTTCTCCGGCGTCTCTTAAAATACAAAATACCGCGCTTCTCCCAGACTGACTCGTAAATTCGATTCGATCCCCTTCGGGTCTTCCGATTAAACCGGCGTCAAACGCGCGATAGGCGCCTTTTTGAAGATGCCGGGTCTTTGCGACCCCATCCTGGTGAATTCCGGATCTGTGAGAGATCACGTCTTCTCCGATCAAAGGCGCTTTTTCGTAGATGGGTACGTCCGAAAGATAAGAAACCAGACGCGAAGTTTCATAGATCGCCGAAAAATTCAGAGGAACGTTGACTCCGCAGTTGTGAAGTGCGATCGCGACTTCGTATGTGTTGGTGTTTCCCGCTCTTTCGCCTAATCCGTTTAAGGCGGTTTCCAGTTGAACGGCTCCTGAAAAGTAGGATTCGACGGTGGTTGCCGTCGCCATTCCCAAGTCGTTGTGAGTGTGGATGGAGATTTTTGTGTCTTCGGGAAGAGAGTTTGTCACGGCCTTAACCATCGAAACAAAAAGCCAAGGACGATACCGTTCCACGGTATTCGGAAGATTGACTACGTCGGCACCGAAGTTCAAAGCGGTGCGAAAGGCCTCTATGGCAAAATCCAAATTTTCCAGAGAATCGCCGAAGTGTTCTCCTGAAAATTGAACCTCACCGCGAGAACCGACGAGACTCTTTGCGTAAGCGACGGATTCTGAAATTCTTTCCAAAACTTTTTCCGGAGTTGTTTTCAAAACGTTTTCAATCGTAAACGCCGAGATCGGATACACGATATGAATTCTTGGTTTCGGAGCTTTCTGGATCGCCTTCCAAGAAATTTCGATCTCCTTTTCAACCGCTCTCGAAAGAGAAGAGATGACTACGTTTTCAGGCGCGATAGAAGAAAGATAACTGCAAGCTTCGAATTCTTGATCATTGGAGGACGCAAACCCGACTTCGATTCCTTGTACTCCGAGTTTCAAAAGCTGACGAAAGATCGTTTCCTTTTGATCAAGATTCCAAGGTTTACGAAGCGCTTGGTTGCCGTCTCTCAAGGTCACGTCCATAAAGAAGGGCGGATGTTTCGGAAGAGGGTTTTGTAAAATTTCGGAAAAGGATTGGATTTCCTTTTTGTTTCCGAAAGAGGTTATTTCTCGAACTGATTCAACGGTTCCAGATTTCGAGTCTTGATTCATTGTTTTCTCCTTTTGCCGGCCGGATCCAGGAGCGGGTTTTTCGAAAGAGAATTCTCCGAAAACAAAAAAGCCCACTCCAGGAGGAGCAGGCTCGTGTATTTTTTTACAACTCTACCGGCTCCCCCTAACTAAGGAGGAGAAGAAGCTCAAGACTATTGAGGCCCGGTAGAAGATTACGAAACATATATAAACTCAGACTGCAAAGGATCGGAAAAAAATACAAGAATTTTTTAAACCGAAGTCCTCTTTTCGATTTCTGATAAGAATTAGGATTTCTCGTTATACGTCGATTCGCCGGAAGAATCGGGTTTCCTGAGAAGAGTCCAGATTCCTTCGGATTCGATATTTTTTTCTTCGATCAGACTTTTGAGTTCGGAAATATCTTTTTTCATCGGATCGGGTACGGGGAGTTTTTCCAATTCTTGAAAGAACTTCCGAGCTTGGGGAAGTTGGTCCGACTTCAGATAACAAAATGAAATCGCATACAAAGATACGATGTCCTTTCTTTCCGATTCCGGAGTGGAAAGATATAGATCCAGAGCCTTTTTATAATTTCCGGTTCCGGTATAAAGCGAAGCCAGATTCTTCTTTGCATTTACGTTGTTTTCGTCGATCTCAAGCGCTTTTGTGAATTGAATTTCCGCCTTCGGTTTATCTTTTTTCTTCGCATACAAAACGCCGAGTCCGACTCTTGCGGACACGAAAGAATCGTCGAGTGAGATCGCTTTGCTAAAACGTTCTTCCGCGGGTTCCAGTTCATTCAGATACGAATGGCACATCGCGAGATGATAATTCCCGATCGGATCTTCCGGGTTTTCTTTGAGATATTGAACGAGCGCTTCTTTGGCTCCGGGAAGATTTCCCTTTTTTACGAATTCTAAGGCTTGTTGCAGTTTCATTTTTAGAAAATATCCCGTGTGACAAATCCATTCTCACCCGAAGAATTCTACGGTAAATCCTTTTGAGAATCGGCGGAACGAAACTTTTTAGCAGAATGGGCTGAGTCTTCGATTTTATAGTTTATTTTTGAACATGTTCAAAAATATGGATTGACAAGGAAGATTTTTTACGTTAGGTTCGATTTAATTTTTTTAAAGGGAGAATGTATTATGGAATCGCCGAAGAACTCGTTTTACGCACGTCGCGAGTTGGGTTTTTGGATGTTTGGAATTGTGATCGTTTTTCTTTTATTCTTTTTAATTTCGGCTCCTTTTTTTGCTTTGAGCGGAGCCTACGGAGTCGCTTTATTCGTCGCGATCCCTTTTTCAATCGGAATTCTTATCGCCTTCCTCCGCGCCTTTCACAACAAAGCGACGTTCGGCGAAATTCTTTCGATCACGGTCTTTCCGGTTGGGATTCTTCTTTTGGGTTTTCTTTTTATCGGAAAGGAAGGTTTTATCTGTATTCTAATGGCGCTTCCTCTCGCGCTTCTTCCTCTTCTCATCGGCGCTTGGATCGGTTATAAAATTCAAAATCGAGTTTGGTCGAAGTATCTTGTCGTGTTGATCGTTCTTTTTTGCAACATATCGGCTCACGTTTTTGATTGGAGCGATTCGTCCTCTCGGACAAATGAAATCAAAACTTCGATCATAGTTCGTTCTTCCGCTCCTAAGATATGGAAACGGATCACTTCTCCTTTTACATTCGGAGAGGCGGAGAATTTTTTCTTCCGCAATGGAGTTTCGTATCCCGTATCGATGGAAGTGGTGCAAAAGAACGGAGTTTTCTTTTTGAACTGTGTTTATACGAACGGATCCACTTCCGCAATCATACAAGAGTTTATCGAAAACAAAACGATGAAGTTTTCGTTTCCTTCGCATCAGGTTACGATGAAGGAAACTTCCTTTTATGGAAAGGTGGAACCGAAACATATCCGAGGAAAGATCTGGGCTTCTTTCGGAGAATTTAGTCTGGTTCCCATCTCCGAGGAGGAAGTGAAAATTGTCGCGACCACAAGATACGTCAACGGTCTAGGCCCTAAACTTTACTGGAAGTTATGGTCGGATTATCTGATCGACGAGATGCACAAACACGTTTTAGAAAAGATCAAACTCAATCTTGAAAAGAAAGAGAATGAAGATGAATAAAGGCGGATCGATATGAGATTTTTGAATCGGGTTCGTTTTCAAAAAAAGTTTTTCGATCGTTTTTCTTCGAGTTATCATCTTTTGAATTTTTTCTCGTTCGGTTTGGCGACATTGACGAGAAAACGTTCTCTCACTACTTTGAAGATAGCCGAAGGTGAAACCGTTTGTGATCTGATGTGCGGGGATGGAAGTACTATCGGAATGATTCGAAAGAAATTCGGTACAAACCGGATTCTCGGAGTGGATATTTCCGAAAGAATGATTCAAAAAGCGAGGATTCGTTTTGGAGAAAACAATGTGACGTATTTCGCGGAGAACGCGCTTTTTTCTTCCGTCTCCTCCGCCTCTTGCGATGCGGTCAGTTGTACGTTCGGATTGAAGTCTTTATCGGCGGAAGAGAGAAAGATTCTTTTTTCCGAGGTGTATCGGATTCTAAAACCTTCGGGGACTTTTGTATTTACCGAGTTATCCAGACCGAAAGACGGATTGTCTTCTTTTATCTGGAATTTCTACTTCGGATATTTTCTTCCCGGATTGGGAAAATTCTTCCTACTTCCCTTTGTTGGAAAAAAATATTTGTCTCATTCGATCGATTCTTATGGAAGCATCGTAAAAGACGAATCGAACTTTCGTTCGGTTTTTTCCCAAGTAAATCTATTCAGCTGGTACGGAGGCATCGTTACGGGCGCTTACGGAAGAAAATGAGCGATATCCTTTATCGCGCGAATTCTTCTTTTGAAAGTTTTTTACAAAAATCCCTCATTTTTCCTTTTAAGAGAGGATGCTTTTTCAAACAATAACCTTTAGAATTCATTCTAAAGATAGGGAAGGGGGATGGTATGTCTTATATGGCGGTCGGGTCCAGACAGATTTTGTTTTCAGATTCCATTGCTCCGGTTTCCACCGGTTCTTCTTCCAGGGAGATCGTAGCAACTCAGGATAATCAGACGAAGAGCCCCGATTCCGAAGTTGTGCCTCCGGGTTCTCCTCCTCCTTCCATCGGGAAGAATGTCGACGTTTATGTTTAAAGCGGAAGTGTTATGACCCATCTTTTATTCTCTCTCATCCTGATGTCTCTCGTTGTGGAATTCGTTTTTCCATTGATTCATCCCAATTTCCACGTCGTCGGCGGTTGGATCAATTCCATCATCGTCGTCTTTGCCTTTGTTTTTATCAATGCGATTATGAGACTCATCTTGATCATCATGACTCTTGGAATCGGAATCGTTTTTTATTATCTAAGTTTGGGTTTGATCGGTTTGATCATCAACGCTTGGGTGATCTTGATCATCGGGGATTGGTTTCCCGGAACCCTTTCGGTTCCGGGTTTTTGGTCGGCGTTCTTAGGAGGAATTCTTCTCGTCCTTGCAAACTATGTGGGAAAGACGGAGTCCAGAGAAAGAAAAAAGGAAAAGAAAAAAATTTAGAATCGAACCGCTCTAAAATAATCTTTTAAGATAGAATCCAGTTGTTCGTAAGAATGGTATCCTCTTGCAAGGATGCCGCTTTCCATTCCGTCCGAAAATACCAAACTCGGAAACGCGCTCACTCCCAAAGAAAAACCGAAATAGAAATCGTTGAGGGTTTCCGCCTCCGTATCCTTGTCTTCAAAGACCGATAAGAATTCCTTTTTTGAGATCTCAAATTTTTCCGCGAGTCCGAGGAACGTTTCCGGAGAAGTCGGATCCCGATTCTCATGATAAAAGCTTTTGGAAAGTCCATGCAAATATTGGAATGCGATTTCAGGTCTGATTTTTTGTGCGCTGATCACCGCCCGACAAGCGGGAAAAGAGTCGTATTTCAGTTCTTTTTTTTCGAGAATTTCAAGTTGAAACGGTTGTTTGGTGAGAGCCTCGGCGTCTTTCCATTCGTGTTTTAATACTCGGGAAAATTCGGACGTGAGCGGCACTGCACTTTCTCCAAAACGAAGTCCTCCGAGAACCAGAGAAAAACGAATCTTGTCCTTGTATTCTTGTTGGATTTTTTCGAAGACCGGGCCGAAGCCGTAGGACCAAGGGCAGAGAGGATCGGCGGCATAGAGTATGGAATGCTGGAGAGAATCGTTCTGGTTCAAGGGAGTTCCCTCAATGTTTGGATTTCCAAAGGATGATTCGGATTGCGCGGAAGGCCATTCTTTTTTGGGAGTTCCTACTTTCATTGTATCACCGAAGGATTTCTTTTCAACGAAGAGTTCCCGCATTTTTCGCGGAAAAGCCTTGCTTGAAAGAAGAACTGTTTGGTGCGGGAGTTCCCGCAAAATTCGCCTTTTTTAGAGATTTTTTTGGAGCTCGGGCGGCTCGTTTTTTGGGAGTTCCTACTTTTTCAGAGAAAGATCTGGGAAGAACAAAGATCCCAAGGTCGGGAAAGATTTCCTTTCTTCCGACAAACCAAAAGCTCTTGGAAAAAAACTTAAAATCAAACTAGAAATCCGAACGAAAGAAAATCACGGAAGAATTCCTTTTCCCCCAAAAAAAATATTTTCGAATTCTCCTTGGATTCTTCGTACATTAAAAAAGGCGGGATAGCCCCGCCTTTTTTAATGTCATTCTTGTTTAAGAATTTTCAAATTTCATTCGGGTGTTTTATATAATACACTGATAACCACAGTGTCCCGAAAAGAACCCCCGCGTAAGCTAAGACCACAGTGACAATGTCAATGAAAGGAAGAAGTGTGGCGATCGGCGCGATTTTATCCGCCGTCATCCGGGTTGCTTCTCCCAAGATCAAAAACAAACCTCCCAAGCCGATCAGGTGATATCTCCCCATCGCTTCTTTTGTCACCCGAGCAAAACGGGCAAAAACAGGAACTGCCAACAACGCAAGCGCAAAGATCGTGATTGCATTCATGGTGAACCCTCCTTATTTCATCTAGTTAGACTCGAAGGGGTTCTCAACGATTACGAAAAGGTTCACGAATTTTATTTTATTCGATATATTATATAATGCTTGTTCAACTTAACTCCTAACAACTTTGGATTAAAAAATGATCCTACAAAGGCGTATGACGTTTCTCCTCTTTTTCGTGTTTGAAACTGAAATCAATAATTTTCAAAAAGAAACCGATTCTTTGGATTGGATGAACGGAAGGAACGGGCGAACGAAGTTCGTTATAAGAATTCTTGGAAAAAAACAAAGAAAGAATATTATAAAAATATGATTTGTTATTTTCTCTTTTGGGAAAAAGAAAGACGAGTTCAGAAGACACGATTTTTCTTTTTGTGAAGCGCTAAAAATTTTACAAAAAGGATTTTGAAATTTGAATTCATTCTTCGTTTGGGCTTAGAGGGACGGAATTTTCGATCCTGAATTGCGATCAATTCCCTACGAAAAATTTTTAGTCTTTAGATCTAAAACAAGGATTCGAGTTAAAATTCTTTTTTCAAAGGTTTTAACGGGATTTTTTTGTGAAAGAAAGCGAAGTTTAGAATTCTATTTTCGATCGATCACAAGAAGAGTAACATCGTCGTCGAACTTAGGACGATTGCAGTAATCGACGCTGTCTCCGACGATCTGTGCGGAAGCGTCTTTTACTTCTTTGGAAACCGATTTCCGTATCGAAAGAGAAACCAATTCTTCGCTGTATCGTTTGGATCTATCTTCGGAAGAATGTTCCGAAAGCCCGTCGGTGTAAAGAACGAGACGATCTCCGGTTCGGAACGCAGTCGAATTCTCCTCAAAGAAAAGATCCGGAATGACTCCGATGAGTTTTCCTTTTGTCTCGAGAGGAATCATCGTGTCCGTCGCATTTTGTAAAAGAAGAGGGTGGTTGTGACCCGCGTTTGAAAAAAGAATCGAATTTTTTTCGGTATCGATCACGCAGTAAAACGCGGTCACAAAGTTCCCGGCCATCTTATTGTTCAGAGCGTGATTGAGACCCGTAAAAAAGCGGGAAGGACTGGAAAGAGTTTCTTTGTCGTAAGTGGAGATGATCGTATTCATCACGGCGGCGATCACCGAAGCGGAAAGTCCGTGACCGGAAACATCGGCGATGAGAAAACCGGTTCTCTCCGTATCCAATTTAAAGATACTATAAAAATCCCCTCCGACATTGGAGTAGGGGATATGTTGAGCTCCGACTTCCAAACCCTTGATGTAAGGGATCGTGGTCGGAATTACCTTCG
Source organism: Leptospira ainlahdjerensis (assembly GCF_016919175.1). GTDB lineage: Bacteria > Spirochaetota > Leptospiria > Leptospirales > Leptospiraceae > Leptospira > Leptospira ainlahdjerensis. The sequence continues at coordinate 7,078 of NZ_JAFFPU010000076.1, read as the reverse complement.
ACATCACTTCTCTGGCTCTTTGCAATTCCCGATCGGAATCGACAACTCTGTGAAAAAGATCCGCATTCTTAATCGTTACGGAAAGTCGGTTCGCAATCGCGCCTAACATTTCGAGGTCGTTTCCGTGAAAGGCAAAACCGGAATTCTTACTGTTGACGCTGATCACTCCTAAAAGTTCGTCTCTGTAGATCAGAGGGGAAGAGATCAAAGAGTTCGCTTCGAACTTATACTTTGCGTCTTGATTGTATCGTTTGTCCTCTTCCAAGTTTTGGATGAGAAGATTTTTTCTTTCCTGAGCGACCCAGCCGGCGATTCCTTCTCCGAAAGGTACTACGATCGAATGAACCGCTTCTTTTGGAATTCCTTTGGCCGCGAGGATTCTCAGGGTTTTACTTTTGTGGTCCGCGAGATAGATCGTTCCGGTTCTTGCTTCTAAGAATTCTAAGATTTTTTCCAAAACCCAGTTTCCGAGTTCGTGAATGCTTTTTTCCGAAACGATGAGTTTTTCGAATTCGTAGAGAAGGGAAAGCTCTAAGATTCTTTTTTTGAGATTGTCGTGAATTTTGGCGTTCTGAATCGCGATTGCGGCCACTTCGGACAAAGAAGAAAGATAATTCAGATCGGAAGAATCAAAGGCCCGTTCTTTCGTTTTATTCAGAATTTCAAGAGTTCCGATGATCTTATCTTCCACGAAGAGGGGAACGCAGACAAGAGAACGGGTTCTGTATCCGGTCTTTTTATCCCAATCCTGATTGAATCTCGGATCCGAATACGCGTCTTCTAAAATGATGGCTTTTTTCTCTTTTGCGACCCAGCCGGCGATTCCCTGCCCGACATCCAAACGTCCGTATTTTTGGATGATTTCGCCTTTCTCTCCGAGGGCGACTTCGCAAAACAAAAATTCTCCGGTTTCGTCTAGGAGAAAAAGAGAACTCGCTTCTGCCTCCAAGAGATCCTTGGAATAGAGCATGATCAAGGGCAAGAGCTGATAAAGATCCAAATTGGCATTTAAGATCGTACTCGTGTTGAGAATACTCTTCAATTTTTGAAATTCTAAATCAGTGCGAGTCATAGAGATTTCTGTCAATCCTACAGGAAATGGAAGGTTCGTCAAGGGTTTGGAAATCTCCGAAAGACTGAAAATTTTTAATTCGCTTAACGATATGAGGAAGCGAAGAAAGGTGTTTCGTTTTGTTCAAAAAAAGGGGATTCGCTTTATAAAGTTTAAAAGGGAGAAACTTCGGAGATTTGAATCGGTCTTATTAAAGTAATGGAAAATCAGATTTCTCGGTTCCTCGTTTTTCTTTCGGTCTTTACCCTGATCATCGCATTGGGTTATGCGTACACGGGTTTTCGATTGATTCCCGGGCTTGGAGCTCAGGGTTGGGTTTCTTGGCTTGCATGGGGATTGATTTTCCTCTTCACCTTGAGCATTCCCGTAAGTTATTATATCAGTCTTACATCGAATGAGGAAAGAATTCAGACCGCTTTTTCTTATCTCGCATTCACTGGGCTGGGTTTTTTTACGATCCTTTTGAGCCTTGTGATTTTGAAAGACATAACCACGGCTTCCTTTCACGGATTTACGAGCGTTTTTCCAAATGTTTCCGGAGCCGAAAATGGAGACGGCTCGGATCTGATCCAGAGAAGGGATTTTTTAAATCAGGTTCTCAGTTTTTCCGTCTTGGGACTTGCCGGTGGATTGACCGGGATTGGATTTTATCAGGCTCATAAAAAGTTGAAAGTGATTTCCGTCGATGTTTTAGAGAAGAATCTTCATTCTTCTTTGGAAGGTTTTCGGATCGTTCAGATTTCCGACATTCACATCGGACCTACGATCAAAAAAGAATTCTTAGAATCCGTTGTGAGAACCGTCAACGAACTCGAACCGGATTTGATTGCGATCACGGGAGATCTCGTGGACGGACCGGTGAGTAAACTCGGACATCATATCACTCCTCTTGCGGATCTTAAATCCAAACACGGGACTTTTTTTGTGACCGGAAATCACGAGTACTATTCCGGAGCACTTTCTTGGATTCGAGAACTGAGAGGTCACGGAATTCAAGTTTTGTTAAACGAAAACAAAATCCTAAAACACGGAGGCGCCCATCTTACGCTCGCGGGTGTTACCGATCTTAAGGCGGGATCGATCATAGAAGAACACAAGACCGATCCTCATAAGGCGATGAGTGGTGGGGAGAATGGAGATTACAAGATTCTTCTCGCGCATCAACCCAACAGCGTTTTTGAAAGTGCGAAGGCTGGCTTTGATCTTCAGCTTTCCGGTCATACACACGGAGGTCAGTATTTTCCGGGGAATATTTTGATCTATCTCGCACAGAAATTTGTCGCGGGACTTCACAGACACGAATCGACCTGGATCTATGTAAGTCGGGGCACCGGTTATTGGGGGCCTCCTCTGCGTCTCGGAGCTCCGTCCGAAATCAGCGTGATACAGCTGAAGAAAGAATCTTAAGATTTACGTTCTGCCTTGAAGAAGGTTGGATCATTCTCAAATCAGGAAAGACCGAAAAAGTAGGAACTCCTTCCGATGGTACCTTGAGGCGGACTTGAAGTCCGTCTTCAAGAAGTTTTTGGAAGGGTCAGTTTGTCGGAACAAATGATTCCCGACTGGAAAGCGAGGGAGTTCCCACAAAATGGGCGCGTCTGCAAGAATCGAAAAGTAGGAACTCCCTCAAAAAAAAGAAAGGACCAAGAAGGATTCTCAAAGAGGAACCTTTTCCGGAGCATTCTTAAATCCGATATTCTAAGAAAGGACTTAGAATGGAGGGCGAACGATGGTCCTTTTCGGAACCAATCGAATTACGATCACGATAGGGATGATATTCCTGATTTCTTTTGCGGCAATGGATTGCGGAAAGAAAAATAAAGGGACCCCCAAGAAAGAAAATCCAAAGACGAGCGCATCCAAAAAGAACGACTTAGAGTTGGAGCCCGAATTGAAGGAAAGAAAATTCTTCCAAGAAGACGCGCTCGGACAACCCAAGAAATATTCGGAACCGGAAGAAAGTTCGGAAGTTTCGGAAAGATACGAACCAAAGAAAAAAGAAAACAAATCGCCCTCGTCTTATCTCGGATCCTCACAGGGATGTAAAAACGGAGATTGCAAAAACGGAAACGGAATCTATGTCTATGGATCCGGCGAAGTTTATTCCGGATCCTTCAAAAATGATAAGCGACATGGAAGCGGAAATATTCTCTACAAAGACGGGGACCGATTTTCAGGAAATTTTCAAAACGATAAGAAAGCAGGAATCGGAACCTATCGATTTGCAAGCGGCGCCGTCTTTAGCGGAAGATTTTACGAAGACGGAGAAAGTGCTGAAGGTTTCTTGAGCATTGGAAAAAAGAAAAAAGAATGTTCCATCATTCGAAATCAGATGAACTGCAGAAAATAATTTGGGCGTTTCCTCGCGAAACTTTCTTTTGATTCACGCGCTCGGACCGGGCTCTCCGCTCCAGTCAAAAAATTGAGAAAATTCATTCTAAGAGAAAGCCAGAGACGAAAAGCAATTTTTTGACTCCGCATCGATCCCATAACGCAAGATAAACGCACTTTTCTATGTTTTACCCGTGATAACCGAAAAATCCTGTCCTGTGTCGTCTAACGCGAGTTGATATTAGATGCAAAAGATCCTTGCGTTTAAAAAAAATATTCCGAAATGCGAAATCGCATTTGAATTCAAAAAGAGAAATCAATTCCCCTTCTTTCGAAGCTCCGTAACCTGATCAAAGCCGATTCCCCAATTATCCGTATCCACCTCGTCGATGATTACAAAAGTAGTCTGGGGATTTTTACCAAGGACGTCCTTGAGAAGCTGTGTGGTCCCTGCGATCAACTGCGCCTTTTGTTCCTTGGTCGCTCCTTCTTTTGTGATTCGAATATTGACGTAGGGCATAAGCGGTTCTCCGGTGATTGATTTTGAAAAAAGGAATTATTTCTTAGGCTCCGGAATCAACGGAGGATTTTTCGGAGGAACCCAAATTCTTATTTAAAATCGGTCTTTTTATAGTGAAAAGGAAAAAGAATTTCGGAGTTGTGAAAAAAGATTTTTTTGAAAACACTTCTTCAGGGAAGAAGATAATTTACACCGCCGGCCTCGATAAAGAAGCGAGGAACCAAAACTAAAAGGATAAGCGAAATCAATATCAGAACAAAGTAATACTTTAGATTCTTATGAAAAAATTCTCTTTCCTTTCGAAAGGACAAAAGCCAGAGAAAAATCCAAGAAGGATAGAAGAGGTGGACGAAGACCCTCGTAGTATCGTATGTAAAAAACGTAACGACTAAAGAGATTCCGAAAGGAATCAATATTAAAAAATTCTTTCGAAAGAACCTCTCCGCAAAAAAGACAAAATTCCCGAAGAAAAAAGAGAATAGGGCCAAGTGAGGAACCGTCGTGTTGATCTCGATCCATTTGGAAAAAGATTCGTTCTGGATCGTAGAAAACCGAGAATCCTCGAAAGGAATTCCTTTGAAGTAAAAGAAGAGGAGAGAAAGAATACGTGCGATCATCAGCGTGCTAAAGATAAGCCCGATCGTCCGGACTTCGATCTTTTTTTCGACGATCCCCTGGACCAAGACCAACATACAGACGATGATACTGAACTGATAGAAATGATTCCAAGCGCCTAACAAAAGAACAACGAACAAGGCTCCGAACCAAAACCGATTTTTAGAAACCCGATCCAGAAAAATCAAAGTCGCCGCCGAAAAGAAATACGTTAGGTGATCCGGAAATCCGATCCAAACCTTCTGAATCAAAATGAGCGGTGAAAACAAAACGAAAAGCCCGATAAACACCCCCGCGAGCCAGCCGAACTCAAAAGCAAAATAAAAAACCAACAGAAGTGTCGCCCCGATTTGTATATCATTGCAAAGCCTGGAAAACTGCGCCGGCGTAAAATCGGCATTGAGTTTGTATAGCAGATACGGAAAGAGAAACGAATCGGATTGATACTTTGACGAAAGATCGGATTTCGAAAGCCAGTAAAACCCCGTGTTGTAAACCCTCGCTTCTTCCTTGGACTGATACAAATAAGACGCGCCTTCTCTCAAAACAAAGTAGAAGACGAATAGCAGGAGCAAACACGGGATGACTTTTTTCACGATAGGGAATGTGTAGAAGAGATTCGTCGGGGTGTCAAGGAATTGGGGGAGGGGATGGTTGAGAAAGGTAGGAAGCTTTGCACCGTCCTGACTTCTTCTATTTCCCTAATGAAATTAACTTGTCTTCCGGGATATCGGATCCGTATTCTTTTAACATTTTAATATAATCTTGGAGTTGGATTTTTATTCGTTTATCAAAGGGTAAATTGCTTCTCTTTGTGTGAAGATTCTTTCTTACTCCGCGAAACATTAAAAGTTGGCTGAGGCTTTGTCTAACAAGCATTCCTTTGTCGTCAAGTGCATAATTTTCTGGAATTCTTTCGTCTATTAATTTAGAAATTTTGCATTCAAAGATTTCGTCTCGGCAGTCTAGAATTAATTCGATAGCAAGGTTTTTTTTAAAAAAATAAACATTTACGAAATTAATTTCCTTTTTTTCTTCTACGATAGGACCTATGAAATTATAATCATTGTTAAGAAATCTTAAAAATTGGCTTACAGTTTGAATAAAAAAATTCTTTGAATCCATAGTATATTTGTAATATTATTTAAAATCAAATTATCTAACACCACCACGTTTCCCTTCTCTTTCGAAAACCTTACTACGAATTTTGTTTAGAGAGATATATTTGTCGCTTATTCGTTATTGAAAATTGATATATTAAAGAATTTCTTTAAGGTTTAGTAGGTTTTGATGACTTAGCTTAATTTTAATTAATCTTCTTTGCAAATTAAGTCAAAGTAGGTGCCACCGGTAATTTTCCATGGTTCTTTACCATCAATTCTTGATAGTAGAAAATCAAAGGGACGGTTATGAATATTTATAGTGACTTTCGCATTGTGTCCTTCATAGCTGATTGTTACATCCAATGTATCTCTAATTTTTACAGGGTAGGGTACTTTAAATATTTTGCCTCCCAGTAAACAAAGATTAAATCTATCTTCAAATTCAATTTGATTTAAATAAGTATGACGCGAACGTAAGTCTTTCAAGATCTTAGGCTTGTCTAAAAGATAACTGTTTTCGTCAATATTGCTTTCTCTTATAGCGTTTAAAAAGTTCATCGTAGTCAATAGTGGGTTGAAAACAGGGGAGAGTTCAAATCTTTCGTGAGGTAATTTTTCTGAAACAATTGAATTCACAATAATGATGCAAAATAGAGCTAAAACTATTATTATTTTTTTTCTGATCATTTACTTTCTTAAAGTCTCTAAGATTGGTTTCATTTTATCTCCTGGATCCTTAACTACTTCCACATTTTTTGAATTTCTAAGAGATTCATTAAGCTTTGTCGGGCTATCAAATGAAATGGATGTTCTACCTGTTTGGCCTTGAAGTCTAAGTATTAATTCTCCCTTTTGGTTAGGTTCAATCGTTTCTTTTGTGACTAAGGTTTTTCCAAGTGCTTTATTGGCACCCAGCGCGCAGAATGTTGTACAGTTTTGGGTTTCAGCATTGTAACCCTCGTTCTTTTTAATAAAAGCGTTAAGAGTATTTAATGTCATTCGATCTTTTGACTGATTGCTTTTAATTCTATATATTGCATCGGCAGATCTCCCTTCTCTTTCTGTAAAATCTTTAAGGGATTTATCATCCTTTGCAAGGGTCATTTCCGCAATTTGCGCTTCTCGGGTGATTCTTGTGTCGTCTGTTTTTTGATATCCCTTTTTTGGCCATAGTCCGTAATATTTATATGTTCCTTTGCTTTTGTTTTGTCTATCATATTCTTCGACAGCAATGCCAGCATGACCTACATCGACACCATTTTGTGCTCCCCAAAGGAAAACAATCGCATCATGCCCCGTCGGATCCTTCGCCCCAATCGGATTTCCCTTCACATACGAGAATCGATTCCACCCTTGTGTGTCCCACTCCCCATCGATGACCGTGTCCGCACTGGTAAACCTTGCGATCCCCGGATCGTAATAACGAGCGTTGTAAAA
>NZ_JAFFPU010000041.1 GCF_016919175.1 Leptospira ainlahdjerensis | reverse complement strand
GGAACCTGGAGCCAGTCTGGAGGTTTTCAAGCGAACACGAACTTTCTAAACGACAAGTGGAAGGCTGACTTTGTTTCCGGAAAGGCGAAAGAAGACGCGGATATGCAGGAAGCAGAACGTTCTAAATCCGCACAGAGCAGGAACAACGCTGAACAAGACGCGGCGACCTTGGCTGGGATTGGGGTTGCGGGAACTAGGAGAGAGGGAGACGAAGGAACAACACCTCATGCGAATGGAGAACCTGCGGATCCTGTGGATCAAAGAATCAATCAGTTGAAGAAAGAGTTGAGTGAAGGGATCTTGCTTGCAGATGGAAACGGTTCGATGAGTGACGCCAAAGGCGGGTCTGGGGAAGTAGCAGCAGCAAAAGAACTTTCTAAGAAGATGGCGGAGCTGAAGCACTTGGAAGGTCAGAAGGCAGCTGGTCAAAAATCAGGGGTTCAGAAAGATGGGTCGATTGTTGTCATAGGGACAAAAGAAAATAATCAAGTAGCTAACGTTTCCAATGATTCTAAAAGCCAGGGACACGTAGCTATCAAACCTGGTGAAATCGGTTATTCAATTTTGAATTTTTCTGCCGTCTTGGGTGTTGGCCCGAATTTGACTAAAACGGAAATAACAGATCATACTGGTAGAACCACTGTTTCTTGGGACGCCGGAATTTCTTTTGGCTTAGGTGGTGGTATTTCATATTCTGAGGGTAAAGTAGATGGACTAGCGCACAATATTAAATCGAAAGATTTTTCGTTCGATTTAGGAATGAATGTTGGTTTAGGCGTAGCTTCGGTAGATTTTATTTTTTATAATCGTTCTAAGGTTTCTGCATCTTTAGGGGGAGCAAAAGCGCTTCCTACTATACCTGGTAAGATAGGAGTAACAGTAACTCCAGGATCAGGCCAAGGATATCCACAATGGACAATAAGTAAATGGGACAAGAAAATTCAGAATGAAAATGAGTAAAAAATACATTCAATATTTTGCATTTTTAATTATCATAGTAGTAGGACATTACTCTCTTTTTAATTGTTCAAAGGTAATATTGCCTAAGAATTCTAAAGTGATTTCCTATGTAATTTGGGACAAAGAGACGCCAGAATTGTTTGATCTTACGTTAGATTACTCTTTTCAGAAAAACTTATCCGTATCTAACATTACATTGTATGAAATTGAAAAAGGGAACTCTCCTAATTTTGAAAAATCACTTACTGAATTTTCTGAATGTGCCTTTGGGCTTATCCCAAGGAATAGAGGAGATTTTTCATTAAACGATGCTTCGTTGGTTGTTATGTTAGTCGAAAATCCAATTGATCATTCTCGTTATACTTTTTTGATCGGTTTACAAAATTTAGAATCAAAAGTCGTGTTCATACGCAGAACTAAAATACATTCAAAAGGAGTGAGTTATGTTGAATATGAAAACGAGGGGTGTTATCAAGATAAAAATGGATATCAAGGATATATCCAACTAATTCAAGGAGACAAGGCTCAAAAACGGAATATATCGCTATTCGAAATCTTTAAAGAATATCAAGATCTCGAAAACATTCATTCAAATAAATACCCAGACCTTCATTGGCGTTTATTATTTATTAGTTTTGCATTTTTCGGTGGTGTCGGTTCAATGCTAATTCTTTTAATGTTACCTGATCGCACTAGAAATATCCCAAGAAAAAAGAAATTAATTATCGCCATAGCATACGGAACATTTTGTTTAATTATATCAGCATCGCTCTTATTATAGTATGTGAGGTGCTGAGCCTCGCAGAAATTAACCTTGCGGATATTTTTCTAATATAACGAATCCCTGATTTGATTTTGACTTAGTTTTAATCTCAAATCGGGGTTTTGGATTCTGAAATCGTATTCAAAAGTTGAATTTCATGAATTTTGAATCAACTTTTAGAAAGAAAAGAAATGTCAGGACATGGATTGACTAACTCGTTTTCAGGACGAGTTTTCGAAACGCTCACAAGGGAAACGTTAGGCTACGTTTTCGTAATGATAGGTATGATACAACCCGCCGAGAACGGGAGTGGAAATGAGTTTGCCTTTTCCGCCTTTTGGCGGGTTTAGAATCGGAGAAGGAATCGGCGAATCCTTGTTCAAGGCAAGGTGAGTTCGATGATGATTGTAAAAATGAATGAACTCTTTCAATTTCTTTTCTAAATGATACTGATTGATTGGAATGAAGAAATCTAAGAATTCGTTTCTACAAGTCTTTACCCAACGTTCTGCATAGCAGTTTTGCCAAGGAGACCGAATCGCAGTCTTTTTGTGTTTGATACCGAGCCGTTCTAAATACTTGGTGAATTTCTTTCCAAAGAGAGAATCGTTGTCGGTGAGAATATAACGAGTTTTCTTTCCCGATTGGGATTGTTTTCGAATTACGAGTTTCAAAACTTTTTTCATCCTGAGCCTAGCTAAAATTAAAATGACAGATGATTTTTCAAATATAACAGAACCTTGATTGAACTTTGGCTCTTTTTTTTGTCGCAAATACTTTCCGAAATTCTAATTTTCTGTTTTTTGGAGCAAAATTTTAAGATCAAAAATGGGTCAGGGTAGGAGACTTTCGACTCATCTAGAAAATGAGATTTCAAAAAACGGAAAATGGTTTAGAAGCTAAGCAGCTTCTTTGTCAGAATAGGTGTGATACAAGCCACCGAGTATCGGAGATGGATATATTTCAACTGAGCAGGAAAAGTAATTTTAGTAGTTATCGTTTATCCAAAGCTAACGACTATTAAATGGTGGTTTCAAGCTTTGTTAAAAAAATCTTAGAACCCTTCTTCTTTCTTGATAAAAGCGGTATAGGAACCAACTCATCAATTGTATTGAAGAGTTGGAAACGGCCTTCAAACCTTCCTTATTTTTTTTCCAAAAACCCTAAAAGTCTCCTCAACTGCACCAGCGTTGCGAAGCACTGTTCCGAAACTAAAATCCTCGATTTCCCCGCGTGAGCAATCTTAGCGAAAATCCTGCGGTGCTCTATGTATTTAGCAAAATACTAAATTATAAAAACTTAACATTGAGCGTAAGTAGATTGTAGCGCGCGACTCTGCGCTTTCACAGGAAGAAGATCTCGCGGAGGCACGCCAAGATACAGTTGAGCTTTGGAGCGAACGTAGCGGTTGGAATCGGACCAGCAGCATTTCGGAACAGATAGTGTCTTCAAAGATTCGCACAAATGAGAACTTGAGAAATGCTCTCCTTCTACGTTCAAGGCATGAGCTTTGAGGTTTTTAACTCTTTTAACTTCTCCATGTCAAGATACTTTTTAGTCCCCCATTTAGAAGACGCGACGTGCCTAAGACGAGCTGTGGCTAACATGAGAGCCGACTTCCCATCAGGAAAGGCTCCGACAACCTTTGTCCTTATCTTGATCTCTTTAATGATCCTTTCTAAAGGATTGATTGTACGAATTTTTCTCAAATGTTCGGAAGGAAAGTCCATGTAAGCCATCGTCTCGTCGATTCCATCGGAGAGAATCTTGGAAGCTTCCTTCAATTTCATTTCGATCAATCTCTCCACCACAAAGTTGGCTTTCTTTAAGGCTTCTTCTTTGTTCTCTTGAGAATGAATCGCCTTCAACATTTGAGAAATGACTTTAAAGGATCCCTTCGGAGCTTTCCCAAATACATTCAACGATATATCTCTGCCGTTTGGATTCAGGAAAGAAATATGGAATCGATTCTACTAATCCCAGACATTTATCAGAGATGATTAGATCTACACCTTTCAGACCACGATCTTTTAGATGTTTTAGGAAGGCTTGCCAACTTTCCTTATCTTCTGTGGCTCCTTCCATGGAACCCAGAACCTCTCTGTAACCTTCTGAATTGACTCCTATGGCTCTACGAGAATCGCTACGTTGCGAACTTCTTCACCCCAGGATTTTTTAAGATACAACCCATCCAAATAAACGTAAGGATACTCATCTTCGAGAGGTCGGATTCTCCATTCGTCGATTTGAACAAAGACTTTCTGATTTACTTTGCTGATCTTTGAAGGTGAGACCTTGGTTCCCCAAAGGCTTTCGGTGATGTCCTCGACTATTCGAATCGCCACCCGCCCCTCCACCCAAGATCATGTACATTGTACATCTCCATGAGAGCTTCTTCTACGGAGCTCTCTCTGCGTTTGTATCTTTCGATGATCGCCGATTCGAACGGAATTGGCCTAAGTTTGGGAACTTTTAACTTTACTTTTCCAGTTTTTGTTTCGAAGTTTCTATTATATGAACCGGCTCGTGTATCGATTCGATCCGGATTCCTTTTATACTTGGAGGCTTGCCAGAGTTTGTCTGCTTCCGCGTCTAAGAGAGCATTCAGGGTTTCTTCTATTGAGCCTCTTACGAGTTCGTTCAAGTCTTTCCCTGAGTTGAGTCTCATCCACTTGGATTACTTTCACGTGTGATTTTTCTTCTTCTGCCCTCATGGGGGTTCTCCTTTTTTTGAATTTGTTTGGTTACAATCTCAATCGGCAAGGAGAGCCTTCTCTTTAATTTTTAAATGTGCGAAAAAGTTAGGACGTTATCAATTTTTCTCTTCAGGAGCTTTGATCAATGCAAGAATCATCATATTCACTAGAACAGCCGCCAGAAAATTAAAAAAATGTGATATATGATCAATTCTTGTAAAGGCATACTTGAAAATAAGAAAAAGTGGAACAAATGAAATTAAAAAATAATAAGATATTTCAGATTTTCTAAATAAAAGAAATAGAAAAAAAGGAATTACACATAAAAGTAGCAACCACCAAGAAAACGTGTCCGCTCCAATCGTCATGCTATAGGCATTACCAATTGAAAATTCGAGAATTGAAATTAAATTAATGAATATATTAAAATCTCGGTAAATAAGAAATCGAAAAAGAAACAAATTTAATATTAAGAATAATGCAAAAATTATTATCTTTTTCCATTGCTTTTTCCAGATGTTCGACACAAACAAAGGAAAAAAATATCCGAATAATGCAACGAAATAGCTTCCCATAAAAAAACCGATAATTCCTATGAATAAAGCTGGTAAAATTAAAAAATATTTTTCCTCTTTTAATACGAACTTATCGAGAATCAATAAATTGCTGAGCAAAAGAAAAGGTAAGAACCTTATTTCACTTGCATTCACTATCCAAACGCACAAAAAAAATTGAATAGAGGCGGTCACAAAATTAATTTTATTGATTCTCAATAAAATAATACTTAAAGAAGAAAGTATAAAAAAGAAAAGAAAGCTGTTCCAAAATAAAGTTGAAATAATTATATTAGAACCGATTGGCAAAGGGACAACTAAGAACCCTAACGGGCCATAGGAGAAAAATATCGGGATTCGAGCATATTCTATATTCGCAAAATATTTATTAATGGCAATCACATAGGATTCATCCAATCCTGATTGAATTGGGCCGCCGATTTGATGTATTGAAAACAAATAAATAACGACAGAAAACAGGAAGACCAATACGTATCGAATTCCTTTTCTATCACTCTGACCTTCTACTATTTTTTGCAAATTTGTTCCCATTGATATTGAAATCCATTAAACATCTTTTTATCTTCCGTCATTAGCATAAAGGATGTTACTCTATGATCCATCTTAAGTATATTTTCAATATTTAAAGTATCGGTATCTAACTCGGTGATCAGCGGATTAATCCAAATGCCGGATATTGAGTTTTTAGGCACCAATCTGAAGAATTTCTTTCCCGAATCATTTGTATTAAATAAAATTCCTTGTGCATCTGATTTATATAATAAATTCTTTAAACGACCTTTTGCAGAGTATTTATAATCGATCTTTACTCTCAATATACAACCCCGACCAACAATGGGTACGGGAATTTCCTTGTTAAATTTACCAGAAAAAATCTCTAAATTTTCTTCAAAAGCGGGTTTTGGAATTCTATTCAAAGCGAATGGATTATTTCTTTTTCGTAATAGAATATGAGGACTTTTTTGAATTACCGGTTTGTAATTAACTAACATTCCAATTATGGAAATTGGCTCATCGTTAAAGAGATACCTATTATCAATGCTTTCAATTCCGAATTCCGAATTCCGTATTCCAAAGGATAAAATTCGGTTTGTCTAACGAATTCCAAAATGCGCTATTTTGTAAATCGATCCAAGGGGTATAAGAAATATAAGACTGAAAGGTGGGTCTGGATTTCCAGTTTAAATGGAATTTTTCAATTTCCGAGAGTTCCCAAGGGTAGGTATCTACAGTATTATCCCCAAGCACGTTTAAAATTTCTTTATCTAAGGATACCTTTCTTAAAGAGAGATTCGTTAACTGATTTAGCTGATTAGAATATTCTATAGGATTGAAAATATTCCAAACACAGCGTTTGTATTCATAAGCATTGGCATAACAAACGTTGGGAGATAATAAGGATAATCTAATGTTCTGAGTATACCCGATTGATTGAAGAAAAATCTGGCTGCAATAAAAAAACATTATTAATAATAAAATCGCTGAAAGAAAGGGACTAAAAATAAAAAGTTTCGCCTTTGTGCGAAGAGATATATTAGAATTATTGAATATAGAAATTAAATTTTGCATAAAAATGTTAATAAAAATTTACCAAATATATCCCAGAGGCTCTGATTATGCTATTTTTTGAACGAGTTAAACTTGCGCATTAACTTTTCATAGAAAGATTTTAAGAAGTTTATCTACTGGGTGGGTAGAGAATTTGCAAGAAAAAGACGAATTTTTACGAAATCGTGCACTTCGGTTGAAATACCCCATGACTTAGGTTCTCAGTCCTCTCTTCCTGCTTGCAACGCTTAAATATTTTACCAGTCCGTAAATAGGTCAATTTTTTTGGGTTGCTAAATTGAAGGTCCGTATAGCGAGAGTTATGGGCAGACAACGAAGTTTTTTGTCTGATAAGTTTCCGCAGAAAAAAAAGATTAATCTTCTAATTTTAGCTCCCGTGTTCCTTTATTTTGAATCTTTTGATGAAGAATTAAAGAAGTTCGTCGGTTTACGTTTCCTTCCGGACGAGATCGTTTGTAATTCTATTCTTAAAGAAAATCCAGTGGATATGAATTTCATAATTTGACTCTTAGAGTTTAGTTCTCCGAGCTGTTCTAAATGCTCAGAAAGCAGATTTCTCTGAACCCATTCAACATATTATTCATTTCTTTGAGCCCTTCGGACCTTAGTGTTTCGATGCCGATCTCTTCTAATTGAAGAAATAATTCGAAAGGATGTAGGTCATCTCTTCCACAATACTCACGTCCATTATCGGTAAGAACGCTCCAAACTTTGCGTTATGTTCTTCAAAGAATGGAAGGACATCGTTATTGAGAGTTTGAACGGCAGTTACAGGAATCTTTGTATTGAAAAGTCTTCCCCAAGAAAATCGACTGTGACAATCGATTGCGGTTCGCAAATAGACTCTTCCAACGCTTTTTAAGGAACCAACCATAAAGGTATCGATGGAAACCAATTCTCCGGTATAATCGACTTGTATGTGCCCTTCTCTATATTCTGGATCAAATCTTTCTAAAAGTTTAATCTGCTCCTCGCTGAGAGGTATGATTTGGTCCTTGTGATGTTCTTCGAGTCTCAGAAGTCTTTGATGTTTGGTTACGAGTTTATTTCTTGTCCAAACTCCTCTGACTCCACCGGTGCTTACCTTGATTCCTTTGAGACTGAGTTGTTGGGCGACCTTCAAACGTCCATGTGTAGGGCGTTGAAGAGAATGTGATAGGACTTCTCTTTCGATTTCTTCGCTGACCCTGTTTGGGGTGAGGTCCGCTTGGTCCCGGTATTCGATCCAAGAGTCCTTCTGCGCCGTATGTTTGAAAGTTTCTTCGGATCTCGAACCGTTGACGGGAATATCCCATGGTCTTGCAGGCTTTGCTTAGGTTTTCGAATTCACTGGCAAGCTCTTACAAATTTAGCTTTCTTCTTTTTATACTGGTGTCGTTGGTCATCGGTTTCTCGTGGGTTTAAATAATTTGCGGTAAAATCATTTTTACTTTTAGAAGAAATCGGGGCCACTGATTTTTACGCCGTTGTCAGGTGAATACACAGTTCTATGTTTAGTTCAGATATTTTCAGATTTCAATGGGTTAACTCAACACCACACCCTCTAAAAACGAGTTTACAAATCTTTGTATCTTAAGGAAATTAATTCTGTATAAGCTATGAACTACGCATTTATTATAAGTTTTTCATGTTCCTTTTTTATATTAATTTTAGGGGTATATGTTTTTCGATTCGCTCCATTAAAATACAGTAATATTCGCCTAAATTATTTATTGATGACTCTATCGCTCGGCCAATGGGTATTTTTCTCCAGTCTAAGGTATTTTATTCCTAAAGAATTAATTGATATTTACTCGAATTATGCTTTGATTCCTTCCGCTTTGGTTCCTTTTTTTTTAACAAGGGTTACAACGCAATTGATAGGGGAAATAAAGATCCTGAACAAACTGCGTTATTTTCAATACTCCATATTGAGTTACATATTGATTTCTTGTTTATTTTGCAAAGCGATCATAGTAAACCCCGACGCAATCGCGCAATTTAAACCTCTGCTTGCTTACCATGTACTAATTTTTTATTCAATTATCTACATTGGAGCATCTACTTTCTGGATGTTAAAAAATGGAATTCAATCCAAAGGTGCTAAAAGAGTTCGTTCTCATCTTCTAATGCTCGGAACTTTGATTGGTTTATTTGTTTCAATCTTGTTTGTGTATGTATTACCTTTTTTTGGAATCTTTCTTGGGCTTTTATCTTGTTTAGGCATTCTTCCTGCTACGCTTTTTTGGTCAGTAGCCATTCTACAATACAATGCATTTGAAACTAAATCAATGATATTGAAGAGCCGTTTTCTCGCGAAAAGGCAAGTTCCTTTACTCAGCCGATTAACTTTTAGGCCCGTACTTTGGTTTCATTTTCTATTGGATCCATTAGATTATCGACTCCAACTTAGAAGCAGTCGTGCGGAAGTCGTGCAAAGTATGCTGCAATACCATCTGACATTGCAGGAAGGAGCTGCAATGAGCCACCGATCGAAAATTCGCAAAGTTGCTGCTTTTTTCGAAAGTTATTTTAAGTGAGATTTCGAGATTTAGATTATTTTAGACGTCGTTATGCAAGATTCATTTCTAAAATTCCTTATCCTCGCACTAAAAAATAAAAAAGCCGCTTTCGAAGTTTTCACCTCGAAAGACGGCCATTAAAAGATATTTAAAAATTATAAATTTCTAAATTAGAATCTGTCGTTTTTAGGTTTTGCAACGTTCACTTTTAAGTTACGCGCAAGAACGTTTTTTCCGTCCAGATCTTTGATAGCTTTGTCAGCTTCGTCTTTATTCGGCATTTCAACGAAAGCAAATCCTTTTGATTTTCCGGAATACTGATCAGTAATGATCTTAACAGAATTAACTGCTCCGTGTGCTCCGAAAAGTTCGTTCAACTTTCCTTCAGTGATGTCGTAAGATAGGTTTCCTACATAAATGTTAACAGACATATTATCCTCGTGTCGTTATGAATTAGATCAAGTTATCTTGATTTAAAAACAGCATTTTCCCGGTATGTTGGGAGGTAGAAAAATTTTAGAGATGCAGGACTTAAAAAGAAGAGCAAACTTTAAGATAGGACTACGTTCAGAAGTTAGAAAATCGATTGAATAACTGGAATTCTATGTCCATACTATCGGCTGAATTTTCTTTGGCAATACTAATTTCTTAAACTTTAATATTTGTTAGGGGACGGAAGCTTGAAATTAGAGTCGAAAAGATTGATTTTTCGAGAATGGGAAGAAAAAGATCAGCTTCCCTTCGCGCAAATGAGCTCGGATCCGATGGTCATGAAGTATTTTCCTTCGCTTCTTTCCCGAGAAGAATCCGAACGATGGATCTCAAAAATCCAAGATCATTTCAGAACGTTCGGCTATGGACTTTGGGTGTTGGAGAGAAAGCGAGATCAAGAATTTCTTGGTTTTACCGGGTTTATGAACGTAAACTTTCCTTCTTTTTTCACTCCCGCAGTCGAGATCGGTTGGAGATTGCATTCTTCCTTTTGGAAACAAGGATATGCGACGGAAGCGGCAATTACTTGTCTCCAGTTCGGTTTTACCGTCCTGAAATTCCCTGAAATTGTTTCTTTTACGTCCGTTTTGAATGAAAAGTCCCAATCCGTTATGAAACGGATTGGATTGAAGGAAGTCGGGTTTTTCGCGCATCCGAATCTTCCGGAAAATCACATTCTATCCAAGCACGTTCTTTACAATACGACCGATTCTGAATGGGAACAAAATCGAGAGACATTCGACGAAATTCTTTGATTTTGAATCAGAATCGGGACGCGGCAAAAATCCGTATTCTCCCGAGCGAACTTTCTTTATTCCCTCTCTGAATTTTTTTTCCTATTCCTTGCCATTTTTTTCTTGCCAAAAGCTTTTGTTTAACTAACGTCGTTCATTAGTAAGTTAACGCCGTTCATTAAGGAGAACGTTATGGAAGTGAAAAATAACTCTTCATCATCCCCGAGAGAAACTCTCGGAGCTGTTCGAGAAACTCTCTCGGAGGCAACTTTTGAGAATCCCGCCTACAAAGGGATTGGTTACTTTTTCAGAGATCTGTTTTTTTTCGGACTCGTCGTGGTTCTTCTCTGGAACGTAAACACCTGGTATCTTCTCCCATTTCTTTGGTTTTTTGCGGGAATGACGATCGCCGCTTTGTTCATTGTCGGGCACGACTGTGCACACGAGGCTCTTTTTAAAAACAAATACCTTCGTTATTGGATCGGTCAGATTGCGATGTTACCATCTTTGCACGCTTACAATCAGTGGGCTTACGGACACAATCGAATCCATCACGGACACACGATCAAAAGAGGCGGAGATTTCGTATGGCATCCCGCGACTATGGAAGAGTATTCTAAATTTGGAATATTCAAAAAAATGAT
Source organism: Leptospira ainlahdjerensis (assembly GCF_016919175.1). Taxonomy (GTDB): domain Bacteria; phylum Spirochaetota; class Leptospiria; order Leptospirales; family Leptospiraceae; genus Leptospira; species Leptospira ainlahdjerensis. Next base: position 69,940 of record NZ_JAFFPU010000041.1, on the reverse strand, counting down.
GCATCGTTTTTTCTGGTCAGCTTGGGGCGGGGGTTTTTACTATCTGGTTGAAGTCTGGTTAAAAGGAATGGTTTTGTTCACCGCGCCTTTGAAAGAGGCCGGGAGAGACAAGTGGATTATGCTTTCTTTCGCGTTTATCTCCTCCGGATTGGTCTTTTATTTCGGCGGTTCCGCGGTGGAAGGTTCATTTGATGCAGGCGCCGGTTTATGGATGTTTACAAAAGTTTGTTTGGTTCCTTTTGTCGCTTGGAACTATTTTATGGGGATCACCGTTTATGTGCACCATATTCATTCCGAAATTCCTTGGAAAACAAAGGAAGAATGGACCCCATATTACGGGCAGATGAAAGGAACAATCAACTATCATGTAAATCCGATCATGAACTTTTTCTTTCACAATATTTTCATTCATATGCCGCATCACGTTCACATGAAAATTCCATTTTACAATCTTACCCGCGCCTTGGACGAGATCAAAGCGGTTTACGGAGAGAACGTTCAGGAAAGAGATACGATTTTCGGCGATTATTTTAAATCGACTTCTCGTTGTAAGGTGATTGATTCCGAAACCGGGAAATGGATGACCTACAAGGAAGCCCGTAATTCAGCGGAAAACGAGGAATTGGAAGTAAGTCCCGCTTAAAACGATCTTAGAATTTTAAGAATTTCTTGAGAAGATAGGAACCTGTCCCAAAATCGGGAAAGGTTCCGTCAGCTCGATTGTTCCAAAAGCGCCAAACGCATAATCAAACTCACAATTTGGGAAGTTTAGTTAGAATCCACAAGGGTTCCTCGAGATTTTTGGGGATGTCTTGCAAGAACTCGGTTCGGAAGTTACATTAAAAAATTATGATTTCATAATATATAAAAATTTTCCTGAGTTTTCCTGGCACGCTCCCGCCTGAAGTTCTATATCCTTGCCTAAAAGTTGGGAGGAGATACAACGAGAATGATCCCGAGATGAGTGGTTTGTCGAAGTTCCTACGCGAGAATTTGTACTTGCGAAAAGTTTGATTTTGTGATAGAGGAAAGCCACCGAACTTTTTCCACCTGTCTATCCGAAATCAGTAACCTTACCCTCAAGTTAAGAGTAGATATGACAAGAATCGCCCCTGAGAAGAGGAATTTTGTAGAAGTTCCTACATGGAGAATTTTTTCTTGCGAAAAGTTTGATTTTGTGATATAGGAAAGTCTTCGAAATTCTTCCGCCACCCACCCCACCACCCAAGATCAGGGTGGGGCCCGCGACTTTTACGGAGGACTGTCGTAATTACGACAGATTCTTCGGAAGATGCAGACAAATTGTGGGTAAGGATTGCAAGGCCCCTTTCCATCATTCATTCAGGGAAATGGGTAATCCCTTTCAAGTTTTCACGGAAGGACTTCGTTGTTATTTTAAATCCTTTTTGAGATACAAGCAACTTAGGAGTGATGATTTTGAATCCTCTTTATGCGGAGGGTTTGACTTTTGTGGAAAATCGATTCCGGCTGATGGGGGATTGGAATATTTCAAGATTCTTTTCCTCGCACAAAAGGAAGTCGAATCTTTCCTATTTTCGTCGATCCTTTTTTTTCTTATCGAGGTGATAGGTAAGGGCCATAGAAATACAAACGCTCAATTCTTTGGTAGGAAACGGATCCTTTGCATTCAATCGAATACAACGGTTTCCTTCAAATCGAATTTTTTTCGGAAAGAGTTCTCGGAACGTTTCTACAAGATTGGTCTGACAGTGAAAGAAAAGTGCGTAAGCATTTTCTTCCGCGGAGACTCGATCGATCCGAATCGTACTTCCACTTTTTGTCTCGGGAGTAAGATAACTGGGTTGGCCCCATTTTAAGGTTTCTTCCAGATTGCCGACTCCTTCAGTCGACTTCGCGATTTTAAAGATCAATTCTCTCACGCTTAATAATTTTTCTCTTACATTTTTGGGATAGGTTCGAAATACTTCCGCAACCTTTGGATTTTTAAAATTCTGATGCATCTGGTTTCAGATTCGGGTTCGACTTTATTGGAAAGGAGTAACTTCCAGCCTTCTGTCTGCAAGTGCATTTCCCTGTTGTTTTGAAAGGTCTAAGAAAAACTTGTCAGTTTAGAATTTAAGAATCCGAAATGGATTGATTCCTATTGCAAAGAGGAAAACTTGAATTCTTTCAACCGAAACCTCTATGAATCTTGAGACTACTAAAATCGATCCGAGTTCAACGGAACTTCCTTGGAACTTGCTACTTTCCGCCGATCCTTCCGAAGAGCTCGTTCAAGAGTATTTGAAACGAGGAATTTCTTACATCGCAACCAAGGGAGAGGAAGTGATCGGAGTTTACGTTTTGATTTTTACTCGCCCTGAAACCTTGGAGTTGGTCAACGTTGCGGTCGACGAAAAGTTTCAGGGAAAGGGAATCGGCAAAGCTCTCGTTCTGGATGCGATTTCAAAGGCGAAAGAATTGAAGGTGAAAGTTCTGGAGGTTGGAACCGGAAACTCAAGTCTTTCCCAATTGGCTCTTTATCAAAAATGCGGTTTTAGAATTTCAGGAGTTGATAAGGACTTTTTTTTAAAACACTATCCGGACCCGATTTATGAAAATGGAATCTTGTGCAGGGATATGATTCGAATGAGTCTAGATCTTTAGAAAAAAATCAGGATTCTTCCAGTCGTAGCAACTCCGCTTCCAAACGATCTATGAATTTTCGATTTCCCGTAACTCCGTAGAGTTGCATGGCGCCTTGATATAAGAATAACACCTTTTCTGAATATTCGATCGCAGTTTTAGCATCCAGGGTTTTCTTTTTTTGCCAAATGGGTTGTAAAAAATAAGCGCTAAAACTCCGATTCCAGCGATCCAGAGATTCGATGACTCTTTTTCTCAAATCGGGTTCATCGTGGGTTTGGTTTGAAAAATTGGCAAGAGGGCATCCGAAACGATAGGTGGACTTAAGTCCCCTTTTTAAAAATCGAATCCAAGAAGAAACAAAGTCTTTGTACTTCGGATATTTTTTCATCATCACTTCCGCTAATCCGATAATTTCGTCCTCTTGAAATTCGACATAACTGAGTCCAAGATCCTTTTTCGAAGGAAAATAGCGATATAAGCTTTTTTTAAAAGCGCCCGCTTCATTTAGAATTTCGTTGATTCCGGTATTCGTATAACCTCTTTCGTAAAAGAGTTTCACGGTCGCTTTCAGGATACGATCTTTTGTTTGGTCGGGCTTTGTTAAAGTTTTCATAAGGGTTTTCTAATATCCTCGGATTCAAGTTTAAAAATTCAAGATGTAAACAAAGGAACTTTTTGAAATTCCCTAAATTACTCTCCGAGCTGAACTCATAAAATCGATCCTACTCGTTCGATTTATTTTCGAAGTGAAAAGAAATTCGAATTCTCCCGAAATTAATTTTTCGAAAAATCCACGCCCTTTTCGAAATCATTTCGATCCCTTTTATTTATACCAAGGGCCCCGGAAAATTATCAATCTACCGAGTAAAATTTCCGCCTTCAAGAAGCCGAACAACGGGGCATTTTTTACATATTTTTAGAATCGTAAAATGGTAGACAGATTTGTCTACCATTTTATAGGGTTAATCAATGGTAGAACAATCGGTCTACCATTAGGAGGATTTTATGAATACCCTTGAAAAAGAACAAGTTTCGGAAAAGCCGATAAAACTTTTTACCCATATCCTAAAGGTCCGTTGGGTGGATTTGGACGAAAACGGACACGTAAACAACGGAATCTATCAGAGTTATTTTGACGAGGCGAGAAGGGCCGCTTTTGAAGACGCGGGATTCGATATGAACGAACTTCGAAAACGTCAGGTCGGTCCCGTTATCTTGAGGGCGGAATTGGATTACAAAGCGGAGTTAAAGTATCCGGAAAAAGTCAAACTTACGACTCGATTTGAACCTAACAAAGGAAGCCGTGTGCTCGTGGTTCAAGATATTTATAGGGAATCGGATGGAGCCTTGGTTTGTTCCGCGAAATTTCACGGACTTTTTATGGATTTTAGTAGAATGCGTCCTTATAAGGTGACCGACGAAGAGGCGAGCAGACTCTCGTAAGAAAAAATAGATTCCTAAAAAAAATCGAGATTTTTTTCTAAGAATTAGGCTTTGATTTTTTAAGTCAGAGTTTTATGCAGATCGAAAAGTATCGGATCACTTTGGAAGCTTCGACTTTAGAGGATCGAAGAAGGTTTTATAATTGGTTGGTTCATCCTGAATTGGTAAAATTTATGATGGGCCCGCCGATCTTTCCTGAAATTAAAATTCCTTCTTGGGAAGAATTTCAAGAGGACTATGAGGATTATTTTTTCACCGGAACCCGTCCGGATTTGGGAAGGTGTTATCGGATTCTCAAAGACGGCGCAGCAATCGGTCAGATTAATTATGCGATCGAGATGGAGAATTCAAAAATAGCAGAGCTCGATATTTGGCTTTCGGATCCGAAAGAATGCGGTCATGGATTCGGAACCCGCGCGGTTCGCATTTTGAGTAGAATCTTGTTTGAGGAATTTTCCTTGGACGAACTTGTGATTCGACCTTCCGAAAGAAATCCGAGAGCCGTCCGAGTTTACGAAAAAGCGGGGTTTCGCAAGGCGGAGATAGATATCGAGTCAGCGAATCGGCTCTATGGAAAAGGTGATTACTACGATGACGTTGTACTGATTCTAAAAAAGGATACTTTTTATTTTTGATGTTTATTTTCCGGGAATTCGAAAATATGCAAAATTCAAAATATCCTAATGTTTACTTCTTTGATCGTCCGCGAAGCGAAAGTTGGGACTGGGTAAAAAGAAGTATTCCCGCGATGAGAAAATATTCCATAAATCGAACTCCTAAGATCGCAGGAAGTTGAATGCGGGAGATTTCCTTTGCGTTTTGATCGTAGCAGGAAAATGCCTGAGTCCTATCCGTTCTTCCTGGAAGGGGGTGGCTGATTTGTACGGATCTTTGCATCGTTGTGGAGCTCGGACAAAAATATCGAAAGGGAAAGTTGTATAAATAATTTCCAGGTTGATCCAAAGACATACCCATGATCGAAAAGAAAACGATAAAAACCGCTTTTGCCGGAGGCCCAAACTGAGATCGTATCGCGGATCTCGCCCCAAAATACCCGCCAATCAGCAAAAGTAGACCTGCAAATCCTTCCAGATGGGAAATGGCAGTGATCAATAAGATTGGGGTAATAATCACCGCGCCTAAGCCCAAGAGGATGATTAAGATCCAACCAAAGGTGCCTAACGTTCCTATTTTTTGGAAAATTGAAACTGAGGAATCCGTCGTTTGAACGTTGACTCCTTTTGTGTTACCGCACTGGGCGCAATGCTGCAAGTCGATCGGATTTTTATATTCGCAGTGATGGCAGATCCATTTCATAAATTATATTTTGTGCGAACTCCATTTTAACTTTCTAAGAAGAACGGCAAGATTTTTTCGCAAATGGATTTGAGTTCGAACGGGCGTCTTATAAATATCTCAAGTTATCAATTGCACTCAATTCTCAAATTCGCATCTGTATGACAAAGTATGAATCAAAGAATTGTTACTAAGATCGCGATCCTGCTCCTACTTTCAAATTGCGCCCATAAAAAAGAAGTTATAGACGAATCTTTTTTGTTCTTATTATTACCAAAGCCGGACCGAGCCGAGAATTATGATCGTGACGTTCAGATCATTACTCATACGGAAGCCTCCTCCGATTCTTTTAATTGCAACGCTACTTATGCGCAGGAAGACGTAGAACATTATTCGTTCATTCTTCGAGCTCAAATTGCAAAATACCCCCGAGGTTATTGGATTAAAAGCAAAGTGGAGAAGGTTGTACTTTGCGCCAATTTAACCGTAGGCGGTGTTGCTGTAGGAGGATTTATGGATCCTCTGTCGAACCGTATTTATATGAACGTAAGCGCGGGTATTACAACGGGAGTTATGGACGATTATATCGATAGATCTATTCACCATGAAATCACTCATAATTTCGATTTCACGTTACGCGGTTTTCTTATGGACGTTCATTCGGATTGGGTTTCGCTCAATACGGTCGAATATTCAACGAACGTGGACTGGTCTTCGCCAACGTTACTTCAGTTTAATAATCCGGTTCCAGGTTTCGTGACGACTTACTCGGCCTCGAATGTCGCTGAAGACTATGCGGAAATAAGTTCGGGGTTGATGGGGCCTCAATTCAATTATAATCAGCTGATTCAGATTTGCCAAACCGATCCAGTGGTAGCGGCAAAGGTGAAGTTGATGATAACGGATATGAAGAATTTTTGGCCTTTCCCCGGTGCGGAAGGCACATTCTGGAAAACCAAAGTTGAGACTACTTCCTGTCCTTGATGCTATTTCGTTTTTTCTCAATCCTTCGAAGTTAAGAATAATTTGTGTCTTGGTTGGAAGCAGGAAAAGATTTCTGCCGGATGGAACGATTGTAAGGTCCATTTTTAAATCTGCGGGAACGCGGAGGATCCAATCAAAGAGATTCATCCTCCACGATTATTCGTCCGTTTTTTTTGGGGAAACGATTTTACGATAGAGTTCCGTTGATTCTAAAATAATATTCGGACTTCGTATTTCGGGTTTGAAACGGTTTGTTTGAAGGCTTATTTGGGTGAAAATGGATACATTAGAATATTATGTAATTCTATATGAATCCGTTAAACAAAGGAATCAAAACGGCTTCTTGCCTCGTGTACCAATTCTTCCGCCAATTTTGATAATCCGGGACGAACCGATTTTTTATGACAAAGAAAAAAACTTCTTTCAGCGATCAATTCCGGAATCGAAATCATCCTGAGTTTGGGTGAAAGGCTGTATTCTGATAAGAATCCGATTCCTAAACCCGCCTCCACACTTTTGATCACGGACTCCACGCTTCGGAGTTCCATTCCGATTTTCGGACGAAATTCTTTTCCCAAAGACCGGATCCTTTTTTCCACCGCCCTACGAATCGCAGAAGCCGGATGAAAGAATACGAATGACTCTTCTTTGATGTCCTTTAGACTCTGCTTTTTCTTTTGGAAGATCGGATGTGTTTTTAAGGCAACAGGAACGATTCGGTCCGTTAAAAACTCTCTCGAAATCAATCCGGGCTCGTTTACGGGGCCGGTGAGAATTCCCAAATCAACTTCGTTTAATAAAATCGCTTCCTTGGTTTCTAAGGAATCGCCTTCTCTTACGGACAATATAAGGTCGGGATGTTCCTTCCTGATTTTTTTAAGAATTTCCGGAAGAATCCACGCAGATACGGTTCCGCCGGCAGAGATCGAAAATTCTCCGGAGAGTTCTTTTCCGGGTTCTTTCATTCCCGATTTTAATTCTTCCCATAACTCCCTCATCTTCAACGCATAACCTAAGAAAATTTCTCCTTCGTGAGTAAGTCTGATTTGTCTCGGGCCCCTTTCGAATACGAGAGAACCCAGTTCCTTTTCTAAAAGAAAAATTTGGCGGGAAAGAGCAGGTTGGGTTAAACCAAGTTTGGAAGCGGCTTTTTGGAACGTGCCCGCGTCTCTGATTTCGAGGAAATATCGGATCTGTCTGAATTCCATTCAATCTTCAATATATAACTTTTAATTATAATGTCAATCAATCATATTTATTTGCATTATGGTTTTGTTTCTGCTATTGTTTATTCTTCGGAGGAACCGATGACGGGTAGAACGCTGTATGATAAGATCTGGGATTCCAGAATCGTAACGCAGGATGGAGAGGAAGATATACTGTATGTCGATCGACATCTCCTGCACGAGGTGACTTCTCCTCAGGCCTTTACGGCGCTGAAGGATAAAGGAAGAGAGGTACGAAAAAAGGAAAGAACGTTCGCGGTTATGGACCATAACGTTTCTACGAGGAATCGTGAATGGAGCGGCGCGGGATCCGTTTCTCAAAGACAAATGGAACTTCTCGCGGAAAACTGCAAAACTTTCGGGATCGAGCTTTTGGATATAAATCATCCCGATCAAGGAATCGTCCACGTCGTCGGTCCGGAGATGGGGCTTACGTTACCCGGAACCGTAATTGTCTGCGGAGATTCTCATACTTCGACGCACGGGGCGTTCGGATCTTTTGCGCTCGGGATCGGAACTAGCGAGATAGAACACGTTCTGGCTACTCAGACGATCCGTCTTAAAAAATCGAAAAATCTTTTGGTGCAAGTTGTTGGAAAACTTGCACCCGATGCGAGTGCGAAGGATTTAGCCCTTTATTTGATCGGAAAAATCGGAACGAATGGGGGACAAGGATATGTGATAGAATACGCGGGTGAAACGATTCGAAATCTTTCCATGGAGGGAAGGATGACTCTTTGTAATCTTTGTATCGAGGCGGGCGCGAGAGCCGGTTTGATCGCTCCGGATCAAACTACTTTCGATTATTTAAAAGGAAAAGATCGTTCTCCAAAAGGAGAAGAATATAATAGAAAAGTTGAATATTGGAAAACACTCAAATCCGATTCGAACGCCGTCTTCGATAGGACAATCCAATTGGATGCGAGCGAGGTTGTTCCTATGGTCACTTGGGGGACAAATCCGGGCCAGGTTGTTCCGGTTAGCTCCGTTGTTCCCGATCCCGATTCTTTTACGGACTCAGAGGCAAAAGCCGCCGCAAGACGTTCTTTGGAATATATGGATCTGAAAGCGGGGCAAACTATGAGTTCCGTAAGGATCGATAAGGTTTTTATCGGTTCTTGCACGAATGCGCGTATAGAGGATATCAGAAAGGCCGCGCAGATCGCTCGGGGGAAAAGAGTTTCGTCTAACGTGCGGGCGATCGTGGTTCCAGGATCCGGAAGAGTAAAACGTCAAGCGGAAGAGGAAGGTTTGGATCGAGTCCTTCTCGCTGCGGGTTTTGAGTGGAGAATGCCCGGTTGTTCCATGTGTCTCGGAATGAACGATGATTTTTTGAAACCGGGAGAACGTTCGGCTTCTACTTCCAACAGAAATTTCGAAGGGAGACAAGGAAGGGGAGGAAGAACCCATTTGGTCAGTCCGGAAAGCGCAGTCGTGGCGGCGATCCTCGGAAGATTAGGAACGGTCTCTGAATTGCAGGAGGTAAGAGTATGAGTCAATCTTGGAATTATCATAAGGGAATTGCGGTTCCTCTTTATCTAAAAGACATAGACACGGATCAAATTCTTCCGAAACAATTTATGAAAAAGATAGAGCGGAGCGGTTTTGGAAAGCATCTTTTTCATAATTGGAGATATTTGGATGAAGATGGATTGAAAGAAGATCCGGATTTTGTGCTCAATCAAGGACGATATCGAAACGCGTCCGTTCTTGTATCGGGTGAGAATTTTGGATGCGGTTCCAGCAGAGAACACGCGCCTTGGTCTCTTTCCGATTTTGGATTTCGTGTAATCGTCGCGCCTTCTTTTGCGGATATATTTTTCGGGAATTGCGCCAAAAACGGAATCGCGCTTATAAAACTCTCGTTAGCCGAAGTGGAAGAAATTCTCGCTTTTATCCACGAAAACGAAGACGCAGAAATTGTAGTCGATTTACAAACGTTAGTCCTCGTTGCTGGGAAAAAGACTTATCGTTTTACGCTTTCTCCTTCTTTGGTGGAGCGAATCACGAATGGTTGGGACGATATCGATCTTACGATGAAGTCCTTATGTAAAATTGAAGAATTTGAATCCTCTCTTATTTGAAAATACGATTTTTCGTGAACCTTCAATCTTTGGACTTAACGGATTGAACGTTCCTTTTTATCAAAAAATCAAAATAGGTTCCAGCAAGTTGGAAAATCTTTTTTCGTTAGCCTCTCATAAAGGACATAACCTTATCCACAAGTTGAGAGGGATATACAATGAGAGTGTCCTGCGAGAATGGGTTTTACAGGAGTTCCTACACGGGGGTTTTTGCTTGCAAAATTAGAATTTTGTGATAGAAGAAAATCTCCGGAATTTTTCCGCCACCCACCCCTCCACCCGAAATTTGGGTGGGGCGCGCCGCTTTCACAGAGGATTGTCGTAGTTCCGACAAGGCTCTTCTTGAAGTTCCAAATACTTTTCGGTAAGGGTTATGCATAAAGGAAGGTCGGAATCCGCACTCAAATTTTTGTTTTCAAGATAACGAACGGCGTCCGGTTTGAACTGAAATTATAAAAATATCATTTTATAAAAGCATCTGTTGAGTGAGTTGTGTAGTTTTTTATTCTATAAGTAAGAATCGTTTCTTTACGAAATGGGAAATCTAAAAAAACGAGTTGAGTCCTTTTTTTGAATTCTAAAAATTTGATTATCATGAAAGCGAAAGATTTAGCGAAAACCCTTGGGTTGGAATTAAAAGGAAACGGTGAGCAGGAAATAATCGGTGTTGGTGATATCGAAAATCATTCCCGGGTTCAAGCGGATAAAATTTATTATTTCGAAGCGAAGAAATATTTCAGTTCGAATCCGAAAGCAAAGCAGGTTCAAATCGCCCTCACAATTCCTTCTTTAGTTTCCGAATTTTCTTCGGCCCTCATTGTTCCCGAAGGTTTTGCAAGACTGAAATTTATCGAATTGCTTTCCCTTTTTGAGAAAAAACCAAAAACGCTACCTTCGATTTCGATAAAGGCGAGTATTCATCCGAGCGCGAAGATCGGTAAGAATGTTACAATCATGGATTTTGCGGTGATTCAGGAGAATGCGGAAATTGAAGATGGCTGTCAAATTTTTCCAAACGTCGTGATCGAAAGCGGAGCCAGAATCGGAGAAGGAACGATTCTGAAATCCGGAGTGATCGTTGCATACAATTGTATTTTAGGAAAATATAATTTGATTCATCCGAATACGGTGATTGGCGCCGACGGATTCGGGTTTTATGATAAAGGCGGTGTCCGTTACAAGGTTCCTCAAATCGGGAATTCAGTGATCGGAGACTATGTGGAGATGGGGGCTTGTTGCACCGTAGATCGGGCTACGATCGAAACCACTTCCGTCGGCAATCACACGAAGTTTGACGATCACGTTCATATCGCTCACAATTGCAGAGTGGGAAACTTTGTTTACATTGCGGGAGGAACGGTTTTGGCAGGTTCGGTTACTCTGGAAGACGGAGTGATCATGGGCGGTCAAGCGGCAGTTGCTGAGGGAATTACGATGAAGAAAGGATCCATTCTTATGGGAATGTCCGGACTAACGGAAGACAGCGATGAAAAAGTCGCCTATTTTGGAATTCCCGCAAAACCGGCGTTAGAGATGCATCGAATCCATTCCTCCATGTCAAAACTACCCGAGCTCGTAAGAGAACATCGAAATCGAAACAAGGGTTGATTCTTTTTGTGAAAGGGATCTTGCTTTTCGAACTGAAGAATCGTTTTTGAGAAAAGGACGGATTCCTAAGTAAGGATTGTATCTGATTTTCGATTTCTGAAATTGGTAAAAGGGGCCGCTCCTTTATGCAATCCAAGACTAACACAAAATTTTACTTCTTATTAGTGATCTCTATGATCTCATGGGGTTTTGCTTGGCCTTCCGCCAAGTTGATCGTTGGCGATCAGCACCCGAACGTAATCATCTTTTGGAGATTTTTGGCCACAGCCGTTTCCCTTTTACCCGTTGTCTTTTGGAGAAAGGAATCATTTCGATTACCGAGTTATAGAACCTTTTTTCAAGTCGTAATCGGAGGAATTCTTTATACGGTCTATAACCAGTTCTTTTTTTTGGGTTTGAACAACGGGCTCGCAGGAGCAGGTGGAGTTCTGGTTACTACGATGAATCCGATTTTTACATACGTGCTCGTTCATTCGTTTCAGAAAAAATTACCCGGTGGAAGAGAAGCGATCGGTCTCATTTTCGGATTGTTGGGAGGTTGTATTCTGCTTCGGATTTGGAATTTGGACTGGAACTCCTTGTTTCAATCCGGAAATATTTTCTTTCTTCTTTGTGCTTTTAGCTGGGCCTTTTTGAGCATGAACAGTCACAGCACAGGGCAAAACATTTCTCCGCTCGTTTATAGCTTTTACGTTTTTACGATCGGAACGATTTTGGATTTTTTTCTTGCGATCCCTTACGGTATCTCGAACGCGCTTAACGCAGGTTTCGGTTTTTGGATTCATATTTTGTATCTTGCGGTAATTTCGACTACGTTTGGAACCACGGTTTATTTTTTTGCTTCTTCCAAGTTGGGCTCGAGAGTCGCGAGTTCCTTTATCTTTTTGGTGCCGGTCACAGCTCTGTTGGGGAGTTGGATTTTTTTGGGGGAGGTTCCGAGTTTTACCACGACGATCGGAGGATTTTTTGCTGTGCTCGCGGTGTTTCTTTTGAATCGAAGTAAGCCGGAAGAGAAAAAAAGCGAGACTTGAAGTTTTCGTCCATCAAGAAAGATTGCATGAAAATCAAGAGCAAAAAATGAAAAATAGATTCTTTCCACTTTTGATCAAAGCTTTTGCCGGGAAGTAAACCGACTCAACTTCGGAAAAAACGGTTTTACTGAAAGTTTGTCCGAAAACCTAAAATGTAGGAACTCCAATCCGAATTTAACAAGGTTTATCGTCCATTTACGGAGGAAATTTGTGGGAACTCCCCCGCGTTTTTGGTTCCGTGCCTATCTGCGTGTTAAAAACGATTTCATGGAAGGTTTCGGGGTAAATTCTTATAAAACCCTCGCGTTAGGAAACTTTGAATTTCTAAGATTGGAAATGCCCGCGCTAAAACGGGGTTCGTTTTTTGAAAGTATAGATTCTCATTCTTTCTTTTGATCAGAATGAGAACTCAAAACAGGATTTTATGAGCAATTTATAAAAATGTAAATTATGAAAACTGAATTCTTTTGAAACGAGCTCTGGAAAAATTTCAGCCCCAGCGGCTTTGGTAATAATGATTTCCGGAAGGCGCGATTTCAAAACCTTCAGGGTGTTCGACAACAAGGCTGGATTCTTTTAGATCCTCCAGGTGAGGTCTGAGTTGATAGGCAGATTTGGCCGTGTTGATTTCCAGATCTCCCATCGTGATCATCCTTCCTGATTGGGAGGCGTGATAGATATCCTGAAAAATTTGCGTGGAGAGAGGATTCATAACAAAAAGAGCCATCCTTATCTTTCAAGTGCGATTCTTCCGTTGTCAAAACGTTTTTATTTTTCCTCGCAGAAACTCGAATATTTTTTTAATGTATCTTCGGCAAGGATGGCGGAATCCGTTTCCCTTAATTGACGATAGATTTCGATCACGGATTGAATGTCGATCCGAAACTGACATGTATTGCCGATTCTGGATTGAGCGATCGATCTTAGATACAAAGTCAGCGCGTATTCCTCACTTTGCTTTTCTCCCAGTCGTTCTCGAATTGCTAAAGACTGATCATAGAATCGGATCGCGGCTTTGTAATCGCGAAATTTCTGTTTGATAGCGCCTAACGTGGTGAGTTTACTCGCAAGTTGTTTTAGATTTACAGGAGAATATCGATTCCATTCCTCTTCGATTTTTAAAATTTCCGATTTGCCGTAGTTTTCTTCTGGACGAGCGTTCGTTTCGTGATTCGGTTCGGGGAAAAGCTGAATTTTCGGAGCGGTTTTTGTTTCTCTATGGATGGATTCCTCCATCTTTTGTTTTTGTTCTTCTGATTTTTCCATTGAATTCTCAAAGTAGACGACTCGACCTTGAAAGTCCTTGGGGAACAAAGGCTCTTTCATCAGGGTTAGTATGAGAATCATGAGTAAAATCGCTTTTGTCTTCGATTGCATCTTACTCATTAGGATGCAGGATTTGGAAAAAATTACAAGAATCCCGTTCTATTTCCACGTTAGAGATCGCAAAGCGATGTTAAGAATGTATTAGAATTCGCTTTTTCCTAACGAAACGATTTCTTGAATTGAAATCGAAATTCTTTCTTATTTTGTGTTTTAGTTTTTTTATCGAATCCGTCTATTTTTCAAAGAAAAAGAATGGAAAAGGAATCTTCTCTAGTGGATAATCGTGAGCCTATGCGCAAAAAGAACCACATGCCTGAAACAAGAAATCCAACCGAGCTCGTAGAATTTCTTTCCAAAGAAATGGAAAACCCTGCGTTTGACGAATGGCTTTCCGAGCTTGCCGATAAGGCGATCGAAAACGATAAGTTTGTATGGAGTTTTTTGTATCAGGTGATGAGGGACGCCGATTCCGGAAGACTTTCCTGGGGTTATCACAAAAGGTTTCTCTCGGGAGTAGTGCAAATTCTTTCCAGAGTCGGGGATAGCCGGGCTTATCGCGCGATCATCAATTACGTAAAGTCCTTGGATCGTCAGATCCCGATCGGCGCATTGGAGTTGATCACAGACTTGCTCCCTTCTTTTGCGGAAGTGGACGCGGACGAAATTTTAAAAATCGCCTCCCTTTCGGATCCTCTCAAATCCGCGTTTGGAATTCTCGCTCTCTTTCAATTGATCGTACAAGATAAGCTTCCGGCCGATCGTGTGGAAGAAGTAAAAAACTTCCTTAAAAATTATAAGAACTACGCTTATTATTTGGAATCCGTCATCGAACAAGCTCAGGATCATTTGGAAAAAGACGATTCCAATATTCTTACTTTTTTTGAAGGGATAGCGGTTTAGAGCCGAGTTTTTCTTTTTTTCCATTTCGACAAAGATAAGAACCGGGTCTTTCGGAAGTCTCGGTTCTTTTTTTATTTCCTAAGAGTCCACTTCCGTTTAAAAAGAATTCGACCTTTTTACAAGTTTCAGTCATTCTTTGCAAAATCATCAAAGAATATTAGGAGATTAGAATGAACCTTGTACTGAAGGGAATTCAATTTTTAGATCGATTTTCGATCTTGTATAGAATCGGCGGCGTCGGCCTGAGCGCCTTCGTCATTTTGGGAATCGCGGTTCCCGACATGAAGTTTCATTCCGCAAAAAAGAATAAAACCGAATTTACGTTTGCGGAATTCGTTTCTACGCCTGCGGATCAGATCCCAAGGTATATCAAGATCAAGGACGGGGTTGTTCCTGCAAACAACTACGTGATCTCCACAAAAAAGGATCGTCTCCAGCACATCACGTATCCGGTCGCAACTCTTGACAAAGCCGGATCGAAAAAGGTCAAAGTGATCGTAAAAGACAGCGCGGTAACTCAGGAAGAACTCGACAATGGAACTTATTTTTCCTCTCCTGCGTTTGCGATTGAAGGAAGATTTAACGATACTTCTTTGGACAGCGAATCGGAGAAAATTTATAAGGACATGGGATATGTTTTGGATACGCCGATCTATTTGATCGAAAGAGGAAGCGAACCCTTGGGATTTTTTCCTGCGTTGGGTCTTGCGATTGCGGCCTTTGTTTTCGGAATTTTTGTAGCGGCTTCCTTGTTACCCGAATCCGTTTTAAGAAAAATATTTCCTTAAAAACCGCCCCGTTTTCCCGGAAATATTTTGGATTCTAAAAATTCCCCGAATCGGAGAACTCGTTTCGGCGGTTTCTCTCCGGAAGGAAATAGAAGGCAGACGGAAGCTTCGCTCTGCCAATGATGATTCGGAAAAATTCTTTTTATTTTTCCGGATTCGATCTGCTCTTCCACATCCCAGATAGACCGAAAGAGAATTCCGGATCCACCTCTCGCGATGAACTCTGCGAGAAAGGATCCGTTGTTCGATCGGATTCCTCTGTCTCCTGATAATTCGGAAATTGTCTTTTTCAATTCGGGAATTCTTACGTTCGATTGTTCGTCCACGAATAGGATAGAATGTTTTGCCAAATCGGAAAGGCGGGAGGGAGTTCCTACTTTTTCCAGGTAATTCGGAGAAGTTACGGCGATGATTCGGTTCGGCAAAAGAACCCTACAACGTTCTCCTCGAATCGGCTTCATGATACGGATTCCCAGGTCAAAGCGGTCTTCGATCAGATTGAACTTTTCGTTTCCGAACACAACTTCCAATTGAATTTCCGGGTTTTGATTTCGAAACTCCGCGAAGAGGGGAGGCAAAATCCGGGTTGCGAACGGGGCCGGCGCCGTAATTCTAATTTTCCCTTTGAGTTCCTTCTCAAAAACGGTTTCCTTTTCGGCGGCGCGGAGTTCCGTCAGAATTCTTTCAGCGCGAAGTCGAAAACGATTTCCCGCTTCCGTCAATCGGATCGTCCTTGTAGTCCTTTCAAAGAGAGTCACCTTGAGAGCCCTTTCGAGTCTTGAAATTCTTTTGCTGATCGTCGGCAGGGAGGATCCGGTTTTTCTTGCGGCCTTCGCAAAATTTCCTTCTACACAAACCGCTTCGAATAACTCTAAGTCCAAAATACTTTCGATATTCATTCTTTCCAATTTAGAAATAATCTCTTTCAAATTCAAGCCATTGTGGAAAGAATCAATTTCTGTTAGAATCATTTCAAAATTAATTGGAGAATGTTCCCATGAAAGCAATGATCATCCGCAGTTTCGGCGGCCCCGAGGTTTTTGAAGAAGGTGAAGTTCCAAAGCCCGCAATTCTTCCGGGTCACGTTTTGATCAGGGTCAAGGCGACGAGCGTAAATCCGGTGGATTACAAAATTCGAAAGTTCGGTCCGGCGATCGCGCCCGCTTTTCCGGCGGTTCTCCACGGGGACGCCGCCGGAGTAGTTGAAGAGGTGGCAGATAACGTTTCTCGATGGAAAAAGGGGGACGAGGTTTTCGGTTGTGTGGGGGGATTGATCGGAACCGGCGGCGCTTTGGCGGAATACATTCTCGCGGATGAAAGGTTGATCGCGCAAAAACCGAAAAATCTGAGTTTCGAAGAAGCCGCGGTTCTTCCTCTGGTTTCGATCACTGCGTGGGAAGGTCTTTTTGAAAAAGGAAACCTTCAAGCTGGAAATAAAATTTTGATTACAGGAGGAGCGGGCGGCGTCGGACATATCTCAGTTCAACTCGCACGCTGGGCGGGTGCGAGAGTTTTGGCGACCGCAACCGGAGAATCCAAACAGAAACTCGTCTTAAAACTCGGAGCCGAAGCCGTGAGCGGAAGGACGGAAGCCGAGATTCAAGAGATCGCTCTCAAACATTTCGGCTCGTCGGACTTCGATCTTGCTTTCGACACAGCTGGAGGTAGCGGATTTGAAACCGCGATTTCAATGGTAAAAAGAAAAGGAAAGGCGATTACGATCAACGCGTCCGGAACCTTTGATCTCGGAAAGGCACATTCTAAAAGTTTGGATTTGGCCGTGGTCTTTATGTTGATTCCTCTTTTGTATGACGAAGGAAGGGAAAAACACGGTTCTATTCTGAAAGAAATTTCCAGGCTCGCGGAAGCGGGGATTCTGCGTCCGATTCTCGATCCGGAAATTTTCTCCTGGAAACGGATCGGAGACGCACACCGGAAATTGGAAGAGGGAAAAAGTTTTGGAAAGATCGCGGTGGTGATCGACTGACGCGCCTTGTATTCTCATCCGCAATAAAGAAAGAAACCGAAAGATTTGAAAAACGATTGAAGCAAAACTGCATTTCGATTTAAACTCTTTTGCAAGAAGGTATCATCCATGCAGTCGAAACTTTTGATCCTATTTTTCGTTCTCGGAGTTCTTTTCCCTGTCGCCGGAGCTTTTGCGAAAGAAAGTTTCTACGATTTCAAAGTAAAGGACATCCAAGGGAATGAAGTTCCTCTTTCGAAATATAAAGGTAAGGTCGTTATGGTCGTAAACGTTGCTTCGAAATGCGGCTACACTTATCAGTATGACCATCTCGAAAAGGTTTATAAAAAATATAAGGACCAAGGATTTGTGGTCGTAGGTTTTCCCGCGAATAACTTTGGAAGCCAGGAACCCGGTTCGGACAAAGAAATTGAAACCTTTTGTAGAATTCAAAAAGGCGCTAGTTTTGATATGATGTCAAAGATTTCCGTCAAAGGAAAGGATCAACATCCTCTTTATCAATATCTCACGAAAAATTCTCCAAACCCGGGAGATGTACAGTGGAACTTTGAGAAAATTCTTATTTCCAAGGATGGAAAGATCGAGGCTCGTTATCCTTCGGCGGTGGAACCGGACAGCGCGGATGTCTCTCGGAAAATCGAAACTCTTCTCAGATAAGAAAGTTCCATTGAATACAAAATCCAAATTTCGTTTCGTAATTTTCGGCTCGATTCTTTTTGTTCTGAGTTTTTTTTCCCTTCGATCGGAGGATATTCTTAAAACCGAAGAGATTCCACAGCCGGTTTCCATCCAAAAGGGGTTGACGAAGATGCTCATCGCTTCGGAGACGATTTTTAATACATTCCAAAATTATGATATTTTAATTTTTGGAGAAGAACACGACGACTTGATCGGTCACAAGATTCGTTTGGATTGGTTCAAAAAAATATCGGCCTTGAACGAGGTTGTTCTTTCTCTGGAGATGTTGGAGAGGGATCAGCAAAAAACTTTAGATGAATATTTGAGCGGTCAAATCGGAGAAAAGGCCTTTTTTAATTCTTTAAAACTCTGGCCCAATCATCTCAGAGACTATCATCCATTCTTACAATACGCAAAAGATCATAGAATTCCCGTGATCGCATCCAACGTTCCGAGAAAGTATGTGAATCTAGTTTCCTCTTCCGGGCTCGAAACTTTGTTTTCGGTCCGTTCCGTTTTTTTACCTCCGAAATATCTAATTCGAAAATTCTCCCAAGAAGGGTATGAGAATAAGATCAAAAATACTCTCAAAGAACATCCGGGCATGCATTCGGACGAAACTCTCGAGAGAAAATTTATCGACGCGCAGTATCTCTGGGACGCAGGAATGGCCGACACGATCGCGAACTCGTTTTTGACCCGCGGAAAAAAAGTCGTTCATATCAATGGAAGATTTCATAGCGACGAAGGATTCGGGGTTACATATCGACTTCGGGAGCTCGGTTTTAAGGTGCTTACCGTTTCGATGTTCCCTCTCAAAGAAGAAGAATCGATTCCTTTGGAAACCCTTACCGGAAACGATTTTACGGTCGTTACGGAAAGGAAAGAAAAAGAGAATTAAGTGCTTGTCTGGATCTAGAAGATCCTCCGACAATTAAGGGGATGATGGAGACAGGGATTCAAACTCTAAGAAGTCCTCGATTTCTTTGCCCTGAATGCGGGACCGCGTCGCGATTGCCGGAAGGAGTTCCGACGGGATCGGTCTTCCGGCTGACTTGCTATCAATGCGGTCATAAGGCTCTGGTAAGAATGGAACTTTCTCCTCCACCTTTGCCTCCTCGAGAATCGATCGTTTCTATTCCGAAAGTCAATCCTCCGAGGCCGGCGGATCTTTCCCGAAGGGAAGAGCCTCTTCGAAATGCGGGAACTCCCTCGATTTCCACTCCACAAATCGATCCCGAACCCACGGGGCCGGGATTCTTAGAAAGAATTTCGCTCGCTTTTACCCAAATCCGGGTTTTGTTCCGTGAAAAAATGCGGGAACTCCCGCAAAAGATTCGTGACTTACGAAAAAGCCCGAATCCCGATCCGCTTTTTGGCGAGGAACGACCCCTTCTTCGTCGGGAAAAGATTTCCTTCGAAGAAAAACCGTTCTTTTCCGTCCGTCGAGAGATCGAAGAAAATGGTCAGCCTCGGATCAAAACCCTGGCCGAAAGACTTCGGGATCAGATGTCTTCTCATCGCCTTCGACTTCCGAATTTCGTTCTCCTTTTCGCAGGTATCGTCATTTCCCTTCTCCTTTTGGGAATGATCGTTTTTTGGGTGGGCGTGATCACTCGAGAATCCGAACTCCAACAGATGATTTCTCTTTTTTACAATCACCAGCCTTCCGTGATCTATGATCGGGACGGAAAGAAGGTATCGGAGATTTTTGCAAAAAAAACCAGCAATTTAGAATGGGACGCGTATCCCGAGAATCTCAAGAAGATCGTTCTTCTTGTGGAGGATCGAAGATTTTTTTCCCATAGCGGAATCAATTATCTTTCCATTGCGAGGGCGATCCTCGTCAACATCACGAGTTTTCGTTTTAAACAGGGTGCGTCCACAATCACACAGCAGCTCGCGAGAATCCTTTTGGACGACCGTGAAAAAAGCCTGATTCGAAAGATCAAAGAAGCTCAACTCGCTTTCGCTCTCGAATACACGTATGAGAAAAAGCAAATATTCTTATATTATCTAAACAATGTTTATCTCGGACACGGGGCCTTCGGGTTTGCGAGTGCGGCCGAATTTTATTTTAAGAAGAATCCGAACGAACTCACAACCGAAGAGATGATCGTCTTAGCCTCTTTGGCTTCCGCGCCGAATCGATATTCCCCTCTGAAAAATCCGGATTTATCCAGACAAAGGGTCAATGCGATCATTCATTCCTTTCGAGAAGATGAAATTCTAAAGGAGAATCCAAAAACGAAGTTGGACGAACTCTACCTTTCGTTTCACATGCGTTCTCCCGGAGAAACGGTCTTTGGAAATCGAAAGGATCATTCTCCATACGTCACGGAACACGTTCGTAAATTTCTAAATTCTCTCTATCCAGATTCCAATATCTACGAGACCGGAGGTTTTTCGATCTACACTACGATCGCGGAACCGGTCCAGGCCGAACTTCAGAAAATCGTAAAGTCTTACGTGGACAACGTTCAAAAGAACGGACTTGTTCGAAAGACAAAACTTACGGATAATAAGAACTCCAGTGAAACCGCGGTCTTTCGAAAGTATGTTCAGGATCTTTCGCCCGCACTCGAACTTTTTATGGACACGGATTCTTTTTCTGGTGCGAACGAGTCGGGTCTTCAAGCCGCGTTAGTCGCCGTTGATCCTTCCACAGGAGAAATCCTGCTGATGCACGGAGGATCCGAGTTCAAGGCCGATAATCAGTTGGACAGAACCACGGGGATGAAACGTCAGACAGGATCTTCCATCAAGCCCATTCTTTATTCCGCCGCGATAGAAAACGGCCTTATCAACGCTTCTTCTCGAATTTTGGACGCACCTCTCATCTATCGAAATCAAACCGGAAACTGGATGCCGGAGAATATCGGAAATCAATACGACGGAGATATCAGCGTTAGACAGGCTTTAGCCAAATCCAAAAACACGGCCGCGGTTCAGATCGCGGAGAAACTCGGGATTTCAAGAATCCAGGAATTTTTTCAAAAGTTTTTCTTTCCGGATTCTAAAATGCTCCAGTCCAGATTCAGAGGAGATCTTTCTCTGGCTCTCGGTTCCTTGGAAATTTCACCTCTTGAAATGGCGTCGGCGTATTCGGCGTTTGCAAACGACGGTTCGATCAAACGTCCTTATCTGATTCAAAAGATAACGGATCGTTCCGGAAAGATTATCTATGAAAGAAAGGCGACTGACGAGTTCGGTTTAAAAGTTCCCGAAGAAAGAAAGGTCTTGTCCTCTCAAGTTTCTGA
This sequence comes from Leptospira ainlahdjerensis, assembly GCF_016919175.1. Classification (GTDB taxonomy): domain Bacteria; phylum Spirochaetota; class Leptospiria; order Leptospirales; family Leptospiraceae; genus Leptospira; species Leptospira ainlahdjerensis. Next base: position 48,719 of record NZ_JAFFPU010000041.1, on the reverse strand, counting down.
GATCATGATCGATCTTCTTCATGGAAGCGCCAACTCGGCCGGAGTAAGAAACACGGGATATAAAGGAGAAGTGGCAGGAAAAACGGGAACTACGAACGATAACCGGGACAACTGGTTCGTCGGTGTCAAACCGGGATTGTCTATGGCGATTTGGCTCGGATACGATGATCCCAGTTTCGGGCTCGGGTCTTCTGCGTTAGGCGGCACAGTGGCGGCTCCGCTTTGGGGCGCGGTTGCGAAAGTTTTCGAATCGGCGGAAGACTCGGAAGAATTAAAACGAAGATATCCGGTAACCGAACACGCGATCACGGCCACTGTCTGCGAAGAATCCGGAAAACTTCCGGGGCCATCCTGCAAACACGCCAAAAAGGAATTATTTAAGAATGGGACCGTGCCGTCCGAAGTTTGTCCACTCAATCACGGAAGCGACGCGAAGCGGGAAGTTCTCAGAAATGTATTCTAAACGTTTTGCTTATATTCTCTTTTTCTTAAGTTTTGTTTTGAGTTTGGAATCTGTCTCCTACGAAGACGCTTACGCGATGGAAAAAGAAGATCCTCTTTTTTCGATTCCACTTTATGAGGAATTGCTCAGAACTTCCCAGAAATCAGATATTCGTAAGACCGCTTCCTCCAGGCTTTTCTTTCTATATGAGAAATATCGCAAATACGTTCCGGCGATCTTGATCATGAGCCGTTCCGGGAAGATCACTGATAAAAAGGGAAAGTATCCTTCCATCGTGACCGAACTCGCGAGCGGATTAAACGTGAGTCCTTCCTCGCTGGTTTCGGTGATTTCAGGTTGTAGTCGGCCGATTCCCGATCCCGATTCTTTTTTGCAAGAACCGGCTCCAAAAGAAAATTCTTCGGAAACCGTCGCGGAAGAATCTCTCGAAACACAGACGACTCCGGTTACCCACGAACTTCCGTTTTTATTCAGGGTTCTTTCTAAAAAGGAAAACGCTCCTCTCTATAAGGCTTGTTATGCGGTAAAAATTAAAACGGGAGATTACGACGGCTGGGAAAAAATTCACGCCTTCGGAGAGATGAGAAATCTTTTAAGTCCTGAAACTTCTCTCGCTCTGAGAATCAGTTATACTCTTCATTCCGATCGCGGAAGCGCTTACAAGAGAATCTACGCAGGCGGTAAGCTAAAATCGTTAAGCGAAGACGGTAAATCGGATATTTTGTATCTCTACGGAAAGTTTTTGAGAAACCTAGGAAAGTTGGATTCTTCCGCGCGTTATTTTTGGATGAGCGGTTCCTATGGAAATAAGGAGCGTGGAAAAATAGAAACCGCAAAAACACTTCTTGTCTCGGGAAGAAAACAAGAGGCTTGTGCTCAAGTCGCAAAAGGATTTTCCGCAGGAGACGAATCCGAGGAACTCTTAAATAGAATCTGTTTTAGAAACTTCGACGACGGTCATCCTGGACAAGAAATTCTGAAGGCCATTAGAATTTTGAATTCGGATGCACCCGATCCTGTTTACGGATATCTTCTCGGAAAAGGTGTCTCGCAAAAGACGGACGACGCAGAGCCGGAAGAGTCTTCCGAAAATTCTTCCCGTTATGCGAAACTTCTGGATGATAAACTTTTTAGCGGTGATAAAAATCCGACTCCGTTCTGGGATTTTAGAAAGGCAGAAACGACTTTCTTTTTGTCAGCAACCCCCGCGTTTCTCTGCAAACAGGGACGTTCTTTGTTATTTAAGAAAAACCTTATACAGCCTCAGAATTGTGTTCCTTTTCAAGGGGCTTCCTCGGAGGCAATTTTAGGGAGCGCCCTTTTTACGACGGACCAAGACGAATGGAGTCTTGTGTTCGCGAATTCCGCGTACAATGCAATTCCCGGACGTCTTGGTTTTCGAAATGAGGTTTCCGAAGAATCCCTTCAAGTAACGAGCATCGTCTATCGTAAAGCCCTAAATCGTTTTTTTGCAGAAGGATATTCCAATGACGGAAAGTATCGTTTTTATTCGATCGATTGGAACAATGCTCAGGTGGACATTTCTGAGGGTAATTGAAGATTGATGTTTTTTGTTCATTTTTGTCTTTCCTACTGATTCCTCAAGCTTGTTTGATTCCTGTCTCAAAGATTCAGGAAAATTGTAAATCTTTCCTATAGTATTAATTTTTCTTAATAGATCCTAAAATTGAATCCTATAAAATGAATCGATTCATTGTTTGAGAGAATGTTTAGAATGAGAAATTAGATCGGATCCATCCTTTCAAGCGGAAGAAAATGTTTTGGCTGGCGCGCGGCTGAATTTAGTGTGTTGTTTTCTAAGGATCACGTGTAAGCAAGTCGTATGTTTTCGCTTCTTACGGAAGCTCAAAACGCTCTCGCTCAAAAATTTCGAATTGGACTCAGCAGAATCTCCCTAAGGGATGATTCCATCTTCCTGATCCGTTTCTGAATATTATATTTTTGTGAAATAGATGAGAAACCAATGGTGGGAGAACTCAGTGCAACGCTCTCTATGGATCGCGTTGCAGGGAAGGATTCGGGTCAACGCAGTTTCGAATCGTGCTCGACGGCGTCTTTTTTGCGCACACATCCATCCAAGGATTCGTATCGTATTTTTTCGCCTCTTACAGAAGCTCAAAACACTCTCGCTCGCAAGCTTCGAATCTCTCCGGATTCGTTTTAGTATATTAGGTTTTTATTGAGTAATTGAAAAATAAATTTGGGCAGGGAAGGATTCGAACCTTCGAAGACATAGTCAGCAGATTTACAGTCTGCCCTCGTTGGCCACTTGAGTACCTACCCGAAGAGAAATGAGCTGCCTATAGGAATCGAACCCACAACCGTCTGATTACAAATCAGATGCTCTACCAATTGAGCTAAGGCAGCAATTTTACTATGTAAACCAGTATTTCGGGCAGTTTTCCTTGGTCAAATAAAAAAACCGAGAAGCCCTCTTGTTGGGATCGATTTCCAAACCTAGGAGTCGATCGCTCTTAAAATCGGATTATTTACGGCTTTCCAAGGAAACGAATCTGAAAAAGTGTTTCGGAAGTCGGAACTCTACCGAAAATGGAATGAAATGATTTTAACCCTGATCAATGTCGGAATGGCGATTTCTCTCCTTAGCTTTTATACGGGTTATTATTTTCGTTTTAGAAAGAATTTTCTTCATCGCATTTTCAATCTGATCGGAACTTCCCTGAATTTAACCACTGCCCTCGGACTTTTGTACGTGAAATACCTAGGTGTGGGTCTAGAAAATGCGGGAATCGTTCCTACAGTCGATCGCTGGATCATCGACACCCACAGAGCTTTTGCCGCGCTGACTTTGATTTTGATGCTTCTGATGGCTTGGTCCGGAATCGCTCGAAAAAAAGAATTTCACAGAAAACTACACTATATTTTCCTTCCTCTATACACCGTGATTTTCCTTTCCGGCCTGGTTCTGTTTCGATCTACGAACTGACCTTCTTTCGGCACCTCTTTCGTGAGGTTGGAAATCTCTATTGCAATCACATAGGAAGAATATGAACGAAATCAACGAACTCAAGAATTTCGCAAACGAACTCAGAAAGAGCGTGATCCGAATGGTGACCGCCGCAAATTCCGGACACCCGGGCGGACCTCTTGGTCTCGCCGATATTTACGCAGTTTTATATAAGAAAATTCTAAATCACAAACCCTCCAATCCGGAATGGGAAGAAAGAGACAGATTGATTCTTTCCAACGGTCACGTCTGTGCGATTCGTTACGCGGCGATGGCTCATTCGGGTTACTTTCCGGTGGACGAACTTCTTACCTTCCGCAAGTTGAACAGCAAACTCCAAGGACATCCTTCCACACGTTATATGAAAGGAATCGAAAGTTCTTCCGGTTCCCTCGGGCAGGGGCTTTCCGTTTCCGTAGGCCTCGCTCTCGGCGCAAGAATGAAAAAACAAAATCATAAAATCTACACTTGTATTTCCGACGGAGAATGTGGAGAAGGAATGACTTGGGAAGCGGCTCAATCCGGCGCCCATTATAAATTGGACAACTTAATCGCGTTCATGGATAAGAATGGAATCCAAATCGACGGATTCACAAAAGACGTGATGAATCTCGAACCTCTTCGAGAGAAATTTCTTTCCTTCGGCTGGAATGTTTTAGAAGCCGACGGTCATAATATCGAGCAGATCATACAAGTATTTGAAAAAGCAAAACTTCACAAGGGTTCTCCAACGATCATTTTGTTCAATACAATCCTCGGGAAAGGTGTTTCTTTTATGGAGAACAATCCCGGATGGCATGGAACTCCTCCAAAACCGGAAGAAGAGAGAAAAGCTCTCGAAGAATTATCGGCGCTTTCCGTTTGAGTTTTACGGCTCCCCAAAAATTTGGGGAGCGTTTGCTTTTTTTAAATTCTTTTCGAATCCTCTTTTCATTTTTTTAGCACTTTCTCCAGTCGACCGTAAGACATAGTAATTTATCATTCGCATTTCATTTTTTCCAAAAACAAATTTCATTCTGAATTGACTCATTTTGTTTTTTGGAAAATGATCTAGTTTATGCCATCATCCGATTTTTACTTTGATTCTCTTTCCTTTCCTCCTGAGAAGTTAGAAGAAAAATTCTATCAGTTAGAATTTGCAGGTGCGGAAGATAAGATTCGGGTGATGCGTGAGATTGCCGAAATGGTTCCCTGGCAATATAGAATCAGCGACTTTGTGGATGAGTTTAAGGATCCGACCTTGAGGGTTTATGCTCGTTCCATCTCTTCGATCGTTCATCTTGAACGTATTAACTCGCGTTATATGCTTCTTGCGGGTAAAGGACATATCAACGACTACTCCGATTTGGAAGAAGCGGTTTTTCTTCTTTCGAGCGTGGGCGACCCGGACGCTTCTTATCACGAATTTAAAATCTATCTCGATCAATTGGCCCTCCGAGTGGAGGAACTCTGCGACCTCAATCCGGAATACGTTTCTGAAGAACTCAAAGTTCATTTTTTGACGAGGGTTCTTTCCTCGGAAGAGAACTTTCAGGGGAATAATGACCAGTATGACGATCCGAATAATTCTTTCGTGACTCGAATCGTCCGCACTCGAAGAGGGATTCCGATTTCCTTGTCTTCCATCTATCTTCTTGTAGGACAAAGACTTTCTCTTCCTCTCTACGGGGTGAATATGCCTCTGCATTTTCTTCTGCATTTTGATTCCCCCGACTATGAGACGTTTATTGATCCGTTTCACGGAGGGGTTCTTCTGGATAAATCCACTTGTATCCGTTTTTTGGAAGCGAACAGCTTTACCCCTAGTGAAAGATATTTCACTCGTGCGAGTACCCTTTCCATCATCAAAAGGATGTATCGAAATCTGATTCATATCTATCGTAAGGAGCAGTTTCGGGATATGGAGGATATTCTCGCTCGTCAGCTCCTGATTCTTGAAAACAAACTGAAAGCCTAAGTTTCCAGCAAAGAGTTCTGCTTGAGCCTGTACAGATATTTTGAATACTGGCCCCACGGGAAGAGGTAGTGAAAGTATCGGTACTGAAAGATTCTTTAGTTCGGAAGTTTGATAAAAAACTGGAAGCGATCATTCGCGAGGACCTCAAAATTCTTGCAGAAATCAAAACTTATACAATCCGATCCGGTGGAAAAAGGATCCGTCCGATCTTACATTACTGCCTTTGTCAACTCCTCGGTTATTCCGGCAAATACTGGCTGGATGTAGGAGCCATCGCCGAACTCATTCATTCCGCGAGTTTGCTTCACGACGACGTCGTCGACGAGGCCGAGACCCGACGCGGTCTTCAGAGCGTGGGTTCTAAATTCGGAAATAAAACCGCGATTCTTGCCGGAGATTATCTCTTGGCCTGCGGAATCGACCATCTCAACGGCCTTGGTTATCCGGAACTTATGGACATTTTTACTCAGGTCATCAAAGATCTTTCGGTTTCGGAACTGATCCAGATGGAATGGGAAAAAAATCCAAAAATCACATTAGAAATATATAATAGAGTGGTTTATGGAAAAACCGCGTCCCTTTTCGGTGCGGTCACTGCTGCGGCCGGAGTTCTTTCCGAAAAACAGGAAAAAGAAAAGAAGAAGCTCAGGCAATTCGGAATCGATCTCGGTTCCTTTTTTCAGAAGAAGGACGACGCGATCGATTATTTTTCTCCAGCGAGCAAGAGCGGAAAGGTTCCTCTCAAGGATTTTTACAACGGTTTGTACACGTATCCGATTCTTCTTCTTTTGGAAAAGGCGGAAAAGAATGATAAAAAGCTGATTCATTCTTTGTTTGCAAAATCGGAACGGTCTCAAGGAGACGGAATCGTAATTCTAAGTTTACTTTCCCGTTATCAAATTCGGGAGAAGATGGATGAAGAGTTTCAAAGTATCGCTGAGAATTTGATGAAATTCTTGAACGGTTTCGAGGAATCCGGAATTCGTAATCTATTAAAAGATCAAATTCTAAAACTCTTAGAAGAATAGATTTTATTCCTCTTATAGAGTTTTTTTCTGTTTTTCGAAGATGACCAAACGTGTGATTTTGTTTCACTTATCCAAGCTGGATTCCAATCCGTAAGGAGACTGAATTTTTCTCAGTCCGAAAGGAGGAGAAATACAAAAAAACATTTCGGAAGAGTTTGTCTCAAGTCGAATACTCGCTCTTATCGTTTCGATTCATATTCGCACTCGCTTTGAGAAGGGTTGGAAATCACCGGAATCTGAAAGAGATATTTTTGCAGAAATTTCCACTCAAGGAAGATCGAGCAATTAGAAAATTATGATTTTATAATGGAGTTCAAGTCTCCGTTTTTTTCTGAAGTCTAAAATCCGGCAAATCCGAATCGATAAATTGGAAAGAGGATTCAGAAATAAGGGGATCTCCGTAAGAATTTTGTAGGAATTCCTACAATTTGGACTTTCTACTTGCAAAAAGTGAAATTCTGTGATAAAGGAAAGTCCTCCGGAATTTTTCCACCACCCACCCCTCCACCCGAAAATCGGGCGGGGCCCGCGACTTTTACGGAAGAGTTGTCGGAGTTCCGACGAATTCTCCTTGAGGTTCAGGTGCTTTTGGAAAAGGACCATTTGGAGTCGAGGAGAATCGGTGTCCTCTGTTGAAAAACTCGACTTTGGAAAATGTGCTTAGAGGAAGGCAAAATCGTTTGCAGCAAACGCATAACCGAAATTGCATATAGTTAAAAGAATGGGAGAGAGTAAAATGGCGCCTAAAATTTTTCCTCAGATCGATTCCGATCTGGATTTGGTTTTCGAAAGAATCGTTGACGTTCCCCGTGAATTGGTCTGGGCTGCATGGACAAAACCGGAACACATCGTAAAATGGTTCACTCCCGCTCCTTGGAGGACAATCGATTGTGAAATCGATCTTCGTCCAGGCGGAATTTTCCGTACCACGATGCAATCTCCAGAAGGAGTAGACTTTCCGAATCTGGGTTGTTATCTGGAAGTGATTCCGAACGAAAGATTATCCTGGACCGACGCATTACAACCGGGTTTTCGCCCTTCACCGGACCCGACAAATCCTTTCGGTTTTTTTACGGGGATCCTCACTTTGGAAACTTACGGTAACGGAACTAAATACGTTGCGACTGCTATTCACGGAAACGAAATCAATCGTAAGAAACACGAAGAAATGGGTTTTCACGAAGGTTGGGGAAAGGCTCTCGATCAACTCGTAGAACTTGCTAAAACAATAAAACTCTAATATAACAAAACGGCGATCCTCTTGATCGCCGTTTTCCCTCTTTTTTTCTCGGAAAAAAAATCTTACTGCGTCGTTGCACTTCCGCTCGGAATTACATTCGGTGCGTTGCAGGAAATATTTCCAGAGATCGTAACCGAAGTTCCTGCGGCAGACGCGGTCGAAACGCAGGTTTGATTGTCCTGAGTAAAACATTGTTGTGTGGTCGTTACGGAAGTACAGTTTACGTTATCGGAAGTATAACACTGATTGAGAATGCCTGTCGTTGTCGAGCTTGCGAGTAGTTTTCCCGTAAGAGAAAGTTCGATGTCCATATACTGAAGCGTCTGTTGCTGGGCCGCGCCGCTGCTGTTTGGATAAACCGGAATTCCGGATGCTCCCCATTCTACCTTACCCACGTTTCCGGTAACCGTCTTTCCAAAGCTTCCTCCGGAATAACTAAAACCCTGTTGCGGATCCACGGAGCCTTGGTATTGGGAAGAATCAAATTGAAACCGAAGCACCAAAGATTCTCCCGTAGTTTTCATGATCAATTGGCTTGTAATCGTATATCTTGTGTTTGTCGAACCCGAGGTGGTCGTAGGAGTGGTGGTTGTCGTCCCCGTAGTCCCGGTGGAGGAGGTGGTAGTTCCGGGAACGGCGACTCCGCAAGAGGATATTTTTTTCCTCATCCACTTCTCCGTTGATAAAAATGATATCGTTCGTTCCTACGGCTAAAACCTTAAGATCGATTTTGTTTTGGTCTTTGTCGTTTTGACAATTGAGAAAAATCACAGAGCTCAGAATCGATATAAAGAGAATAGAATAAATACGTTTCATAGGATGCCTTTAATTCATTCTGATTGGAAAGCAAAAGAAGGTCAAGAATGAAATTGAACTCCGCTTTCTCGTTTCGACCCACGCTTTGGAAGATCGTTCCGTTGCACCCCGATTCTGAAATAAAAATGGAAAGAATGGTTTGACACGTTCGGAAAAAGGAATGAACTCCCGGCGCATGGAAAAAAGTCCGAAACCCGCAGAATACAAACCGGGGATTTTAGAACGCTGGGGTATTCGCGTTTTACAAAATCTCTCACAAAGAGACAAAAGAACCCCCGGAAATTGGACACGTCAAGAATTTGGAACCGGTTCCAGGAAGATCCTCGGTTGGACCGTTTTCTGGGCCTTACAAACCGGTTTTTGGACCACATTCTTTATCATTCTTGTTGAAAAAATATTTCCGGAATCGCCCGAACTTTGGTCTCCCGTCTTCTTGGAAAAATGGTTTTGGACCGGACTGGCTCTTTTGTTCGGAACCGTTTTGGAGTTTTATCTTCTCTATCGGATCGGTCTTTCCTCTGTCTACAAGATGACTCGTCTTGCGGGTTTGGACCTGGAGGAGGATCCGGATCTGATCACGGGTGTCAGCAATCTTCTTTCGAGATTAGCCCTCGAAATTCCGGATCCGGATCTAAGACTTCTGGGAATCGATCCTTACCGCCTCACAAACAAACAAAGTCTTTTTATTACGACCCTACTCTACAAAGCAAAGGTCTTCCTCTCGAACTTGGTCGCAAAAATCGTAATTCGAAAAATTCTCGCGAGAAACTCGTTTCGAGTTTATGCCGACTTCGTTGCGGCTCCCATTACCGCGATTTGGGACGCAATCGTACTTTATATTATTCTTAAGGAGTTGAGGACTCGGCTTCTTACTCGGATTTTATCCAAGGAACTCGTCGAGGATATTCTTTCGCGAAAGAATATCCTAACCCGCGAAGCTAAGATCGCCTGCATGACCGCGATCGGAAATTCTGTGGTTTTTACGCAAAGATTTCATCCGAACCTGGAATACATTCTTATCAAACTTCACAAGGCCTTTCAGATCGAAAATTATCACTTTCGTCTGGATGAATGGGAATCGTTCGAAAAACTTCTGAAGGATTTGAATGAAGAAGAAAAAGAACTCTCTCTAAAAATATTGAGCGTAACTTGCTGTTTTGATGGTAAAATTTCCTCTTTCGAAAGAAAACATCTTCCGCTCGTCTTTGGAGAGAAATCAAAGGAAAGATTGGAATGGGTAGAATCTCTTGCGGGTTCAATCGGACGCGGGGACTTGGAAGAAGCAAGAGAACTGTCCAGATTGAATTTTTCGGTTCCTAGATAGGATCATTGAATGCAGCTATCAGTCCACTGGTTTGAATCTATTTTTCAAACGATTCCCCTTTCTCTCTTAGAGGTCTGGGGAAGTTTCGGCTATTTCCTGGGTTTGATCCTTATGATTTCCGCGTTCGGGGGTTTTACTTACAAACCCGGAGGAAAATTCTGTTTCGGGAGAGAGCGTCAGTCTTGGGATACACAAGCGTTTCTGAGCATTCCTCTCACTTTTGTTCTCATTTTTATAACCGGCTATTTGGGTTCGTTTATCATTTTGGTTCCGGGAGCTCAAACGTTCGAGTCTCTCAAAGACCTTTCCGTTTTTCTCTGTATCGTTTTGTTCGGTTATCCCGCTTTGATCGCGGTTCCTTTTGCCTACGGTCTTTCCGATTTGATAGAAGGAGTTCCACCCGACTTTTTAGCCGATTGGCTTTTGGGATACTTTATAAATCCTGCATGTTTTTGGGTCGCTTATCAATTGATAGGAAGGGATCCCGATTTTCGTAAGGTCAAAACCTGGTTTTACTATTTAGTTTTCGTTTTTGTCTTTATGGCGATCGAGCCTCAACTCTGGGGATATATCTGTGCGAATCGTTTTACACCCGGGATTTCCTATAGAAACATTACTCCGGCTTTGTTTTTTACGACCTCGATCACCTGGATTTTAGCGCCGTTTGCGATGCTTGTCGTATTTCCTCTTGCAAAAAAATACGGGCTCTTCTGGATTCAAATCCCCGGTCATGTGAGAGAATTCGCATTCCATAGAAAGGAATGGCTTTGGAGCGAAGTTAAGGATCGAAACGAAGAGGATGAAAAGCCGATCCTTGGTTTGCCGATCCGAATGTTCATGGTGACTCCGTTTATCTTTCTCGTTATGGTTATGGTCGGAATGACCGCCTATCTCAATCTAAGAAGTTCGGAGAATGCGGCGGATAAACTTGCGGGAAGATTACATCAGGAAATTTCGGAAAATATAAATTTTCAATTGGATCGTTATTTGGAGAATTCCAAAAAACAGGAAGAACCTCTTCGTTTAAAGGGGATTCTTCCCCTTCTAAAATCGACGAGCATAGCTGAACACGGTCGTGCGATCATCATTGATCGAACGGGAGTTCTGATCGCTTCTTCCAAATACGAAAACGCCGGAGGTTGGAAGGAAGGAATAGAAGGGGATCCCGTTTTTGTAAACGCAATCCAGGCTCTGAGAAAAAATCTGGGGGATCTCAACTCTTTAAAATCTCCCGTACAATTTAGTTTTGATGTGATCACGGCAAAACCTTTGTCTTTGGAAACTTGGCTCAATCAGGCGACTCCCTACGAGGACAATCATGGAGATAAGAATTGGATCGTGATCACCTCGATTCCCGCCGCATATTATTTGGAGGGAGTAAGAATCGGGAGTAGTCAATCCGCGATGGTGTTTGCGATCGCGCTTACACTTTCGCTTCTAATCGGAGCGTTTCTTGCCGGGATTGTAACGGCTCCGATTCAAAAAATTCTGAATGCAAGCCGCGCGATGGCTCACGGAGATTTTAAACAAAGGGTTCCAAGCAGCCGTCTGGAAGAATTGGGAACTCTATCCCACTCCTTTAATCACATGGCGGAACAACTGCAGGAATCATTTCGAAGAACGAAGTCGAGCGAGGAAAGATTCCGAGATCTTGTGGACACAACTCCCGGAATCGTCTGGGAAGCCGATGCTACAAACTTTAATTTCACTTTCATAAGTCAACAGGTCGTAAGTATGCTCGGCTATTCCGTCGATGAATGGAAAGAACCTGGCTTTTGGGCGGATCATCTTCATCCCGACGATCGGATTTGGGCCGTCGATTATTGTATCGCCTGCACGGGAAGAATGGAGGCCCACGACTTTGAATATCGGTTTTTGAGAAAGGACGGAAGTTCGGTTTGGCTCCGGGATATCGTAAAAGTGATCGTTTCCGACAATCGGCCAAAATGGCTTCGAGGTGTGATGGTCGACGTGACCGAACTAAAACGAATCGAGGAAAATCTTAGGGAAAGAAATCAGTTTATAGAGTCGATTCTGGATATCACTCCTGATATATTATATATTTATGATATAGTAGAGAAAAAAAACGTCTATAGTAACAATGGGATCGAGATGGTTCTTGGATATTCGGTGGATGAATTGCAGTCGATGGAAGATCATGTGGTTCGAACTCTGATGCATCCGAGCGATTACGAGATTTATCTCAAAGAAATCCTTCCGCGTTATGAGAAGGCAAGCGATAAGGATTTGATCGAACACCAATATCGAATGAAACATAAAGACGGAAATTGGAGATGGTTGATTTCCAGAGAATTGGTCTATAAAAGAAATTCGAACGGATCTCCCACGCAAATATTCGGAATTATCTACGATATAACCAAAAATAAGGAAGCCGAAGAGACGATCTTGGATCTCAATGCAAACTTGGAAAAAAAGATCGATCTTCGAACCGAGGAACTTCGCAGATCGAATATCGATTTGGTGGAAGCGGTTCACAATCTCGAAAAGACGATGAAGGAGCTTCACGGAGCGCAGGATCAATTGCTTTTATCCGAAAAGTTGGCCGCCATAGGTCAGCTCGCGGCGGGAATGACCCATGAACTCAACACACCTCTGGGAGCGATCGTATCTTCAAACCGGGCCATACTTGAAATTCTTCAAAATGAAATTAGGGAAATTCCAAATCTGATTTTTAGTTTTAGCGAGGAAGAGGTTCAGGATTTTAAAATTCTTTTAGCGGAAAGTCTACAGGACGCTTCCCAATCGGAGATCATACCGAATCGGAGTTTGAAAAAGGAACTGGTTCAAATTTTTCAAAACGAGGGAGTCCCGGATTTTGATAACGTAGCGAACTCAGTGTTGGATGCGGGAGTGTATCGATTGAAAGAAAAACTCCCAGATCTTTTGAGGACCGAAAAGAGAATGGAGATTTTGACGGCAGTGTCCTCTTTTTCAACGATCGTAAGATTGAGCAATGTCATTTCGATTGCGAGCGGAAAGGCCTCTCACGTGGTCGAGGCTTTGAAGAATTATCTAAATCCGGGAATCAACGATCAAGAAGGCGAAATCGTTCCGGTGGATATAAAATCCGAAATTGAAACCATTCTTACCTTATATCATACAAAGATAAAATACGGAGTCGAGGTTTATAGGGATTATCGGACGGAAGAACTTTGTCTTGGAAACGGAAACAAACTCAATCAAGTTTGGATCAATCTTTTGAATAATGGTTTGCAGGCGATGAATTATCAAGGCAAGATAGAAATCAGAATTGAAAAACAGGATTCTTGGATTATAACTTCTTTTATCGATTCTGGGAGCGGTATTCCGGATTCAGTAAAAGACAAGATCTTCGAACCTTTTTTTACCACAAAAAAACAAGGCGAAGGAATCGGACTCGGGTTGGATATTTGTAAGAAAATTATAGAGAAGATGGGCGGTAAGATAGAGTTCGAGAGTGTTCCTGGAAAAACGACATTTAGCGTGCGGTTGAAGTCTGCAGGCTCGGTATAACGGAGATACCTTTAATAAAATACTATGAATAATAACGCGATTCTCTGTGTGGACGACGAACCGATTATCTTGATCGCTTTGAAACAAGAATTGAAAAAACAATTCGGAAACGAATTTCAATATGAAACGGCGATCAACGCAAAAGAAGCTCTTGAGGTTGTGGATGAGTTGGTAGGAAACGGAATCAACGTTATTCTTATACTTTCCGATTGGAGAATGCCCGGTATTAAGGGGGACGAATTTCTAATTTTAGTTCATCAAAAATATCCAGAGATACGCTCTATTTTGATCACTGGGCACGTGGACGAAGCCGCAGTGGAAAGAGTAATGAAAGAAGCTGGAACATACGCCGTTCTTCCTAAGCCTTGGGACCCGAAACAATTGTTAGACGCGGTTAAGGTTTGTTGCGGTAAGAATTAGGTCGATTCGGCATTATCCTTCGTCGCACGTGGATTGAAATTTCATTTGCCCGCCTGTGCTCACCGAAAGACTTTGTAATCAAAGAGGTCCGCTCTTTTTGGGAGAGTTTAATGAAAATTCATCGATACGATTCCATACCCGATGTGCAGGAGATCGGCGATGGGATTTTCAAAACTGAAATTCCTCAGCCGTTCTATTCACCTAACAACATTTATATTCTCCCCGACGGCGAGCCTACGATTATAGATTCGGGTTATATTGAAAATCTAGGACTTTTACAAAAAGCGCTCAAGAAGATCGGTCTTTCTTTGAGCAAAATCAAACACATCATCTACACTCACAATCATCTGGATCATATGAGCGCGGCTTTGACTCTTCGTTATTATACCGATGCGAAGTTATACGCTATGGCCGGGATGGCCGCGGGCATCGACAACTACGTGGAATTTGTCCAAGTTTTTCAAAGGGCGATGCGGAGATTGGTCTACAAAGGGCATCACGATAATTCAGTTCGAGCGGAGGAGCTCAAAAGAGTGGACACGGGAATTTTCGAATTCCAAGACGCTCTCAATAATTCGGAAAGGGTCGATCCTTATTTAAACTTCGACGTAGAACTCGTAGAGGGGGACGTGATCGTGGCCGGCGGAAGAGAGATCGGAATTCTTTATACGCCGGGGCACAATCGATGGCATTTGACTCCATATATTCTCGGAGAAAAAATTTATTTCACTGGCGATTTGGTTTTGCAGAACATTTCCTCTATCTATGCGGAAATCGACGGAAATCTCTACGACTATCACCGATCCTTAGATCGGCTTTCCAAACTGCCGATCCGAAGACTTCTTCCCGCGCATGGACCGGAACCGGAAGATCCGCAGAGGGCGATCAAACTTCTTTCTAAAACTCTCAATCTCTTGGAAAGGGGAGTGGTTCGTCGTTTAAAAGAAAACGATCAGGATCTTTCCACTTTGGTATTGGAAGCAATGGGAGAAAAAGTAGCGAATAGCGGTTACTATAACACCGCTTTGGCGATCATGCATTCCCTGATTCGAAAACTGATAGATCAAGGTCAGGTTCAGATTCTGGAAATCGACCCTCCTTATGAAAAGTATCGCTGGATCGGCGGCGAATAGGAATTGCTTTTTCGTTTGAAAATCGACTGATTTTTTCGAGGGCAAAATTCTTCAGAAATAAATAAAATAGAAAGTAGATCAAAGATAAGAATCCCAGATAAAAAGAAATGGAAATTCAGGTTCGTTTCCGTTTGTCTGATTTTTTTCGAAATTAAACTCCGCTCCAGTAACCCTATCTAGGATGGATAACCTTCTCCACAAGTTGTTTGGATCTTCAGAAAGAATTTGTTGGAACTCCGACGCTCCTCCGTGAAAGTCGCGCGCCCCGCCCTGATTTTGGGTGGAGGGGCGCGGTGGCGGGAAAAACTCCGGGAAACTTTCCTATATCAGAAAATTCTAATCTTGCAAGTAAAAAAGCTCCTCTTCTCATCCGTCGGAACTCCGACAAAAATCCACCGCCGCGCGGATCTTGAAGAAGAGGTTTCAAAATCCGTTAAGACCGAAAGTCTCCGGGTTCTCTGATGATTTCTCCATAGAACGCAGTTTCTTTGATTTTTAAATTGTATCCTCTGATGAAAAGGATTTCAAGATTCACAGTGTCTTCCCGGTTGTAACCTTCTAAGATTCTCAGAGCGTCGGTATCGTCGTAGTCTACATATTGTCTCCAGAGTTTGACTGCGTCAGCGCCGTTGATCGCGGCTTCTTCCGGTCTGCTGATTCCCAAGGTTTTTTCGCAACCTTTGAGTCCGCCTTTGATTCCTAGAGACCTTAAGAAAAACATAATATCAATGTGGTTGTTCCTAAAACGAACGTTAAATTCCCTTTCCAGAAAAGGGACGTCAAAGGCGATTCCGTTGTAAGTGACAAAAATTCGATCGGGACTCACATTGTCCAAGAATAAATCCAGGTTGAACCCGCGGGTGTAAGCTTTGTATTCGGTTCCGTCGTAGGTTCCGATCATTGTGGTTCTATCTTCGCTCGCCAAACCGGTCGTTTCGATATCGAGATAGAGCAGTTTTTGACGGATCGTGGGAAATAATCGCCAGTGATGTTTTGCGGAAAGAACGTGGAAGAAGTAAAAAAAATTCTCCCGTTCCAATTCTTTTTTAGAAAATTCTAATGCGTCTAAGATGAGATTTTTGATCGGAACTGATTCAGTTCTTAAATAATCCTTCAGATCTTTCCAGTTAAGAACCCCCTTTTCCCAAAGATTTTTTTCTTCGACCGAATCTATACCCGGTAAATGGCAAAACGTGTGTTCGAGCATTCAAATTTTCCTTCCGCTTCGGAACACTAAGAAGAGCCGAAGTAAAACAATCAGTGAGGAAGCAATCCAAAGAAAAGTATTTCCGATTTTTGTATAAAAGGTTGCGCTGGAAGGATTGAGTTGAATCGAAAACGTGCGGATCGCGGTTTCATGAAATCCGATCGGTTGAATCAATGAAATTCCTCTCGAATCCCAAACATCCGTAATTCCCGATACGGTGGAACGAATCATCGGAATTCCGGTTTCGATCGCGCGCAGACGAACGGTTCCGGAATGTTGGTTCGCTTCCAATTCGGAATCAAACCAGGAATCGTTGGTGAGATTGACCAGAAGATCGGGGCGTTCTTCGGAATTAAAATAATCGAGCACAAGATCGGTGAACATCGCTTCGTAACACAAAAGAGGAAGAATCGAATAAGAATATTCTAAATTTTTAATTTTCTCAGATTGTATTTTCGGAGAATCGAAGCCGATTCTTACTTCATCCGGGACGCCGATTTTTGCGAGATCGCGTCTGTTAGGAGGCGGAACACTTGTTCGGTCTTTTAGGGAGGTTCCTGTTAGAAGTTTTGGAGAATTACCGGGGACGTAACGGGAGGTCTCCCGAAAAATCTTTCTTAAAAACGGAAACTCCGATTCGAAAGGAAGATATTCTCCAAAGGCCAAGAGCCTTCTTTTATTATAACGTTCCGTGATTCCATCCAAGTTTTTGAATAGGCTGATCTGATTTCTCAATAGGCCGTCTTCCATATTCAATTCGTTAAAAAGAACGTCCGCGCCGGTATGTTTGGAGAGATAGAGGACGAGTCCTTCCATCGTGGATGAATAGATGTGTTCGTTCTTATTTTCATCGGAATTAATCGTTCCGTGAAACGGAATCGATGATTCCGGAAGAATGATAAGCGAAGGAGGTTTTTCGGAAGCCATACTTCCTTGGAGCGCAAGGGAAAGTATTTTGCTCATCGTGCTCGCAAGAAAGATTTCGTCGGTTTGAAGATCTTTGGTTCCGGGAGACGTGTCGGGTTGTATCAGCGCAACCGAAAGGATTTTTGTTTTTCCTTCCGCGATCGAGTCGGAAACGAACCTGATTTTATATAAACCGTAAATATAAACGACGGAGATCACTAAGAGGGAGATAACTGCGATTTTGAATTCCTTTTTTTTTCGATCTCTAAAGTGAGCGATGAAAAACATCAGAGTCGAAGAGATGGAAAGTAAAAGAAAACTCAAACCGTAAACTCCGAAAACGGAGGCTAACTGTTCGAATACGATCGAACCGGAGACAAGATTTCCCCAATACCAGGGAAAAATTTGATAAGTGATAAGATCCGCGAGCGTTCCCGCCGAGGGAAATAAAAGTAAAACCCAGGGTTTAGAAGAATTTTGAATATTCGAAAAACGAAATATGAAATAGAAAGGAACGAATTTGATATGCGAAATCAGACCGTAAAAAAGGAAAAAAAGAAAGGAAACCGCCGGTCCAGTTCCGGAGATCCGAGAAACTGATCCCGGAATCCAGAAAAATGTCGTAAAGTTTAGAATTTGGGAGAGAAAGAAAAGCCAAAGAACGGCGCGGGTCGGAGATTCTCGATTGAGAGAAAAAAATAAGGATAACGCGGAAACCGAAGCTAAAATTCCCGCGCTTAGAAAAGAAAAAGGGGAAAGTCCAAAAAGAACGCCGAATCCCACTCCGAAACAAAGGAGGATTCTGTAACGAATTGAATCTAAGGGAACGAATCGATAAAACATCAGTTTTGATTTTTCTTGAGTTCCTCTTCATACTTAAGTCTTCTTGAATATTCTTCGGCTTCTTCTTTTCCGAGGTTTTTAACGCGGATTTCCATGAGAGCTTTTTCTCTCGCTTCTCCCTTTACGTTAGAATTTTTCTGAAGCCAATCGGATTCTTCGGTATGAGTTTGTTTTTCCTTTTTTTCCCTTTCTTCGATTTCTTTATAAACCGCGTCCATACGATCGGCTCCATCCTTACCGAAATACTTTTCCCGAATCGCTCTCGTTTTACCGTTTCTATCGGAAAGATTCATCTTTTCCAATTCTTTATCCCTTAAAAACATTTCGGTCTCGTAAGTATTGTATTTAGGCTCCCGAGTTTTTACGGTATTATAATACTGACCATAGACGTTTTTACGGTAATCTTCGTATCGTTCCATTCTTTTATCGCCGCTGAGAGACTCCGTGTCTTTTAAAAAGCCGCTCAAAGAATCCTGATAGGTTTCTTCCGCTTCCTCCAGACCGAAAATCAACTTAGCGTCGTTATCCGAAAAAAATTCCCTTCTTTTCTTTTTGACGATCTCGTATTTTTCGGCCCGGCTGAGTTTATCCGGAAGTTCGAATTCTCTCATCGTAGTTTCGTATCTCAAGTAACCCGAAAAAAGTTTCATCAGATAATCGGCGTCCTTACCGGAGTAGTGATCTGCGATGAAAGCGCGGATGATTTCGTTACATTGTTCGTACGCGGTGTTTTCCGGACATTGTCTCCGGAGCGCCCAGAGTTCGGAGACAAGATTGACTTCTCCGGTTGCGGCGTATTGCATGAGTTCGTCGAAGGTGAGCCAATTACCGTTCTCGTCGAAAATTCTTCTGGAAGTATCGACTACGGCTTGGTTTAAAATCCATTCTCCCGATTCGGATCTCTGAAGAGTAAATTCGGTTTCAGAATTCGCGGAGCCGCTTTTGGAACTGCCGCTTCCGCTAAAAAAAACGAACCAGACCAACGCGATGAGAATGACGGAGATCAATACGATTACCGCTGGGAATGTAATTCTTTCCTGGAGAGATTTCATGGACCTGTGATTCTCGAAGAATTCTTTCTCAAGGCAAACCTTTTTTGTTTTTTCTGAAAAAGTGGGTTCGGATGAAATGACAAAGTAGTGCAACAGAAAAGACCGATTCTCTATTACCCGGAAGGTACGACGGGAGCGAAGGAGATTTTTTCGCGTTTGGAAAAATTGGATGTCCGCTCTTATACTTCGGATCAGATTTCGCGACTGGACAAGGACGCGCCGGAGATTCTCGTCGCAAACACAAGATTAAGGATAAACAAAGACGCGATCGAAAAATATCCGACGGTAAGAATTTTCGCGACTGTGAGTTCCGGCACGGATCACGTTGACTTTGCCGCGCTCAAAGAAACGGGAAGAATTTTTTTGAACGCCCCCGGTTGTAACGCAGGTTCGGTGGCGGAATATTGTTTTGCCGGGCTTAAGAGCCGATTTTCGGAAAAGGAACTCAAAAGATCTAAAGTGGGAATGATCGGTCACGGCCATACTGGAAAAGAATTTCATAAAATTCTAAAGTCTTTTGAAATCGAGTCCGTTTTTTACGATCCGTTTTATAAGGCAGAATCCACTTCTTGGAAGGAGGTTTTGAATTCGGATATCGTAAGTTATCACGTTCCCTTGACGAAAGAAGGTCCGGAACCGACTTTTAGGATGATCACGGAATCGACGGTCGATTCTCTAAAACTGCGAAGTGTTTTTATCAATACGAGTCGCGGGGAAATTTTCACGCCCGAAGCGTTTTTGAAATTATTGGAAAGAAAAGATATATTCAAAATATTGGATGTGTTTGATCCCGAACCTCCCGCAAAAGAATTCGGAGCCTTTCTCGCGCGTGCGGAAAATTCTGTTTTTACTCCTCATATCGCGGGTTACAGTCAGATCGGAAGAATGAGCGGAACCCATCGTGTAGCCGAAAAATTGTCGATTCTTTATGAGGATCAACCGTTGCCGCCTCTGGAATTCTTTTTGGAAACAAAGGGAGAATTCAAAACAGAAACTTTTCTTCGGGAGGAAGACTTTCTTTTGAGAGAATCTTGGAAGAATGGAGATCCTACCTACTTTGAAAAAAGACGAAATTCTTATCCGATCCGTTTGGACTGGGGATTGGTCTGAGGATTTTTAGCTCTTTTGGGAAGCGGGTTTCAACGAGAATCAACCGCAGAGGGAATCTGTCGCGAACATTTTAGAACCTTGTTCACTGCAATCGAAATTCTGCGTTGATACTTTGTCGGACCAAGTTTGATTTTTGACTGGATTCGATTTTCAGAATGAATTCCGAAATTTTCGGCGGATTCTTCTTGGGACTTTTCCCAAAAATCTCAAAATTCAAAGTTTAGTACAACTCTCTACATCGTTATAAAAACGATGGAGTTCCAACATATTACTTCCTTTGAGCGGTTTCGAACTTGATAATCGATAAAATTTTATGGGAGTTCCTACACTCCGAGGTTTTGGTCGAGCTTATTTTTTTCCCCAATCGATGAATTGTTGTCCTTTTGCCTGCTGACAATTCGGACAAAAAAAGGAATCGTAACCTAAAACGTTCGCCCTTCGGATCGTGGTTCCACAGACGGGACAGGGTTCGTTTTTCCGATTTCTGACTTTGACGTGGTCCCTTACTTTTACTTCCAAGGGAGAGTTTTTCTTTCGTATATAATCGATCGAAGAGGAAAGGACTTCTTTGATACTTTTATAGAGTAATATTTTGTCTTCGGGTGAAAGTTGATTGCAGGGAGTTTTCGGATGAATTCTCGCCGCAAAGAGGATTTCGTCCGCATAAGCGTTTCCTAATACACTTAGCTTGGTCTGATCCATCAAAAATACACGCGTTTGTTTTCGGCTTTTATCCATTAATTTAAGAAAAAGGGACTCGGTGAATTCTTCCGAAAGGAGATCGACCCCCTGTGTTTTGTATTTCGGGATTTGTTTCAATTCTTCCGGTTTTAGAAAATAAACCTTTCCCATCCTAGTGTCGTCCATATAATTCAGGACCGGTCCGTCCGTATGAATCCGAACACAAAGATCCTTTCGTTTGTATTTCGGATCTAACGAAAATCTTCCGGACAACATAGGATGAACTACTATATTCACTTTTTCGAATGAAAAGTTGAGAAAAGGTCCGTTCCTTTCTATCTTTTGAAAGGCCGCGTCTTTGAAGGAGCTTTCCAGAGCTCCTCCGGTAAGATCGCGAACCACGATCGGATCTATGATCTCGATAGATTCGACTTTTCGATCGATCAATTCGGGGATAAGTCTTTCTTGAATGATAACCAAATCCGGTAGTTCGGGCATATCTGCGATAGCATTCTATCTTTTTACTTTCGTCAAGAAGATGTTAAGGAAGAAATCGATCTAAGAATGAAGCAAAAATCAACTCGGTTTGAGGATTCCCTTTTGTAACCCGTATTTCGCGCATAGCTCGTCGGTCTTGTTTTGGAGCGCGATCCGGTAATATGCAGGCATTTGATTCCCTTGGGAGAAGAATTTTTTATATTTTTCGATCAGATGCGGATATTCTTTTTCGATTGTTTTCAAGACGAGGGATTTGTTATCCGAAGAATCCTCTCCTCCAAAAAGAGTGAGGCTCGCGGGAAAAATATAATGAATGCCCGTCTCACGAAACCTCCGGAACATCCGATCCAGATTTTCACCGGTATCGGAAATATGCGGGAGAAGGGGCATCAAACTTACTCCGCTAAACAACCCGCGTTTCAGAGTTTCTTTGAGTGCTTCGAAACGTAAGCTCGGAACGACGGCTCCGGGTTCGAAAATTCGAGCAGTTGAATCCTCGAGGGTGGAGAATGAAAACGTAATAAACGATTTTCGATTCAATCGTTCCCGTAATTCTTCTGGAAGAATGGCCGCCTTTTCTATCTCTAAAAGGAGATCCAGGTCTCGCAAAATTAAATTCGACTTTGTGAGAATATGGACCGGGAATTTGTATTTTAGAATTATCTTAAGTAGTTCCCTGGTAAGTCCCTTTTCCTTTTCAATCGGAATATACGGATCCGTCGCGGAAGAGATTACGATGATGCCGTGTCGATTTTTTTTGGCCTTGTTCCAAAGTTGTCGATCCAGGACTTCCACCGCGTTTTCCTTTACTGAAAGTTTATCTTCGGAGTTGATTCCGTATTTACTTCCGGAAACATAACAATACAGACAACGGAATGAACAACCGCTATAAGGATTGAGCGTATAGTCGTCCAGAAACCAGGGATCTCTCCGTTTCGTCTTATTGAGGATACTTTTAATCCGAATATTTTGAGGCATACTTCGGAGATCGATCGAGTCCGATTTTAATTTTTGTTCTGAAATAAGACTGAACGTCGTCTTCGTTCAGTCTTATTTCGAATTTTTGAACGATATCCGGATGAAATTTAGAAACGGTTTTTACGGCCCAGCCGATCCCTTTTTTTGTGTGAAAGTCTTTCGTATTCGATTTTGTTAAAAGGAGCAAAAACGTCTCCTCTACATATTTTTTTCCGAGTCCTTTTTTGACCGCGTAATGAGTTGCGACGCCGACGGATCGAACGACCCAAGAGTTTGTGTGGTTGATAAAATTTTTCAAAACGGGAAGAGTGATTTCCGGATTTTTTAAAAGGGAATGTCCAAGGACTCTTTCTCCTATAATATCGCAAACGAACCACTGGTTTCCGGATATCATGTATTCGATCATCTTTTCAAAGGATTGTTCGAAATGTTTTTCTAAACGGAGTTGCAGAATCATCGCAGCGACGACGTTGCCTCCCATCGATTGATACTCGATGATTTGATCCGCAAAATCGATCTGATGTTCTTCCGGAATTTTAGAATGGAGTTCCTTTCCGGCGAGTTCCAGTAACGGAAATTTCACTTTATCGGATAAAAGTCTGGACTGGATTCTTTCGAGTAGGAGTTTTTGCTCCAACTCTTCGGAATCGAAAAGATCGGAAAGGATCTTTTTGATTTCTTTTTTAGATTGGATCGTGGGCATTCTGAGAACGTAATCCTGAGACGTTTATAACTCTGGGAGCAAGTCCTTGTCAACGTACTTTAAAACCCAATTCTTCGTCGAAAAGGATGCTCGAATTGTCTTTTTTTCTTCCGGTAAAATCGGATCGGGGATCTGTTTTTTAAAGTTCTATTTTAGCTTTTAAAAAATGGCCTTGTTCTTGAGTGTTCGAATCCGATGAATACTTCTTTTTGTGTCCTTCCAGAATTGTTCCGACAAACAATTTGGTCGTAAACGGCGATAAAACAAAAGATACAGGCCTCCTCCACCCTAAAGATAACTTTACCCACAGATTGGGAGGAAACTCAAGGAGAATTGTCCGACAAGAAGGGCTCTTGAGGAGTTCCTACACGGGGATTTGTGCTTGTAAAAAGTGTAATTCTGTGATAAAGGAAAGTCCGCCGTGGTTTTTTCCACCACCCACCCCTCCACCCAAGATTTGGGTGGGGCGAGCCGCTTCCACAGTAGAGTTGTCGGAGTTCCGACAGATTTTCGTCCGATCCTTGGCCTCCTTCTGCCCTAAAGAATGAATTCTCCCGTAGGGAATCGAGTTTTTCTTTAAAAACGTTTGACATTTTTTATTAAAACTGTGCAGATACACATGTGTATCTGCATTTATGTAATTGCACAGAAAAGTTTTGGAGGCTTTTATGCTTTCTACATTGAACAAAACCGAGTTGTCTCCTTCCGGTCTTTATCGAATCCGGTTTCAGGATTGTGATCCTTTCGGGCACCTCAACAACGCTCGTTATATGGATTACTTTTTAGAAGCTAGGGAAGATCACCTCAGGGATTTTTATGGATTCGATTTGTTCGAACATTCTTCCAGAGAAGGAAAATCCTGGGTTGTCACTCGAACTCAGATCGCTTATCTTGAACCGGCTAAACAAAGCGATCTTGTTCGAATCGTCACAAGGTTGGTCTCCAGGAGCGATGGAGGAATTCGAAACGAAGATTTGATGTATGATCAAGCCGGAAAAAAATTAAAGGCCTTGATATGGATTGATTTTGCATTCATCGATCTTAAAAGAGGAAGGCCGACCCGGCACGGAGAGGAATTGACTCGGTTTTTCGATTCCGTTCTTTATTCGGATTCGGGGCTGCAGAGCGGAAATTTTGAAGAGCGAGTTCGCGAGTTGAAGCGGACGATGGCTCCTGGAATGGAAGCCGTTCTCGTTTAAATTCAATTCGGAGAATTGTATGGTCAAAAAGACGGAATCGAAGGTTTTAAAAAAGAATTTAAAAAAGGAATCTTTCAATCCAACCCGCGACGAACTTTTGACCGTAGGTTTGGGATGTCTGAACTTCAATTTGAAAAGGGCGTCCCGAGCCATCGCTCAATACTTCGATCGAATTTTAGATCCCGTCGGCCTTACCTCGGCCCGCTTTAACATTCTTATGACCCTGGGAACCACGGAAGGTATGGAATTGGCTCCGATGGCGGAACTTCTAGTTTTGGATCGGACCACTCTTCTTCGAAATTTGGAACCTCTGGAAACTTTAGGCTATGTCAAAGACATTCCTTCGGATAACAAAAGAGCGAGAAAGGTCGCTCTGACCGAAAACGGCTGGGAAACTCTTAGACTTGCTTATCCGGTTTGGAAGGAGGCTCACGATCACGTGGTTCAAAATCTCGGAGTTGCGGAATGGAAATCCATCATCAAAGGTCTGAGAACGATTTCTAAAAAAAGAATATTCGAAAATTAGAAAATTTTAAAATAGAATTTCATCGTATCTTTAAACCAACCACTTTAGAATGACTTTCGTAAAATCCGCCTGGATTGCTGGTTTGCTCACGTAGTCGTCCATTCCAGCTTCGATACATTTTTCCCTTTCTCCGGAAACGATCCCGGCGGTCAGTGCGATGATCGGAACTCTTCTTCCGATTTCCAAACCTCGAATTGCCGTGGTCGCTTCGTATCCGTTCATATCCGGCATCTGGATATCCATAAAAATTAAATCCGGTAACGATTTTAAGTTTTGTTCCACGGCCTCTATGCCGTTGCCGGCTTCGATGATCTTTGCGGCCGGTAGAATTCTCGCGATGATACTTTTTGTCAAAAGCATGTTGACCGGATTGTCCTCTGCGATCAATATTTTAACCGCCTTTCGAATCGAAGGAGTCGTTTCTCCGGTTTTGATTTCGCTCTTTTGCATCTGGGGTTTTTTAAGAATTTGGTTTCTTCCGATCAGATCGTAGAAATCCGGTATATAAATCGGTTTTGTGATCACCTCTTGAATTCCGATCTTCTGAGATTCTTCGATGGTGTTCGAATCGTCGGATGCGCTGCTCAGTAGTATGATCGGTTGTTCTTCCGCGGGGATGTTGAGTTTTTGACGGATGATTTTTGCGGTTTCCATTCCGTCCATCAATGGCATGTGATAATCTAACAAGATAAAATCGTATCTGTTTTCCGATGCGATTTTTTCGATCGCTTCGGTTCCGCTCTTTACGAGCTCGCAGGGAATATTCGATGATCTTAACATTTCCTCGAGTATCTTTCGGTTGTTGTCGTTATCGTCCACGACCAATATTTTTTTGACCGTTTCGAATCGAGGCCATCGTTGTGCCGGATCCGATTCCAGGACTTCCATCTTGAGATCGAAAAAGAAAACGCTTCCGATCCCAATCTTACTTTCCAATTCCAATTTACTCTTCATCATTGCAAGAATTTGATTGGAGATGGTAAGACCTAATCCGGTTCCTCCGAATCTTCTCGTTGTGGATGCGTCTTCTTGTGAAAAGGCGTCGAAAATTTTTCTCTGATTTTCCTTGGCGATTCCGATTCCGGTATCACGGACCGAAAAACGAAATAAGGATTCCGTTTTGGAGATTTCCGAGAGAACCTCGATCTTGAATTCGATTTCCCCTTCTTCGGTGAATTTGATCGCGTTGCTAAAAAGATTTATTAGGATCTGTTTTAATCGAATGCTGTCCGTGTTTACGAACTTTGGGATGGCGGGAGATATGTTTACGAGTAATTCTAAATTCTTCTTATGAGCCTGGAATTTGATAGTATTTACAACCTGACTTCCTAATTCCCAAATATCGGTCATCTCATAAGCGAGTTCCAGCTTACCCGCTTCAATTTTAGAAAAATCTAATATGTCATTGATGACTTCGAGTAACGATCCCGCCGATTGATATACGGTCATCATATATTGGTGCTGCGTAACATCCAGGTTTGTTCTGAGCAATAAGTCAGTAAATCCTATAATTCCGTTGAGAGGAGTCCGGATTTCATGACTCATATTGGCCAAGAACTCGGATTTTGCACTACTTGCCCTTTCGGCGACCACTTTAGCTTTTTTTAATTCTTCTCTTTGTACGCAACTTTCGGTGATATCCTGAGTGAACATCATGATCCCGCCGATCGTTCCATCCAGCTGGTACCAAGGTCGAACTTCCCATCTCAGATATTGATCGTGTTCCCATCCTGCGGGTCTCCATACGTCCTCATTGTTTTTGAGAACTTCGCCGGAAAGACATCTTTGGTGAGTTTCTTTCCATTCCTTTGATATGTTCGGGAAAACTTCGTAGTGCGATAACCCTATGATATTTCTTCCCTGGAGATGATATTCCGCGATCCATCTTTCACTGACGGCGATGTATCTGATTTCCGTGTCAAACATCGCGACTGCCGCCGGTGCGTGTTCGACGAAAGCGAGCAATCTCGATCTTTCCTTAAAGAGAGCAATCTCCGTTTTTTTTCTTTCGTCGATGTCATACAACGCGCCGTAGATTCTAGTACAAACTCCGTTTTCAAATTCAGCGTTAGCTACCGAACGGACCCAGAGTTCGTTCCCTTTCGCGGTCACCAACTGCATTTCAACGTCGTAGGGAATTCCTTTCTCAACTAATTTCTTAACCGCCTCGGTGATTTTAGTTCTGCTTTCCCCTTCTTTTACGAACTGAAGTCCGTTCTCAATCGTTGGAATAAAATCGGCCGGGACTTCATGCATTTCTTTCGTAACCACCGACCAAGTGCCGATTCCCGTTTTTAAATCCGCGTCCCAGGCTCCGATACGAACGAGCTTGCTTGTTTGTTCTAAAAGACCCTTCGCTTTGATCAGCTCGCTTTCAAAATTCTTACTTTCCGTGATGTCGTAGGTTAGGATCATTACTGAATAATCCGGGAGGTTCAAAGGTATGGCTGTTACTTTTGTCCAGATCACCGATTGGTCTTCGATTTGAATTCCTACTATCTCGTCTTTAACCACGTTTTTTTTTGTTCTTGCCCTTCGACTTGGAAGCTCGGCTTGAGAATAAAGCGAGCCGTCTGGTTTATAGTATATTCTATTTTTATAATGTCCATTTTGTAGATCTTCGCTGTTAATTGAAAGAATACGCTCCAACGCGGGATTGATTTTAACAACTTCATGATTGTGATTTAACAACGTAACGCCGATGGGAAGAGATTCGAATAACGTATTCAGTTCAATTTCGCTCTTTTGTAAGAGTTCGGTTGTTTGTTTGATCGAAGTGATATCGTTTACGATAACAAAAAAGCCGCAGAGTTTACCGTCTTTCAAATCGGGAATATAATGGGCGATGGTGTCCTTCGCGGACTTTCCGTCCGGCAACGGGATTCTTCTTTCAAAACTTTGCACTTTTCCTTGCAGAGCTTTTTCGATGTAAGGAAGATTTTTTTCATATAGAGAATCGCCCAAAACTTCTCTGATATGTTTTCCGGAAATATCCTGAGGCGAGATCCCGAACCATTCCAGGTAAGCTTGATTTGCAAATCTGTTGATTAGATTGGTGTCCCAATAGCCGATTAGAGCGGGCAAGGCGTCCAAGATCGATCGAAAATATCCGTGCATATCCTGAGATTCCCGTCTATTTTGAATCTCTTCCGAAAGGTCGATTCCGCCTAATAGACGATAGGCGACTCCACGATCGTTATATAGAATCATTAAACGGTTCTTAAATACAATTTCCTTTTCTCCGGAATGAAATGAGAAATTTTCCTCGCTTTCAGAGGATTTATTTTTCCTGATCGCCGAAACGATTTCGGGAATTTTTCGGAGGCTTTCCTCGGTTAAAATCGAGGTTGAACTTTCAAGAGTTGTATCGAGTCCAAGCGTTCTTAAAAATCTTCGGTCGCACCAAAAATTTTTTTCGGATTCTAAATCTAAAATCCACAAACCGTCTAACGCTCGATTTTGAACCCAATCAAAGAGCGCGGAATCTTTTTGAATCCATCGATGGAGTTCCTGTTCCAGAAAATTTGACATATATGTAGATTTTGACGGATGAGAACGTTTGTATAAAGTGTCGAGGATTCTATAAACGGTGGAAAAAAATCTAAGTCAAATGAAAATTAATTTCCTCCTAATCTACGATTTTCTGTTCCAACTCGATTTTGAAAGGAGTGAACGAAGTTCTTAGATAGAATTCCGGCGGATTTTGTCAGAATTTGTTTTGATCCCGTTTTGTTCAATTTATGTCAAAAGCAAGTTGTCTTTTTGTATTTTCTCGTTTCGGAATCCTTTTCAATTCGGAGAATCTAAAAAACGGCCCAACGATCTCATTTCTTTCAATCCGCAGTGAATTCGTGTTCGCAAAAATCGTCCGATTTATGTAGGAATATTCAAAAAATCGAATTTACTTTTGAAAATCAGAGGTTATTCTAAAAAAATAATTTCCTAAGAAATCTCGCTTTTCCTCTAAGAGATTCTTTATGAAAATGGCGCCCCAAATTCCGTTGAAATCATGATTCGTTTTAATATACCTTCTTTTTTGAGACCGCCGGTATTCTCGGACGCGGAGAAAGATTTTTCCGTTCGGCTGATGTATGGAATTATGCTCGCTTGTTTGGCGACGGCTCTGAGTTATCGGATTCTTCATCCCATCCTCGCGGAAAAGCCGAAGTCGGTTTATATCGCCGCTTATCTCATTCCCCTCGCGGTTTTAGTATGTCACTTAATCGCTAAGACCGGAAGAATTTTACTCGCCGCTCATATCATGATCGGAATCGAATGGTTGGCCACGTTCGGGATTATGTTTCGGGAAGGAGCGACCCAGACGGTGGTATTTCCTTTTAGTCTGGTTTTGATTTTGATCTCGGCGCTTCTTCTCGGAACCAGAGCCGTTTATATCTACGCCACCCTTTCTATTTCTCTCGCGATTTTCAGCGAATATCTGATTCAGAACGGAATCATTCGGCCGGTGGAGAGTCCGAAGGGGCCCTGGTCCGTTCTTATGGGGGAAATCTCCGCGTTTATTCTCGTTGCGATTTTGATGAAATATACGTTACTCGGCTTTGCCAAAGTGAAAAAGGAACTTTCCGAAATTCAACGTTATGCGAAATTGGGAGGCTGGAGTTTGAATACCCAAACCTTGGAGCTGACGCTCACAAAGGAATATCAATTCCTTTTGGGCGATTCGAAGGCGACCGAATCCATAAACACTTCCTTTTCGTCTTTTTTAAATTCTTACGTTGTGGAGGAAGATAGGGTAAAACTTCTCACGATTCTCGCGGAAAGTCTGACTCATAAGGAAGATCCTGACTATACTCTGGAATTCGTTTATCAGATCCAAAGGACCGACGAAAAAAGAAGTTTTCTTGCGGTGAGCGGCAGATTCTTAAATTCGTTTATCGCTTTCGGGACCGCACAGGATATCACGGAAAAATATTTAGCGGAAGAAGCGTTACGGCCTACTCAGGAAATCTATTCGAAGGTGTTTACGTTGAGTCCGATTTCCACGACAATTTCGACCGTGGAAGAGGGAAGATATATCGAAGTCAACGACAGCTTTGTCGCTCTTTTCGGTTACTCCAGAGAAGAATCGATCGGAAGAACGAGTACCGAGTTGAACATTTGGCCGGACCCGAACGTAAGAAGGGATTATCTGGAAAGATTGGTCAGGGAAAAAATTCTTATCGATCAAGAATTGATTCTTCGTGCTAAGGATGGAAGAACTATTCACGCGGAATGTTACAGCATGTTCGCGGAAATCAGCGGCAAACTTTGTGTAATCAATCTAGTAAAGGATATTTCCGAAAAAAAAGAAGCCGAGGCTTTGAGAAGATTGAATAAGGAAATCTCGGATCAAAAAGAACTGATCGAAAAACAAAAGCAGGATTTGGAGGAGATTCTTCAGAACTTAAAGAAAACACAGAACCAGCTGATCGTTTCCGAAAAGATGGCCGCCTTAGGACAGTTAGTCGCCGGAATCGCCCACGAAATCAACAATCCGATCGGAGTCATCAAAGCCGCCAACGATTCGATTCAGAATTATTTCGACCATTCTACCGATCGTTTGTCCAGTCATTCCGATATCATTCAGAGTTTGGATATTTCGGTTTTAAAGGAACTCTTCGCCTTTATGAACAAAGGTAAAAGAGATCAAGAAATTCTTTCCCCAAAGGAAGTCCGTTCCAGAATCAAGGAACTGGAGATAAAACTCAAAGATAAGAATATCGACAACGCTCATTCCATCGCCCAGGATTTGGTGGAATCCGGTTTGGAAAACTCTTTGGAAGAATTTCCGAATTTATTCTCCGGAGAATTCGTTCCGATTCTTTTAAACTTCGCGATGCAGGAGATTCAGGCGGCCAAGAGTTCCAAGTTGATCGACATGTCTGTCAACAGAACTTCAAAGGTTGTTTTTGCGCTTCGAAAATTCTCTCATTTCGGTTCGGAGGGAATCAAAACATCCGTGAGCCTTCCTGAAAGTTTGGAAACGGTCCTTACGATTTATCAAAATCAATTAAAGGCCGGGGTAGAAATTAGAAAACACTACGATGAAGTGCCACCTATTCAGGGTTATGCGGATGATTTGATTCACGTTTGGACAAATCTTATTTACAACGCGGTACAGGCGATGTCCTTCAAAGGTGTTCTTGAAATAACGGTTCGCAAAAACGGCGAAAACGAGTTGGAAGCGGTGATTTCCGATTCCGGACCAGGGATCCCTCCGCAAGCGCAGGATCGAATTTTCGAACCTTTTTTTACCACAAAGGCTCAAGGAGAAGGTTCCGGTCTCGGTTTGGACATTGCACGTAGAATCATCGAGACCCACGGCGGTAGTATTCATTTTGAAACTTCTTCTTCCGGGACCAAGTTTTTTGTTCGTCTTCCGATCTCGTAGATCGCAGCCGAACCTGCGTTTTTGGATCGTTCGAATTTTTTGATCGGAGAGTTTTTTCTTACCCTTTCTTTGCAAAAGATACCGCTCATAAAGATCTAAAAATTTATCCGAATACCTATATGAAAAAATCCGGTTTATAAAGTTCTAATCAATTCCTATAAGCTCCCACAAATTGTATCTCATTGATTTTTCGTAAAAGTGCACATCGTTCTTTTATTCGAAATGCGCGAAGAGTTCCCGCATTTTTAGAGTTTCCCAAAGGCTCCAAATCAGAATTCCATTCCGACCCAGAGAATAACCTTCCCTAAAAGTTGGCTGAAATTTTAAGGAAGAATCCGTCGGAACTCCGACAACTCTTCTGTAAAAGTCGCGGGCCCCACCCTGATCTTGGGTGGAGGGGTGGGTGGCGGGAAAAAATCCGGAGACTTTCCTCTATCAGAAAATCAAACTTTTCACAAGAAAAAATTCTTATCTAGGAATTCCTACAAAATTCTTACTTGTCGGACAATTCTCCTTGCAGTTCCTCTCAATTCATGGGATAGCTATCCGAGGTGAGAAGTTTGCTCTCGATCTGTTAGGAAACCGGAAACTAAAAACTTTGAAACGATTTTATTTCGAAAAAGAATCCCTTCTTCGAATTTCGTCTTAGATAGTATATTAAAAAAAAGGAATTTAATTTCTAAAAAATTGCGGTCGCAGGATAGGACAAAGGACTCAAAACATTCTTCTTTTATAAAAATCGGTTTTGTTTAACGGACTAAAGTTTTATCGTTTGGAAACATTCGATTCTTGTCTCGAATGATCGCGAGAATGTCATCGATCGCGAATAGATCCCTGGTTCCCCGTTTCATCTCGAAAGGAGCTTCGTAGAGAAGTCCTAAAAATTCCACGGGGGCTTGTTTCGTAAAAATAATATCGTCTTGTCTGATCTTTCTCACCACGTTGAGTTTGATCTTTTTCCATCCTTCAAAACTCAGATGGGTAATTAGTATTTTCTTAACTTCTAAAGTAGAATCTCTTAACAAAACGTAAAGTGAGGCGCCGGAACCGGAGGAATAGACGTGAAATTGGAATTCCTGAACAAAACCTCGGGTTCTCCAAGGAGATTCCCAGAGGATTTCAAAGGATTGATTTTTTTCTGCGGGCACTTCCAAAAGAAGACTTTTGGAAGAATTGCGCTCCGGACTGAGCAAAAGAGAGGAGGTTCTTATGTCCGGAAAGTATTCTTCCGCCAATCGTGTCTTGAGATTTTTCGTATTCCATTCTTTGGTTTCAAAATCCTCTACGACCACTTGTTTCCAAATTTCCGCCGGTGATTTTTCCTGAGCGTCCACCGCATCGGACAGTTTGAAAAAAAGCAGCATCACGAAGAGAACGTAATTTTGAATCCCGGTCTCTCTCATGGGCCGGAAGGATTTTTTTTTCTTAGAATCAGTTGACACGCTTCTTCCAAAGGTTTCCACTATCCGAATATCGTCAAAAAACTAATTAACCTAATTCATAGGAGTGTAAAATGAAGGGTTCTTATCTCGCAAGACTCGCAATCGCTTTTTTAATGTCCTTTTCCGTGGCTCTCGTAGCTCAGGAAGATCTGGACGAAAATTCTACCCCTCAGGCAACGACCCAAGGGCAAACAGGGGCAACCGCGCCTGCGGCTAGCACTAAAAATGCGGGAAATACTCAAAGTGATGAAGTAAAGAATGCAGATCTTTACGTGAACTCTAAAAGTTCTTTTGAAATTTCCGCAAAAGACGATTCCAGCACAGTGGATTATATTGAATACAAGATCGGCGATGCTGATTACGCAAAATATACTTCTCCGATCGCAATTCTGAAAGAAGGTGTAAACCGTCTTACTTACAGAGCTGTGGATAAAGCTGGAAACAAAGAACCTGCAAAGGCTCTCGTCGTAGTGGTGGATAACACCGCTCCTACCGTTAAAATCGCTCCGAGCGAAATTCTTTACAATCTCGACGGATACAATTACGGTTCTAAGAACGTAACTTATACTATCACCGCGATCGACGGTCTTTCCGGAGTGAAAGAAGTAAAGTATTCCATCAACGGCGGGGATCTGAAAACTTACGACAACCAGCCTATCAAACTTGAGAAAGCCGGAGTAAATCTGATCAAGTATTCCGCAGTGGACAATTCCGGAAACTCGACTTCAGAAGCGATCCTGGTGGTTACCCTGGACGACGTAAAACCGGAAGTTGAAATTCAAGGAAATACTCCTCTTGTGATCATCGACGGAAAAACGTATTCCAGAAAAGGAAACTCTTTCACCATCAAGGCGTTAGACGGACAATCCGGAATCAAAAGAATTCTGATCAAAGTCGACAATGCCGCCGATTTCGTTCCTTATGCAGAATCGATCGTGATCGATTCTCAAGGTGAGCACACAATCGAAGCAAAGGCGGTTGACAATGTTGGAAACGAAAGCGAAACGAAAAAAGTCAGCTTTTCCGTGGATGTAAATCCTCCGACTACGGAAATTCGTAAAGTGGATGCAGGTTCCAGCAGCAACACTCAGCCAGCGGCTCAACCTGCACCGGCTCCAGCGCCTACAACTTCCACCCCTCCAAGAAGATAAGAATTCATTTTTTTTTCAAGGTGGCAAAAAAGCCCGGATTTTCCGGGCTTTTTTATTCTCTTCTCACTCTTCCGAGAACCGATTCGGTTATGGGCTTTTGGAAATTCTTCGATTTATTTCTCCCTTCTTCTTGTGAGTTTTGCGGACGTCACGATTTTTTTTCCTCCAAGATCGGCGTCTGCAAACTCTGTCACAACGAAAATCGAAACCCGGTAACGTTCCAAGGAACGGAATGTAAAATCTGCAAAGAATGGAATCCGGGAGAAGAATGTTCCTTCTGTTCTTCCAGAAATTTTTTTTTCGAGGAATTAAAATTTTTAAGAAGTAGAACTCCGTTTTTGGCAAAGGTAGTCAACTTCGTAAAATTTCAATCGGTCTATTTACTTTCGGTTTATCTGAGTCTTGGAATGAAAAGAGAACTCGTTTCTTGGAAAAAAATTTCCTTCTCGGGAATTGTCGTGATGCCTTCGACACAAACACGTTGGTATCAAAAAAAGAAAAAAAAACCTTTCGAATCCTACGACTTCGCCCTGAAAAGATTGCGAAAATTTCTTCCGTTTCCGTTTCCGTTGCTCGCGCCAGTCGTCAAGATTAGCCGAGAAAAACAGGCGGGTAAAAGTTACGCCGATCGATTTATCCACGCAAGGCTTGCATTCCAAATCAAAGAGGAGTATAAAGGAAGTTTAGAAGGAGATTACCTTCTTTTGGACGACGTGTTTACAACCGGGGCTTCTGCAAACGAACTCGCGAGAATTCTCTTAGAAAACGGGGCCAGGTCGGTTCGAGTTTTGACGCTAATTCGAACAGAAGGAAAAAAGCCTGTTTAAAAAATAGGTTACAAATGTATAGTATTTTATAATTTGACCTGAAATAGAAGATGGAACCACGAAAAATCATTCACGTGGATATGGATGCCTTTTATGCTTCCGTGGAACAAAGGGATTTTCCAGAGTATAAGGGGAAACCTTTGATCGTAGGCGGTCCCCCCGGAAGTCGATCAGTTGTGGCGGCTGCTTCTTACGAAGCGAGAAAGTTCGGCGTTCGTTCCGCAATGCCTTGTTCGAGGGCGGCTCAGCTGGCTCCTCAGGCGATTTTTGTCTTTCCTCGTTTCGAAGCTTATAAGGAAGTTTCCGGACAAATCAAAGAAATATTTTTAGAATACACCGATCGAGTTGAGATGTTGTCCTTGGACGAAGGTTATCTGGATGTTACATTCAATAAAAAGAATATTCCTTATGCGGTCACGATCGCAAAGGAGATTCGAAGTGAAATTCTAAAACGAACTAACCTTACAGCGTCCGCCGGCGTAGGCAATTCGAAGTTTATCGCCAAGTTGGCTTCCGAAAAAAATAAACCGAACGGACTCACAGTCGTTTTACCGGAAGACGTCGTCTCGTTTATCGAACCTTTGCCAGTGAGTAGCTTTCACGGAGTTGGTAAAGTGACGGCTCAAAAAATGGAAGAATTGGGGATCCGGACCGGAAAGGATCTTCGAACAAAAAGTATCGAAGAACTCGTACAACACTTCGGAAAGATGGGAATCTATTATTATAAAATTTCGAGAGGAGAAGACGACAGAGAAGTGGAATCTTCGAGAGAACGAAAATCTCTCGGTGCGGAAATCACTTTTGATCAGGATCGAATCGAAAAAGAAGATCTTTTCAACCAACTCAAATACGTTTCCGGCGAAGTGGAACGGCGTTTGAAAAAACGGGATTTTTCCGGAAGAACCTTAACTCTGAAAATCAAGTTCCACGATTTTACTTTGAAAACGAGGTCCAAAACTCTTCCCGAAACGATTTTTACGGCAGACGATTTGTTCCATATCGCTTCTTCGCTTTTGGAGGAATTTATGGAAATTAAGGACGGAAAATCGGTTGCAAACAAAGCGATTCGGCTTTTGGGAATCAGCCTTTCTCATCCGAACCTGGTCGAGGAAGAACCGAGCTTATTTCCATTTTTCTAATATTCTTAAAATATTTATTTTCTTCCTTGTTTTAATGAATACTTCTTATACGGAGTGGATTTCAAAAACCGCCTTATCCGGTTTTTTACATTCTTATACCGATACCGACTAAAACCAAAGGTTCGTTGAACCGATAAGAGTGAACGGATGCGTTCAAATCGGTAGTTCTATACTGAAAGGTCAGGTTGAAAAAATAAGACCGAACTTCCACTTGTAGACCGGTTCCTATCAACGCGGCTCCGTAGGTCAATTGTTTGGAATAAATCCCGCTCTCGTAACTTCTTCCAAATCCGACTCCGACCTGGGCGAACCAGGATATCGATTCCGAAATCGGAAAAAAATACCGAATACTTGGTGAAAGAGAGAGTGTCGAAACGGTGAACTTCGAACCGGATTGTTTGTCTCCTTTGTATCCGCCCGAATTGAGATTGAGAATTAGAGCAGTTGTAGAGATTGCGGCTAACGTTTGATATTCCGGCATCGTATTTAAACTCGAATTCGTTACGATTCCGACTAACGGAGAGATTGCGGTTTCCGGAAATAGGAAGCTATTATGTTCCAAGGCGAGGGAAAACCCGAAATTGGAATTGATACGGTATTCCCCTTGCAAGCCAACGGATTGAACTTTTAAGGAATACTTTTTTTCAAGATAGGGATCGATGTAGAGGGTGGTTGTGATCAAATCAGTAAACGTATAATGACGATTTAGATTTATCGATTCGGTAACGCGGGAATTCCACTGAGCCCCGATCAGGGAAAAGTAGAATTTTTTGAAATCTTTCGGAGTCGAAGTTTCTTCTTTTTTAATTTCCGATACGAGAATTTTTTCCACAAGCTGAAGATCGATTTTTTCGACCTTCCCGAATTGGTCCTCCACCAACACATGATCTTCTCTTAATGTAGTTTTTACGTTTTTTAAAACGGAGCCGTCTTTTAAGAGAACCGAATTTCCGAAGATCAGTTTTGGAATTATTATCAGAAATAAAAAAAGAATCCAAATTAGAATTCGGAACCGATGTACAATAAGAAAATTTTTCACGGAGTCTTTTGATCTAGAATGAGATGGATTCTACGTCTTCGGCTTTGATGATTCTTTTTGTACCTTCGATTTCAAGGACATACTGATTTTCATATTGAATGAGATTTCCTTTCCACTCCGATCCATCTTTGAGTTTGATCGTCTTATTGCCCAGTCGAATCGGTTCTTCCTTTTCGAACTTTATCTTTTCTGCGCGGACTGAAGTTTTTTCTTTTTTATCGTTTATGACCGGTTCCGCAGCTTTTTCTCCGAGATCAGGGATTTGTAAACTTCCCAAATTTTGCAAAACCTTTTCAAGTTCCTTGAGATTTTGTGGAGTAAACTTCGTAGTTTTGTTTTGATTGAGATCGAGCGTGAGAATGTTTTTAATTTTCCGCAGTTCTTCCAGCTTTCTTTTTTGGTCCGAATCGAAACCGTTTGGGTCGCCAAAAAGAATTTTAGAATCCCCGGTAAACAAGAACGGTTTTGTTTCCAGAATGGAATCCGAAACTATTTCATTTCTGATGTCGTTTAACAAATCTTTGTCTTTTTCACCGATGGTTTGAGTCCAGTCCTTAGGTGGAAAAAGTAAGAATGGAAGCAGATATCTAATTCCCGAACGAACCGATGCGGAACCGTCCCAAACCTTGAGGCTTCGACCTGTTTTGGAATCTTCGATCAAAACTTTTGTTCCCAACAGCTCGATCCGAGTTCCATTCCAGAAGATTTTTGTTTTGTCTTGGGTGACGATCGTTTCGTTTAACAAAAGGCTTCCCTTTTCAAAATACAAAGACAAGGACTCTTTTTCGCCGTTTGTTTTCGGGAGGCTTAAAATTTTTACCGCCGAATTGGGAAAAATTCTAAATTGAATCAAACCTTGAGTTCGAAGAAGTTTCACGTCGCAGAAGTGATTCTCATCCATTCTTATCCAGTCTGCTGCGACGGATTGCGGATCACAATCGCCCAACGTTTGGATCACGATCGAGTCGGTTTGAGAGGGGATTTGAAATCTGATCAAGAGATAGATGGAAACGATCAAAGGAATGGCGGCTGCTAAGAGAAGGGCGCGATTTCTAAAAATATTCTTTTTAGACATTTGGAAAGAAGTCATTTTGGAACGATCGTCTACAGGTTTGAAAAGCGCCTCCTTATGAAGTTTTAATCCTTCCTGCATTCTTATATAGTTTTCGTAACGTCCTTTCAAGGACGGGTCTTGATGAACGATTTGATCCAATCGTCCTTTTTGTTCTTCCGTGATTTCACCGAAGAGGGTTAAGGACACGAGGTCTTCGAATTCTTCTGACAAATCGTTTCTTTCCATCTTTACAAAGCCACTTTTCTTCTTTCTAATTCTTCTCGGAGGAGATCCAAGGCTTTTAATAATTTTCTACTGACGGTTCTCGAAGAGATATTCAGAGCCTGCGAGGTTTTCTCCAGTGTGTAATTGTTGAATTCTTTCAGAAGGATAATGCTCTTTTCCGGTTCCGGAAGAGAAGAGACAATTTCTCTCAATTCTTCCTCTAAAATTTTAGTCTCTAAATCCTGTATAAAATCATCTTTCACACGGAGTGATTCTATTGAAGCATTTTCTTCAAGAATCAAATCCTTTTTACGACTTTTACGATAGGTGAAGTAGGTATTTTTTGCAATGGCCGCCGCCCAAGTATAAAAAGTCCCCCTTTCTTCCGAAAAATTGGGAAAAGCTCTGTAGAGATTGATAAATACCTCTTGCGCTATGTCTTCGACTTCATCGGGGTCGGTCGATAGATATCGAATGACCTTATAAATCGCCTCATTGTATTTTTGGTAAAACAAAGAAAAATCGTGGTCTGGACTTAACTTCATTTTAACCTTTTCTTTTCAAATGCATAAAAAATCCGGGAGGATGCGAAACTCTTGAATATTTTCTCATCCATTTTGAAATTCAACGAGACATCCTTTTTCGTAATGGAAATCCTTAGTCGGGTTTTAATCGAGGCAATTTTTATTTTTAACCTAGCAATTTATCTTTTGGAAATTCACTGCCTTTTCTCAAAATACTTTGAAATCTGAAATACGTTTTCGTATTATAAATTGTTTGCATGTTCTGACATTGATTTAGATGAGATTTTCAAATTCGAACACAGAAAGGAGTTTTTTCCTTTCTGTGTTCGAAGTCACATTGCGAATCCTGGTCTCTTATTTTAGCGAACTTGTTATCGTGGGTAAATTGAAGATCAGGTTTTTTCTGGCATTGTTTGTAAGATTTTCTGATCCACTTGTCCCATTCGGTCTATCGGCGACCTCAGATTCAGGAGAAAATGTATTGTTTCCATCGTTCGAGTCCCAGAATAGGACGTTATCGACGGAGACCTCAAACAATATCTTTCCTCCACCTGCTTTCGAAGTATCGAACGGCACTACTATGATATAAGGATCTTTTGGATCCATTGCTGCCACCGAAGGAGACAATTTGTATTCTAAATTAAGTTCTTCCGAATAAGCGGAACCGGAAAACATAGGCGGATTATAAAAATTTTCCTTTGAGGGCAAGTTCGTTAGGAATAATCCGTTTTTTGAATCGATCATTGCTTCCGAGATTCTACAGTCTTGTGCAGACATCATTTCCATTGGATTGAAGAAAATATATCTATTAGAAGAAACCAATGTTTCAGGACAACCTTTCGAAAATATTTTCGTACCGACCCGTCCTCTTCTGCTACCACCTACGATATTATTTTCCTTAATTAAATTATTCAAAAATAAACTTACATAACGATAAGAAGAATCGGATGTTTGTTCCGTCGACAAATAGTAAACGAAAGAGTGGGCTACGATTCCGATTCTATCAAAGTCCTGCAAGAGTTCACTTGGAATCGGATTGTGAAGATCTAAAAATTGACTTTGTCCACCC
Source organism: Leptospira ainlahdjerensis (assembly GCF_016919175.1). Classification (GTDB taxonomy): domain Bacteria; phylum Spirochaetota; class Leptospiria; order Leptospirales; family Leptospiraceae; genus Leptospira; species Leptospira ainlahdjerensis. The sequence goes on along the minus strand of NZ_JAFFPU010000041.1, from coordinate 9,272 downwards.
GTGAGTCCGACAGGCCACATTCCCGAACAAGGCCCGTATTCACCTCCACCGAAGCGCAAGCTCCAGTTTATATTTTTCAAAGTTTCAGTTCCCGGTGCGGGACCTCCCTTTGCAACCGACTTGTACGCAACGATTTGGCAAACCTCTATGCCGGCAGAATTTGGAGTCATGAAATGATCCGTAAAACCATCGGCTTCCCCGTCTCCATATTGTAACGGATCGTTTCCAGATAGATCAACCAGCTGATTCGAATAAAGTAATGATCTATCCTGCTGAGAGCTTCCAATTCTGCCCGTGGCCATTTTGTTCAAATTCGTAAGTTTGAATTCGGCCTTATTGCCGCCTAATAATGCCGCCATCAACAATAGATTCGTATCGTCTTTTTTGTCCTTTTTGCAACTCGTAATCGAGAACAACAGAGTGGTTGCAAAAGCCGTAATCTGCATTATTCTTCTGTGAGATTTATTCTTGTCTTGTTTCATCGTCTTAACCTCCAATGAAATCACAAAAGAAATATAGAGAGGTTCGAAAACGATTGAGACAAGCTTTGGAAAAAAAATTCCCTTTTGCTGAAAAGCGACGACTTCGGTACCGACACCGAGATCCACATTATTACTGCGTAAAATTAAAAAATTAAACTTTCTCGAAAAAAGAATGAGCTTCGATTGTAGGAAGGATCTGAGCGTATTTAAAGATAAGAGCCTTATTACTTAAATTGAGACAATTTTTTTGATAAAAAAATCAGACTTTGAAATTAGCCGTAGAGTATCGAAAGTTTTTGGATGCGCATATAGATCTGAAACTCATCCGTTGTAGGATCTCCTTCTTTTTTTAAGATGGAACAATGACAAAAACGCTGAAAGGGCAAAATAGGTTAAACCAGGAAATTTTTTCTGAAAGTGTTACGAATTTAGAAGAGATCGCATTCCGTAGAGGAAGATTCGAAGTTATTTCCATTTTTCTAATATTCTTAAAATATCATTTCCGAATTTTTCGACTTTGGCGGAACCCATTCCTTTGATGAGAGAAAGTTCTTCCGGAGTTTCGGGCATTGACTTGGCGATTTCCGCGATCACAGGATTTTGGAGAACCATAAACTTTTTCCACTTTCTTCTTCTTGCTTCTCTATCTCGAAAGTTCTTGAGTTCTTGGACTACGTTTTTTGCCGGAATCGTTTTTCGTTCTGAGTTCGAGTCCTCTTCCTTTTTTTTGCGGGGAGTCTTTACGATCACAGTGGAAGCGAGGATGAGTTTCGGATATTTATCTCCGACGATTTTTACTTTTTTTTCGGAGATCCATTCGTCTATGATTCTTAAGATGGCTTCTTCGGAAATAGAACGTAAGGATCCGTACATCGGAGTTCGATCCAATTTTTTTCTAAGAATTTCGTTCGAGCGCGAACCTCTCAAAACTCCGGCTATCATTCTTTTTCCGAATTTTCCCGGAATGAGTTCGAGCAATTCTTCGATCGTTCTCAATTCTTCCTTTGAAAAATCGTATTTTTCCTTTTGTTCTTTTTTTTGTTTTTTTTCTTCTTCCCTTTGGAGAAATTCCTCTCTTCCTGAAATCGGAAGTTCCTCTTCGGATTCTTTCTCTAAACAGATATCGCAGGTTTTACATTCCGGGATTTCTTCTCCGAAATAGGAACAAAGGATTTGTTGTCTGCATTGATTGGAGATTGCGTATTCTTTCACGTAAGAAAGAAGAGTTTCTCCTCCCTTACGATTGGATTCTTTTCCGATGATAAAACTCTGCGTAACAAGATCGGATGGATGATAGAATAGAATACAATCCGAGTCCTTTCCGTCCCTTCCGGCCCTTCCCGCTTCTTGATAATAACTTTCCAGAGACGCTGGGGTCTGGTAATGAATCACCATTCTTACGTCAGGGCTATCGAGACCCATTCCGAACGCATTCGTCGCGACGAGAACGTTTGTCTTTCCGGTGGAATAACCGTCCTGCGCTTTTTCTCGACTTGAATCGGTTCTTCCCGCGTGATACTTGCCGACTTTGAATCCATTCTTCTTTAGGAAATCATAAACTGATTCCACCTTCTGCCTCGTCGCGCAGTAGATGATCGCTCTTCCGCTCGTCGATTTTTGAAAATTACCTCGGATGAGAATTTTCAAGAGTTGGCTTTCACGGAAGGTCTCGTTTTGAGGAAAAAGAATGGAGAAGTTCAAATTTTCCCTGTAAAAACTTCCTTTGATGAGCGCCGGTTCTTTGAGTCCCAATGAATCGGAAATGTCTTTGATGACCCTTTGTGTAGCTGTAGCGGTTAACGCAATGACCGGAATTTTTTTCGGAAATTTATCCCGGAGTTCGTAGAGTTTTCTGTATTCGGGTCTGAAGTCGTGGCCCCATTGGGAAACACAATGAGCTTCGTCTACGGCGATTCTTTTGAGAGGAAGTTTGGGAAGAATTTCGAGCACCTGTCTGCTCAAAGCTTTTTCCGGAGACAAATAAAGAATTTGGATTTTACCGGTTACTGCCCGGCTCAGAATCCGCAATTGTTCGAGGTCGTCCTGTGTGGAATTGCAATATTCCGCCGTGATCCCCTTTGCTTTGAGAGAATCCACTTGGTCTTTCATAAGAGCGATCAGAGGAGATATGACGAGTGTGAGAGATCCTTCCTCTAAAACCGACGGGAGCTGATAGATAAGTGACTTGCCTCCTCCAGTGGGAAGGATGACTAACGTGTCGTTTCCTTCGATTACGGATTCGATCGCTTCCTTTTGCCCCTTTCTAAAATGAGAAAGCCCCCAGACTTCTTTGAGAGCCGATTCTAAATCTTTAAACTTTTTGTCTGCTTCTGAGTTCATAGAATCCGTTTTCGTAAATTTCTTTCAATGGATTTGGAACCGTGTGGATCGATATTTATTTTTTTCCGCAAATCGTCGGAATTCTCCCGCTCATCTAATTCCGAAATCGCCGTCTTCCTCGCAAGAGAGAAAGTTCTCGTCCGCGTTCCGACAAAGGTTCGAGGATTTATCCTTGGGTTCGAATTTTTCGATATAAGAATCGACTCGGATGCAAGGATTCTAATAACGAGGTTTCGACGGGAGCGGGTTCATCCAGTATCAAAGAGGCTAAAATCTCCGCACCCAAAAAAGAGCTTAAAATTCCTCGAGAACCCAAAGCCCCGAAAACAAAAAGACCGGGAATCGTTTTTAAGACCGGATAACTTTGTTTGCGGTTGCGGGGAAGTTCGATTCCTTGATACCGTTTTGTGAAATCTTGAGGGGAAAAGACCGGACCTAAAATCGGGAAACGGTCCGGAGTTTGCGCCCGAAATCCTACTCTTTCATAAACGATCGATTCTTCGTTCCATCCAAGGCTCGGATACTTTTTTTGCACGTATTGTAGAAGTTCCTTTGTGTCCTTTGTTCTCGTTTTTGGATCGAGATCAAATTCGTCAAATGTGGAACCGAGGATATGTTCTCCATTGATGGAGGGAGTGAGATAATGTTCGGCGCAGAGAATATTTGGAAATCGGGAGGAAGTTTTTGTTTCTCTTAAAACCGATAATTGTCCTCGGACTTTTTTGATCGGTAGAAATTCTTCCCCTAAAATGGGATTTAAAAGCTCTCCAATTCCATAAGAATTACAGAATATAACACAATCAGAATGTATCTTTCCTTCGGTTTCCGATAATACGACCTTCCATCCGTCTCCGTCTGGTTGAACCAGAACCGCTTTTTTTCGGATCAACTCGATCGTAGACCGGTTCGCCATTTTTTTCGCGATCGAGTTCGGTTGCGTCCAGAATCCTTTCGGAAAAAAAACACCTTCTCCGATTTCCTCTTGAAGATCGTTTTCTTTTCGTGAGTTTTCCGATATTTCTTTCCAAGCCGCGATCTTTTCCGAAAGGTGATGATTCTCCAGTCCCTTCCGAAATCTTTCGGAACTCATCTCCTCGGTGACTCCGTGAAAAAGACCTGAGGCTTCGAATTCTTTTTTACCGGCAAAAGAAGATAAAAACTGCAAGGCGTATCGAAAGGCGCGTAACGTGAAAAGGCTCGCGGAAGTCGGAAGTTTCGTGATATGAGGATGGGAAATCGCTCCTGGAATTCCGGAGGCTTCGTTTGCGATCCCGGAAGGGTCAATCAACGTCACTCGAACTCCTCGTTCCGTTAAGGAATACGCCAAGGCTGAACCCGCGATTCCGGCTCCGATGATAGCGGCGGTTTTTGTTTCTCGATCGGAAAAAGAACGTCTGCACCAAGGTTTTTCTTTGGGAGTGGATTCTTCCGAGTCGTTTTCGTTTCGAGAATAGTTTCCCGCGAGCATTTCTCTTTTTCTTCCGAATCCGGGCCGTTTTTCGAGTTCGAATCCGCAGGTCGTCAAAGAGTCACGAACCATTCTTGCAACCGTGAACGTTGAGAAGGTGGTTCCCGGTTTGCAAACACGTCTTAGTCGGATCAGGTTTGATTCTTCCCACATCTCCGGATTTTTGGAAGGTGCAAATCCGTCCAAAAAGATCGCGTCCGCTTTTCCTGAGATTTCGGCTAACGCGTCTTTGACGTCTCCGAGGTAAAGTGTTAGATGTATCTTTCCGTTTTGAAATCGAAAGTAATTCATTCCGGAAACGAGGTCTTGATAAGAATCGAGAAATTCTTCCTGGATCGTTCGAAGCGCCGGAAAAACCGAGAGGGCCTTGGAGATTTCCTCCTTGTTTAGAGGAAACTTTTCAACGGAAATATAATGAAGTCGAAAACGATTTTTGTGTTCGGAATATTCTTTCCAAGTCGTTAGGAAGTTGAGACCGGTTCCGAATCCCAATTCTAAGATTACAAACGAATTTTGCAGACTCGGATCTTTCCATCTTTGTGTGAGATTGTTTCCTTCGATAAAGACGTGTTTGGTTTCTTCCAAGCCGTTTTCCGGAGAAAAGTAAATGTCTCCGAACTCTTCGGAGACCGGAGTTAGATTTTCTTTCCATGACAACATCAGATTCTAGGCGGCACCGGCTCGGTTTGTTTCGGCGGAGAAGATTCCCGCGCAGGGCCACTGTCTTTTCTCAAGGATTCTTCGGATTGGGGAGGGGACAATTGAATTTCTTTTCGAACTCCGATTCGATATGTGTCCATCGTGAGATAGAGATCGGGTACGGCTCCTCCGGTGGAAGTCGGAATCGTTTGTTTGATCGGATCCCTTTCCAGAGTCGAAAGATTCGAAACTTCAAAGTAAAGATAAGTATTATAAAAGATCGAATCTTCGAAAAATCTTCCGATATTGTATTCGTATAACAATCGAAGTCCGGAAACGAAACGAACTCGATTTCTGGTTGAGGAGATTCTCAACTCTTTTTCCAATACGTCGAAGTCGTAGATGCTGAATCCTACATTGATTCCAATCCCTAAATTCCAATTTAGAAATTCCAAAAACGCGAGATAGATCGTTGCATAAGCCTGATAGTCCGCGTAGAGATATTCGGCTTTTCTTCCGAAGGGATCCGGAAGAGGATAGAGGCCGTAAACGACATGTTCTAAAACGTTAGCCGCAACACGTCCGTCGTCCGGAAAGTTCAATAAATTTCCTCGAAAAGTTCTCGGCGCGGTCAGCGTAAATCCGTAGGCCATGTAGTTTAGAACCTTCATATATCCTTCGAACGGAGTTCCCGGAATTCTTCTTGGAATCGATCCGATCGTATAAAACGGCACCGATTTAAACGGATCTTGGTTTACGCGTCGATCCGTGTCAGCGACTTCCTTACTTCCCGCGGCGGTACGAACTAGGTTTTCCAAAGGACTATAGTGTGTGGAAAAAGTCAAACGTGTGGAATCCACACCTCCCGTAAGCACGATCGTTTCAAAAAAAGATTCTAAGGTTCTACAAGAATATTGGAAAAAAAGAAGAATCAGGAAAAACGAAATTCGTATTCTTGGGGCCGAGAATCGAAAGACGGCGGAACATCGGAGATTTCTCTTCGGGAAAGTCATCGTTTTTCGATTCCCGCGTGATGGCCAGTCGAAGGTAGGACGGAGGATCCTTGACCGAAGGCCGTAGAAAAAAAAATCTGGTAGGAAGTTGTATGATCGAGATCGACGCAAAAATTCCTAAACCGTATCCGGTTTCTCTGGCTCCTATGATGGACTGGACCGATCGTCATTTCCGTTTTCTTTTTAGAATGATTTCCAAACATACGTTTCTTTATACGGAGATGATTCATACGGGCGCGATTCTTCACGGAGATAGAAAACGATTCTTATCTTACAATCCGGAAGAATTACCGCTTGCGATCCAGTTGGGAGGTGATAACCCAAAGTCCCTTGCGGAATGTTCCAAGATCAGTGAAGACTACGGATATTCTGAGGTCAATCTGAATGTAGGTTGCCCGAGCGATCGTGTGAGAGAAGGTAACTTCGGCGCTTGTCTTATGGAAACCCCGGAGAAGGTCGCCGAGCTCGTTGCCGCTATGGACGCGTCCGTTTCCATTCCTATAACGGTTAAGTGTAGAATCGGGATTCCAGGAAAGGAAACTTTTGAAGACCTCTGTCGTTTTGTGGAAACGGTAAAGAAAGCCGGCGTCAGACGTTTTATCATCCACGCTAGGATCGCGATCTTAGGAGGTCTTTCTCCAGCACAAAATCGACAGATTCCTCCTTTGCGTTATTTGGACGTGGAACGGATCAAACAAACGTTTCCGGATCTGATCGTTGAAATCAACGGAGGAATCCGATCTTACGAAGAAATTCGAGAAAGATTGAAGAAGAACGACGGAGTGATGATCGGAAGAGCCGCTTATGAAACGCCCTTTCTTTTTTCGGAAATCGACTCTTTGTTTTTTCAAGACGATACTTTGCCTTTGAGTCGAAGAGAAATTCTGAAACGAATGCAGGATTATATCGATCGTTTTCTTTTAAACAACACGAATGCAAAACCTCACTTTGTTTTAAAACATCTTTTGGGTTTGTTTCACGCGGAGAAGGGCGCGCGCAGTTATCGAAGAATTCTTACCGAGAAAATGTTTTCCGATTATTCCCGAGATCTTTTGTTTGAAGCAATAAGAGAGATTCCCGAGTCCGCGTTAGATTTCATTCCCTCTCAAAAGAAAAAACAAAACTCAGAAGAACTGGAATCTACGCTCTTTCCTTCGTAGCCTTCTTTCATTCTTTTATTTCCAATCTAAATTTAACTTTACAGCCGCATACGCGGAGTTAGTTTGATCCCCTCTTTTTGTATGAAACCGATTTTATTCGGATTAATTCTATTATGTCTAATTCCCTTCGCAGTATACTCGGAACCGATCGATCCGGAAAAGGTTCAGTTATTAAGCGAAGGATGGGAATATCATAACGTAGACGGTAGAATTTTTAAGCCCGTTCTTCCGGGGGTCGGTTTAACAAGCCAAGGTTTGGACATTCCGCTTAAGGGCTATTATACGATCTCGATAGAATATCCGAATACGGCGCCTTCCGGTTCTCAAGGAATTTTTTTAGATAGAATTCAGTCGGCCGACAGAGTTTTTTTTAACGAAAAACTGATCGGTAAAACGGGCGAGATCGATCCGTATTCTCCCGCTTGGTTTCGAAGTCGATTGTATAAAATTCCTCTCGAATGGGTTGAAAGAGGAAAGAAAAATACGATTCGAATCGAAATCGAATGTCAAGAGCTCGGTTTTCACTGCGGAATTTTTAGGAGTATTCCCAAGTTAGGCGACTTCGACGAGCTCAAAGACGCTTTGATTCAGGAAGACGCTCTTCAACTCGTGTTGATCGTTTTATTCCTAGGAGTTTTTTTACAACAGTCTATTTCGTATTCTCTCAACCGTTATTCCAGAGCTAGTATTTTTCTTGCGTTATCCGCCGTTCTTTTCGTTTTTTGGAGACTCCCTCTTCTTCATAAGATGCATTACATCGACATTCCCTTTGGAGTTTTGTCAAGATCGTTTTTTTTGGCTCAAACGGTTTTTCCGACTTGTATATTATATTTTTTGTATGCGTTGTTTCGGAAAAAAACCGGAACTGCGGCTAAGATGATTATGAAGTATAGTCTTGTGATCGGAGCTTTGCATCTTCTTGAACTCGATGGGACACAGAGGGTTTTGCTCGTGTATGCATGGGAAGGAATTTTGTTTTCCATGTTCTTACTTCTGGTTCCGATCTTTTATTCCGAGTTGAGAAAAAAACTCATGGAAGCGTTGATCATGGTGGGTGGAGTGGGGTTACTTGCGGTTTTTGCGATCATCGACGTCGTTTTGGATAACGTTTCCGGTAAGAATATATTCTTATCCCAGTACGGTTTTTTCGCACTTTTGATTTCCGGAGCCGTGAGTATTTCGTATCAAAACGCGAGGGCCCATTCCGAACTTAAAAAATTAAACGTCACCCTGGAAGCTAAGGTGGAAAAAAGAACCGAAGAGTTGAAAAAACAAAATCGGATTCTTCACGAGGAATTGGGAATGGCGGCGAATCTTCAGACGAGACTGATCCCTAAACTCGACGGGAGAATCCATCGTTTGTCAGTCAACTCGGTTTATATTCCTGTCGATCAGGTCGGCGGTGATTTTTTAGATTATCATATTCTAAATGAGAAAAAGATAATGTTTATTCTCTGCGACGTTTTGGGACACGGGGTAGCTTCCGCTTTGGTTTCTTCGATGCTCAAGGTTTCGTTTTTGGAGCTGAGTCGAAAGATGGAGGAACCTTCCCGTATCCTTTCCGAATTGAACAACCGTATGTTTCAGGTCTTAGAGAAAAATTTCATCTCTGCTTTTGTCTGTTTATACGATCTTGAAAAGGAAGAATTTCGATATTCAGTCGCGGGACATCCTCCGCCCGTTTTGATTCGAGAAGATCAGGCGGAACCGGAATTTCTAAAAGGAAGAGGAATGATCTTGGGAATGTTGAAGACGATCGAGCCCGAAACCTATACGATTGCGCTCAAAACCGGGGACCGATTTTTCTTTTATACGGACGGGGTCACGGAAGCCCTCAGTCCGGAGAGGGAGATTTTCGGAGAAAGGAGACTTCTGGAAGTTTTGAAAAATAATTTCTTTCTAAATCCTAGAAATCTAAACGAAGAAATTTTGGCGACGGTGCGATCTTTTTCCTCCTCTAAGATTCCCGACGATCTGACTTACTTGACTGTGGATATAATGTAGAAATTCCTTTCTTACATGAGCCGTAGAAATCTCCGCGCCAAGAACGTTTCGAAGAAACGGGTTGGAGTGGGGATTTGATTTTGTGCGAAATGTAAGAAAGGAATTTCTACATTATATCCACAGTCAAGTAAGTCAGATCGTCGGGAATCTTAGAGGAGGAAAAAGA
>NZ_JAFFPU010000017.1 GCF_016919175.1 Leptospira ainlahdjerensis | reverse complement strand
TTACATTCTTATTCAAATGTTCTAAGACCTTTCCGGGATCTTTGATTCCCGCTTCGTTTACGATCTGGTTGAGCAAAGTATTTCCGATCATTGACATTAAAGCACCAGGGACGCCGTGTCCAGTACAATCGACGGCAGCTAGAAAAATTGATCCTTCTTTTTTGCTGAACCAATAGAAGTCTCCCGAGACGATATCCTTCGGTCTGAAGAGGACGAATTGCTCTTTTAGATTTTTTGCAAGAAGAGTTTCGGAGGGAAGAATCGCCTGTTGAATATTCAATGAATATGTGATACTGTCTGTGATATGCTGATTCTTTAATCCAAGGTCCGCGTTTGCCTGGGCCAACTCTCTCGTTCTTTCCCTGACTTTCTCCTCCATATTCGCATAGAGTAACGCATTATCGATGGAAATCGCAGCTTGCGAGGAAAGAATGTTCATGATCTGCAGCCGATCCGAAGTAAACGCACCTTCCGAAAGATTATTTTCGAGATAGAGAATTCCGGAAATTTCTCCTTGTTTGATCACCGGGGTACAAAGAACGGATTTAGTTTTAGAATTCTTAATATACTCGTCCTTGTTGAACTTCTCGTCTTGGTTAGCGTTTCTAAGTACCAAATTCTCCTTCGTACGTTCCACGTAGTAGATAAGAGAGATCGGAAGATTTTTACTGTTGCCGAGAGGAATTCCGGTGAGAACGTCGACGTCGTCCTTTGTGATCGAACCTTCCGCTTCCACATAGAGCCTTCCTTCTTTTTTAAGAATGAGAACTCCTCTCTGCGCCCCTGCGTTTTCGATTACGATCTTCATCAACTTGTCTAAGAGATTTTCCAGTTTGATCTCTCCGGAAATCGCAGTAGAACTTTTTAATACGGATTGAAGATCCAAGGTCTGACCCGAATAAACTTCCGTGGCCGCCGCAGTCGTGGTCGAAATCGTTCTGTGGGTTCGAATCGTTCCGGTTCCTCGTTCGCGGATAAACTCCGGATATTTGGACTTGAGCATACTTTGTTTGAGGTTTGCTCCCCAAAGTCCGTAACGATGAAAGGCTTCGTTGATAAATTCTCCGGCGATCTTGATACTTCCTTTGGAAAGCCAGAAGGTCGCGGCCATCTCGCAGGCAAGAGCTTCATCGTTTGGAAATTCGTTCTTTCTCGCTTCTCGGATCGCCGCTTCGTAGGTTCTCGCCGCCTTCCAATTTTTGTATTCCAGTCTTGCAAGTTCCGCTTCGACTAAGAGATGTTTGTGGTAGAAGTTTTCGGGGCAACTTTCCGCTAACACCAAGAGTTGTTTTTGGTTCTCACGGATTTTTTTGAGATATTCTTTTTTCTTATCAGGTGTAACTTTTTTATAATTCGCGGCAAGCGTGAGGGAATACAAAAAATTATGCTCCCAAGGGCCATACTGACCTCCGAGATAAAGGATCATACCATTGGCTTCCTCCGATTCTTGAAGAGCCAGTTGATATTCTCCATACATCAATAATGATCGTATCTTCATCACTTTGAACGTACAGATCGGTGCCAAGCTTTGGTGATCGTTGCAAAGATCGATATATTCCTTTTCCTGATATTCGTTTGAAGAAAAGTCAAGATGGCCGCCCGTTTCCCCTCTTAAATTGGAAAGAATCAAGGTTGTACCTAAGATCGTATCGATAGCGAGATTGTTTTTCACCTTTCTAACGAATTTCAGAAGTTGGTTGATCTTAGGTTTTAGAATTTCTAGATTTTTCCCTTGAAAAAGAACGTTAGACGCATCGTTCATGGCCGCATAACTTCCGTGTAGAAACTCTCCGGAATCCAAGGCGGCCTGTACACATTTGATGTTCACTTCTTCGGAGAACTTGAGGTGTTTTACGAACGAGGAAGAATAATTCGCCAATATGTTTGCGGCTTTTGTGTAACCGCCCGAGTTCATATATTTCTCGCTGAGTTTGACGGCGAGTTCGCAAAAATCGTATGCGGCCTTGTAATCGGACAGTTTCCCAACAAGAACCATTCCGTAGCAGGAGTAACCGTAGGAATCGGATAGATTTCCGTATTTCAAAAGTAAGTTCGCCATCTTCAAACAGATCACAGGGAATAGGGCGGGTTCCTTGTTGTAGGCCATCGGGATCGCGCTAATCAACAGATTCACAGCCCAGATATGGTTTGCATCCGTCATAAGAGGCTCGTCTAGCAGCGATGTTACACTTCTGTTTTTTAAATTTTTTCTTACCTCTTCGATTTCTTTGTCCACAACCTTATCGAAGTTTGAAGTCGGAATTTCGATTCCTAACGGTTTTAAGGCTTTGATCACCGTTGGCATCGCGAGATCGAATTTTCCTTGAGCCGAATATTCGATCATCAGCAAGTTGTAGGCTTCTGCTTGTTCGACCGGCGTTTTTGCCTGTTTTAAGATGGTCTGAATCATCTCTTGTGATTCTTCAAAATTTCCGTTGAGATATAGAACTTCCGCTAATTCCTTGTGAACAGAATACGCAAGTTCGTATTCTTTCGACCAGAGTTCCTTGTCTCCCTTCTCCGCTTCCGGAAGCGCAAAAAGAAGTTCTCTTGCTTTTTCGGAGTATAATTTCGCGGGTTTATAAGCGGCCGAGAGTTTGGCTTTTTGGGCCGCCTGAATATTCAACTGAAGTAGTTTTCTTTTTTCTTCGTTTTTCGTGATTAGGGAGGAACCGGTGTTTAGATGATTTACAACGTCGAAAATAGAATCTTCCAACGCTTTTTCGTTTAAGTTTTCTAAGAGGATTCTTCCTATTTTTAATCGAGTGGTCTGTTTTTGAGCTTCGCTTAACAATTCATAACTTGCTTGTTGGACACGGTCGTGTTGAAAACGAAATAGGATCGTCTTGGCTATCTGAAAGTTTTTTTCTCTGTTTTCTTCCACTTCCTCCATCGAATCGACCAATCGGTAGTTGTCTCCGTAAGGAACTATCAATTCCTCTTCCATCGTTTCTAAAATTGCCGCCGCAGTTTCTTTTAGGGTGGTTCCTAAAATTTTGGATTGGACTCCGAGATCAAAGTTGCTTCCGATGCAAGAAGCTAACTTTAAAGTTTCCTGCGTACGCGGAGAAAGTTTTTTGATTCTTCTTACTAGAAGTTCTACCACGTTATCCGAAATGTCTGTGTTTTTTATTTTTTCAAGATTCCAGATCCACTTTCCGCTGAACGTAGAGTCACCTTTTTTATAGGAAATGATCTCTTCCTTCGATAATTGTTTTAAGAGTTCGTTGATAAAAAACGGATTTCCCCTCGTTTTTGAATAAACGATTTCAGCAAAACTCAATGTTTCTTCGGAAGAACTTCTAAGGCTGTCCGCCAAAAGTTCGTTTACGTTTTGCAGGCTGAGGGGTTTTAGAAGAATTTTGTCCAATCGGAAACCTTCTTTTTCCAAACCTGAAACCAAAGTCGAAAACGGATGTGTGGAATCGACTTCGTTGTCTCTGTAAGCCAACATTAAGAAAAGGTAATTTACGGAAACGTCTTCGATTAAGTTTTTTACTAACTCCAGAGACGATGTGTCCGCCCACTGTAAGTCGTCTAGAAAGATGGCGAGGGGGTGTTCTTGATTTGCAAAAATCTTTATGAAGTTCTGAAAGACCAGATAAAAACGGTTCGCATTTTCTTGGGCACCCAACTCGGTTACGGCCGTTTGCGGACCGATAATAAATTCGAGTTCGGGTAAAACGTCGGTGATGACTTTTCCATTGCTTCCTAACGTATCTTTGATCTTATTCTTCCAGTCTTCGATTCTTTCGGGGGATTCCGTGAGAATTTGTTCGATCAAATTGGAAAAGACCTGAATGATCGCGCTGAAAGGAACGTTTCGATTGTATTGATCAAACTTGCCAGATACAAAATAACCTTTGGATTCGGTGAGAGGTTTGTTGATTTCTTTTACGAGAGAGGATTTTCCGACCCCCGAATAACCTGCGATCAAAACGACGCTTGTTCTTCCGGTGTCCGTGACTTTTTTAAATTCACCTAATAGTGAATTTATATATTCTTCTCTACCATACAACTTCTGAGGGATCTTAAATTCTTGGGAATAGTCCTTGGATCCTAAGACAAACGCAGGAACGTCTCCGGACTCGAGCCATTTTTTCTGAACGGTTTCTAAATCGGCCTTTAACCCTTCCGAAGTTTGATAACGATCCTCGGCGGTTTTAGATAATAATTTTAATACGATTTGGGACAATGCTTCCGGAATTTCGTTTCTGAGTTTGCGCGGATCGGCGGGATCTTTTGCAAGATGAAAGTGAACGAGTTCCAAAAGGTCTTCGCTTTCAAACGGAAGTTTTCCGGTGATGAGTTCGTAAAACGTGATTCCTAAGGAATAAAAATCGCTTCGGTAGTCGACGGATCGATTCATTCTTCCGGTTTGTTCGGGTGACACGTAGTGAATACTTCCTTCCAATCGGTTAGGATTGGACCAGGACGTTTCTTCCTTGGAAAGACGAGTGGAAATCCCGAAATCGACGATTCTTAATATACTTCCTTCCGGATTGAAGATGATGTTATCCGGTTTTAAATCCTTATGTATTACTTTTTTATTATGTATTTCCCCGAGTCTTTCGGCGAGATCGATCGCAATTTTGAAAAAGTCCTTCAGGTTGACCGGTTTTTTTCCGGAGAAATGTTTGAGGGTTCCTCCCGGAACGAATTCTAAGACGAGAATGAATCCTTCCGGGATTTTTTCCATGGCGAAGGCGTGGATCATCTTCTCGGATGCGAGATAATTTAGAATTTCGAATTCGTTTCTTAAATTGACGACCGCAGGATGTAATTCGTCCAGGATGGGAATGTATTTGACGACTACCGGAACCCCATCCTTGGTTCGAACGGCTTTGTAAACTTCCGTCGACGAATCCGAATTCATTCTTTCTTTTAGTTCGTAACCTTCAATTTTCATATCTTTTTATTTCCTGTTTTTTCTCTCTTTCTTTAGAGACGAAATAGGAGTCCTCCCCAATAAAATCCTCCGCCGACGGCCGGAGTGAGGAATACGTCTCCTTTTTTGAATATTCCTTTATAATAATATTCTGATAAGACTATCGGTATCGAAGCGGCGGATGTGTTTCCGACCTTTTCAAAATTCATGAGAATTTTTTCTCTCGGAAATTTGGTTCTTTTGAGAACGTCCTGTACCACAACGTCCGTCCCCGGATGAGGGATCACCCAGTCGATGTCGTCGATCGTCAAACCGTTTTTTTCCAGGAGTTGATCCATGGATTTGAGAGTAAGATCCGCGGCGTTTGTGACGAGTTCCGGATAACTTTTCACATAACTCTGAGGAGGCGGTCCCGTGACTATGATCCCGGAAAGGTCTCCGTCGTCTTGTAAGAATGAGTCGATGATTCCAAAATTCCTATCTCCCGTAAATTCCAAGAAGACTCCGGCCGCCGCGTCTCCCGCGGTGAATTCTCCGTAACCTCCCATGCGTGTTCGAACCGAAAATCGTTCACTTCCGATGACCAACGCATTCTTGAATTTGCCGGAACTTAGGAATGCGGAAGCGGTCTGAACTCCGTGGACAAAACCGGTACAAGCCGTGCTTACGTCAAAGGCGAGCGCGTTTTTTGTTCCCGATAATTTGGACGCTTGGGGGGCGAGATCGGGAAGATAATAACGATCGGTCCAGTTTGCGAGAATATAAAGATCCACATCCTCCGGTTTTTTTCCGGCGTCCTTGAGAGCCATCTCTGCAACTTTCGCGGCCATATACATCGCGGTCTCTTTTTCGTTGGCTCTTCTTCTTTCGTTGACTCCGATATTTCCGATCACAGCTTTTTCTGCGGGGTGCATTTCAGGAAATTTCAAACGAGAGCGGATTTCTTCGTTTGTCACGATTGTTTCGGGAAAATAATGACCGAAACCGGTGATTCTCACTCCATTGCTCGTTAAATTTTTTCCGCTCATTTTTTTCCCCTAAGTAAATTCGAATTTTATTTTATTATGGAAGTCTTGTATATACCATAAATTGTTCTATGTAAATCTTTTCCGGGTCCAATTCTCTTAAAACGGTAAGCTCTTCCGCTGTCACGGGTTTTTCTTCTTTGAGCGGAACGTCTTCGTCCGGCGGGAGCCAGGACGTATAACGAAGAACCGCTTCTTCCGGTTCCATTTCCTCGTCCGAAGGAGGTGCGATCCAATGTGTGAATTCGAAAACGTGATCCGAGTTGGGTTGTCTCTGAAACCTTCCGAATTGACAGATGGCTTCCATCACACGATCTCCCACTGAAGTAATGTAGTTTACCTTTTTTACGAATCTTCCCCGATTCGCTTTTGCAACCACGATACAATCCGCGCTCGCGGCGATATCATTGGCGCCTCCGGAACCCACGAGAAATTTCCCTTTGGTAGTTCTTGTGGAATTGATGTTTCCGAACCAGTCGACTTCCGCCGCGCCCAAAACTCCGAGACAGTGATCCGGAACCACCGTTCCTAAAATGCCTGTGATATCCGAAAGCATCGTGCAGTCTTTTGTGTGTAATTGACTGAATAAAAATACGTCTCCGGCATGAGGTTTCATGGAATAGAATCCGAGTTCCGTGATGACTTGAACTTGAATTCCTTCCTTTTCCAAAAAATGCGCGGCCGTCCAAGCCGAAATATGCGCGGCTCCGATTCCCGCAAGAATCGTTTTGTATCCTTTTGTCTTTACGTATTCTTGAATCGCTCTCGCCGCGAGGATGATCATCTGCTCCGAATCGTTGACGGTAGTGGGATCTTCCAGTTTCAGCGCTTTGTTTTCTTCCGGAATTTGTTTTAGTTTTCTGAGACGAGAACTTCCTAAACGTTCCAGATATTCGGAGTGACCGCCGGGAAGGTTAACGTAATCCGCGTACCATTTTTCGGCTTTGGAAGGCACGTTAGCTGCTTCATTGGCTTCGATTTGAAATTCATAATCGTCTAGATAAGTGGATAGACCTTCGAAGGCCGAAATTCCAGGAAGATCGAAAACTCGAAGAGACTGGGGATGTGCTCCGTATTCCGCAACGGATAAAGCGACGACTCTGTTTCCGGGAATGGTTACGAGTTCGGGAGGAATCGATCCTTTCGGAACGATTCTTTCCACCGTTGCGATGACTCCTCGTTTTGCGGAGAGCGCGCCCCAGTAGCCTTCGCCGCTCGGAGGACAGAGAACAAGATTTCCGTCTTCGTCCCCGATGACCGCGTGTAACAAAGTGTAGTCGGGGTTTAAAGGAAGAATGTAGGCTAGATCCGTTCCTTTTTTACCTTTATAATCCTGAGTATAAGGAAGATTTTCCTTTTGCGAAACGCTTTGTGGATCCGGAAACAGAAAAGCCGTTTTGCCTAACTTGTCCAAAATCAAATCGCTTCCTAAAAGAGAATTCGTAATAAATCCGGGAAGCCGCATCGCACCGGCCATCAGTCTTTGTACGATACTCAATAAGGACCAGAGTTCGAGTTCGAACGGTGTTCCGTCCAAAAGATTCGAGTAGAGTGAATTTGGAGAAGGTTTCGGATAATTGTCTCCGGCAAAACCGGTGATCATCTTTTTTACAATCTTGGAGATGGTAAGAGCGTGTGCGCTGGAATGAATTCCCGCCATGCTGATCGTAAACTCAGGATTTGTATTTTGGAAACATCGTGCGAGAGAATAGATGAGCGCATTGGGTCTCGACATAGTCGCCGAAAGATGAAGCGACATTCCCGGCTTCACGATCTCTCGGATCATTTCATCTGGATTTGTAAAGATCTTCTTGTTTGCTTCCAATGATTCTATGTTTCCCGGATCAGTATGAATGTTCTGGATTTTTTTTTCCGATCTGCAAGGACGCTTTTCTTTCTCTCCGGTGCTACGAGAAAAAGAGAAGATTCATTACAGAGAAGTCGGAGTTTTTTAAAATCCTAAGTTTTTTCTTTCTATTCTTTTTCAACAAACACCGAGTAGATTTTTGGCGTGTCTCAATGGTGGAAAGATCTTCCTTGGAGAAGGCTTCCGAGCAAGAACTTTTTGAAGCAGAATCTAAAAACAATCCTTGATTATAAAAAATTATCTAAATCAAAATTTGCGACTCTTGATCGATTTGAGAACCGGATATGTGATTTTAGGAACCTATAATAAATCAGGAAGTCCGTTTTTTCATTTTCGATTTTGTAAGAGACTTTCCTCTTGTTAGGATCAAAGTGCCATTTCGATTCAAGACGAGCCTTTCGAAAACCGAAACTAACAATAGGAAGATCTTTTTTCGAGAACTCGGGACCGGTTCTTTTCGGGAACGATTCTAACGTTTCGATTTTTTGATTTGGAAAATAAGAAGGGCGGGCGGCGTTAGAATCATTATGTCCCGATTGAACTTCGTAGTAATATAAAATATTTCTTATGGCCGATATACAGATTGAATTTCCGGAAACCTATCACTTCTCAACGGAGTTGTCGATTCGTAAAACAGATTTGACTCTGGATATTCACGTCTCCTTTGCTTCGATCTTGGATCTGGTGATGGAAGCGCATCTGCAGTTTTTTCAATATCTCGGTTTTTCAGTGACTAACATTTACGGGAAGAGTATCATCTTTGCTAACGCTGGAATTTTGTATCAGGGCGAATTGCTCTACAACGATCAAGTGAAGATCGATGTAGTTTTAGCGAATCTCGGAGAAAAATCCTTCGATCTTTATTTTCGTATCTCCAAAAACCAAAGAAAAGAGAAGGTTTCTCTCGTTCAAATTCGGGTTTTATTTTTCGACTATTCAATTCGTAAGGTTGTTCCGGTTCCGGAAGGTTTTAGAAAGAAGTTTACGGACGGAAAAATCCCTTCTTATCCTTCTCCTACCGTCGGTGTTTCGGAAACGGTATCTTCTATCGCTTCCGCGACTCAGATTCGCACCTTGGATAAGCTGGAAGTCTGGAGACTCGCTCACAATCTCATTTTAAAAGTATATAAACTCGGAAATCAATTGGAGGGCTCCCGGGGAAAAGATCACACACAACTTCTGGAGCATCTCCGTTCGGTTGCGACCCTTTTACCCGTTTCGATTGCGGGAGCATGGGGAAGCCGGATTCTTTCCCAGAAAATAAAAAACATTCTCAAAGCAAAAGTTCATCTGGAAGAACTCAGATATCTTTTTATCCTGATCGAAGACTTAAAAGTGACTTCTGTGGAGAGGGAACTTACCGATTTGGAAGTGATCAACGGACATCTGAAAAAATATCTATCTCGAGTGAAAAACGGGAAAACGAGAAAGATATCCTAAATTTTGAATATTCTATTTTTGGAGAATTCGATGAAAGACAAAGTCGCTATGGTGACCGGCGGAAGCACAGGAATCGGAAAGGCAGTAGTTCAAGAGTTCGTTTTCAGAGGAGCGAAAGTTGTATTCTGCGGCAGGCGGTCCGAAGAGGGGAAAAAATTAGAATCCGAAATTAGATCAAAGGGAGGTGACGTTCTTTTCGTAGCCTGCGACATCACTTTCGGAGAACAAGTAAAAAAAGCCGTGGATGCCGCGGTTGAAAAATTCGGCAGATTGGATTTCGGAATCAACAATGCAGGAATTATGGGAGAGAATCACCTTTTGCACGAATACCCGGAAGAGGTATGGGATAAGGTGGTAAATGTAAATCTCAAAGGCGCTTGGCTTTCGATGAAATATCAGATTCCTGAAATGTTAAAACTCGGAGGAGGAGCGATCGTGAACGTCTCTTCGATTTCGGGGATCAACGGTGTTGTCGGAATCAATCCTTATTCCGCCGCAAAACACGGAATCATCGGTTTGACCAAAAGTGGAGCTCTCGAATATGCAAAAAAAAACATTCGTATCAACGCGATTTGTCCCGGAGCCGTGAAGACTGAAATTTTGGACGAGCTCTTTCATTTTGCGAAAGATTCGGCGGAGGCCGAAAAACAACTCGTAAAACTGCATCCTCTCCATCGAATCGCAACTCCCGAAGAAATCGCGAAAGTTGCGGTTTGGTTGTGCAGCGAGGACGCCTCTTTTATCACCGGTACGGCTCTTCCCGTGGACGGCGGTTATTCCGCTAAATAATTTTCTTTTTTAAACGAAATAGAAAGAAGCGAATTAGAATTTAGGAATTCTTCGTCTCAATAGTTTGAAAAAAGCGACCTCCTGAAGATTTGTTCTTGAATACCTTCGCTGACACAATTTTATAATAGTTTTACGGAAATTCCTTCAAAATTCCGTACTTTTTATTCTTCATGATGATTCAATATTTCGGAATTACGGAAAAGGGAAATTTTCGTTCGCATAACGAGGATTCGATGTATGTTTCCGGAGAAATCGTCGCCGGTACGGTTTCCGGTTCCTTTGCTTCCACCGGCATCCGCGATTCTTCCCATTCTCCTTTGATTCTTGCGCTCGCGGACGGTATGGGAGGTCATACTTCCGGGGAAATCGCAAGCCGTCTCACGTTGGAAAAACTCGCCTGGATGGAGAGAGCCATTCAACCTCTGGAAGAACTTCCGAGGGCAGGTTGGCAGAATTTATTTCGGAAGATCAACAACGAAATCAACGAACACGCTTTGATGACCGGTAAACTTGGAATGGGAACCACTCTTGTCGGCGCGCTTTTCGGAAGAAAAAAGGTTCTTGTTTTCAATATGGGCGATAGTCGAGCCTATCATTTTTCTTCCCAAGGGGTCCATAAGATCACCGTGGATCATTCCTTTTCCGATTCGGTCCGAGGAGGGAATCAGAGTTCCAGGAGTTATATCACGAGTTGTATCGGAGGCGGAACCACGGATCTTCAGATGGATCTTTTTGATATTACGAATTCTTTAAGCGAAGGGGATCGGATCCTTCTTTGCACGGACGGGCTTACGGACGTCATTAAAATCGACGATCTGGAAGAAATTCTTAAAAACGCGTCTAACGTAAAGGAGGCCTGTTCTCATCTCGCGGAAGAAGCGAATCTTAGAATGACGAGAGATAATACTTCCGTGATCGTGATCGAAGTCAAAGAGATGGCCCTTTCGCACGCGGAACCTTGGAAACTCACCCCAAGCGAAAGAAAACGGTAAGAGTGAAAAAAAACTCTCCGTTTGGAGACTCTTCGAAAGAGGAGCGGAATGGAAAATCAGATTTTTTTAATATTTCTAAGAATCCCAAACCGGCGCCTTTGCTATCCTCGGGTCTTTCTCCCCTGATTTTTTCCTGATAGAGTTCCTTGATCTCTTCTCCCGTAAGCGAGAGAAAGTGTTCCAGTTTTTCCTGGAGCGGGGAGGCCGTCTCAGAAGTTAAAAAGTTCGCGGTGGAGAGTTTGAGAATGTGGCTTTTTTCCTTTACTAAGATCAATCCGACTCCGTAATCCTTTTCCCTTTCGGAGGAATAGTGGCTTACGTTCTGGGCCATCTCTACGAATACTTTGAGAATTTTATTTTTCCTTTTTTCATCCGAGATTCTACTTTTGAGAATTTCGGTGAGACTTCCTAAGATGTCCTGGGTCACGGCGCCTTGGTAGTAAAGGACCGACTTCATTTTTTTGGAATGATCGTATTGTTTGTGGAGTCCGCCGGATTTCATTCTTCGTACCCTAAAGATCCGGTGCAGTCAGACTTACAAAAGAGGATTGGCTACCGATGGCGAAGGCCATCGAGATCGCGTTTCTTAGACGAACCTTTCTCTGACCTTCGGTTATATGATCGTGATCACATTCCGGATCCACGTCCTTGAGATTGATCGTAGGACAGATGATCTGTTTTTCCAACATAAGCGCCGTCGCGGCAACGTTGATGATTCCCGCAGCTCCAAAAGTATGTCCGAAGATCGGTTTGATGGAACCGAGCGGAGCCCATTTGTTTTTTGCAAGACCGTTGTATAAAACTTTCATCGCTCTGCTTTCCGCCATATCGTTGTTAATCGTGGCCGTCCCGTGTCCGCAAAAGTAATCGATATCGCCTAGGTGCATTCCGCTGATTTTTAAAAGTCGGCTCAGACCCGTCGCGGCTTTTTTACCGGTTAGATCCATTCTCATTGCGTGATCGGCTTCGTTGTAACTAAACGTTCCTAAGACCTCTGCGTAGATGCGAGCTCCTCGGGCGATTGCGTGATCCATTCTTTCCATACAAAGGACTGCGGCGCCTTCTCCTAAAATAAAGCCGTCCCTGTTTCGATCATAGGGTTTGATCGCGGACTTAGGATGTTTTTCTTCGGAGGACATGACCGAACTCGCGGGATCCGAATACATCATCATGAGAGGTTTGATCAGAGGAAACTCGTGTCCTCCCGCATACATTACCTCGGCTCTTCCTTTTCGAATCGCCTGATAACAAAGGCTGATCGCATGATGTCCGCCCACACAGGCCGCCGTGATGGTGGTCACGAATCCTTGGATATTTGCGTAAATCGCGGTGAGGTTTGTGGGATTAGATGCCATTGAAGTAAGAACCGAATAACGATCGAAGACGCTCGCGTTTCTTTCCTGGTGATAGAGTTTCCAGGCGTGTTCCCACCAAGCCAGAGACGCGCGGGAAGACGAATCGATAAAGCCCACCTTGGAAGGATCGACCGAATCTTTCTCCAGTTTTGCGTCCTTTCTCGCTTCTTCCATCGCGGACATAAGGGCGAAGGTTTCAAGATTGTAATTCTTTGCGTGTTTTTCGTTTAAGTCGGGAAGAAATTTTTTCCAGTCAAAGTTGTTCATCTCTGCCGCAACTTTTACGGGCATGTCTTCCGTATTAAATCGAGTGATCGTATCGATCTGAGAATTTCCTTCGGAAAGATTTTTCCAAAATTCGTCCACCGAGAATGTGTTAGGAAGGATGACTCCGATTCCGGTGATTACAACCCTCGAGTTTTTACTTTGTTTCGTTTTATCCATATTGATTTCGATCTGATCCGCGTTTGACTTCTTGATGGGGATAACGCGCTTTTCGATTTTGAAGAAAACGAAGTTTCTTCGAAAGGCCACCTGTTTTGAATTTTTGAGAAAAGGATTTTAAGTATGACATTCGACGCCAAAAATCAAATCAAAAAAACCAAATGTATTTTTTTTGCTCCGCGAAGTGTTTCTTGGGATGAGTTCCGACTTTCCTCGGTAAAGCCTAGGGCAAACTTGCGGAACCTGGTTTTTTTGTTTTTCGGAATCGCTCTGTAAAAACAAAGTTTTGTGGGAACTCTCACGTTTCCTTCGATTTCGAATTCTTTGTAAGACAAAGCGTCTTTCGAAAAAGGTTTTGCTAAGAACCCGAAGTTCACCCAAGGAAAATTCTCCGGAAAATCGGTTTTTCCGAACACGGGAGGTCGGAAGTTCGTCTCTTTCTTGTTAATGGAAGCCCGAGTTTGTCCGAAATCAAGGTAGGGTTTCGCTCAAAATCTCAAAATGCACCATATAAAATGCTCTATTGTTTGAGATGAAAACGATGGAGTTCCTACAGAGCGCGACGTTGAGAGCGATTCGGGAATTTTCGAAAGGATTGATATCGATTGCCGATCCATTTTTATTGGAGTTCCTACATTCTACAAAACTCAATGTCTCGCTTCGATCGGCGTTCGACAGTTTTTGAGGCAACCTCTAACATTCGAAAGGAAACCAAAAATGAGTCCGAGCTAGGAAATGAAATAAATGTAACAAAAAAAGTTACAAAATACTTGCCATAGAAACGCCTTCGGAGAAGATCGATTCGTTTTGGTGTTGAATCCTAGGAGGGATGTTATGTGGAATGAAACTCTTTTGGCGCAGAAGAAAAAAGCCTTAGAAGGATTTGGCGTTTTATCAAAGGAATCGATCTCTCGATTTATCGAGAGTTTGCATTCTCAAAATGAATGGAAATTACATAGAATCAATCCGCTTCGATTTGCTCGGGAGAATGATTTTGAAACGGGGGAGACGATCGATCTATTCTTACATTCCGGAAAGATCGGTTTGATCGATTTTTCTTATAATATGATTTGTCCCGCTTGTGGAGGAGTCGTCTCGTCGCATACTTCTTTGGATCAGATAGAAGAAAAGAGTTTTCATTGTCATATCTGTAATCTCGACGTTCCTACCACGCTGGACGATCAAGTAGAAGTCAGTTTTGCCGTAAACCCTTCTCTCAAGAAGCAGAATCTGGATCCTTTGGTGGACGCTGAAACGTATCTCAAATATCATATTTCCGCAAACTTTCATAAATCCAAGGAACTTTTGGATTTTATAGGGAATAACACTAAGGATCTGATCGTTCTCGAACCGGGAGCAACTCGGAAAATCACGTTAGACGCAACAGATGTTCCCGCTTTTCAACTCAGCTCGGTGGAAAACAATTCGGCCGTACATTTGTATTTCGACGGAAAGGAAACTCCGGACGACCAAGTCATCGAACTAAGTCTTCTAACGAACGGCTTTACTCCGAACGAACTTCATCTCGCTCCGGGAGAATACGAACTCAAGGTTTCTAATCTTACGATCGCGAAAGCCGGATTTCTAATCATCAAACCCGATCTCAAAAGAATATTAGAAATCGTGAAAGAACATCCTACGGTGATAGAGCCCTTTCTGACCGCAAAGATGCTTTTGAACAATCAGACTTTCCGTGAACTCTTTCGAATTCAACAGTTGAGCAGTAAACTGAATCTGAACGTAAAAAGTCTTACCATTCTTTTTACCGATCTCAGAGGTTCGACCGAGATGTATGACAAGGCAGGGGATATACTCGCCTATCGATTGGTTCAGGAACATTTTCGTCTTCTTACGGAAACTGTGAAAAAATTCCACGGTGCGATCGTAAAAACGATGGGGGACGCGATTATGGCGACTTTTTCGAGTCCTCTGGACGGAATGTTCGCCGCTCTCGAGATGATGACTCGGATCGATCGTATGAACGAAGAATTCAAAGAACACGGACACGAAATCGGTCTGAAGGTGGGTTTAAACGAAGGGCCTGCGTTAGCCGTAATCAATGACGAAAGACTCGACTATTTCGGACAAAGCGTGAATATCGCTGCCCGCGTTCAATCCCTCGCTTCGGCCGGAGAAATATGGGTGACCGAGCCGATTCTTTCGAGTCCCGGAATTCAAGAAGAATTGAATCTGAGAGGGTATGATTCCGAAAAACACGAGGCATCTCTCAAGGGAGTCGGTCAGAAGGCAACGGTTCATAAACTTTTTAAATTGGAAGAACGGAGAGAATGGGTAAACGCGGTATAAAACTGCGTTCTTCCCTTTCGTAAAACCGGAAAAGAATTAGAAAAAAATTATTTTCAAAAACATACCAAGAACGATCCTTTTGTTTTTTAATAGGAAAGGGTTATGAATCACAAAAAAACGAGTCTTTTAGTTTTCGTCTCTTTGACACTTTTTGTTCTCAACTGCAAAGGAGCGGGAAATCCCGCCGCCGAAATGCAGGAACTTGCAAAGAAGTCGAAAGATATTACCTGTTCCAAGACGGTAGAATGTGCGAAAGAGCAATTCAGCAAATTGCCCGAGGCTCAGAGAAAATTTCTTCCTCCTATGCTTCAATCCAAAGAAGCTTGTTTAGAATCGATTGAACAAAACGCCGCGGCTCAAAGAGCAAAAACCGGGACGACCGAAGCCGACGAGTGGAAGGACGCAACTCCTGAAAAAGTGAAAGCCGCAAAGGAATGTATGGAGTTGATCGAAAAGACAAGCTGTTCCGAAATGATGTCGCCTAACAACCCGATTCAAAAATCGGAAGCCTGTCAGTTTTTATCTAAGAAATAAAAATTCTTAAGGGAAAGTCCGTCCACTCGGGCGGATTTTTTTTTCAACCTTTTTTAAATCATCTCAACTTTGGGAAGTGTTCCAAAAATTGATATCTTCAAAAAATTGAGATCGATTTTGTTCCGGTTCTTTTCATCGATCAAAATCCCGTAGCCAGGTTTAAAACAGAAGATCCGTAGATTTAGTTTTTCGGTTCTTTGAATGTAGCATCATAATTCCGAAAGAGGGAAACGATCAGGAATTCTCCTCGATCACCTCGGATTCTTTGAGGGAGAATTCCGCTTTTCCTAAGCCGCGTCTTCTTCGATCCACGATCCAATAAAGATAGAAAATAATCGCGAATATACTCTGTAAAATAAACTGCGCCAGGTGAACCGTGGTCGCGTAGAACAATCCTTCGGAGGCCTTTCTTCCCATCAAAACGAAGGATGACGTAACCGAGGCGTGAAAAACTCCCGCGCCTGAGGGTGCGGAGGGAACCATCACTCCGACCGCACCCGCGAACATGATCAAGACGATTCCCGCGTAGCTCATTTCGATTCCGACTAACTTGAGTAAGATGCCGTAACTGAGCGCGTATCCGATCAACCAAGTAAACATAGTCAATAGGGCGGGAAGAAGAAATCTTTTGAGAACCAAAAACTTTCCGAGGTCCCGCACGTAGTGGGCGAGTTTTTGTAAAAACCATTCTTTCTTTCCTAAGAGTCCGGCGGCCCAAGCAAGAACGGAAACGATCGTTTCGTTTAAGAATCGAACCGCGAGAAGTCCGAGAAAAATTCCGAGGATCACAAGCGACGAAATGATAAAGAAAGAATCGCTACTTTCGTCTTTGATTCCTAAAAACATCAACGCGCAGATTCCGGCGGAGAATATAAAAGAAAAATCCAAAACCTTTTCGATAAAAAGCGCCGTCACCAAGGTCGGATATTGGAGATCGGATTCTTTTTTACAAAAATACAAACGGAAAATGTCTCCTCCTCTCGCGGGAAGAAACATATTCGCCCCAACTCCGATGAAAGAGGAAAAGAGCGCATAACGGAACGCGATTTGTTTTCCCATCAAGAGATGCCATCTCCAAGAGAATAAAAGAAGTCCCCAGGCCGAAGAAATACAAAACGGTATAAGATAGATCGGTTCCCAACGTTCTTGAATTTTTGAAAATTCGGTCAGATCCAATTTTGAAAATAAAAATCCGAGTGCGACGACGCTGACGACGGTTCCAAATAGAATTCGTTTCAATTTTTTTATTCCTTAAGTTTTAACCCGGGGGCCAGTGGAGTTGGCGTTCGGCCAATAGATGAAAGTGAATATGAAATACCGTTTGTCCGCCGTTCTTTCCGGTATTGTTTACGACCCGATATCCGTTTTCTGCAATTCCCAAATTCTTTGCTACGTCGCGGATCTGAACGAGTATGTTTCCAAGGAGCGCGGAGTCTTCGTTTTTTACATCCGCGAGCGAAACGATGTGTTTTTTGGGGATGAATACGATATGAACCGGAGCCTGCGGAGAAATATCATAAAATGCTAATATTTCTTCGTTTTCAAAGGCGATCTTGGAAGGAATTTCCTTCGCGATGATCTTGCAGAAGATACAATTTGGATCTTTCATTCGTGATTCTCCATACAAAGTGCGGCCGCGCCGAGCGCTCCCGCTACGTTTCCACCGGGTAGAATTTGAGTATAAGTTCTAAAAATAGGAAAGATTAGTCCGTGAATTTTTTCTTTCAAGACGTTTCCGTAGAGATCCCAGGATTTGACGAGTCCTCCTGTGAAGACGATTTTCTCCGGATTGACCGTGTGAATCAAAGTTCTACAGAGCTGGGAAAGCGCGTCGATCCCTTCGTTTAACAAAGTTACTGCGACCTTTTCTCCCTTTCTAACGTTTTCGAAAAATTCTTCCGCCGAAGAAAGATGATTTCCGGTCGTTTCGTGATAACGGTGAAGAAATCCGCTCGCGCTAAAATAGGCTTCCGTACATCCTCTTTGTCCACAACCGCAGAGCGCGCCTCCGGGAAGGTACGTTACGTGTCCTGCTTCCATCCCGCTTCCCCGATATCCGTTGAACAGTTTTCCCTGATACACCCAACCTCCGCCGAGCCCCGTGCCTAACGTTAGGATCATCAGATTGGAAGATCCTTTTCCGAGACCGAAACGATATTCTCCGAGAGCCGCGAGGTTTGCGTCGTTATTGTAATATACGGGAAGTTTAAAATTCTTCTTGAGATGAGCGACTAACGCAACTTCTTTTAAGAGGGGAAGGTTCGCGGACTCGATGAGAATTCCGTTTTCCGTGTCGATCGGTCCCGGGCTTCCGATTCCGACCGCGACGAGCGAAGGATCTTCGAGTTCGTTCACGATGTTTACGAGAGAATCCAAAAATTCTTTTTCGGTCGTTTCGATTCCCGTGTTTCTCGAGGTTTGTTTGAGAATGTTCCCGCTTTTATCGACGAGACTCGCTTTGATGCTCCCGGCTCCGATATCGATCCCGAGATAGGATTTCATTTTACCACCCGGGTAAACGCTCCCTCTCTCATCTCGTAGATTGTTTTTGCGTCGAAGGCCAGATTCATATCGTGGGTTACGAGTAGAATCGTTAGTCCTCTTGTGTTAAAATCGTTTAAAAGATTTCTTACGAGTTCGCTGTTCTCCGGATCCAAATCGCCGGAAGGTTCGTCTGCGAGAAGGAGTTCGGGTTCGTTGATCAGGGATCTTGCGATCGCCGTCATTTGAATTTGTCCGCCCGAAAGTTTACTCGGATAACTCTTGCGAATCGATTCGAGGCGCAAACTCTGAATGAGGTATTCGCATTTTTCCAAATATTCTTTTTGGCTGAACTTTCCTACGAGAAGAGCCGGAAGCAGAATATTCTCCTCCACGTCGAGATGAGGAAGGAGTTCCGAAAATTGAAAGATCAGTCCTATGTTTCTCGCGCGGAAATTCGCCAAGGTTCCGTGACCCATGTCGCTCACCTTGGTCGTGTCGAAGTAAACTTCTCCTGAGGTGCTCGAAAGCATTCCCGTGATCATCGAAAGAAGAGTGGTCTTTCCCGAACCGGAAGGTCCTACGATCGCGACATAGTCGGATTGGTTCATGTCGAAAGATACGCCGTTCACGGCCTTGGACTTTCCGTATTCTCTTGAGAGATCGTTGATGCGAAGAATCATTTGCCCCTCCGGATCGAACGATACGGGTCTAAAAAAGTAAGAATCACGGAAACGATTCCTCCGGTTCCGGAGATCAACGAAATACAAACCAAGAACGCCTTTCCGTAATCCAAAAGGCTGGAACTTTCACCAAACCAGGGTGGGAAGACAATCGTGGCCAAAACACTCAGGAAGAATCCGGTCCCGTGTAAAATCCAGAGTTCCGCCACCAAAAGGCGGATCGTGCCGATCCGATTGCCTCCGACCGCCATCATAATCCCGGCGTCCGCGGTTCTCAGGAGGGTTCTCGAAAGTGCCATAAAAATCAATCCGGCGCTGCTGAGTAATAAAACCAACTGTGGATAATTCCGGAAGAGTTCGATACTAGAAGGGTTGGAAGGGGCTTTGTCCATTCTCAGTAGAAAAATTCCGAAAATCAGGAAAAAACAAAAGAATACGGAAAATCCTATATGAAGAATACTGATTGTCATATCGCGTTTTACGATAGAATACGCAAATCTGAGGTAGGTAAGTTTTCCCATCTGGTTTTAGTTTCTACAAATGATTTGATTTTATCCCAAGATCGGGAAATACCCGGCTCGGTTCCCGGGATTTTATCCATTTACTAACTCGAACCTGAAAGAAAAACAAAAAAAATGATCTTCGTCATTCTTGTAGCCATTGGAATCATTCTGATCGTTGCGTTTGGATCTTTTCTGATCCAGACCAAGAAAGACGCATTCGAAAAGGCCCTCGCACTGGCCGCTATGGGCAATTATGTCGATGCCCGAGTTATCATTCGCGATATCTTAGACAATTCTCCTTCGAACGTCCGGGCCCACTACGTGATCGCAAAAATCTACGCGATGGAAGGGGATACGACCAATGAAGCCCGTCATCTTGAAAAAATCAAAAAGATCGGGACCTATGAGAAGGGGATCAACGAGGTTGCGGTTTCCAATCGGATCGCGGATATCTACTACCAACAGGATCTTTTTGAGGAAGCGCTCTTTCACTATTTGGATACGGTCCAAGTGGAAACCGAAAACGCGGAAGCGAATGTTCGGATCGCGTTTATGGCCCTGGGTCAAAAAGAATTCGGAATCGCGGATCGGTTCCTGAGTAAAATTCCCAACGAAAAGATCAAGGTCGCATCGATCTTTATCGGGAAGGGTGTCATTTCCGCCGCTCTTCGAAAAGGAAATCCGGTAGAATTTTTTGCAAAAGCCTACGAGCTCGATCCGGCTTCTCCGGTCGGAGGTTTTCTCTACGCGCTCAGTTTGAGCCGGGATGGAAAATACGAGGAAGCGTCCAAGGTCGCAAACTCGGTGGCGGATCTGATTGAAGACGATTATGTACGTTATACGATCTTTCAATTCTTAATGTGCAATTTTATTCTTCAGAAAAATTTGGGAGAGGCTCTCAAACACGCGAGACTCTGTATGGAGATGGCGAGAAACAGCGGATGGAAACAGGAGATGATCGACTCGGACGTTTACTTTTCCCTTCTCGCCGTGAAACTCGGAAAGTTGGAAGAGGCGAGCGAGTATCTCATCGAAGCAGAGTCCGAAAGGATCGACGACAAACGAATCATCGATCTCGCCAATTATAAATTCCAATTGGAAACAAAACGCGCCGACGCGAACAAAGCGGCTCAGAGCGGATTCTCTTTGGACGAAGAGATCGGAAGAATTTTCAGCGAACTTTTTCCGATGGAAAGATTCTACGAACTTTCGGGACTCAAGTCATCCAAGTCCTTTCACATCAAAGGAATCATCGACGAACAGGGAAACAAAGTCCTCGGAGACGTTTCCAAAATCGGAGTCGGCGTTCTGGATCATTACCGACAACTCAAGGGTGTAGAATTTAAGAATCTCTGTGTTCGAATCGTGATGGCCTTGAACTACACCGTAAGCCGGGAAGTTCCCAACAAAGAAGGCGACGGCCTCAATCTTACGGGACTCAACAAAACCGATAAGGAAACAAGAGCTCTTTTCAAATTTAGAAAGTGGAAGGACGCGAAAATTTCCGATATCTTTCTTCGGGATACCATCGGTCAGTTGAAAGAATTGGGAGTAGACAAGGCCTTTGTCTTGGGAGACGCGGAATTTACGGAAGGAGCCAAACGGTTTCTCACAGACAATCCGAGTTTTCTCACCGTTGTCTACGGCAAGGATCTCGAAGAACTTTTAAAAAAGGCGCTCCGTCTGGAATCCAAAGGAGCGTAAGAAGATATCTCCGCTTGCTTGGAATACACATCTCGTTTCGGTTAAATCCATCTACAAAACTTCCGCAGAAAGTTCTGAGTCGGACGCTTAAGCTTCCTTCCACGCTCGTGAAATTGTTTCAAGAAAAAGAGATCGGAGTATTACACACCGAAAAAATTCCTTTGGAGTAAAAACTCCGGATTCTGAAATCATTTCTTCGAATGATACGGACGATCGGATTTTGATACCAAAAATTCCGATTTTTTAGATTCGTATCTCATTCGAAAAAAACCTCGCAGACTTCCACTCGTTACGATCCGCAAGATCAGAAATCAAAATTTGTTTTTACTCTTCGAACAATTCTTACCTGCAATGCTGAAGGAATTTTCCACGAACGAATGGCTGGAATTGACGAACGAGGATGGATCGTTCACGAGAACGGATTCTTATGAACACAAGACAAACGCTTCCGAAAGACCCGAATCATTCCCGATCGGTTTCCTTTTTTATTTGTATCTTTCTTATTTTTAACAATCGCAAAAAACGATATCTTCCTTTTGAGAAAGTGTTGTCTTGAAGAAGATCGGTTTCAGAGGATAAAAAATAAAAGTTTCGTTCGACTTTCAGGATGATTTTCAGAGACTGGACTCGTTCCCTGTTTTGTAAAAATTCAAATCCGTTATGAAGTCCTTGTTCTCACATTCGATTCGAAAGATTTCCGAAAGAGTTTTCTGGCTCGGGCTTTTCTTGTCATTTTCTTGTCATACGGCTTCCGAACGGGAATTCTTTCTTTCTCGAGGAGATGGAAAAGCCCCCGAAATTCGTGCCGGAAAAATTTTTCTCGCGGGTCATACGGGAGATCACGGCAAGGACACTCCTGAAATTCTTCTTATAATGAAGTCCCTCGTAGACGATACGGTCGGCCGGGATTTTTCCAAATTGCCGGAGCGGGTTTCACCGAAGGACGGTTTACTCTTGGATCTGAAGGGAATCTGGACTCGGGAACAAATCGCGAAGGAACTTCAAAAAAAAGAGAATTATTTTCAAACCTACTTTTTCGATCGAGAACTTCTCAAAAAACAAAAAAACTCCGAGAACGTTCGTACAGTCCGAGATTTGTTTCTTCTTTCGGGCGGAATCGAGGCAGAGTTTTATTACGAAAGTTTGACGGAATGCGAATTGAAACTCAGATTTAAAGATAACATAGAACTGGAGAAGGAACTTCTCAATCCATACTTTAAGAAAGTGCAGGGAAAATGGTATCTTCACAGAATGTTTTAACCAAGCGAGGCGAAGAATTCTTCGTCTCTAAAAAAGTTTTTTCCAAAAATACGGAAGGAGAACATTCTCCTTCTTTGGGTCTTCGTGTCTTTCGGTTTCTCAAAACTTTTTTGGTTTTGGGTTTTTTGAGTTTTGTTTCCGTGATGATCGCTCCGGTTCAAGGAGAAGTGATTCCTCTGGAAACGAATTCGACGACGGAAGAGGATAAAAAGAAATCCGGAAATTCGGACGAAGATAAATCGATTTCTTCTCCATTGGATGCGGCGACCGAAAAAACTCAGTCCCCCACTTCTTCGATCCCTGTGACTTTTTCCGGAAAGATCATCGACTGGGACGTGGAAAGACTGACCGAACACGCCGTCGCAAACAACCCTCTTTACTTGGCGGAAAGACAAAACATGGGAATCGAAAGGGGAAAGGTGATCACCGCTTCTCTTTCCAGAAATCCGGTCCTTCAACTCCAACAACAATTCATCGGAGTTCCCGGAGGCGGAGGATCTTCGAGTCCGAATCTATTGGGACAGAACGGATCTCAGGGCGGAAGTACCGAAGTCGCCCCCGGTTTATATCAGGACTTGGACGTTTACGGAGTGATCTCCTTGCGTTCCAAGGTCGCGAAAAAATCCTTCGAAGCAGTTTTAGGGGAATTCGAAAATTTCGACAGGCTCTTTCGTCTTCGTCTCAGACAGAATTACTGGGCTTATCTCTTTCTAACGAATTTAGTAGATTATAATAAAGAATTTTACGAAAACTACAGCGACCTTCTCGAACTCACGAAGTTTCGAGTGGAAAAGGGAGACATTTCCCCTCTCGAGTTCGAAAGACTCGAACTGGAAAGAATTCAGGTGGAGAAGTTTTACAGAGACGCCTTGGTTCGGAGACAGATCGTCGAGAAGGAACTCCGGATTCTTTCCGGAATCCGTGAATCGGAAGGAGTTTTTGCGTTTAAGACGGAGATGAAATTTAAGTCCTTGGAAGACCTGGGTTTGCGTCTGAAGGATTCCGCCGTGGCCGTGGTTCATCGTCCGGACATCGCCGCCCTGGAAGAAAGGGTCAAAGAGAAAAAACTCAACATCGATCTTCAAAGAAGGGAAAGTCTTGGTTATCTTCAAGTCGGCGGAGAATGGAGAATCAAAGGAAACGAACACTATGCGGGTGTGTTTGCTTCGATCCCGCTTCCGATCAACGACCGTGGTCAGGGAAAGGTTCTTTCCGCGAGGGAAGAACACAAAAAATTCGAACTCGCTCTGGAAGCCAAAAAAAGAGAAGTCAACGAAGAGATCGAAGCTTCCAAGAAGGAACTCCTCGCAAGGGAAGATCTTCTTGCAAAATACGAAAGAATCAATCTATTACAAAAAAACAAGCTGTTAGAACAAAAATCCAGGATAGCCTATGTCCGTGGTGCATCCGACCAGGTGACCTTTCTTCAGGCGGAAAAGAATTATCTTACGGTCCTGAGGGATTATTACGAAGTGTTGTATCTCTATTATAACGCCGTGGAAATTTATAAGGCCGCAGTCGGTAAAAAAACAGAGAGGGATTAAGAATCCATCCCGGAGATTTGTATGATCAATTTCTTAAACCGCTATAAAACTACGATCGTTCTGCTCGCAGTTTTAGGAGCCGGATATTTCGGTTACAAAAAATTCTTCTCGAAAAGAGCGGACGATAAAAAGCCGGTCGCCGTGAGTAAGAGTCGATTCGCGGTTTCCGAGGAGATTCTAAGACGGCATCCGCTGAGTTTGGTGGCGTTGAGAGAAATCGCTTCGGTGGACGAGGTCGCGCTTCCCGGAAGAATTTCCTACGACCCGGAAAGTATGGCGAGAGCCGGATCCACGGTGGAAGCGAGGATCAAAAAGGTTCTCGTGAGAGAAGGGGATCGTGTTAGCCAAGGTTCTCCTCTCGCGATTCTTTCCTCCGTGATGCTCGGAGAAGTGGAAGCGGCGTACGTCAAGGCAAGGGCGAGTTTGGAGGCCTTGAAACTCCAAGCGGATCGTGCGAAAGAACTTTTTGATATGAAGGTAACTTCGGCGAAAGACTACGAGTTCGCGAACATGCAATACAAAACGGCGAAGACCGAAGTGGAAACAACCCGGATCAAACTTGAAAACTACGGACTCACTCCGGCGGAGATCGCGGGAATCGAAAGAGGGGTTTATGTTTCTTCCAATTTGGTTCTCAGAAGTCCGATCAACGGAGAGGTCACCGAAAGAAAAGCGGTTCAGGGACAACAGGTCACTCGGAACGAAGACCTCTTTACGATCGCCAATCTTACCAATCTGATGGTTCTTTTGGAAGTGTACGAAAAGGATATCGGTTCTATTTCCGAAGGAGCCGACGCGATGATCTATCCTTTGGGCGACGAAAAATCTCCCGGAATCAAAGGGGAAGTCGCTTATGTAGGAACGGTTTTGGATAACGTCAAAAGAACCGCAAAACTTCGGATCATGGTTTCCAATCGAAACGGAAAACTCAAACCGGGGCAGTCCGTAACCGCGAAGGTAAAGGGAATCGTCGCAAACACGGGGACCGAAGCAAGAAAAACCCTGCCCCTGGAAGCCGTGCACGAGATCGAAGGAAAGTCGATGGTATTTATTCAGAACGAAGACGGAAGTTTCGAAGCGACGGAAGTTTTGATCGGAGACACCGTCGGAGACGAGGTGATCATCAAGTCGGGACTCAGAGAGGGAGTCCAAGTCGTTTCCAAGGGATCCTTTATTCTAAAAAGTGAATATTTGAAACTCTAGATTTTAATTTATGAAAAGATAAATTAGAATCTTAAAAGCGCCAAACGCCGATTTTTCGGAGCGGAACGAGGAGCCTTTTATGAGCGCAAAACAGCTGACCGAAAAACAGGTGAGTAAGATTCTTTCGAAAGGTTTTTACTTTGATCCGAACGAACTTAGGGAGTTTAAGGAAAACCGTTGGTTCGATAAGGCCTGCTATCAAAGAGCCTTCGGAAAAAAAACGTCCTGGTTCAATTTGATTTTTCGACCTTTTTTGAACGCGGCGATTCGGTGTGCAATCAAGATGGGCACGAAAGTCGAGGAACCTACATTTGTGATTTTGCCCGTGTGGTACTGCCGCGCTTATGAGGATCCTACATCAAAATGGTCGTTGAATCTTTTGACTTATTTCGGTCCGGAGCGGAGCCATGAGTTACGCAGATTCAAAAAAGCGATACTCATTCATGCCAAAGTTAAATACTATAGCGCTCCTTATATTTCAACCAGCTCAAGCTTTTCTCGATCTATTTCGCTTCCCCGTTTTGGTCCGTATATAGTTGTCAATTCTCTTTGCGGATTGGAATTGATCGAATTGTACGAAGCTGTCGAATTGGAATCTCTTTCCCCGGAGCCCGATCGGGAATTGGAACCGTTTAACGAAAGTTTTGTGCCCGCGATTCCGTTGACAAGGGTCCCGGAATCCTTTCGAGCTTCGATTACGGAACTCATCGATGACTTTGAGAAATTGAACGTTGAAATCAATCAGGACGCAGCCAGACCTTTCGAACGGAAGTGAAAATTCTACCCCTCCGTTTTTGCTATTTTTGTGTTGACTTAGCATTTATTCACTACTAAGTTGTTTAGTATGAAAGACCTGACAGACAAGCAACAGGCTGTTCTCACATTCATTACTGCCATCATCAAGGAGCGCGGTTTTCCGCCTACGATTCGGGAAATCGGAGACGAATTCGGAATTACCGCAAAAGGCGCCTATGACCACCTCAAGGCGATCGAAAAAAAAGGTTATCTCAAAACCGCGAAAAATCAATCCAGAGCGATTGAACTCATTCGCCAGAGTCCTTTGGAATCTCTTCCCGTTCAAGCGACGAGTATTCCGGTCATCGGTCGTGTCGCCGCCGGTCTTCCGATCTTTGCCGAAGAAAATATCGAATCCTACATTCCGGTCCCCGACGAAATGGTGGGGTCCAATGTTCCGACTTACGCGCTTCGGATTCAGGGAGATTCGATGGTCGACGCCGGAATCAACGACGGAGACATCGCGATCATCGAAAAAAGGGACATTGCTCGAAACGGGGAAATTGTGGTCGCGCTTATCGAAGACGAGGCTACCTTGAAAGTCTATTACAAAGAACAGGATCAGATTCGTCTCGAAGCGAGAAACCCGAAATACAAACCGATCCGTACCAAGAAGGCCGTTGTGATGGGGAAGCTCGTCGGTCTGTATAGAATTTACTGATTGACAGAGGAAGAAACTCGACTGAAACTTCGGACAGAGTGTTTCAAAGAAATTTCTTCCTCTCCGTCCTCCTTTTCCTCAGCCTCCAATGCAGTTCCCAGAAGACAACCATCACTGATGGTGATGTAAAACGGGTTTTGGAAAGAGTTAGCATTGCAAGAATCAATGCGAACCTCAAATCGACTGCGGGCAAATCGGCTCCGAACGATCTGACTTTTTTTCTCGAAGCCTGTTCAGTCTATCGACTTGATCCCGATAAAGTACTCGAGCGTTTAAAAGAAAAAAGTCCGGCGCTTCATGAGGCCTTGAAAAAAGAATATGAAAAGTAAAGAAAGAATGATCTGGATCGGAGTTGTCTCCTTTCTCAGCTTTGCACTCATTCTCCCTACAGGAACCGTAAAAGGAATTTCTAAAAATGGAGAATCTTATCTTCAGATCTTCCACGAAGTTTTATCCACCATACAACTCGATTATGTGGAATCCGTAGACGAAGAAAAACTCTACGCCGGAGCCATCCGAGGACTGATCTCATCTTTGGGAGATCCACATTCCCGCTTCATGGATAAGGATGATTTTTCCCAACTCCAAGAAGAGACGAGAGGAAGTTTTGGCGGACTCGGAATGGAAGTTTCCTTTGCGGACGGGGCGATCGTGGTCATTTCTCCGATCGAAGATACGCCTGCGATGAAAGCCGGGATTCTACCTCAAGATCGAATCGTAGAGATCGACGGAAAAAAGACAAACGACCTTTCTCTTTCCGATTCCATCAAATTGATGCGAGGAAAAGTCGGAACTTCCGTAAATATCAAATTGGAAAGAAAGAATCAGAAGGAACCGATCAATCTCACCTTAGTCAGAGAGATGATCAAGATTCGTTACGTAAGATCCTCTTATTTAGAAAAAGAAAAACTCGGATATATCAAACTCAATCAGTTTATGGGAAAGGACAGCACACTTTCCGAATTTAAAAAAGAATTGAATTCTCTCAAAGAAAAAGGGGCCGAAGGGCTGATTGTGGATTTAAGAATGAATCCCGGCGGACTTCTGGATCTTGCGATTTCACTTTCCGATCTTTTCTTAAAACCGGATATGGATATCGTTTCCGTGAGAGGAAGAGGGGGCGAGCTCGTTCGAGTTTTTCGATCCACGACTGCAAACGACAAATTTACAAATCTTCCGCTCGTCGTTCTAATCAACGAAGGGTCTGCGAGCGCTTCCGAAATTTTTGCGGGAGCGATGCAGGATCACGGGAGAGGAAAAATTCTCGGGACCGTTTCCTTCGGGAAAGGATCCGTGCAGAATATCTATCCGCTTTCGCATAACACCGGTGTGGCGCTTACGATTCAAAAGTATTATACTCCGAGCGGGAAGTCGATTCATGGAAAGGGAATTCAACCGGACGTAGTCGTAAAATCGGTGGAACCTACGGAAGACGATCGTTTCTACATCCGCAAGATGGCCGAGAAAAAAATGCTCGAAACCTTTCTTGCAAAGAATCCGAATTATTCCGAAGCAAACTTTCTTCTTTTTGAAAAGTATCTCGCAGAAAAAGGAATCAAACTTTCCACAGACGTCGCCAAATTCTTATACAAAACGAGAAGCACCCAAGACGGGCAGAATGGAATTCTGGATTTAGAATTGGATCCTCAGATGAGAAAGGCGATCGAGATTCTTACCGCTCCCAGAGAGGGAGAAAAGAAAACGCCAATTTCTTGATCGGGCCCTTTCTCGGAAGTTAGAAGAGGGTGAGTGAGAAACATTTCAAGAGCAAAAGGAATTTTTGTAGGAACTCCGACAAAGATAGACTCTGCGTCCGCAAAACAATGATTTTATGATAGAGCAAAATCTCCCGATTTTTCCCTGCGAGGCGATTCAGGAAGTGCGCCTCGCTAACTTCCCGAAATCCAGAGGCATTACCCAGAAGTTGAAGAACGATTTGGAATCGGCAAGATCCAATCTGAAATTTTTGTCGGAGTTCCGACAAAAGAGAGAGGAGATTTTATCCTTGCAAAAAGATGATTTTTCTGATAGAGAAAAGTCCTTCGAGTTTTTCCCACGGGCCCACCTCCACCACCCGATGAGGGTGGGGGCGCGCGACTTTTACGGAGGTCTGTCGTTGTTCCGACAGTTTTTTTTAAGATTCAATTCTTTTGTAAATCGGGTTCTCCTTTGATCGGAATGGGAATCGAAACCAGTTGCGACGAGACCTCGATCGGAATCGTTCGCGATGGGAAAGAATTGCTCAGTCTCCGGATCTTTAGCCAGATCGATCTCCACAAACCCTACGGAGGAATTGTGCCGGAGATTGCGTCTCGCGCTCATCTCGAAAAAATCAATCTTCTCTTGGAAGAAGCGATGGAGGAAGCCAAGGTTTCCTTCGAAGAACTTTCCTATGTCGCGGTCACATCTTCTCCCGGTCTTACCGGGTCTCTCATGGTCGGAGCTCAGATGGCCCGATGTATTCAGATGGTCTACGGAACTCCGATCCTACCGGTCTGTCATCTTCAGTCTCATTTTGCCGTTCTCCATTTAGAGGGAGTTCCCACAGAATTCCCGGTCCTCGGACTCCTCTTGTCCGGGGGGAATTCAGCAATTTACAATCTGAAAGAATTCGGGAGAATGGAACTTGTCGGAGATACGATGGACGACGCCTTGGGAGAGGCCTTTGACAAGGTCGCGGGTCTTTTGGATCTTCCTTATCCCGGCGGCCCTTATATCGAAGCCAAGGCCCTGGAATACAAACCGACCCCCGATGAAAAACCGGTTCTCCCCCCTCTCTTACGCAATCTTCCCCAGGATCAGATCTCTTTTTCCTTTAGCGGACTCAAAACCGCGGTGATGGTCCTTCTGGAAAAACAAAAGGAAATCTCCAAAGAACAAATCTGTTGGAATTTTCAGAATTCGGCCTTTGATCTTGTGGAAAGAAACCTCAAACGAGCCGTCTTAAAAACCGGGATCCGAAGAGTTTTTGCCGGAGGAGGGGTTCTTGCAAACTCGACTCTTCAGAAACGATTGCAGTCTTGGGCGGAAAAGAATTCTGTGGAACTTTTTAGCCCGAAGAAAAAAATTTATTGTACGGACAACGGGGCAATGGTAG
Organism: Leptospira ainlahdjerensis; assembly: GCF_016919175.1. Taxonomy (GTDB): domain Bacteria; phylum Spirochaetota; class Leptospiria; order Leptospirales; family Leptospiraceae; genus Leptospira; species Leptospira ainlahdjerensis. Next base: position 15,365 of record NZ_JAFFPU010000017.1, on the reverse strand, counting down.
CTACACTGGGATACTATTTGTTCCAGAAAGGTTATAAAAGAGATATCGATTTTACCGTCAGTCCCTCTCGACAGGAGATCTTTTCATGAAACTCAAATTCAGCTGGGTTCCCAATACAATCACTCTTGGAAATCTCACGATGGGATTCAGTGCTATGCTCATAGCGTCCGAAGCCGGATCGAGAGGAGGAAGCGAGTTACAAGCTTATACACTTGCAGGATTCTTTATATTGCTCGCGGCTCTTTTTGACGGATTGGACGGAATGGTCGCACGCGCATTGAACGCCACCTCGGAATTGGGTGCCGATCTGGACAGCCTCGCCGATCTCACCGCTTTCGGGATCGCTCCGGGATATCTAATGTATCAGATGGTTCTTTCCGAATACAAGATTGACGTCTTTGGAAAAGAGGATCTTTTTCCGGTCGGAATGCTCATCGCCGCGATCTTTCCGATCTGTGCGGCGTATCGACTCGCAAGATTCAACGTAGCTCACGATCCGAAATCGTTTACGGGACTTCCTTCTCCGGTCGCCGGAGTAACGGTAGGTTTTTTCCCGATCTTTTTAAACGTAAACTCGGCTCCACATTGGCTCACGATCATCGGATTTGTTTTGATCGCGGTTCTGATGGTTTCCAACATACGTTATTCGAAACCGCAAGCGGCGATCCGATCCAAACTCAATCCTACACGGGTCTTTTTACTGCTCGGAGGAGTCACTCTCCTCCTTGTATCGATTGGACTTGATCGTTGGCCCTGGCTCATTTACGGACTGATCTTCTTTTATATCTTCTCTGGAATTATGACATTTCTCATCCACTTGATTCAGGAATTTAGAGTAAAACTCGACTGAAGAACTCCGACTTCCGCTTTCCTCCCGATTTTCGATCTTAGAATTTCGTAAACTACAAAGAGCTTTCCTTCCCAACGGGGAAAGTTCTAAGTTCTTCCCAGACAAATTTCGAAAAAAAGAATCTGAGATCGGGTTAAACGTCCACAGAGAAAGTGGACTCGAGACCGATCCGTTTAAAACGGTTTTTCAAAACGAATTCGCCTTCCTCAAATATTGTCTTCGAAATACATTCCAATCTTCTAAAGTATTTTAGGTCTTAAAAAAAGGATCCATGCTACAAAAGAAAGAAAAAAGATTTCTCCTTTTGAATCTCGAACCCTGAAAACGGGGAGTTCCCACAAATTCGGTTTTTCTCGCGGCGGATGAACTTTCGAAGAGAAGATATTGTATACGATTCGAATAGGAGTTCCTACTTTTTTGTGAAACTCAGAGTCTCGCTTCTGTCGGAGCACAACGGCTTTTTTAAAAACCCTAAAAAGGAAATTGCACCTGAAGATTGATCCAGATCCCGTCGTCTTTGACTTCCTTTTTCCGAGAATGACTGACCGTAAAAGCGACGTAAGGCGAAAGAAGCCTCAGACGAAACGAAGAATTCCGATCCGTAAAGATGAGGCTCGTTTCGTCCCTCGCCGTCCTCGCCTCAAAAAGAGAATCCATTCGATTGCCTTCTTTCTGGAATAAAAAAGCTCCTTCTAAGTTCCAAGATTCGCTCAGACGAAAGGACCATTTCCCTTCGGTGATCGAATCTCCGTTTGACCTCCATTCTTGCCCGGCTTCGATTGAAAAATTCTTTTTCTGAAGCGCGTAGTAAAGACCTCTTCCCAAAGTTTCTTGGGACGCGTCCCGAGAATAATTCCGAAGTGAAAAAAGAATTCCACCGAAATCTCCGAAGTAAAGAGGAGCTTTCGCGCCGAGGATCTCCCATCGTTGAGAGTCTGAATTCTTCAAAGTTTCCGTGGAAGAAACTTCGAAAGAAAACCGCGAATCCGTTTCCGAAACAAGGGATCGATTCCAGGCGCGGATCCATTCCAAGGAAAAGTAAGAATGGGAAACGATTCCAAAACGTGCAAGGCTCGCTTTTCCATCCAGTTCTCTACGATCGGGATCGATCGCAAAAAGATCCTGAGTTTTTCCGCGGTAACCCGTGATTCTAAATTCCGTATCGAGGCGATCCGAAAAAATAGAAGTATAAAAGGTTCCGTCCCATTGCCGTTTTCTACCAAAGGTTTGGATCCGAGAAACAATCTTCGGACCGGGAAGACGAAAGTTCTTTGATTTAAAATCGAAGGACGCGTAGTGAGTTTCCAATTCAGGAGCATAAGAAAATTCGAATATTCTTTTGGGAGAAACGATAAAGTAACCGCCTCGTTTGCGCGCTTCCGTTTCGGAATAAAAAGAACCGAAGGCCCAGTCTGCAAATTTGAAATTTACGAACGCCGAACGATGAATCGCTTGTTCTATCTCCGGGAGCGCGGTATAAAAATCGTTGTCCCTCAAAAAATAAAAATTCTCCAGAGGTCGAAACCGATGACCAAAACTCGCTCTTGCAAAGCGGTTTTCCCATTTTCCGGAAACAAAGGGCTTTCCGTTTCTGGTCTCCAAAAAGCCCGTCCAACACGAAGGGAATTCTTCACTCGGACTTTTGAGTTTGATCGGACAATTGGAAGTTTTCAAAAACCAGTTTTCCTTTTCATTGCGAAGATAACGAGAATTATAGGTTTCCAATGTGGCTCCGATCCTGGATTCTTCCGAGAAAAGAGGAAAGAGAAACGGAAAAACAAAAAGAATCGTCCCTAAAAAAATCCTTAAATAAAGTAGAATCGTAGAATATTCAAAAAAACGAATTCTATTAGTCGATAAACTTCGGTTTGGAAGGAAACGATGGATTTTCGTTTGGAAAGATAAAACCGCGTTCGAAACAAATTTTGACAGCGGAAGTCGGCAACGGTCTGGGATCGAAATCAAAAAACGAGCCAAATAAAAGAAAAGGACGAACCCTAAACTACGAAGGAAAATCTGAAAATAAAAATTGAATGTCACGAACCGAAAACGAAGAAGGAAAAACATCAACGTTTCTCCTTCTTCTGGTTCGAATTCTTTTTTTTCAAAAGAACAAAGATCCGATTTTTTTCCTTTTCGGAAAGAGAATCTAAGAATTCGAAAAATTCTTCCCTGGAACGAGAACTTTCTCCGGAAATCCGCAAAGAAGAATTTAGGGAGAATCCCGAAGATAAAAGTTCCTGGACTCCAAGAGAAAATTTCGAAAAAGACGGGATTCTTTTTTTGGGTGGAAGTATTTTAGGAACTAATTTCTCTTTTGAAAAATCTTCTGTGTTTAGAATATTCTGAAATTCAAATATGCTAGAAACGGAATGTTCTTCGTGTCCATTTTTAGAACCAAAGGTCGAAGTCTGTAGATTTTCCCAAGAAAATCCGATTCCCACAAAGAACCGATCTTCCGTGATCGTTTCGTTCCAGGCGCGAGACGCGCCCAAAAAGAGTTTGAGTTCCTTTTCCAAAGGAGAATGGAGTAAAATCGAAACGTTTCTGAAATCCCCTCCGCTTTTTCCGAGAATTTGAATTCCCTGTTTTTCGGAAATTTCCAGGTGAATTCCGAAAACAAAAAGATTGATTTCTCCTCTTTCCCAACCCGCGAGCCAAGAAATACGGATTCGTTTTTCGGGGTGAAGGTAAGAATATTCCAATCCGGAAAAAAACCGATGAAACGCGCGATTTTCGTTTTCTGAAAATCTTTGGTTCTCATAGAGAAAGGATCCCTTCCAGAGATGTCTTGGATTCTTCGGAAGAATTGGAAGAGCGAGTTTGGTCCCGTACGAAGGAAGCCTTTCTTTTTTTGCCTCGGTAAAAATTCCCAGAACCAAGGAAGAATCGGATTTTGTAAGAAAGAAAAACGGACTCAAATCCTTTGGAGAATTGGGAATCGGAATCGCTTCCGCTTCGGTCCCGAAGGACAAAAACAGAAAAACAAAAGAAATTAGGAACTTAAGGACCCATTTTCCCTTTCCAAGTGACGTGCTTTGCGTTTTCCCCACATTGAAAACGGTTCTTCGATCCACTTTCAGAGAGCGGGAATTCTAAAAAAATGCGAGATGTACGAAAAAAAAACCAAACGGAAACGTTTTGTCCGGGGGGAAAGTTAAGATAAAGAACAGAAACGGAGGAAAACCACAGGTTTTATTACTCAAAGATCGTTCTTACTTCTAAAATCGAAGGTTTTTAAAAAATCGAGCGTTTTTAGTTGACATTTACTTATGTTTTGAGTAGTATATACATATCCGTTAAGTGGAATTATTTGTGGTTTTATCGGTTTATGTCGTCTAATTTAATAAGAATGGAGAGAAGACTATGATCATTCGATCTCTGCAAGAATCAGCTAATTATCAGAGAAAACGCGGTGGTCTCGCAGGAGCTGGCCCTAATTGGAGGGAAAGAACTCGTGCGGGAGAGTCCAATCTGAAATCCTTCGCGGATTATCTGGAGGAAGCGTTTGAAGGGGAAGTAGTTCAACAGGGAACCTGGTTTGCAGATTCTTTGTCTGAGCTCAGTAAAAACAACCTGAAGCGGATTTGAAGTCTGGCGGAAAACTCTCGGAAAGGTTGAGCCCTTTCCCGGATCCCAGAGCGCGCATAGCGTATGAAGCCGAGTCCCTGCAAGATTGGGAACTTTTGGCGGTACTTCTGGGAAGGGGAAATCGGGCTCAACCGATCGAGGAACTCAGTCGGAACATTCTGCACCACAGCAGGGGTTTGGGCGGACTTCTTCAAAAGAAAGTTTCGGATCTGGTTCAAATTCCCGGCATTGGTCATGCAAAGGCCACCACCTTACTCGCGGCGGTCGAATTTGCAAGACGTCTCAAATGGGAAGCCCTCAAGGGGAAACGTTATTCTCCCGAGCATCTTATCAATTATCTTTCCACAAGTTTGATTCCCAAAAACAGAGAATGTTTTGTTCTCATTACACTTTCTCCCGAAGGAGCGGTTTTACGGGCCGAGATCGTAGCCGTTGGAAGTTTAGAAGAAGTGGGGGTGCAGAGCCGGGATCTTTTAAAGATCATCTTAAACGATGCGGCCTCTTCCGTGATCATCGCGCATAATCATCCGGAGTCGAGTTCGAAACCGAGTAAGGACGATCTTTGGATTTATAAGAATTTCAAAAAACTTCTCGAGGCACTCGGACTGGAACTCGTAGACCAATGGATTTTTGGAATTGACGGGATCTATTCCTGTAAGGAAGGTAAGGTTCTTCAGGCTCAAACGAAGTGTTGAAAAATTTACCGATTCTTTGGATTTTAGTAAGAAGAGATTACGCCTTACAATTTGCCGGAAGCGCTCTCGGAATCTCCTGGATGCTCGTCCAAAATCTTAGCATCATCCTCATCTACACAATCGTATTCTTATTTTTACATCTCAAAGGAAACCCGGAATCCGCGGCCGATTTTATCGGCTACGCGTTTAGCGGACTTCTTTTTTGGGTTCCTCTTCAGGAATATATGATCCGCGGAACCTCCATTCTTACGGAAAATCGTCAACTGATCAAAAGATCTCCCTTGGGCCCCGAAATATTTCTCTGGATTCCGTTCGTTCAAATGCTCATTCATTTTTTGGTGACCGCGGTTCCTGTTCTGATCGTTCTCGTTATATTCAATAAACTGAATGTATTTTTGTTTCCTCTTTCGATTTTGACGATGATCGTGATCGGAATTCTTTTGTCTTTTGTGCAGGGTTATTTGGCGCGAGCGAACGTGATTCTTCGGGACATCACCCCTTTGATTCGGTTGATCTCCCAATTCTTCTTTTGGTCTTTGCCGATCCTCTATCTTTCCTCCGGTTTTTTACATTCGATCAACGTTTGGAATCCTCTCAACTTTCCTCTCGAAGTCTTTCGTTTTGTTTTGTTAAACGACTTTGTTCCGGTTTTTCATTGGAAGGAATTCCTTCCGTATCTGATTCTATTTCCTTCGATCGGGATTTTCAGCCGTTCTAAATTTCATTCCGTGATCCTGGACCATCTTTGAGCCTGAAAGTAGAAAATCTCCAAAAGGTCTATAACGGTTTTAGCGGACCTTCCAAAAGAATTCTTAACGTTCTCACGCTCGGTTTTTTCGGGAACGACGTACGTTATGACGCGCTCAAAAACATCAGCTTTCAGGTCGAACCCGGAGAAATCGTAGGTTTGATCGGAAGAAACGGCGCGGGTAAGTCGACGCTCTTAAAAGTTTTGACCGGGGTTTCGTCTTACGCGTCCGGAAAGATCACAAAGAACGGAACGCTCCGTTCCATTTTGGAGTTGGGGGTGGGATTCAATCCCGAACTTTCGGGAGAGGAAAATCTCTACTACAACGGTCTAGTCTGGGGACTCAGTCCGAAGGAAATATCTTCTTCGATGGACGAAATTTTCGAATTCTCGGGTTTAAAAGAATTTAAGAATATTCCAATTAAGCAATATTCTTCCGGGATGGTGATGCGCCTCGGTTTTGCATTGGCGACGTTTTCAAGACCGGATATTCTCATCGTGGACGAGGCCCTCGCGGTGGGGGATGCGAGCTTTCAACAAAAATGTCTGCACCGTTTTCGTTCCTTCCAAGAAAAAGGAACCATGACCTTGATCGTGAGTCACGATCTGGAACTTCTCAAATCCGTCTGTTCGAGGGTTTTGATTTTAGAAAAAGGCAAACTCGTGTTCGACGGAGATCCTGTGGAAGGATTTCGGGAATACATGCAAATCATCGCGGACTCCGGATCGGGAGAAGAATCGATTCTTCCCTTACAAAAGGATTCTCCCTTGGAAAACCTTTCTCTGAGTTTGAAATACAAGGGTCAGATCAATCCGAAAATTCTTCCCGTTGGAGCGGAGATCGAGATCGAGATCGGAGCGAAATTCAAAAAGGACATTCCGGATTTGACCGTGGGATTTCATATCGACGACGCGAGAGGAATCCGTGCGTTCGGAACAAATACGTTTCACCTCGGCAATTCTTTGAAAAACATTCTCGCGGGAGAATCGATTACGGCGAACTTCCGACTTCCGCTCAACTTTTCGGCCGGGAAATATTCTCTCGGTCTCGCTTTACACGAAGGCGACAATCACGTAGGAAACAGTTATCTCTGGAAAGACGGAATTCTTTCTTTTGAATTGGAGCGTCTGGATCTTCCGAAATTCGAAGGCGCTGCGTGGTTGCCGGTAAAAAGCAGTCTCAAAAAAGACGTTTGATCCCGATTTATTTTTCTTTCTAAGTCCGGAAAGTCCGGAATCCTGGTTCTCAATATGAAAGTTTGCGTGATTGGAAGCGGTTATGTCGGCCTCGTTGCGGGCGCTTGTTTTGCAGAATACGGAAATCAAGTGATCTGCGTCGATAAGGACGAAACAAAGATCTCAAATCTCAAAAAAGGAATCATTCCTATCTATGAACCCGGTCTTTCCGAACTCGTTTTGAACAACGCCAAGGAAAAGAGACTGGAGTTTACCACTTCTCTGAAAGAAGGAGTGGAAAAGACCGACCTCATTTTTATTGCTGTGGGAACTCCCACGCTTCCCGACGGTTCCTCCGACCTTTCCGCCGTCTTTGCGGTGGCGAGAGAGATTGGAAAATCGATCAACGGTTACAAGGTCATCGTGGACAAATCCACGGTTCCGGTCGGAACTGCGGCCCAGGTCAAAGCGATCATCGCAAACGAGACAAAAGAAGAATTCGACGTCGTTTCCAATCCTGAATTCTTAAAAGAAGGGGCGGCGATCGACGACTTTATGCGCCCGGAAAGAGTTGTGATCGGTTCCGACACGCAGAGAGCGGGGGACTTGGTCGCACAACTCTACGCTCCTTTCGTATTAAACGGAAATCCGATTTTAAGAATGGGCGTCGTCTCCGCGGAACTTACGAAATACGCGTGCAACGCATTTCTCGCGACAAAGATCTCTTTTTCGAATGAGATCGCCAATCTTTGCGAAGTCGTAGGAGCGAACTACGAAGACGTTCGCAAAGGAATGGGAACCGACTCTAGAATCGGAAGACAATTTCTTTATGCGGGAATCGGTTACGGTGGTTCTTGTTTTCCAAAGGACGTTCGAGCTCTGATCAAAACTTCCGAAGACGAAGGCGCTCCTTTGCAGATCATTCGCAAAGTGGAAGAAGTCAACGAAGCCCAGAAACTCAGACTCTATGAGAAAATCGTAAAGTTTTATGGAGAATCGAATCTTTCCGGAAAAACCCTCGCGGTCTGGGGCCTTTCCTTCAAACCCGGGACGGACGATATGAGAGAGGCTCCTTCCATTCCTCTTCTTTTGCAACTTCATGAGAAAAACGTTAAGTTGCAAGTCTACGATCCAGTTTCGAAGGAAACCTCGGCGGTTTACTTTCAAGGAAAAGTAGAATATTCCGCGGACGCGTATTCGGCTCTCAAGGGAGCGGACGCACTTCTTCTTCTTACGGAATGGAGAGAATTTAGGGAACCGGATTTCGGTAAGATCAAAACATTATTAAAATCGAATGTGATCTTCGACGGTAGGAATCAATATTCTCCCGAGCTGATGAAAAAAGAGGGTTTTCAATATTTTTCGATCGGTAAGCCGAACGTTTGATTTTCCGATTTCAGTATGACCTTACCTGCATGTGTGAGGAACCTGTGAAGAGAATCTTACTTCAAGAAAGGGCTATTTTAGGAGTTCCTACACGGAAGTTTGTATTTGCAAAAAGTATTTTTTTCTGATATGAGGGATTTGACCGGAATTTTCCCGCCACCCGATATTGCTTAACCTTGTCCGCGAGTTGAGAGGAAATACGACGAGAATCGTCCCGAGACAAGGGTTTTGTAGGAATTCCTACAAGAGAATTTTTTCTTGCGAGAAGTTTGATTTTATGATAGAGGAAAGTCACCCGAGGATTTTCCCGCCTCCACTCCCCTCCACCCAAGATCAGGGCGGGGAGCGCTATTTTTACGGAAGAATTGTCGTAGTTCCGACAGATTTTCGGAAGATCCATACAACTTGTGGGTAAGATTTAGCTTTCGAAAGGGAAGATTTTGGAATTTTATCCTTCGAGGCGGTTTCCTTTTTTTGAAATTGATTTTGTATTCATTTTCGTGGAGAAAATGAATACAAAAATTAGAATATTCTAATGTATCATTTTCCCCATACGATCGGATTCGAACTTTGATCCAGTTACAGATTTCTTTTCCTTTGGCGACGGTATGTTAAAACAAGAAGATGGGAAAGCCGAGTGTTCTGTGAGTGATCGATCTCTGTTTTATAAGTTTGCCTCGAGATCTAAAAAAAATGCGGGAACTCCTCCGTTTTGAATCGTGTAGAGCCCATCTCGCGAAAATGAAAAGAGGGTGAAAAACTTTTCCCTGGTTCCTGAAAATTTCCTTTTTGATTTTGGAATCCGTTCTTAGCGTTTTTCCCCCTAAAATCGAAAAATCGTTTTGTGATTCGATTCCAAGCCGTTCTCCGGAGTTTTTTCAAAAGGATCGGCTTTGATCTTCTAAAAAGGCTGAACGCTCCACCGACCTTTTTTTGTGGAACGATCAACGGAAAAGAAACGAAATTTTCGATTCGAAAAAATCAATCTGATCCAATGCGATCGAGTTCCCGAAAGAGAGGCCGTTTGTAAAGGTCAGGGTCGCGGTCGCAGTTCCGCCGGAACGCAGATCCTGATTGCCCGGACCGACGGAAGGGTTGTTTCTAAAAAAATGAATCTTTCCTTTTCCGATCTGAGCGCCTCCGGTTGCGATCGGATCCGGTGCGGAGACCAGAATATCGGACAACCCGTCTCCGTTTATGTCCTGAAGGACGGAGTAGATCCCGAAGTCTAAACCCGCCGACTCTCCACCTAACACTGCATTGGCGGATCCTCCGGAGCCTAAATCCGCATTCGGGATTCCGCCGGAACCGGAGCTCTGAAACAAATAGACGTTTCCGAAATTGTTCGAACTTTGATAGGCGCCTACGAGCAAGTCGGCGAAACCGTCTCCGTTCGAATCTCCGGCGGACATGGAGGAGCCGAAGCTGCAGTTGTTTCCCGCGTTGCATGTAGAAAGCGCCGGGCCAAAAAGAGTTGTATTCGGTGAATTCGAATAGGGGGTTGTGGACCCGCAGTTCGAATGATAAACGAATACGAGTCCTCTGTTGGTTCCGTATCCTTGGGCGGTCACCGCGAGATCGGCACAAGAATCTCCGTTGAAGTCGGCGAGTTGAATTGAGTTCCCGGAGTAAGCACAACCGCCTCCCGGTGGACATTGTGCGTTAGGCGAAACTAAATATTGCGGAGTTAAAGGAAGAGTCCCCGAGTTTGAGATAAAAATATAAATTCTTCCCTGGTTCGTGTTGAAGTTTGGAGCTCCGATTACGAGATCCATATATCCGTCCGCATTTATATCTCCGATACTGGATGTCGAACCGAAGTTATCGGCGGCTCCCAAATATTTGATGTCGGCCAATCCACCCGCGCCTAAGTTTTTGGATGGAACTCCGGAACTTCCTCGGCTGTAAAAAATATATCCCAGGCCGTTTGTCCAAGGAGAAGTAAGAATTGCGTCGTCATAACCGTCGTTGTTCACATCTCCGCCTAACACCATAGAGCCGAGTCTTTCTCCGGCGGTCTGCCCTTGGATCAGAGTATCATACGTCCCTCCGGAAAGTAAATTCCGACCCAAGATTCCATTTTGACCGGAACTATGAAAAATATAAACGATTCCTAAAGTGGAGAGCGCCGGAGCCGCTTGTGCACCGATGACTATATCAGCGTAGCCGTCTCCGTTAAAGTCGCCGGCGCCGATCCGATCTCCGAAATACGTTCCACCTGCTTGACCGTCCGTAAGGATCGAATCCGGTGCGGTAGAAGGGATTCCCGTATCTCCGTGACCCAAGAAAACAAGGCCGTAGCCGACGACTGCATTGCTCGGTGAAACCGAAAGGATAACATCGGCAAAACCGTCTCCGTTTGTATCTCGATTATTTCCCTTGATCACGTTTACGATCTTTTCTCCAAAGATATTACCGAACCTATCGACTGCTTTGACTGAGATCTTGTGTTTTGTTCCCAACTTCCAAAACGAATTCGTGACCGCAGGTGCAGGAAGTTGGTATCTCCAAGTTGAAAGATCGTCTACCGGAACAAAGGCTCCGGGAGCATCGTCAAGAGAAACGAACACCGCAGGCGTTTGAGCCTTTCCGACCAAAAAACCGGATTGAACAATAGAATAATTTACTAAATTAGAAATTGCAACTGCGTTTTCGGCGTATAAGAATCCGGCAAATATGCCGGCTAAGATCAGACCGAGGGAGTTTTCTTTCGGACAGAGTTCGTTGTTTATCTTTCCCACACATTCGACCGGAGGTTTAAAAAAGGCGTTCGACCAGCAATTGAATCCGAAAACATTCAAAAGAAGAGGAATTAGAAAGGAAACGGAAACTCTAACAAAGTATGATTTTAAAGTATTATAAAAAGCCATTCTACAGGTTCCCTGTTCCTAAGATACAATTCCTATCCGTTTTGAAACACGAGGAAAGAAAAAAAAGGCTTTATATAAAAAAATAATCGAGACGGAAATAAGAATTCTATTTGGAATAGAGGTTCGTGTTAAAACGAATAAATCGTTTATTTTTTAAGCAGAATTGAGTCGCCAAACGGCAGAAAGACGATTCGGATTTCCAATCCTATTCTATTCCCATCCAATAAAAGCGGATTCAGGGTTCGGTCCCGAATAATTCCAGTGTCCCATCTTTCTTCCCATTCTCGCTTCCTTTTTTCCATAGAGATGGAGATGATAATGAGGATTTTCTAATGTTTTCGTCCAGAGTTTCGAACCGGGTTTATAATCTTCGCCTAAGATGTTTTTCATCGTTACGGGTCTTACCGGAATCTCTTTAGGAACCGGAAGGTTGCAGAGCGTTCTTAGCTGAAGAGAAAATTGCGAAATAGAACCGCTGTCCTGGCTGAAATGTCCCGAGTTATGCGGCCTTGGGGCGAACTCGTTGCACAGGATTTCTTCCCCCTTGATAAAGAATTCGATTCCGAAAACGCCTATATAATCGATCTCCTCTGCCAGTTTTTTCGCGTAATCAACGAGATTTTTTTCCAAATTCGGAGGAAAGTTACCGGGATGAAAAGTGAGATCCAAGATATGATTCTTATGAATGTTTAAGGATGGACGAAAATTGGAAATCGATCCGTCTTGAAATCTTGCGAAGATCACGGAGGCTTCCGAAGTAAAAGGAAAAAATTCCTCAACGATATGATTGAGTTCCTTGAGATCGGAAATGGCGGAAATCAATTCTTCTTTCGACCTACACTTCACCTGTCCTTTTCCGTCGTATCCCATCGTATTCGTTTTTAAAATACAAGGATAGGAAACTTTGGAAGGAATTTCGTTTTTGTCCTTCTCCGTAAAAAGGGGATAAAAATTTACTGTCGGAATCCGAGCGTCCCGAAAGGAAATCTTTTCCTTCCAGCGATTCTGTGCGATTCGGATACAATTCGGAGAAGGATGCACTAAAAGGTTCGAATTCTTTTGAAATTCCTCGATTACGGTAAGTGCAGATTCCGGAATATTCTCAAATTCGAATGTAAGCGCGTCTATGGTTTTTAAAAAAGCAAGGAGCACCTCTTCGTTTTCATACTCGGAAACGAACTCTTTTGCGCCGACGCCGCTTGCGGGGGAGTGCGATTCAGGAGAATATACGGAAACCTCGTAACCGTTCGGAATTGCTTCTAAGGCGAACATTCTCGCGAGTTGACCGGATCCCATCACTCCGAGTTTTGCGCCTGGAAGGAGTATTTTTTTTTGTGTCACAACAGATCCTTATTCTTTGAAAGTGCGTCCTCACGAATTTGCTCCCTGTACTTCGAAAGTTTTTCGGCGAGTTTGGAATCCTGAAGAGAAAGAATTCTGACGGCGAGCAAACCGGCGTTTTTTGCACCCGCCGACCCAATTGCCAAAGTTCCTACCGGAACTCCGCCCGGCATCTGAACGATAGAAAGAAGACTGTCCAATCCATTCAAGGTTTTACTTTGAATGGGAACACCTAAGACCGGAAGTGTAGTCATCGAAGCTACCATACCCGGAAGGTGGGCAGCGCCTCCGGCTCCCGCAATAATTACGGAATATCCGGCATCTTTCGCTGATTTAGAAAATTCTAACATAAGCTCCGGGGATCTGTGCGCGGAAACAATTTCTTTATGAACGGAAACGCCAAAATCAATAAGTATGAGTTCGGCTTCCTTCATCGTTTCCCAATCGGAATAACTTCCCATGATGATTGCAACTTTTGCGCTCAAGTTCGATGCTCCTGCGTAAGATATTTCTTTTGATAAGGGATCTGCAAGTACTAAACGGGAAGACCTTCCACGAAGCGTTCGAGTTGAATTCCTCTCGACGCTTTTACTAAAACGACGGACGACTCCGGAACATTTTCGAGAAAGACCGTTAGGAGTGTTCTGAGGCCTTCCTCTGTTCCAGGAAAATGAAAGGAGAATCTTGACGAATTTGTAAGTCTGTGAAATTCTTCTTGGATCCATTTGGAATCTTGTCCGAACGTTAGGAGTCCTTTTAAATTTTTAAATTCGGCACATCGTTTACCTAATTTTTTATGAAAAGTAAGGGAATGTTTTCCCAATTCTTTCATGTCGCCTAAGACCGCGTAAAATTTTTTTCCGTCCGCGAGTTGATCCGCGACTTCGATAGAGGATATCATAGATTCATAATTTGCATTGTATGTGTCGTTGATAATCGAGTATTTTCCGATTTGCAAATCAAGACGTTTATTTCCGGATCGAAAGCCGGATATACCTTCGAGAATCCATTCCTTGGGCGTTCCTATCGTTTCCAGGCAGGCTACCGAGAGAGCGAGATTTCCGAGGAGTTTGTCTCCGGGAAGATTCCACGCGATTTGTTTTCCCTTGTATTCAAGAGTGAAGCCCGAGGGCTTTTTTTCTATGACTTTAAAGGTTTTTTCCGGTTCGGTGAGAATCAGATGTCCTCCGTATTTGCGAAGTTTCTTCTTTAGGATTTTTGAATGTTCTCTCGAGTTCGGGAAAAAAAGTTTTCCTCCGTTGGAAAAACCTTCAATAACTTCCGCTTTTGCCTTTGCTATGTTTTTTTGGTTTCCTAAAAATTCGATGTGAGCGGTTCCAATCGTTGTTATGATTGCTAAATCTGGTTTTGCAATCTTCGAAAGCCGGGATATTTCACCTCTATGATTCATACCCATTTCACAGACTACAACTCGAGTTTTGTCATTGATTCTAAAAAGGGTGAAAGGAAGTCCGATTTCGTTGTTAAAGTTCTTTTCGGTGACAACTAACGCGTCATTCATTTCCTTAAGACAATTTCCGAGGAGTTCTTTCGTCGTAGTTTTTCCGCTCGAACCCGTTACGGCGATGAGAATAGGACGAAAACGAGATCGATGAAATGCCGCGAGGTTACCAAGCGCGAGTAACGTATCCGATACGGGAATCGCCTTTTGTTCTTCTTTCTGAGAAAAACTATTACGGAGGGGATGATTTACTTCGATTAAAAAATAAGAAGCTCCTCGAGAGAGGGCGTCTCGAATGAATTCGTGCCCGTCCCGATTCCCCCTAAGCGGAATAAAAAGGGAACCCGGTTCCGCTTCGTTGGACGCGGTCGTTATATTCGTTATTTGAGAATCCTTTTGGAACCAAGTATTACCGGGTGATCCTAAAACTTTTCGGATCGTTTCTGGATCATAAAAGAAGTCTGCCTTCATGAGTCCAGGATGTAGGAGGAGAATGATTTGAAAATTCTATTTTTTCAGCGCCTCGCGCAAGTTCATTTAGGAATTTTTAAAATTCTTGCGAATCGAATCCGATTTCGGGATCATACTCCACTATTTCGTTTCCGGAGAAGGCAGAGGTCCATCGGAAAAGCCCGCAAAATCGCAAGTATTTTTCGAATTTTTTCAAGGTCGGAACTCCGACATAGGGAAAATGTGAGAAGTCGTTCAAGGAAACATTACGAAGAATTTCTTAGAAAGTTAACCTTCGTTCGATTTTCTCTGTTCCAAAGAATCAATAGGATGTTGTTTTTTCCACTCTTGTCTCAGCTTCGTTATTGAGTCGATTAGACTTTGTTTGCTTCGAAAGAGCCCTATTATCGAAAACGGGCGTTGTGTTTATGCGAAGTTCGTATAAACGCGGGAGAGATGAGAAGAAAATCACTTTTCTTTTTCTTTGTTTGTAAGAGGTCAAAAATTTAGAATTTAGCGCTTTGTCGTAAATACGGCGAGGTTCTCTTTTTGAAAAACGGGTGTTTATGCGAAGTTCGTATAAACGCGGGAGAGATGAGAAGAAAATCACTTTTCTTTTTCTTTGTTTGCAAGAGGTCAAAAATTTAGAATTTAGCGCTTAGTCGTAAATACGACGAGGTTCTCTTTTTGAAAAACGGGTGTTTATGCGAAGTTCGTATAAACGCGGGAGAGATGAGAAGAAAATCACTTTTCTTTTTCTTTGTTTGCAAGAGGTCAAAAATTTAGAATTTAGCGC
>NZ_JAFFPU010000037.1 GCF_016919175.1 Leptospira ainlahdjerensis | reverse complement strand
CTTAGTCGTAAATACGACGAGGTTCTCTTTTTGAAAAACGGGTGTTTATGCGAAGTTCGTATAACTTCGGCTTCCCACTGCGTTCGCTCTTGGTTCCCGATCGCGCTCACTCCGGGCTTAAGCCACATTGCTTTGTCACTTCGGTTCGCTATACCTTCGTTAAGGTTTACTCGAACTTCGTACCAACTCCATCGGGCACAGTTCTCGGAGACACAACGTCGAGAAGCCTCTTTCGAGAATCGATCGGGTATTTCCCGGCGTAGGCTCGTACGCTTACAAGGAGCAACGTAGATTCAAGAAGCCTTCAGAATTTGCAGGGAAGCATTTCCTTTTAAAGTTCATTCAATTGAGAAGAGTCTATGGAACGTTATCCTACCGAATTCTTTATAACCAGCTGTAATTTCGGAATGTAAAATCTGGCTGCGATTCCGCGAGGATTCTATTCTCGAAAACGTAGGCAATTATACGAAGTTCGCCTAAACGCTAAGCAAAGCGAAATTTACTTTTTCTCTACTTCCACCAGTTCAAAAATTATCGAACCATTCTTAACTAGACGTAATTCCGAAAGACTTCCGTTTTCCAAAGCATCTGCGATTATACGAAGTTCGCCTAAACGCCACTCGAATCGCTTTCAAATTTTTACTTCCAAAGCGAGGTCTTATCGCTTTCTGAACTATAGCTTTTCAAACGATGAAAAGAATTTGTTTGGTGGTTTGTCATAAGGAAGTCAGGAAATACGAATGAAACAACGCTTATAATCATATGCGGATCGAATAGAGCGTCCGTTCTCGAATAACTATCTATTTTCTTTCACATCAAGAATGAGTTCATTTTTATTCGAAGAGAGTGGTTCAAATTTTTTCATTCACATCTAAATTCTTCATCGAGCGCAAGCAACACGGTTTTAAAAGTCTTATTCGTTTATAGGCTTCGATTTCTTTTTGCAAAAGACAAATTCTTTCTTCACTGGATCTGGTTATTCAGAGAAAATTACTTTTTGGAGAATGGTAGTCTTGGAATCACTCCAATCGTTGTAAAAAACAAATAAGAAAAGTAGGATTGATTCGTTTTGTTGTGGGATTTTTTAAGAAGAGGATAAACATTTATGAGAAAAATTCTTAAAAGTAAACACGAAAACTTGTTTATCCAAAATAGAGAAAATATAGATTCTATAAATGGAATCGATTTAGAAACACGATTCGGCAGAAAGGAATTTCTTATTATTTTCAGCGAAGAGGTTACATTCTTGGATCAAATATTTATTTACAACCGACCGGCTCCTCGCTCTTTGTTTTGGTGTTCGATCTCGATCGCACTTGGGTGTTTATTTCTTTTTCTTGTTTATTCATTCCTTAGGCGAACGATCGAATACCCTGGAAAAATCTGGGACCAATTTTCTTTCGATCATTTTCTCCTTGTAGTCTTAGCTCTTTTTTTCTTATCCCTTTCTTTTTTATTACTTTGGTCGGGATTCAAACGTTTAATAAGAATGGAACGTATTTTCGTAGATCCGGAATTCATTTCTATTGCAGGAGGATTTTTTCTTTCTTCCGGAAAAAGGTTTTACACCGGAGGTTGGCTCCGAATTCCTCTCTCTTCGGATTTTCGCTTTCGAGCGATGAAAGACAGCTTTTTAAAAGGAATCGGCTTCTATCTCGATATACCGGCCGCAGATGGCGGACGTCAGTCCTTTTTAATCGTGGATCATTGCGCAAATCCAAGAAGATTAGCCGGAAGAATCAACAAAGTGCTCGAAAAAAATGGAACGTTTCTGAGAAACGTCCATATGTCTAAGCCTCTGGAAAAATTATTATATAAGAAAAATTTAAAGAACCAGAGAAAACAAATGAAGAAGATAAACCGTTAAAAAGGGATTACTGATTCTAATTTTAGATTTTCGTTAATACTAATAGAGCTCGTTTTCTTCTATGTAACTTCTCAGGTTCACGGGAATTTTCGAAGTTTCCCAGGAGGATCGGAATTCTCGCCTTAATTCCGTGGAACTAACAGGGATGAGTGGATTGTGTAAAAAAAAGAATTTTTCCGAGACGTCTTGCAGGTTTGGATTGATTGGAATTACTTCGGAGACTCTTCGAAATACGCAGACTGATTTAACGTTTTCTAATATAACTCTCCAGTCTTTCCAATCGTGAAAGTGGTCGTAGTTGTCCTCTCCGATCAAAAGTAAAAATTCCCGATTCGGATAAGAAATTTTTAATTCTCGAAGTGTATCAACCGTGTAGCTGGGGCCCTTCTTTTTGAGTTCTATGTCAAGTATTCGGATTGGGTATCGGAATTCCTGAACAAATAGATTCAACATTCCTAATATATCTTTCGGTGAAGTTTCTTTGATTTCCTTGAGTGGGTTTTGACGATTCGGGATAAGAAACACTTCTTCGCATTCCGGAAATGCCGCAAAGAAAGACTTTAGGATCCCGGAATGTCCGTCGTGCGGAGGATCGAAACTCCCTCCAAAAATACCTGTGAGGATTTTTTTTTCCTCGGACATATCTATCCTCGGATTTGTCCGTTGCCGGTAACGTATGTGGTGGTCGTTGTCAGATGGACCAAGCCCATCGGTCCTCTAACGTGCAGTTTTCCGGTGGAAATCCCGACTTCGGCGCCCAAGCCGAATTCTCCGCCGTCGTGAAAACGAGTGGAGCAGTTGATAAAAAGTGCGGCGGAATCCAAAGAATTCGTAAACCGTTTCGCGGTGCTCAAGTCTTCCGTTATGATCGCTTCCGTGTGACCGGAAGAGGTTCTTTCAATGAAAGCTAACGCTTCCTCCAAAGAGGATACCGTTTTGACGGAAAGTCTGAGATCCAAAAATTCTTCCAGATAGTCTTCTTCCTTTACGGGTTTTCCTTTTGGGTAAAGAGAGAGTGAAGGAGGATCGAGTAAGAGTTCAACGCCTTCTTTTGCGAGCGCTTCTAAGAGTTCTTTTCGAAACGGATATCCCGTATGAAGAATTAAATTCTCCGTCGCGTTGCAAACTCCGGGTCTTTGCACCTTTGAGTTGATAACGATGGGAATCACTTTCTCCGGATCCGCGTCCTCATCGATGAAAAGATTACAAACGCCTTTGTCGTGTTTTACGACCGGAATTTTAGAATGTTCCGAGACAAACTTGATCAGTCCTTCTCCACCTCTCGGAACTACGATATCGATCGTCGAAGTTTGTTGAAAGAAAGGAAGCATAAAAGCGCGATCGGTCTTGTCTACAAAAGTAACTGCACCGATGTCGATTCCTTCTTTTCGCAGAACTTCGTGAAAAAGTTTCACCAAAGCCGCGTTAGAGTGAAACGCTTCGCTTCCTCCGCGAAGGATACAAGCGTTTCCCGATTTAAAAGAAAGCGCGCCGACATCGATCGTAACGTTCGGACGTGATTCGTAAATAACCATCACCACACCCAGGGGAACTCTTCTCGTGACGAGTTCGAGTCCGTTGGGAAGAGTCAAGCCTCTCGTGACTTCTCCAACCGGATCGGGAAGAGCGACGATTTCCCGAAGAGCCGAAGCCATTCCAGTAATTCGTTTATCATTTAGAAGAAGGCGATCCATAAGAGCGGAAGAAAGATTTTTTTCCTTTCCGTCTTTTAGATCCAACTCGTTTGCGGATAGAATTTCCGCTTTCCGTTTTTCTAATATATCAGCCAGATCAAGGAGGACTTTGTTTTTGAGTGAAGACGGAAGCGATTTAAGAGTTCGAGAAGATTTTTTAGCGCGAGCGCAGAGATCTTCCACGTATTCCAATTCTTTCATAGATGAGTTCCTCCGTTTCCATTTCCGTTCCGATTTTTTCGAATGATTTCCTTTACGTCTTCCTCGGAAAAAACACGATTTCCGGAAGGAGCGACTAACGTTCCGATCGTGTTTTGTTCCAAAAATTCTCGAATTATGTGCATTTTTTTGCCGTTCAAAATCGCCGTGGGAACTCCCGCTTCCGAAAGTAAACCGGCGGATTTGAGTTTTGTAAACATTCCTCCGGTTCCGGGACCGCTCGGTCCTCCCGCTAAATCCAAATTTTCTTTCCCGATTTTTTCTAAAAAAGGAACGACTTTCTCTTCTTTTAAAAAACCGTCCACGCCCGTAAGAATGATCAAGAGATCCGCGCCGACGATCAGGCTTACAAGCGCGGAAAGCATGTCGTTGTCTCCGAATTTCACCTCTTCGGTCGCAACGGAATCGTTTTCGTTTACGACGGGAAGAATTCCCCATTCCAGAAGTTGCGTGAATGTGTTCTTAAGATTCTTGTATCCTTCTTTAGACTCCAGATCCAAGACTCCAAAAAGAATCTGCGCGATACTAAGGTTTACCTTGGAAAAAAAACTGTCGTAGAGGTTGACGAGCCGATTCTGACCCATTGCGGCTAACGCCTGTTTTTCGGAAAGGGAATCTCCCGAAGAGATCGACGAGGGGAGTTCGCTTAACAAAAGTCTACCTCTTGCGATTGCTCCTGAGGAAACGAGAATCACTTTTTTACCGAGATCTCTGAGATGGCGGATATCGCTAACCAACTGAAAGAGGAAGTCGTTTACTTCCGACTCGGGACCGGAAAGTCTCGCGGAGCCGACTTTGATTACGATCATTTCCGAAGAGCGGATTTTTTCAGAGAGAGAAGAACGTTCCATGTTCGAAGATCCTATTCCGTTTCATCCAAGACGCTTTCCTGAGGAAGCGAAGAGTCGTTTTCAAGAGAAGAATTCGTTTTTGATTCTTTCGGATTTAAGACCTTTTCGATCTCATCCTTAAAAAAAGTTTCATCCATCGTTTCAAGGAGTTCTTCCAGGTTGGTTTCTTGGTCCGCGGAGATCGCGACTACCTTTCCTAAATGAGAGACCTTGGAGATTAGATCCTTTGTAAATTCGGGATCATCCCAGATATCGATTTTATTGAGAACGATCAGATAAGGACGTTTGAGAAGTTCCGGATTGTAAGTCGAAAGTTCGTTTCGAAGCATCTTCAAATCCTCTTCGATATCCAAGGAAGAAGAATCGAAGAGATAAAGAATTCCTTTTACACGTTCGATGTGACGAAGAAAAGAAAGACCGAGCCCGATTCCCATACTCGCGCCTTCTATGATTCCGGGAATGTCCGCGATCGTAAAACGAAAGATATCTCCTCTTCGTTTAACAACGCCGAGGTTCGGAGAAAGAGTGGTGAACGCATAACCCGCGATCTTCGGATGCGCGTCCGTGATCTTTGAGATCAACGTGGACTTGCCTGCATTGGGAAGACCTACGATTCCCACATCCGCCAAAAGTTTGAGAGAAAGTCGGAGGAACTTATATTCTCCATCTTCTCCCGGCTGAGCAAAACGTGGAGTTTGATTGGTGGAAGATTTAAAATGAGTATTCCCTTTACCACCGCGTCCGCCGCGAACCACGACGTATTCTTGCGTATCGGAAACGAAATCGAAAAGGAGATCCCCGGTTTCTTCGTCGTAGATCTGAGTTCCGAGAGGAACGAAAAGAACTAAGTCTTCTCCCTTTTTACCGGAGCAATTGTCTCCGACTCCGGGAAATCCCGCCTCGGCTTTGAACTTTCTTTTGGAAAGATATTTGTCCAGGGTGTACATGGAAAGATTCGGACGAATGATGACGTTTCCGCCGATTCCACCGTCGCCTCCGTCCGGCCCTCCGAACTCGACGTACTTTTCTCTTCGAAAATGTACAGAACCGGGGCCGCCGTGTCCGGCGTAAACTTCTATTGCGACTTCGTCTACAAAGGATTCCATGTTATTTGAATATTCTAAAATTCTTAAATGAGTCTAAAAAACAAAAAACCGCAGAGTCCGGACCCAGAAACGGGCAGGAGACTGCGGTTCATCCGGTTTGAGTTTGAATATGAGGGGTTATTCCGGGTAAACGGAAACCTGCATTTTCAACTTGGAAACCATCTCGAACTTTACTTTTCCGTGAACGAGAGCAAAGAGAGTATGATCTTTACCAAGTCCTACGTTATTGCCAGGGCGGAACTTTGTTCCTCTTTGGCGAACGAGAATGTTTCCGGCGAGAACGGATTCTCCGCCAAAACGTTTTACTCCGAGTCTCTGGGAATTCGAATCCCGGCCGTTCTTTGAGGATCCACCACCTTTCTTATGTGCCATTTTCTGGTACTCCTATCAGTTCCATTTCTTTCGGGTATTGATTCTTCAGATTTTTAAGTCCGGAGAGAACCAATTCAAAACTATTATGAATTAAAACATTGTCTTTGGGGAGAACTTCGAACCGGAGATATCCATCGCGGATTTCAGCGGGTTTTGCGTTACCGGTTTGGAGGAGGTGCAGATAAAGTGTCTGAACCAGAACCGAGACGGCAGAGCAGAGAAGATTCTCACCCTTTTTTCCTAAGGAAGTCGGGGAATGTCCCTCGCTTTCTAAGGAAGAATACAACTCTTCTTTGCGAGTTATCCGAATCCGGATCAAACCGCAGAAAGAGAAACGACCTTAACTTTCTGAAGCTGTTGTCTATGACCCCAAGCTTTTTGATAATTCTTACGTCTTTTGTAAACGTAAGCGTGAATCTTTTCACCTTTTACGTCTTCCAAAACTTTCAGGGATACACGAGCGGTTTTGAGCTCGGGTTGTCCGATATGAACTTTATTGCTGGATTCTGCGAAGAGAAGAACCTTCGCGTCAAAGGATTCGCCCGCGTTTTTACCGGTTTTTTCGGTCAGGAATTCCTGATCTTGGGTTACTTTGAATTGTCTGTTTCCAACTGAAATAATAGCGTACATATCGATCCGGCCTGTTTTAAGTCGTTTTCAACCAATCTGGTCGACGTTCCCCTCCGGTCAAGGTGAAAAAGGAAAAACGATTGTACGCCGGAGGGTGAGTTCCGACTTCGGTCAAAACTGGACCAAAATCGAAGAAAATGGGCAGGTTTTCCAGGACATTATTCAGAAGAATTTTCTTTTTTGATCGGGAAATCTTCCGTGATTTTGGGAAAAGTAGGAACTCACACTCTTCTTTTCACTTCGGGCTTTTTTTTAAGAGAACTAAGGTTCGGGTCGGAACTCCGGGCCGCTTTTTTATCCGGGAGGGTTTTTACTTTCGAATCTGTATTTTGCCTTACACACGAAATGTGGGAACTCTCACACTCTTCCAAAAACTTCGGAGTAGCTTTTGTTTTGTCGTACCAATTTCACATCTTGGAGTTCGGCCTTCCGCCCCTTTCTTTAAGAAGCTCTAAAAAAGTAGGAACTCCCTCTTTGAAAAAATGGCAAGAATCTATCTTTCTTAAAAAATCAAAGATCAAGACTTGTATCTTTTTTTTTAAAATACTTTTTTAATTCTTCGAAAATCACTTTGAGAAAGTGGAGCCCCGCTTCCCAAAAAAGGGGCCTGGAAAACTCAACTTCCCTATGCCAAAGGAAAAAACTTTTTTATTCAATCAAATTGAATTCGAAAAAGTTAAAATGAGAATAAAAAGACACAAACCAAAGAGAATGAACTTTCAGAAAAACATAAGATTCACCATGAGAAAGGGACGCCCATAAATGTAAAGTCAAGTGACAGTATTAGATATTTCGAATTATATAATATTTGTTAACTTATAAGTTAACGACCTCGAGGACGCCCTGGATTCGAAGAAAACAGATTCGATTTTTCACATTCCGAGATTCTTAATGAGAAAAAGGGAAAGCTCTTCTGCAAATCGACAAACAGATGTTATTCGCATTTTCTTATAAAAGAAGAAGCAAAAACTAAAAAGGGTGCAAAAAAGAATTCCTCAAACCGTTATGGATCTGAGAGATCCATTGCTCTTTTCGATTCTTCGTTAAAGAAAAGAATCTTGGATCCAATTTAAACAAAACAGGAGATACTAAATGGTATCAGGAATTACACTCATCGTGCTCAGCATTCTTGCCGTGCCTTCTTTGCTTCTTGCAAAAAAGCCGGACGCAAAGGAATTGCTCGCTAAGATTTCACCTTATCAAGGTTGGATCGGTCTGGTTTTCTGTTTCTGGGGAATTTATGGAATCGTTTTCCAAGGACTTCTCGGACTTGGATGGCTTCCAACTTGGCCAATCTATTGGGTAACCGCTCTTGCAGGAAACATCGTTCAGGCAGTTCTCGGATTTATCCTTGGGTTCGGAACCATCTCTACTTATGTACTTTCTAAGAACGAAGAAGCCAAAAAGAAAGGAGCTGAACTCCTTGCTAAATTGGCTCCCATCCAAGGTAAGTTGGGAATTTTTGGAATTGCAGTAGGAATCTGGACCATCGTAGCGTCTTTTCTTTTCTACGGAGTTTAATTCCATTTTTCCGGGTGATACGTTTCACCCGGATCATTCCTTCTCGATTTAAGATTGCATTCTTTTGAAAAAACGACGGTCATTGTCGTTTTAGAATGCAAATCCATACGACGCCGCAAACGATCTCGGAACTCAAAAAAAAACGATTCTCGGAGATTCTCCGATTTCCGAAACACTTCATGGAAGATCGATTCCCGATCGAAGTTCGGAACTCTTATACTATTCAAAAAGAATTTTCGGTAAAAGGTGTTTCCACGCTGGAGAATCAACCTTCTACGATTCGGGTAAAACCGTCCACCGGAGCCTTTTCCAAATTCTCTCATTCTCAAAAGACTCTCGAACTCAGACCCGAATTTTGTATCAAAGGAAATCATAATATTCAATTGGGCGAAGTGAAAATTATCGAACATCCGATTGCTCTACAATCCGCTTTCGGTCTTTATCTAGATTTTGAACTGGAGATGTCGAGTTTTCCTTCGTTTGATTTTTGCGATCAAGTTTATTTGGACGGAATCGAAAACAATCTCCGAAAAATTGGAGAAGTTCCTTGGATCACCGTTGCAAGATCGTTTGTGATGACTTGGGAAAAGGGTTATTGTATCTTAGAGCCCGACTTGGGTGATCGAAAATTGATTCTTGACCATCAGGTGAGTTATCCCGGTTCCACTGTAGGAAACTCGAGAATTGAGACCGAGATGAGCCCTGAAATTTTTTCGTATATCGCGTCCGCGAGAACTACCGCGTTTCGGCCAGGTGAAGAGGCAGAAAAATTTTATCAGATCGGTCTCGCGGGAGGATTGAAGAATTATCCGTTTACTTTAGAAAACGTAATTTTGTTAAACGAAGAAAGAATTTTCAATCCTAGAGAAAAATTTATACACGAGGGAAAAAACTACGAATTTCTCGCGCACGAACTGATCGATATCCTTGCTTGGATTCGATTTGTGGAAGAGGAATACAAAGGAAGGTTTGTCGGAAAGATGACTACCTTTCTCTTTGATCATCACAAACAAATCGATATCGCTCAGTTCGTCTGCAATCGGAAAGAATTTTCCGAAATCGGAATCAGAACGCTTTAAAATACATTCTAATTTTAGAATTTAGAATCCGATCATCATTCCACCGTCGACTCGGAGCGTTGCTCCCGTAATCCAATCCGCTTCGTCCGAGGCGAAAAAATGTATCGCGGAAGAAATCGATTCTTCCGGATTTCTCCCGATCTTGAGAGGAATCGTTTTCAAGATTCCTTCTTTCACTTCTTCGGGAAGATTCGGTGCGAAATCGTTTGCGATAAAACCCGAGGCCACGCAGTTCACGGTTACGTTTCTGGAAGCGAGTTCTCTCGCCGAAGATTTTGTCAGAGCCATGAGTCCTGCTTTCGCGGATGAATAATTCGATTGCCCTCCGTTTCCATAAAAGCCGGAAACCGAACCGATGTTGATGATGCGACCCCATTCTTTTTTGATCATATACTTCGCGGCGGCTTGTGTTCCTAAGAACGCGCCCTTTAAATTTACGTCAAAGACCTGATCCCATTTCTCTTCGCTCATTCTCAAAAGAAGATCGTCTTTGATGATTCCCGCGTTATTGATCCAAATATCAAGACTTCCTGTTTCTTTGAATGCAAAATCGGCGAGTTCTTTGATCTGACCTTTTTCTTTTACGTCGCAGAGTTGACCAAAAACCTTTCCGACTTTTTGGGACTTTAATTCTTCGATCGTTTTTTCCAGAAGAATCGGATCGACGTCGGATACTACGACGGTTCCATTCTTAGAAAGAAAATTTTTTGCGGTTACCTTTCCGATTCCCCTGGCAGAACCTGTGATTACGATTGTTTTTCCAGAAAACATAAACTCCTCCATTTATTTATTTCGATATCGAAATAAATCGTTCAAAAAATATTTTACTTATTTACCTTTCAAAATTAGAATTCATTCTTTCCAGAAGGCGAACAAAGGTTTCCTTTTCTTCCGGGAGGAACCCTTTGTATAATTTCTGAGTTGTCGTTTGCGAAGCGCGGATCACGGCTTCTCTCGTAGTTTTTCCTTTCGCGGTCAAAACTGCGGTAAACACGCGTTCGTCGTCGCTGGATTGAATTCTTTTGATATATTTCAATTCTTCCATCTTATCCAAAAGGGCAGTGATCGTTGAGTTCGTCCGATCCAATACTTTGGCGAGTTCGCTCATTGTCATTTCACCCGAAATCCCAAGTGCGTATAAAACTCCTCCGTGGGCGGGGACGAGATCTTTGATTCCTTCCTTTTCAAATTCCTTGGTTAAGAATTTTTGGATTCGATCCCGGGTCCTCGATAGAAGATGGATTGCGAATTCGTGTTTCATTTATTTCGATATCGAAATAAATCCTTTTTTTGTCAACACAAAATTCCAAGTCCACATCCAAAAATTTCCGTCTATTTTTGAAAAAATTGTCGAATTCGATTCTTTTGCATATCCTTTACCCGAACGTTGCAAAGAATTTGAATGAGAATCGTCCTGTAAAAAAAAGGTTTTGTCGGAGTTCCTACACGGGAATTTGAGCTTGCAAAAAGTGTAATTCTGTGATAGAGGAAAGCCGCCTGTGGTTTTTTCCGCCACCCACCCCTCCACCCGAATTTTGGGCGGGGCGCGCCACTTTCACGGAGGGTGTCGTAGTTCCGACGGATTTTTTTAATATCCAGTCAACTTGCGTTTAAGGTGATGATTCTTTCAGGAGGGGTGTTTAAAAATCACCATCGGCTTACAACTTTTATTTTTGTAAAAGGGTTCGGATCGTTTCTTGGATCGATCGCCGTGTTTTCAAGCGTTTCCATTTCGATCGGAATTCCTTTTTGATCGATGCAAAGATCTATATTGTTGTCGTTATCTCCTATGTCCGCAATTTGAAAAGGGGTTACGATTTGAGTTTCCTTTTCGTTTAACAATTTAATTTTAAAACGACTTAGATCTGAAACTCCGAGTTCCTTTCCGTCCATAGCCCTAACTCCGCCGGACCAAACGGTCCGCACGACCGAAACCGTTTTGGATTTGGGACAATCTGCGCCAGGTCCGGATTCGTTGTAAGGATAATCGGAATCGAGTTTGAAATGTTCCGCATAACTTAGGACGGACCTTCCGCAAGCGCCGTTACTCTAACTTTTTGCCCTCGATAGTTTTGTCCGTCTCGACTTTTTAAATCGTTAATAATTCTTACTTCAACGGGTTCGTTATCGGGAGAATTTCCGAATTCTCCGATCATAAGGATTGTTCTGAGTTCGAATTCTTCCAACGCAGGACAAAACGTTACGAACGGGACGGAGAGCAGTTCTCCTTTTTTAGTTAGGATTTGAAAATCGGAGGCATCCAAGGTTGCAGGATCGATCTCGTGAGAAAATACAAGCGGCATTCCGTCTTTTCCCGGAGCATTCTTCCATAAATAAATAGATCGAAACGGTAACGCGTTGTCTAACCCGAAAAATGCGGATATTATGTCCGCCTTTCTGTTTTGGTTGATCGATGGATTCTTGTTCGAGAGTCGATAATTCGGCACCGAAATACAACTTCCTAACAGAAGTAGTAAAGCCAATGCTCGACTGATGCGGCAGGACATATCGGATTTCCTCTGTATGTGATTTGGTTCTTTTTTTTATCGAACCAGAGTTGTAGAAGAGAGGATTCACCGATAAAGAACGCTGACTTTCCTCTTTGTCAACAAAAAGAATCCGAAGGAATACCGTCTTGACAGCCTCCATTCTAAGATTTTTGATTCCATTAAAGACGAAGAGATATGAGTTCTATAAAATCTAAAAAGAAATCCACGATCCCCGCGAACAAATGGTGGCAGACGACCACGATTTATCAGATTTATCCACGCTCCTTTGCGGATACGAATGAAGATGGGATCGGCGATATCGCCGGTATCATTTCTAAATTAGATTATCTAAAGGATATGGGTTTTGAAACCCTTTGGATTTCTCCGCTCTACAAAAGTCCACAGAGAGATCACGGATACGACGTTAGCGACTATTACTCGATTTCTCCCGAGTATGGAAATCTCAAGGACGCCGAAAAGTTAATCAAAGAAGTTCATAAAAGAGGGATGAAGATCGTCTTCGATATGGTGATGAATCATACTTCCGATGAACACGAGTGGTTCAAAGAGTCCCGTTCTAGCAAGGATAATCCGAAACGAGATTGGTATATTTGGAAGGACGGAAAAGGCAAGGGCAAACCACCTAACAACTGGAGTTCGTTTGTGACTCCGAATGCCTGGCAATACGATAAAAAAACCGATCAGTGGTATTGCGCTAGTTTCCTGGACTTTCAACCGGATTTAAACTACTACAATCCCGAAGTTAAAAAGGCGATGTTCGACGTTCTTCGTTTTTGGCTCAAAAAGGGAGTCGACGGTTTTCGTTTGGATATCTTTCACGCGATTTATAAAGACAGACACTTTAGGGACAATCCTTTCCGTTTTAAATATCTCGTCACCGAAAACGATCACGACGGTTATTTTCAAAGAAGACTTTATACGGTAAATCATCCGAATAATTTCGAATTTGCAAAAGAACTCAGAGCGGTTCTGGACGAATTTGAAGGGGATCGTTTCGCAGTTGGCGAAGTCGCGGGAGACGATCATACCATCAAACGTTACTTAGGCGAAAAAAGGGACGGTCTCAATCTGATCTTTCTTTTTGAAACCCTCATGTTAAAATTCAAAACGAATTTTTTTAAGGGTATCGTCAAAAAGATGGAGGAGATCTATCCCGCCCCGTATACTCCAACTTACGTTTTTGGAAATCACGATCAAAGACGTTATATGCGTAAGATCAACAACAACCTGGAAAAAGGAAAGTTGGTCGCCTTGTTTCAATTCACCGCAAGGGGAGTTCCGGTCACGTATTACGGCGAAGAGATTGGAATGACCAACGAAACGATTAAACTTACCGAAGCGCAGGATCCGCTCGCGAGAATCTATCGCTGGTTAGGCGACACTCTTTCCGAGTTTTTGGGTTTGGCCGATATCATCATCCGGGACAGGGCCCGATCTCCGATGCAATGGGACGATTCTCCGAACGCGGGCTTTACGACAAAAAACGCAAAACCTTGGATTCGTGTTCACGGAAACTATAAGGTTCGAAACGTAAGCACCGAATCCGAGGACAAGGATTCCCTTCTGAGTGTGTATCGAAAGGTCATTCATCTTCGCAACGAGAGTAAGGCTTTACGAGAGGGGAGTTTGACCTTGATCGAAGAGGACGTTCCCAAGGACATGCTTGTCTATATCCGCGAAGCGGATAAGGAACGAAAGATGGTGATTTTCAATTTCGGAAAAAAAGAACGTCTTTTTAACAATACGACCGATTGTAGAAAGTATTGTTTTTCGACTCATGTCTACGATCACAACGAATTTGACTTATTTAAAGTTCCGCCTTGTTCCGGTTTGATCTTGGAAAACGACCATTCTCCGAAGGTTTCCACAAAAACGAAAGGTAAGAATAGTAAATAAACTCGTAAGAATCGAATCGGTTTCTCCGAGGAAGGGCTTTTTTTCTTTTAAATCAAAAGGATCGATGGAAAAAAGCCGTTTTCTTTCTGACCCTACGGTTTCGGAAAAATCTCCTTAAAAAAAGACAACAATTCGATCCAAGAACGTCGATCCGCCTTTGCGTTGTAAGCCGCTCCTTTGGAATTGTCATTCCCAGCTTCTTTGATCGTGAACGAGTGAACGGCTCCTCCATAGGAAATAAATTGCCAGTCAGCTCCGGCTTTTCTCATTTCGTCCTGAAACGTTTCAACTTCCTCTTTTTTTACGAAAGGATCGTCTGCTCCGTGTAAGACGAGCACCTTGCCTGTAATATTTTTTGCGTCGTCCGTATTAGGAGTTTGTAATCCTCCGTGAAAACTCACGGTTCCTTTGATGGGCGCCCCGCTCCGGGCGAGTTCCAGTGCGACGGTTCCACCGAAACAATAGCCGATCGCCGCGATATTCTGTGCGTCTACTTCCGGTTGCGCTTTTAACGTTTCCAAGGCTGCCTTGATTCTTGCGCGCATGAGTTTCCGATCTTGTTTGAATTGACCGGCCAACTTGGAAGCCTCTTCCATACCATTGGGGCGCACTCCTTTTCCATAGATGTCTACTGCAAAAGCAACGTAACCCAATTCAGCCAACTTATCAGCGCGCATCTTGGAATTTTCTCCTAATCCCAACCAATCGTGAACGACTAACACTGCGGGAGCTTTTTTTTGGGAACGGAGTTCCGGATAGGCGATATATCCTTCCAAGAAGGTTTTCCCTTCACGGTAGAGGATGTTTTTTGAAACGGGCTTTGCAGTTATGGAAACGTACGGTGATAACAATAACCAAAAAAGAATTAGGAGCTTCTTCATAAATCGGCGACCTCGCATTTCTTTTGACAGATTCAAAAGTTAAAACGGTAAATTTAAGGAGTTTTTACTTTTGAAATGATATCTCAATTTCTCCCGAATCGACCTAAAACAGATAGATTTTAGAATTATCCCAAAGAATTCGTTTTAACAGTCTTGATAAACGAAATTGCAAAAATTCAAAATGAGCCGATCTATTCGGATATCCTTATCCCTTTTTAGTTTTTGCTTTGATCCCATTCTAAGATTTTTCGTTTTTAAGAATCCGTTTCTTTTTATCACCTGCGTTTCGGCTTTGAAAGGATGCCGTTCTAAGGACGAAACGAATCCGCGTCGTAACGATCCTTTTAGGAGGTTTAAAAGAAGTTCTAAGTCAGGAATAAAACGAGAAAGAATGACTAAAAATATTTCCTAATTCTGCGAAATAGTTGAATCAAAACAAATTCGTGATTACTTCGTCATGCGGCATTTTGAAAATCTTAAAAGAAAAATCGCGGACGAGGCAGAGATGTTAAAACAAAAAGGGTTATTTTTTCTAAGGGTCTGTTTTTTCTTTTACGTTTTAACTTTTAACTTCTGCGGTCCTTCCGGAAATTCTAAAATTTCCCCGCGCGCCGACAAAGGAGTTTTGGATCTGAGGGAATGGGATTTTAATTCGGACGGTATCGTCAAACTGGATGGAGAATGGGTCTTTGTATGGAAACAACTCACTTTTTCTAAACCGAATACGATTCTTCCCGATGCTAAATCCTATTTTGTTCCAGTGCCGGATATATGGAATTCTTATAAAGAGATCGAAGATGTCGATTCTGCTGCGGCATACGGATACGGAACTTTTACGCTTAAGATTTTGTTAAACGACAACCAAACCGCACTTGGACTTCGTTTTCAAGACGTCGGCACGGCGGGAGCGATCTGGGTGGATGGAAAAAAATTAATCCGAAGTGGCGTCGTTGGAACCGACGAGAACACTTCTCGGCCGCAATATCTCCCTCGTTACGTCGATTTTCAGACTTCAGGAAACGAAGTTCTCATCCAAGTTGAAGTTTCCAACTTTCATCATTTCAAAGGTGGAATCTGGGAAACGATTCGCCTCGGAAGTAAAAAGAACATACAAGACGATAGGGAGAATCGTTCTGCAACCGAGATGTTTCTTTTTGGAAGTATCTCGATTATGGCTCTTTATCATTTTGGGCTTTTCTCTTTGCGAAGGAAAGACAACTCGAGTTTATTCTTCGGTTTATTTTGTTTTGTCATCGTCGTTCGTTTGCTTATGACCGGGGAAAGGTTCTTTTTACAAAAATTTCCGGACATACCTTGGGAACTCGGAAGCAAAGTAGAATACCTTTCCTTTTATCTGGCTTGGCCAATTTTTCAGAAATACATGGACAGCATTTTTCCCGGGGATATGCCTTCGTTCGTATCAAAAATCTGCAGTGCGATCGTGGGTTTCTTTTCGCTTATCATTTTGTTTTTTCCCACGAAAATTTTCGCGCTGACCCTAATTCCTTACCAGGGAATTCTTCTTCTCTACTTACCTTTCTTTTTCTTTTGGTTGGGAAGATTCATCTATCGAAAACGAGACGGAGCGATCATCGCAGGAATCGGAGTTTTGGCGTTGATCGCGGCTGCGATCAACGATATTTTACAAAGCCAAACTCTCGTCAGTAACGGGTATTATCTTCCGATCGGGCTCTTTTCGTTTATTTTCGCTCAGTCTTATATGTTGTCTTTGAAATTTTCCTCGGCGTTTGTCTCGATCGAAAACTTATCGGCGGATCTGACGAGAACAAATCAATCCTACAGTCGTTTTGTACCTTTGGAGTTTTTAAAGTTTCTCGGAAAAAAGAATATTACGGAAATTGAATTAGGAGATCAGACCCAAAGAGAGATGACGATTCTTTTTTCGGATATCCGGTCGTTTACTCAATTGTCCGAAAGGATGACCCCTAAGGATAATTTCGATTTTCTAAATTCTTATATGGGAAGAATGGGGCCTATCATTCGAAAACACGGTGGATTTGTGGATAAGTATTTGGGCGACGGGATCATGGCCTTGTTTCCAGATTCACCGGACGACGCGGTGGAAGCCGCGAAAGAAATGAAATCTGCTTTGGAAGAACACAACCAGAGCCGTTTGGAAAGAAATTATGATCCGATACGGATCGGAATCGGAATTCATACGGGAGTTTTGATGTTGGGAACGATCGGAGAAGAGGCAAGGATGGACGGAACGGTCATCTCCGACGCGGTCAATCTTGCTTCTCGAATCGAAGGCCTTACGAAGGAATACGGAGTTGAAATTCTTTTATCCGATGAGAGTTATCAGAAGATACGAAATCGGAAAAAATATACGTTTCAAGAATTGGGAAGGGTTTCCGTAAAAGGAAAGGAAAACTCGGTGGGAGTTTACGAAGTCAAATAGGCTTTTAGAATGTTCTCCGCGGACGAGGTGACGGCGTCTTTTAGTTCCTTAGGCTCTAAAACGATCGCCGAATTTCCAAGTCCGAGAATATGTTGCAAAGCCCATTCCATCGTCTCAAAATTCACTTTTGCACAGATCCAATTCTCGTCTATTGTAGAATATTCTAATATACAGTTATAGCTAAATGATTGGAATCGATCCAAGATTGTGGATTTTATTTTGATGGTAACCGTATAGCTGGGAATTTTTGAAAAGAAGGCTTGTGTGCTTTCCTGCCAATATTTTTCCAAATCGAATTTTTTCGGTCTTTCAAAGGTTTCGCCGAGCTGTGCTTCGAGAATTCTCGAGATCCGAAAGGTCCTAAATTCTTTTCCATACTTTGCGATTAGATACCATACCTTTCCTTTTGCGACTAGGCCTAACGGAAGGACGATTCTTTTTTTGGAGATCTCGTCCGATTTGTAACGAAGAATCACTTTTCGATTTTGCCAGACCGCTTCCTGCAACAAAGGAAGAAACGGAAATTCTTCCTTCCAATTTCCCCAACCGGCTCCGTCGATATGGATCCTTTGCCGGATCATCTCGGCTTCTTCCTGATACGCGGCGGGAAGAGAAGCCATAAATTTCATAAAGGCGGAATCGAATTCTTTCTTTCGTCCGAGATCGGAGGCGATACGAGTGGAGCTCGTAAGAATCATCGAAAAAATTTCTTCCTTTTTCATTCCGGTAAGATTGGTCCTATAACCTTCGGATAATTCCCATCCTCCTTTCGAACCTCGTTCCGCAAAGACGGGAACTCCCGAAGCGCTGAGCGCTTCCATGTCTCTGTGGATGGTCCTTTCCGAAACTTCTAGTTTGCGAGCCAAGTCCCGGGAAGAAATTCTTCCTTTGGCTTGGAGTTGAAGTAGAATGGAGAGTAGACGATCCGCGCGCATAATTTTATTCTAATTCAAATAATATGACAGAATCTGTCATGTATTTCTTTTGATCATGATCCGAGTTCGAAAAAAAACCGGATTAAAAAAACTAAATCGGAGATATATGACAGTAATCGTCATCTTCTTCGGGTTAAGATGAGACAATGGAAGAAAGAATTTTAAAAGACAAGGTGGCCTTGGTCGCCGGAGGAACAAGAGGCGCCGGTCGCGGCATATCGATTGCGTTAGGCGAAGCGGGAGCAACCGTTTATGTTACTGGAAGGAGCACACGAGAATCTCCTTCCGAGATGAATAGAAAAGAAACCATCGAAGAAACCGCGGAGCTTATCAACGCACACGGTGGGAAAGCGATCGCAATCAGGACAGACCATACGAAAGAGGACGAAGTTCGTGAACTTATCCATCGAATCGATAAAGAACAGGGAAAGTTGGATATCTTAGTCAACGATATTTGGGGAGGAGATCCTTATATCCGCTGGGATGAAAAGTTTTGGGAACATTCTTTGGAAAATGGAATCAAAGTCCAAAGGACTTGTCTGGAATCCCATCTAATCACCGGCTATTTTGCCGCGCCTTTGATGATACAAAATCGGTCGGGTTTGATCTTGGAGATCACGGACGGAATCGATTATCGTTATCGAGGAAATCTATATTATACTTTAATAAAGTCTTCAATCATCAACCTTTCCCGTTGTCTTGCCGAAGAATTAAGATCCTTCGGGATTACGGCGTTATCGTTGACTCCCGGTTTTTTAAGATCGGAGGCGATGCTTGATCATTTCGGCGTTCAGGAAAAAAACTGGAAGGACGCAGTTTTGAAGGAACCTCATTTTATTGTCTCGGAAACACCCGCGTATATCGGTCGCGCGGTCGTTTCACTTGCGGGAGATAAGAATGTTTTTTCAAAGACCGGAACTTCCACGAGTACCTGGAAGTTATCCGAAGAATACAACTTTACCGATTTGGACGGAACTCGTCCGCACTGGGGAAACTATTTTAAGGAAAAATTCGGAGAAGAATTATGAAAACTGAATATTCTCTCTGTAAAACGGAAATTGAATCCGAAGAATTGTTGGTTTCGACAGGAACTCTGAGTATGGTATCAAGATTGCTTTTTCCGGGGTCGCTTTTGAAAGCGTATCAGACTGATCGTCCCGAGTTGTTCGTACGGTCGAAAAATATCTCGGATTCGAAAATTTCAAAAAAAGAGAAATAGAATAAGGATTGAATGGAATACCGGAGGGAATAATGTCCATAAATTCCGGATTTCGATTTTACATTCATTGAACACATGTTAGGAGGAAAAAGTATGAAACAGTATTTGATTAGAATTATGAGTTACGGTTTTTTGGTCTGGTTGATTCCTTTTGCGGTTGCGATTCCGTTCCACTCAAGGGATGGAAAGTTGTTAACTGATATTTTTCTGTTTAAAACCGTTATGATTCTTGTAGGCAGTCTTACCGGAAGTTTATTGCTGGCTTCGCTCGCGATTCGAATATCCGGAAAAACGTTGCCCACACTTTTGTATACGGGTTTGATCTGGTTGGTTATCAATTGGGGGTTGGACTTTTTGATTCTTTTGCCGATGTCCAAGATGAGCGTTTCCGATTATTTGATCCAGATCGGACTCGGTTATCTTACGATGCTGATCATCGCGTTTGCGATCGGTAAAGCAGTGGATAAAAAAATCGCGTGATTGAGAGTTTGTCGGCGTCTTTGTATCAAACGTTTTGTTCTCTCGCTTTTTTGCGGAACGTTTTGAGATTTCCGTTGAGGCGATAAGAATCCAAAATCCTGTCCGAATGGATTTTTCGAAAAGGATCCGAAACGATTCTTTTCGAAAACCTCGGATTCGTAAAAAACAGACTCTTTTCCAAAACTCGAACGTAACTCCGAGGAGGGAGGGAGACAAACCCAGTTTCTTCGTTTAACATTTTGAAATCGCAAGGTTGTAAGTCGCTACCGTCCCGGGATGTATCTTTTTGTTTTCTGAAATCAAATCCTGCATCGTATTCTTAGCCTTACAAAGAACTCCAAGATACAAATTCTTACGGGCCTGTTCTCTCCATTCCGAGTAGAGCGGGTTTTTTTCCGCGTAGTCGGAACCCAAAAAATCGGCCGCGTAGAGGATCAAATCTAACGGTCCAGGAGTAGACGCACCCAAAGTATGATTACGAACCGCGGATAGGACGGATTCGTTTTTTAGATCGTATTGCGATTTTAGATATATAGCGGCAGAGTAGGCGTGCCAGGCAGCGGAAGGAAGTTGTTCCAGAGTTTCCTGTCCGGTTTTTCGAAATAACGTTAGGTGAAACTCCGGAGTTTTTTGTTTGGTGATGTCATGAACGATTCCGGCAAGATAAGCGAGTTCGGCTTCTTCTTTGGAATGTATGATCGCCAACTCTTTCGCGATCTCGGCTACCTTGAGGGAATGTTCCCAACGTGTGATCGTGATTTCGGTCGGAACGATCCTTTTAAATTCTTGTATCTTAGCTTCCAACTCGGAGGAAGTCATTGAATTCTCCTATTAAAATTCGATCATAAACGAAGCCGCGTTCGAGTCCAGTGCGAAACTGGATTCTAATTTTTCTTTGATTTCAGAAACGTTTCGATTCGTTCCGGGAGATTGTTCCGAATGTTTTGATAAAAAATTCCGTAATCCAAAATGTGATAGTTTTCGCCGAACCAACGGGAAAAACCGGATGCGTTCGGTTTAGAAATACGAACGACCCCCTCGCTACAACGCGCGCTGCAAAGTTTGGGTTCGATCGTTTTGAATTTCGGATTCACTCCTCCCGGATGTAAGTCTGCGCTCGCGAGGTGTTCGTCAGCTTTCCAACTGATGGGATTGACGCACATATAAGGCCCCTCTAAATCGTGTGGAAGTTTGGAAATTTCCGCATTCTCTCCGAAAGTTCTCCAGCTGATCACACAACCTGTCTGGGTTCGAGAAGAACAAATTGGGATTTTTTTATATGAACCGATCGGGACTGCACCTCCGAGCAAATACGCCGCGACGAGACGATCCGTCAGAGGAGAATTGTCGATCTTTTCGCGGAGAAGCCGGATCGCAAGGTGAGTTCCTTGGCTGTGGGAAGCGATGATAAACGGCCTTCCGCCGTTCCATTCCTTGAGATAGGTTTCAAAAGACTTGAGTACATCTTGATATGCTAAATCTAGTGCGAGTTTTCCGTTTTCCGCGTCCAGAAAAGAATAAAGGGTCGCCTGTCTGTAACGAGGCGCGTAGATTTTGGCGCAGCAGTTAAAAACGCTGGCTTGTTGGCGGATCGTGGATTCGTCGGTTCTTTCATTGACCCTTTCGTCCTCTAAGGAAGCATTCCAATCTCTTCCATAAAACGTAGTGGGATGAATAAAGAAGACGTCGACGAGCGCGCGACTTTGATGGTCCTGAAGAGAAGACTCCGAAGGAACCTTGTCCGCGTCGTCCTTGGTTTGCGGAAGCGCTGACCATGACTTTAAAAGAAGATAATCCGGTTCTTGGGGTCTTGGGTATTCGGAATAATCTCCGGAAGGTCGAATGACCCAGAGACAGGAAAAAGAAAAAGATACGGAAACAAAAAGAATAAAGAAGAATCGATTTCGCATAACAATCCTCATCGTCGTAATTTCAAAAGAGAAAAACGAACCTTTGTAGATTCTTCTGAGTTTATTTCCCTGATTCGGAGTTGTCAATTCCCTTTATCGGATTTGGAAAAAGTAAAAAAGATTCCGATTCTTAAAAACACTTCTAAAGATTAAAAGTTTTTTAAAAAAGCGTTCTCAAATGGATTGAATTTTTTTATCTCGGATCCGTTTGTTTCGGCGAGAAGTTGACAGAGAACTTTCAATTTTTAAGATCGACCTCATGAAAATTACGGACGATGTTTTTAAGAATGCGCTTTCCCATTTCCCTTCCGGCGTTACTGTGATCACTTATTCTCATCTTGGAAAACAAAGCGGGCTTACCGTAAGCAGTTTTAGTTCTCTTTCTCTCAATCCTCCTTTGGTTCTTTTTTGTTTGCAGAAGAATATTACAAGTCACGATCCGATTCGAAACGAAGGCAAATTCGTGATCAACATTTTGGCAAAGGACCAAGATTCCATCTCCAATCAATTCGCCTCGGGTAAGACTGACAAACACGCGCTGATGGAAGAACTCGGATGTAAAAAGGGCGAACTCGGTCTTCCGATTCTACCCGATATTCTTTCTTACATTGAATGTGAGGTGGAACAATTTGTGGACGGGGGAGACCATTCGATCGTGATCGGAAGGGTGATTTCCGCAGGAGCCGACGATACTCGGCGTCCGTTGCTCTATTATCGAAGAAACTACTATTCGATTTGATCCAACCTGTTCGAATTTTTCCGGTGGGGCGTCTTGCTCCACGGTCGATTTCCTATTTACGAATGGCTCGATTCTCGAAAGGCGCCGAAACAATGCGAATACACTTTCGTCGCCTTTCACGCGAAAAATTTCCTTTTTCCTAAATTTATTTTTTCTTACGCTTTAGTTTTTCTGCATGTGTTGAATCCTCATCGATGGAGACGTTACTCCTCCGAGATAGAATTCCTTTTTTTCTGCGACCCTTTGTGCGTACAATGAGCATCTTTTCCTGTTATTAATTGAAAAATAAATAAATAAGAATCTGCACGATCCTTTTTTTGAAAACGATTCGAAGGCCATTTTTCTAAAGAAATTAATTTTTGAAAAAATAACAAATCCCGATCGTTTGAACGCTTTTTTGTAGATTATGGAACAAACTTTGGCGCATTTGATTTCATGTTCCGTATTCCCTTTAGGGGACATTGATCCTCGAGGTAAAACGAACCATCTTATGAAGATCGCTACCACAGTATCAGGACTAATTCTTATCCTTTGTGTTTTATTCTTTTTTCCGGTGATTTCGGATTCTTCCCAAAGTGTTTTTCAATTTTGGAAACACGCTTTGAGTTTGTCACAATCGGATGATTTTACGGAAGATCCGATCTGTGATCTATCCGTTTTGGAATTGGGAGACGGAGGTTGGGTGCGAAATAAACCATCCGATCCACCTCGGCCGGTTTTGATGGAATACATTCTTACCCACTGTCAAAAATAAGTTTTCGTAAGTCTGCGAGACGGAATTCCCTGCAAAAAAGCGAAAGAGAGGTGTTGTTCCTAACGTTTCGATCTTAAAAGTGTCGAGATCGGGGAGGCATCTGTGGAATATTCTCTTTCACTCGATATACAAAAACAAAAAAGGAACTTTCTATTCGGTTATTACAATCGACCGATTTTTTGGTTCCAGAGAAAATTTTTACCCTTTGTTCTTTTGGCGCTTTCCGTTCTTGATTTTTTTCTTTTTAAAAACGCAGAGCGGTTTATCGTTCCCTTGTTTTTTGGAATCCTGAGTTTGTATTTTATCGCGAGGCCTTTCATTCTTCTAAAAAGAATTCGATTTCAGGATCTGAATGGAAAAATTTTCGTTTCGGAGAATGGGCTGAAAATTTCGGACGATAAGGGAGAATTCAAAATTCTCCCCGAAGAATTGTTAAAGATCATTCCTAAAAAACATTATTTATTTTTAAAAGTCCGAATTCACATGGTTCAATACCTTCTCATCGATTTGAATTCCATTCAAGGGGATTCGAAAGAGTTTGTGAAGGAATTGGAAGCGCTTTTTTATCGAAAGGGTGCGTGACCGTCTTCCTCTTTTTTAAAACCCACTTTCGCCATCTTATTAAAAATGATTCTTCTTTCGATTTTGGATAAAGTTTCTTTTTGTCTTTATCCAAAGGGGACGAATCCTTTGGATCGCGCTGATCATCCGATCAAACGCTGTAAATCCAAGAACTACTTTCGAATATTGTTATTTCAAGAAATTCTTATATAGTTGTTTCGGATAAAGAAAGCGGGTCGGTTCTCTTTCACAAAATTGACTTTCAGTTATAACGAGCAATTTTTGATAGAGAATGTATGATATCCTGATTCTAAAGCTTTGGTTTCGGATGCCTGATAACTCTGCTTAGATTGAATCAAGGAAAGCTAAGAAAGATGCTTTTTATCTCAGTTTCGAAGACGTTCCCATTTTTCTTCGATATCAGAAAGAAAAAATATAGAAATCGACCCCGTTCTTGGAATCCGATCATTCTTCTTGATTCGAATTTCTGAAACAAGAAAACGAATACTGAAGATCTCACGAGTTTTCTCGGCATAAGGCTGGATCAACGAAAGCTGTGATTGAAAAGTTCAATCTGTCTATTTTATCCAAAATAAGTCCGTAGGACCCTGCAGTTTGAATCAATTTCAACGTAATGGATTCTAAATTCAATATTAGAAAATTCTGGAGGACCTGAATGAGTGAATTTTAAAAAAATAGACGAGGTCTTTTGTGGTTCCTGCGGTTCCATTGTTAAAAAGAAAAGAGAGACTTGTCCGAAGTGCGGGGTCCGTCAAAGAGGAACATGGGAGAAGGTTCCGAAACCTGGATGATCACATTCTTACTTTGTTTTTTCTTTGCTCGATTGGGTGCTCTTACCAAAATTCATTCTTGTTAAGAATCGTATATCAATCCGGTCGGATCTCCGTGACTTCCGGAAAGGTGAAAAGGGGAGTTCCTACGTCGCAAGGAAGTCGGAGAAACATTGGAATGATAGGGGCGGACCGAGTATTTCTAAAAAAGATTCTAAAGAAGGGGAGGTCGGATCTCCGGCTCAAGAGAAAGTGTTTCTGAATTCGCAGGGCGATGGTTTTTCTCCGAGGGAAAAAAAGTAGGAACTCCTAAAAATAACCGAGCTCGCCTTCCAATGACTCTTCGAAATACGGAACCTCTTGCTTCCGTGTGGGAACTCTCACAAGGTCTCGATTTCCGTGCAAACTTTTCGTGTTCCTTTCCTTGAAAAAGGCAATCTCCCCAACGAATGTGGGAACTCCCAAGAGGAATGAATCGGATTATTTGATTTTCAGAGGGCGACTCAGAAAAAATACTGACAATCGATGGAAAAAGACGCCGTCTCCTTACAAGACGCCCTGGAACACGGGCTTACCGCAGAAGAATTTCAAAAAATCCAGGACATCCTGGGAAGAATCCCGAACTCCACAGAACTCGGAATTTTTTCCGCAATGTGGTCGGAACACTGTTCTTATAAAAACTCGATTCTAAAATTAAAGACGCTCCCAACCTCTTCGGATAAGCTCCTCGCAAAAGCCGGAGAAGAGAACGCGGGCGCGATGGATATCGGCGACGGACTCGCCGTTGTCTTTAAGATCGAAAGTCACAATCACCCGACTGCCGTGGAACCTTATCAAGGCGCCGCGACCGGTGTCGGTGGAATCATGAGAGATATCTTTACGATGGGGGCTCGCCCGATCGTCTCTCTCAATTCACTTCGTTTTGGAAATCCCGACGAACCCCGAAACAAATATCTTCTTTCTCGCGCGGTCAAAGGAATCGGCGACTACGGAAATTCTCTCGGGATCGCCGTTTCAGGCGGAGAACTTTTTATCGATGAATGTTTTTCTAAAAATCCTCTCGTAAACGCGATGACGGTCGGAATTGTTCGTCACGATCAGATGGCGAGCGCGACCACCGGTGGACAAATCGGAAACGCGGTTTATATCGTCGGAGCTACGACGGGAAGAGACGGAATCCACGGAGCTTCTTTTGCTTCGAAAGACCTTTCGAAAGAATCGGAATCCAAACGTTCCGCGGTTCAGGTCGGAGATCCGTTTATGGAAAAACTTCTTATGGAAGCGAGTCTCGAAGCGATCCAAAAAGGACTCTTGGTCGGAATTCAAGACATGGGCGCCGCGGGAATTTCCTGCGCCACTTCGGAGATGAGCGCAAAGGGAAAAACCGGAATGAAGATCAACTTGGATCTTGTTCCCTTCCGTGAAACCGGAATGAACGCCTACGAAGCGATGCTTTCCGAATCTCAAGAAAGAATGCTTGTGGTTCCTAAAAAAGGAAAAGAAGCCGAGCTCGTATCTATATTCGAAAAATGGAATTTGAATGCGGTTCAAATCGGAGAAATCACAAACGACGGATTTATCGAAATTCTTATGGGGGGAATCCGCAAGGCCCATATCCCCGCCGAATGTCTCGTGTTAGGCGGAGGAGCTCCTCGTTACGAACGCGAAACCAAACGTCCTTCTTATCTGGACGCGGTAAAATCTTGGAAACCGGATTCTCTTCCCGACGTAACTTCGGGTAAGAATGCGACCGACGTTCTCATTCGGATTCTTTCTTCTTGGAACGTCTGTTCCAGAAGACCGATCACGGAACAATACGACAGCGAAGTTGGACTAGTAAAACTCATCGGGCCCGGACTCGACGGAGGACTTTCCTCGATCCCCGACACAAACAAGGCGCTCGCGACCGCGACAGATTGTAATTCTCGTTACACGTATCTCGATCCATATAAGGGCGCCGAGTTTGCGGTTTGTGAATCGGCTCGTAACGTCTACGTAACGGGTGCACGTCCTCTCGGAGTCACAAATAATCTCAATTTCGCAAATCCTTATATTCCGGAAAACTACTATATGTTTTCGGAATGTATTCGAGGAATGGGAGACGCCTGCCGTTTTCTCGAACTCCCCGTAACCGGAGGAAACGTTTCCTTTTACAACGAGTCTCCGGAAGGTCCGATCTTCCCGACTCCTACGATCGGAATGGTGGGAATTCTCCAGGACAAAACAAAACTTCTTTCCAACTTTCCGAAAGAAGCCGGCTTGGAACTCGCGGTCCTCGGAAACTTCCGCCCTTCTCTGGGAGGAAGCGAATACTTAAAAAAGATTCACGGACAAGTCAACGGAGCCATTCCGGAACTCGATATCAAAGAAGAATTGGCGCTCTGCAATTTGATTCTTTCCTTGAATGAAAAAGGCATTTTGAAATCGGCCCGAGATCTTTCTCTCGGAGGAATCGCGATCGCGCTTTCTAAGACGGTTCTTTTTTCTCGTCTTGGAATTTCCGCGGACTTGAGTTCTCTCAAACAAGATCGTCTCGATCTGACGCTTTTTGGAGAAACTTCCACGGCGGTTCTCGTCGGCTTTGTATCTTCCGAGAAGGAAGAGATTCAAAAACAAACACAAGCTTCCGGACTCAAATTCTATTCCGTCGGAAAGACGAACGAAAGCGGAGTCTTGGAATTTCAAAAAGAAGGAATCCGTCTTTCTTTTGATCAGTTGAGCGAACCCTATGAAAACGGTTTAGAAGCCATATTCGCACTCTAAAAAAGGAAAAGGAAAGAATGAAGTCTCTCTATTTACAAAAGCAAACCCTGATTCTTTTTCTCTCTCTGTCCGTTGTTTTTGCAACTGCCTGCAAGAAGAATGCGGAAGAAATATTAAACGAAGCAAAGGCGAATCCCGCTTCGGTCACGATTCTCGATTTAGGAATGCAAAAGTTGACTGCAATTCCCGAGGGAGCTTGCGGATTTCCCAATCTAAAACGTCTGGACCTTCGTCTCAACAGTTTGGCCGCTCTTCCGGATTCCCTCGGAGAATGTAAGAGTGTGGAACAATTGAACGTTTTCGGAAACGACCTCACAACCTTTCCTTCCGCGCTTTCTAAATTAAAGAATCTGAAAGTTCTTCTCGCGGGGAACAACGATCTTACCAATCTTCCGTCCGAACTTCTTTTTTTACCGGAAATCAAAACGATCTACATGGATCAAAACAAGCTGACTCTGACCGAGACGGACGTGGACATTCTCGCGAGTCTTTCCAACTTGGAAGAATTGGATCTGAATCTCAACGTAGGAATTAAAATTCTTCCGGCGAATTATACAAAGCTGAAGAATCTAACTCGTTTAAAAAGATTGAATATTAAAAAAACATCACTCAAAGGAGAAGACGCAGAGAAACTCCAAGCGATTCTCCCTAAAACAAAAATCGACTATTGATATCTATATGAGCGAAACACAAAAAGAAAATCCGTATTCATCTACCGTACTACTACCCAAAACCGACTTTCCTATGAAAGCCGATCTTGCAAAAAGAGAACCCGCTCAGATCCAGGCTTGGAAGTCCGCGCAGATCTTCCGTAAGATGAGGGAACAAAGAAAAGGAAAAAAAGAATTCATTCTTCACGACGGTCCTCCTTATGCGAACGGAAATTTTCATTTGGGTCACGCTCTTAATAAGATCTTAAAAGATACGATCGTAAAATCGAAGGCCCTCGCCGGTTATTATACGGACATGATTCCCGGATGGGATTGTCACGGACTTCCGATCGAAGTTCAGGTTTTGAAGAATTTAGGAAAGAAGGCCCGTGAAACCGGTCCCGAAGAACTAAGACAACTTTGTAGAAACTACGCCGAAGAGTTCGTGGGAAAACAAAGCGAAGACTTGAGTCGTTTTCTTTGTTTCTGGGAAGAAGGAAGAATCTACAAAACGATGTCTCCCGATTTCGAAGCGAGAATCGTAGAAGTCTTCGGAGATCTATTTCAGAAAGGTTACGTCTATCGCGGTAAAAAACCGGTCTATTGGTCGATCGATTTGGCGACGGCGCACGCGGAAGCCGAGATCGAATACTATCCTCACGTTTCTCCTTCGATCTATGTGAAATTTCCCGTGATCGGAGAAAACAATCGTTACTGTTTGATCTGGACGACGACCCCTTGGACTCTTCCTGCCAATCTTGCGATTTGCTTTAACAGAAAAATTGAATATTCTATTTTTAAAACGGAGTCCGGAGAGGAATTGATTCTCGCAGACGGACTCGCCGAAAACGTGACGACCGCAACCGGAGTCGCGTTGACAAAAGTAAAACCGATCACGACGGACGAACTCGCGGCTCTCAAATTCCAACATCCTTTTATCGATCGAGTTTCCATTCCTCTCTTTGGAGATCACGTGACTCTGGAAGCGGGAACCGGTTGTGTTCACACGGCGCCCGGACATGGACAAGACGACTACAAGGTGGGACTCGCGGCTGGACTCGAACCATTCTCACCCGTGGATGATTATGGAAAATATACCGATGAATTTCCGCTCATGCAGGGAACCAAGGTCTTTGACGCAAATCCTCTCATCATAGAACTCTTAAAAGACAAGGGCTTACTCTTTTATCACAGTGAGTTCGAACATTCTTATCCTCATAGCTGGAGAAGTAAAAAACCTCTGATCTTTCGCGCGACGCCGCAGTGGTTTTTTAAGATGGATTTTAACGAACTCAGAGAAAAATCTCTCGCGGCGATCGACGGGGTTCAGTGGATTCCG
Organism: Leptospira ainlahdjerensis; assembly: GCF_016919175.1. Classification (GTDB taxonomy): domain Bacteria; phylum Spirochaetota; class Leptospiria; order Leptospirales; family Leptospiraceae; genus Leptospira; species Leptospira ainlahdjerensis. Next base: position 7,396 of record NZ_JAFFPU010000037.1, on the reverse strand, counting down.
AATTGGGGAATCACAAGAATTCGATCGATGGTGGAGACAAGACCGGATTGGTGTTTGTCTCGTCAGAGAAACTGGGGAGTTCCGATTCCCGCGTTTACCTGCGAATCCTGCGGAGAAACTCATATCAACGCGGCTTCGATTCAATTCTTTACTCAGAAGGTTCGTGAAAAAGGAATCGAGATCTGGTATTCCGAGAAAGCGAGCGAACTCTTACCACCGGGCGCAAAGTGCGAGAAGTGCGGAAAGGATTCTTTCAAAAAAGGAAACGATATTTTAGACGTTTGGTTTGATTCCGGAGTTTCCAGCTTTGCCGTGTTAGACGAAAGAAAGAATGAACCGTCTGCGGATCTTTACTTGGAAGGTTCCGATCAACACAGGGGTTGGTTTCAGTCTTCGCTCTGGCCGTCGATGGCTCTCAGAGGAATTCCTCCCTACAAAACGGTGCTGACTCACGGATACGTTCTGGATGAGAAAGGGCACCCGATGTCCAAGTCTCTCGGAAACGGAATCGATCCTACCACCGATATCATCCAGGTTTACGGCGCGGATATTCTTAGGCTTTGGGTAAGTTCTCTGGACTTCAGAGACGATATCAAGGTCGGAAAAGAATCTATCAAGATCGTATCCGAACAATATCGAAAGATCAGAAATACATTCCGTTATCTTCTAGGAAATTTAGAAGGTCATAGCGCGGAACAAAATCTTCCCTTTGAAGAATTGGAAGAGTTGGATCGATTCTATCTTTCCAAACTCGCTCAGTTTGTGGAAGACGCGGGTGCGAGTTATGAAACGTATCAGTTTCATCAGATCTATCAAAAGCTCATTCTATTTTGTACGGTGACCTTGTCTCAGGATTATTTTGATATGATTCGGGATCGTATGTACTGCGACGCAAGAAATTCCAAGTCGAGAAGATCTTCTGCGACCGCGTTACAGCATATTCTGGAAACGTTAAGTATTCTTACAGCGCCGATCTTGAGTTTTACCGCCGAAGAGGTCTGGGCTGAAAACGGAAAAAAAGAATCCGTATTCTTACAAACGTTTCCGGATCTCAAATCTTGGAAGAATCCTGCGCTCGAAGAAAAGTTCGAATCCGTTCTGCAGGCGAGAGAAGCCGTTCAGAAGGCGCTTGAGCTTGCGAGACAAGAAGGCAAGCTCGGGAAGTCGCTCGAAGCCGGACTTGAGATCGTTTCTAAAGACGGTTCAAAACTTACAAAACTCCTTCCGAAAGAAACCTTGGAACTCCTCTTTGTCGTATCGCAGGTGCACGAAACCAATCCGAACTTGGAAGTCCTGTCTTCTCACGAGAATGAAAAATTCTCCGTAAAGGTTTTGAAACCGGCGCAAGGAGAATGTCCTCGTTGTTGGAGACATACCGAAGACATCGGAAAAGAAGGGGACCTCTGCGGTCGTTGTAAGTCTGTCGTAGGTTGAAGAAGGATCCAGAAGGGGGAGGTTTCCCCCTCGCTACAAACGCATTCGCGTTTTCCGCTACCCCCTCTCCGGGAATTGAATTCTGATTTTAGCCCGGACCCAATCTTTCTTTTCAAGATTGAGAGAGGGACTTGCGGGAGTTCCCACAGTTTCTTAGAACGACCTTGGCTGGAGATACAATTTGATTCATCCAGGGAAACCGGACTTTGAAGTCTTGCAGGAGAATCTTTTAAAAAAAAGTAGGAACTCCCGCGCGATTTGCTGCGTTTCGTTTGATTTGGAGATAAAAGAAGCGTGGGAACTCCCCCGTTTTTTCAGAGCAAGTTTCGTATTAGAAAAGGAATCCCGAACGTTGAAAGCCCTGCGGAAAAATTCTCGAAAAAGTGGGAACTCACACTCTTTTCTCCAGAACAAGTTTCGTTTTAGAGAACAATTTTGAAATAACTGTAAAAGCCTTCTCGAAAAAAAACAAGGTAGGAACTCACACGTTTTTACCGGAAACAGCGGACTTGGAAAAAAGTTTCTCATGGAATTCTAAAAAAGTGATCCGGAAAATTCCGTTGAGGATCGAGCGTAGGAACTCCCGCGCGGTTTTCTGCGTTTCGTTTGATTTGGAGATAAAAGGAGCGTGGGAACTCCCCCCGTTTTTTCAAAGCAAGTTTCGTTTTGGGAAAAAGTAGGAACTCACACTTTCGGGAAAGTCTTCACCAAGACTCAAACTGATCCGAGAGAATATCAGGTTTTGAGTTTTTCCTATTCTCCGAATCGAATTTGCAAAACTCTTCAAGCAAAAACAGAGAAAAAAAATTTACGCAAGAATCGGCTGAAACAAAAGTGAGAAGAGGGGAAGGAAGGATTTGAGTGAGAAATTCTTACGCACGAAAACCCTCACTCAAGAAATTGCAAAAATGAAATTTGTCGAAAAGATCAACCGCCGCCCGGGCGATCGTTTTCGTCCGTAAGTCTGCGGATTTCGTTTCTCTTTCTCGGTTTGAATTTATACTGCTCCATCTGATCCAAATTGAAGACTACCCATTTGCGATTGGGTATGTTCCTCACCGTTTGAAACTGGACCGTTCCGTTATCCGAAATTTCGGTTCCGTCGGAAACGTTTGTGAGATAGATTTGTCTGATATCCGTCCAAAGACTAAAATCCAAGCCGATATTCTTATCAATAATTTCCCTTTTGATCTTTCCAAAGACGACGTTTACCTTTGTCTTTTCTCCCCAGATAAGGGCGGTAGTCAATTCCTCCGTGGAAATCACGGACTGAATGTCATCGTATTTTGTGATCAAAACGAGGATCTTATTTTCAGGAAGGGATTTGAGGACATAGGGAAGATCTCTTGCGATGATTTCCAATTCTCCATCGGAAAAAACGTGATCGGTAAAAAAACCGAGAGAGGATTTTTTTACATACTTGAGATTTCCCAAAAGGTCTTTCCATTGTTCCGGTTTTAGATCAATCGGATGCGAAAATGCTCCCGGAGGAACGAATTCATCAAACTGATCGACTTTGGAAGGAGAAATTTTGAAATAAGCGACTTCTTCTGAGTTATAAATCAGATTCTGACTCTTGGACCAGAAGAGGATCCCTCTTTCGTGGACCCAGGAGCATTGAACAAGGAGAAGAAGAATAAGAACGGAGGAAAATTTGAATATTCGTTTCATTTAGAATTTTGATCCACAAACTCCTGGAAAATCGGATACTTGTTTAGAAACTCGTCGTTCGTATAAAGGTTCACAATTTTGTCCAGGCCCGATAGCCGAAATACAGAATTTAGAGATTTATTGAGGCCGAATATGTTCACGATGCCGTTTTTTTCCCGGATTTGATTTCGAACTTTGATGATGATTCCGATTCCGGAAGAATCGATGAATTTGACCTTCCCCAGGAAAAAACTGATGATTTCAGGACTTCCGCTTTTTACCGATTCTTCGAATTCGTAGTAGAAATCCCTTGAATTATCCATCAGAATATCTTCAAGAACGCTAAGAACGATATGGTTCTCTCGAATCTCGCTACGGATGATCATCAGATCGAAAAAACACCCGGAAGAAAGGTCTGTCAAGAAGTAAAATGAATCAGTATCTTTCTTGATTTATTTCTCAGAACTGCAAATTTGAACTGAGACGCGGGATTGCAAGGGTTGCATTATGGCTGAGTTTGATAAAACAAAACGCTCCATTGGAGTGAACAATCTGGATGATAAGGCCAGAAAAGAAATGTTCGATAAATTCCAGTCTGCTGGCGGCAAGGTCGTCAATGACAAGGATAAGAAAAAAGAGGAAGCAGCCCGTAAAACAAGCCAGCCCAACATTCGCCAAGGTCAGAGAAGTTCGGCCGGCGGAAAAGATTCTTCTTCTCGTCCCGGCGGCGGTTCGGGAAGTCGTTCGGGATCTTCCAATGTTTCCGGAGGAAAAGGAGCGCCCGTTTCCCGAGGACCGGCTCCGAGAGATCGCAAAGCTCTCGAAGACGAGATGGGAAATTTTATCAATCGATTCTCCGTTCGAGTCAAGTGTTGGTTGGGAAGAGTTACGGGCTTTTCGTCTTCGGAACTTCTTCCTTCCTTCCTATCCGAGTTCAATCTTTCCGGAAAAAAAGCCATCTTAGAAATGAACTTTGTGGGGAATGATATTCTTGGAAATCCTGCCTATGCGGGAAAGATCGCAAAGGAACTCGACGCACAAAATCCTATCTACATAGAACTCATAGGAAGAATGCATAAACTCTATGATAATGCGGAAGTCAATCAGGTGATAGAACCGCATAACGCAGCTCCCGATCTTCCAGTCGGAATTTCCAGAGTCAGAGATCCGATCTATTCGATCTTTAGAAAATTATACTATGTTTATCCGTTTCAAGGAAGTTACGTAAAGGCCGTGACCTTGGGTTATGCGGCTCTTGAGAAACTGGAAGGAAAACCTTCTAGCATTTATAATACGAAGAAGAAAAGAGCGCTTCAAGAATTCGATTATCTCTACGGAACCCTTTTTGAAAAACTCTATCTTGTGGTTCTCCGAAACGAGAACAAAAACATCCCTCTCTTAAGTAATACGATGGAAGCAGTGATTGGAATTGTTCCCGAGGAGAAACCGGGACAAAGACAACAGGGAGAAGAATTGGATGAAATCTCCGGAGGTGCGGCGCCCGAGGAAGAGGTAGTCGAAGAGGAGAAGAAGGAAGAGATCAATCCGGAAGATTCTCTGAGTAAGGAATTAAAATACGGTTTGAAATTGATGAGGATGCTTTCGCTGGATCAGTTGAGAAAAAAACACGATCCAAAGGGTGAATACGAGCTCATACCTTCCGCGGACAAGGCTTTTCTAACTTGGTTGTTCTTCAAAGAATTCGACGCGGAATATTCCTTTGTGATGACCACGAAAAAAATCGAACTCAAACCTACGATCGTAAACGGCTCCAAGGTCGACTACCGCGAAAAGATGGTGGATCACTATGAAACTTCAAGAGCTTCCATAGAGCAGTTCCGGATCTACGATCAATATTATAAAGAGCTTAAGAATCATCTGAAAAATCCGGGCGCCAACTACATCGAAGCTTCGAAAAAGACCACGGCTCTGGAAACGAAAAGAAGTCAACAATCCAGAAACGTTCGCGTGACCGTGAAGGAGTTCGTGGAAAAGACGGGAGAAATTTTAGAAAAATTGATCGCGGACATGAAATCGAAAAAAGAGGTCGTAACCAATATGGACGAGCTTATGACTTTCGATCTTATGGAATCCAAAAGAAGGCTCAACAAAAAGCCGATCAAACAGTGTATTATGGAATCCTATTGTTTCTCGATCGCTCTTGCGGGAAGACTCGAAAATGGAGATCTTTTTGGCGGAGTCACCGAGCTTTCCCCGGAAGAAATGGAGAAAGAATTCGGAATCAAGACGGAACAAGCCGCCGGAGAATCGGATCTTGGAATTTCCGGAGGCGGCGCAACTCAAGGAGAGGTCGGTTCTTCCGAGAACCTGGATGCGGATTCACTGGGTGTGGATCCTTCCATCTTAGGGGATTAAATCAGGAAGGTATTGATATTTGGCATCGGCAAAAGTAACTCTATTTCAAAAACATCTCAATCAACCCATCACAAGCGAACAAAAATCGAAACTGGCGAAGGAGAAATCCGATTTTCTTCTTCTTCCGGAATACTTTCCGTTTTACAATTCATCGTCCACGCCCGAAGGAGCCGTCGAAAAATCAAAATCTCTGACGGACGAGTTGTTGCAAATTTCTGAATATTATAAGGGTGTAATCATCGGCGGATCCATATTTCGGAAGGACGATTCCGGAAGAATAAAACTTTCGGTGCCGATCATACAAAGTGTGGTGGTCGTGGACTGGTATGAAAAGCAGGAACTTTTACCGTCCGAAAAGCCAGCGATCGGAGGCGATGCCGAAACGATTTTTATCATGAGCGGTTTTCGATTCGGAATTGTTACGGGAAAGGAAATCGAAAATCCGAAACGTCTGGAAGAATTAAGATCTCAAAACGTAAATCTTCTTTTTCATATCGACTCCGTTTTGGAGACCGATTCTACGCACGCTCAAGATTTGGAACGTTATGCGAAGCTTTCCTCCGAATACGGAATTTTTATAGCAAGAGTAACTGGCGTCGGTTCGTCCCTCGGTCGTTCCGGAATCGGAAGGAGCCTTCTTTCCACTTCTTCCGGGGTCAACTGGAAGGTCGCGGAATCGGAAAAAGATAAGGAAGTGATCAAAACCGTTACGATCAACGGAGTGAACGGCTTGTTTTGAGAGATTCGGTCTCCTAAAATTCAAACGTTTTTTAGATCGGAATTTTCGACTTCTTCTCGATCTAATGATTTTCCGTTTTTTACTCTGATTATGATCCGGATTTCGATTCATAATGGTTCCTGCATTTCTGATTTTGAGTTTGTTCCAAAACGCATAGCCTTATCCACAATTACGCACAAGCTGAAGGGAGTTGCAGCGGGAATCGTCTCGAGAAGAAGGGTTTGTCGTAGTTCCGACAGGAAGATTTTTTCTTGAAAGATTAGAATTTTGTGATATAGCAAAGTCACCCGAGGTTTTCCCGCCACCGCTCCCCTACACCCGAAACTCGGGCGGGGCGCGCCGTTTTCATGGAGGACTTGTCGTAGTTCCGACGGATTTTTCTTCGATCCAGGCAGCTTTTGGTAAGCTTGTCCTAAACCCTGGAGAGGGGCAATAAAAACGGAACGCTGAGTTCCCGCGAAGGACGGAGTTCAAAGCAAAATGAAACTACAAGCCAATGGTTCAAACGTTCCGGAATCGTAAAAAAGAATCCGTAACACTTCGAGCGTTTATTACCGACTGACAGGATGCTTTAAGCACTGGAACGAATGAAATTTTGGAACAGATTTTTCATCATTTTATAAGAATACGCTCACGTCGAAAAAGATCGCTTGTTGTTAAAAACAGTCGACCGGGCTTGGATCAGACTGTTATTTTTTTGAAAAAGAACTTGAAATCGGACTTCCATTTCATCCGTAATAGACTTTCGGAAGATTCTTTTTCTCTTTCGGCGCGATCGTCGATCGAAATCGTTTCTGAGATTCTAAGATACAAATATTATTCAATAAAACTTATCCGGTAATACACTCTATGCAGATTACATACGAATTGACTTTAGAAGATATCGTAAACTTTAATGAATACCATTTTCGACATTCCAAGGTTTCGAAAAAGAAAAGAATGATCGCCAAACTTATCATTCCCGTTTGGACCTTGTTTGTCTTTTTGGCTTTAAACTATACGAACTTAGACGAAATCTCTTTTCTCTTCAATATTCCGATTTTCTTATTTGCAATCGTTTGGTTTTTTCTATTTGATCGCCTCTATTTTTGGAGACTTCGAAACAATGTCGATAAAATGCTTCGGGAAAAAGAAAACAAGGGAATGATCGGAAAACAAAAAATCACGTTAACCGATGATTTACTTCTTTTTGAGACG
>NZ_JAFFPU010000069.1 GCF_016919175.1 Leptospira ainlahdjerensis | reverse complement strand
TTAACACAAGATTCCTTCTTCTATAGAACTTTTTGGCGAATAACAATGAAAAAAGATTTTCATAGCTCCCCGAATAGTGATGTTGAAGAAAATTGATTAAAATCAAATACTTCGGAGGACTTATTTGCTACTGGGATACCGGAAGAAAAGTCGACACTATCAAAGCCGGAAGTTATCAAAACTTTCGATCCCGAAACTAAATTGGTTGTATGGAAGGATCTCTTCGATTGCATTTGTCCAGATCCCACAACTGCCATGTTTCCTGTATCATATAACTCGCAGGAAGACAAAATGGGCGTGCCTTTAAGAATTTGATGACCGCCACATAATAAAACTCTATTCGAAGCTGTAGTGATAGCGGTATGCCCCACCCTAAACTCACTAGTATACCCGACCGTTGAGAATGTATTCAATCCTGAATCATACAGTTCTACTACCTTAGTATTTGAGGCGAATGGTGGAGTAGTTACTTTATAACCTCCGGTTACCAATACATTTCCATTGGCAAGAAGATTCGCCGCATGGAGAGTTCGAGAAACGCTTAAATTCCCTGATCCGGAAAATGTCAATGTACCTGGATCGAAGAGCTCGGAAGTCGCGATTGTTACTTGGCTATCGTCCAATCCCCCGATAATTAATATTTTACCATTGTTTAATTTGGTAGAAGTATGGAGACAACGATTGAAATTTAAATTTCCTACTGGAACGATTGAAAGGTTATTTGGATCGAAGAGCTCAGCACTTTTTAAAATAGAACTGGCTTTTCCGCCTGAAATTAACACTCTTCCATCGTTTAATAAGTCCATACTAAAATCTGATCGGCCTTGTATTAAATTTGGTCCACTTATTATATTATTTGTTAAAGGATCGTAAATTTCAGTTTGGATTAAGGGAGGATCTGCATTCGAAGCCGCGCTTAATGGACTAGGATTTCCGCCGACTATGAAAACTCTTCCATCTAATAGGCGGATAGATTTAAAATTTGAACGGGCAAACTTCATGCTATTTACTTGAATAAATGAATTTTGAATAGGATCAAATTGGAAAATATCATTCAATACATTGTAACCATTTTGACCTCCTAATATCAAAATATTATTCCCGATCGGTACAGAAACGTGGCCGTATCTTCCGTTCTTTTGTTTGCTAATTAATAAAAGAGAAATCAGGCCTAACTCATTATTATCACTATTTCCAGATGGATTACATTGCAGAAAAAGATAGATCCCGATTAAAAGATAAACAAATTTTATAAACATGAACTTATATAATACAAATTTAACACTTACAAGGCTCGACTCAATGCTTAATTACCAAATTCGATATTTATTTGACCGAACACTTTTATAATGAATTATACATCCGTCTACGCCCGTAAATTTTTGTATGCAACTATCTTTGCAACTCCCCCATTTCGAATAACGTATACTCATGTCTGGATATTCTTTTTTACACTTATTAATACATAAATCCAATTTAATATTGCATGCTTTAATTTCTTCCATTTCAGCCCTCGAATTGGATTCATTTGAGTTCCGATATGTTTTCAGATCAGGAGAATGTTTCGTTTCCGAAACGGAGCAAAAATAAAAACTTACAGCTAAGATGATTAAAATGAATATTTTCATCCGCAATTATTCACTGCGAACAATTTCAATTTATGTAATCAATCTTTGCATGATTGTTTTCCTAATAAAATCAACAAGCATGAATCTAATGCCAATTGACTCGCCTCTACCGAATTCTGCGAAGAAGAAATTAAACCAGGGGCACAAACACCTTCAATTAAAACATCCTTCTGCTCTTTGCATGAAGTGAAATCAATTTCTAATTTTTGGCAATTCATACTGAATAAAATTGCCAAAACCAATATTAGACTTTTTTTAGGTTTTATTTTTAATCTCCGAACTCTATTCAAAATGTCACTCTACCCCAGGTGAAAAAACGAAGGGACTCATACAACCAATCTTCTAATAATTACTAAGATATTGTCCTAATATCATTTGATTTTATCAGAATGGTTGAAAACTATTTTAAGAGGTTTAACTATTATTGGACAAGATCTTAGTAATATTTTCAATTCAAGTATCCCAAGTGGCCAATTTTACAATTAATAGTAAATGGTTGGCCGCTATTCACTCCGACCAAAGTAGTCGTGGTCGCACTTTCAATACAATTATCCACATCACTTTCATAATAGTATTCATTATCCTTTAATCCTGAAACCACGACTACCAAAGAAATTATAAAACTATTTGGATTCTTAATATTTACAGCAAGCGGGAGCGTTGCTGACAAAATTTTTCTTTTCGCTTCAGATCCAGTGACACCTTTATATCCTGCAAATGAACAACTTGATAGAACTAAAATAATTAAAACAAAACTAACCTTTTTCATTTTCCTTTCTATTATTGAATTCTCACATATGACACCAATCCTAAAATAGAAACCTTGGATTGATGTGAGCATAACCGACGATCCAGACATTATATGGATATTCTAGAAAATGTATCCCGCACCGAAATACCATAATTGCAGCGAGTCCGTCTTTTCCTGTGTATATTCGTGCTTTTTAATTTCAGAAGATAAGGCTGTCTGGATATCGACCGAACTATTTAACTCATTATATTGTCTGTATTTAGATCTTGATACTATCAATTCGTATCCTAAAAACAATCGGAGCCTATCAAAAAATAAATAGGAAATTTCTGAATTAAAATCAAATCCATGAAATTGGATCACATTATTTCCTTTGGAAATATAAATGTAATTTATATTGATTGTTTCAAAATTGTATTTAGCTTGGCCTTGCGTATAAAAATAATCTAAATTTAATCGAAAGAATAACGAAGAAATTAAATGTAACTCAGATCGAAAGCTAACTTGAGGACCATAAGTATTTATTATATTTGAATAATTTGAAACAGACGCTACATATCTAATATATTCTGGAATGAAATCTGGATATTGTCGCTCCCGTATTATGGATAATTTTCTTATACCCCCTCCAATTCCAAATGTTAATCGACCGTTATTGAATACCTCCTTTGTGATCGCGAATTTATTCTCGACTCTGTACGGATGTATATCGTAAATAAATGCTGTGCCCACTTCGGATTGCTCTGAACCTCGTGGACCAAGCACTCCAGCATATTTGAAGTTTATCTTAAAATACTGGGAATAAACTAAATAATTATAATCGAAGGTGAGTTTACGAGAGTGATTCTTATATATAAATCCTAAACTAGTATATCCAGGATTCTCAAATTTTCTATCTCGGCTCGGCTTATCATAACTGCTTAAATAACCATTGCTTGCAGAGTTTCCTAATGAAGAGTTTGAATCCGATTCTCTCTGCAGTGATTCAGAAGACCAGGTTCCTGAGTTCAATCGAAAATAAGGCTCGAAAGAATGCTTTTTTTGATTTTTGAGATCAGAAGTATCGGCATTCGAATTCTCTAATTTTTGTGAATACGTTCGTGTCGAGAATAGCAGAAAGAATACTATCAAATACATTGAATTATTTTTCATTTTAATTTCCTATTGTTGTTAGTTACGAAAATCTCTTCCCATCTTAAGATCCGCCACCTTGCTGTAATGAACAAGCAAATATCCACAACGATATGAATTGCGCCTGCTTTGTCGCTTCTGCTGAGCTACCTGGGGACGTTGTTTGCGAGCCTGCGCTTCCTGAGGTACCTGTATTATCACCTGAAGTTGTTCCTCCACCATTATTTGAATTTGCAGCATTTTGAACATTCGGATTAAACAAAAATATCGCAGCTGACTGAGATGCCCCACAAGAAGCACCGGCGTCTACATTTTCATCAGGTGAAGGAAACGCTCTTTGGGAAAATTTTTCAAAATTCCAATTTTGTCGACTTTTTGGAATGTACGTCGCTCTTTGAATACCTTTTCCTACTCCACCTACTGTTTTTTCAAGATCCGATTTCTTGTTATCTCGATGAATTTTATTTCCAATACCATAACCTAACATAAAGCCTTGCTCTGGGGTTAGACCGAATTGCGGAGCCGTGATGGCTCCCATAAGACCCCAAGCAAGTGGCGTTGATATACTATTCCCACTAACATCCCTAAAGTTCACAGGATTCCCGTCCACATACATGTATCGATTCATTCCGTTAGGCGAATCCGGCATCACTTGGCTGTCTGCTTGCAAAAATCTTCCGAGAGTTGGTTCGTAATACCTAGCTTTGTAAAAGTAAAGACCGGATTCCTTGTCTTCAACCTGGCCCGTGTATTTGTAACGGAAAATATCGGGACCATAGGAATCGTTTCTGTTGATGGAACCATAAGGTTCGTAAGAAACGTAACTCACTCCAGGTTCTGGTCCAGAAGCTGGGTTTCCGTATCCGTCAGTAATCATATTCACAGAACCCAAATGATCCGGGTGATAGAAAAACATTCCGTTCACAGGAGCTCCCCCGTTAATTCCGCCACCGGATGCACCGGAGTTTCCGTTCTGAATACTCGGAACAGTCGGGTTCACGTTAGCTCCCATCGCCAAAACCCAAGGTGGATCGCCTTGACCACTTCCTCCCGGCAAGATCCCACAACCGGGAAGAGAAGTAATCACAAACATAGCCAAGAGTAATGCTGGAGTAGCCGTTCCTTTCCATGAAAGTTCTTGCAGGAGCGTGTTTCCTCTTAGGAAGTAAGGATACGCGAGATAAAGAACTCCGAGTAAAATCAGAAAGTAAAGTGCGTTGTAGAGTTTTGTGGGAACTCCCTCTTGAAAGTAAGAAGAATATCCGATGAACGAATAGATCTCTTTTCCAAACCGATTCTTCCAGTAGTCTCCACAATCGATGGAAACGTCCTTGCAAAACCGTTTTGTCAGAGTTCCTACAATCAAGGTTGCAACTTGATTCTTCTCGTCTGTCGCTGATTCACTGAGTTGTAGTGTCGCATCTTCTCTCGTCCACTGCGCCACGATCTCTCCTTCTATTCCTTTGACATACACAGTGTGTTTTTCCGGTAATCCAGAAGCTCTTACGATCTCGTAACTGTCTCCGAAAGAATATGTCGTTGTCAAGGCCGCATCCGACACTGCCTTGATTCGATTTCCAGAATAGTCGTAGTTGTAATTGATAGAAGCCGTTCCGCCATTCGGAGTGATCTCGATCAACTTTCCAAAGCTGTCATATCGAAGAACATCACCGTTTCTCGAAATCATGTTCCCGCTTGCATCATACGCATAATTCATTGTTCCCGTGCTTGCGCTTGTCGCCGTCGTCACTGCGTTCGCATGGTTTCCGTCTGAATAGTTCAGTGTGAGATTCCCTTTTTGAAGTAAGTTACCGTTTGCGGAGTAAGAATAATTCTGGGTTCCGTATTTTCCAATCGCAGTTGTGACTCGATCTAAGTTGTCCAACGTGAAATTTTGGGTCCGGTTCGGATTTACTTTGTCTTCAATCTTGGTGATGTTTCTCTTTCCGTCGTAGGTGTATTCCGTATTTCCGATCACACTTCCGTCCGGCTTTTTCGTTACGATTGCGATGGGTTTTCTTTCGATCGGTTCGTAAGCAATTTCCATTGTCACACCGTTTCCCGTTACTCTTCGGATCGATGGATTTCCGTTCGTATCCATATATGGTCCTTGATAACTTACGACACTGTGGCCAATGCTCGTTCCGTCTGCCGAATCCATCGTGATATTTCCAATCGTTCCATTGATCGTATATTGATTGTGAGTTTTCGTTCCATCGGGATATGTTTGAGTCAGTGGTCTACTCAAGGAATCGTAATCCGTTTTGAAAATCGCGATGATGTCATCGACGAACTTTTTCTTTTGAGTGACTTCTCCCCTTTGACTGTAAGAGAATTCTGTTTTCCCCGTTCCGTCGGTAACTTGTGTTACACGTCCTCTGGAAAAGGGAACGCTTCCGTCATCATACACAAACTGAATCGGAGCCTCGGGCCCATTTGTGCTTTGGGTAAGAATTCTTCCCAATCCGTCATATGTAAAACTGATCGTCTTTCCTCTTGCGTCGGTTTGACTCGCGATTCTCCAATTCGAATCATAGGTAAGAGAAATCGTTCCAGAATTTGGATCTTGCGTAGAAACTTTTCTCCCCAGAGAATCGTATCCAAACGTTGTCACGAGTCCTCCCGGATCGGTAATACTCGCAATTCCACCAAACGGAGAATACGAATACTGAGTCGTTCTTCCTTGATTGACTCGGCTTACAACCTGCCCCAGTTCATTTTTTGTCTCGCTCACAGTAGAAGAAAGGCCGTCGGGATACGAAGTCGATTTTGTTTCCATAAAACCGGAACGGGTCACATTGGTTTGAATCGTTCCGTTAGCGCTCGGTTCCAAGATCGTAGTCAAATTCCCATCGGGATCATTGTATTGATATCTTGTCTGTTGCGGAGTCTGAATACTCAAGTACGAATTCGATTGTTGAATCAACTTCCCTTGTGCATAATCAAAGACGCTATCCTGAATCTGATTCACACCGGAAAGAGAAGTATTGCTTACCGAACGAATCGTATTCCCCAACGGATCTTCAAAGGTTTGAGTCGTGCTTGTATTTCCACTGACGGAATCGATGATATTTTTTGTTACCGACTCGTTGTTTGACAAATTGTTTAGATCAAAAAGACCGGTGTTCGAATAAGAAAACGTTTCATTCGGACTGGAGTTTCCAGGATACGTAACACTCAAAATTCTTCCATATGCGTCATACGACATCGAAGTTGTCGCGCCGTTCGGATCGGTTTTGGAAAGTTCCAAACCAAGCTCGGGATCATAGACACAAGTTGAACTGTGACCCAGAGCGTTCGTCTTTGTGATAGGAAAAAGATTCAAGGAAGAATCATAAACGATCGTACTCACTCCGCCGCTCGCGTCCGTAACCGAAGTCACATTCCCAAACGAATCATAACCAAAAGTCGAAGGCAAAGGAGATGCACTCGAAGGAAATTGAGTTTGAGTAAGAATCTTGTCTCCCGAATAAATCAGTTGTGTGTCACTCACCCAGGTTCCGTCTACATTCTTTCTTGATCTTAATACTCTTCCGATTCTCCAAGCCGCCGTATCATGCACATACTGAGTCGTATTTGTAACCGTATGAGAACCTAAAGAATCAGTCTCGCTCGTAACAAATCCGAAGGAATCATAGGTGATCGATTTGGAAGAGGTGGTGACTAAGTTTCCATTTTGATAAACATTCGAGGTAACGGCACCCGCAACCGCAATCTCTGTCCCAAATGGATTTGGAAAACTAAAGGAAGAATTGTTCGAAGAACTCAAGAGATTGTTGAGCGCGTTGTAACTTCTCGTGCTTTGTGGAACCCCAGCCAAACGAAAGTCGTTCTGAAAATAATCCGTAATCGAGTAAAACCCCGTATCCACATCGGTTTCTTTCACGTAAGCAAAACCCAAACCTCTTGCAACTCCTCTTGTGCCGAGAAACATTCGATTGTTTGAATATTGATAATTTGTTCTTTTGACAATCCCTGCGGAAAGCTCCTGGGTCGTTTGAACCGCTAGATAACTGGGAGAAGTGTTGGGAAGATTTGGATAATTCCCGGAACCTGCAACCACAGCTCCCGTATGGAGGTTTGCAAGACCGTATTGAATCAAAGACCTTTGACCACCGGAGTTGTTCGAAACGATTTGGAGCATATCTTCTCCTGAGTTTCGAGCCGCATTGTAACGATAGGTGATTTGTCCGGCTGTTTTGTCCGCCGAAATGTAGGCAACACTGAGATCGGAAATCCCGTCGTTATTCATATCTTGAAGCCAGATTTGATACGAGTCGGAACGTTTGATTCCGGAAGCGTCGTTGAATTCATTAAAGGAAAAACTTCCAAAAGAATACGAAGAATTCAGCGCAAAACTTCCATCCCCTCTGGAAAGATAGGTTTCGTATTGGTTGTTGCTCAAATTCATCAAAACCAAATCCGGAAAACCGTCTCCGTTCACTTCCCCAAAATTAAACTGAATCAATTTAGTAGGATCTCCAGAGTTCAAAGAAGTAGAGATCGGACCGGTGAATCCGTTTCCAGTAAAAAGAGAAACAAAAGCTTGGGTTCCGGAAAAAGTTATCAAGTCCAAATTTCCGTCTCCGTTTGCATCCACAAGAGTACTTTTGTGCGGATCAACCGGACCACTGATCGGAAAGTTTCTCACCTGAGATGTTCCGTTGCTTACATTAAAAGATCGGATTTGAATCGAGTAAGTTGCATTCCCCCCGGTTCCTGCGGCAAGGATCGCGCCGATCTGCGTACTAATCGTCTGACTCTGTTGAGCCAAGGGTCCAATTTCTGCCGCTACGATATTTTGAAGGTCACCCGTAAGACTTGTGGCATTTGCCGGAGTCAAAGTGGTTCCTCCACTCGAACCTTGCAAAGCAAGAACGATCTGAAAACAACCCAAACCGCAATGAGTATCAAAGTAGTCGATCAAATACTGAAACTCGGTCGGGTTGATCGAGGCCGCATTTCCAGACCCAATCAAATTCACGACGTCCTGCGCTCTTTGATTTTGTTGTTGGAGAGTATTCATCTGACCATTCAGTGCATCTCTTTGTCCATTGAGACCAATCAAAACCGAATTGTCATACGACTGAACCAACTGAATGTGATCCGCTTTACCATCCCCCGTCATGTCAATCATCGCATTGATAAAAAAGTCGGAAGAACCTGAGACAGATATCGGATTATCAAAAAAAGTTTTCCGGTTGATATAGATTTGATAAGAACCTCCGGAGAAGTGAACAAAATCAACGAGATCGTCTCCGTTCAAATCTGCAAAATAATCTTTTAACGCTCTGTCATTCGTAACCGGGGTCGGGTTCTGAGGAGAATATTGAAATTGATATTCGTAAGGACTAAAAATCGTCATGTTCCGATTGGCTCCGTCCATACTTACGTTCCCAAATGGAGTCGGAGAAGAAAAAGAATTCCCATTCGAATACACTACCCAAAGGTTTCCGTTGTATTCATAAGCAAAATCCGTTTTGCCGTCTCCGTTCAGATCAACTGCTTGATAGAATGTGTTGTAATAAATGGGAAGACTTGCACTATTCGCAAACGCAGCAGAAGACCCATTGGCTAAAATCAAATTCCCGGAAAGATGAATGTTTCCGCTATTCTGATCGCCGTTTAACGTCGCAAAGTCGCTAACTCCGTCACCGTTTACGTCCATCGACACCCACGCGACGAGTGCAGTATCAATTCCGTTTAGACATCCATTCACACCACCCCAACCTTGGAAGGCCGCGCAGTTTGTCGCCACGTAGTTAAAGAATGCGGGATTGCCGCCCGTACACATAGGAATAATCGCACACAAACAAGAAGCAAGACCTGCGTTACAAGCGTTCCTGTCGGGGACAGGCATCTTCACGATGAATTGCATAGCAAGATTCACGTTGGAATCCAAAAAAGTTGGGTGATACGGTAACTCTTGGTTGAAAAATACGTTGGCGATATCCAATAGAAAGTCCGGAACAAACACAGGAACCGTACCAAGATTCGATCGATTTGTGGTATTGACTCCAACGATAGAAAACTCACCCGCGTGATCGGAATAAGAAAATGTAAGATCATCAAAATTTTCGGCGCCGAAGTTGTTGCTCCCGGAACGTTTGAGAATTTGCAAAATCGAACGACCCGTAACCGGACCGGTTGTATAGTCCAGGTCGTATTTTCTAAAAGAACTTCCTGCAATAAAGACTTCGATCGTATCGAGTCTCCTCTGAGTTCTTACAATCGAACCTTGGGTATAATTAGGAAACTTGTCGTTTCGATTTTCATAAGTGAAAGCGATCGTGCGATCATTGTACGAAATCTGAGAAGGATAATAATCTCCGTTTGAATTGTCCATCGGAGTATAAGTGACGTTGTAACCGTTTCCAAAAGAATCTTCTTCCCGGTTTAATGCCCATTCCCGAATGGAACCGGCAGTTCTTCCAATGGAGCCTATTCTTGAATCCGGAGTTCCACCAAAGGTAAATTTTCTTCCGTCTTTGTCGGTTGCCACCCAAGAACAAGGACCGTCTCCACAGTTTCCTTGAGGAACAAATAAAATCCAGGATTCTTTCCTGGAATGAAAAGCCGAACGATTTCCGCTAACATCGATTAGCTCCCCTGCTAAAGAGGACGAGTAAGAATCGGTTCCGTTATACGAAATTCCAAAAGATGGATTTCTTGATATTGTATGAATGCCTGAAAGATCCCAGCCGACACCCACGACTCCATTTCCACCCCTTGAATTGTAAGCGAGAGCCAGAGAAGGAACCACACCTTTCGTTCCCTGGGGAACTTCAATCGGAATCGATGTGGAGGCAGAACCATCGTGATTTGCTTCGATGACGGGAAGTTTTTGAGGAATCCCCGTTGTAACGGCCGCCGCCATCGTGCTAAAAAAGTTTTGAACCGAACGAATGAGAGAAAAGTTAAGAACAAAAAGGATAACAAAGCTTAAAGTAAAAATGCGAAGTCCGCGTGATTTCATCCAAAAACTCCAGTTCTATTTGTATCAAAGTAACTATTTCACCCAGAATTTCTAAAAACAGAAACGCCTAGATAATGATACTATTTTGACACTTTTAAAAACTTACGACGAACTAGGAAATATTTTTTGAAATTTATACATCCTTAGAAGTTTTTGAATTATAATAAACGTTGTACTAAGGAATAAACAACAATCCTTAGTACAATAAATCTTCTCTGTGATTTATTGTACTAAGAACTTCTGAACTGAAACAAAATCTTAATTTCATTTACAAAAATGATACACTTCCGACTTGCTTAATCGAAGGAAAATTTGGCAAAGGTACAGTGAAAATTAGCAAATACGTTATTGTCTCTTTAATAGTGTTAGCAACTCCCCTTCTCTCTTCCGAGCTTCTTCTCAAATCAGGCGACGCATTCCTCATCGAAGAGATCAACGAAAGCGCGGACAACGTTAGTCTCCGTTGGAAAGGAAGATTGTATAGAATCCCGAAGTCTGAAATCCAAAGAATCGATTACTCAAGGAAAGGCCCCGAGCCTTCGTATCAATATTCGGAATTTCAACTTACCGATGGAAGCTCCGTTCGCGGGATCATCGTAGAAAGGAAAAAAGACAAAATTACTTTTAAAACTGAACTCGGCTTTGTTGAAATCGAGAAAGTTAAAATTCAGAATTCCAATTCTAAGTCTTTAGAAAACGATAACGAAAGTCCGGATTTGCCTGATAAATATCTTTCGGGTCGGGCGGGCGAGAATCAACTCTTTGTGGGCGGTAGTTTTTTTGCTCAGGCAAACCACGGAGCTTGGTTTCATACGAATCCTGCCACCGCAGGAGCGGGACTCTTTTTAGAAAAAGGATTTTTAAACCGACCTCTTTGGTTTTTTGGATTTCTTTCAGAATATGCAATGGCTCCTTCGACGACACAAGGCTCTATCAACCTTTGGAATCAATCCTTCTATCTCGGAAAACAATTCGGATCCTCTGCCCCCTACTTTTTGTTTGGTGGAGGAGTTACCGCAATACAATGGAAAAGTGATTCTAAATCCGTAAATGGAACCGATCCGGAATTGTTAGGCGAAGTTGGATGGGCCTGGGATTTAAACAATGGATCCCGGCTTAGGCTCGGAGTTCGTTCACAGTGCACGATTGAATCCGGTGATTCTCTTTGCAGAACCGGTCTTAGAATCTCTTGGGGTCTTCTTTTATGAACTATTCTTTCAAAATTACTTTTTTCTTTCTCTTTTCCCTTTTCCTGAATTGCCATAATTCTCCTCTTTCCAATATTCACGACTCCGAAACGACAAAGGTTACACTTGCACTCGTGACTCAGCTAGGACCAAAATCGGCAACGATTAGTTGGGAATGTTCGTCTTCTCAACCTGGTTCCGTCGTGTATGGAAGAGGTGGAATTGAATCCGCAAGTATCAGTTTAGAAAATGCAAAGATTCACTCCATGACTCTTCAAAATTTAGAATCGAACACCGATTATATAGCTTCGGTTTTTTGTTCTTCGGATATAAACAATCTGAAAGGGGTTCCGATTGCATTCAAAACTTGGGTAAGTGATTTTCCAAATAGAACCCGAGGACTTTGGGTTGTGGGAGGAATCGGTGCCGATGCTAATCCTGTTTCGCAAATTGATTTTTTTGATCCGGTGACTTCCACTTGGTTTCCAGCGGCGACTTCGATTCCAACTCCTCGCGCGTTTGCAAACGTCGTTTCGCACAAAGAAAAGATCTACGTGATTGGTGGTTTGGAAAAACAAGCCGGGATCTATGTTGCTTCTCGAAAAACAGAAGTTTATGACCCCTATTTAGACCAGTGGAAGACGTTAGCCGACATGCCTACAGCTAACCAAGGAGGAGTCATTGCGTCCGTAGGTGAGGAAATTTTTATCATAGCTGGAACCACAACAACGGACATGACGACTGGAACGGTTTTAAATACAGTTTCCAGATTCTTCCCCGGAATCGGACCAACCGGCGTTTGGCAAAGTTATGTGTCACTCACTGCGATCTTCGCAAGAATCGATATGGCAGGTTGTGGACTCAACGGTTCGATCCTCTTCACCGGCGGAAGATTCAACGCAGACGGTTCGGCACAAGTCACAGCAGACGGATATGTTCCTTCCGTAAATTCAACCACAAGCGCGGGTGAGCCATCGATCAACTTAGCAAGACACGGATCCGGTTCCGCTTGCGTAAAACCCCTAAATTCTGATTCGTTTCCAACGGATCCAGAATGGTTTGCGGTAATCGGTGGTTCCACCGGAACAAGCACCTTGCAACCGGTCGGCTCAATCACGCCTTCCAACAGAACGGACTTTTCTCAAATCGGAACGGGTCTTTTCACCATCGGTCCCATTCTTCCGGTTTCCGTTTATTATCCAGGAACCCAAGCCTCGTATGAAACAAGAAAGTTATTCGTCCTTGGCGGAGCTTCCGCTCTAAACATTCCCACCGATACCGTTTATTCCATCGGTCTTCAAAATCCCATCGCGAGTACATGGACTCTGGATTCTCAGAAAATGCCAAGAGCGCGTTATGCTCACAAAGTCATTCGAATCGACAGGTAAGAAACAATGAAATCGATCTTTCAAATACTTCTCTATTCCCTTCTGTTTCTCATTTTTTCGTTTGGCCTCTTTTCCGAAGAAAATGTTATGGCAGGAAGCCATGAAGACGGTGAACGCCTCCTTGAAGAAAGCCAATACTCAAAAGCTGAAAGTCTCGCAATCTCGCTTCTCACAAACAATCCTTCCGATCCAAAAGCGGAGTTTATCCTAACAAGAGCCTGGATCGGTATCGCAAGTGAAGAAAAGAAACGGGGAAATTACGACCGTGCCAAACAGTTTTTTCAGAAAGCATATCTAAAATGGCCTCTGAATCAAGAGCTGAAATCGGAAATTGAGAATCTCCGAAAAATGCCGAGACAGAGAGACTTTGGACAGACTTCTTTTGGAAAAGGTACTGGATCGAATACTGTAATTCTTTTGGACTCGGAGATTTATCGTTCTGTTCAGGATATCAAAGAAGAATTGAATTCGATTCTTTTGCAAACAAAGGCAACTAACGTAAGTAGCGAAAAAACATTTTCAAATGAGAGAATTTATCAAATTGCATTGATTTTAATCGGGGGCATTTCTCTCTTGAATCTAATCATGAATTTTTTGATTTGGAGAAAGAAATGAATTGGAGAAATTTTCAAAGTGAAATTCCAACGATTAAGCCCGGAGATCAAATATTACTTCGTAGCGTTTCTGGAGAGTTTTTTGTTGGAGAAGTCACTTCTGAAGGCATTTTAAAAAGATCTGGAACAGGTTACAGATATAGCCTCAGGGATTCTACTCTTTCTCATTGGTGCGAAATAGTGGACCCTGGTTTATCGGGCTTCTCTCAAAATCTAAATTAATTCTGCTTCTATACTCAACTGTCTGGCTATTTCGCCAATTTCTCTCTGTAATCGGCGCAATCTGCAAGTGAAAGTTCTTTCGTCATTTCCTTCAATCGAGAATATACGCGCCCTTCTGCTTGATTTTTAAATGTTGATAAGGGAAGATTTGAGGTAAGTATCGTTAATCTTCCTTGTTCGTAACGCGCATCGATCAAGTCATACAATTTTGAATTTGTCCAATCTGTCTCTTTTTGTACGCCAAAATCATCAAGCACCAAAATCGGAATATTTGCAAATTCATCTTCTATTGTTTTTTCTTTTCCATGTATTTCGGATCTCTTTTGGTAGGAGTCTCGAATTATATCAAAGAAATCTCTATTTATTTTGGCATATTTACAATTCTCTTGATATCGAAAGATCATTTCGTTCAATATACTGCAAGCGAGCAATGTCTTTCCAGTCCCTGGATTTCCCCAGAGATATAGACCCTCATTCGGTAATTTGTCATCTTTCCAATTTTTCACCAATTCACATCCCCAATCATGAGCGATCGTAAATTGAATGCCAATACTCGAATCGTGATCCATTTGGTCGAAAGTTCTAAATTTGTATTTAGACGGAATTCC
Source organism: Leptospira ainlahdjerensis (assembly GCF_016919175.1). Taxonomy (GTDB): domain Bacteria; phylum Spirochaetota; class Leptospiria; order Leptospirales; family Leptospiraceae; genus Leptospira; species Leptospira ainlahdjerensis. The sequence continues at coordinate 81,435 of NZ_JAFFPU010000069.1, read as the reverse complement.
CGACTTATGGAACAAAGTCTCCATTTTTCCGAACTCCATTCGCGCCGTACGACAAACGCATGGAATCATTTTGCTCTGCGAAGAATCAAATACCATCGAAGGTTGTTTCCCGCCACATGGACAATTTTCAGAAATACATCTGCATAGAGTTAAAACACTCGATACCTGCCCGCCCGTTTTTTCTGTTAAGTAAAACCCAACTCCGCCACACTCTAAACAATTGGCGTCGCCCTCTCTTATGGTAACGATTTTCTTCAAAACCATATTCCCCTACCTAAAATATCCCTTTTATCCTGCGAGTTTCATTTTCTTTTGCATATCTTGCTCGAAGTTATCCGACTGCGATAAAAAGACGCCAATAGGTTTATGAATATTTAATATTCTAATTTAGAATACGCTAAGCCGCCGAGTGAAAATGAATTTTGTTATCCATAAAAATAGTCGCTATTACAGACTTTGTTTTATAGAAAAAGTATGTTCGAATATGGTTTTTAAGTTTCTCGGGAATCGGGTCAAAAAACGTAATCTTTTTAAAATCATATTGGATTCGCACGCTTCTAAGAATTTCCAATTCTGGACGATTCAGTTTTAAAGAGGAGTAGTCCAGAAATCCACGAATAGACTCGTCTCTAAAGCTTATATTGTGAAAATACTCGTATTGAATTTCCGGTTCTGACTTTGTTATTTTACCGACTAAATTTTTAACTATTTCTTGTTTCCCTTCTGACTGAGTATGCTCAATATCAGAACGTACGTTTGGCATTTTTATTTCAGGGGTTAAATTCTCCGTTTGATCCTTGCTATCCCCGATTTTCTGGATTTGGACAATCAGTGGAAGTTTTCTTTTTTCTACAAAGTATTTTGTAATCACATTTAAAAGAGATTCTGATACTTCGCTAAAGAGGCTCAAAGTTTTCCCGTTTGAGTTTACTTTTAGCTTGTGTAGAGTTTCCCTACTGCTTTTTGTAAGAACCTCATCTGCATACTTTAAGAATCTTTCCCATTCAACTCCAGTTTCATCAAAAATAGCAGGTACAAAAGTGGGTATAGAAGTCTCTAGGGAAGTACGACTAGGAGGCGGATTGTTGTACGGGGCTGTCCCGTACCCTTGTACGGAGCTTGAGTTCCCATTCGTACTATGCTTATCACCTTGCCTAGCATTATTGTCCTGGGCTTTTCTTTGATTTGCTAACTCCTTATTCCATTCTTTCTCGTTCGTGATTTCATCGTACAATTCATCTGAGATTCTTAGAATTCTATAGTTACCGCGAAAAGCAGTTTGGACTAAGTGTCCGTCTCTTCTTAGTTCGCGAATATACTTAGAAACTGTGGTCTCGGCTAACCGCACGTATTCGCCGAGTTCTTTGTTTTTTGTTATACAGCCGCCATAATTCTTTCTTCCGTTCATATCCAATTGGGCTATCTTCGAAAGAAGGTCTAACTTGCTTCTTGCATACGGCATTTCGTCGATGACTCCAGGGCGAAATTTTCCCTGTTTCCGTTTTTTATTCTCGTCCATTTCCATACTCGATTTTACCGATGCGGACATACTTCGGGCGCGCATGGTAAGTGTATTACCCTACTCTACAGTAAGAAACGGGGACATGGTTTAGGCGTGGAGCCTTTTGGATGGTCCTCGATTCGTTTTCAGACGGCAAAATGTGAGATAAGCCGCGCTTTAGTTATGTCTCCTAAAGCTATTTCAAATTCGGACTAGAATATGGTACTAAACAGTAGTCAAGCAAAATTATGTCACTTAAACTAAAAAAAAGGAAGGAATGCCTGCGAAGTATCTCACCCCTTCGCAGGCTTTTTCTGAAAACGAATCTCGGAAGGAGATTACACAGCGAATATAAACCATGTATTCTTTTTGGGTACTCTTTTTTGAGGCGGTATTGAAAATATTTTACCGGAAATTAAATACAAAGTATTGCGACTCAAATGGGAATGAACATTCCCATTTTCATTAAAAGAGTTTTAAATCATTTTCAAGGTTGGAAATGATTTCATTATGCTTATTGTTTTCTTTTTCAATTTCCTCGACGATAAATCTTTTAATGTAATCTGCTACTGGTTTCTTTAAACCTTTTTTTCCTTTGCCATTCTTTTTGAATAGAAGATATAACTTCTTTGCTTTTGTGTAATTATAATCGAGAGGATTTATTTCTTTTTCAAGTCTGTTCTCAGATTCTGGCTCAGACAGTTCTTTAGTAGCCGCTCTAATATCACTAATTGCTTCCTGGATGGTTTTCGCGTCCTTACCGATAAACTGCTGATATTGATAAATTCTCAAATAATTACTCGCGGCCCGTCTATCGAAGCCTAAATATGCTTTATTTTTTTCGATATAATCAATAAAACCCCCATGTCCAATGGAAACTTTGGCTACATGCAATTGTTCGCCAAATTCTATTGATGCTGAAATTGTCCTTCTGTGGGCATTAAGAAGTGATTTAAAGAAGTCCCTAAGATTTTGGAGTTGTGGATCAATTGACTTAACATCGTTCTTGTCTAAAGAGGTTGTCGGTTGTTCTGACTCCTTATTTTTCTTTAAAGACGCCTTAACTAACTCTTTTCTGCTTAATTTATTTTTTTCTGCCATTGGATACCTCATTGGCTAAAACTAAAAAGCGATCAAACGCAGAATGTTTTTTCGGATTTAAAAATTCACCTAAGTTCGAAGCCGTGTGGACAGTATTATCATTAATATTTGCAAATTTACTTACATTTAATCCATTATGTTCGCAAACTTCAATAAGCTCTTCTATTTTATTCTTAGAGATTCTTGAAGGGACTACTGTGAATTTAATTTTTTTCTTTAAGGCCGCTTCAGTTTCTTTGAAAACTTTAAGCATGTCATCTGTCCCATCAAAGCTCCATGCTCCATATTCTAATGGTGAAATAACGTGATCGGCACAATGGAGCGCCGCCAATAGGACTACATTCACGACGTTGTGAAGATCTAGTAATATGAAATCGTAATCCAATTCTCTGAGTAATTTCTCGAATCTAAACTTTAATCGAGGGTCGTCATAAAATTCTAAATCCACTTTTTTAAGCCTTTCGACAGCAGGGATGAAATCAATTCCTTGCCCTGTTTTGAAAATATAATTTTCAAAACTTTCAGTGTCTGTAAGCATATTAAATGAATTTTTAGAAGCGGCTTCATTTTCGTTTATATTGAAGTGAGAAAACATGAATTTGCTAAGGCTTCTATTGAAATCAAAGTCGATGGCTAAAACTTTGTTTCCGAGATGCGACAAGGTTTGCGCTAAATAAATAGTATTTGTGGTTTTGCCCACACCACCTTTCCCGGAACAAATTGGTATAATTTTCATCAATTAGAAAGAGTAAAAATCGGGTAAAATTGAGAAAGCGCAAAAACAAAAAAATGGAAAAAATTGTGATTATCTGCCATTTTCAAATGGGAACGCGCATTCCCATTTGAAAATATTGAAAGAGCCATAACTAAGAAAAAAAATGGAAATTTTAGGTTTCCGATAAGGGGTGATTATCGAGAAATTCAAGAAGAAGCTAAAATTCAAATTGATTTCCGTTCACATTAAATCTTAAAAAGTGACCTTGAGTAGAATTCGGGAAAGGCTTCAATCCGAGCTTTTACTAGAATAGTAAATTAATATTTAAAGGGTGAAAAAGCTCATTCTGAAGAATAGGTAGATAGTAAATTAAGGGACATAATAAGAAAAACCATTATCATCCAAATCCTCTATTTTCCGATATTTTTCCCTGTGCTACCTACAGGAGGACGATAGGGAGGGGGAATTCCACTTTTTCAAGTTTAGTTTGTCTAATTGAAAATTTTGAATCAAAACAATTGACTAAAAAATAATAACCACTGAATTCTTTTTCAGAACTGCGATATAGATTGAACCTCTAAAATCCTAAAACTTAGGTTTAAATAAATTCGCATTAACGTGTCTGATCCTGGAAACCAAAAGAATAGAATAAAGGTCGAATCGGGTGGGGAATGAAATTTGAGATTGCAAATTTCGACTAGTCCTTAAGAAAATTTGGTTTAGTAAGCCATAAGGAAAATGCTGAATTGACTCTGAAAGCCGATAGAATTTAAGACGGTAAATAAGGTTACTTTGTGAACGACGAAAATTTGAAAAATGAGCTCGTTTTAGTATTACGAAAGATGGTTGGAGCAATCAATAGAGGGGAGCCGTCCGATACAGTTGCCCAAAATACTGCAAAAGAATTATTAACTACTTTTCATCGTCAGAAAGGCGAGTTAGGAAGAAGCGAAGAAATTCTTGAAGAGTCGTCTTCTTCGATTTCGGAAGGTTCGCGGGTAAGGACTCAAGATAAGTCAAAATACCAAAGGACTCTAGCTTCTTAACTAACTTAATTTTTTTGTCTAACTCACTAAATTCATCGGTGATATATTTCTCACCTTCTCCTTCTTTAACCCACTCCCGCCGAACATTAAATTTAGATTCGATCTTGTCCAGTCGGTAGGCCGGAATTATTTGCTCTTCTCTCTTGTAAGCATAAAGTTGCGCCCTTGAAGTTCCAATTTCTTTAGCAAACTGGTCGTGAGTGAGGTCGTTTTCATTTTCGATACTTTCGAGGCGTTCTTTCAGGGTCATAATAAAAAGTATGAATTCCGTATGTTTTTGAGTTTACAGAGTATGGAAACCATACAAAGATAGACAAGTCCTTTAGTCCCGATTGATCGGATAAAGGAAGAAAATTTTTGGAGTCACTCCATGACACCGGGACAAGCAGTCACTTTTCAGACATACCGAGACGCGGCTTGCGCGGACAGCCGAATCATTTCTTGTGCCTTGGGAATAGATCATTCAAAAATTCTCAACGTACTACGCTCCCGCCCTGAATTTAAAAACGTTTGGTTCGAGGGAGAAAGACGGAAAGTTTCCGAATCCAATGCGAGTAACTTGGAATATTGTGAGATGTATGCGATGCTTACGATAAGGCAAGCATATATTTTAGCGGAACAAATTCCTTTGAGTAACAGGACTTTTGATGCAGTAAACAGTTTCCTTGAAGTTCTTAGATTGGAATTAGAAAAACAAGAGAACATAAATCGAAAGCCTGAATATAATCTGGAAAGTAATTTTAATCCCGCCTTTCGGACGGAAATAAAACCAAACAATAAAGAATATGAAAGGTTACTGAAATCGGAAGGAGAGCTCACTCTCCAAGAGGCGTCTGCTATTTTGGCGATTCCGAAGCTCGGAAGAAATAACCTTACAAGGCTCCTTCGGGAACGAGGGATATTTGGAAAAAACAATATTCCAGGAAGATATCATGTGGAAAGGGGAAGATTTCGAATCGTCCAGGTTCCGTATGAAACCACTCTCCACGGTAAACCCGTAAACCGTTATTACAAAGAGACAGTTGTGACTCAGAAAGGGATTAAGTTCCTCTTAAAAGAGCTCGCTCAGAGTAATTTTGAAACTGACGACCAAAGTCAAAATACGCAATACCTTGAGGCCGATCGAGCAGTATAGATTTCGTGAAGTCGAGAGCGAAGAAAATGGAATTATCTACTTTGAAGTATATGATCGATATACCGATGAAGTCGTATTTCAAGACGAGTCATTTGCTTGGTGCGTCGATTGGATCATGGAAAAAGACGTTGGATATGAAAGAGGACTCGAATCCAAGATTCTCAAAAATTAATAAAAAACCTAATTTCTTGAATTTTCATCCAAATCGAAATGCAGGCCAAAATCAAAAAGTATTCGAGTGGGGGAGGTCCGGAAAATGGGAACGGCCATAATTGTAGTTTGTGGGTTTCTTTTGTTTGCGGGAGTAGGGGCGTTAGTAATGCAATTTCTACCCCGGAAGCGAACAGACGAAGCCATTTTGCGAAGCTTAAATAAGATTTATTTCAAAAAATAGAATCTCTCACAAGGAATCAACACTTGGAAAATTTGCTTTCTCTTCCTTCTTCCGCATTGAGTGAAAACATAAGCGCGGATTCTTCCCCTTTAGAAAATCTCCTGACTGAATATCGTTTTTTAAAAAGCCCCCTTTCTCCATCGGTCTACAAATGTTCTTTTGTTCCGGGGCTTATTGTGGAAGTAGGGGAGGCCGTTTTTTTCAAAGAGTGGGACTTACTTTTTTACTTCACGGACTCGCTTGAGATGGTCGGGAAAGTTTTAGCGACTCTCGTGAGGGCTTGGGAGAGGCGGCCTGAATTCAATATACAAAGCCCATTTTCTTGCTTTGAAGTAGTCTCGGAAATGTTTAAAAACGAAAAGGAATTGGAAGTATGATTCTATTTTCCAAAGAACAAAGGATTTTTCACGCCGAACGAACCGAACGAGATTATACAAGAGTAACCAATGTTTGGATAAGGGATTCGAGACTTAGTTGGAAGGCGCGCGGAATTTTGATATTTCTTTTACATCTTCCACCAGATTGGGCGGTAAATAGTGAAGAACTGCAAACTCACGCTTCCGACAAAAAAGACAGCACCATTGCTGGGCTTCGGGAACTCGTACATTTCGGATATGCTGAGCTTGTTCGAGTGAGAGATCCAGAAACGGGAAGAATCAAACAGGTTTGGAACTTTTTTGAGACCTCGAGAAAACCTTTTGTCATGGCGGCTAAGGAAAGTAATAAAAAAACTAAATCTCAAGAAAACGATCAGCCAACCCTTTTTGATTCAATTTCTGGTGGAGTAGAGAATTCACCAGGACTGGATTTTCCGGTCCCGGTGAAACCAGCCCCGGAATCCCCGGAGCTGGAAAGCCCGGCTCCGGTAAAAATGCCTCTACTAAGTACTAAAGACAAAGTACTAATGGACCAATTCCTAAAAAACCAAATACTAAATACTTCTAGAGAGAAGGAAGCACCTGAACGAACGCCGAAAGAAAACCGGAACCGGGAAAACCAAAATCAAAGTTGGAACTTTCCGGTTCTTTGGCTTGAGTCCTTCCAAAAAGTGTATAACGAAGAACACGGCATAGCAATGGGTAAACCGCTTTCAGAACTGAAAAGTCTAGAATGGATATACGATACGACAAACGGAGATTGGAGCCAGGTTCATTTTAAATTACAAATTTTAATGCAACTGAGAAATGAGGATTCTAAATTTTGGGGAAAACAGGCGGTAAGTCCTGAAACTCTCTCTAAATTTTGGTCGCGCCTTTTTCCACAAGGACATACGAGGCGTATCCCAAAAGAGAAAAATCAAAATAAAGAAAAGGTTAGAAAAGAGAGTTTTAAAAAAGGAAATCAAATTTCTAAACCTCAAACCCCTGCTTTTAATACGAATCGCGCACTTCCTAAAAACAGACATGAATGTTTCCTACTTTGGGCTAAAGAGAAAAATCTCCATAGCACATCTATCAAGTTCTATCAAGAGAACTTGGACCCCCAAACCTATACGGGTAACAAAAAGATACTTTATGAAAAATTCTTTAAAGAAATCGCTCCAACTCTATTTAAAGATTTTGAAGATAGGGTGGAGGAGGATGAAAAGAAAGAAGGATCTCATTCCGGGGTGGAAAGTAAAACGACACATGACGTTTTAGTCACCCATTACGAAGCAAAAAACGAAGAATTTCCTTTTCAGGATCAACCTTTCTCTAAAAGCAAAATAGAAAACAGACTCGTTTTAGTGAAATAACAAGGAGGTGTATCATGAACGGAGTTTTGAAAGAAGAGTTTCATATTTACAAGCACTTGCCGCCGACTACTCAAACACCAAGGCTTTGGGGTGCAATCGGGAAGTGGTTTGATGGCCCGGAAGGAGCTAAGATTGCAATATCGACGGCGGCTTTACTGCAAACGTCAGCTCCGGAAGGGGTCGAGTATTCGGTTCAAAGATACGAATACGGAATCCACCGAAAAAATAGACCGAGTAAAACGATGATCTGGCGTAACGGAAGATTGATCGATGCGTAAGTTTCGAGTCAAAATAGAAAGTAGATTATGAAAGAAGGGCTTCGAATCGTTTTTTTGGATCTCGAGACAACGGGTCTGGACGTTTTCCGGGACCGAATTGTTGAAATTGGAATGATAGTCCTTTTTTGGGACGGATGGAACTTTAGAATTTCAAAGATCTTTACTTCACTCGTAAATCCAGAAATGCCGATTCCGCAATCGGCTACAAAAATTCATGGAATTACCAACGCAATGGTCGAAAACGTACCAAGGCTCTCAGATATTCAGGACAAAATAAAAAATACAGTTTCGGACTTACCTTTGAGCGGATATAATATAATCAATTACGATATTCCACTTTTGAAAAACGAATTTGCAAGAATCGGAGATTTGTGTCCATTCCCGTCCTCTGAAATCATAGATCCGTATCGAATTTTTAAAAGGCGAGAACCGGGAAAACACGATTTAAAATCGGCGTTCCGGTTTTATGCGAGTATTGAATCTAGGATAGCCCATCGCGCAATATACGATTGTATTGGAGCGATCCGAGTATTCAAAGGTCAATTCCTTCTATACGATGAATTTAATATAGCCGAAGATCCGTTTCAGGCAATGGTAGAGGCATCATGGGACGTCGCTTAATCATTTCAAGACCTTGGAGGGTCGAAAAACGTGGTAGACCTCGGTTACCGCGAGAATCAAAAGAAAAATTTGCAAGAGGCAACACAAGTGAATTCGATACTCTTGTATGTAAAATAATCGAGCAATTCAGATTATCTCACGTTTCACAAAAATTTCCAAAGGCTCACTGGGAAGAATACGGAATAATAAAAGAAGAACTTCCGAACTTGCAGTTAAGACGTTTGTGGAAGAGATTAGAAACCGAATTCTACTTTGAAGACTTGCTTAAATTTGAAATTCAGTGGAAAAAATATAAAACCTTAAATTCTTAATTTTCCACCTATTCTCCGATACGATAATGATCGGTACATTCTGGTTTTGCGTGAATTCGCAAATCCAAAGAATGGAAGAAAATCTAAGAAACAAGATTTTTGTCGGGGATGCTTTAGAACGTCTTCGAACCCTCCCCTCCGATTATTTCCATACTGTAATTAGCTCCCCACCGTATTTTCGTCTTAGGGATTACGGTCATCCCGGCCAGATCGGACTTGAGGATGCTCCAAAGGAATATATAAAACGAATCGTTGAGGTTTTCCGGGAAGTAAGAAGAGTATTACACCCGGAAGGGACGGCATGGGTAAACCTCGGTGATTCATATAATACAGGTGAAAGAAAGGAAAAGGAAACAAAGAGGGAAGTTTCAAATAGTAAATCCTTACTTCAAACTGCGACTCGTGTTTGTGGTCTGAAAAAGAAAGATCTCATCGGTATTCCTTGGAGAGTAGCCTTTGCTTTACAAGAAGATGGATGGATTTTACGACAAGACATCATTTGGAGTAAGCCAAATCCAATGCCTTCGGCGGTAAAAGACCGATGCACGACTTCCCACGAATATATTTTCCTCTTAACTAAAAGTCCAAAATACTATTACGATACGGATGCAATTTCAGAACCGGCTGTTAGCCTTATTCCAGGGCATCCAAGTTTTCGGCCTCATTTGCTTGAAAACGAAAATCAAAGACGGACCGTTTCCGAGAGTAAGAGAGGTAAAACTTTCCAAGTCATAAAAGAACGAAGAAACAAAAGATCAGTCTGGACTGTTCCGACAGCACCGTCAAAAACTTCGCATACGGCGACTTTCCCACGCGAATTAATCTCAAATTGTATAAAGGCTGGAACCAGTAAAATAGGGGCTTGTCGAGTTTGCGGTAAACAATACAGACAAAAAATGATCTCAGAATGTGATCATCCTTTTGATCCGGTTCCGCCTAGGGTTTTTGATCCGTTTTTTGGATCAGGGACTACAGGCGTTGTCTCTTTAGATTTAGGTTGTGAATACACGGGAATCGAAATCGTTTCGAAGTTTGCAGAAGAGGCGGAGCGTCGAATCGGACTCAGGCTTTTTTAAGGGTCAAAAAACTCTCTTAAAAATTGCTTTACTAAACCTAATAGATTACAAGAAATTTAGTTCGCATGAAAGTATCCTATTCCACCGCTTTTGAAATAAATCAAACCGACATTATCAAACATCCGAACTTGGAATCCAGGGTTGTCCTTGACGAAGAAAAAAATAGTCTCAATGAGTCTATAAAGGAAATAGGAGTCACGGAACCCGTCATTGTAGTAAAGCATCCGACAAAAAACGGGAAATACTGGCTTTTAAACGGAGACCGTCGGTTTTCTGGAAATAAGGAAGCAAAACATCAGACGATCCTTGCTAAAATGGTTACTTCAGACTTAACGGAAGACGTGCGCCGGTATGTGATGTATGCAGTAAACAATACCGGTGTTCCGATGAGTGAGGAATCCACGATTCGAGCAATCATCAAAGAATTTGGTAAAGGACGGATTTTAAAAGAATTCCGAGGGAATATTTCTCCGGAAACAAGAAAAATGCTCGGTCCTCCTTTATCAGAAATCATTTCTAAAACTTTTGGAAGATCGCAAAGACATTGCCAACGATATCTAAAAGAAGCAAAAACTATCCTTTTAGGCGAGGAGACAGCTGAAATTCGACTCAAAGATCTTGATAAGAAGAAACTTACCACCATTCACAAGATCGTAAAACAAGTCCAGAATATAGATACTCAAACAAAAAAGCTGTTAATTGAAAAAAATAAATTAGCAAAACAGTTAAAACCGTTTGGAGGATTAAAACGCGCAATCGAGCTTGATTTAGAAAATCAAAAAAAGAAAAAGAAATTAAACATAAAAAAGTAGACAGTCCTTAATTTTTTCTAAGAATTTTCCTTTCCTGAATGGACTCTTTCAGGGTGTAAAAGTTACGCATAGGGTGTGAAAAGCCCTGCCAATCCTAACTTAAATTTAAACGTGGGACATGAAGATTCACCCATAGTCTCACAAATTCCCTTGGATAGAATTCAGTTTCATCCAAGAAACTCAGAACTTTTTAAAACAAAGTCTGAAGCATACATAAAAAATCTCTCTAAAGACATTGCAAGGTTTGGTTTACACGAACCGATATCAGTGCGCTTTATCGAGGATGAAAACGTTTATCTTTGTTTGTCTGGAGAAAACAGAGTAAAAGCAGTTAAACTTCTTGGTTGGACGTCAGTCTCCGGTTACGTTGTTTCTCCAAAGAACGAACTCTCCTATATGATTTCTCGAAATGTAAGAAGACGACATTTCGGTCATCAAGATAGAATTCTGATTTTGCAAGTGTATTGCCCAGACTTTTTTACAGGTTCTAAAATTACAATTCGAAGACTCGAAACAATTTCAGATGAAACGGGAATTCCAACGTCCACCCTGAAAGCTGATCTAAAAAAGATACGAACTGGAAGCAGTAAAGAGGTAACACTGGAAGAATTAAGGAGTCTATGGGAGAAAAAAAAGATACGCGGACTTAGAGTCAGTATCTCAGACCTTTCGGACGGAAATTTTCTTCTTCAGGTTAATGGAAAGAATCTCAATTATGAATGGAAGGGTAAATTTAAAGACGTGATTCGGGATTCCGCCGACGCGGCTCGGTCAAAGTCTTTTAACAAGAATTTTAAATTTGAGAATTCAGAACTTGCCTCACGAATTCGGGAATTGCGTAAGGATGCACGAATGACTCAGTTTGAACTCGCGCAAGTTTTAGGATATTCACAATCCTATATCGCAGAACTAGAGGGCGGTAAGTGGGAATGTTCGATTTCCTTATTCGAAGAGATTGCAATACTTTGTGAGGAAAGAATGAAATGAATTACAAAGTATCCATTGGAGCTTCCGACCGAATTCTAAAAGGTACGTTTTCAAAAGATGAACATGAAAACAGTATCGATTGTATCGTAACTTCCCCACCGTATTTTCAGAAAAGAATCTATCTTCCAGAAGGTCATCCGTATTCGAAATTAGAAATTGGTCGAGAAGCAAGTCTTTGGGAATATTACTTCCATCTTAGTCGGGTTTTTAGGGAAGCAAAAAGAAGACTAAAGAAATCAGCAACCGTATTTGTAAATATTGGCGATTCATTTAGACACGGATGCGCACTTCGCATACCTTCCGGATTTATCGATATGATGGAAGAAGAAGGATATATTTTTGTTCAAGAGATTGTTTGGGCAAAGTCGATTTCGACGGATGAAGGAAATATAGGTTCTTGCAAACCGGAATCAGTAAACCGAAGATTTACAAATTCTCACGAATACGCACTTCTATTTGTTCTCGATCTCGTGAATTACTATTTCGATTCTCGGTCTGTTTCGGTTCCACTTGGAGGAATTCATCACCCGACACCTACGCTACCAGCTGTATTAAAGTCAATGGGGGCAAACGAACACGGACAATATGAAGGGACGGGACTAAAAGATTATTCAGACCACAAGACCGAAAATCCTTCGGAAATCAAAAAGCGAATTTTAGAAAATAAAATTCGATCCAATGATTTTACAGCAAGACGAAGATCCGTTTGGCAGATACCGACTCCAAATTCAAAAGGAAGACACACAGCCGTCGGACCTGAAAGACTGTTTGAAATCTGTGTTCTTGCAGGATGTCCGAAGGGAGGAATTGTTTTGGATCCGTTTATGGGAGAGGGGACGGTAGGTAAGGTAGCGTTAGAAAACGGTAGAAATTTCTATGGAATCGAACTGAACGAAATTAGTGTTTTGGATGCCGATCTTATACTTTCGAATGTTCTATCTAAATCGAAGGAGGATGTATAAAAGTGTGCTTCAATTCGTGAGTATGATAAAGCTTATTCTGTTATAGTACTACTTTATGGTAGCCAAAAAGAAAGTGACCGCCCGAAAGAAGTCAGTGGGTGGGAAAGATAAGGCTCTACAAAATCGCGCACCGACCAAAGGAAAACTTTCAAAAAAAGACCAACTAAAGATTCGATTTGCTTACTTGCAGGGTTCTTCCAGAGAAGAGATTTGTCGAAAGTATAAAATCGATTACAAACAACTCGACAATCTGATTCAGAGGAACGGTTGGAAGAATGATTTTGAGGAAATAGAAGGAAAAGTGAGGGAAAAAACGGCCCTTTCCATTATTTCAAACGCTTCAACGACTCTTGCCCGTATGAATACCGAAGCGACCGAGCTTCTCGATCTAATCAAAAAACGACTCTATGATCCCGAACTTTCCAACGAGGATCTTTCTTACCTAATCAAATCGAGAAATACCCTACTCCGGGAACTTCTCCGATCCCTGGGTTTACCTGATACTATCCGAAACGAATCCGGATCTCCGGACGAAAAAAGCCAGTTCAATCTTCAAATTATCACCGGCGTAGGAGAACTACCCGGATCGATCGAGAAGCTCATTGGCGGGAAAGCCATAGGTGTCGGCAAGGAAGAAACTTCTCTCATTAGATCCCAAAAAAGCCAAAACGGAGACGATCCAAAGAAGTAAGTATTTTTCTCCGAAACAGTCACTTGCCCTCGATGAAGATTGGGGCAATCATTTTATACAAGAGATATGCTACGACGGTGGTGCTCGTAGTGGTAAAACCTTTCTAATCATAAAAGCAATTATATCCCGTGCCTGGATCTCAGCCGGATCAAGACATTTAATAGCCAGATACAGACTCAATCATCTTCGTATGAGTGTTTGGAGACAGACCCTTCTTCCTTGCCTGAAAGATATGGGTTTTGTTAAGGATCGAGATTATTCAATCAATGAAAGCGACCACGTAATCACTTTTACAAACGGAGCTGAGATTTATGGAGCCGGTCTTGATGATTCCGATCGTGTTGAAAAGATCATGGGGACAGAGTTCAATACCATTTTCTTAAACGAAGCAACTCAAGTTTCCTATCCCACATTTCAAAAAATAAAAACAAGACTTTCGTATGTAAGAGAAGAACTCACAAACAAACTCATAGTCGATTGTAATCCGAGGAATCGGTTTCACTGGATTTACAAATACTTTGTTCTTAGACAAGATCCAGAAACGGGAGAAGCACTCTCAACCAAAAGACAAATTAGAATGTCGCGTCGTCACTGGACGCCACTCGACAACCCTTTTATCACAGATGAATACAAACAAATGCTTTCAGAGCTTACGGGTGTCGAACGTGACCGGTTGTATTTGGGGTTGTGGATAGACGTTGAAGGACTTGTCTATCCGATGTTTGAATCGGCGATTGTTGAGCCATTCAAAATTCCAGACTCCTGGGACTGTGCGGGTGCGGTAGACTTCGGATATACAAATCCGTTTGTATTCCTTTGGCTTTATTTCGACAAAGCAAACGAAACCTGGTATCTGGCGGATGAGCATTATTTCACCGAACATACTGTAAGAAGACACTGCGAACTCATAGGAGATAGAAGAAAACCGAATCTTTGGATAGTAGCCGATCATGACGCAGAAGATCGCGCGACAATGGCGGAATGTGGATACGTTACCTTTGCGGCTGATAAGGACGTCTCTACTGGAATTCAGGCTTTAATCAAACTCCTTGAGTCTACGATAGGGGTTAAACTTAGAATTTTCCGCTCTTGTGTTCATACAATAGAAGAATTTTCAATTTACTCTTGGGAACCGCAAAAGGATGGAAGAAATGCAAAAGAGATTCCAATCAAAAATCACGATCATGCGATGGACGCTCTTCGTTATTGGGCTTTGAAAATCATCGGAGGGAAAAGAGATATAATAACAAGATCATATTCCAAGGTAAAAAAAGAACTAGAAAGTAGACCAAAAACCGTATCAGATATTCGAAATAATAGGTTGGAAAGGTTTGGGATAGACCCAAATAAATTTTCAAAAAGGTAAGTGAGAGAATTTTTTTAGTGCAATAAAAATTGTACTCGCCAATTGTATTTGTCGCGACCGTCCTGCAAATATGAAACCGAGCCAAGAAAATCCATATCCTTTGTATAAAGCTCAGTTGCTTGCTTTGGAAGTGTGTTTGGCTCGATCTACAAGTGAATTGCCGCGTAATTCATTGAATGAATTCAAAAGAAACAAAAAGACTGCTGAATTAGTTCTTTGGTGGTCTATATTTATATCTCATCTACGCAATTTTCTTGAAACTCAAAAAACGAAGTCTCTCAAGGTCTGGCTTTATGTTACCTCGTTTCTTTCGGGCGCGTTACTCGGATTAATCCCAAGACTGGATCTATCCGGATCATCATTCTTTTTTTTAGGGATTTCAGTGGTGATTTTGGTCGGCGTTACTTTGATTCTTTATTTCTTCGAGTTAAACCGGATACAATTTATATTTAGATTGAATACTTTAGAAAGAGAAATCGCACATTTAGGATTTAGGTTACACCCGGAAAGTTATTCGATAAAAGAGTATGAAAAGATAATCTTTGAACTTCTTTTTGACTCGGATCCAAGCCGAATGATTTCTCGTTCCTTGGAATACGCAAGTATGATCCAATTGTACGGATGGGAGTCGCTTCACAAAGTGTCTTTTATTAAACGAATTGTTTTAAAAAAGCCGGAGATGAAAAAAGCTTAATAGACTTTGAAATACGAACAAGAGCCGGACTTGAATTATTTCGTCATTCCGCATTATAAATGGGAGAATTAATACGAAATAGGTAAATGCCGTAAGTTTTGAAAATAGTTATCTAAAACACTTCAATATTATAAAACCTTTGCTATTTTGCAAAAGTCACAGTTTTCTCATCCCTTACATTAAAACTGAAAAATGTAATATTTTCTGAAATAAATAGTGGACACAAGTCAAATAACGTTCAAACGTTTTAAGGAAAATGGATTCGCAATTAAGAATATAGAGAATCGTTTATCAATTCCTTTATTGTTATAATTGTAGAATCCGTTAAAGACATATAGGAACGGATATGATTTTTGACGACTATGACTTTAGCAAACGAGCGCAGATAATTGCAGGGCTAATCAAAGATATAGAAAATCGGAAGGCGGAATTTGCGACCCTATCCAGCGAAAAGAAAGAAGACCTTGTAGAAGATATTTCCGAGCTATTAAACAGGAAAGTTGTCTTTAAGGTCGGGGATAAAGTAAGGTTAATTGAGTCCTTACGAGGTGGATATGAATATCCAAAAGAAGGCGAATATGGAATCATCCAAGAGATATATCGAAAACCAAAAAAGAATTCTGCGGGTCCATTTGGCGGAATGCCTCTTGAAACCGACACAGGTGTAATTCTCGTTTTATCAAGTATAGGAACACCTTTAGAATTTCCTGTAGACTTGAGGCGATTTGAAATCACGAATCGTAACAATAAACCGTCTGTTTTAGAGACTTTTCGAAAAACAATGCGTTTGCGTTTTTTTAAAAAAACCGGCTAACATATATTTGACCGTTACCTCCAAACGGGCTGTATTAAGATTGAAATTGATTAAGCCTGTTTGGAAATTTTTCACTCCCTTAAAAAAAATTAGATAAAATCCTTAAAATCAAATCGATTCTTTTCCCGATACGTCGCGCAAACACGTAGAATTTGGAAAATTCAAAATAAGGAATCGATTCCATGTCTACAAATGAAACTGTCGAAAATGAATTCCCTGAATGTCCGATTGAAAATAAAGAAGAGATAGCCTTTTCCGAAGACGAAATCCCTTCGGAAAATATTTCTGCAATCCCTACCCCGGAAACTCATCCCATTTCCGAGGAAATTGAGCGAACCGAAATAAAACAAACCGACAAGGCAGAAGACGAAGACGTGATTCTTGCAAATTTGGTGCTTGAATTGAATGAGGAAGATAGGCAAAACCTCTTTGACAGTCTTTATTCTTCGGTAGTCAATCAGCAATCCCGAGACACCGTTCTCCATATCCTTTTTTGGAAAGGATTCCGCTTACTCAATGCGTCCGGTTTGATTTCAGGAACTCCGGAGAGCGAAACGGAATTCGCTGAGAAAGTTGGCAAGTTATCGTCTCAGGATAGACAAGTTCTCTTCGATAGTGTTTGCTCCTCAATTGAAAATCAAAGAGGAAGAGATACGGTCCTTCACGTCCTATTCTGGAAGGCCTGTAAGCTCCTAAGGGAAGCCGGGATCGAATAAAAAGAATAAACCTCTCACTTTAAGAGAGGTTTACTTTATGAAACGAGAATCTCCTCTTTCAGAGTATAGAGTCTTACGGGAACTCACCTATGCTTGGCTCTACTATTTTATCTCCTTACAATACGCTCTTTTAGGTGATCCAAAAAAAGGAATCCAGTTCGAAATTCGAAAATCCCTTTGGTCCGATGCGATGGGTGTTCTTCGAAAGAAGTTTTTTGGAGAACTCCTAGTCCGACCTACCTTTTTTCCAAGAACGATCAATGTAACACCGGATCCTTCAAAAGATTATTCAAAACTGCCTCGCCAAACCGGAAGAATCATCTTTCCGGAAGGAGTCATTTCTCGGGACGAATTAGAGGAAGCCGATCAAGGAATCTTTGATTTTTTAGCCCAAGACTGGAACCGCATTTATTTAGAAGAAAGGAACAAAGCTACGATTCTCGGATACATCGCGCAGTATATGATCGGAGAGGGAGAAGACCCTGGCGAACTAAAAGAGATGACAATCCCTGAATTTTCAGAGCGTGCGATCGTCTACAACCTACCCGAACTTGGAGACATCGATGTTCTCATGGAGGAAACGGGATTAACAAGAGAACAAACCTACTCTCTTATCTATGGACAAGCCAAAGGAGCCCAGTGGCTTGCTGTGTATGATAAGAACGGAGAAAGATCGGGAAAGTCATACGAATTAATCACAAAAATGTACAGACGCCAAATTGCGGAAGCACTTGCAAGAAACGCAACTGAAGAAGAAATCAAGTCACTCATGATTTCACCGGATGACACTGAAATAAAGGAAGCACTAGGATTATTCGAAGATGGGATTTCTGACTTAACACAAGCTCGCCGGGAAAGAAAATACGAAAAACTTGTTACCGATCACCTAAACCGGGACATGACCCGATTTGCATATACGGAAGCATCCATCAATTTTAATAACGGTAAACTTCTCATGCTCGCAAATGAGAAACAAGGCGCGGCGTATGTTCAATTTGGTGGCGGTTCTTACTCGTGACCTCTTTCGAATCGAATCCGATCGTTTGTTCCAAGTGTAAGGAGTTTCTCGGACAGATTGCACGGGTCTTTCCATCCTTGGAAAGCCTCCAAGATGAAAAATACATGAAGTCCCGAGGACTCAAATTTTTGGGAGGGGATAAGTTCTCCGGAGATCCAATTACTTCGATCGCAGTTTGGCCTGGTAAAAGTAACGCACTGCTTCACTTGGAAGAATATCAATTTTGTTGTCCAATGCACCCGAACTGTTCCCATGAATATATAGCCGTCAGTGTTGATGATTTTGAAGAAGTGGATTTGAGTGAAATCGATGAGATTTTCAGACAGGGAATAATACGAGATTCTAAAGAACGAATTCGAACCGATGACCGATACGAGGAAAACGTGGAAGCCAATGAGGAAAGAATTAGGCTAGAAAGAAAATTTGGTCCGATACGAAAGGCCGATTTATATTCAATCGGGATCTGGGAGGAACCGACGTGTTGCCACGAACCTGAATCGGATTCGTGGCTCGCTGAATATATCGATTGGAAACTTACAAACACACTTTAACTGGAAAGGTTCGAAAATACATTCCTTGGAATCGCGACTCTAATCGCGGAGGTTACGGTTTTATCACAGGGAAAGACGGAATAGAATATTTCTTTAACGCAAAGTATTCTTTTCTCCCAGAAACGGAAATCAAAGAAGGAAAAGAAGTTAAATTCTCACTTCGTAAAGGTTTCGACAAAAAGCGCGGAGAGTTCGTTTTGCAAGCAACGAAAGTTTCCAAACCATGAGGAAATCCGGCCAAGGTGGAGTAACACCTTTTTCAATCACGACCAAACCGAATATTCTTACTCCACTCACGAATGAAGATCTTTTAGAGAGAAGAGGGGAGTCTGCTCTTTGGTACAGACTTTCGCCTTGCCCTTGTCCGGCGGAAGAAAGAATTCCGGATTGCAAGTTTTGTTTGGAAGGACTGATTCGTACGTTCCAAGAGGACTTACTGATTCAGGAGGAAACGGCTTGGAAAATAGTAGGGAATAAAGTTTTTACTCGCTACGCCCCGATTACGAAAATTGAAAGCGCAGTTCTTTTTTCGAGAGAAACTCAAAAACAGCTCACAGTCAAACGAATACACGAAGAATTCTTTGAAGTCGAGGAAAATCTAAAATACTGGAATTCCGTTCTATTAAAATACAAAGTTTCTTTAGTTGAAGAATTGTATGTGGAAGCGGAGGGAAAAAACGAATACGTTCTTTTCCCAAAAATTCCTTTCGGTGCGATCATTGGAGTCGTCGAGGTTTTTAAAGTTCCGGATTCCGAGAAAGAAGAACCCATTTCAGTAGAATTTAGTGGATATACTCTAAACTCAGTTATTTTTCCAAAAAGAGTAAACGGAAAACACAGACTCAAAGTGCTTTTCTACAATCCGGTAAAGATTGGATACAAAACGTATCGAGTGGATCCGGATTCGAGGAAAATCTTTGATCGTAGTCAGATCACTTTCCAGGAAGGGGAGCTTATGGGAGTTCTTGGAGGTGGTTACAATATGGGAGAAGGTGATATTATCACACTTCTTATTTCAACTCTCAGACATTCTGAATTTATCTCCTATCAAAACAAAGTTTTTGATGTTGTTTCCTATTCTCCAATCGCCTCCGTTGATCGAATTATTTCTAAAGGAAAAAACGGTTTTGTAACTCACAAAGAGGGAGAAGACTTCTTAATCTTTGGAGACTCAAAAATCCAGTGGTTGTCCGATAAACCAAAAAACGGTTACACTATTATTTACGATTATCATCCAACATTTCGAGTCACTGGTTTTATCGAAGGCGGAAGTGGAGAAGATCGGGACAAACCGAAACTTTTCAAAATGAAACCACTCGCAAACTTCAACGGAAGACAGTAATCGGATTTTAGGATGAAAGAAGGAAATAATATGGAATCTAATTTGAGTATCTTTAGTTGGTTATCATCTTCGTTTAGAACGAACTTTTTAACTAAGAAAATAGGCGAGTTTCTTTTCTATTTTGAAAGAACCGATCTTTACAAAGTTCTTTCATACCGCGCTTCCGTTCTACTTCAAACTACAAAACTCCATCTTGTCCTTGTGAAATATTTGTACGGTATGCTTTCCTTGGCTTGGTTCACATGGAAAAACAAAGTCAAATTTAGAACCGAACCAGTCGGGCAAATTATTGTATTACACTACAATGCAGAAACTCACAAGTCGGAAGACTTCGTATCCAAATTAGAGAGAAAAGTAGCAATTCCTTTTAAAACCTTACACGGATATATTCCCGTCATTTTAATATTACCTTTCGGAGCAACAATTCAAGCCGGTAGCTGGGACGGATTTGTTAAATCGCTCGATCGTGACCAAAGAAGAGAGAATCAAGAGGCCCTTTATAGACTCCGAGAGGATTTAAAAATTTAATAAAAAAAAAGTTACGACGAGGCTTTTATCAAATTGGAGATTCTGACCTCAGAGGATATCACACCTGAAATCGCAGAAACGATTTTAGACAAGATTCATCTTTCGATGACGAAAACAAATCCTCATTGGCAAGAATGGGTGATGGGAGAGGAAGAACCCTGGAATGAAGGTGAAATAAACTCACTTTCCAGAAAAGGTCTAATTACAGTTCTTCGTTCGTCTGAAAAAGAACTCTCTCAGGATGCGATGATCGCACTTTCAAAAGAGTTCAAATCTCTTGGAGTTACGTTTCTTGCTTCTTACTTAAAAAACCGCGCTGAAATTGTCGAAGTTTCGAGTCCTGAACAAGAAGAAGCCGAAGGGACTCAAAAATCAAGACTCGAATTACGAACTTCTAACATTTTAAAATCAGAACCAACCCTGTCACAAATAAAGGCGGGTAACTATAAAAAGACTCATGTAAGGATCCAAGGGATCGAGATATCAATCGAAAATCGGAAAGGATCTTACAGGTCTGGGGTTGATGAAAATGGAAAGCATTGGAGAAACCAAATCAAGTTTGATTACGGTTATATCAAAAGAACACAAGGCGCGGATGGGGATCACGTAGACGTATTCATCGGACCCGATCCTGATTCACAAATTGTATTTGTCGTGAATCAAAAAAACAGCGATGGCTCTTTCGACGAACATAAAGTCATGCTCGGTTTTCACGACGAAAAATCTGCAAAACAAGGGTATCTTGTAAACTACAAGAAGGGTTGGAAAGGATTTGGTTCGATTGTTACTTTAACCATTCCCCAATTTAAGGAGTGGCTTTCGACAAAGGCTACGAAAAAGGAATTAAAAAGTCCGAAACTCGAATTCTTAAA
The DNA here is from genome assembly GCF_016919175.1 of Leptospira ainlahdjerensis. Lineage (GTDB taxonomy): Bacteria > Spirochaetota > Leptospiria > Leptospirales > Leptospiraceae > Leptospira > Leptospira ainlahdjerensis. Next base: position 60,169 of record NZ_JAFFPU010000069.1, on the reverse strand, counting down.
ATCAAAACTTGCAGAGTTACAAAACCCGAGGGAAGAATTTTCAAGACTATCCCAAAAAGCAAATCAGTTACGGACAATATTAGTGGGCGGCTCCTCTTTCGAGGAAAAGGGTTTCCATTTTATTCAAAAATCAGGAAATGCGGCCGAGTTAATAAAGAAGAAAATTGTAGTTCATGGAAAACACGGGAACTATGTTTCGACGAGGCTTGTAAGACCGGAAGGATATTCGGAAAATGAATTCAGATTAAAACAAGAATCGGCGGCAATTGTTCGTCCAAAAAAATACTCCGATCGCCCAATTTACAAACTTTCTCCCGATGACAAAGATCATGGAAAATTAATCGATCACATAAAGAAAACACTCCTCAGTCAAGGTCTCGATTCAAGAGCAAAAGAGTTTGTGGACCTTGCCTATATCTCCGATACGCGCCAAGATATTTTAGACATTGCATCGGATTTCGTAGATCTTCGAGGGGAACTAAAGGAATCAAAACTATCCGAAGACGAACAAGACTTGTTTAAAACAATGCTTCTTGCGGCTCGCGAACCCCTTGAAAAGTTAATACTCATTTTAAAAGGGAAAAGAGGCCGTCCCGCCGCACAATTAGGAACTAAGAAGGTTTGGAAAGATGGAATCACCCGCGAAAAAACTTCCGATGGTTGGAAACCTGTAAAAAAAGAAAAGCAAGAGAAAGAAGAGGTCATAACTAAGAAAAGACAAATACGGATAACAAAACCTTCTAAAGAAAGAGGTTCGACTCAAAACGGATCACCACCCACAAAACTTCCATTCAATCAAATCCGAACGATTGAACAATACACTGCGAAAAAAGATTTCGATCGAAATCAAATCAATTCTTTAAAACAGAAAATCAAGGACGGAGGTTACGATCCTGGATTTCCTATTATCGTCGATAAGCAGGAGGGTAAATGGACGGTAGTAGCAGGTCACCATAGATACGAAGCCGTAAAAGAACTGATCGAAGAGGGCCAGCTTTCATCCAATTTTGAAATACCGGTTGTTACGAAAGAATTTGCATCCAGTAACGATCGTCTTGCTTCTCAACTCTCCGAAAATCAGAGAAGAAGCGTATTGCCGACTGATGAGGCGAAAGCCTACGGGAAAATGGTAGAGGACGGTTGGGATGCGAAGAAAATTTCTGAAAAATTAGGGATCACGATCGGAGAGGTAAACAAAAGATTGGCTTTAAATAACCTGACTCCGGATCTTTTTACACTCGTTCACAAAAAAGACAGGTCTCTTCCGTTGGGAGTCGCAGAAGTCATTGGACTTTTTGCAAAGGATGTAAACGACAAACCGAATGCGACGATGCAGATCAGGGCTTACAAATGGTTTGTTGAAAACCGATCAAAATATCCCGGTCGTGGACCGTCTGTCGTTCAAAACTATATCAAAGAATTACAGTCCGGTCAGTTTGATAATTTTGATTTTGATTCCGTAGCTACGGATATTCAAAGGGAAGCTCTTCGAACTGTCTCTATGGAAACAGCCGCGACAAACCGTAAAATGCTGGAAGTGATGATGGATTCTTTATCAAAGACCTATCAGCGCGTCCTAGGCGACAACGTAACCTCCCTTTCTCCTCAAACAATTAAAGAGCTCGCGGCATCGATCGCTGTATCGGCAGACAAAGGAGTTGGTTCTACTTCCGTAATCGGAAGATTAAACGTAATTATTCAAGATTTATCCATTATTAAAGATTCTCTTCAATTAAAACTGAAAGAAATTGAGGACGATTCAAGTATGCCGATGATGTTTGCAAAATCTTTTCTTTTGGATATTGACGAGGCAATATTTAAGGCAATCCAAATCAAAGAAGCCTACACTTTAGAGGTATTGAAATAAAATATGGAAGGAAATATTTGAAGAATCAAGAGTCGTTTAGACATCATCCGGAAGTGCTCCAATTTCGAGCCTTGCTAACAGAAGGTCTCTTTTTTCATGCGCTGTCACAGCGATCCTTTGATGAGATCATGACCGCGATTGACAAAGTGTATGTCGATCGAGATTGCCTAGTTCGCTTTTTGCAAAAGCGAGAATTGGTCGGAGATTTTGAAAGAGAAATCCAATTCGGGGATCTGGAATAAGGATTTACCAAGGTTCTTCCAGAATAAATTTATCAAGTTCGTTTTCTTCCTGTAAATAAGGGTCAAAAACCGAATCTGAACTTTCAAAAAATATATCATCTTTGGATTTACGTTCTGCCCATAGAAAAAGTTTATCTAAAACTTCCAAATTTCGGTTTGTATATTGGTTGTCCGGGCCTGAGCCACAGGCTTTACTAAATTTTACAAATGCAAGAAATACGTCGCGAGGTAAACCCTTTTCTATATTACACAAAGCATCTTTATATCCTTTTGGATCTTCTAAAAAGGAAGGTAAAAGATTGTATCTTCGATCGATGTAAAATTGTGTTTTGCTTTTTAGCGCAAAAATAGAGGAGTCAATTCCCATTTTAATTTCCGTTATTTATTTGATTAAAAATAGGGAACTAAGAAATGAAACGCAATTTAAACGTCTTTCAAAAAAAGTTCACTTAGGTTTTCGGAGCCTGAGTCTTGGTTCTTATTTTGTATCTCTTAATTCCAAAAACACATACATAAACGAGAAGTGCCAAAATCGCGAAGACCACCCAACCGGAAACGGTTCCAATTACAGAATAGATCAAGAAAAGTAAGATCAGATCTGTTTCCAAACTTTCTTACCTGGGGAACCTATTGAAGTTTTGGAATATATAAACAAGACAAATACAAATCCAAAGAAACCGGCGTTTAGAGCCATAATAGTTCCGTTACCAGTTCCTTTTTCAAAAGAAAGGGTAAAGAATGGGAATCCGTTAAACCAATGTGACCAATGGTTTCGAATTACAAGCCGCCATCCTTCGCTATCAATCAAAGTCTTTGAAGAAAATCGCGAAGCCTTTATTCTCCACAAAAAGAGGTCTATTCGATTCCGGATTTTAGACTTCATGTTTCTTTTATCCTGTGAGTTGACTTTCCAAAGCCTTAGCTTTTGACAAAAGGTCGGAAACAATTGCCGCGACATTCTCCACAACTTTTTGAATATCCGATTCAACACTGAATTTTCCATACGCGTACTGAGTGAGTTGGTGAAAGATCAATTCCTTGTTACTTTCCGGAAAGGTTTTCGCCATTTCATTCGATTTTACAAGCAAAGCCTTAATCAAAATATTTGCTTCGTTTGCCGCTTCGCTTGGCTCTTTTCCTTTGTTTATACCTAAGCCAGTGAGTTGGCTCAATTGTTGAAAAATAAGTTGTTGGTTCATACTGCTTCCTCCGCAACATCCAGACATTTTCTAATTACCATTTCCCGATAGGACATGATTCCCGTTTTAATTTCGTTTTCAGCCTAACAAAACAATGACATACTGAGCATCGTTCCCCAAAAAATCCATTTAACAATAAGGGACACGTAAGACAGGTTCCCATTCTTTTTTCTGAAAAATCATCATTTTTCTTTTCAGCCATAATTGACTAACTCCAGAATCTTCCGTGAACGGTATATTGAGATACCAAAGTCCAAGTAAAGAATTCATACTTATAAACTTTGTAACGAGTGAACCAATTAGCAATATGACAAGTGTTGCATGTGTTGATACAGCATGTACTCGTACAACACGGTGAAAAAACTGTCCCACCAACCCAGCAAAGTCCGATAACACTGCTCTTTGAATAGCCAGGCGGACAGCGGGGACAATCAAACCAAGGTCCAAGATTAAAACAGCTATTGTTCCCCCCGCATTGACCGCAATCGGTAACGTTTCCACCTTGATCGATATGTGCGTCTACTACGTGCCAAAGGTCTCCGATCGAATAAGAACCTTTTGGAAAAACATCGTAACGGCTCGAACCTAAATTCCCCACCCAGTGACCACCGGCTCCCGAAACAGGAGAAGATGGGCCACTCGGTGGGGTTATGCGAAAGGGAGCCAGGTACCTCCACCATCCTTACTCCAATAAGCAAAGTTTCCTTGCGTCCTTACCTGAAATTTCGTGTTATCGAAACCGGGTGAGGAGGTAGTCCTAATAAAATCTTTCGATTCTAAATGTTGAAATATCCAGTTGATCGCATCGGCGATGGAAGTCCTGTCACCAATGCCTGGATCTAACTGAACTTCCACGCCTATTAAACCCGGATCATATACGGGTAAAATCCGGTTTAAGTTTGTAATTGGTCCGCCTATCCCATTTTTATGAAAAGAAAGAAGACCAATTCTTCCCGTGGTCGGTGTTGGAAGTCCGGGGGAATTTACCCACTGTTCAAAGAGACTTGTTCGGTATGTTTTACGAGTCGGTCTTACCTGTGGTTGAAATCTTTGAGTCGTTGTATTCCAAAGAGGAACAGCAGAAGAATCGGTAAGCGCTTCTTCGAGTTCGATTTCATAAATTCCTTCTAAAGAACCGGGATTTGGAGATACCGTCACAGGCGGAAAAATATAAACCGCGTTGGGTCGAATATACAGACCGGCTCCGACTTGAATCTTTTGATTATCAAGTGTAGAAACAGAAAAACCAATCGCGGTATCCGTGTTTCTTCCGATGGTCGCAAGTATTGCACTTAGAACAGCGGGGATTGCAGAATGTTCTGATTCCGCTCCTGACAATCGATTGAAATCGTTCGCCGTTACTTTTTGAAGTAAACTTTGATAATAAACTTTTACTTCGTTCTCTGTTAAAGGAATTTTAAGTTCGTTAGCCATCTGTTTCTCCTGCAAACGCGGCAACGCCGGCCGCAAGAATTCGATTGAGTTCGGTGAGTTGTAAGTCGGATAAGTGATTTAAGTCATTTGTGAGAACGTAAGAAGCACCTCTGTCCGGGGTGACGATGCTTGAAACTGCTTTGGTATCCGGTCCAGGAAGAATGAGTCCTAAGTCCGTTGCAGAAACGTCGGTTGCAAAACCTAACTCATCACATCGAAGTACTGCAAAATCTGGTTTGGGAAAAATCTCTGCAATTTTTGGAATCGTAGGTTCGTTCGAAAGAACGTATCCGATGATATAACCTACAAATTCGGAATCATCCATTCCCGCAGGTCGTTCTATTCCGAGTAACGCAGACCATTTTTCTAAAAAGTGTTGTTCGGCGCCGGGAAGAACCGCGCTTTTGACTGCGAGGTCTTGAAATCTAAGATGCCACTCTACTGAATTGTAAATTGCTCCGACATTGATGTCGTTTATATTCGAAACGGGACTGAGTTCAGGTCGGGAGGGATCTCCGAACAATTCTTTAAAGATAGGATCGGTTTCATTAAACTGAGGGAGACCATCCAGTAATTTGTTTTCATGTGGCATATTAAGACGGCTCCACACGAGTTACGGTCCCTGAAATGATTCCTCCGGAAGATCCTCCGGTTCTTGGAAGATCAACTGAAGGAACGGAAATATCACTTGGAGTTGGAAGCGGGGAAGGAACCGGATTGGATGCGAGTTTTCCATAAAACTCTGTTATGGTTACTTTGTAAAAATCCGGATGAGCTTTTAGAATTGTTCCTTCGACTTGTTTTAGTAAAACATCAAAGCCGACTGGTAAGGTGTTTAAGTAAAGGGTGAGTTGGTTCTGTGCGATATCTAAGGCTTGTTCGTTTGAAAGTTGAGATCCGTTTTGAATTTGAAGATCGAATTTAACTGTAATTCCGAGAACAGGAATTCTAAAGACTGCAACAAAGGTTCCAGCGGCCGCGTATCCTGGAAAGTTTTCGGGATCGTTTAAATCGCCTTCAATTGTTTTTTGAACAAGATTAAGAAGGCTTTGTGGCGGATTTGAAGTTCCATCCGAGATATAAAGATTGATCCAACCGATTTCAAAAGAACCGGAATACGGATTAACGTTAGTCGTTAATTGGATTCCGGCCACACCGGGAATCGAAGTTGCAGCGGTATAAATTCCAAGAGGAGTAGAGCGACCAAGAGAAACGATAAAGTTGCGAAAACGACGAAGCCTATTTTCTTCACTTTCAATGTTAGTTCCACCGGCGAAATCACTCGGATTCCAGATCCTTGTATTCGGTGGAACTTGAACATTTATAGTACCAAGACCTTCTTGTGTATCAATCGAAAGCCGGGTTATGTTATAATCTTTTCCGGGGTTCTTTGCTCGGATTTCGATTTCAACGGAAGTTTCACCAACAAGAATCGTAACGGGTGCGATTGACTCATAAATTAGACCAAAGAGATCGAGTGTAAAGACTCCGATCGTTACGGGAGTTGTGTGACCTGAATGTTCTATTCGAAGAACTCCGATTGCTTTTAGACCGGGTAGCCTCGTAAAACCAAAGGCGTTATAAACCCCTTCTCTGATAGAGTATTCAAATCCGTTAAGTGTTCTTAAATCCCCTTCTGCAAGAACGGAAGCAATATTCGCTATCCAGGTTGAGATCCTAGATCCGGGACTAAAGTTTGAAAGTCTAGAACCGCTCGCAAGTAAGCTATTTTGTTGAGCTGTCTTGTATTCGAGTGCTGTTTTTGGAATGTAAGGAGCAGGAGAACTCATCCCTAAAAAACGTAACTCGATTTCAAAAATCGGAAATCCGATAGGCTGAAAGAATCTATTATCTTAAACGATGGGAGTAATCGATTCTGTTTCTGGATTTGGCGGAAGCGTTGTAGACGGTGCAAAATCTGCGTTTAATTCAGTTACAGGAGGAGCATTTTCCGGAAGTTTAGCTCCTACATACCAACCTCAGAACGTTTTCTCAATTTCATTCTATGAAAAACAAAACAACAGTTCCTACAACCTGTCGGGTACAAACGTTGATTCAAATGAATACTTCTTTGTAAATGGTCCGCTCCAATACACAGAGAATTTCAAATACCGCGTTGGAATTGAAAAAACTTTTGGTGGTGTGGTTGTCGTTGACTATGGACCTGATAACCATGAAATAAAATTAGAAGGTGAATTTCATATCTATCATTTGGGACTTCCATCGAAACCACGGTCTGCAATTCCAGGTGATACAGGCGCAGGTTTTATTCAATCCGCGTTCTCGGCCGCAAAGAGTTTTGTTTCGAATTCTGTAAGTAGCTATTATGATAAAATCAGAAGTAGTTATCTAAGTTTTGGAGGAGGGGAGTTTAGGTCGGGACTCCAAGAATTCCAAGATTTTATGTTTATCCTTCACTATTCGAGAAGTCTTGATCCGGTTCAATATTCCTCTAACGATCCTCAAGGATCTAAGATTGCAAAACTTTTCAGAGAAAGGCGACTGACTTGGAAGAGTCACGCAATGGTTTTTCGGGACTATGACAGAAACCGAACTGTAGAGGTAGTCGTTCCGTCCAGTGGTTTTACAATCACTCGTTCCGTATCTGACACGAATACTTACAAATATTCTTTGAATCTGGTTGTTGTACGTGAACTTGATTCTTCCATTACAAGCCAACTTATCCGGAGTAACTTTAGTCCCTTTCGAACTATTTCCGGACTCATGAATGAGTTAGAAAATATCATAAATCTTCCCTTACAGTTATCAGGTGCGCTTCTTGGAGTCGCGCGAGGGGTTCAAGTATTTGCTAGTTCTTCTAAGAGACTTCTCTCCTCCTGGGACCGAATGAAGGACCAATTTAATGCTCAAGGGAAATTAGCGAGAAAAACTTTTGAGAATGCAAAGGCTGATCTTGGAATCAAATCAAAGAAACGTGGATTCAATGCGGAAGAAATCTCCCAAAGAATTGATGACGCCTATCGAAAATCAAGATCGAACGAAGCAGATTTTAGACAAAATTTAGAAAAAACATCCTCGGATTGTAGTGCCTTAATTTCTCTCATCGCACAATTTACAATTCCCGTTCAAACGGGAGGATCGTATGAATCTATGTCCCTCCTTCCGAACGCCGATTTGAGTGCTTGGATAGATAATGACGTTTACCAGTTTGCTTTGACGGCAAATCAGATTCTTTTAGAAACACAAAGCGCAATCAACGAAGCGGCTGTTGATAATGAATATTCCATTCATTATGTGTCGTCGGGAGATACCTGGGAGTCGATTGCGGAAAAAAAATTAGGGGACGCGACTCTCGGACAAGCCCTTGCGCTTTATAACGGACAACATGAGACTACCATTCTTGCAAGACGCGCAATTAAAATCCCGTATGGAACTAAGACAAATGTTTTTACGGTTTTGCCGGACAATCCAACGCCAAAGGATTTAGAAATCGGGCTTTTAGGATGCGATATAAAACTCACTGAAAACCGAGGGATTGCGATTTCGCCAACTGGTGATTTAGAAATTGTAGAGGGTGAAGAGGCTCTTGTAAATGAAAAGCTGGATCACATAGATATTGTAATAGGATCGATTCCGGGAAGTCCGGAGATTGGGAATCCGATTGCTTGGGGAGAAACCCCGGATGAGATTTACAGTAAAGGAACTATTAAGGAATTATTACGACAATTCAAGTCCGATCCAAGAGTAAACGATGCTCGTTTTCTTGGAGTATTGCAAGACGGGGACAAGATTCTATTTCGCTTTTATTTGGAATCGATTTCAGGCGGGAGTAATATCATTTCGATATGAGAGGGTCATTTTCGAACGATCCTTTTGATTGGCAGGAAAAACCGCAGTCTCCGGATGCGAGATTGACTCCTCCGATGATCGCGATCGTTACCGAAGTTCTTCCGAGGTTTCGTGCAAATGTTCTGACAACTTTTGGAGAACCGTTTCAAAAGGTCAGGTACTTTGGGCCATTTTTAAAACAAGGAGGGAATGCTCACGGTAGAGCGTTTGGTCTTAAAAAAAATCAGCTTGTATTGCTTGAATTTATAGGAGGTTCTTTTCGTGCTCCTCTCATCACTCAAGTCTTTCCATTTTCTACAAAGGATTCCGACTTATCAAATATTCAGGACTTTTGGAATAAATATTCTTTTATCGATCCCGAATCAGATATCATTGATTTTCACGAGTCGGGTTACGCGGTTCGTCAGACAACGAATAAGATAGAGGTCTACAACGACTCGCAAGAAGTCGTATTGAAACTTGATTTTACATCCAAAAAGGCAACCCTCACGTTTGAAGAGGTGGAGATAAATTCCAAAGTTCAAATAAATGGTGATACGAAAATTGTAGGAAAAACGACTTTAGAGGGTGATTTGGATATCACCGGAAAAATTGAAGCAACAGAAAAGATCATATCCGATGTCGATGTGATCGCGGCGGGAACCTCTTTAAAAGAACACGACCATCTTTATAACCCAGGACCATTGCCTCCCACAAAGACAAGTCCTCCGATATGACCTAATCCTTTACAATTTTCTTTGTGCCGAATCCGCAATCCGATTCTGACAAAGTAGAAAAGATCACAGAGCGTAGAGACATTGGATTTCCACCAAAGTCCTTTGCGATCGAGGTCCATTTACCCGGCTCCTCCAGTAATATCTTCTTTCCAGTGGAACACGTTACAACGATTAAATCTCATCGTTCCATTTCCGCGCAAAGAGGAGGAATCTCTCTAACAATTCCGTACCAAGAATCTTACTTCGTACAACGTAATTCTGAAACTCCGCTTCCTTTGTCTCAAATCAAAGAAGGAGAATTTCTAAGATTCAGAGATATATTTTCGGTCCGGAGTATCGTTTTTATTTATTACGATAATGGATCGGGGAATTCAAAGGAAAGTAGGTTTAACAAGTTAAACGTCGGGAAGGTAAAATCTGCGCCTAGAGAATATTCGGCAGAGGGAAAAAGTTTTGTAAGCGTGACTATTTCACCGATTGAAACCCTTCTTTCCGACACAGATTTTTTTATCGATTATCAAAGAACGGAAGGGACGCCACCCACTCGAACCCAAGAATCTTATGCAGGCGTAATCATGAAAGCGACGAAAGTATTTTTGCAGGGTCAGCTATCTGATTTAATCAAAAACTTTTGGGATGAGTTTTTTTGTTCACTTATGAACGTTTCAAGGTACGCAGATCATCCAGTCCTTTCACCGACTTCACAAACCGATCCAGATTCTATTTTAACGATCCTTCTTCCTAAAAAAGCATACACTGAATTTTTCACATACGAATCACAAGTTTTGTCGAGCTTTTCGATCGGTTCTTATGTTAATTTTTGGGAGATTCTAAGATCGTATGTTTCTGAACCCCTCTATGAATTGTTCGTGGATCCACTTCAATCTTTTCAAATTGACGGATTATATGGGAAAGGAGTTTCTTTGGGAGAGATTGGATCGAATACGATCGAGGAATACGAAGTTGGAAGGAAAGAGGCGAAGGTAGTATTCAGGCCAACTCCGTTTTACATGTTTGGAAAGGATGGGAAATACCGGGATTTAAAAACCTCAAATATCGATGCTTGTTATTATTTGGCATTTGATGATCTAAAAAATTACCGTATCGAGGATTCGGAAGATTCGGTGATCGCCGGAGTTCACGTTATTCAAAATACGTTTCAACAATTTGGAACGGTACTTTCCGAACCGAAATACGAAGACAAACTCCGTTCTATTTTTGGGCCTAAACTACTTCATGTAAAGATGGCGGGACTCGTTTTTAAAGAAGAAAATTTAAACGAAAATAACAAAGAAAACTACAAAGACGAACTCGCTAAAATTCGAGATATGCTCTTTAGTATTTTCTGTAATAAAGAAGAATTAAAAATTGCCAGTGGTTCCTTTGATCTTCCTTTTATCCCTTTACGTCCGGGAATGCCCTTTCGAATTGTTATGGATTCTTCGAAGAATTATCCCATGCCGGAAGATGAAATCAGTGAATTTGGATATATCACAGACGTAATCGATGAATTCTCACCCGGCCAAGCGAAAGCAAATACTAACGTTTCGTTTAAATGGAGTCCTACCTCTTCAAAAGCCTATACTGAGTGAAGAAAAGGAATCCATTTTGATTTCACAGACTTGAAAACCAAACTCCGATAGACTCTATTCTTCTACACTTTCGGACAGAATGTCTTCTATCCGTGAAGTCGTAAAATCCACTTTACTAGTTCTAAAATCGAATGAAAAGCCGGTAGGCTGGCCTTCAACTCACGCAGACGGATCTGTTTGGCGAAAGGTAAAACCTTCCGGTGAAAAGGGAGCTTGGGCTATGATTAATGCTCCCTCGAGATCTCGCGCGTCCAAACTAATTGCAGATACGGTAAAAAATACCGAACACTCTTCAAAAGCCACGATCAAAAATAATGAATCCCCTCCAATCGAAGAAAAGACATTTAACCGAAGTTCTGAAAATAAACAAAAACGAGAAAAACAAATAAGTCCATCAGAGCCAAGTCTATTCGACATTGCTCCTAAAACTGAAAAGAAATTCGTAAACCAAAATTTCAAACCCAGCTACTTCCCGGAATCGATTCGAAGTTTAGAAGACTACATTTTACAGGTAAAAAATTCTCTCATAGATGCGGGACTAAACAACCGTGCTCTTGAGTTCGGGGAACTTGCAGACAGGGAAGGAAATAATCTAAATAGTCTCTTAAACATTTCCTACAAGTTTGTTAGTATCACTTCGGAAAATGTAAATAAAATTATTCGTTCTCTAATCTCGGCAAAAGTCCATGAGTCGAAACGATCACTCTCTGAGGCAATGCTTGGAAATGATAATGCGGCCGGGAAACACGAGGTCGAGAAAACTTCCAATTCAACTCTTACTGCAAACACTTTGTCCGGAGTGGTAAGCCAGTTACAAGATTCGAATTTGACGCTCGTAGAAAGTCAATTTGTAGAGCGCCTGAAAGAGTCGGTAGACAAAAAACAAATCGCTCCTTCCATATCGGTCAAAATCAATGACGCACTTTCAAAACTTGTTCAAAAAGAACCGTCCATCGTTTTAAAAATAATTCGTAATTATATCTCAGATTCCTTACTCAAATATAACGAAAAAAACAAACCAAAACCGATCGAAGATGATTCTCCGGTTAAACGTGCGGTCGTTTCTGCAAAATTTAGAAATCTAGCGGATGCGATGGAAGAATCGATTCGTAACAAGGAAAGCCCTCCAATATCAAAACAAAACCTAACCTATCGCAGAGCAAGAATCGCGGATTCTATGTATGAAGACGCAAAGAAGATGCGAGACATTCAATCTGCTTTACGGGGAATAGCAGAGGAAGTGGGCTTAGGGACTTTCCCTGAAAATCTCAAAAGAATAAAAAGTAAAAAAGACATCGAACAAATTCTCAATGTTTCTAGGTCGCTTGACAATTACAGGATCCAGAGACATACACAAGATCAAAAACCCCTGACTGAAAAATTATCAGTATGGTTTCGAAAACTAGAACCTCGTTTCATTGCAGAAAAAAAAACGGACCGTATCTCAGTTTCAGGTAGTAATAAAATTTACGGTCATAACCTAAATTGGGCATATAAAAACGGACTGATTTCAAAGTCGGAATTAGAAGAAGCAAGTAAGGTTCAAAGGACGTTACCTTCCGGCGAGGCTGAATTTATCGATACTTCGAATCTGGAAGAGGCTGAATCTTTGAAACGCCTCATGGATAAGATTAATAAAATAGAGCAGTGTTTATACGCGCGCCCAGCAAAACCTAATACTAAAAAACCGGTAATCATTGAAGGAAATCCTTATGAGTTATATTTCAAAGGAAATCCCTATCCAAATTACAACGAAAGAGCGTTAGCGGTTTTGAGACTCGGGCTTACCACATTTGAACAAGTCCATGAAGCCGGTCAGTATCTCCGCACACTCATTGCAAAAAACAAGAGCGGTGGATCCGATCCGAAAAAAGCAGAAATTCGAAATCTGGAAAGAGATTTGATTGGAGGTAAAATTCCAGGTTTTTTCCCGACTCCAAAACCCTTGGCTCAAAGGCTTATCATAGAAGCCGATATAAAACCAGGAATGGACGTTCTCGAACCTTCTGCCGGAAAAGGGGATTTAGCCGAAACGATTACGGAAGAAACAGGGATTCACCCGGATACTATCGAACCTGTGTATTCATTAAAGAACATTCTACAAGCAAAAGGATATACAGTAGTCGCAGATGATTTTTTAGATTTTGTAGATAAACGATATGATCGAATTCTTATGAATCCACCCTTTGAGAATGGCAATGATATCCGCCATGTCAAGCACGCGTATTCACTTCTAAAACCGGGTGGTAAACTCGTTGCAATCATGTCCGAAGGTCCATTCTTTCGCCAGGATCATCGATCTCAGGAATTTCGTGAATGGCTTTCTGAAAAAGGAGGAGCTTCTGAAAAGTTACCCGAAGGATCGTTTAAAGGTAAGGATTCTTTCAGACAAACCGGAGTTTCTACTCGATTAGTCACTCTAACAAAACATTCAGACGATATTTTGTATGAAAAAAATATGAATGGGGGGATTTCACGTACCTTCCTCGATAGCTATCAACCGGAATTGAATGTTTCCAATCGTGGAGTTGCGAGTAATTCTAAAGATTGGACTTTAAAATTTCCGATTGATGGAGATAAACTTGGTGATTGGCCTTTGCTCTTTAAAACAAAGACAGAAGCGATCGATCAAGGGAAAAGGTCAAAACGTCTATACCAGAAGTATTTTTCCGAACCTGAAGAATATGAAAAAATCGTAAAACCGGCGGATTCGAATACACTTTCTCAAGCGATGATAGGAAATCAAAATGCTAAAGGAAAACACGATACAAATCCAATTTCTGAATTTAAGGAAAAAATCCTTCCACAAAATCCAAACTTTAAAAAAGATTCATACAAAGAAAAAATTCGTGAGATCGTGAAATTGGCAAAAAAGGAAATCACTCGAGATCACGTTCAACCTTTACTCGACGAAAGAGAGAAAAATAAGGAGTTTAAGGATACTAACGAGAGAATTCCAGGTTCCAAGAAAGAACTCGCCGCCTTATCAAAAATTTTATCCCTTTCCGAAATTGAAAGTCTTGATCCTGTAACCGCAGAACGAGTTGTAAAAAAAGAAAGAGTCTTACCTGCTTTCGATTTTAAGGTTTATAAAGACAGAGGAGAGGAGCCAGGTCTTGTTTATCTTAAATCAAAATTGTATGAGTCAATAGCATCTAAGCCCGTAGATTCAGAATACGCGCGACGGAAGTATGTTCAATTACTGAATAAATTAATAACTCCAATCTTAAACGCCAAAACACTCAATGAGATAGAAGATTATGCGTATTCCTTTTATGAAATATCAACTTACAGTCAATTTGGAAAATTAACTACGGAATTGTCTTCCCTACGCAGAGAAATTTCAGATCCAAATTTTAATTCAAATTCAATCGGAGAAATAAAAAGCAAGTATCTCGATCGAATAGCGTCGATCGTTCCCGGTGCAGAAGTATTGGTTGAAAAAATACTAAGTGGAACTTTAAAAGATATTGGTCCTATTCGGAAGGAAGCAGATGCTTTTGTAAAGAAGTCCGCATTTCAATCGAAGAAGGATCCGGAACTAATCGTTTTTGGAAGTGTATTTGGTGATAAGCTATTCAATATGCTTCACAAAAGATCGGAAGCGGGACTCAATGCTTGGAATCAGGCTGGGTTGTACAATCCTTTGACGGAAGAAGAAGCAACTACTCGTTATGAGAAATTCCAAAAACAATTCGAAATTCGTAACAGAGAATTAATAGCCGACTTCCAAAAAAGGTATCCTACTTTTGAAAAATTCTTTAAAGATAATTATAGAAACGATCCCGAACGTAAAATTCAGGCTGAAAATAAATATAAAGATCTCCTAACTCCAAAATTTCCTCCTTCGAGGGAAAAATGGGCTGAGACTCCAAAAAACAGAGTTCGAGATTCAGATTGGTCGTGGACAGAAAAAAGTAAATCCGACGTTCCAAAAACCATTCAAAACAAAACTCCTCGAAGATCGCCCTTAGATGTAATGATCCGTCAAAATGGTCGGACAATTCATGAAAACGAAATCTCCACGGAAGGACTTACTAAGTTTTGGGGATTCAAATCCGTTCAATTTGGCAATTACATGGACGATGTTTCTTCCAGAGATCATATTACTAGATTCGTTTCCGCTTTAAAAGACTTGGAAGATGCTCTCGAAATAGATATTCATAAAACCGTTGAAAAAAGCGGATTAAGTATGGCTTTCGGAGCTCGTGGGAAACCAGGTCAAACCGCACATTACGAACCCGGTTATAAAATCATTAATATTACAAAAACTAAAGGTGATGGATCTATTGCCCATGAATTTGGTCATTTCTTAGATCATTTTGCTTCTGGATTAGAATATTCGAGAAATCATGAATACTTTATTAGTTCCGGAACAGACGGACCTTTGGCAAAGGAAGCGCGAAAATTATTAGAAGTGATGCAAGTAAATCCAGATGGGAAAAAAACTTCCTTTTATTCAAAGGCAGTTCAAACCGGGGTTAAAGAATTATCAAAGTCTTACGAACTCTTTGCAAGAGCATTTGAATCTTATGTAGATGATAAACTTTCAAATAAGAACATGATTAATAACTATTTAGTTAGCCCAACTTCAGTGGAGGATCTTGGTTCTGTCCCTCCAGATCAATATCAATTAATCATGTTTCCGCAAGGCGAAGAAAGAGTAAGAATCAATTTAGCTTTCGATGAATTTATGAATGACTTAAAAAAAGTGAAACATGTGGAAAAATCCTTCGACTCTAATTCCCCTCGTATTTCATCCATTTTGGAAAATTATCTGACTATCAGCGACATTGTGAAAAAGGCAAAGAAATGAAGGAATAGAACGGGAAATAAGATTCCTCTTCTCCGATTTAGAGAGGTGATTATGAATTAATTCGATGCCAACTTTCCTTGGTCCATTTACTTTTGACGATTTTCCGGAGGATAACCGATTGAAAAAGTTGAACGTGGCAGAAGCCGAAATAGATTTTTCTAACGCGGCCGGCACGATAAACTTAGGAGATATTTTACAGGTTAATTCCATCGTTGTTCAAGTTTTTGTAAGAGTTTTAATCCCTTTTAACGGCTCACCAAACCTAACAGTAGGGGATACTATCCTTTCAGACAAATGGCTCGATCCTGGGGGAACTGATCTGTCCATCCCAGGAATATTCTTAGGATTTGCATTTGATACAATTTCGGCGCTTTCTCAGGCCCGAGTATATTGGAGTCCTAATGGTTGTTCGGTTGGGAAATTGCGGGTTTATCTTTTAGTCTCAGATCCATAAGCATTTATAATTCTGAGATTTATTACGGGAATTTCAGAAAGTACGAACTTGACAATATTAGAAAAACAAGGATTCTTATCACTCGCTTAGGTGCAAATTTTGAATTCAAATAGGGAAATTAAAAAGCTCTTTTATATGGGGTTTCCGATGTATGGTTGGCAGGAAAACGGAGAATGGTTTGTTGCTGGTATTTTTCGTTATATACCATTGCTCTTCCCCGTAAGCGAGGAAGGATGGCTTTTTATTGAGTATAATTGTAGTTATCTGCGAGTTCTTTTTAAGTTTCTACGAGGAGATTTTGTAGCAAAAAAATAGAGAAAATAGTTTCCATGTAGTTCAAGCCTAATACTTACTTCGTACAGATTTCCCCTTCCGATTTTTAGTTTTCCAATACAAGAGTCTCTATGTCAGAGACCCAATTTCTTCATCCTTTCCAAATAATGAAAGCCACTCCGGAGGATCGGACTGGCGCAATAAAGATTCTTGTCAAAGCGTCTTCGGAACGAGAAGACAGACAAGGTGAAGTCATTCTTAAATCTGCCTACGCGGATCCTTCGATGCGTTCGGAGTTTACCTCTCAAGGATATTTCGATTTTAACCATTTAACCGATCATATCGATAAAGAGATTCGAGACCTAAAAAAAGAGGGAAAGCTAACCGGATCTCTCTTAGTCGATTTACAAAAATCGAAAGCAGAAGCGATCATTGGCGCACCCGAACAAATCGGGTTAAAAGAAGATTTTCCGACTCACTACGGAATCAAAGACGACGGACTATATATCCTCGGAAGACTTTTTCCCGGAAACAAATTCGCAGAGGAAATTCGAAAAGGTCTTCAAGCTGGATTCCAAGGTTGGGGAGCTTCCGTTTCCGGATTCGCGAGACCTCAAGACTATCAAGGAAAGACGATTCGCAAAATTCTTCTTCGTAAATGTGCGATCGCGCCACTCCAAGAAGTAATAAATCCAGATACCTCGGTTCAATTGATAAAGGGCGCGATATTTCTTCGAGACATTGAGAAGAGTATTTTAGAAGGAGTATCGGACTCGCTGGAAGATTCGCAGAATTTAGAATCCTTCGAATTAGAACGCCTCTTACGAATCGAACGCAAACTCGACTTCTTAACAAAACTCTTTCAATCGGATCCTCAAGCGCAAGACCGGTTTGTCGAACTCATCATCTCCGATATTTCAGATCGTGTTAGAAATCAAGGAATGGAAATTCGGTCCGCCCTGATTCGCTCGGTTCTCCAAACAGAATACAGCATCGAAGGCGAGGATTTAGAAAATCTCACCGACGCGATATTCCTAAAACTGAGTGGAGAATAATCGATGATACAAGATGCGATCAATCGTCTGAAGGAGCGCGTAAAATCAAAACCCGTAAAAAAATCAGACGGACCAACCGGAGAAGAAGCTCCTGATTTACAAACCTTAGCATCGCAGGTAACTACGTTACTTGATTCGGGAAGTGTGGTTCCTGAAACGGATAAAGTAAAAGAGTGGGCGATTGCTCAAGGGATTTCGGAAGGAGAAGCCGCTTCTTTTGCAGACGATGTGATCGATGCGTATTTCGACGACAATGACGGAAACGAAATCGCAAAATCCGAACTCGGGGAATCCGAAAAGAAGAGTAAAGAAGGTGAAGCAGAAGGAGGAACCGAATCCGAGAAGGATGACAAGAAAGAAGAAAAGGATAAGAAAAAGAAAAAAAGCGAAGAAGAATCCGAGAAAGAAAAGGAAGTCGAAAAAGCTCGCCTTGAATTTATCTCAGAAATTCAAAACGCCTTAGAAGTTCTAAAAAGCGGTCAAGAAACATTAGCGGCCGCAATCGAACATCTCTTAGATACTGCGGAAGATAATTCCCAGCTTTCTAAAGAAGTTCAAACTCTAAAATCCGAAATCGGCGCGCTTGCAAATCGTCCAGCGACCGAGAAAACTCCAGTCACTTCTAAAATTCAAAAAACAAACGATCCCACAAAGGAAGGAGGGCAAGTCACGGGTAAGGACCGAGATCATATCGGGAATCTTATCATCAAAGGAATCGAAGCTGGTCGTTGCCAGTTAGAAGACATCGCGTTTTTCGAGTCTACCTGGAAACTTTCCGACCGCGCTCAAGCATTCATAAACGAATACAAAGAGGTTCAAAAATAAATGACCGGTCCTCACACGCTCGATCAATTGATCGAAATTAAAAAAGCGTTCGAAGCAAACACGGCGTTAAACGGCGCAACTCCCTTTGTGGATATCAACTCTTCGGGTGCCGTTTTGTCTATGCAGTCACTCGACAAAGTGTTTGTAGCAACCGTTTCGACTGACAAAGATTTTAAGTTCTTAAAAGAAGTTCCAAGAAGAACCACAAATCAGGTAATCGTGGAATACAACCGAAATCGTTCTCACGGAGGAGGTTGGTACAATTCTTCTTACATCGGACAGTCCGATGAACCCTCCTTTAGAGATCCGCAACTTGATCGTTTGTATAACGAGATTAACTACATTGCGGAAGGATATTCTTTCAACAAAGTAGTCGATACCGTAAACAACTCACAAGATCCGGAGCTTACTCAGTCCAATGCCGCACTTAGGCGCGGTATGGAAAACCAAATGAGAAAAATTTGGTTTGGAAAAAAAGACTTAAATAAACTCGAACAAGACGGATTTGAAACACAAGTCAAGTCTTTGGGTAAAAATTTCTATACCGATTGCAGAGGTGCGTTACCCGCTGTCGATGAAATGAAATACTATAGTTCTCAAGTGAGAACAAAACAGTTCGGTCAGGTGAACTATGCAAAAATGCACCCGGCAACAAAAGCACTCTACGATCAAAATTATGATAGAGTAGGTGGAGCTATTGTAATTCAAAATAACAATCAGTCTCCTGGTAACACGTCGCTTTCGAATATCGTACATGGTGTCGCGGATTCAAACGCCAAAGACAACATTATTCTTTTTGACGACGATATTTGGCTCGATCGTCATGAATGGGGTGTTCCGATGAGACACGACCAAGTTGGGACTTGGGTGGAAGGGGCAACAAGTGAAACAGATGCACCCGCGACTCCATCGTTTTCGATCGCGTCTTTACCTTCTGTTCCAGGTTCACTTTTTACCGGATCGTATGTAGGAACCTACAAATACAGGGTCTCTGCCGGAGATTTTAGACATTGGTCCAAAGCGTGTAACGAACAAAGTATTGCAATTCCAAACGGAGGAGCCGCTGAACTTACGATCACTCCGGGAACAGGTGGAGTTCCTGAAACCAGGTATGTGATTTTTCGTGAAACGGGACCGAATTCTTCACTCATCCGTTACATGAGAGAGGTAAAGAAGAACACTGCGGGTCCGACTACAATCGTACAAGATTTAAACGAAGATTTGCCCGGAACCACAATCATGGTGATGGGAGATTTTAATTCTAAGTCGGCAAGTGACGATACAAGAACTCTCGTCTTGACTGAACTCTTGGGATATACAAAAACCCTTTTCCCTTACGGAGCGGGTGGAGCTTTACGTTCTCGTCTTGGAATTGTTGAAAACTATAGTGTTCTTCAAATTCTCGCGGAAGACAAGTTCCGGGTCTTTACGAACGTTCCAGTAAGACTCTAAAGATTAAACTCGAATAACATTTGGAAACATTTCAAAGGGGTAGAGTCTTCTACCCCTTTTTTGTATGAACTACGAACAACTATTTGAACAAGGAAAATTCCCAAGAACGCGATTCGTTCTAAATCGAATCGCAAAGGCGACTCAAGAAGCCTGGACGAACAATACACTCGCCGCAAAACCAAGCTGGTGGGGACGAATGGCAATGTCCAATCGACCGGGAGGAGGGGGAGGAATTTTAATCCGTCCTATTCCGGGAGGATTTCAAGTGTATCATCCGAATAAGGGAAAGTATAACTATATGGCGGTCATCGAAAGAGGTAGAGGTCGTTATGATATGCGTCCTTCACTTCTTGGTGGAAGTCGTGCGAGAATGGGTGAGAACGGTCCCTATGTAATCGTTCCGATTACTAAGAATGAAAATGGAACGCCTATAAGCCCAAAAAACAAATCAATCAATTCTGTGATCATTAAAACTGGAACTTTTAAAGAGGAAAACGCTCACGGACAAATGGTAACAAGAAACCGGTACAAATACAGGCAAGATCCTGGAATGACAGGTAAAGGAAACGTATTTGCAAGAGAGCAAAAATACAAAAATGGAACCGTTCAAAGATCCTTTGTAAAGTTCGTTGTGGTAACAGAAAAAAGTCGCGACTTCTTTCAACCGGCGATACCTGCTCAAAAAATTATAGCTGGAATCAAAGAAGATGTGAAATCGGCTTTAAAATCAAAAACTCTAAAACAAGCCGTTGCCTTAGATACCAAAAATCTGATTTTAGAACTACTCAGTAAAAAAAAGAACCGATAATCCGTTTCACTCTATGATCCGGGTGAATGGATACAAGTCTTCGGGAAGAGGAAGCAAGACAACAAGACGGACGCGATCGGGGAGCTATCCTAATCACGTATCCAGCTCCTCCGGAAGATACGGTTGTAGAATATTTTCGTAACTCTTTACCACTCACAGGTCTTGCACTACGAAATATTGATGTTCCAATCGAACACGGTCATCCGCTTTATCAAGAAGGAGTTTCGAATACTGGTCCGAATTCAAAATTTCCGAAAATAGGTATCGAATGTACGACAGATCGAAATACTCAATTTTTAGGATTAAACGAACATCACTTTAAGAATTCAGAGTCCTTTCGAAAATATTTAACCGAGATTTCAGAACTACCTGAAAGCCAACGCCTTTCAACAAAAGCTTTCTTAGATGAATTCAGTCGAAAGAAAAATTTCCAACAACTTCAATACACCGTTGAATCAGAAGTAGTCATTTGCGGGTTTGCGACAGGTAACGCCGGTCGAAACACAAACAAATGGATCTATGACGCATCTCTTGCCTTGACAATGCTCATGGCAAATGATCTTCCCGTCCTTTATCCAGGACTTACCGTTTTTCTACCCGAGGACACAGAACCGAATTTAAGTACAGCCGATTTCTCTGAACCTTTCTGGGGATTTGAAATCAGAGTAAGACTCGTTCAAACAAAATCAATTTTTCGAACTAAGCCCTCATTCCTTTTTCCCGATATTCGCTCCTTCGATGTATTTTTATCGGGAAGCAAAACCCGTCTGGAAGGCCACTTCGGGTTAGAGGACAAACCTTAATGGAAGAAGACGCAAATTTGCAAAGGGGGAAAGTTGATTCGAAAGTTTTAACTAAACCCAAAACAAATCAAACACCCCAAGAGTTTCTTCTCTTAAAAGAAAAAGAACTTGGAAGAACGATTACTCCCCGTTTCCGAGAATTCTTTTTTCGTGAATTAAAAGCAAAAAGTAACAACTCCTTCGATGAAATTTGGAGGGCTGTAAATCATGGGAACTAGGGATGTAGAATTCCTAGGTCGCGGATACATCCAGCCAGGAGCACGCGGAGCTTTTCGAGTTAAAGCTCAAAGTACAGGAATTTCTCCGGATCTAAATACTCTCGTACTCATTGGACCCGCAGATAACGGATATGATGCCGGAGATACGAATCTCGAAACTTCAAAACGAGTTTTAGAATTTAGCGGTGCAGACGAAGCGAAGTCAGTATTCTTTTCTGGCGATTTAGCAGACGCAGTTTCAAATGCTTTCTCTCCTTCCAAAGATTCTCGTTTTACGGCTGGCCCCCAGCTTATCAAAGCTCTGAACATAAACCCGAACGTGTCGGCAAGTGCTCCCGCCTCATCGATCGTTGCTACGGTTACGAATACAGTAAAAGCAATCGTTCCCGGTCCGAGAGGAAATCAAATTCGGTTTCGAGTAACGAACGGGGGAACGATTATTCAAATCGGAGACAGTGACGGAATCGGTACTTCTTCTCCATTAGAATCAAACGAATTACAAATTCAGTATGTAGGCGACGGACAAAACGCAATTCTATCTTTCGACGGTAATACACTCCGTGTAACTCTTTCGGGAACTGCTCCAACTGACGGGTCCGGAAACTTAAACGTTCCAATCAAAGACTATCCAACGCTTGGAGAACTCGTCGGATATGTTTCGAGTCGTGTCGGTTATCAGATCACTCTTCTTTCGCAACCCGACCGGAAAACTTCAACCCTAGACTATCTTTCTTTAACCGATGCCGTGGATGTAAAAGCGGTTCCGGTCACGATGAAGTCACTTCTTTTCCAGCAAGAAAGATTCTTTTTAGGAAACGGACTTGCTCAGGTTGTCGCAACTCCAGAAAGAAAACCACTCGCAGACATGGCGTCCTTCACCTATCTAAACGGTGGTTCTACAGGGATTGCAACCGCACAAGACTATATCGATGCTATCGATTATGTTTTTGATACGGAAGTTTCCAAAGGCTTTTACGTCAACGTCTGCACTTCAATCCAATCAGTTGTTCTCTATCTTGCGGATAAAATTGCATTTGGAAATTCTCCGGACGGGGCTGATGAAAGATTTGGTGGGGCAGGCTTAGACTTAACGAAATCAGTCGATGCAAGAATCGACGATATCAAAGCCACCAATTCCGAATACATGGTTTTGGGCTTTTCTCCGATCACTCGTTACGCGGCTGATAAGATAACCTTAAAAACGTATCCGGGTTGGATGCTTGCCGTTTTGCATAACGCAATCAAAGCATCCGGTAACGTACGTGAAACTGCAACCTACAAAGACCTTAATATCGTAGACGCGCCCGAAAAACTTTCTAAAACACAAATCAAAAAAATTCTAAGAGCGGGTGGACTCATCGTCACTCGAAAGCCAAACAACGGGGCTTTCAAGATCGAAATGGGTCTGACCTCATATCAGGCTCAAAACCTGATTAAAAACCAAGCGTCTACCGTTTGTACGGCCCTTGCTCTCGTAAAAGATTTCAGAGAGTGGCTTGACGTTACATTTATTGGCGAAGTCCCGACAGACCCCGACGCACTTGGAACTAATCTTACAGACGCGGACATTCGTACCGCAGTTACACAACGTTTTCGTAATGTATATATTACGCAATACGGATGGCTTACACGAAACATCTATACAGGCGAACCGGCTTTCGACGAGAAGTTCGATATTCGTCGTGACGGTGACGCCGTGTATTTCGTCTTCCCTGACGGCAAAATCGTAACTCCCGTAAATTACATGTTCTTTCTAGTCAATTTGGACGTTGTTCGCGGAACGAACAACGGAGGTTAATAGATGGCTAAGAGCGCACGACCGAACCCGGCAGTTCTCACAGGTAACGACGCAATCGTTAAAATAAACGGTCAAGCTGTCGGTTTTATGAAATCGTTACGAGTGAACGTAAACAATAACGTTGAAAGAATTCAAGCACTCGGATACAGAAAACCCAGAGGATTAAAGTCTCTTGCTTGGCAAGGAACAGCGTCAGGTGAGTTTCATATCCTTAGAACGCCGGTCGAAGGAGTCGTCGTGATTGATACTCATAGCGATGAACACGCGGATGATCTCTATGATATTTTAGTCATAGACAAAACTTCCGGAAAACGAGTTGGTCTTCTCACGGGAGCCGTAAACACGGACGGTTTCGGGTTAAACAACAATGAATTCTCCGGAAGAGAAATCGAATTTGAACTTATGGATTGGGAACCTATGGAAGCATTCAATTGAATGTATTATGAATGGTTCCATAGATTGGGATCAAAAAGCTTCAGAGATGGCAAATCCCGAAAAGAAAACAGAGTAATATCAAATCCCAATCAGAAATTGGACCAGGTTCTATTCTTCCTGTATTTTCACCACCGGTATCTGTCGGAGGAGGTGGCGGGGGAGTCACAGGAGGACTTTTTGGAAGGTGCCAACCTAAACTTTTGATTTTAGAGGAAACGTGATAACCCCAAACAGTGAATCCAATCGCATTTGGATGGACAATGTCTCCCATGAGTGAGTCATTTACAACCCAAGGTTCTAATGTCGATGGGTTCACAAAAGCTTCCCAAAGACGAAGATATTCCAATGTTAATCCTTGAGCTTGAAAATAAGGTTTCCTTCTTGTCTGAATTTCCGGATATGCACTTTCTTGAATTCCCATAAGAAAAGAAGGAAAAGTTCCCATTGCGGAGAAATTTCCAGCTATCCAACAATAGTAAGCTGGCATAGGTCCATTTGAGGGAACATTCGATCCAAAACAAGTCCCGCTTTGGGATGGATTCAATAGATATCCAGCTCCTCCGATTGCAATTCCGCTCATTAAATCAGAAAGGGCTGTAATTCCTCCATAAGTGATCATCGCGTTACTTAATATCGGTTTCATATTATTCAGTTCATTTTTAAAGGTGACTTGATCAGAAATCCCAAAACCTTGAAGAATCGCTTGGTATTTGAAATTCAATCCTTCAAAAGAAAAAACATTATCCTTTGGCAAACCTCTTTGGGCGGACCATGCTATAGCTGGATAATTTCCGATGATTAACACATTCTTTCTTACTTGATAAAGCCTTGTGATTGCTCTTTCAATATTGTTCAAAGCTCGATTTACATATTCTTGAGAATGCCAGGGCATCAAAACTAACATGAGGAAATTATTCAAATAGTCATTTCCTCCAATTTCAAAGGCAACATTTGGAGCAATTATATGGTTAGTGTTTGTTAAGCAAGTTTTCAAATATTCTAATAACCCGGCTGAATTATCTCCACCATGTCCTAAGTTTTGAATGTTCCAAGAAGAATCAGTTCCTAAATAAAAATCCAAACTAGATGCACCGTAAAATAGTCCCAATGAAAATTTCTTTCCAGGATAATCACCATTGGTCAAACCCGGAAAATAATAGATTGCAGCATCGTATCCTTTTGGAAGAGCGTTTGCAAAATCGATTCGACTATCACCAAAGAACGTTACCGTTGTCTTGGAGTAATAAAGAGGGTTTGAAGGATCGGGAGACGCCTGAGTAGGGTTTGAATATTTATTGATAGTTTTACAATCTGTTAGATCTGGAATCCCAGAAAACGGCTGAGCCGTTAGGGCATTACTTAAAAGAATAAATGAGCTTACAAAAATTAGTAAAATGTTCTTTCTCAAGGTAAAACCTCAAAAGTAAAATTTTGGCAAGGATTAGAGGGAGAGCTGAATGAAACCGTATTTATATTAATTATCGTAGTGCCATTTGTGAATGAAGGAATATTGCAAGTTTGAGTTCCTCCTGATATAAACGTAGAATAGTTACCTAGATCACAATTAACAATTGAATTAGAAGCATTTAATATGGGATTCTGGCAATTATAGATTGATAATTTCAATGCGCACGATGGATAATCAGCTGAAACAGAAAATCTATATTTAAAGCCGCTTGAATTTATAGAATATCTATATTGGTAACTATTGGCAATATTCGTATTTATTGTTACGGGATTGCTAAGAGCCAATTGCGTTGAAAGATTTATATTTGAACATTCAGGATAATAAAAATCCGGAGTTCGCAAAATGGAAATAGCATAGGCAAGTCCAGCATTTCGCCTTCCCTCGCTCGAATTACTATCATCACATGAAAATAACCCTGAAAAAAGAAATAAAATAATCAATAACTTCATCATCTTACTATGTTTATGTTTAACCATTTTTAAAGACCCCTTTTCGCAATTTCGTCGATCGCCGCTTTTCTAAGAGAAACTAGCCAGGCCAGATTTTTTTCTAAGATTTGTTTTTCCTGGTCTGGAAGCTCAGTTATATAATCCTGAAGATAAGAATAAGCAAAGATACCAATGAAAGAATTTGATCTTAAATTAGTGAGTTGTAAAGTCGAAAGTTTTGGAACATCAGTTAAGGCACTCCCATAGTAAGAATTCATTTGGTTCAGTTTTGATTCATATCTTGCCTGTTGTTCTTCCGGTGTAAGAGTTTTGGGAGGAAGAGGAGTCCCATTTTTCCAGGCTTGAGCCTCTGCGTCGATCTCCGAAGGAGAAAGAACAACGTATTTATTCAGTGAAGAAAAATCGGACGTCGTCTTTTGAAGAGCTTCCGGAGTTAAAAGTTCTTGAGATTCTAAATTCTTTTCCAATTCTAATGTCGCATGAATTTCTTCATCACTTGGGAGATATTTTGCATTTGGATCGTAAGAATTTGAATTCGAGGGAGAATTCTGATTCGAAGAATCTGGATTTCGAATCCCTAAGAGAAGAGGGGTTAATTTTTGAGTGAGTTGTTTTTTACGTAGCCGAGGGTCTGGTGCTGTAAAGTCCCCGCAATTCATTTGAAAGAGAAATAACGTAAAGAGAAAACTAGCCGACTTAGTAGAAATGCGCATTCTGTCCCTAAATTTCAAAAATATATCCCAAAGTTGGGTTTTGTGCGCTTTATGTCAAATTAATTGTCTTCAGAAAGTAACCATATTTTTTTTGTATCAAATGCGAAAAAATAACAACTCTTAAATCTATAAATTTCTCTGCGAATTTGATAGGGTCTATTTCATATTGCTTTATAATTTGATCGGCTCTTGTTTAGAATTCCCTTTTGCCGAATGCACTTTGAAATCCATATCTAATCTATTCTCTTTTATTTCTGATCAAAGTAATCTTCTCCGATATCGAAATAATTTACATCATCTGTGAATGAGAATTCTGGAACCTAATAAGAGAGTTACTTTAAACGTTAAATATGAAGGTGACTCTTACAAATTCGAAGCAGATATCGCAGACCCAAGCACCGAACTCGACATTGAAATCGCGGTTGCCAAAAGATTAAATGGCGCGTCCCTTGAATCGATTCCGAATACAACTTACGGATATATTTACGCAATTGCTACATTAAACCACGTCATCAAAGAAATCCCCGAAAATTTTCCCATTCCAGATATACAAACCTTTGAGCAGATAAGAGACAAAGAGTTTGTGATCAGACTCTTTAAAGAATATGAGAAAAAGGAAAACTGGTTTAAATCAGAGTTAAAAAAAAATAGGGACGCTCGACGCACTGAACGACGAAGAGAATCTTCTCGACCTCTTTCTTATGAACCAGATGAAAATACTTCCGAAAGGAGTCACACATCTGGGAAATCTGTTTCTCGAACAAAAGAGATTCATCCTCGAAGCCACAGCCAGACTCGACATTCCGAAACTTCTCATGAGAGCGAAACTGAAGTCTCAGAAACGCCAAGTACTGAAGATGAAACCGATGGAATTCCTAGAGAATATAAGCCCGACAATGGCCAGTATCCTGGAGGCAGAGGCCGGGTATTCACAAGACATGCTAAGGAGTGAAGGAGAATTAAAGCGTAAAGAACTCTTAGAAAGAATCGAAAACGAATTAAAATTCTATGGCTGAAGAATCTTTAAATATAAAAGTCAAGGCAACGCCTGACTTTAAAGCAGTAGAAAAAGAATACGACCGAATTGCTAAAAAGGGAAAGAAAGGAATTCCTGTATCCGGTCGCGGAAAAGTTCCGGAGAAAAAAGGATCATCAAGTGGGAGCGGAAGCGGTGGTGGAAGTTCCGAAAAAAAGAAACTCGAGGCCGCGTCCCGATACGCCGGTGGAAGTGCAATGGCTTCGAAAGTCGGAGCTGATGGATCCGACTTAGATGAAACTCAAAGCGGAGGGTTCTTTAATACCTTTGATAAGAAAATTTCAGCCGCTCGCGATCTATTTCGAAAAAAGAAAAAGAAGAAAGATGGTGAGGAAGAAGAATCATCCGCGAGTTCAAGCGGTATAGGTCTCACCTCCGCAAAACAAATTCAACTTCAAAAAGCAGAAATCAAAATCCAACATGCAAATTTTGATAAAGGCGGTCTTTCCGGACTTCCGGGATCCGGAGGAGGGGGAGGATCAGGAGGCGACGGCGGATCCGTTAGAGGAAATAATTTTTCACTGATGGGAGCCGCGATTCCGATCGCTGGAGCCGCTTTTGCAATTGCGGGAGGAGTTTTAAAAACAATATCTGCAATTGGAGAACAATATCACGCTGCTATGCAAAGCCAAGCTTCTACGATCGGTGCAACTGGCGGTTATGTTGGAGGTGGTGGAGGATACTTCGCAAACTCAGAGCTCGCACAAGCAAATGTAGTAAGGGGTCGAGTGACGGGTGAAAACATATACGGAAAAGGAAATCAGATTGATGAAACGACAATGCAATTTGCCGCTTCACAAGGGAAAGGAATTGCAGAGGTAGTTAAAGAGTTAGAAACAATTCGAAAAGATTCCAAAAATGCAGACGTCGGTTTTCTTCGTGGTGGAGCTTCGGCATCCGGGTTTCAAGGTTTAAGACAATCTGAATATATCTCAAAACTCGCGAACATTTCTGAAAATTTAAGAGGAAAAGGATATTCAGGAGATATAAGCGACTACGCTAAATTTTCAGCCGGTATGCAAAGAACAGACGGAATCAATATGGATCCGTCGAGAAGAATGGCTCTTTCAGAACAACTTTCCGATCAAGGAAGAAGCGGTGCGTTTGGCGGTGGAGTGTTTGGTTCTCTTTCTATGGCGGAAGCCTTAAAAACCAACGGAGGAGACGTGATAAAAGCAATCAAAGAATCCGAATTAAATCCTGGAAAATATATGTCTTCTGCAATGGGGGGAATGGATGCTACAACACGCGGTCTTTTAAATAAAATGCAAGGAGGAAGTTTTTCTGAAATGGCTGGAATGAAATTTGGATACAACGATATCAAGTCTGATAACTCAAATATTGAGGCGGGCTATAACAAAGGACTAAGCCTCGACAACGCAAAAAAAGAAACCTTTGCCACCGACGTAGGCGCCCAAGCCGCACAAATCGGATATGATATGAATAAAGCGATGATAGATTTATTCAATGAAAACAAAGGTGCTATGAAAAGTCTTGCATCGACCGTTTCAAATATTGAAAAGTCTGTAATACCCGTTATCTCCGGACAAATTACCTCACTCGTTGGAACGATAGAAAAACTTGCAAAGGGTGATTTCGGTGGTGCGCTCGGGGACATGATGGGTGGTCTTGGAAAACTTGCGACACTTGCAAACCCCGCCGGTCTTTTAGTCCGATCGAAATAACAAATCTAAATTCCGATATTTCATTCCAACGCAAAATACCGGAATGGAAATACACCGTTTTCTTTTTCAATTATTCAATCGAACAGGCGTAGCAATCGAAAGAGAGGTGGAAGAATTCGCTCAAGAGTTCCAAGTCCAACAACCTCAAAAACTTACCAAAGCCTTTAAACAATCCGATAACCTTGTAACGATCCCGATTCCAACGGGGATTCAATTTAAGTATGTTCTGATTCTTGGAACCTATCTCGCCGATGATACAGCGATCGGGGTAAAAAAAGACGATCCTGCACCGATTGTAGTTCGTATCAATGGATCCGCGACAGATCACCCACTTCCTCAAGGGTTTATGGCTTGGACTGGAGGTCTTTCTTCTTTGAGAGTCGCAACTACCTACGACACGAATCAAGTCTTAGTAGAAGTTTACTTGGGATAGATGAATCCTGTATTTGATTTCTTACTAAGGGGAATTGGCGCGCAAGTTCGAATCGGAAAGGGTGGTCCTCAAATAAAAGGATCATCTTCCGGTTTGGATATACGTCTTCCAGACGATTCTGATTTCGGAACGCTTCGAGTCGCCCAGCCACAGTCCGGAAATGATGCAGTCAATTTGGATTGGATCAAAGAACAAGTTCTTTCCAACTGGAACTTACCCGTTCAATCCTTGTCAGAACTTAGAGCTATTCCCGCTTTCGATCGTAAAGATAAACAAATTCGAGAAGTTGAAGACGAACTTGCATTCTACCAATTCGATTCCGAATCAACTGCCACAGTTCCCGATCCGCAAGATGTAACCAGAAGTATCGTTCCTAATGATATAGTTCTTCCGAATCCAGGGCGGTGGTTAAAAACTACAGCAAGGGTCCAACAACATTCACAACTTTTAGGGTTAGCGTCTTCAGACGATCACCCTCAGTATCAATTAAGGACTGAAAAAAACTCGGTAAATGGTTTTCCTGGTCTTTCCAATGATTCTGGAAATCCTGGAATTCAAATCATTTCAAATGGTTCGATCATAAGTGTGATTCGTTCTCTTGCGACTGCAGCCAAAACTTTTTTTCTTCCTGATAAAAATGGAACGCTTGCTTTGGATGATCCATTCATCGGAGCAACGGATACGGTTAACGGTCTGAAAGGACTTGTTCCTTCTCCTCTCATTCTTGACAGAGAGAAATTTTTGTCAGGTGACGGGACATGGAAAACTAATTTCGGATCTTTAAAAAACTCCCCTCTGCAAAATAGCGCATACACCGCGTCAAAATATGAACGAATTTTGTGTGACGTCTCCGGGGGAGGGATTTCAATCACACTTCCTCTCAATCCCGATGACAACACAGTAATTGGATTTTTAGATGTTTCGAATGTAGCTGGAACAAATCCGATAACGGTTTTAAGAAACGGTCAATTGATAGAAGATCAAACCGAAGATTGGCAGTTGGATTTAGACGGAGGGTATTGGGAGCTCGCGTATTCATCTCAAAGGGGAAGCTGGTATTTTCTTTCCCTTCCCGCATACAACAACGTATCACCTTCCACCGGCTTTATCTCAGATAATCCTCTCTTTACTGAAACTTCACTCGCTCCTTCTGCAAGAGCCGTAAAACAATACGCGGATACTCAAGACTTGACAGTTCTTCAAAATGTTGCGTTAGTCGGCACAATACAGGTAGGTTCAGGAAATGCGGTTGTCGGCACACTCATAAAGAACTCTTGGTTTGAGGGAATGACGAATGCGGCAGGTCTTTGCAGTGTTGCGACAGGATTAGGAAATAGTATTCTTACCGTGATTGCTTTTATAAGCGACGGAAGTGGGAAATGGTTTTCTGCTTCGACTTCCGTCGGTTCAAACACAATTTACTATGACGATTCCGGCAATATATCGATTCAGTTTAGTGGAAATGGACTTTTTCAAACGCGCTCTGTAAGATTCAAGGTTGAGCACAAAT
Source organism: Leptospira ainlahdjerensis (assembly GCF_016919175.1). Classification (GTDB taxonomy): domain Bacteria; phylum Spirochaetota; class Leptospiria; order Leptospirales; family Leptospiraceae; genus Leptospira; species Leptospira ainlahdjerensis. Next base: position 29,078 of record NZ_JAFFPU010000069.1, on the reverse strand, counting down.
GAAATCTTTTAAAAACGATTATTTAAAAGATAACGCATTGAGAGCCTACGCGGACAATCTAGTTTCTGCCGAAGCAAGTGCGAGAATCGATGCTTTTTCAAATTTACAAACATCTTTAAATTCGAAAATAAATACCTCATCAAAAGGGATTCCAAACGGGGTCGCAACTCTTGATACGAACGGCCTTTTAACAGGAAGTCAACGTCCGCCGGTCGTCGCAAGCGGAAACGTTTATATCTTTCGACCCGGTGAGACGTCACCCTCTGGAAACGTATATAACGATTGGGCAACTATGATTGTCGCAGCTCAAAGTAAGCAGGGATTAAAATACATTCAATTTGATGATTCTCTTCAAGGAATTGTAATTCCCGTTGATAACGTAAACTTTTTAGAATTTATACTTCTTCCAAGATACAAAAAAGGGACCTATATCGATGTGACTTTTTCTTCCGGATTTTTACTCAGCACTTGGCCGATCGAGATAAGAGGTTTAAATCTTAAATTCTCATCCCACTTTAACGATAATTCCGGAACAAACGCATTTACTATGATCGATGCGAGTATCCAGTACAGTGGAACGTCTTCAAACGGAGTCGATTTTTTTACGGGTTCTTTAACGATCTTTATGCGAAATTCCCAAATCGTCGGACCTGGAAATTCATTATTCTCTCTTGCGAACCGCACACTTCAAATTCTTGCCGTATCTGGTCTTTGCAACGTTGATCCAAACCTCATCAAAAGTAATGCTTCAGGAAATCTAAACGTTACAAATTACGGATCAACCAATCCTTCAATTGGTAACGTAGTGCAACCTCAATCCTCATTTTTAGGAACTCGAACAGATATCGACTTTGAACATACTTTAGAAAGAACGATTCTTTCTAAAGGGCAATTGATAACCAGGAATGGTTCGGGAAACTTCGTTGCTTTTCCAGTCGGTGCCGACAACGAATTAATTGCTTTCGATTCAAGCACTGCTACAGGTTTAAAATCCATTCCTCAGCCGGGAGCTTTGAATACTCCCGGAATGAAAACGATCACAGACTATGTAAGACAATCGTCTCCAATCACATCTCTTCTTCCTGTAGGAAATAAAACGATCGATTGTTCTACGGCAAACCTCTTTAGAATTACGGGGGGTACCGCGACTATTACGATTTCAAATTTAACCGAAAACGAAGTTGTGAACGTAGTCTTTGAATCTACGGGTTCTGCATATACGATAACTTGGTCGGGAGGGACGTTTCTGTGGCCAGGTGCATCCGTCCCAACTCCGACTTCTACCGCTTCTCGAAAAGATATCTATACATTCATAAAAATCAACGGCGTTATTTTTGGATCCGCTGTTCTTAGTATGGGTTAAAACGAATGTTTCTTCCATTTGGTTTTTTTAAAAATCAAGTTCCAAAACCGACTTTAGATCCAGCTTATCCTACAGGAGGAGTTGGGAACTATATCAAAGCAATGGTTCAATCCGGTAACACGATCTTTGTAGGCGGACTTTTTACATCAATTGGAGGACAAACTCGAAATCGTATAGCCGCAATCGATGCAACGACCGGCACCGTCCTTTCTTGGTATCCGACTGGAGGAGCAAATTCCGATATCTATGGATTGGCATTAAGCGGTAACACTCTTTATGTTGCAGGCTCGTTTACAAACATTGGCGGATCTACGCGTAACGGAATCGCCGCGTTAGACGCAACGACGGGAGCAGTCTTGTCTTGGTATCCGACAGGTGGACTAGGTGGAAGTCCGTTTGGAAAGTGTTTAGTTCTTTCAGGGTCCACTCTTTACATTGGGGGAGGATTTACTTCTATTGGAGGCGTCGCGCGAACAAATATCGGTGCAGTTGATGCAAATACAGGAGCAACTCTTTCTTGGTATCCTTCGGGTGGAGTAAATTTTAACTTAAACGTTTTGTACCTAAATAGTGGAGTATTATATATAGGAGGAGGATTTACATCTGTCGGAGGTCAATCTCGCGTGCTTTTGGCCGCTCTTGATCCAACGACTGCGAGTGTTCTTTCTTGGAATCCAACAAATGGAGGAGGGAACAACTACGTTGATACTATCGTAAGAAATGGCAATACAGTGTACGTTGGAGGTTCGTTCTCCTCTTTAAACAGCACTCTTCGGTTTGGTATCGCCGCGATCGATGCGACAACTGGATCTTTACTTTCATGGTTGCCTGATTTAAACGGAGGTCAGCTCACTGGACTTGCGTTAAACGGAACTTCATTGTATCTGGTCGGAAACTTTTCAACTGTAAACGGAGCCGCAAGAAGCCGAATTGCATCTGTGAGTACCGTAACTGCTGGAACTCTTTCTTGGTATCCTACCGGGGGAGCTGACGCGACAGTCGATACATCCTACGCTTTGGATGGAAATACTTTGTGGATTGCGGGCGGTTTTAGTAACGTTGGTGGACAATCTCGCTTGAGAATCGCAAAGTTAAATCTTTCATAATGAAAGTATATTTTAAAATACTAAATCCTTGTCCGGTTCAAAATCTTCTTCCTCGTCGAAATTATAATTCGAATCATCGGGATTTTCCTCGTCCTGTTCTCCGTTTTCTTCATATCCCATTTCAGAATAATCATTTCCTTGCATCGCGCCCATTGCATTTTGCTGGATTTGCATCATATTTTGTTGAAAAATTGGATTTAATATAATTGCACCCGCCATTTTGTAATCTTCTACCGGGACACCGTAAAGATCGGCAAGTGTCTCCCCGATTGTCGGGTCATCTTGTGCAATTCGAATTTCATCCACAAGTTTCCAGTTTGAAACTTCGTCTTTTTGTTTTTGAACTTTATCCTTTTCATCTTCCGGATCTTTTCCACTAAATTCACAAACTATCCCGCCGAAATCATCTTCGCGGAAATTTTTGAGTTTTGTAAAAGCAGATTCGAAGTAGGTAAGAAGACTGAGTTTTGCGCGAGTCATACTGTGTTTACTTTTTTCAGTCTGATTAGCTTCTGATAATGATTGTGAACCGATGAGCCTGAGTCCGAGTTCTGCTTGGTCCATTCCATGCCCCATAAGAACGAGTGAAACACACCACTGCATTAGATCCTTAAATACCATTTCATTTGGAATATTGAGTGGAGTCCATTTTACCTCACCCGCAGAAGTTCCGAGGATCGGGATTCGATGAGAATCATCAAGACCTGAGATCATCTCTTGCCATTGAAGTTGAAGAGATTCTAACGCTTCTTGGCTTATATCACCTTGGAACGATAGATAACCGTAAGGATGTTGTCGTGAAAATGTATCTCGATTGAATTTGAGTGAATTGATGACACCGACTAGATCGAGCATACACGCTTCTAATGGTGAGAATCCAAATCCTCTCATGGATACGTCTGAAAGATGATTTTTGTGGAGCCAGAGAATTTCGTTCGCTCCGAACGTTTCGACTACATTGTCATCGATGATTTGGACATACGCGACAGAACGATCTCCCCTGTAACCTTTTGCAGGATCAACTGGAAATATGGACGCGGGATCCAAATATCTGATTTCGATTAATTTTCCGAAGGGATTAAAAATTAAAAAGAATGCAATTGAATCGATAGTGAGAGTATCTCTCGTCATCATCTCAAAAACGGAACCTAAGTGATCGCGGTTCGCCCAACCGGGTGTCAAATCACCCATTTTATCAAACCACTTTCCGCATCGTTTCATCTGTGCGGTGATTTCAGCCGTGATTTCTTCGTCCTCGTCTTCCATTCGAAACCAAAGACCGGATTTGGAACTGATTCGTGCAAACTTACTCAAGTCTTCAACACGAACCGTATGGATTGCTGAGATTAAAGATGTACCGTAGCTGGCACTTCGAAGATGGGGAATAGGAATTCTCCACGTCGGTCGCAACTGTATCCCGTCTCGAATTTGTTGCATCTGATCAAAACTATATACGGGATTACGACCAGCGACTTCCGGAGTATTTACTTGCCCAAACCAGGACTTTGCTAAGTGTAAAAGGCGTTCATTGATCTTTTCAGTTTTAAGTCCGACCTCTTTGGAACGTTCGAGTCTTAATCTTTTTTCTAAATTCTTTTCGTAATCGTTTCCGCGCGGCCGGCCTTTTCCCTGTTTTACCATTGGCCTTGAGTTTATGAAGAAATGGATTATCGGATTATTTTTTCCGATTTTTTCCGGCGGGAAAAATAGGTTTCGTCGCAAATCGCTATCGGCTAAGAGTACAAATATCTTTTTCCGATATTGATTTACTGATTAATATAAGAAGTATGAGTCGAAAATCGATTACCCTGCAAGACATAGGGCGTATTCAATATCAAAATCAATTCACCGTTCCAGGTTCAGAAATCCTAAATGATCCCGGAAGACTTTACTACATTACTAATATACACTCATTAGGCGGATGGACAATTTCCGCAAAAGGGAATAACGCCGACCAAAAACTCACGAATTATTCTCGCTCCGGAAATGGAGACTTCCAATTTTTCCTTCCGCTCTGTGTATCCGAAGCTTCTTTTTCAGGAGTGACCGAGGTTTCCGGTTTTTGGGTGAACGCGTCACCAATGTCTCATTGAAATGATTTCAAGTACGAACTTAGTTAAGAAAAAGGTTCTCGTACACGGTAAGGGAGGCGATTATATGGCCTTCCGAAATACGAAAACCGGAAGTGATGTTTTAACTCCCAGAGAAAAGAAAGTTGAAGTTGCAAAACATCAAAGAAGTCGAATCCAACATACTTCCGTTCATAACGAAAAAGAACAAGCTCTCATAAAAGAAATGACGGAACGTCACAAGGCATTTGAAACCGAAGCGCGAGAACAAAGAAAAACGTATGGTGCTGGTCCTAAACTTCCAAAGCCCGGTATGATTATGAGGGTTTACGCAAAAGGAAAAGCAAATGTCGGAGGGATGCTTGCAAAAGTGAAACAAGTAGCGGACGACGGAAAAACTGTAATATGCGAACTAACCTCCGGAAAAACATATTCGCTTCCGATCGATCATCTTGAATTCGCTAAGTCGCAGTTCTTTTCCGATTAATACAATAACTCCTATATTTGATGAGTGAATTTCAAAACAGTCAGTTACTCTAACATTCTAAAAAATCGCAATCGAGAGTTCCGATGAGTTTCGGATTCGATGGCGACTTAAACACACAAGCCGAGGACTACGAATACCACGATCTGTCCGCGCGAATTTATCCTGAGTTTCAAACAAGCGTTCAGTCTCTACCTAGTTGGGGAACATTAATCCATCCGGACGAACTTCGCCGAATCATGTTTTTCGGAAACGAACCTCTTATGACAACTCGCGGAACTCAACTAGAAGATTTCCAATTAAAAAATTGGGTCGATCAAACAGTGCGCGCTTTTGCAAACGAAATTGATTGGGATATATATCCGAGACTTTGGAGAAGCAGACCTCTACCCGGACAGAATGGAAGATATGATTTAGAACCGCGAATCGGAAAAATCGAAGACTTTGCAGAATGGGATGATGTTTACGATTATGATTCTTCTAAGGGAACGAACTTTTTTCTAAAACTAAGAAGGAAGAATCTTTGTCGTCTTCACAGGTGGGTTCTTACTTACCCCTTTAATGGATCTACCTTTATTGATCTAACTCACAAAGCTACAATCCAATACAAAACTGGAATACTTCGTGCAGTCTATACAAGAGCGCCTTGGGGAAATATGCCTATGCCTACGATGGGAATTCAAGCCTGGCGTGGGATGACGGGTTCAAACGGAACCTTACCGGGTGCGTATCAAGTGGATTATACTTCCGGTTACGATCATGCTTCGCGCGTTCCAAGAGACTTAAAAGATCAAATTCTCAAATACTTCGCGATATGCCTTCTTTCTTCCTATGGGGAAGGGATCATCGGCGGGGTTGCCAACTATTCAACTTCAGTCGGGGTTATTAGCGAGAGTATAGGGACAACCATGTCGGCGGAAAACGCTTTCTACGGTGCAAGAATCAAACAATTCAGTAATGAGCTAAAAGATTGGTGGAAAACCGGGAAGCTCAGATATACGGGAATTAGTTTTGGTGCGCTCGGATAAATGGGAGAAATTAATAAATTGCCGGAAGTAGAAGACAAGGACATGCAAAATTATTTGGGTCTCATCGGAACAATCGCTATGATTTTGACTCAAATCCTAAGATGGGTTCTAAAAAAGTTCAAAGAGAAAAGAAAACTAAGTAGTTTAAAAAATCAAGAACCGTATCCCGTTACGAGTCCATATTTCAGATCGATCAGAGAAGTCACAAGGCTTGATATTTTTTTAGATCGAAAGCTTGCTACAAAGACATCTGACACATTGTACCAAGATCTCATTTCTCTTTATACAAAAGCAAAAGAGAACGGTTTAGAATCTATTAAGATTGAATTTGCCCACTACGGCTCGATCAGCGCGGCCGGCAGTTCTGCTTTACACAAATTCACGGACTACGTTTCCGAGTTTAACGGAATTCGGTTGGTGATAAAGTTTCCGACGGATTCTCCGGACGCTGTAAAACTATATTTAGATTTGCAAAGACACAGAGCAGGGTCCAACTCAGGTCGAATCGAACTTTACTTAAATGATTATACCGAATATGTAAAGAATCACTAACTCTAAGATCTTCTCCGATATACATTTCTCGAAAATGATCGGGAAATGGAATACGAACATTTTATCCCCGCTTTAATCGAAGAAACAAAACACCGCTATCAGTCAACTGAGGAAAGAAAGAATTGGCCGCGATTAGATTTCGAAAACAATCACGTCTTAATCGGTGTTCGAGGGATTTCAATAGAGAACAACCAAGTCTTTTTGAACGACGATCGTTTCGACAAGTTCAATGACGTTCTTTTCAATATTCTTCCCGGCGGGAATTCCTGGGGGAGTCGAGTCGTTACGATGGATCCCGGTAAGGTTTCCAAAGAAACACTTCTCAAATACGGCGTTACCGAAGGAGAAGCGAGAGTAGAAGAGGGGATGTATTTGGTTAAAATCGGTCTTCATCACGGACACATTGCTTTTAATCAAGCCTCTCAATTTTCTTTCCGGCGAGATGCTAACGGCGATCATGTTTGGAACAACTTAGATCCCCTCTTCAAAGGTTATATCGGAATCAATATTCACGCGCAAGGTATGGAGAAGGATTACGTTGGCGTAAGTTCCCTTGGGTGTACGGTAACTCGTGCTTATTGGAATCACCCCGAATGGTTATCTCTTATCTCCGTCTTTCAAGGAGCCGAACTAAAAGCCCGTCAGACGGACCCAAAATTCCCTGGTTTTTGTTATGCACTATTTAATCAAGATTCAATAAAGAATATCTTAGATTCTAATGCGTGAACTACTAATTCCGATTTTTAGGATCATGTTACTTTTTATGAATGAATCAGCCACTAAAAGCCAAAGAAGTTTTAAACTTACAGCCAGACTCGCAAGAAGCTCGTGAATTAGAATCAAAACTAAACCATTCTATTATAGTAAACAAAAACGTATTTAGAAGAAGTAACCAAGCCTTTTGGCTCGGTCTATTCTTCGTTCTGGTCGGCCTTTATATTCTCTATACAACTCCGGAACAAAAAATATCCGAAGGTTACGGGGGAGTCAGTGTTCACGGACTTTTTCTTACTTCCGGAATCGTTCTCATGTCTTGGTTTAAAACCGGTGAAATTCTAAAAGCCGTCGGTGAGTTTATCTCAAAAGCGAGGAGAGGGAATCCATGAAGTTGGTTCTCATTTTACTCATTCTCGCCTTTTTCTTTACAGGTTGTTTTTCTCCTCCGTTAGAACCGGTGTTTGATTTCAAAAAGGAAACTCGAAACTTGAAAGAGAATCAAACAAGTCGGAAAAAGACTTCGGATCCATCGGAACTAGAACAGATTTGTATCGACAACGAATCCGGTCGAGCGCGAGCACTTGACGCCTATTTAAAGATGAAAGAAGTCTCTGAATATTGGAAGAAGGTTGCCGAAGGCAGAAAATCGGACGCCGAATTCGGGCGCTCTATTAAGAATTGGATTACTGTTTTTTTGATAGGGGGAGCTGTCTCTTTATTTGCCGGAATTTTTTTATACGTCTCCGGAATCGGATCTAAGGCAATAGGCGGAATTTCTAAAATCCTCTCTATTTTCCCTCCTAAGAGTTCTCCTACAGAGTAATCATTTCTCTCCTTTCTAACTCACTCGCGCTGACCTCGAAAGGGGTCTTTTTTTATTGATTGCCTATCTAGTTTCTCTAATATTTGATAAGTAATCATTCTCAAATCAATATAATTTTTTAAGAAGGGACATTCAATTGATGGAAAGCGAAGATAAATTTGAATATGAGGAAATAGAGAGTTTCTTAGTTAGTTATAAAGAAGAAGCCAAAGTCCTTTATAACTCCAAAGAAAAGTTTGAACTAAAAGTGGGAACCGATGGTATTACAGTTACACTATTAACTCCATTTTTTCTTAGTCGCATCGACATTTCATCAGATAATTTAGGTTTGGATAAAATAAGTATTGTCGGTAAAGACTTATTCGATAATCACTCGAAACTATTTAGATTATCAGAAAATGAATCTGCTGAAAATTTATATTCTGTTCCAATTAACACCATCGTTTCTGAGATTTTTTTATCGTACAATACTGGCTGGTTTACGTCGGAAAAGTTGAAAATCAATGGAATGAGATTTCATGGTATTCCATTGAGCAAAATAGAAGAAAATCTAGAGCCGCTCAGCAAAATTAAAACTTTTAAAGAAGAAACAGAAAAGAAAATAATAGAAGAAAAACAAATCTTCGAAGCCGAAAAGCTTAAGATAGAGAATGAGCTTAACGGACTAAATGCCTCTATTGGAGAAAATGTTTTCCAGCTCGAATCAAATAAAAATAATATTAGAACCTCAGAAGAAACATTAATTAAGTTGCAGAATGATATAGTCGTTTACGAAACGCAACTACAAGAAAGGTCCGAATCAGCTTCAAAATTAAACAGTGAAATATTATCCAGAACTATCGAGTTCAGCGACCTCGAATCTAAAAATAGAAATCTTGATGGGGAAAACAAAAAGCTTAGCGATGAAATTGTAGAAAAGCAATCCACAATTCGAATACTAAAAAATGAGTCTGCTTTGTATAGCAATGAGTACGCTTCATTTTCAATCCAAGGAAACCAGTATATTTTGGCGTATGGGGCCCTTTCTTTAATTCCAATGTCATTAATGGTATTGATTACTATAAATCTTTATAACAGCACTCTTTCATTATTAGAGATAATAGGGTTACTGAGTTTAGGGAAAGTGTCCGATATAATTATACTAAAGATGCCATCCGTATTACTATCATCAGGTATAATAACCGCAAGTTATTATATTCTGAAATTGTTAATCTTAAAAATTATGGATATTCAGGCTGAAAAAATGTCTCTTTCTAAAATGTCAATTTTAGCCCAAGATGTTGTAAACTTAAGTTCGGCTGAATACAGCCTAACTCCAGAGCAAATATTTGAAGCCAATATATATCTAAGAATGGATTTATTAAAGAACTACATGACGAAAGAAATAGATAGAAATTACAAATTTGCATTAAGGGATCAAGAGCTTTTAGATAATGCTATTAATGATTCAATAGGTAAAAAATTATTCGGCTTTTTCAAGAAGACAAAGAGTGAATCTAATTGATAGTTATAAAATATTTTAATAATATACCGTCTAAAGTTTCTCCCAGAACCGGATTCAATAAAATCTACGATTCTTATTCATGATCGAATTGGGTTTTCGGCCCTTTTGTAGGCGCTTTAATTAACCTTTTACGAATCACCATTTTTTTGAAAATCAATTTGAAATTCATATTTGGCTTCGATATCGTTGTTTAAATCCCAGTAGTTCCAACTAGCCCCTTGATATTGGCGAAATCTTTTCAATAGGTCTTGAAAATTCGAAGGAGTTATGAACTGGTCTTCACATACATCAAAGAATGGTAGAATAAATATTATTGCGATTGAGCCAAAATGGAGTTCGACAAAAACTCTAGGCCAGAGTTTTTTATCGGCCGTTTCTTTTCGGATATAAAGAGTTAGCTGTGCATTTTTAAAGTGAATACCCGTATTAATACATATAGCTATGTGTGGCAGAGTAGCCGTAGCTTGATTTCCATTTATCCAATCGATTGTTGTCGATAAGTCCGGCAAAAACTTAGCAGGAATTAATCCTATAGCAAACTTGGCTAATGCTCGGTATAAATTCATATATTTTATGGGCCTGAACGATTGCAATGAAACTGTCTCAGGTGGAGCCTTTCCCTCAATTTCACCGATTTCATTTTGTTGAATCGTAATGGAGATGGTGCCTGTTTCAGTTGAAACCCGCGCATCACGATATTTCCAAGTTTCAAAATTTTCCTTCCCACGTATTCTATAGAAAAGTCTGAAGAACGCAAAAAATTCCAAGAAATCTTTCTCAATCCCTGGTCCAAATCTATTTATATTGCATTCATCACATTCTTCATTATTAAATGCATATTTATTTCCAATACCTTCTGGAATTAAATGTGCCTCGGAATTAAAAGTAACTCCTGTAGAGGTTGTGCCATTACAAAAACGACAAATACGTTTCGCTCTATCAAACTCGCCGTACCTAAATTTTCTACCGATATTAGCTACAATAATTTCGAAATTTTCTATAGTGTGGCCAATTAAGGATTGAACCCGTTGAACTTCTTCGTTAACAAACTCAACCGTTTCTTCCTGGTTTAGTTTTGGATGGGAATTCATAACTTTTAATTTAATATTATAAGTAATAAGCTGCTCTAAACTTGGAGTAAATGGTAATATATAAAAATGTGTACCCGATGGTATGCGTTTAAGAAAAGCTACAACTCTATTTAAACTTGGATTTGTCTCAGCAAATTGAGAAACTTCCTTCCGCAGTCTATTGAGAAGCTCTGTCGACATAGTTTGCAAATAATTGAAAGAAAGGAAGTTGAAAGAATCGATCTCTGAATCATCCAAAGCTAAAAAAAAACGCTTTGTAAATAATGGAATATTTGGATTATTCTCATCCTCAAAACCGAATGATATCCGATCCTTCTCGCTTAAGATTGTGAATTCCAGATAGAATACCCATTTATTTTTAGTTTTCCAAACAAAGTCTACACGCTTAGCATTTGCCAATTAAAAATATTACGAATTAATTATAAACCATATCTATCGAGCATTGATCCTTTTACGAATTCCACACCCTTCTTTTTAAATATCAATTCTACTGTATTCTTTTGAGCCTCTAATTCTTTTGCAAACCTTTCTATAATCTTATTATTTTCACTTAAGTATTGCGTATCCCATTGATTTAACCTTTCCTCTGTTAAAATATCCTTAGGATAATTATCAAGAGTTGCAATTAAAGCAAGCACGCTTATATTTGTGGTGCTTAACGACTGAGCGAGATCGTCAACGGCCGCCTTTGCCTTTTTAACCTTTTCAAAGAATTCTTCTTTCATCTTCATTCTCCTATTTTAATTTTCTTTTACATCTATAAGTATAGTAATTAATTTGCATATTTTCATTTATAGAATCCATGAAATTTAAACTTAAAATCATATTATTTAATTCAGCAAAATCGATAAAGAGTGAATTTGAGATCACTGAAAGATGCAACAGGCTACTTCCAGTAACTCTAATCTATGATTTAATTATTTTCCATATCTCCTCAATGACTTTATACACGTGAGTGCCAGGATTTCCCGGCCAACGCGCGCTAACCTTATCTTTATCCAATTCTTTCGATCTCCCTACGGCATCAATAATAGAACCTTTAAAGTGTTCAATTTCTAAATTCGATTTATTATACGAACCACCCATTTTCGCTTTAAGCATCGATTCAATGTCTTTACTATTTACTGTTTGCTTAATCGCTTCGAAATGGAGATAAAGCCAAACTTCAAAGCAGGGATTACTGACTGCCAAAGATGTATTTTTTATTTTTAGCGCCTCGCCGCAAACTTCTGAAATTTGCTCATTTGGCCATCGATCTACATCAATCATCAACCAAAGTTGATCGTTCGCTTCTAATTTATAGGAATCTTTGTATTTACGTAGCCTTTCTAAGATATGCTTTGGTGCGGAATTGCCATCCTTAGTCTCTAATACAATGACTTGTAATCTTGAACTATGAAATATTTCGGAATTAAAATATTGCTTTTCAGTCTTTTGGCCTTCGCATGCGATTATAATCAAACTCGCATCCCTAAGAGGTAGCATCTCTCTCTTTAAAGGTCTTTTTTTTCTAGAAGTTAAAGCCATAATTAAGTTGTTAGAATGTATTTTTTATAATTGGAACAGCACCAAATCTGCCATTTAGATATCCATTTTCAAAATTCAATCCTTCGCTAACATTATATTCGGATAAACTAGATAAATGACTTGCTCCTGCTTTGTCCTTTTCCATAAATAATATTTCATCTCTACGCAGTAAGCTGCGATCAAGTAAATTAGTGTCATGCGATGTTACGATAAATTGATCAGTAGCTTTTTTTTCAGAGACTCTTTCGAGACACGACTGAATAAAAAGCCTTGATAAATGAGTGTGAAGACTCCTATCAAGTTCGTCAATGATGACCACCCTTGACTCATCTCCCATATCCACAAACATAGGAGCTAAATCCATTAACCTTTGAGTTCCATCAGATTCTTCCTTAATGTCGAAAAGAACTGCTTTCCCGTCTGTCCGAGTATGCTCAGTTTTTAATCGGAGGAACGTAAGGGAGCTGTCTTTTTCGTTCTTTGATATTGCCGCTTTTGTATCGGGCGTACCAATGGATATATACTGCGATGATTTTGAATTTACATCTTCCATAATTTTTAACTTAAATTGTGCTGGATATCCAGATAGGTGCTTATCAGGATCAAATACTTCGGCTTCACATTGAATCTTATTAATTCCAGTATCAGCGACTTGCAGAAATTTAGATAGATACTCTATAAATTTTTTATCTTTAAAAGCCCGAAAGGCTAAAGATCGATATTGCGAATCCGGACCAATGATTATTAATTTCTCGCGCATCCATTCAATAACAGGCTTAAATAATTTGATATTTTTATCATTTCCTTCTGTTAGAAATAGTTGATTTGGTCGCGTTCCCTTTGCTACATATTTAATAAAATCAGCACTTTCAACGTCAGAGATTAGCCGTTGACCCGGCTCAACAATTGCATCATCTTCTTTTGTAATTCTTTCAAAAATTTTTGACTCTTGCGATGTGTAATATCCAAATAACCACTCTTCTAAGATTATTTTAGAATTTAACAAAAATCCGTAGGTATATACTACGTTATTGTGTTTGAATATTATCTCAAATTTTGTTGCACCTTTTTCGGTAATTGGATCAAGTTTGTGCGGAGTAATTTGAATATTTTGATCAGCAGGGGTTCCTTGTAAGATAATTTTTCTGAGGAATCGAAAAGCTCTGACTAAGTTTGTTTTACCGCTTGCATTAGCTCCATAGATGACTATTAAGGGAAGTGCTTCTGTAGATTTTCCCACAACATCTTTAATAATATGCTCCTTCATTGATCGGCTTTTGGCAGGAATCATTGAGAGCACCACATCGTCTTTAAAAGAACTAAAATTATTGACTGTAAATTGTAATAACATAAAATTTAGACAATTTTATACCATATCGCGCATTAAATTGCAAGCAATTATTTATATCACTATTTAATTCGTCTTTAATGCGCTTTTTGCTCTTTTCTGTATTTTAAGAGACATAATAGTCATTATCGGAAGTGACCTGTTTCCATTAATCGGATTAGGAAGGAGAAAAGAAGGCTTCCCCCTTCCTATATTCTTATAAAATTGAAGCTAAGAACCGCGCTCCGCACGAAGAACAAAGTCTTCTTCCGAAACTCAAATAAGCTTCAGCAAAAGCCTTTTTTCCTTTCTCAAATTCTCCTGGAAGTAAAGTAACCCTTTTACCAAAGTAAATCCGTTCACAAACTGAGCAAAAATCAGTCGGAAGATATTTACCGTAAGCGTCTTTGGTCACTCTAACGAAATGGATTTCTTTGTTCGTCGGATTTTGATATAATCCAAACTCTTGTGAAAAATCATCGCGAAGGGTTTGGATTATCCCTATGTTTTTATATGCCATAGATTGGCCTCCTTAAATTTAGCGAGGAGTGCCGCAGTTAGAATCTTCGATTGACAGATTTGTCAATCCGGCCTATTGTTTAATTGTTCAATTTTTAATAAACAAAATCGGCTCCAGCTCCTAACTGTGGCACAAACACTCTTAAAAGCGGAACCGTCTTTCCAGGACGGACCCGCTTTCTGTTTTTTAGTGTTGTTTGAAACCGGAAAACAATCTATGAAAAAAATGCCGAGTTCGATATAAGCCGCAGGGATGAATAAAGCGCGAATTTTAAAAGTAGCGAAAACAGTCAAGCACCTAACGTTCCAATATAGAAAATAATTTCAAGTCTGCAAATGTAAAAAACTAAACCTACACACAGCGAGCTTCAAAAAACAATCCTCCCTTTGTTATTGAGCATACTTGTACAAGCGTGATAAACGAAGTTAGGCGCCGTAATTATTTTTTAAAGAATCTTACTAGATCTCCAATCTGGACTTCTTCAAAAGGAAGCTTAGTTCTTCTGATTTCAGTCTCTTCGCTTTCTCCCGGAAAAAAAAGATTGGAATAAGAATTACTGCGTTTTCTGATAGTTGTTGGGGTTTCCTCTACTTCTATACTTTCAACAGTAGAAATTCGTGTTTGAGTGTGTATTACCTTCCCCTTCCCACGAACTACTTCTAATCGTTCAATGATTTCCTTAGAATCAGGATCCTTAATTTCTTTCCCCAGTCCGTAGATTAAAACACGATCGCCATTTTTAATACCGTCATCACTACCAACATTTAGGATGACTTGAAATGGACTGTTGATATCGACAACCTTTATTATCTTTTCAGACATTTCCAGCACCTTCTGATAAATATTTTTCTGTTACTTTACTTGATACAAATAGAGCCTTCTTTCGAGACTCCTCTTCGAAGTACTTTTCTATTTTTTTCATTTCACTATCTCCCAAAGCAATGCAAAGAGCGAATGAAGCATTCGTATCAACGATCTTAAGAAGAGAGATAGGTTGAATCGCTCCAGAACTACGGCAAAATAAAGTAACTATTTGATCAACTGAGAACGATAAAGGGTTTTGAATTTGAATCAATCTATTCCCTTTAAAAATTCCCTCTCCTTGAATAAGCCTTTCAACTGATATACCCTCTTCATTTGACAAACGGTAAAATTTATAAGTGATAAGGATAAGCCTATATAAAAGATTTACAAGAGTAAGAACGATAATGAAAAACAATGTTCTTTCTAAAGGCCATGAAGTTATTTCTTTATGGGAAATAATTAATGAAATCACAGACATAGCATTAACTGTAAGGACAAAAGGATTCCATTTGTCAAAAAATAAATCTTTAATAAATTTTAGTAGCATTGACTGTTTGAATGGAAATTTTATATTTAGAAACGTAAGCTTTCTTGCTAACCAAAGGATTTTCTATTTATTTAGATTTCTACACATTTTTAATTATGGCGCCTAACTTAATTTTACCGTTATTCGCATATTCACTACTTTTTCAAAAGATTAACGAATGCAAATTATATCTAAATTCAGAAATTCCTTCTTTTATTTTTGAATGGCTGCTTCCGGGAATGTAAATTCTGTCGCATCCAGATTATGTCTCATTTGAGAGTGAATCTTTTTTAAAAATGAATTTCAAATCGAAAACGAATTAAGAAAGAAAGTCACAGTTATGCCCGGTGGACTTTCGTCTTCCAAGATTGTAATAGATAACAATATAAATCTTATTTTCCGTATTTTTTTTCAAGATTAACTATTGAATTTTGAACCAATTTAAATAAATCGCCATTAGTTTTCTTACTATCCCAAAAACTCTTTGCGGCAATTATAGCGTCTTTACTAGGCAATACAAAAGAATCATAAACATTCAAATTATCAGCCAAAGTTAATTTAATCTCCCAAATTTCTTTCTCGATTTCGAATACACTTACGCCTGGAATTCCTGGAAAAGTAAATCTATTTGTTCTAAAATCCTCAATTATTCCCATTGAGACAGCAGCTGCTAATTCATTCGTCGTTACATACTATTTGATATAAACACTATCCCGACCCCTCGACAACTTTGTTGACTCATCAAGTCTGCTATCTAAATATATAGTCAATTAAAATTGACTCCACTGAAATACTTATTTAAAATAAAGTCGAGTAATCACGCATAACGAAAGTGACGGAGAAATGGATTAAACTTTACTCGTTGTAGCTATACACAGGCGTTTCGTATTTTTAGATTTTCCAATAAATGATTCTATTACCTATATAATCAATGGGCTGTATTAATTTAAATAAATAACCATATTTTAACCCGAAGATTTGCTGGTATATAGGTTTATAAATATTCCTATTAAAATCGAAACTAAGACAGTAACAACAAGGTAAAACAAAATAACTCCTGCTTTTTTAATATAGTATTTCACAAATACAATACTCATTTGACTCCTGTATAAATATTCTGCAATAGCCAGCTTCAAATCAACGATTGATATAATCGAGAAAGTTAAATAGAAAAGTTCAGGAATAGCGAGCATCGAATTTTCTTGAATTTCATTATAATTCAAATTAATGAACCCGCCAAAGAACCTTATACAATAATCTTTAGTTGCATAAATTGTTATTAAATTCGTAAATATTATTATTAATGAATGTATTATATAAATATATTTTTGTTTTTCTGTGAAATCATTATTTGAATTGTTAGAATAATGCCTATAAAGATTTTTATATTTACTTATTTCTTTTTTGTCGCGTTCTCTTTTTTTATTAATTTCTGAATTTGATTTAATACTTACTTGAAGTTCTTTTTCTAATTGTTTGCTTCTTTGTTTTTCCTTTATCAATGTATTTGCGTCTGCTTGCAATTTTCTTTTGTTCTGATCGACTAAATCCTGTACTAAAATTAATAAAGATTTATTTTTTTGGTTATCGTCTTCTTGTTGCTCAATTTTATTAATTTTATAAATCATGTATTGATTCGAAAATATATCACCAATAAAAGAAGCTTCAATAGGATTTGTAGATATATAATTTTCGATCGTACTATAGACGGAAACCATCGATTCGTATGAAATATATTTAGAGCTTTGGAATGCCGAAAGACTTAAATCAATCGAAGCATCTCCTATTTTATTTGGATTCCTGATCCAAAGAGTATTCGTAAGGAGCTCTTCGGAAATAACCTCTGGAATACTATTTTGATGAAAATTGTAGTTAGTTCTAAATATAGATTTATCACAAGAAAGTAGTATATACTTCGAGATGGAAAAATTATACACTTTTCCATCTCGTTTATTGTTTATAAATTTTACAATTTTGGAATCAAGTTCGACTTTTTTCTTTAGGTTCTTTAAAAAATGCTCTTCTTTTTTTTCTGATCCCGTATATAGAAATTCTTCATCAGTCATGTAATTTGGTTTATTATTCTTTGACTTTTTTAATCGAGAATTATATAAACTATCATAAAAATCACCTTCAGCTGTGATATTTTTAAGTGAATCGGCTGATAAAATGGTTATACTCAAGGATTTAATACTTTCGTCTAAATTTTGTATTAGTTTTTGTAGGTTCGTAATAGTTTTAATCTTTCTATAATATCCTCCTTGGACCCCGTCTAGACGATTCGCATCGTCTTCATTCATCTTTTCTGGAATATAGGAATTCATAAGTGCTATTTGTAGATTTTCTAATACAGATCTAACTTCTTCAATTATTTCCTTGAAAGTGCATAATTCATAACCTTCTTTTTTTAGAATAAAATATAATTCCAAAGAGGCTTCATTAAAAAATGGATTTTGCAACTCTAAAAGGCGAAAAATAAAATTCGAATCGAAGATTACTGACATTTGACTTCCCTTATCCTTAGCCGAGGAAATCTGATTTATATCAGTAATTTTACTTAATAGATAACCATAATATAATTTTTTAAATATATCAAACAACGAATTGCTATACGCTTTTATATGAAGGATAAAATCGGATATACTAACAAACCTCATGTCCGTTATTACAGACTTGTCATATTCACTTAGCAAATTAACTTGATCAATGCTATATGTTATAAATTCATTTAGTCTTTCAAATATTTCATCATCATTACTACTTTCTAAGTGAGAAAATTTTTTGTATTCCGAAACAAACATTCGATTATCTCTACCGCAGACTTCAAAGAGATTTTTATATTCGGTTATATTTTTTGATGCATCCAGCACTTGAATTTTATTATAATTTTCGAATTGTTTTATTATTCCATATTTTGCTAATTTTTTTAGTAACGTTGTAAGTGTATTTATAGGAAAATTAATAAAATAATGCCTTTCAATGAAAGCCCGCAATCCTTTGATATCAATGTATTCCTTTCCAATATTAAAAATCCCATATTCGACGAACGGGAGAAATGCTTCTAATAAATCCTTCTTTTGATCGTGAAAGGTAGTAAGTACTGAATAACTTATTAAAGGGAGTGTTGATTTTTCATTTTTCTTCATTCTACTGTCTCTCTATTTTTTATTGATTTTATAAAATAAAGCATCGCTCAACGATTGCCTTCTTTTCGATTCAAATATTTTAGAAGTCTATTTTGCTCCAAAGGGACCTCGGACTGAAAGCCTTCAAATCGCATTGTTTGTTTCTGAACTGAATCTTTAACGATTGACTTTCCATATAAATCTAATATTTCAGGCCTTGTAATTTCCATGCCAGGGCAAAGAACATCCATACTCAATTCATGATTATCATATTCGAAATTAGGAATACTGCTCTGGAAAAAATGATACCTTAAAAATATTCGAATAATTAAAAATGGAATCGTCCTATCTTGAATGTCCTTTCTCTGAAAAACTTCAATCATAACATCATCAGTCGCGTTCTTTATATAGTAAGAGTAAACCCGAGGAATGAATACGCCGCCATTTTTTTCCAAACTTGGATCCATTAGAAATCTGCGGGTAGATTCAATTTTTGTTAAAAAGTCTTGGCGTAAAAGCGAAAAACCAATTTTAACAAGACATTTGAAAACAGCATATGGAACGTACGGCGGTCTTACAGTGGTGAACTCAATTAATTTCTTCTCAAGATCAATTTCTACATTTTTTCCAGAAGTATCGATCCCAACTAACATTTTTTTATGACCGTCTTCCCTAACAAATAGCTTTTTATCATTTTGATGAAATGTTGGAATTCCATTTTTTCCCTTCGTACCCGTTAATGTCCTCTCTATCCCTAAATAATTTGCAAAATGATTTTCTAAGTTTTGGTCGAAGTATTCATTGCACCGATCACATTCAGATTTAGAATGATAAAGTCTATTTCCAAGAAATTCAGGAATTGGATGAGCTATTTTTTTAAACGTTGTCTTTGGTATTTCTAAATTACAATATCTGCATACACCTTTTATTTCGTGAATGACGAATTTAGGTTTTTCATTTATTATCCCCCCTGGAATCCAATACCCCAACAATGGGCTATATTTTTCCGTAAATTCGCGTGAATTTTCCATATAATTATTTTCTCAAGTATAGAAATTAAATCTTCTAAATCGCGGATCTCTGTATTAGAAATATATCTAATTTGTATATAGAAAAAGTTCATGACTTTTGCGAATATTGCGCTTTTTCTTACTTCCGATAATATGTAATTCTGTCGCTGAGCGTCCACTACCCTCTTGAGAGTATCCATTCATTCTTTACGCATCAGGCTCCATAAACGAGCTAAACTTTTCTATTTCTAAATTTTAAAACTAACCTGTAAGAATGCGTTATAAATATAATCTACATATTCTTGTCCGCCGTAAACTCGAAGTCTCAAATTGTTTGATAAATCATTTGAAGGATCAAATGATCGAATATCCTTCAATTTAGGCTTTGCCACAGCTCCTAAAATCCCCGCCCCCCAGGATATTACGATTTGATCTGAAATAGAATAGTTTAAAACGACTTCTAATTCCTTTCCGATATAAGTCGATTTTGTTTCATTATCTATATCGTTGTACCCCAAAAAGCTACGGGGATCACGATATCCGTTTCGAAGCACCAAGTCGCCGAATAAGTAAAAGTAGTTAAATTTCCCAGAAAGATAAAAATCATAAAATGCAGGAGTTCGAAATCGCAAAGATACCTGAGGTCCGTAAGAATGAGATCCTAAATACAAGAAAAAGGAATCCCTTTGATTCAAACTTAAATTCGAATTTATATATCGTAAGCCGCCACCAATTCCAACTTTATCGCTGTAGACATTCCAAATCAAATTAAGCTCTGAATCGAATCGATAATAACTACCAATACTATAATCTTTTACATAGCAGTCGTCGTTCGAACAATATAACGTGCTTTTGCTTAAGTTCGATTTTTTCAATTCGAAGAAATTTGTTTCTATGTAAGAATTGATTTTGGGTAAGAAGAACTTTAATCCAAAATAAATACTTGTAGTGCGCTTGTTGCGACTACCAATGTAGAAAGCATATTTTTCCTCAAACCAATTTGATTCGAGTGGATCGATTGCGAACGATTGTCTTCGAAGAATTAATTCATATTTCGGTTCAAATTTTGGTTTTTGATTTTCAGTCTTTATTTGTTCTTCTTCGGCAATCAAGATACTGCTAAATAGAAAGCACCCGGCTATGAAACATTTGAATTTATTTTTCATTAATTCCTTTTAATTCTTATTTCGAAATTGAGTCCTGCCTTTTACTTCCCACAAAACTAAGACAAAATTCTACTCCCTCGCCATTCAAATTTAAAAAATGACATCCCTCTTTCAAGGAATATTTAGGTACAATCTCAATGGGTTTTATAGAAAAATATAATTTAGGAATTTATTTTGCAGTATTATTAAAGGATTCTGATATTCTTTTTATCCGTTATGTGTAGTAGATTCGCTCAATCCAATCGCTGGTCCAAGGCGAAAGCCTTCCAATTCGCAAAGGATATAAATGAAAGCAGAAGTCGTTTCAATATCGTATATACGGAAGGCGCCCTTATTATTCTAAAACCTGGCACCGACTACACTGTTGAGAATGCGATGTTTTGGTTGGTTGCCCCTTGGTCGAAGAGCCTAAAGGATTCTTTTCAGTATGCGACCGGCAACGCGAAATCAGAAACCATATTCGAGCTTAAATCTTTTAAGGAGCCTATCTTAAGTTCCAGGTGTATTATCCCTTGTGATGCTGTATTTGAATCCATCGGACAAAGTGGATCGAAACAGCCCTACGCGCTTAGATTAAATGATGACGAACCATTCGGAATGGCTGGGATTTACTCTCGTTGGAAAAATCCGGAAACCGGCGAACGGATCCAAACCTTTTCGATCATCACAGTTCCCTCTAACGAGCTTTTTACCAAATATCACCCAAAACAAAGAATGCCTGTAATTCTTCCTCCGGAGAATTACGAAGCCTGGCTTGATTCAAAATTAAATACTAAGCTTCAGATCTCTCCATTTTTTCAAATTTATCCTTCGGATTTAATGCACGCCTACCCTGTTTCAAAATTATTATTGTCTCCTAAGAAGAAATTAGAGGGCGAGGAATGCCTGAAAGAAATTTCCCTGGAAGAAAAAAGAGATACGCTTTTCTAAAAAGGCTTGATCCGAAATTATAAATACATATATTTGTATAGCATACAAATATATGCTTCTTTTAGAAAATTTAAAGCTCAATAGGACGATTCCACTTCTTCGAACGCCGTTACATGCTGGTTTTCCAAGTCCAGCCGACGATTACTTACGAAAGAAACTCGATCCGCGCGATATACTCGAATTAAACCCTCTTTCAACATTCTATATGCTAATCGCAGGTCACTCCTGGGAAGAGTTTAATATCCACGATCGCGATATCGTTGTCATCGATCGTTCGATACCACCTTCCTCCGGAAAACTGGCTATTGTAACGCATGAAGGGAGCTTCGCTTTGAGGATGTTAGGTAAGATCGACGGACAACTTTGTTTTCTAACACAAGACTCAACGGGAATGATTCTTTCCATCGAACCGAGTTCCGAATTTCAAATTTGGGGAATTATAACCTTTGTCATTCACAGGTATTAAAAGAGAACGGATCTTCGCATTAGTGGATGTGAACAATTTCTATGTTTCTTGTGAACGGGTTTTTCGTCCGGATTTAGAAAAGATTTCTCTCGTCGTACTTTCGAATAACGACGGGTGTGCGGTATCTAGGAGTGAAGAAGCCAAAGCTTTAGGAATCACAATGGGAATGCCTATATTCAAAGCGACGGAGTTACTGAAGACCGGCCGCTTGGTTACTCTTTCAAGCAATTATTCGCTTTATGGAGAGATGAGTTTTCGGTTTCGAGGAGTGCTTGAACTACTCTGCCCGGAAGTGGAGCAATACTCGATCGATGAATGTTTTTTGGAACTCACTGGATTCATCAAGGAAGAGAATTCCGTCGCGTTCGGACACAAGATCAAAGAAACAATTCAAAGGACGTTAGGACTTCCAGTATGCGTTGGAATTGGTCCAACCAAAACTCTTGCAAAAGTCGCAAACAAAATCGCTAAATCAAATTTAGAAAGCCAAGGGGTCTTTAGAATTGAACCCGAAAAGCGCGAATCCATTTTATCAAAAATTCGACCTTCCGACGTTTGGGGGATCGGACCGGCCTACGCAAGTTTTTTGGAAGATTGCAATATAAAGACCGCACTGGAGCTCTCAAGGCTCCCCGACGACTGGATTCGAAAACAAATGACTGTGGTTGGCCTTCGGCTCGTTTACGAACTGCGTGGAACCGTTTGCTATGGTATGGAACATTCCCCTCCTCCGAAAAAAGAAATCGTCGTCGGTCGGGCATACGGAGACTACGTTTCCGATTTACAAAGCGTGATCGAAGCAACTACTACTTATCTCTCTCGCGCGGTGGAGAAACTCTGGAAAGAAGGCAGATACGCACAAGCCTTATCCGTTTTTATTCGAACGGACCCGTTTCAAAAAGAAGATATTCAATATGAAGAAACTATTTATATGAAAATTCCTTTCGCCACACGGGATCTTTTTGAACTCCAAGCCTATTGTATAGCCGGAGTGAAAACAATTTTCAAAGAAGGCTACAGATACAAAAAGAGCGGAGTGATGCTTTCTGAATTAACCAACGAAAACAAACGTCAACAGGATTTGTTTTATAGAGGCAACGCCGATTGTGCTACCGAAGCTGTTATGGAGATAAACTCTAAATTCTATTCAGGAAAAATCAGAACCGCAGTTACCGGATTCGGATTCCGGAACTGGAGAATGCGGCGGGACTTTCAGTCAAAAAGCCCGCTTCATAACTGGGATGAGATCCCGGTTGTGAAGGTCTAATTAAAAGTAGTAGAAGCCTTTATTTTATACGATTTTGATAGATTCCCGCTACCATTTCGGCGCGTTCAAATTTTTCTAAATCAGTTCGCATTGCAAGTTCGTGGTTTTTAGAAGTTACGTTTAAAACGACATTCGCCTTACTAATCAAGAGCTTCATATAATATTCATTTGGATCCAAAATTCTAAACAAGACCAAGAAAAAAGAAGAAGATAAACGAGTTAATATCGGAATTGGATTCCCCTCTAAAATATTCTCGCGTATGCTAAAGGCGTCGTAATGTAAAATTGCAATAGTCCAAAAGGCCGAAGCAATAATTATTCCAAAGGCAGATTTCGATGCTAAGAAGTAGCCGATCAATGGCAAAATATAAACAAAAACCAATGAAACGGTAAGAGAAATGATGATACCAGAAAATAATAAAAAAGCTTTCACTCTTTCGTCTCCTCGACTTTTAAAGATCGAAAAGAATGCTTTAAAACAGGAGATGAGAATGTAAAAGCAACAATAACCGATGATTAGATGATAATTCCAGGTAGGGGTATAAGAAAAAACCTCTGGCTCCCGAATCTTGACTACGTTACAACTCAAAATCACAATTGAGAAATATAATAAAAGTATAAAATTAGAAGTATATTCAAATTTTCTAAATATGCTACTCCGTCTAATCTCTAATAAAGAAGAAACTACCTCATGCAATAAGTAAGGAGCGAAGATAATCGGCAACAAAGTCCAATTGATAAGAATATTTCGATATTCAAGCCCAAACGATCCTCTTTGTCCAAGAAAAAGCATCCATAATGAAAGAGAAATTGTCAGGTAGAAAAAGTAATTTCGAACCAGACCTTTCGGCGCAAAAATTCGAACATACAATCCCAGCGAGAAAGCAAATATCCCGATACCAGTGCTAATCAAAACGACAAATTCTCCTCAAAAATATGTTAGTTATATTAATTTTGAGGCAATTTTCTGTAAACACTCTTTTCCAATTTCCACTACTTCAAACCAAGACATTTCGCCATTAAGATAGAACCCCGGAAAATACATGGGGCCTGTATATCTCAGAGATTCAATCGCTCCCTCTCGGAAGTAAATCCTTTCGATACCGGATAACTTAGGATTATACATTCCATATACCATATCATAACCTTTCATCACACAATATCTAGCCGTTTCAATGAAAGTTAACTTTGCGGCCTTACCACCTTTCGCATTTTTTACGAAAGCTACCGAATTCCAATCCGCAACATTCTCTTCAATAACACCGTATCGTTTTGGTGGAAATTCATTTCCTTTAATAAAGGCGACTTCGAGCGGAATAAAATTCCAGGGAAATTTTTCGGTTACTCTCATCGCGGCGAGCAATCCCTCTTTTTCTTCAACGTAGAACCAAGTAGACCAAAGATCATAGTTTACGTTTTTCCAAGGTGAATCGGTATAACCCGCATCTAAGTATATTTTAGAAACAAAGTCTTTGATTTTTTGGAGGATATCCGGAGATTCCAGGCCGATGATTTTTTTAACTGCAAGCCTTTCTAATACTTGTGACATAATGAGAATTATGTCACATTTGACCAAAAACTCAAATAGATAATTTCTTACTTTGTTTTCAAAAAAAAATTAGCTGGCTCACTTAGGATCTAATTTTTCCGCTAACGCCTTGATCGCGGATAAGTTCCGGTCGGAAAGTTTTAATAAAACTTCTATTAAATCTCCTAAACCTGACTTTTTACGAATACTTCGAAGTAATTTTAGATCTTCTTCAAAATTTTGATCAAAACTCTCATTTGGAAGGAGCATATCTCCTTTTCCGTCAATTACCCACTCTTGCGAAACTCCAAACATAGTTCTTAATTGAGTCAGAAACCTAGTAGTAATCGCGTTCTCGCCGTTCTGTAGTCGAGTAATCGTGCTTTCTGAAACCCCGAATTTCAAAGAAAGCTCCTTTTGATTTAGCTTTTTTGCCGTTTTTAGGTGGTTAAAAACAATTTTAAGGCGTTTTAATACTTCTGGATCTGTCATTTTCTTGTATATGGCAATTTTTTAATTTGACGAATTGTATAATACAATTCATACTTCAACTGATTCTATCCCGAAAAAACTATATGGAATTAGCAATGACCCCTTTGAAAGAGCAAGAATTTAACGAAATTTTAAAACTGTCGCGTTCCGCTTCGTGGCTCTTACCAAAGAAGAATTTATCGATGCTGGCCAACCTTAGTTTAGTTGGGGATTTTCCATTTCAAGGAAGATTGTGAAGTATTGGTCCGTTAAGCGTCCATAGCACGGAATATGAAAGCTAGTCCGAATAATATGCAGAAAACGATAAGAACAAAATTTTTAGATATTAAGGTTTTCGCAAATGACTAGGTACAAACTCGAATCTTTAAAACTTAGCATGAAGCTCTTAGATATAAAGAATTCCGACGGAAAACCCCGAAGCGATGCGGAGACTATTGATCTCCTTCTTACAAGGTGCGCTCTCCAGGAATATTATTTAGAAGAACGGAATTTGCTAAAACGTTACCATGATTGGTTGGATGACCAAGGTCTTGAGGAATGGGCGTATGATTGAGTGTTTCTCAAAGACCAATGCCTGAGAACGATTCAAAATCAGAAACTGGATCAGAATCCGATTCTATCCGAAAACTTTCAAAAGATGAATTAATAGAAGCATGTATGAAAATCGCAAGGATGAAAAAGCCGATTGCTGAGATCGCGCGTATTTTAAAGCCGCTCGGGATCCCCTACTACACTGTTTTTCATGTATTTATGGGTAAATCTAACCATCCCCGTGTTTTAGAGATTCTTACAAAACTCGGGATTCAGCATGGAAGAAAACCAATCCGTGAACCCCGAGAAAAGAAAATTAAGAATGAATAAAGTTTCTTTATTCAGATATTTTAAACAGAGGATGAGTGAACTTAGCTTTCTTATTCCTTTATTTTATTTGAGCCATTATTTGATTGGATTTATGGAGGGGAAAATGAGCGGGCAATTCTTGAATTTAAAAGCTGTTGAACTAAATGAAAATGATTTAGATGAACACGAGAAATTATTTGGTCTTGACCTAAGCCCCGTAGATCGTAAAGCGATTCTAAAATATTCAGGCTACCGGACAGCTTTGAGATTTGTGAGAAGTCGAAATACAATCTCCGCCTCTTCTATTGACTTGGATTCCTATTTTTCAAACGGGGAGAGGTAAGTTTTAAAAGATCTATCTTGACAGGCGTAGTTTTCATTCTTTTCAAACCTTTAATTCGAGGATCAATATCTCTACCTTTTTCAATAAGAGATGTTTTCACTTTCTGATCGATTCATAAAATATCAAACAATCCGTCGATTCTCTCAGCTTAGAAACGCAAGAATCCCGACAACTTCCTCTAAATACATGATTTGGCCTTTGATTTGTTGGGAATCGTTGATTACAATCTGAAAAACAAGTATCCAATTCTTTATAACACAATCTCTGTCTTTCATTTTCTTTACTTGTAATTTCTGCGCTGGACAGTTTTTCCAAATCTAATCTTTTCGGAATCGAATTATACCGAGTCTCTCTACAAAAAAAAGACAGACTAATAAGTAGCACTATAACAAGATTCTGCTTTAATTCACGAGCAGTCTTCACAGTCAATTCCCATCAATAAACTATTGAAGTTGGATTTGAATATCCGCTGGAGCCGAAGTAGTGCTGTCAGGGTATTGAAAAAGCAATGTGATCGGACCGGAAGCGGTTGGAGAAGACCAACTGATTTGATTTGCGTTGACTTGATTAAAAGTAAGAGGGATATCCTTGAATGAAGTCGGAAAACATGAGTCGCTTCCCGGAACGGCCAACGGGACAAAACTACCAAGATTCGTAGTAGTCGACGTGAGCGTTATTTGTTGATTCGGAACGTAATTTTCGATTTTTACAATCGCTATGGAAGTTGCCCCTTCGAAATCAAATGGCATAGGTTTAATTATCGTGCTTGCTATGACTGGAGTTTTACATATTGCCTTTGAATCCAAAGAAACCGAAATATCTGTTGGAATAACTTTAGGACTAAATTTTGAGGAGCTGATCACCATTAAATTTCCAGTTAAAGGAGTAACGGTCGTATTTATGTTAGCCCCCCGAGCCAAGAAGTATCGATATGAAGACACAAAATTAAAATAGTTTTGAGGAACATCACAGGGACTATTTGCTTTATAGAAAAGTGGCGAGTATTTAGTCGGGTCCGAGGTTGTCATTTTTAGATTTATCCTTCGCCCGAATTCTAAATTTTCTACATAAGCCAAGCCGCCGACATACGGGGTGGTTAATATCGAAAAAGAAATAAACTTTAACGGCAAATCGGACGTCGTTATTTTTGGTGTTGCACAACCTGCGACGTAATTCGACGTAAAAAGCAAGGCCAACAGAGAAGTGTTATCGTCTCTGTCATTTGATTTACAATTTTGCAGAGTAACACAACTCAGAATAAAGAATAATATCAGCCTTTTTTTAATTTTCATAAATTCCTTTTTATCGTCAAGAGATTCATTTTTTATCTTAGAATTCAATTCCGCCTATTTTCATTGCAAATAGACTTGTGCATCATTTGGAAAACCATTTCCTTCAATAAAGACTGACAAGGTATATGAACCATCTATTTGAATTGGATATGAATAGCAATTCCCGGTCAAAGCATTCGTTCCGAGCACATTATTAACCTTCGGATTATTTGTTATACCAACGCTACAATTGTTATCTTTTCTTATTACGAAGGTAGCGGATTGATAAAAGTTCACATTCGAATTTGAACATAACACTAATTGATTCGTCGTCTTTACATTCGGCATAAAAACTATTGCACCTGAATAATTAACTCCAGCACTCACATAAGACACAAAGTTTAGATTCTGTGGCTTAGAACTTATGGTCACATATTTTCCGCATGGCCCCTGCTGGGTCGTAACTAAGACATACCCAATTAAAGACAAGATAACTGAGTGGTCTTCTTCTACTGAATTACCGAGCGATTTAATGCATCCTATTTGAAGTGATAGCGTAATTATTATTAGAATAAATAATAATTTTTTAGAAAAATTATTATTTTTCTTAGATTCGTTCTGATCCCCTATTAAACTCATAATTTTTGTATCGTTCATAGCTACTTACCTTGATCGGCTCCTTTGCATAATTGATTTCACGAGGATGATGGGCAATACGTGAATCACTTTCTTGCTTAATGCAACCTACCGGAATTGTAGTAAATTGGTTGAATACAGTTTTCCTTATGCTGTAACACACAGTAATCTCTGCATTTTGGACCACGAAAATCTCGTCTTTTGGGGTAATCCTCATTACATTTACTAAGGCATTTATCTAATTTCTTATTGCAAGCTTTGACCATTTCTCTAATTTCAATTTCCGTGCTTCCGTTATTTTTTTCTTCTTCGGCGGAATAGAGAAAAATAAAAGAAATGAATACTATAATTAGGTAACTATAATATTTGATATTTAACATAGCCGGTTTCTTGGTAGTGATTGCAGTTGGTTCGTAAGCAATTTTCCCCGTGACATTCGCTATTCGGGTGTTTCCGCTACGCGGACCTTGCTCTCAGCTCCGGTCCTTAACACAAGATTCCTTCTTCTATAGAACTTTTTGGCGAATAACAATGAAAAAAGATTTTCATAGCTCCCCGAATAG
>NZ_JAFFPU010000038.1 GCF_016919175.1 Leptospira ainlahdjerensis | reverse complement strand
AATTACGATTTAAAACAGAGATGTCTCATAATTCCAACACCATCGCGAGCGATCGTGGCGATATACTGCAATGCACCGCCG
The DNA here is from genome assembly GCF_016919175.1 of Leptospira ainlahdjerensis. Classification (GTDB taxonomy): domain Bacteria; phylum Spirochaetota; class Leptospiria; order Leptospirales; family Leptospiraceae; genus Leptospira; species Leptospira ainlahdjerensis. Next base: position 100,471 of record NZ_JAFFPU010000038.1, on the reverse strand, counting down.
TATTTTAGAAATCCATACATTACAAAATTGGATTGTGGTGCTTTGCAGATTTAGCCGAGAGCGCGGTCCGGCCTATATTGAAAAATGTTTTTTTAAACGTTGTCACGCCGGACGCGACCAAAATTCCAAGAATTCAAATTCTCTTATTTTGGATTCAATACCTTCGTAGGATTATCGATCCCTTTTTGGTAAGATTTTCACGGAGCCGATCAGAAGTGCGCTTTCATCACTTGTAAAATATATGAGCGGCCCCCGAATTCGAGACGCTATCGTCGTCGGTCGCAGGCGTCGGAGGAGGGCCGTTGGATTTGTTTAAAATCAGTCCGAGTCCGTCATCGTCATTCTGCGCAGCTACCGCCATCAAGTCTCCGTCGATACAAACCAACATCCCGAAAGCGTCCGAGGACTCGGCATTGGGCGCTTTCAAATAAGATTGGAAGGTCCATCCGGAAGATGTTTTTCGAAACACATACGCCGCACCGGAATTCGACACGCTATCGTCGTCGACTCCGGGACCCGGAAGAGTCGCGGGAGAATGTAATACTCCGGTCTGAAAACTATCTTCTCCAGTGGCTCCGACGAGGATCGTATCTCCCGATATCGAAACGCTTCTTCCGAAATTATCACTGGCCTCGATGTTCGGAGATTTCAGATACGCTTCAAACGCCCAAATGTTTCCGTTTCTTCGAAACACATAGACCGCGCCGGAGGAAGTCGCGGAATCGTCGTCTCCAAGTGTTGTAAGATTCGGACCGAGAGAATTTGAAATCGTAGTTTGAGCGCTGTCTTCGTTGTAAGCCCCGATAACCGCGACACTTCCATCTTCAGAAAGATCCAAGCTGACGCCGAACTGATCGCTGTTGTCCGCGTTCGGAGCTTTGAGGTAGGATTCAAAAGCCCAGTTCGGACCGGTTTTTCGAAAGACATAGACTGCGCCGGAACCGCTCAGAGAATCGTCGTCACCGGCGGGCGTCAAGGACGGCCCAGGAGAATTCTGGATGGCCGTATTTCCGCTGTCCTCATTCGACGCACCCACGAGCAAAGTATCTCCTCTGACTTGAATCTTGACTCCGAATAAATCTCCCGTTTCTACATTCGGAGCTTTGAGATAGGCATCCCAAGCCCAAGTCGTTCCCGTCCGTTCAAAGATATAAACCGCACCCGATGTTGGCGCAGAATCGTTATCGGTCGCTCCTGTAAAACCGGGTGCAGGCGCTTGTGTAATCACTCCAAGACCTCCTCGCTCCTGAACGGCTCCAACCGCGATCCGATCGCCGGAAATCGAAACGCTTACACCGAACTGATCTCCGGGATCCGCATTTGGCGCTTTGAGATACGCTTCCAAAGCCCAAGTGCTTCCCGTTCTCCGATAGACGTACGCGGCTCCCGCGCTAATCAAAGAATCGTCGTCCCCCGCCGGAGTCAGACCAGCAAAGGGAGAATGAACAATGGTGGAGTTCCCACCGTCTTCCGCGCGAGCTCCGACCACAATCGTATCGCCCGAAACGGCAACGCTGCAACCGTATTGATCATTCGCCTCGGTGTTCGGAGCTTTGAGATAGGCTTCCAAGATCCAAGTCGTTCCCGTGCGACGGAAAACATAAGCGGCTCCTGCAGCGGACGCAGAATCGTCGTCCGCGACAGAAGTCAAACCTGCAAAGGGACTCGAAACGATCCCGGTCTGAGCGCCGTCTTCCCCGCACATTCCCACCACCAACGTATCTCCCGAAAGATCGAGATCAAACCCTCCGCTTGTATCGCCGATATCCGGGTTCGGAGATTTTAAAAAACTTTCCCATTCCGCATTGAGTGCATCGATTGAAATCTGGATCGAAACCGAAGAAGAACCGAATGAGTTCAAAGCCGTTATCGTATAAGAAGAAACAACTTGTTTGGACGTAGGCATTCCCGTAATTTCGCCGGTCGTCGAATCCAGTGTAAGACCGGAGGGCAAAGCCGGGGAAATCGAGATGGAAGTGGAAGCTCCGGTGATCGTCGGACGAATCGTAGAAATCGCTATGTTTTTTACGAATTGAAACGAACTCGCCGGATACGTCAGAGTGGGAGCGTTCTCGTTCGATCGGAAAAGATCCTCGTTCGTTAAGGATGTAGGATAACCGAGCAATACCATAAAAGGTCCGGAAGAATGATCCTGCAAACACCCGAAAAGAAAAAAGTGACAAAGGAGGGAACACCAAAAGACTCGATCACGAAAAAAATAATTTTTTCTCACCGCACTCCCCCTTTTACCGTAAGACTTTCCTTACAGCTTTTCCTGAGAGAGGATGGTACGTGAAAATCGGCCCTTCAACAACCCTGATTATAATTGAGGAAGTCTACGATTATAAGCAATCCGCTAGTTCTATGAACGAAAACAAAGAGTATAATTTTTTTTGAATATTCAAAAAATATTCTATTTCTTCTTTAAAATTCCACCTTTTGATTTTCGTGTGATTCATCGTTGCAGATGAAAAATTACTCAAGGGATACCTTTTGGACAAATTCTTCCTTCTACACAGTATTGCCTGAACCGCAAGTGAACTGGATCTTAGAAAGCCTTCCGCCGTAACAATGACGATCCCGTAAAACGAAAGCCAGGCACTGTGTAGCAGAACCTTCCTACAAGTTTGTCGAATCTTGAAAAGAATCTGTCGGAACTCCGACAATTCTTCCGTGAAAGTCGCGGGCCCCACCCTGATCTTGGGTGGTGGGGTGGGTGGCGGAAAAACTCCGGAAACTTTCCTCTACCACAAAATCAAACTTTTCGCAAGAAAAAATTCTCATGTAAGAACTCCTACAAAACCGATGTCCCGATACGATTCTCATCGTATTTCCTCTTAACTTGTGGGTAAGGTTATGCAAATTTCGGGTGGGTGGCGGGAAAACTCCGGAGGACTTTCCCCCATCATAAAATTCTAATTTTGCAAGAAAAAAACCCCGTGTAGGAACTCCTTTAAGAATTTCACATCGGCAACTTGCCGGTTCTCATTAGTTTTTCCAATTTTTCGAATGATCTTGACGCGGGCGAGGCGCATCTGAGCAAAAAAAATCCACGCCCTCCTCTTCGGGTGGCGTGGAACTTTCCAATGTAGTAACGGTTGCTAATTACTTCTTCAGTTCGGGGGCAAGTTCCGCCAACGGAACCTTATCCTTGGGAAGAGAAGCATAATCCGGGAATTCGTATCCGTTTGGATAGTGCTCGTGATCTTCAGGATTGTAAAAAGGAACGTAATCTTTACGAGATCCCCAAGCAAAGACCGATTTTTCAGGATCCTGACCCACTACCAAACAACGCGGATTGATCCAACCCTCGGTTTTTTCGGTCTTGACTCGAACAAAAGGTTTCGGATTTGGACCGTGATTTCTATACTCATACACTCTCACCACGGCTCCAGGCGCAACCCTTTCTTTGACAGCCGAGGTCGCGTCCGCTTCCGCAAAGATAGGGACCGAAGGATTCAGAGAAGGACTCACCAGGGAAGGATCACAATTCTTATGATTCGTAACCTGAGCCAACTTGGAACAAGCTCCCAGAAGAAGAGCCGTTCCGGTTAGGAGAACAACAAGTGTTAAATTTCTTTTCATTCTTCTTCCTCTTTTATTGATGATGGTGAAGAGCTTGATCCAATCTTGGATCCCCAACCGGGATCAATGGAGCAGACTCATAACGTTTTAGAACTACAAAAGCGAATAATCCGATAAAACCGATCACCGCTCCGAATGTAAGAATCAATCCGGAAAAACTGAAGTGTTCGAAGTTAGCGGGAAAAACCAACCAGTAAATTTCAATCACTTGTGTAAAAACGATCCAAAGAGCGATCTTTACAAGAGAATTGATATCTCTTTTGTTTGGACGATTCAGCAAAAGAAGAAACGGAAGAACAAACTTAATAAAAGGAAGCGCGTAAGTGATTACTTCCCATCCGCCCGTGAGTCTTTGCTCGTAGAAAAAAGTTTCTTCCGGGATGTTTGCATACCAGATCAACATAAACTGAGAAAATCCTACATACGCCCAGAAAGTACAGAAACCGAGCATAAACTTTCCGATATCGTGAATGTGATTTTCGTTTACGAGGTTTCCGAGATAACCTTTCTTTTTCAGAAAGTAGATCATGATCACGAGACTGGAAAGTCCGGTTTGATACGCGCCCGCAAAACAATACACGCCGAACATGGTCGAGAACCAGTGTGGAGTTAAGGACATGATCAAATCAAAAGACGCCAAGGAAAAAGAAAGAGCGAAGAATACAAGAAACCCACCGGCCAATCTTGCGTTGAACTGAGTGTGAGCTACATCCTTATCCTGATCTTGTTTCGTCGATCTCTTATAAAAAAGCCATCCGAATACGGACCAAACCGTTCCGAAAAGAATCATTCGAACGATAAAGAAAGGAACATTCAAAAGAGGTTTCTTGTGTTGTAGAAGATGATCGTGAGCCACCACGTCCGCATGACTCCATTCGTAAAGATCGTGAATTCCGAAGGTGGTTACGAGCAAAAGAACCGCGACGACCGGTAAGAATAGACCGTATCCTTCCGCGAGTCTCCTAACCGTGACGGACCAATGAGAACCGGTGATATGACTGATCGCGGTGAAAAAAACTCCCGCGAGTGAAATCCCTGTGATAAAAAAGGTTCCGATCAAAAAGGCGGACCAAGCCGGATTGGAATGTCCACCCTCGTGTCTTGGAGGAGTGTGTGATAGGGTAAAATACCCGATGAGTAAACTCAAAACTCCGATCCCGATCATCCCGAAAAGGGCGCTACGAGTTTTGGAGTCGAGTTTAAAGTTAATCAGATTTTGTTCGACTTTGACTTCCATGATTCTTAATTCCTGGCCACGTCTTTTTTAGTTCTGTTCTCGTATTCCTGGAGTTTTCTCACGTAGAGAACGATTTTCCAACGGTCTTCCGGAGAAACTTGTGAGGAATAACTCTTCATTCTTCCCCAACCCGCTGTGATTACGTGATAGATTTGTCCGTCGGAATACCCTTGGATCTTAGGAGAGATCACTGCAGGAACCGGAAACCCGATTCTTGGCGCCGGTCCTACGATGCTTCCGTTCCCTGCTCCTCTTACGCCGTGGCAAGGAGAACAGTAAGTTTGATATTTCGCCTCTCCCTTTTGGAGATTCGCTAAATCATTCTTATAAGGATTTCCAAGTCCTTTGTTCGGTAATTGTGTTACGTCCATTCCGAGAAATTCGTATGGAAAATAATTCACAGGAATTGCTCCCTTGGGAGGAATTCTGGAAGCGGCCCCGTCTTTTGAGATCGGATCCGCTTCTTGGGCTTCTCTCGCCGGAGAATCCGCCATATCCGGAAAGTATTCCAGAGGAGGCGTTTTGGACTCGCAGTTCCAGAATAGAACGGCGGCCAAAAGGAAAATCAGTGATTTGGTAAATTTCATTCTTGTCGCTGCTCCTATTTCACAACCTCGACGTTCTTTCCGCCAAGACCTTTGATAAAGCTAACCACTTCGTCTTCCTTGTATCCTTTAGAAGAAGAAGGGATCCAGAGTGCAAACTTGTCCGTAGTGATATCGGGATGCAAAATTCTCCGATTGATTTTCGGAAGTTTGGTTAAGAAAAACATCGCCGCCGCAGTTCCTACGCCGGCCATAAAAATCGTGAATTCGAACGTGATTGGGACGTAGGCAAACCAAGCGTTTAAATTCTTTCCGGAGATGTTCAAAGGCCAATCAAACTTGTGAGTGAGATATTGCATTCCAAAACCGACGGTGCATCCGAAAAGGCCCATGAAAAAAGTCACCCAAGGAAGACCAGAACGTGGAACTCCCATCGCGTCATCCAATCCGTGAACCGGATACGGAGTGAAACAATCGAAGTTCGTGTAATTCTTCTCTTTTGTTTTGGCCGCCGCAGAAATGATTTCCGCCGGAGAATCAAAGAGCCCGAATACTCCAGCGCTCGTTTCTTCAAATGTATGAAATTGTTCTTTATGAGGTTTATACATCAGTGGTGTCCTCCGTCTTTGCTTGGCATAACGGTTTTGACTTCCGCGATCGCGATTACAGGCATGATTCTACAGAACAGAAGGAACAACGTGAAGAAGATTCCGAACGTTCCGATGAGCATCATAAAGTCGTAAACGGTTGGGATATACATATCCCAGCTGGAAGGAAGGAAGTCTGCGTGAGTCGTCATAACGATTACGTATCTTTCGAACCACATCCCGATGTTTACTACGATAGAAATGATAAACATAACTGGAATGCTCGTTCTGAGTTTTTTCCACCAGAATACCTGTGGAGAAAATACGTTACAGCTAAACATAATAAAGTAAGCCCAACCGTAAGGACCAAAAGCTCTGTTTACAAAGGCAAAACCTTCGTATTCGTTACCCGAATACCAAGCCATGAAGAACTCGGTGGAGTAAGCGAGACCTACGATCAAACCTGTGACCATGATGACCTTGTTCATGTTTTCCAAGTGTTTCATGGTGATATAATCTTTCAGATTGAACACTTCTCTCGCGATTACCATCAGAGTCACAACCATTGCGAATCCGGAGAAAATCGCCCCTGCCACGAAGTATGGAGGGAAGATCGTAGTGTGCCATCCTGGAAGAATGGATACGGCGAAGTCGAAGGATACGATCGTGTGAACCGAAAGAACCAGAGGAGTGGAAAGAGCCGCGAGGATCATCGCAACCATCTCGAGGTGAGACCACGCTTTGTTCGAGCCTACCCAACCTAAAGAAAGAATGTCGTAGATCTTACGTTTCATCTCACCTTTGGAACGGTCTCTTACAGCCGCGATATCCGGAATCAAACCGATATACCAGAACACGAGAGAGATCGTTAAGTAAGTAGAAACCGCGAACGTATCCCAGATCAGAGGAGAACGGAAGTTGACCCAAAGAGGTCCTCTTTCGTTCGGATAAGGGAACAACCAAAATCCCACCCAGGGTCTTCCGATGTGGATGATCAAGTTGGAAGCGGCGGTTAACACGGCGAAGATGGTCATCGCTTCTGCGGCGCGGTTGATCCCTGTTCTCCATTCTTGGCGGAACAGATAAAGGACGGCTGAAATCAGGGTTCCGGCGTGACCGATCCCGATCCAGAATACGAAGTTTACGATGAAAAATCCCCAAGCCACAGGATTGTTGATCCCGAGGATATAGAGACCTTCCCACATTAGATATCCGATGATACCTAAGTCGATGACTGTAATGGTAAGAACCAGAAGGAAAGCCTTCCACCACAAAGAAGTGGGGAACGCTTCGACCGGTCTAAGGATATCTTCGGTAACGTCTCGAACCGACTTACCGCCGGTTACGAGAGGCTGGATATCCAGGGCTTCTTTGACTGCGTTGGACATTGACATAGCTTTTTACGTTACTCCATTAAATTGAGCTTCTGACTCGGGTCAGGTACGCAACCTGAGGACCGACGTTCAGATATTCGAGAACACGATACGATCTTGGATCGGAAGAAAGTTTCGCAACTTCGGAAGTTTTGTCGTTCGTATTACCGAAGCTGATCGCATCCGCGGCGCAACTTTGTTGGCAAGCGGTTTTGACTTCTCCGTCTTTCAGAACGCGACCTTCGTTTTTCGCAGCGATCTTCGCTTCCGCGATTTTGTGAGAACAGAAATTACATTTTTCCATTACCCCGCGACCGCGAACCGTAACTTCAGGATTGAGTCCCAGATAACGAGGAGCCTTCGCGCCTTCCGCACCGTTATACCAGTGTTGCATCCAGTTAAAACGTCTCACTTTGTAAGGACAGTTGTTCGAGCAGTAACGAGTTCCCACACAACGGTTGTAAACCATGTCGTTGATCCCTTCGGAACTGTGAACGGTTGCAAGAACCGGACAAACGGTTTCACAAGGAGCGTTGTCGCAGTGCTGGCAGAGCATAGGCTGGTGAGCCACTTGGAGAGTTTCCGGTTGATCCGGCTCGCCGATGTAATAACGGTCGATACGGAGCCAGTGCATCTCGCGACCCACGCGAACTTCATCACGGCCAACGACCGGAATGTTGTTCTCCACCTGACAAGCGATCACACAAGAACCGCAACCTGTGCAGGAAGAAAGGTCGATACTCATTCCCCATTTGTAACCGGGGTAAGAATAATTCGGGTTCGCTCCGACCGCATCCACGAGTTTTCCGTCTTTAAGAATCTTAGGAATCTCGGAAGCTGCCTTGCCGGAAGCTGGGTTTTTACGATATTCTTCAATGGAAGTGGATTGAACGAGCGGACGATCCGGGTAGTTAAAACCGGGAGACAACATGTGGTGGTGTTGCGTGCAAGCCAACTTGTAAGTCTTTCCTGTTTTCTCCAGAGAAGTGACTGCGAGACCGGAATAGACACCGTTTTCGGAAAGAACATACGCATTCTTACCAACTCCGGTTCCAACGGCGCCCGCAGCAGTTCTTCCGTAACCGACCGCAACACCGATCGCTTCTTTGTGCATTCCAGGTTGGATCTGCGCGGGAAGTTCGATCGTTTTGTTTCCGGTTTTTAAAACCAGAACGTCGTTGGAAGAAATTCCCTTTTCTTTTGCAAGAGCGGGAGAAAGAAGAATGTAGTTGTCCCAGGTAACTTTGGTTACCGGATCCGGAAGTTCTTGGAGCTGAGAATTGTTCGCGGCTCTACCGTCTCCGATCGCAGAGGTTTCATACAACGCGAGTTTGAGCCCCGCAGAAGGAGAAGCGATTTTTTTAAGAGCGGAACGGTTGAAGTTCCGAGAAGAACCGGCGGACTTCTTACGATCGGACGCCTTTACGGTGGTTCCGATTCTTAAGAGGTCTTCCCATTTCTGTTTAGAACCGAGTTTTTTAGTCCAAGAATTTTTTACGTATTCGTAAAAGCTCGTTTCTCCGCCGAGAGATCCGCCCGCAAAAGCGATCAAACTGTCTTCAAAAGAACGAGAATTGAAGAGAGGACGAACCGCAGGTTGTTGGATCGAGAAAATTCCTTTTGTGACTTCGGAATCCCCCCAAGACTCGAGGAAATGAGTGGTGGTCGCGAGAACGTTAGACGCAAGCGCAGTCTCGTCGGCACGATCGCTCAAAGAAACGACTAACGCGGCTTGGTGAAGAAGGTTTTTCCATTCTTCTCCCGCTTGATAAACCAGGTTGACGTCGTTTACAAAAAGAACGCCTACTTTGGTTCCTTTCAGCTCGGAAGCTAAAGAATTCAGATTGTTCGAATAATCCGCAGAACCTTCTTTTTTCGGATTGGAATGATCCACGGTTTTACCGTCGTTTTCCAAAACGCTGTTGAGAAGGTTTACAAGAACTTGAAGATCCACTGCGTCTTTGGTCGTCGCCGCGAGACTTCCCGCAACCACGAGAGACTTGCCTTTGTTGGACCAAAGAGCCTTTGCAGTCTTACGGATATTTTCTTCGCTCACTCCTAAGGAAGAAGCGAGGCTCGCAACGGTAGCACCGCCTAACGCTTCTTTTGTGTTGGCTCCGAGTTCGCCGAGAGCCGCCGCGATCGCAAGAGCGAGAGCGGTTTGATCCCCGGGACGAATCGGAAGACGAAGATCCGCATTGGATCCCGACATAGTAGGAATGGATTCCGCCGCTACGAAGAAGTTTACGTCCTTCGCACCGTTACGAAGATTTCTTCTTTTAGAAAAATCTTTTTGGTGTTCTTCGGGAGAAAGCCAATTGCCCATAAAGTCGCAATCGATAGAAAGAATAACGTTCGCGAGATCGAAGTGATAGTTCGGAATCAGAGCCTTTCCGTAGGAAGCGGCCTGCCCTTTTGCCACAACTTCTTCCGCAGAAGTAAGAGAAATCTCGTAGTGTTTTCCACCGCCAACTGTGCGAAGAAAGTCTCCGATGATCGACTTGGTGGAAGGAGAATCGAGCGGTCTTGTAACAACGACCGACTTTCCTTTGTTCGCCGCGAGAGCCGCTTTTACTTTTGCGTCAACGGTCGCCCAATCGGCTTTAACCTCAATACCACCTTCGATGGTAGCCGGTCCTTGCGCTCTGTCCGGATCGTATAGATCGAAGATAGAAGCCTGACCTGCGGCGCCGAGCGCTCCTTGAGAAACCGGATGATCGGGATTTCCCTCGAGTTTCAGAGGACGTCCGTCTCTTGCTTTGATTAGAATCCCGGTTCCTGCATAAACGGAAGCGTAGTAGTAAGAATGTCCGTGTTTTACGAAATCATATTGTGCGTTTTCGTCGGCCTTATTGAGATCCACATAAGGAACGATCTTCTCAATCGGTTTACGAACACAATTGAGAGAGGTCATCGCGACCCCGGCGCCCATCAATTTGAGAAAGGATTTGCGATCGAATTCTCCCGACTTAATTCTTGCGATCAAAGGATCCGGAGAAGTAAAGAATTCCGCTTTTTGCATTTCCTTAACTTCTTCGTCTTTGTCTCTGAGATCATAAGAGAGCCAGTGAGCCTTCTTTTCTTTTTGGAAATTTTTTTGATCCATGCTTAGTATTACTCCCGGTTATCTGTGGCAGGTTGAACAGTCGGTTGGTGCGTTGTTCTCTCTGTGACAATCCACGCAGTATCCCATATTCAGGGATGCGACTTGTTTCACTTTGACCATCTCCGCTACGTTTCCATGACACTGAGAACAATCCACTCCTCTCGAAATGTGACGAGAGTGATTGAATTGAACGTGATCCGGCATATCGTGCACCTTCACCCATTCAAGCGGCTTGTTTTCGTTATACGATTTTGTAAGCGTCTTGATTAGGGGTTTGGAAGTTGCTACAAGAGAGTGGCAGTTCATGCAAGTTGATGTGGAGGGGACTGTGGCGTGTGCTGAGGTTTCTACCCCGGTGTGACAGTACTTACAGTCTATCTTATTATCTCCGGCATGTATCTTATGATTGAAGGGTATAGGCTGATCGGGCGCATACCCAACATACTTGGAGGGAGAGAAAATCAGATACGCTACGGCCGCGATGGCAATGAGCGGTACCGAAAGTTTCAGTGCTCTGTTATTCATTCGTATGAAGTCCCTATGAATCCAATATTGGTATTGGTAACAGGATTTTTGTCTCTGTGAAAAATTGCAAGTAAACGAAGATCCAGGGCCTTTTCTTTGCGTTTATTTTGAAGGCTATTTGAGAATTAAAATCAATTACAAAAGTTTCATCTGTTTTAAAAAAAGTTCTGAAAGTTAAAAAAAAATCCGAGCGTAGCCAGGCGACGGAACGGAGAAAAATCTACTTTTTTTGTGAAAACTTGGATTTAAAAAATGGAAAGTTCAAGAACTTGGACTGTCTAAGGAGTTCTTCTTTCCATGCTTCATTCTCCAACTTTTGGGATCGTTCGAATTTCCGGGAAGATCCTTCTCTTTTTTGCTGTTCTCCTCGCTGCGGAGTCGCTCAAGGCACAGAATTTAAAACTAAAACTCGCGAGTTTCAACGCGATGTTTCTCTATGACGAGATCGAAGACCGGAAAAAATTTCCTAAAGGAAGAATTCCAAGAAAAGAATCCGACTTTGAAAAAATCAAAACCCATCTTTCCAAGATCGATCCGGATATTTTAGCGCTTCAGGAAGTGGAGAATGAGGCCGCGGTTCTCAAAATTCTTCCGAATTCTTATCTTTGCTCCGTGACAAAAACTCCCGGTTATCAACAAGAAGTGGGAATCTGTTGGAAGAAGAAATTCGTCTCTCACGAGATTCTTCTTTATCCCGAACTTTCCTTAGAGCCCGGAGCAAGAAGCGGAATCGAGCTGAAAGTTTCCATCGGGAAAACTACCTACTCTTTTCTAAACGTCCACCTCAAAGCCGGTCATTCCGAAAAAGCCCGCGATCTTCGATATAGACAACTCCAAACGTTAAACGAAATTCTAAAACGCAAAAAGAAGTATTTTTTGCTCGGGGATATGAACGTTTCTCTCGGGAAGGACAAAAAGGCTTGGAAATTTCTTTCGGAAGGTTTGGATTTGAAAAATCCGGGACGTTATGCGAAACAACTTTGCTGGGGACACAAATCCTTAATCGATTTTATCCTGACGGACCTTTCAATTTCCAACGCGGCCTTCGAACAAATTCCCTTTATGGAGGACGACGGAGACTTTGACGGAATCCCGGAAAGCGAGAACGGCCTATCCGATCACTGCCCCGTGGTTTTAGAAATCGCACTCGAATGAGATTTCCAACCGGATTTTTCGATCTGATTTTTCCGAAATTCCCGTTCCGGATGAGATTTTTTTTTAAAAAAAGAACGGTTCTGAATTTCGATCGCCCTCAAGTAGAAATCGGATTGTTTTTTGCGGAAGTTCGATTTTGGGCGCGCTTTCGCGTAACGTTTCGAGGAATCGATCAAAAATTCGCAAGAAAAAGTAAGTTTACGGTCTCAATTTGGGCTTTTTCCAGTCGGGTTTAAGCCATCTATGCGGTTGACTGGATACAAACGTTAAGGAGAATCAAAAGAATGTGGAATACGGATTCGTTATGGTTAGAAGTGTCGGTCGTGACCATTTTCTTTTTGTTAGGACATATTTTCTTAGGGCATTTCGAAGAAAGAGGCCCCAGTTGGAGAAAACTGGGAAAGTATATTCTCACTCTCCTGATCATCATCCTTACTTCCATTTACTTCGGAAGGACGTTCTCTTTTCTCCTTTTAGCCTTATCACTTTTACCCGTTATCTATATCCACGCGATCGTTCTTCCAAAAAAAGGAATCCACGGCTGGACGGGTGAACCCAAAACAAAGTATTACGACTTCCGCGGATGGGACAAAAATATTTTTGAAGCGGATTCGATGTCACAAAAAAAGAAAAAGTAAAATTCAAAACATACAATTTTCATTTCGGGGCGGTCTCAGGACATTCTCATCGAACGAGAAATTATGATTCATAACTCAAGACCTCGGTTATAAATTGAGCGTTTGATTTTTTTTAGAAATGCAAAAGAATTTCCCCGTCTCGGTCTTGAGAGTATGAAAACGATACTCAAAAAATTAACAACTACTACATTCATTTTTTTGAATGTATTTTGTTCGGGTGAAAGTAGTTCAAACGATTCCGATATTCTGAACTTACTGTTGTTCCGGCAAAATTCCGAATCGGCGTCGGCCTCTTCGTCCAACAACCGTGCATTCCGATACATTTTCGTCACCGCCGACGCTCATAACGGAAATTTCGGAGGAATCAGCGGCGCGGATGCGTTTTGCGGAACTCAAACTCCGACCGGACTGGGAACTACCGGAAGTTTCAAGGCTTTGATGATTTCGCAAAACGGAGGCGGAGAAAACACAAGGATCGCGTCTTTAAACGCGGACGCGAACTTCAACGGCCAAGGAAACGGACAAGTGAACTGGATCCTAAAAGCGGATACGGATTACAGAAGAATCGACGGAACCACTGTCGTTTTTCGAACCAACGGCCGACGTCTCTTTGACTTCAACCCGGCAAATTCTTTGCAGAATTCCTTTACGACAACCGTTGGAACCCGAATCTGGACTGCCTTGAATCCGGACTGGAGTGCGACCAATTCCTGCGGAGATTGGTTTTCAGCCGATGCAGGGAACCAGGGAGAAACGGGCCTACCGAATGAAAGAGATGTTCAGTCGATCCATATCGGAACGATCAACTGCAATACGACAGCGAGAGTCCTCTGTATAGAACAGTAGATTTCGAAAAAAGGGATTTGTCTTAGGCTTCGAACAAATCCCTTTTTAAAAATAAAAAAATAGATCCGGAAGTGAGAATGGAGTTTCCGACGATGCAAAACCGTTTTAGAAATGCGTCCGAGAAAAATTCTTCACAGATTTCAAATCCGATTTTTCGGAAAATCAGACTCACTTTTACGTTAGCCGCCTTCTCCTCCGCGCCAGAACCTTATCCGCAAGTTAAGAAGAAATAAAAACAAGAATCGTCCCGAGAACAGGGTTTTGTAGGAGTTCCTACATGAAAATTTTTTCTTGCGAAAAGTTTGATTTTGTGATAGAGGAAAGTCACCCGAGATTTTCCCGCCACCGCTCCCCACCACCCAAAATCAGGGCGGGGCCGCCCATCTTTCACGGAAGAGTTGTCGTAGTTCCGACAGATCCTTCTTGAGATCAAGACAACTTCTGGGCAAGGATATGCTCCACGCAGGGAGGATTTGTATTTCAGTTCAATTCCATAAACAACCGCGGAAAAAACTCGGACCAAAAATAGAATTCCTATTTTTAGAAAATTTTCTCCATCAGGATTCGTTTATTTTGTAAGAAAAAACTAGAAGAATTGGACCTTGCACAAAAACAAATCAGGCTGTACTGATAAAACAAAAATTTCTCTGCCCTCTCCAATTCGATCGCACTTCCGCTAGGGAGGGAAATCCTATGTATTGAGCCGTTAAATTAAAATAAAATCCGATCCCTAAGATCACGAGCCCATCGCAAAAGTATATTATAAAAATTCGTCAGGCGCTTTGTAACTGGTATTCGTTTCGATTTCAGAGACTCGAACTTGGCAAATCAAGGAAAAAAGGGATTTGTCTTAGGCTTCGGGAGTTGCCTAAGACAAACTCGAACTCAATCGATCAGTAAATGGAAATTCTTAAATGGTAATTATTTCTTTGTTTCCGGAAGAATCGCCCCGCGAACTTGTCCATCCTCGCGACCGATCGTCTTGATAAGAATATAAAGCTTACCTGCGTTCAACGCCTTCTTCTGATCCAAGTTCAAATCGCACGAACCCCAATCCTTCCACGGACTGTTGGTCGCATTGTATGGAGGTTTGAAGGAACAAATCGGATCTTCTACTCCTTCCGTTTGAACAAGAATACCGGTTGCATTCGTTCCGAAATATTCGTAAGATCCCGATACTTTCAGCTTGCCGGTTTCTTCGTCCAAAATCGCATCCACACTTCCTCTGGCGTTCACGTTTTGTTGGGTCGAGTCTTTCAAAGACGCTAAGTATTTAACCGGTCCTTTTCCATAAACCAAAACCGGAAAAAAAAGAATACTAAGCGCCAATAAGATAGTTTTCAGTTTCATTGATAATCCTTTCAAATTTTTTCAAAGACTCGATGAAGTTCTCTTCAAGACTTTTCCTGCACCAAGCAACAAGAGTGTTCGAAGAATTTGCGGATTTATTTTTTAAAAATAAAAACTCCACCTTACATCTTTGATTTAAGAAAATATTATATAATAAATCTGCAACCTTCGCCAAAAATCGGAGAAAGCACGAACGCAAATTATAAGCAGATCACGAGGATTATCATTCTATTCCCGATTTAAAAATCGAAAACAAAAAGGACATACGATCGATATTCTAAGATCAACCTTAAGGGATTGATAAACGAAATGTCTTAAGGAGCTGAAAGATTTTGAAATTCGAAATGGATGCAATCCAGGATTTCCATTTCTTCAACGTCCAAGTTTTTCCAATCGGATTTCATTTCGAGAAGAATCGGATGGGAAATCTCTATGTCTAAAAAACCGAGCAACTCGATGAATCTTTTTTGAAGGTGAGGATTTTCCCGAATGGACGACAATAAAAGCGAGGAGACGGCTTCCGGATTCTTCTTAGCCGCCTTTGCAATCATTAGATTCACCGAATGGTCCCAGAAATCGGATCGTCTCGTGGCCAAGTTTTCATAAAAGTCGACGGGTTTCGTGATTAAAATGGAAAACAAGTGGGAAATGGTTTCGTTGAGATTGAAAGAACACAAAAATTGTTCGATGTAACGATCCTCAAGTTCAAAAACGTTGTTCTCTTCGGATAAATACTCTTCTTGGTAATTCGACCCGAAACCCGCAAAAACAAAGGGATCCATCGGGCAGGTCAAGTCGGCTATAAATTCCAATAGTTTTTGTTTAGACATCACTTTTCATTTTCAGATCGGTTGATGGAATTGGTATCCGGTTCCAAGACGATTCTTGAAAACGGAAGAAGTATCGATAGAATCCGATTCCAATCTTCCAAAAACTTCAATCACCTTCGATTAAATCCAAACAAATCGGAAGAACGTTTAAAGCATAAGGAGGTAAATTCGATGCGATCTTTTTATCATCGATTTCGTTCCAGAGTTCGATTTCTCTTTTCGGTTTCAGAATTACGACGCCCGTTTTTTTGTAGATGTTCGGACTCGAGGTATTCCGTATCCTTCCAAAAATCGAAACCGGATTCCTGAACAAAGGTTCTTCATAATTGAGATGTTTGTATCTATGATTCATTCCATTCTGAGGAATCCAACCTACGTTGACCAACACCGCATCGAACGCATACCAGGAAGGCCAACCCAAAGAGGGATTCGATTCTCTCAAAAATGAAAAAGGTTTCAAAATCAGATAACCGCTTTCACCGTCTTTTGTCGCCTCCTCCAGTATTTCCAATTTGTGAAAAAACCCGGAAAGAGAAACGAGTCCACCTCGTTTTCCGGCGAAGGAAAGATTTTTCTGAGTAAGGATTTTTGTCTCCGAAAGAATTTCGGTCCTAAGGACGATCTTTTGAGGATCGTAAACCGCACGATCGCAGGAAAGAAAAAAGAAATTTATAACGATCCAAAAGAATAGGAAACTTCGATGAAAATTCATTTTATTCTCCAAGACCTAAGAGGTTGAGAAAATTCTTTCGATCGATTTCGAGGTCCGCGACGTTCTCCATAAAATAATTCGACTGCCAGATTTGAGTTTTTTGCGCCTGTTTGTTAAGCGACAAGTCCCAAGGCGGATAAATTCTAAAACCCCTCTTGCCCTCCTTTTTGCCCGAGAGAATTCCATGCTCGTATAAAGCTTCCTTTGGAAAGATAAATTGTCCGGAACGGTTTGGAAGATTTGCAAGAACGATATAATAATCGACGTCGTCTTGAATATGGTACGGTTCGATCGGACCGCCTTTTTTGCGTTTCCAAAGAGTGACGAATTGCCCTGCCTTGGTCGGGGTAATCTTGGCGCTGCGGAATACGATCTTCTGATTTTTGAGTTCAAAAAAACAAGCGGCGTATTCTAAACTTTCTTTTTCGATAAAAAAACGAGCGGCCTCCAGTTCGAGAGGATCCAAAACTTTCCGACGAAATTCTTCGAACGCATTTGGAAAAATATATTTTTCTAATGCTTGTCCGTCTTCCATCCTTCGAGAAAGAGAAATATTTTTTTTCTTTGTCATAGGCTGTTTTTTGTTTGGATCCATAGAAAGTAAATTTTTCCCGCCATATCAAACGAGTAGAAAACAAAACAGTGCAAGCAGGAACGTAATCGGAGTAAAAAGAATACTTTCGAGTTGATTGAGGGAATTCAAGTTTCCAAACGTGTTCAACGAGAAAAGAAAAATCATGATCCAAAGAATGACCTTAAGAAGCGCAACCGAAAGATACCTACGAATATATCCCCGTTCCATAAGGATCACAAAAAGAAAGAATGAATTCAACAAGATGGAGACGATTTCGAATCCGTACATCTGCTGCGTGTTTTGAAGACGACCGCCCCAGACAATCGTATAAGGAATGATCCGAATCAAAACAAAAAAATGAAAAACTAAGATGACCGAAAAAATCACAATGAGGACTCTTCCTATATTTTTTTTCAGTTCCGGATTTTGAATAATCATCAATATCGATCCTTTTCGATAAATTCTAATTCTTTTAGATTCTATCCATTTGGGTCAAAGGATCCTTATCGACAAGAATTCTTTCATTTCAATTTCTTTTTGTTTTCTTCGACTCTCAACTTTACGATTTTTGAAATGAGAGTTTTCGGCAATTTCCGATCCAAAGGAAACTGAATCGCACCTTTCGAATATTTATAAGGAGCCAAATCATCTGCAAATATTTTCGTCGCGATCGAAGTAGGATAAAATCCTAGATGTTTTTTGTAAGCCGCAAAATACACCAAAATACCGTTATATTCAAAGGCCGGCATATTATAACCGATCTTTTCCTTTGCCTGAGGAGCCGCCTTGCGAACGATGTTTCTCATTTCGCTTAATATTTCTCGGGTTTCTTTCGGGAAGGAACCGATGTATTCGTCGATCGTTTTGTACTTCACACCCGATAACGAACGGGAGCGAATTTCAGTTTTTTTGAAATTCACCTTCAAAGGTTTCATTTCCTTTTCGATAAGCGCAATCGTATTCGGCCCAACTCCGTGAAGGATGGAAATTTCTTTTTTTGTAAACTTTGAGAAGTCTTCGATCTTTTTTAGCTTCAGCGATTGGAGCGCTCGTTTTGCAGGATTGGAAAGTTTTTCTAAAAGGATTTCCAGTTTCATCAATTTTACCGTTTTGCACCTTTTCGGATTGTTCTTAAATTTAGAATGAAGGACATACTTCCGTTCGTTTGGGATTTTCCCGCGCTCTTATCACAAGCGGACATCCGAGCCGATTTCAAGCTTTTTTCAATTTTTTTCATTTTTCCAAAATTCTTCTCTTTGTGAAAATGAGATTTTCAGCAGAGTTTTGAGCTCCTGGAATGAAAGATCAATTTCAGAATGGAGTTTTCATTACACTCGTATTCATTTTTTAGTGAGTTAAAAACCGCCCCAATTTTTAAATTTTCTGACGAGGTAAATGTTTCAAACCGGAAGATCAGAACGTTTTTTAGCGTAAAAATAAAAGAAAAAAACAATCCTTAAACTTTTGGGAAATTAAAAGAACAAAATTACGACCTGAAAACCGAAGCAAACTCTCGCTTTAAAGAGAATTGATTCACACCTTTCGCTAGCGAAGTTTTACAAAGAGTTGCGGGGGGAATATAGAATGGATCCGGATCAAAATACATGGTTTCAAAATAGGACACAAAAAGCTAACGGAACTTCACAATTCAAAAGACGTTTGGTCAAAGTTAGAATCTTTCGAATTTACAAAGGAATTCTGAAAAGTATTCACCCTTTCAGGATTTAGGGAGAAGTTTTTGTTTTCTACTTGCTTGCCTTACTAATACAATCGAAGATCAAGTATATCTTCTTTAGGATTGGTGTCCAAAGACCGACAAGACGTTTCCACTCAATCGATCTATGTAAAAAAATCATGAATTATTGTAAGTTTGCGGATCGATTCTCGTTGCAAGACGTGATTCAAACACAGGAACTCGTCGTTCCAGAATCCAAGTCACCACCAAGCATTGTTCTATTCGGTTTCGCTCGGAGGAAGTTTTGAAGGAGAAAATTCCCGACCTGCTTCGATTCTCAAATCCAAGCCAAAAGCCCGTTATTGATAAAAATGATTTTTGCAGACTTTGCTAAAAGAATTTGGAAAGTTCGGAAAGCTGGACTCCCCTTTTCAGCGAACACGGAAGCGACCCAGGGAGAACAGGTCGTTCACAAACTGCATGACCGTTGAAACGTTTATCTGTAGAGAATTGAGATCCGATGAAAACGGAACCCGGCATCTCAAGGGAGAACCGGGTTCCATTTTCGCGAGAGAAGAAACGGTGGAAAAGAAAATTATTCGCGGAGAATATCGGAATTTTTATAACGAACATTCCCAATGTAGGGAGCTCCGTTGATAAGAAGCCCGAACTGAATGTCGTTCCGAATTTCCACTTTGTAATTACCGGAAACCAAATCTTGAGGTGTAAACAAGGCTTGGGTTTGGTTCAATTTAACCTTAGCTTCATAATACCATACATGGGATGAATTTTGTTTCGCAAGGAAGTAACAATCCGCCATGTCCAAATGTCCTCGCCCGATCGTCTGTCCATTCGAAGGATGAGTCAACAGCACGGTCAGACTGAAATCTTTGATGTCCGTAAGAAGCGCCATGTTCTCAAACGAAGGCAAACGATATTTTACTTTCGCGTAACAATCGGACGCTTCCGCGGATTCGCAGACAAAGGAAACTTTCGCGTTAAAGGAATCGTAAGGAGCCTCGAACTTTTCCGTACTCTTCCATTTATGAACGAGATTTCCCATGCCGAAAGGACTATTGGCAGGCCTTTCGGCAAGATGGAAACTGAGCTCGTTATCCGCGTTCGAATCTACGAAGTCCGTAGACAATCTTGAAATTCCCGGAAACTCGTGTTGAAACGGCAGGCTAAAGCGGATCGTATTTGAGTTCGGTCTGGTCGGTTCCGTAAAAGTTCCGGAGCCGGCTGAGGATCCGATCCTCATATCCAGACGATAGGACTTAGAAGTAACTGGACGGTCGAATAACGCTTCTACTACGATATGACCCGAAGTAGTCGGTTGGATCTGTCTGACCTTAACCTCCTCACCTTCTTGAAGATCACCCGAAGGAAGATCATAGTCTGTACAAGTTTGCCCCAAGGGGAGATATCCCAAATCCGTTAAACTAAAAACTTTCACACTTCCCGGACTTGGAGTAACGGAAAGTAGAACGGGTTCGCTTCCCGTTGATTCTCCCGGATTCGGAGTTACCGCAGAAGGAACGGTTCCGCCCTGACCCGAAGTGAGGAGAGGAACTACACTTTCCGAAGTCAGCGCTTTTTTAGAATCCTCATCTTCGCAAGATAATACGAATATGCCGAGTACGATTAGAGAAACGATTGTTATCTTTTTAATATTGGTTAGAATCATCTTCCTACCACTCCAAAAACATTTATGAAGGTTTATCTGAGAAAATCGGTAAAGATTTATTGAGAGAAAAACGATTTCTAAAACTTCTTTCTCTAAAAGACTGAACCTTACCTAAATCGATTCCTCACCTTCTCTTTGTTATACCGACGGAAAAGTATTTTTTTCCAAGATCGGATTCGGAAAATCTCAAAGGGAACGAAAGGTGATCGGGAGGACATGAAATCGGACTTTCAGGGAAGAGAAAGAAGAATCGGGATCATCTTCCAGGGTCGTTTTTCTTTTTTGAAATGATTTTTTCGTGGAAAAAAGTGGAAATTTACAAAGATCGGATTTCAAAAAGATATAAGATTCAGAAAGGGAAGAGAAAATCAATCTTCACTATCTACGATTTGAAAATAATTTCCTTCCTTCCATTTCTCATAACGCGCCCAGTTGATCTTTTTACCGACCGGAACGTAAGGGTATTCCTGATGTTTGATCTTGATTCCGTGAACTAAGGAATAAATCCCGGCGGCGAGAGAAATCGCGACATCCTTTCTGCGTTTGGTCATAAGGATCATATCTTTTTCCTTATCTATATAACCGATTTCTAAATAAGCCGAGATGGCGTTTACAAAGGTGGGTAACGCGTAAGTGGAAAGATAAGGTTTGTTGATCGGGCCGGGTTCGGGAGAATCGTCTCCTTCTTCACTTCTCTTACGAAGTCCGTATTGAACAAAACGCATAAGTTCCGCCGAAGCGTAGTGGTTGTCTCCGCCAAATCCTTCTCTACCGTCTTCTCTTCTCCAGAGTTCTGGTTCGGCCTTTTCTCTTTCCCAAAATTTTCCCTCGGCTGAAAAACTTTTATGAGTTTTAGAATACGGTCCTTTCCCGCCCACCTTGGCTAATTCTTCCCAGCCGGGGAGATCCTTGTATCTCCAACTAACCATATTTTGGCGATAACCTTCGAACGCGGAGAGATCCGTTTTATTTCCCTTTTTATTCGGCCAATAACCGTGAAAATAAATCCAGGCATCCGCGACCGCATTCTCCAGACGAGACCAGCCTTCCTTAAAAATCATCCAGTGACTCCAGGGAGAATCGGTAAACTTTTCTTCCGCATATCTTCCTTCCGAAATTCCCTTGAGAACATAGAAGGTTCGATAAGAAGGAGAAAGCACTGCAGCCATTCCGCCGGGATGTTCCTTGTAACTCGGATTGAGATGAAGAGAAACAACCAAGTTCGGTTTTTCCCGATTGATAAACGAAATTCTTCCCTGTTTGATCTTTTTCGTTTTTTTATCCGGATAATCGAAAAGACGATACGGAGCGTTCGGATCCTCGTTCGCGGAATATTCCCTTTCCTCGGCGTTCCCGTTCCTTGTCATCACGGAATCGATTTTAATCCAGGGAAGATCCTCGTTAGTAAAAGACTTCATATACGTTTTGAAAGTTTCAAAACCGTCTTCCGTCCTCGTAAGGTCGAGAATCTCTTTGAGTTCTTTAGCAAGTTCTAATACGACTGCTCGTTCTTTTCTTCCTCTGGAGGAAGCTCCGGACTTGTAGAGTTCGAGATATTTATCCGAGATGGGATCGTATTTGTCACCGTGATCCTCTTTCGGCTTGAGATCGACACCCCCGTGTCCAGGATCGATCACTACTTTAAAAGTTTTAACTGGGGATTGGATAGAATCGAGTTCTTCCTTTTTTCCGGGGCCGGCCTCGACGACCGCACCCGGAAGAAGAATCGATAAAAAGAAAAAATTTAAAAAGAAGGAAAAGTTTTTCAGTCGCCTCACTATTTTTTCTGCGGATCCTTATTGTCTGAGCTTTCGGAGAACACCATATTTCTGTTGTCGCTCAGGTCCACTTTATATTTTTCGCGGATATTCTTACTTTCTTCCTCAGCCTTCAACTTACTTAAAATCGAAATTCCGTATTCTTTTGCTAAACGGAAATGGATGAGAGAATCCTTATATCTGGAATCCTTCCGCATTCTATCGGCTTGGATCATCTGATAATAGGCGATCTGGAGTTTGTGATGATTGGCCGAAATTTCGCGGCTTCTTGCGGAAGTGGATGGAGTCATTCCGTTTTGAGTTTGTTCCACGCTTACGATCGTATCCGCGCATTCTCCGAGGAGTTGGTCCGTCCTTTTGTTGTATTGATCCGAAAACTTGTTGTAGAGTTTGTCGACGCTCTCGCTCGTCTCGCGCATTTTTCTTCCCGCGACCACGTATTGTCTTCTGTAATAATAATGCAAAGCGTCGTTGTATAGTTTCCAGATGGAGTTCAATTCTTCATTGGAACCTTGGACGCTCGATCCGAAATTTTTTGTCACCGTGGAAAGGGCGTGGATATCATTTTTCACTCTTTCTTTTACGGAATCCAAAGTTCTCGCGTAATGAAATTCTTCCAAATAGTCGCCTTGATATTTCGGGTCGTTAGCCGCACTCGCGAGCTCGCTCCCTTTTCCGTCGTCTTTAGCGGAGCCGGATTGGGCGCTGACTGAAAGGGAAACGAATAAGAATAGGACGAATGAAATCTGGAAACTTTTTAATGACATGCGGATCTCCTACGGGGAAGTATAACACAGCGTTTTAAAACGCAACTAGTATTTTTAGAGTTTGTTTTGCTGTTCGAAACCTATCTCTCTCGAAAACGAACTTGTAGCAAACCGTCTCCGACCGGGAAGAGAGT
Organism: Leptospira ainlahdjerensis; assembly: GCF_016919175.1. Taxonomy (GTDB): domain Bacteria; phylum Spirochaetota; class Leptospiria; order Leptospirales; family Leptospiraceae; genus Leptospira; species Leptospira ainlahdjerensis. The sequence continues at coordinate 77,367 of NZ_JAFFPU010000038.1, read as the reverse complement.
ATAGGAAAGTTCGGAATTCTTCACTTCTTCCCAAAATTCCCTGACGGCCTTATCGGAAGGAGCCTGTCTATCCGGGTCGAAAATTCTACCGTGCCAAAGCACGTTATCGAACACAGCGACGTCGGGTTTTAGCTTCTTTAAAATTCTAAAAATTTCAGGATAAAGAACCTTATCACAATCTATGAATACGAACTTACCTTTCCACTCTTTCGTACCTTCTTCGTTCGCTTCTTTGAGGTATTGAAGACAATGCGTTTTGAGAAGATGAATCTCCAGATCGCCGAAGGGATGTTTTTCAAGATAAGAACGAACCTTGGCTATATAATAAATTTCTCTTTCTAAAGAAACGACCTTCGTGATTTTTTTTAAACCGCTCGCCATCCAAAAAAGGGAAATCCCGTAACCCGTTCCGAGTTCCAAAACTTCCTCGGGTTGTTCCGATTCTACGAGAAATTTGAGAACGGAACCCGAAGCGGGAGTCAACACCGGAACTCCTTCCGCAAACGCGTCCTCTTCCATCTGATAAAGAATCGCGACCGGACGAGGAATCAGCTCGGAATCGATTCGTTCTTCCAGACCTTCCAGAAACACGGAGGTCCCGTATTTACCCGGAGGACTCCCTTTGCTCATGGAATAAAAAGATGAAATCTATGTTTTTGATCGTCCGGAATCTTATCCGCCAGGACTTGACGAATGTAAGGAATCGGATAACGTTTTGAAAAATGAATAAGAACGATTTTTTCGTTTTTAAAAGAGGAAAGGTTTTCGAGAATCTCGTCGAGATGGATATGTCCCCATTCTCTCGCACGCGCCACGTTGCGTTCTTGGTCTATATAAGTACATTCAATAAATAGAATACTCGAATTAGCGACGTCCTCACTTTCCAAAACGTATTCTATCTTAGTGTCGCCGGAAAAACTGATCACGGGGAAGGAACTCAGTTCCGAAACTTCCCTATTCTCTTTGAGAATTTTGTTCAGCTCGTGTTGTGGAAGGGATTGAAATTCTTTTTTGAGCTTTTTTCTTTTTTCGTAGATCGTATAACCTTGGGAAGGAACACGATGAAACGTTTTGTGAGGGGAGAAAAAATGAGTGGAATCCAAATCCACTTTTTCACCCGGAGCCACCGCCCGCAGATCGTAATTGTACGGAAAGTCTTCGATCTGAGAATAAAGATCCAAAATTTTTCTCATAGGTTCTTCCAATGCGGGCGGAACAAAAATCTTAGGCGGTTTGAGTTTCCGAAGAGATCTCTGAGAAATATAATACGGAAGTCCCGCCGAATGATCCAGATGAGAATGAGTCAAAAGCAACGTATCCAGATGGATTCGATTCGGATTCTGCGCGCCGATATCAAACATCAGACTCAAAGAAGGAAGATAGATGGAAGTGCGTATTCCACCTTCCGAAATTCCTTCGAACTGATATTGTTTGTGCTGGAACTTACAATACACTTAGGGAATCCTTTCCTCCGGAGAAATCGTCCGGACCGCTTCCTTGATTCCCTTTGTAATATCCTTCGGCCCGGTGAGAATCGTCTTTACTCCGGAACTGACAAAATATTTTTTTCCGACTCTTTTCAGATCGGAAAGAGTGACCGCTTGGATCTTATCGCGATAATTTTTAAGATAATCCGAAGACAGATTGTGTTCTCTAAATCGAAGCGTGTTATGAAGAATCCCCATCTTATCCGCAAACTGAAAAATAAATCTGTTAACAATCGATTGTTTCGCCGTTTCAAGTTCCTGTTCGGTGATCTTGGAAATCGTCTCTTCGCTTAATATTTCTCGCATTAGATCGTAAACTTCCTTGGTCGTGGAAGTTTTTGTCTGAGTCGTAAAGTAGACGACTCCGTAATCTTTTTCAAAATAAGCGGCGCTGCTGGAAGAATACGCAAGACCCCGGTCCGAACGGATTTTTTGCATAAAGTATGAGCTAAAACCGCCGCCTCCGATGATGTAGTTCGCAAGTTGAATCGCATAAAAATCAGGATCCTTATGCGCCGGAAGAATTCCCGCCATAAGAACGATACTCTGAGTCGCGTCCTTATCGACGCTCAAGATCTGAAACGGAAGAGAATCCAGATTCTTTTTTAGTCCTTGCGTGCTTACGAGAAGTTTTTTGTCCTCTCGAACAAAAGCCCGATCGGGAAGCAAAAAAGCCGCGAGCGGTTCGGCGTCTTTTTTTTCCAAATCTCCCGTTAACAAAACCACCCTTTCCGAAGCGGAGACTATATTTTCGAAATAATCTTTCAGATCGGAGGATTGAATTTTGGAAAGGGAATCCAATTCCGCACTTTTGCCCAGAACGGTTCCTTTATACACGAGTTCCGCTGCCTTACGATACGCGATGTCCGGAAGTTTGTCGTTTCTTCGTTTGATCGCTTCCTCTAATTTGAGTTTTGCGACCGAAAATCCTTCTTCGTTTAACAAAGGATTGGAAATAAATTCTTTCAAAAGAGGAAGAATATTTTGTTCAAATCTGGAAAGATAAGAAACCGTCAAAACGATCTTATCGGAATTCGCGTCGGTATCGAGTTTGGCGCCGTAACCTTCGAGGGTTTCCAAAAATTTACTTCCGGGTGCGGAAGCGGTTCCGCTGTGTTTCCAGGCTTCCACAAAAAGTTCCGGAATTTCGGGACGTAACTCCGGATTGGAAAGAATTCCGGAATAAATATGAATCTCCAAATTCCTAAGCGGAAATTCTTCCCCGGGCAAAAATAAAACTTCAGTTCCCTTGCCGGAGGAAAAAGTCTGCACTTCCGGAAACTCGAAACTCAACGGTGGAATTTTTACGTTCTTCACAAAGTCACCGGGAGCCGAAGAAACCGGTGAAATCAATACGATCGAAACGATCAGAATAAAGTAGAATTTTTGAATATAAGGTTTCATGAATTTATTTTCGTTCGAGTCCTATTTTTCCGAAATTTTTGTTTCTTTGACGGGAGGGTTGAGATCGGCGATCGTTCTGTTTTCGAGAACGAAATACTTACGCGCGACTCTTTGTACGTCCTCGGGAGTGACCGCGTCCAATTCTTCGTAACCTCTTAAGAGTTCCTTCCAATCTCCGTAGAGAAGTTGAAAGAGAGAAAGAACGTCGGCGAGTTTTCCGTTGTCGTCCAAACCTCTCAGATAACTTCCGAGGATTTGATTTTTGATCCGAAAGAGTTCCTCTTTTGTGACGGGTTCCGTTTTTAAACGATCCAATTCCTCTTGGACCACATTCTCCACTTTTCTCTGATCCGCGTTTTGATTGTTCGTGATGTAGATCGAAAAAAGATTGGAAAGCCGATCGCCGGGATCTCCGTTCCAGCAGGAAACCCCCTGCGCGATCTGTTCCTCCAAAACCAATCTTTTAAAAAGACGACCCGATTCTCCATCGGCGAGAAGAGTGTCGATGATACCGAAGACCGCGTCGTCGGGATGAGGGAATGTCGGTTTATTAAATCCGATAATTTTAGATGGATTGCTCGGGTGTGTTACGGAAACAAACTTCGGTCCCGCAAAACCGACTTCGGGAATTTTTTTCAGAGGAACCGGTTTTCCTTTTTTCAAATCTCCGAAGTAATTACGAAGAATTGCTTCGGTCTTTTCAAAGTCCAAAGATCCTACGACGGCGATCACCATTCTCTGAGGATCGTAATAATTCTTAAAAAAGTTTTGGGTCTTTTCGAGATCTAAGAATCCGAGATTTTTTTCATAACCGATGACCGGCATTCGATACGGATGATTTTCCGGAAAAGCGGCGTCCATATATTTCTCGCGAAGAATTCCCATACCTCTGTTTTCGACGCGCATCCTCCTTTCTTCCAAGACAACTTCTCTTTCCGTATAATATTCTCTTAATATAGGATTTTTGAGTCGATCGGATTCGAGTTTTGCCCAGATCTCCAAACGATTTGCGGGAAGAAGAATCTGATAATTCGTAACGTCGTTCGAAGTGTAAGCGTTGAAGCCGACTCCCCCGTTTCGGGAATAGATAAAATTGTCTTCGTTGGAAACAACGAACTTACGATGTAATTCCAAAAGAACCCCGAAACGTTTGCGAAGGGTTTCGATTTGACTCTTAAATTCCGCCGAAGGTTCTTCACCTTTTAGTTTCATCTCCGCTTCCCGGATGCGAAGTTCGTCCAGACGTTTTCCCCAAACTGCGATTTGTTCCAAGTAAGGTTTTTCTTTTTCGAAGTTCGTGGTTCCTATGTTTTTGGTTCCCTTAAAAAGCATGTGCTCCAAAAGATGAGCCGTTCCTGCGATCTCGGGGGTTTCGTCCGCGGAGCCGACTAAAAATTTGGAATAGACCGCGATCGTGGGAGAATCTTCCCGTTTCATCATAAGAACTCGCAGACCGTTATCCATCTGAAAGGTTCTTGTTTTTTCTTCGAGGGATTTCTTGAGACTCGAAAAAATGGAACCTTCCGCGGACAAGGACACGAAGGAAAAAAAGAGACAGATTCCAAAAATCAAACAAGGTTTAAGAATCGGTTTTTTGAAACTCATGCTTACAGTCTTTCCTCTTTGGGACCTGGTGTCCAGAAGTTCACTAAAAAAATCCTGCTTCCTTTTACTTCCGATCGGGAAATGATTGTCTCATGCGGTCTTACCATCTGTTTTTAGGAATCGCGATTTTATTCTTCTTTTCCTGCGTTCCCGCGGATCCGGAATACAGACAGAAGGTTTTGGAAAACGTAAAGGACACAGGTTTTATTTCCCGAGAATTCTTTCAGATTCTTGTCAAAGTTTCTCTTCCAACCAAGGACGTAGGAATTTTAGAATTGAGAAAACAGTGTAGAAAGATCGCGGAAACAAAAAGAGACGAAATGGCGGTATCGATTCTTATCAAGGAAATCCGAGAGAACGATAGTCGTTACGGAAGCCTTCAATCGGACCCGACAAACAACAATACCAACCCGGCCCTTCCTTCTCAGATTTCGAATACGACCGGGGTAAGCGCCACACCCGGAGGAGTTGCGGTTTCGGGGACTTCCGCCAACACTTCGAATCAGACCTTCAATCCCTATGCGTCTTCGACTAGTACTTCCGCGAACTCTTCGTTTCCCGATCCCAGGGCCGCAGAAAGAGAAAAGGAGAAAGCCAAACTTTTAGGCCAAGACGTTTTGCTTTACAGAGGAACCTTTGCGTGGTTTTTAAATTCCATGTTTCTTTTTCGGGAAGACTATAGCGACCCCGCGAATTGTACTTTCATTTATAGAAATATTCAGAAAGATTTGTATGCGAACGTGATACGAAAGGGAATTCAACCGATCTCTAAACAAGAAACGCCGGAGGCTCCATGAGACTTGTTTTTTTCTGCATCCTATCGATCTTATTCTTCATCGAATGTTCTTCCGGTGCGAGGAAACCCGTTGAAAATGGAAGGGAAGAATCCACGACCACGGTTCAAGAAGAATCGAACTCGAACTCTGCGGACGAATACATCAAGGCGGCCGAAGGTTTTATCAACGGAGATACGTTTCAAGTAGTCATCTCGTCTTTGGAAGGAAGTCAGGAAAACGCACAGGACCTAGCCCGCAAAAGAGCGATCAATCTTTTGATCGCCGAAAAAGGGGAAACGTTTCGTTCTTCCGATAAAATCGTCATCAAAGAACTGGTCGAGACCAAGGGAAAGATCGTCAAGTCATCGGGTGCGATTCATGGAAAGACCTACTTTCTGTTTCAGGTCCAATCTCCCGGTTTGAAATCCTCTTTGAAAAGATAAGCTCTAATCGATCTCGACTCGCGGTTGGAAATTCTGTCCGACGATCGACGTTTTTTTCAAACGAACTTTTCCGAGACGGTCCAGACTCTCCTCGACTTTCAAATCGATTGTATCGGAAAAATTGACCTTAAAAATTTTAATAAAGGAAGTATCCTCCTTTTAGATCGACAATCGCAAACATATTAGAATTTTATGTTTCTTTTATGAACCCTCCCACCAGCGATCGACTGTAAAACATCCTTCTCTGGATTTCAATTTTGATTTTTCTAAACGATGTTACCGATGCAGATTCCGGTCATTTTCATCCGCCCCTCGAAAACGAGGGATACAATGAGGCGGACTCGATGATCGGCATTCTCGTCGCGTTGCCCTCCGAATCTCAAAATTCAAACTCGAACGAACCGCGGCTAACGGACGACTCGGATCCAAAAAAACGAAGTCGTCCTCAAACAGGGGAAACTTCGGAAAGAATTCCCTTAAAATTTCAAAGGGCATTTACAAAATCACGAGTGACACGGTGGAGTTTTCTTGGATCAGAGAGAATTCTGATTTTGCAAAATCGATACGAGACGAAATTTGAATCCGAAACGGTTTTTTCTTGGAGGCAACCGTTGTTATCTAGGAACGGAGCCAAAGGAGAAGAGGAAGAAAAGGAATCTTTCACCTTTTAGAAGGAACCTTGTTGCTCGGAAAAGAAGATTCGAAAAATCGAGAGTGTTTTTTCGGGGAAAGTTTTCGATTTCAAAATATCCTTTTTCTCCGAAAACTTTCCGGGCTTTTAAAATCGTGCTTTGGGCATTTCCCAAGACGAACCGTTTCTCGGAGCGAAAACATCCTTTCCAAAGAAAGGATGTTTCAGGACTGCAACGTTACTGAATGATTTCCACTTGTTGGATCTTTCCGGGGATGCAGATATTCTTGTCGAAGTTACAGTAGTAGATCTTACCGTGAATTTCCAAATCCCCTTTTCCAGTCACCGTAAGCTGAATCGGATCGACCGAAGCAAGGTATTCCTTTTTCTTTTCGGAAGTTTTTCCTTTCACCGTCAGATTCGCTTTCTCCACCTTTACGCCCTTACCCGCGTTGAGAAGAATCTTATGAGGCGCGTCTTTTTGAATTCCGAAATTGGACGGATGAACGATTTTTAAGAGATAAGAATTTCCAAAACTTTTCTCCAGTTTGAACTTCACCGGACTTTCCTCTTCGGCAAAAACTCCGAAGGAAACACAACTTAAAAGAACAGTGGCGAGGATAAAATTTTTCATACTAGTTTGACCAATTTGTCCGAGGATTTGTTTTAGAAAAGGATTCTTCACTTCTCTAAAAGTTAGACCTCCGACTCCACGAAATCTTGCGCCTATTTCTTGAGAAATCCCGGAAAACGAAACAGGAATTAAATTTGAAACTGGCTGATGGAATCCGGTTTTCCGAAGATCCTTTCCAACTCCACGGAAAAGTTTTTGAGAAGAACGGAAGAGATGGATCCGGAAGTCGCCGACGCAAAGAGTTTAAAACCGGATTCTCCATTGGAAAAAATCTCGATCGATCTTTCCATCGGATCCAAAATCCAGTATTCCTTGACCCCGTGTTTTTCGTAGAGTTTCTTCTTCGTCTTAAGATCGTGATACGCGTTCCCTTCGGAGAGAATTTCGGCGACCCAATCGGGGGCGCCTTCCACCCGAGTTCTTTGGATGATAGAACTTCGTTCCTTTGATATAAAAATCAGGTCGGGTTGAACGACGTTGTGTTCGTCTAACAGGACATCGATGGGAGAAGCAAGGGCAATGCCGTTTTGATTTTTTCTTACAAACTGCATTAGATAAAAATGAAGCTCGCCGGAAATTCTTTGATGCTCGGGAATCGGAGCTGGAACCATAAATATTTCACCATCCAAAAGTTCGGCCAAGGTTCCTTCCGGAAGTTTGGCGAGATCTTTATCCGTTTTGATTTCGGTCATTGGCATAGTGAGAACTCATTCTTAGATTGGGTTTGAAGCCGGAACAGTTCAGCCTCTTTTTGAGATCAGATTTTGTATCATCCACGATCGAATGTCAACCGAATCTCGGAATGAGTTTGGTCGGAGTAGAAGTTTTTGAGAAATTTATTTTCTTTCGATTCTCGTCTACCCCGATTGTTTATCGAGTCGGATTCAAATGGAAATATTCTCATTCGTTTTTCGAAGGAAGTTTGCAAAAGAATTCTCCAAAATAAAAACTCAGGATGCAATTCTCCTCTTTCCGAGATTTGGACCGAACTCGGACTTCAAAAGAACGGATTGGAAAGGTTGAAAGTCTAACGGAGCAAACGGCGAAGGTTTTGATTTTATGAAAATCGAGGAAAAGACCACACGAGGAATGTTCGAGAACAAACCTCGGTGAAACGATTTTATTTGTAGTTCGTAAATTGAACGTCGAAGGGAAGATCGGAAGTTTTTAAAAGATGAATCACTTCTTGAAGATCGTCTTTTTTCTTTCCGACGACACGAACCGATTCTCCCATGATGGTCACGTTGACCTTGAGTTTGGAATCCTTGATCAACCTCGTGACTTCCTTGGTCTGTTCCTTTTCCATTCCTTTTCGGATTTTGACTTTCATACGAACGGTTCCACCGGTCGCAGGTTCGATCTTGGATTTGAAATCGAAATTCTTCAGACCGATTCCGCGTTTCGCCATCTTGGAAACCAAAACGTCGATGACACTTTCGAGTTTTCCTTCGTTATCGGAAGTAAGAATCAGTTGTTCTTCTTCGAGTTGGATATCGGATTTGGAACCCTTAAAATCAAAACGGGTTTTGATTTCTCCGAGAGCCTGTGTGACCGCGTTGATCAGTTCGGGTCTGCTGATTTCGGAAACTACGTCGAAGGATGGATCGCTCATATTCTTTCTCCACTTAAGATTTGTTTTGCTTCTTTGACCGCGGCGGAAATCGCAGAATCCAGATTCTGAATATCCTTTCCACCACCCTGAGCCATGTCCGGCTTTCCGCCGCCCTTACCGCCTAACGCCGTGCAAGCCGCCTTTACGAGATTCCCACAATGAATTCCCTTGGAGGTCAACTCGGGGGAACAGGTGACCACAACGCTCGCGCTTTCCGAAGTTTTACTTCCAAGGATCACGAGAAGATTTTTTTCCCTGACCTTGAGATTATCGGAAAGTCCTTTGAGAGAACTTGGATCCTTGTCTTCGAAGATTGCGGAAAGAATTTTCCCGGCGCCCGTATCGGTTGCGGAAGCAAAGACGGATTCGATGACGGAAGCATTGTTTTCAAAGTCTCTGGACTCGAAGGATTTCTTAGCTTTTAGAAAAAGAGAAGTATTCTCTTCTATCTTCTGTGCGATCGTTTCGGAAAGGTCTCGGAAAAAAGTGACTGCGGTGGCGCCTTCTCTTTCGAACTTTCCGCGGATCTCCGTCGGACCCGGAATTTCACCGGTGATCCAAAGATTCTTTCCTTCTTCGCCTAACTCCGATTTGATTTTTAGATTTAGGTTTTGAACGGCTTCGGTGAGTTCGGCGAAACGATTTTGGAACGTCTCGATGACCGCTGGTCCGCAGACCCCTTCGATACGACGGTTTCCGGCCCCCGGAGAAGATTCTTTTTTGATAAAGAAGAATCCGATTTCTCCGGTATGTGTAACGTGAGTTCCTCCGCAGAATTCTAAGGAAGCGTCTCCCATCTGAACGACTCTTACCTTGTCTCCGTATTTTTCTCCGAAGGTCGCGACGGCGCCGGTTTTTTTAGCCTCGTCGATCGCGAGTTCTTTGGTTTCAACGCCGAAGTTTTTACGAATCGATTCGTTGACCCAGGATTCTATCTTGCGAATTTCTTCGTGAGTCAGAGCGGAAGGATGAGAAAAATCAAAACGAAGATATTCCGGAGAAACGATCGAACCTTTTTGAAGGACGTGATCGCCGAGTAAATTGCGAAGCGCACCGTTTAAGAGGTGAGTCCCCGAGTGATGAAAGCGAAGTCTTTCTCTTCGAAGCGGCTCCACTTCCGCATCCAGATCCTGGCCTGTGGAGAATTCTCCGCTCAAGACTTCTCCGAAGTGAATGATGACGTCGTTCTCTTTTTGTGTGTCGAGAACCTTGAAGACATTCTTTCCGTTTCGTAAGAATCCGGTGTCGCCGACTTGTCCCCCACCTTCCGGATAAAAAGGCGTTTTGTTTAAAACGATGGCGCCCGCCTGACCTTCTTTGAGAACGGAAGTCGGTTTATGATCAAAGAATAAATGTGTAATATTCCCTTTTTCGAATAGAGAAGAATAACCTAAAAACTCGGTCTTTTCGACGTTGAGTCCGGTCATCAAAGAAACCTTGTGGACCTTCCAGGATTCTCTGGAAAATTGTCTGTCCTTTTCCAATTCTTCTTGAAAGCCTTTTTTGTCGAAGGAGAGGTCGTGTTCCGCAACGATTTCTTCGGTCATCTCCGCAGGAAAACCGTACGTTCCATAAAGTAAGAATGCGTCCGCACCGGAAAAGACCGCTTGACCGGAAGATTTTGTTTTATGAACGAGAGTTTCTATCTTCTCGAGCCCAAGTTCCAGAGTTTTGTGAAAGAGTTCCTCTTCCGCGAGAATCGTTTTTTTCAGTGATGCCGAATTCTTTGCGAGTTCCGGATAACGGCCTTGATAGATTTCGATGACCTTGTCCACGAGTTTGTAGAGAAAGGGTTCGTTGAAATTCAACTTTCTTCCGAAGAGCGTAGCTCGACGGATCAAACGGCGAATCACGTATCCTCTTCCGGTTCGATCCGGATAGATTCCATCCCCGATTGAAAAGAGAACCGAGCGAATATGATCGGTCACAACTCGAAAGGGAGTTTTGTTTTCGGAAGAATACTTGAGACCGGATAATTCTTCGTAAAAGGAAATGATCTTCCGAAGTTCGTCCGTATCGTAGACAGAATCCACGTTTTGTAATAACAACGCGACGCGTTCGAGTCCGGAGCCCGTATCGATCCCGGTTTGTTTGAGAGGGTGAAGATTCCCTTCGGTGTCCTGGTTGAATTGATTGAAGACTATATTCCAAAATTCTAAAAAACGATCGCAGTCGCATCCGGGTTTGCAGGTTCCGCTGGTCGCACAATCCGGTCCGCCCTTCTCCACTCCACGGTCGAGATAGAGTTCGGAACAAGGTCCGCAGGCACCGCTGTCTCCGGCAGGTCCCCAGAAATTGTCCTTTTTTCCGAGACGCGTTATGCGCTCTTTAGGAATTCCTTTTCCCAACCAGATTTTTTCTGCCTCGTCGTCGTCGGTGTAAACGGTAACCCAGATTTTTTCCTTATCAAAGCCGAGATGATTCACCGAACAATCGAGCGCGTATTCAATGGCTTCTTCTTTGAAATAATCTCCAAAGCTGAAATTTCCGAGCATCTCGAAGAAGGTACAATGCCTTTCGGTTCTTCCTACAACTTCGAGGTCGGTGGTCCGGAGGCATTTTTGACAAGAGGTCGCTCTGGTGTAGGGAAGTTCCACGGCTCCGGTGAAGAAGGGTTTGAACTGAACCATCCCGGCGGTCGTGAAGAGAAGCGTGGGATCTCCCGCGGGAAGAAGGGAAGAAGACGGAACTACGCTGTGAGACTTATCTTTGAAGTAGTTTAAGAAAATTTCGCGGATTTCCGCTACGGATTGGCGTTTCATGATACCTCTAAAATCAAAAAATGCCTGAAGCTCTCGGACGAAAGAGATTCAGGCATTTCAAAAACGAAATGAAATGAAAAAAGAAACTTAACGTTTGGAGAACTGTGTTCCTCTTCTCGCTTTGTGAAGACCGTATTTCTTTCTTTCCACCATTCTTGGATCCCGAGTTAGGAATCCTTCTTTTTTAACGGCTGGACGGAACTCCGGTTTGATTCTGCAGATCGCTCTTGCGAGTGCGTGACGAATCGCGCCGACTTGTCCAGTGATTCCCCCGCCGGAAACATTTAAGTTGAGATCATACTTATCGGTTACGTTCAGGAGAGTCAGAGGGCGAATCGCTTCGTCAATGATAGATTTGCGGTTTTGAAGATATTCTTTGATATCTTTGTGGTTTACGGTAATTTTACCGGAACCTTCTTTGATTTTTACGCGGGCAACGGAGGTTTTTCTTCTTCCTACTGCCCAGATTTCTTTTGCTGCTGCGGGTGCCATTCTTAAATCGGTCTCCTTAGAATTCCAGTTTCACAGGCTTTTGCGCCTGGAGGTTGTGTTCAGCGCCCGGAAAAATTTTGCAATGGGTGAGCATTTTGTCTCCGAGTTTGCTCTTAGGAAGCATTCCCTTTACAGCCTCGTAGATGATCTTTTCCGGCTGTTTTGCGATGAGATCTTTGAAAGAAGTTTCAGTCATCCCACCCGGATAACGAGAGTGGTGATAATACTTCTTCTGAGTTTCTTTGTTACCGGTTACTTTCACTTTAGAAGCATTGATAACAATGATGTTGTCTCCACAATCTTGGTTCGGAGTAAAAGTTGCTTTGTGTTTTCCGCGAAGTCTTGCGGCAATCCCGGAGACAAGTCTTCCGAGGGTTTTTCCTTCCGCATCCACTACGAACCAGCCTTTGACGGCATTTTCTTTCGTAAGAGAAGGAGTTTTATGTGCTTTTGATAATACTGACATGAAAATCGTCCTGTAGGAGCCAGATTTTCGCTCTGACCCCCAAAGTCAAGAAAAAAGAACCGAATTACCGGAAAGGAAGCGTTTTAGAAAAAGGAAGGTCTTCCGTCCCTTGAGGATTTGTGAGAGTTCCTACTTTTTTCCTTCTCTCCTTGAGAACAAGGAGGTTTCTTTTTTGACGCGGGGCGATTCGCTCGCAGATCCGTTTTTACAAAAGGCTCGCGACTGCGCTTTTCGCTCCAATTCCTTTGGAATTTCCGCTTCAATCGCGATCGCGGAAGTTTTTTCCGGAGAGAAAAAGGTTTCTTTCGAAAAAACCTCGGAAACAAAATGTGAGAGTTCCTACTTTTTCAAAAAGAGAAAATTCCAGAACTCAAAAACCGTGGAGTTCCCACGAAGATTGGTGGTTCCAACGATTGCGTGAGATCTTACCTACGTTTCTAAAAGTAGGAACTCCTCCTTTCAGAGGCCTCATTCGGGAATTCTTTGAAATGGGAAGACCGACTTTGAAAAAGTCGGAACTACTTTTCCGGGGGAAGGAAGATTTCCGGAGCGAGGGACACTCAACTTTCACACTGTTTCCTCAACTCGGATCGTTTTTCACACCGCGATTGATCGGGCCAGTGGCCGCTCACTTATGTTCGCTGAACTAAAGCGCCACTGCTTCCTGAACTCAAGATCTCGTTCCCTATGGGTCACTCGATCGGGCACAACGGCCGGCACGAGAGCGTGAGAAGGAGGTAGCCGAAGCGCGGCACAGCCCGATCCCGCGAGTTCATTCAAAAAATCTAAATTTACCGTAGAACAAAACGCGGGAGCCACCCAAACTTTTTTTACTTACATTCGCTCTTGAGTTTAGTTGAGATCGTTAGATCCACGTCCGGCCAGAGTTTCGAAATTCCGTCCTTTCCTTTGTGAAGGTCATTGCAGACTTGGTTCAGGGCCTCCACCGAAGAAAGAGCTTTGAAATCTCCGAGTTCGATTTTGCTCGTTGCTTCGATCTGCGATTCTTCCGAGATGGAGAAGTTCACGTCGATTTTCTTCGTTACCCCATTGAACTGAAGTTGAATCACTCCCTTCCCCGCCTTCTTGTCGGAATTCAACTCTACGGATAATACCTTTCCTTCGATTTTTCCGTTTTTCTTCAGAGGAAAGAAAAATGCGGACTTAATCTTCGCGTCTCTCTCGTTGTTCCCGGAATTCACCGTATTCGGATCGATCGTAAATTTGAGTCCCTTCAAAGCTTTTTCCGGAGACTTCCCGGACGAAGTTCCGTCCACTTCAATCTTTTCGAAAGAACCTCCGACCCCGGTCTTCTCCGTAAACTTGAAAGCCTTCCACCCAAACTTCGTGGAAGAATGATCGTAAGTGTAAGAACAGTTTTTGTTTTTGGTCGCTTCTTCTGAAAATCCGGCGACAAATGGAAGGAGGATCAAAGAATAGAATAGAATGATTCGTTTCATAGTCTCTCAGACTGATCCGAAATCAAAGAAAGTCAAGATTTTTGAAGGAAAATTCGAATTTGAAAGAATCGGAAATCATCCGCGCACTCTATCCTCCCGAATCTTTACAGACTGACGACTGTTATCTGGACGAAGAAGGTCGGATCTACACGACGGATACGATCTGCGAAGGAACCCATTTCCGAATCGAATGGAGCGGCCCCAGAGAAATCGCTAAAAAACTCGTGGAAGTCAACGTCTCGGACATCGCCGCAGGAGGTGGAGTTCCCACAAAAGCATTCTTAAACCTTGGACTCAGCCCTGAATTCTCAAAAGAAGAATGGATTCTTCCTTTCTCGCAGTCTCTCGAAACAACTCTTTCTTCCTATGGAATCACACTTTGCGGAGGAGACACGTATCGCTCCCCTTCTCTCAATCTCACTCTTACTCTGGTCGGAACTTCAACCCTTCCCTGGAAACGTTCCGGCGGAAAGTTGGGCGACTTTCTCTATCTTTCCGGCGCCGTAGGTCTTTCTCAACTCGGTTATAAAATTCTGAACGAAGGCCTCTCAGTGCCGGAACCCCTCCGAAGTCTTTCTTTGGAAAAACATCTTTCACCGAAGGCCCGACTGAAAGTGGCCCAAGAACTCTCCCGAAACTTTCCGGTCTCGTCCTGTATGGATCTTACGGACGGTCTCCTCCAGGATCTTCCCAAACTCTCGGCGTCCTCCGAACTCGGCCTGGAAATCTTTCTGGAAAGAATTCCTTCTCCGGAGGGAATTCTTTCGTTTTTGAGTTTGGAAGAGGTCTTGAGTTCGGGAGAAGAATTGGAACTTCTCTTCTTGAGTCCCTTCGAACTCCCGAACACGTTAGCCGGAATATCAATCACAAAAATTGGTGCTACGACCGGAGCCTGGAAAGGAGTTCGATACTTCCAAAAAAACACCGAAAAGAATTTTGAACATTCTGGTTTTGAACACTTTGAACCGTCTTAATGGAGGATCGGATTTTCTATCCGGAGTTCCAAGATGCGTTTTTCTCTCAAAAAACTCTCCTTAAAGAATCCGCTTTTTTATCTTCTGATCCAAGGAACAAGATTCCAGATCAGAAACGCTCCGTGGAGATATAAACCGGGAAGCCAAATCGGAACCAGAAGAAAATCCGGTTGTGTATAATAAAAAAGGCCCGCCCGAGAAATCAATCCCTCCATCATAGCGCCTGCGATCGCAAGAAGAATAGAAAACAAACCCAGTTCTTTTCTATTCTCTGAAAAGAAGATTCTAAGAATCCAAAAAAACAAATAGATCGCCGCAAGCAATAAAGATTGATCTGCATAGACGCCGCTTGCAAAATAAACCCCCACAAACCAAAGGGTTGAAATCACGAAATCTTTTTTGTTAAATTCCCCGCTTTCTTTTCGAAAAAAGAAAGCGCCTAAATACATAAAGAAAGTTGCAAGCAAGAATTGAGGCGCCACCCACCAAGCTTGTCCCCATAATCCGGAATGAAAATACTTTAGAACTCCGTAATATACATGGATTTGATCGCAAGCGGCAAGTCCGATCGCACCTAAAACCAGGACTACGATTAACTTTCCCGGATTCTCTAAAATTCTCAGATTTAAAATCGGCATCAAATTCTCCTAAATTTTTTTTCCAACTTGTTTTTTTGCGGTGATTCTAATCGACTTTTCTCTCTCGCGCAACCCATTCCTGAAAATGGAAAAAGAATCCGCCGCTTTTTTGATCTTTCCGATTCGTTTTATCGATCGAATGAAACGAATCGAACCAAAAACGTTTCCATGGATTGATTCGTCTTGAAATTGTAAGGACAAAAGAGAACGTCTCTTCTCGATCCTACATAGAGCCGCAAATATTATAAAAAATCTCAACGCATGTTTGTGAAGGAATGAATGCCTTTGAGTGATGTTGTGTATCGAAGAATGCAATTCACACGAGTTATAAATTCCTATCGGTTGCAACCGGCGACCGGAAGAGAATCTCGGATTTGGCTTATTACAGATCGGACCGGGTTGAGATTCTAAGGAAAGTAATTTTAAGAAACCGACCTAGTAAGGAGCGTTTTGATTGTATGAATTTTCTCATTCGATTCTACAATTTGCTTCGATAGAGGGGTTCAAGTTGTTCTTTGAGAGTTTCGAATGTGCTTGAACTTTGAGTTCAAGCACAAAGTTGCCCCGGAATTTTTCAGCCAAGACTGCGTGCTCGACCTCCAGGGAAACAAGGCTGTTATTAGAGCCCGGCTTCCATCCAACTGGCTTCTCGATTCTTTACATTGGATCAAAAATCCAATACAAAAATTAAAATCCACATCGTAAGACGTTTTCTAAGCCGTTCCTTTTTTGATTCTTGAATCGAAAAAAAGGGAAATATATATTCAATTTCGTTAATTTGATTAGAATCTTAATTTTAAATATTCTAATTTTTTTAAGTATTTAGAAAGCCTCGGATACTTCTGTGAAAAAGAAACGGACGTAAGCTACCAGACATCGAAGAGAAATCTCTGGGACTTTTCCCGAACTCGTAAAACCCGCAAGGGGCTCCGGATCCAATCTATTTTCAAAAAAAATAGCGGAGGAATTCTTGCGACGTTTTAGATCTGCTTCCGGCGCGGATCTGAAAGTGTAGAAGACTCTAGATTCCACCGTGAAACCTTATCCAAAAGTTATCCGGACCCGGACGGAAATCTGTCGGAACTCCTACAATTCCACTGTGAAATTCGCGCGCCCCGCCCGATTTTCGGGTGGTGGGGTGGGTGGCGGAAAAATTCCGGCGACTTTCCTCTATCAAAAAATTATATTTTTTGCAAGTAAAAACTTCCTTGTAGGAATTCCTACAAAATCTCTCTTCTCGGGACGATTCTCATTGTATCTCCCTCTCAAATTGTTGGTACGGTTATAATTCCACCGGAAGGGGAACCGAGAATCACAAACGTAATATCGATTTATAGATTTTGGTTATAGGATTTACCTTGCAGCTTCCTATCCAAGATCCAAGAACTTCCGATAAGGATTACCGGTATCACTAAATAACTGATCGCGATTTCAGTAAAATAGGTGAAGGCGTTCATTTTAAAGCCGATGATAAACGCCAAAAGATCTGGCACAATACTCAAGACCAGCCAGAGAACGCTGGCGGAATAAGAATGTTTTTGAAAATCGGAGTTAACTGTTCTTAAATACAATCCCCAAAAAACAACAACCGTGAGCGCAAGAATAACCCCCAGAATCGATTTGAAGAAAAGTCGATTACTTCCAAGGAGTTGAAATAATGGAATCGCAAGAACGAACGGGATGACCCAAACGATAATCCCATAACTGAATATTCGGAACGTAAAGATTGATTGTCTCATAATTTTTCCAGAATTAAAAAAAGGATACAAATCTCATTCTATATTTTATTTCCGCAGCTTTTCCCAAACGGTGAGCAGGGTTCCTATAAAATCTGCCTTTCGCAAGACGGGATTTTCTTTGGGAAAGCATTTGTTGTTTCGGAGGCTTTTTATATTTGTGTGTTTATGCGAACTGCGCATAAACCCGAACAAGGCGACTTCAAGATCACGAACCAACTCCATCGCCGCGTTTACGCGAACTGCGTATAAACCCAAACATCGCAACTCCAAAATCACGAACCCACCCCATCGCCGCGTTTAGGCGAACTGCGTATAAACCCAAACAAGGCAACTCCAAAATCACGAACCACCCCCATCGCCGCGTTTAGGCGAACTGCGTATAAACCCGAACATCGCAACTCCAAAATCACGAACCAACTCCATCGCCGTGTTTAGGCGAACTGCGTATAAACCCAAACAAGGCAACTCCAGAATCACGAACCCACCCCATCGCCGTGTTTAGGCGAACTGCGTATAAACCCAAACAAGGCCTCCCCTTCAGAAATCCTTCGATTTATTTTAATTGCAGAGAAGGATCCGATCGGTTGAATTGTTCCATCCGAACAGAGAGGGGAAAAGAGAAATGAAGATACTTAAGTGGGCGCTTGGAATATTGGGAGCTTTCTCCCTTTTCCTTGTAGTAACTTTTTATGCGGAGATTCCTAAATACGAATACAAACCGACCCCTTTGCATTCCGACTTTGAAACGTATTATAAGGAAAAACTTCAGATCAGTCTTTCTAAAAAAGCGAGACCCGGAAACGAAGAAAAACTTGTTCGTTATTCTCCCGGAAAAACCGAAGTAGCCATTCTTTACATTCACGGCTTCGGGGCTTCCCGGGCGGAGGGCGAAGAAGTAACGGATAAACTTGCAAAAGATCTCAAAGCGAATCTCTATTATGTTCGTCTTCCCGGACACGGAACTAACTTAGAAGATCACAGAGATACAAGTTTTGATCAGATCATCCAAGACGCGGAAACCGCCTTTTTGGAAGCGGAGAAACTCGGAAAAAAAACGATTCTGATCGGAACCAGCATGGGCGGTTTGATCTCCACCTATTTAGCAGCAAAATATCCCGAGAAAGTTCATGTCCTGATTTTAGCATCCCCTTTTTACGATTTCACAAATCCATTGGGAGGGCTCTATCAATTCTCTTGGGGAAAAGAATTCGGACATCTTCTTCTTGGAAAAATTAGAAAGTCGACAGACGAACAAAAAAGAGATCCCGCGAGCGCATTCTGGTATCGAGATCAGTATCTCGCTGCGGTTCAAAACGTCTCCGACTTAAAGGAATTCGTCCTCAACACGGACCCTTTTTCAAAAATAACCTCTCCCGTCTTGATGTTCTATTATTATAAGAACGATCAGGAACAAGACAAATCGGCCTCCGTTAAATCGATGTTAAACGCTTTTGAAAGGATTCAGAAGAATGGAAAAGCGAACCCTCTAAATAAAGCGGTTCGACTCGAAGTCGGCGATCACGTCCTTTTTTCGAAATATATGGTGAGCGATAAGGAGAAAATTCTCAAAGAAACGGAGGATTTTATCGGAAAGGTATTATTGGAAACAAAATAAACCTAATTTCAAAACGAATTTCTATCCTACGAAGTTGAGTTTGTAAACCTCTTCTATTTCTCGAGGTTTACAAACATTCCGAAGACTACTTCTTCCGTTTTTTCACCGCAGTCTTTTTCTTGGCCGCTTTTTTCTTAACGACTTTTTTCTTCGTCTTAGGCTTTGACTTCGTTTTCGGTTTTGCCTTTTTCGCCGCCGCCTTTTTAGCTTTTGCGGCTTTTTTCTTAGGAGCGCTCTTTTTCTTTGCGGGAGCTTTCTTTTTAACCGCCTTCTTCACAGCCGTCTTCTTTGGCGCCGGGCCAAGATTCGAAAGAGCGAAAAGAATCGCACTTTCCGATAAAGAATCCCAATCTTCTTGGAATTCGCTCGGAATCTGAAGCCAATCCTTCATCGCCCTTCCCTTTCCGGACGGATCAAAAAGTTTAGCTCCCGGATAACGCGCGATGATTTCGGCAATTTTCTCCGCACCGAGTTTTAAAACGAGTTCTCCTTGGAAAAAAGCTCCGAAGGGTTTTCCATCCAAGTTCAGCGATTCAAGACCGAACCACTTTCCGATGGAAGCTTGTTTGTGTTTGTTGATAAAGTTTTCTGATAAGACTTCAATGTTAGATTGAGACATGCGACTAAGATAATTCTTTCTTAATAGTTTTCAATAAATAAATTTTTCTTATAAATACAACAAAAGATTTACGAGACTCGCACCGAAAATCCGAGGATGAGTTTGGGCCCTCGAACCGCTCACGAAGATCGTTTCTCCATCGGAACCTAAGTCCCAGAGGTCACCTCTTAAGAAAACATTCATCCCAAAGTTCGCTCCGGAACTTGAAATTCTCCCGGCCAAAGCGTATTTCAACCAAGCTTCCCCTTCTCGTATTCTTCCGATATCGCTTCTTTGAATATCGGATGGATTTTCGGAACCGTTGTAACCCTTCCAAATCGCATCCATTGCGCCGTTGGGAGCCACAAAGGAGGGCACAACGACAAAAGCTACATTCTGTTTTCTGAATGTTTCGTAAACCTCCGGATACCAGGAATCAGCGCAGACCAAAATCCCTAGTTTTCCGGCAGGAGTGGAAACGATCCTGAGATTTTCAACGGTCGACGCTCGAACAAAGGGTTTTTCGTCGTCTACGGGGAATATTTTTAGAGAAGAGTTCTCGGCAACCTTTCCATCTGGAAGAAAAACGAAGGATCCGTTTTGCAAAGCGCCGTTCCCGATTCTTAAAAAACCATCTTTTACAAAAGGTTCCGGAAGAAGAATCGAACCCGCTACGATCGTTATCGAAAACTTCCTGGAAAGACCGGAGAATGTATTTTGATAAGCGACAAGCATCTCCTTCGATTTCATCCGAAAGACGGCGTCGGAAACCTTGTCTTCCGCTTTTGCTTGAATCCAATTCCAAACAAAGGAAAAAAAGTTGCTGAGGACAAGATTCTCCATCGCCTCTTTCATTCGAGCGGCTCGGTATATCGATTCTTTTTCGCCGACCACAACGAGCCAAGTTCCCAAGTATTCGGGAAGAACCACGATCGTTTTTGGATTTAGAAAACCTTTTTTTTCGGCCAGAAGAAGATACGATTCGATCTTTTCCCGAAACCGATCGGCGCTCGCGTAATCTTCGGCAGACATCCAGGGTTGAATTCCCAAAATGTTTCCCTTGTTCGAGTCGACACCGTCGACTAACGTTCGTTCGATGCGGGTTTGGATTGGTTGTAAAGAAGGCGTTCGTCCGACGTTGGACCAGATGGTATAAAAACCGAGGAGAAGAATCAAGGAAACACCGAGGATTCGTTTTGTAAGCGTCATGGCAGACTACTTCGTTTGTTTTTTCAGTTTCGCTCAACCCAATTTTTTTGAAAAAGAATGAGTTCTGATCGGGAAAAAGATTTCGGGAGAATCAAAAAAGGAAAAACCGCCGAGGAAAAATTCCCCGGCGGTTTTAAACGGAGCTTATTTCAATTTGTAAGAACCCTTGTATGAATAAGTAGAATCTACGGTTTCGGTTCCGACCGTTCCGGTGACACGTACGGTCTCGTCGATGTTGACAACGGCCTTATCGATATCGTTCGCGTTCTCAATCGATAGTTTCGCGTTGTTTCTTGTAAACGTAACGTCGAATGTGGGATACAAAAATCCGTTTACCTTATAGTTGCTGGAACGAATTCTTTGGGTTCCGGAAGCGGAAACTTTGTAAAGCGAAGTAGTCGAAGTCGGATCCGTGGTTTGTGTCATGGTGGCGTCTTGTAAAAGTTCTCCCTCAAGTAAAACGGAAACGTTAGAATTACTGCTTCCATCGAGAGCAGGAGCGGAAAAAGAGCAAGAGGTATAAATCGACTTTGCTCCGTTAAGCTGCATCGTTATAACTCCCGCACCCACGGGGGTTATAACCACGTCTCCGGACAAATCCATGGAACCACCTTTTGGGCATTTCATCGACTGACTGACCACAGCCAATGGAGAAACCGCTCCGTTGGAATACGCACCCGCTCCACCACCGTTGCCGGTATCTCTGAGATTTAAGGCCGAATACAAACCGGAAACACCTTGATCTTTAGGGGAAGTCAGCGCCATCAGGAGCGCAAAATTTTTCATGGAATCATCGTTCCCGGATTTCCCATCGCAATAGGAAAAGAGGAAAGTTAAAAGAATGAGAGAAATCGTTTTTTTCAAAAGCATCGTGAAATCCTCCTTTTGGATTCACACTGCTTACGGTATGGAAACCAAAAGTGTGCCAGTTGAAATCAAAAACGAACCGTAAATCCTCCTGAAATTTCTTTCTCCCTTTCCAAAAACGAAATCCTCACCGAAGGAACCACCGTCCATTCTTCCAGTTTGTAACCGAGAAAAGCGTCCAAGAGCAAAACGAATAAAAATCCGGAAACGTATAAATTTCTTTCCTGAAAATATCTCCCTCTCTGCAGAATCTGTCCATCTACCAATTCAACTCTCTGGCTGATGGAATAATATTCATGCGCCAAGGTCGCCAATATTAAATTCGTATCCCGACTCAAAATGGAAGCGTAAACTTCAGGAGGACTACTGTAAGAATCGGACTCGCTCAAGGGCTTCGGCTTCGATAGATAAACGTAACTTCTTTCCGCAAGATAGAGTTCCGCGAGAATGAAAAAAAATCCAACACTCTTCCAAGCATAAGAATCGGAACGAACCAAACGAGACCATCCGGGAATCAAACCTTCCGAAAACGACTTCAAACCGGAGGTCCTTTTCGGAGTCGCGTCCGCAACCTCTAAGAAGAGTTCCTTCTCTTTCGATGGCTCTTCGATTCTTTCCGTCTTTGTTTGTGAGTCGGAAGTGCGGGGAATGGAAGATGATTTCGGAATTCCATCCGAAACGAATATTTTCAAAACCTTGGAAAGAGGAATATTCTCAGTCTTACCGTTTGCGTGTGAGATTTCAAAACCGTTCGCTACGGGTTTGATCTTTACGTTTTCGATCTTCCTTCCGTTTTTGAGCAAAACCGATTTTGCGTCCAAGGAGAAATCGAAAAAACAAAGCGGGGATAACAAAAGAAAAAAAAAGAAAACAACGGGGGCGAAATTTCGCATCGTTTGAACAATACTTGGGAACATACCTTGAGTCAATTCGTTATTGGATGAAAATGATTGAGAAATGTTTTAGTTCATTCTTTCAACCTTTTCGTATGAGGAGAATTCGGATCCGATCTTAAATTCGAAATCAAAAAGAGTAGATTCTAATTTCTTAAATACACAAAACGCTCTTTCTAAAAAGAATCGCAGAGTTATGTAAAAATCAAAAACGAACCGTCAAACCTCCGGAAATTTCTTTCTCTCTTCCTGAAAAAGAAACGTTCAAAGTAGGGACTATCATCCAGTCCTCGTATTTGTAACCGATATACGCATCCAAAAGAAGAACAAACAAAAGTCCGGAGACGATCCAATCTCGTTCCTGAAGATAACGGGACTTTTCTAGGATTTGTCCGTCGCTCAATCGAACCTTGTTATAAGTAGAATACGCTTCGTTGATGCCCGCAGCCAGTATCAGATTGGTATCTCGGAGCCAGAGCGCGTACAAAAATTCGAACGGGAATCCGTAATTGGGATCTTCGGAAACAAAACCCGGTTCCTGTAGATAAACGTAACTTCTTTCCACAAGTGCCAGCTCGGCGAGAATGAAAAAAAAACCCAATCCTTTCCAGGCATAAGAATCCGAACGAACCAAACGAGACCAACCGGGAATCAACCCCTCCGAAAACGACCTCAAACCGGATGTCTTTTTCGGGATCGCGTCCGCAACGTCTAAAAAGAGT
Organism: Leptospira ainlahdjerensis; assembly: GCF_016919175.1. Classification (GTDB taxonomy): domain Bacteria; phylum Spirochaetota; class Leptospiria; order Leptospirales; family Leptospiraceae; genus Leptospira; species Leptospira ainlahdjerensis. The sequence goes on along the minus strand of NZ_JAFFPU010000038.1, from coordinate 54,340 downwards.
TCCTTCTCTTTTGTCGTCTCCGCGCTTTTTTTAATCTTTGTTTGTGATTGTGGGCTCGGGAGAATTTGCGCCGACTTGGGAACGTCGTCCGAAATGAATATTTTTAGAACTTCGGAAAGAGAAATGTTTTCCACCTTACCGTTTGTGTGCGAGATTTCAAAACCGTTCGTTACAGGTTTGATCTTTACGTTTTCGATCTTTCTGCCGTTTTTTAAAAGGACTGATTTGGCGCTCAGATCCAGACTCAAAAAACAACAGAGAAACAAAAACGGACAAAAGCGAGTAAAGATTCGCATTCTTTGAATGGGAGTTCCAACCTTTGTTTGAGTCAACTCGTAAATGAACTGGAAACCTCGGTTTAGAAATGGAAAGCCCTGGAACAAAGAAAGACTTCCGATGTTAAAAATCAAATTCTCGGATCGAATTTTGATTCGAACTTTAGCCGATCCAAAATTCTCAGGAGAATCGAAATTCTAAACCGAAAACATTCGATCGAAGAAACGTGAGAAGACCAGGATTCGCAAAAATGAAAAACCATTCCCATCTTAGAACAAGATAGGAATTTCCTCGAAAAATGAGATACATTTTTGTCGAGGTTTTTGTATGGAAGAAGTTCGAACGCTTGATTTTGACGAATTGTATCCAAAGAATTACGATAAGATCTTTCGATTCTTATTGGGTAAAGGTGCGTCTCAAGAAGAAGCGGAAGAGGTTTGCCAGGAAACGTTTATCAAGGTTCTACATCATTGGGAAAGTTTTGATCCCTCGAAAGGGAACGTAAGCTCCTGGATGATAACCATCGCAAAAAATCAGTTTTTCGATTTAATGCGAAAAAAAAATTCTACACAAGGCAAAGAAATCGAAAATTCTCAGGAATACATAGAATCGATCGCACAAGCAAAGGCAAAAAACGAGGATGAAAAAAACCGATTGGATCTTTTGAAAGACACGGTGGAAAGCCTTCCTCCTTTGGAAAAGGAAATCATTCAACTTCGTTTTATGAAAAAATATACGATCAAAGAAACTTCCGAACAACTGGGAATTTCGGTAAGAACCGTGAATCGGAAAACATACGCATCCTTGACCATACTGCGTATGAAATTACAAGGGTCTGATTTTGGCTTTGGAAGTCTTTGAGGAGGCGAAATGGAAAACGACAACAAGAACAGTCCAAGCAGAAACAAAAAAATTAGAATCAAAAAAGCGAGCAAAGATTCGTATTCTTCGAGTAAAAAGCTAAACTTGAGAGCCGATAAACGCCCTTCTCATCGCGTCCTACATCGTACGATCAAAATTTTGGAATGGAATCCTCAGGGAAAGACAGTGAATTCGATTTAAATCCGTCTAAAATGCGGAAAGAAAATTCCATTCACAAAAAATCAAAAAAACTTTTTTTTAGAATTTAGCTGGCACTTTTTCTCAAGTCGAATCGTTACTTGTTATAGAATGGGTGAAAACTCTGAAGTTCGAACGTTCGATTTTGACGAATTGTATTCAAAGAATTACGATAAGATCTTTCGATTCTTATTGGGTAAAGGTGCGTCTCAAGAAGAAGCGGAAGAGGTTTGCCAGGAAACGTTTATCAAGGTTCTACATCATTGGGAAAGTTTTGATCCCTCGAAAGGGAACGTAAGCTCCTGGATGATAACCATCGCAAAAAATCAGTTTTTCGATTTAATGCGAAAAAAAAATTCTACACAAGGCAAAGAAATCGAAAATTCTCAGGAATACATAGAATCGATCGCACAAGCAAAGGCAAAAAACGAGGATGAAAAAAACCGATTGGATCTTTTGAAAGACACGGTGGAAAGCCTTCCTCCTTTGGAAAAGGAAATCATTCAACTTCGTTTTATGAAAAAATATACGATCAAAGAAACTTCCGAACAACTGGGAATTTCGGTAAGAACCGTGAATCGGAAAACATACGCATCCTTGACCATACTGCGTATGAAATTACAAGGGTCTGATTTTGGCTTTGGAAGTCTTTGAGGAGGCGAAATGGAAAACGACAACAAGAACAGTCGGAGATCAAAAATGCAGAAAGCCATCGCCAACGAAATGACCCGGCTCGAACTCGCCGAGTTTTTATCCGATCATCAAACAAAGAAAGAATTCTTCGCACTGATGAAATTAAAAAAGGATCTCGGTTCGATCGGCGCGATCGAACCTTCAAGTTCTTCGGAAGCGAAAAAAAGAGTTAATTTTAAATTCGGCCTTTTAGCGGCGGCCTCCTTATTTTTGATTTCAGCCCTGGCTCTTTACTTCCGTTTTTTTTATGAAGCTGCAAATGCGAACGAGTTCGAAGTCGCAAAATCCATCGTTACCGGAACCTGCGAGATTCAAAACTTTCAACAAAAGGTAGTATTAAAAAGCGGGAAAGAATCCTTTTGCGACCATCAAATCCAAGGTGAGATCGGATTGATCGTGAGAACGTTTCCAGAATCGGAATTTCAAATTCATAAAAACGAGGATGGGATTCTCTTGGAGTTACGCTCCGGGATTGTGATCGTCACTACAAAACGAAAAAACTCCGCAGTTTCGATCCGTGCCCGAGTCCACTCCATTTCTTCCCAACTGTTGGGAACCACTTTGGTCCTTTTCTCGGAAGGGAATTTAGATCATTATAAAATACTTGTGTTAGAAGGAAACATTCGAGTGCCGGATTCCTATGGAGAAGCCCAAAAAACCTTCGACGTAGGCTCCGGATACTCTATTTTTGAAATGGATCCGAAGTCAAAAGAAGATTCCTCAAAAAAAATCGTAACGGAAAAAATCAATCCTAAGGATTTAAAAAAATACTCCAGTCTTTCCGATGATTCGCAAAAGATCCTTCAAACCGAAGAAACAAAACACGATTCTCGGACGGTCGAATATATAAAACGGGAACTTACTTCCGAATCGAATAGGATCGAGGAACCTACGTATAAAATCACCCTCAAGGACAAAACAAAATACGTGGGAAAAATCCAGGAGAACGAAAATTCTTATATCCTTACCGATAAAAAGGGAGTTGAAATCAGGATCGATAAAAAAGACATAGTTGAGTTGGAATTGGTTCCTTAAAAACCAATAATCCTAGAAAAAGTCCCGCATTGGAAACGGATAAAGTCGAAAACGAAGAGATTCTTTAATTGATTATAAATTTCTAAATTACAATTTTTTACTAATAACGGGGATACTAATCGGAGGATTGCTCGCGTCGCAAACAAAGGTGGAAAGCGCGGTGGAGACGATCGATATCAAAAAAATCCGATCGGCGCATTCGTCCACCGCATCCTTCTGATAAACTTTCTTTTCGTCGATTCCCATCGAATCCGGTATGACTAACGTGAGAGTGAGCCCCGCCAAAGAAGCGGATCGAACCGGCTCGGCTTCCGAGAGTCCCATGATATAAACCAACTGACTGAGCAAAAGACGGTCCGATATAATCTCTTTTGCTTCCTTACCCGTTACAAGGCTTGGATTGATGTCTAAATAGGCGCAGTCCTTGCAAAGAAAAACCGCAAAGAGGAGAAATAAAGAATTGGCTTTTATTTTTCCGAACAGCATACTTTATCAGACGATACGATCCCTTTGTTTTTTCGAATTCTATTCAAAATACGATAAAAAGGGATCGGAGCGACCGACGTCTAAGTAGTTCGGTTTAATTTTTTTAGTATTTAGGCCAGACTATGGAGTCGTCCTTAAATAGAGGACTGAATCCGAAAAAGATCAATTCGTTTTCTTCAAATTGAAAGATCGCGTTCAACTGATCCGAGAAAGCGGTGACACCTTCCTCAGCGTCTTCCTCTTCATCATGCTCGTGCTCTTCATCGTCTTCTTCCAGATCGTTGACGCCGTTTTTTTCGAGAAGGTCTCGGATCGTTTCGATGGATTCTCCAATGATCGGTTTTCCATAGAGAAGAATCGAAGGATTGGAAATCGTTATCGAGTAGAGTTTGTTGTCCTCGTCCGCGTCGAACTCGTATTCTGCTTCCTGAGAAAAATATTCATATCCCGTAGACTGTGAACCTTCGTAGTCGTAGTTGTAAACCTCGTCCGGTTCTCCCAACTTAGCCTTTACTTCTTCCATCGACATTCCAAAATAAAGTCCGTTCAATCCCTTTCCAATTTCAATGTTCACAGTCTACGGGATATGAATATTTTTCTCAGGAAGCAGAATACGAGTTCGACGCGGACGAGGACAACAAACTCTACTCGATAACGATTTCCAATCCTTCGATTCTTCTCTATGGAAAACCGATCATTGGAGAATCCATCGAAACGATCCGAGACCTTCTCGAAAAAAACGGCGTCAACGATCTGGAAGAAGACGATGAAGAGCACGAGCATGATGAAGAGGAAGACGCTGAGGAAGGTGTCACCGCTTTCTCGGATCAGTTGAACGCGATCTTTCAATTTGAAGAAAACGAATTGATCTTTTTCGGATTCAGTCCTCTATTTAAGGACGACTCCATAGTCTGGCCTAAATACTAAAAAAATTAAACCGAACTACTTAGACGTCGGTCGCTCCGATCCCTTTTTATCGTATTTTGAATAGAATTCGAAAAAACAAAGGGATCGTATCGTCTGATAAAGTATGCTGTTCGGAAAAATAAAAGCCAATTCTTTATTTCTCCTCTTTGCGGTTTTTCTTTGCAAGGACTGCGCCTATTTAGACATCAATCCAAGCCTTGTAACGGGTAAGGAAGCAAAAGAGATTATATCGGACCGTCTTTTGCTCAGTCAGTTGGTTTATATCATGGGACTCTCGGAAGCCGAGCCGGTTCGATCCGCTTCTTTGGCGGGGCTCACTCTCACGTTAGTCATACCGGATTCGATGGGAATCGACGAAAAGAAAGTTTATCAGAAGGATGCGGTGGACGAATGCGCCGATCGGATTTTTTTGATATCGATCGTCTCCACCGCGCTTTCCACCTTTGTTTGCGACGCGAGCAATCCTCCGATTAGTATCCCCGTTATTAGTAAAAAATTGTAATTTAGAAATTTATAATCAATTAAAGAATCTCTTCGTTTTCGACTTTATCCGTTTCCAATGCGGGACTTTTTCTAGGATTATTGGTTTTTAAGGAACCAATTCCAACTCAACTATGTCTTTTTTATCGATCCTGATTTCAACTCCCTTTTTATCGGTAAGGATATAAGAATTTTCGTTCTCCTGGATTTTTCCCACGTATTTTGTTTTGTCCTTGAGGGTGATTTTATACGTAGGTTCCTCGATCCTATTCGATTCGGAAGTAAGTTCCCGTTTTATATATTCGACCGTCCGAGAATCGTGTTTTGTTTCTTCGGTTTGAAGGATCTTTTGCGAATCATCGGAAAGACTGGAGTATTTTTTTAAATCCTTAGGATTGATTTTTTCCGTTACGATTTTTTTTGAGGAATCTTCTTTTGACTTCGGATCCATTTCAAAAATAGAGTATCCGGAGCCTACGTCGAAGGTTTTTTGGGCTTCTCCATAGGAATCCGGCACTCGAATGTTTCCTTCTAACACAAGTATTTTATAATGATCTAAATTCCCTTCCGAGAAAAGGACCAAAGTGGTTCCCAACAGTTGGGAAGAAATGGAGTGGACTCGGGCACGGATCGAAACTGCGGAGTTTTTTCGTTTTGTAGTGACGATCACAATCCCGGAGCGTAACTCCAAGAGAATCCCATCCTCGTTTTTATGAATTTGAAATTCCGATTCTGGAAACGTTCTCACGATCAATCCGATCTCACCTTGGATTTGATGGTCGCAAAAGGATTCTTTCCCGCTTTTTAATACTACCTTTTGTTGAAAGTTTTGAATCTCGCAGGTTCCGGTAACGATGGATTTTGCGACTTCGAACTCGTTCGCATTTGCAGCTTCATAAAAAAAACGGAAGTAAAGAGCCAGGGCTGAAATCAAAAATAAGGAGGCCGCCGCTAAAAGGCCGAATTTAAAATTAACTCTTTTTTTCGCTTCCGAAGAACTTGAAGGTTCGATCGCGCCGATCGAACCGAGATCCTTTTTTAATTTCATCAGTGCGAAGAATTCTTTCTTTGTTTGATGATCGGATAAAAACTCGGCGAGTTCGAGCCGGGTCATTTCGTTGGCGATGGCTTTCTGCATTTTTGATCTCCGACTGTTCTTGTTGTCGTTTTCCATTTCGCCTCCTCAAAGACTTCCAAAGCCAAAATCAGACCCTTGTAATTTCATACGCAGTATGGTCAAGGATGCGTATGTTTTCCGATTCACGGTTCTTACCGAAATTCCCAGTTGTTCGGAAGTTTCTTTGATCGTATATTTTTTCATAAAACGAAGTTGAATGATTTCCTTTTCCAAAGGAGGAAGGCTTTCCACCGTGTCTTTCAAAAGATCCAATCGGTTTTTTTCATCCTCGTTTTTTGCCTTTGCTTGTGCGATCGATTCTATGTATTCCTGAGAATTTTCGATTTCTTTGCCTTGTGTAGAATTTTTTTTTCGCATTAAATCGAAAAACTGATTTTTTGCGATGGTTATCATCCAGGAGCTTACGTTCCCTTTCGAGGGATCAAAACTTTCCCAATGATGTAGAACCTTGATAAACGTTTCCTGGCAAACCTCTTCCGCTTCTTCTTGAGACGCACCTTTACCCAATAAGAATCGAAAGATCTTATCGTAATTCTTTGAATACAATTCGTCAAAATCGAACGTTCGAACTTCAGAGTTTTCACCCATTCTATAACAAGTAACGATTCGACTTGAGAAAAAGTGCCAGCTAAATTCTAAAAAAAAGTTTTTTTGATTTTTTGTGAATGGAATTTTCTTTCCGCATTTTAGACGGATTTAAATCGAATTCACTGTCTTTCCCTGAGGATTCCATTCCAAAATTTTGATCGTACGATGTAGGACGCGATGAGAAGGGCGTTTATCGGCTCTCAAGTTTAGCTTTTTACTCGAAGAATACGAATCTTTGCTCGCTTTTTTGATTCTAATTTTTTTGTTTCTGCTTGGACTGTTCTTGTTGTCGTTTTCCATTTCGCCTCCTCAAAGACTTCCAAAGCCAAAATCAGACCCTTGTAATTTCATACGCAGTATGGTCAAGGATGCGTATGTTTTCCGATTCACGGTTCTTACCGAAATTCCCAGTTGTTCGGAAGTTTCTTTGATCGTATATTTTTTCATAAAACGAAGTTGAATGATTTCCTTTTCCAAAGGAGGAAGGCTTTCCACCGTGTCTTTCAAAAGATCCAATCGGTTTTTTTCATCCTCGTTTTTTGCCTTTGCTTGTGCGATCGATTCTATGTATTCCTGAGAATTTTCGATTTCTTTGCCTTGTGTAGAATTTTTTTTTCGCATTAAATCGAAAAACTGATTTTTTGCGATGGTTATCATCCAGGAGCTTACGTTCCCTTTCGAGGGATCAAAACTTTCCCAATGATGTAGAACCTTGATAAACGTTTCCTGGCAAACCTCTTCCGCTTCTTCTTGAGACGCACCTTTACCCAATAAGAATCGAAAGATCTTATCGTAATTCTTTGGATACAATTCGTCAAAATCAAGCGTTCGAACTTCTTCCATACAAAAACCTCGACAAAAATGTATCTCATTTTTCGAGGAAATTCCTATCTTGTTCTAAGATGGGAATGGTTTTTCATTTTTGCGAATCCTGGTCTTCTCACGTTTCTTCGATCGAATGTTTTCGGTTTAGAATTTCGATTCTCCTGAGAATTTTGGATCGGCTAAAGTTCGAATCAAAATTCGATCCGAGAATTTGATTTTTAACATCGGAAGTCTTTCTTTGTTCCAGGGCTTTCCATTTCTAAACCGAGGTTTCCAGTTCATTTACGAGTTGACTCAAACAAAGGTTGGAACTCCCATTCAAAGAATGCGAATCTTTACTCGCTTTTGTCCGTTTTTGTTTCTCTGTTGTTTTTTGAGTCTGGATCTGAGCGCCAAATCAGTCCTTTTAAAAAACGGCAGAAAGATCGAAAACGTAAAGATCAAACCTGTAACGAACGGTTTTGAAATCTCGCACACAAACGGTAAGGTGGAAAACATTTCTCTTTCCGAAGTTCTAAAAATATTCATTTCGGACGACGTTCCCAAGTCGGCGCAAATTCTCCCGAGCCCACAATCACAAACAAAGATTAAAAAAAGCGCGGAGACGACAAAAGAGAAGGAACTCTTTTTAGACGTTGCGGACGCGATCCCGAAAAAGACATCCGGTTTGAGGTCGTTTTCGGAGGGGTTGATTCCCGGTTGGTCTCGTTTGGTTCGTTCGGATTCTTATGCCTGGAAAGGATTGGGTTTTTTTTTCATTCTCGCCGAGCTGGCACTTGTGGAAAGAAGTTACGTTTATCTACAGGAACCGGGTTTTGTTTCCGAAGATCCCAATTACGGATTCCCGTTCGAATTTTTGTACGCGCTCTGGCTCCGAGATACCAATCTGATACTGGCTGCGGGCATCAACGAAGCGTATTCTACTTATAACAAGGTTCGATTGAGCGACGGACAAATCCTAGAAAAGTCCCGTTATCTTCAGGAACGAGATTGGATCGTCTCCGGACTTTTGTTTGTTCTTCTTTTGGATGCGTATATCGGTTACAAATACGAGGACTGGATGATAGTCCCTACTTTGAACGTTTCTTTTTCAGGAAGAGAGAAAGAAATTTCCGGAGGTTTGACGGTTCGTTTTTGATTTTTACATAACTCTGCGATTCTTTTTAGAAAGAGCGTTTTGTGTATTTAAGAAATTAGAATCTACTCTTTTTGATTTCGAATTTAAGATCGGATCCGAATTCTCCTCATACGAAAAGGTTGAAAGAATGAACTAAAACATTTCTCAATCATTTTCATCCAATAACGAATTGACTCAAGGTATGTTCCCAAGTATTGTTCAAACGATGCGAAATTTCGCCCCCGTTGTTTTCTTTTTTTTTCTTTTGTTATCCCCGCTTTGTTTTTTCGATTTCTCCTTGGACGCAAAATCGGTTTTGCTCAAAAACGGAAGGAAGATCGAAAACGTAAAGATCAAACCCGTAGCGAACGGTTTTGAAATCTCACACGCAAACGGTAAGACTGAGAATATTCCTCTTTCCAAGGTTTTGAAAATATTCGTTTCGGATGGAATTCCGAAATCATCTTCCATTCCCCGCACTTCCGACTCACAAACAAAGACGGAAAGAATCGAAGAGCCATCGAAAGAGAAGGAACTCTTCTTAGAGGTTGCGGACGCGACTCCGAAAAGGACCTCCGGTTTGAAGTCGTTTTCGGAAGGTTTGATTCCCGGATGGTCTCGTTTGGTTCGTTCCGATTCTTATGCTTGGAAGAGTGTTGGATTTTTTTTCATTCTCGCGGAACTCTATCTTGCGGAAAGAAGTTACGTTTATCTATCGAAGCCGAAGCCCTTGAGCGAGTCCGATTCTTACAGTAGTCCTCCTGAAGTTTACGCTTCCATTTTGAGTCGGGATACGAATTTAATATTGGCGACCTTGGCGCATGAATATTATTCCATCAGCCAGAGAGTTGAATTGGTAGATGGACAGATTCTGCAGAGAGGGAGATATTTTCAGGAAAGAAATTTATACGTTTCCGGATTTTTATTCGTTTTGCTCTTGGACGCTTTTCTCGGTTACAAACTGGAAGAATGGACGGTGGTTCCTTCGGTGAGGATTTCGTTTTTGGAAAGGGAGAAAGAAATTTCAGGAGGATTTACGGTTCGTTTTTGATTTCAACTGGCACACTTTTGGTTTCCATACCGTAAGCAGTGTGAATCCAAAAGGAGGATTTCACGATGCTTTTGAAAAAAACGATTTCTCTCATTCTTTTAACTTTCCTCTTTTCCTATTGCGATGGGAAATCCGGGAACGATGATTCCATGAAAAATTTTGCGCTCCTGATGGCGCTGACTTCCCCTAAAGATCAAGGTGTTTCCGGTTTGTATTCGGCCTTAAATCTCAGAGATACCGGCAACGGTGGTGGAGCGGGTGCGTATTCCAACGGAGCGGTTTCTCCATTGGCTGTGGTCAGTCAGTCGATGAAATGCCCAAAAGGTGGTTCCATGGATTTGTCCGGAGACGTGGTTATAACCCCCGTGGGTGCGGGAGTTATAACGATGCAGCTTAACGGAGCAAAGTCGATTTATACCTCTTGCTCTTTTTCCGCTCCTGCTCTCGATGGAAGCAGTAATTCTAACGTTTCCGTTTTACTTGAGGGAGAACTTTTACAAGACGCCACCATGACACAAACCACGGATCCGACTTCGACTACTTCGCTTTACAAAGTTTCCGCTTCCGGAACCCAAAGAATTCGTTCCAGCAACTATAAGGTAAACGGATTTTTGTATCCCACATTCGACGTTACGTTTACAAGAAACAACGCGAAACTATCGATTGAGAACGCGAACGATATCGATAAGGCCGTTGTCAACATCGACGAGACCGTACGTGTCACCGGAACGGTCGGAACCGAAACCGTAGATTCTACTTATTCATACAAGGGTTCTTACAAATTGAAATAAGCTCCGTTTAAAACCGCCGGGGAATTTTTCCTCGGCGGTTTTTCCTTTTTTGATTCTCCCGAAATCTTTTTCCCGATCAGAACTCATTCTTTTTCAAAAAAATTGGGTTGAGCGAAACTGAAAAAACAAACGAAGTAGTCTGCCATGACGCTTACAAAACGAATCCTCGGTGTTTCCTTGATTCTTCTCCTCGGTTTTTATACCATCTGGTCCAACGTCGGACGAACGCCTTCTTTACAACCAATCCAAACCCGCATCGAACGAACGTTAGTCGACGGTGTCGACTCGAACAAGGGAAACATTTTGGGAATTCAACCCTGGATGTCTGCCGAAGATTACGCGAGCGCCGATCGGTTTCGGGAAAAGATCGAATCGTATCTTCTTCTGGCCGAAAAAAAAGGTTTTCTAAATCCAAAAACGATCGTGGTTCTTCCCGAATACTTGGGAACTTGGCTCGTTGTGGTCGGCGAAAAAGAATCGATATACCGAGCCGCTCGAATGAAAGAGGCGATGGAGAATCTTGTCCTCAGCAACTTTTTTTCCTTTGTTTGGAATTGGATTCAAGCAAAAGCGGAAGACAAGGTTTCCGACGCCGTCTTTCGGATGAAATCGAAGGAGATGCTTGTCGCTTATCAAAATACATTCTCCGGTCTTTCCAGGAAGTTTTCGATAACGATCGTAGCGGGTTCGATTCTTCTTCCGGAACCTTTTGTAAAAGATGGTTTTTTAAGAATCGGGAACGGCGCTTTGCAAAACGGATCCTTCGTTTTTCTTCCAGATGGAAAGGTTGCCGAGAACTCTTCTCTAAAAATATTCCCCGTAGACGACGAAAAACCCTTTGTTCGAGCGTCGACCGTTGAAAATCTCAGGATCGTTTCCACTCCTGCCGGAAAACTAGGGATTTTGGTCTGCGCTGATTCCTGGTATCCGGAGGTTTACGAAACATTCAGAAAACAGAATGTAGCTTTTGTCGTTGTGCCCTCCTTTGTGGCTCCCAACGGCGCAATGGATGCGATTTGGAAGGGTTACAACGGTTCCGAAAATCCATCCGATATTCAAAGAAGCGATATCGGAAGAATACGAGAAGGGGAAGCTTGGTTGAAATACGCTTTGGCCGGGAGAATTTCAAGTTCCGGAGCGAACTTTGGGATGAATGTTTTCTTAAGAGGTGACCTCTGGGACTTAGGTTCCGATGGAGAAACGATCTTCGTGAGCGGTTCGAGGGCCCAAACTCATCCTCGGATTTTCGGTGCGAGTCTCGTAAATCTTTGGTTGTATTGATAAGAAAAATTTATTTCTTGAAAACTCTTAAGAAAGAATTCTCTTAGTCGCATGTCTCATTCTAACTTTGAAGTCTTCTCAGAAAACTTTATCAACAAACACAAACAAGCTTCCATCGGAAAGTGGTTCGGTCTTGAATCGCTGAACTTGGATGGAAAACCCTTCGGAGCTTTTTTCCAAGGAGAACTCGTTTTAAAACTCGGTGCGGAGAAAATTGCCGAAATCATCGCGCGTTATCCGGGAGCTAAACTTTTTGATCCGTCCGGAAAGGGAAGGGCGATGAAGGATTGGCTTCAGATTCCGAGCGAATTCCAAGAAGATTGGGATTCTTTATCGGAAAGTGCGATTCTTTTCGCTCTTTCGAATCTTGGCCCGGCGCCAAAGAAGACGGCTGTGAAGAAGGCGGTTAAAAAGAAAGCTCCCGCAAAGAAAAAGAGCGCTCCTAAGAAAAAAGCCGCAAAAGCTAAAAAGGCGGCGGCGAAAAAGGCAAAACCGAAAACGAAGTCAAAGCCTAAGACGAAGAAAAAAGTCGTTAAGAAAAAAGCGGCCAAGAAAAAGACTGCGGTGAAAAAACGGAAGAAGTAGTCTTCGGAATGTTTGTAAACCTCGAGAAATAGAAGAGGTTTACAAACTCAACTTCGTAGGATAGAAATTCGTTTTGAAATTAGGTTTATTTTGTTTCCAATAATACCTTTCCGATAAAATCCTCCGTTTCTTTGAGAATTTTCTCCTTATCGCTCACCATATATTTCGAAAAAAGGACGTGATCGCCGACTTCGAGTCGAACCGCTTTATTTAGAGGGTTCGCTTTTCCATTCTTCTGAATCCTTTCAAAAGCGTTTAACATCGATTTAACGGAGGCCGATTTGTCTTGTTCCTGATCGTTCTTATAATAATAGAACATCAAGACGGGAGAGGTTATTTTTGAAAAAGGGTCCGTGTTGAGGACGAATTCCTTTAAGTCGGAGACGTTTTGAACCGCAGCGAGATACTGATCTCGATACCAGAATGCGCTCGCGGGATCTCTTTTTTGTTCGTCTGTCGACTTTCTAATTTTTCCAAGAAGAAGATGTCCGAATTCTTTTCCCCAAGAGAATTGATAGAGCCCTCCCAATGGATTTGTGAAATCGTAAAAAGGGGATGCTAAAATCAGGACATGAACTTTCTCGGGATATTTTGCTGCTAAATAGGTGGAGATCAAACCGCCCATGCTGGTTCCGATCAGAATCGTTTTTTTTCCGAGTTTCTCCGCTTCCAAAAAGGCGGTTTCCGCGTCTTGGATGATCTGATCAAAACTTGTATCTCTGTGATCTTCTAAGTTAGTTCCGTGTCCGGGAAGACGAACATAATAGAGATTCGCTTTGAGATCTTTTGCAAGTTTATCCGTTACTTCTTCGCCCTCCGCCCGGGAAGCCCCGAAGCCGTGAATGTAAAGAATGGCTACTTCGGTTTTTCCGGGAGAATAACGAACAAGTTTTTCTTCGTTTCCGGGTCTCGCTTTTTTAGAAAGACTGATCTGAAGTTTTTCCTTATAATACGTTTCAAAGTCGGAATGCAAAGGGGTCGGTTTGTATTCGTATTTAGGAATCTCCGCATAAAAAGTTACTACAAGGAAAAGGGAGAAAGCTCCCAATATTCCAAGCGCCCACTTAAGTATCTTCATTTCTCTTTTCCCCTCTCTGTTCGGATGGAACAATTCAACCGATCGGATCCTTCTCTGCAATTAAAATAAATCGAAGGATTTCTGAAGGGGAGGCCTTGTTTGGGTTTATACGCAGTTCGCCTAAACACGGCGATGGGGTGGGTTCGTGATTCTGGAGTTGCCTTGTTTGGGTTTATACGCAGTTCGCCTAAACACGGCGATGGAGTTGGTTCGTGATTTTGGAGTTGCGATGTTCGGGTTTATACGCAGTTCGCCTAAACGCGGCGATGGGGGTGGTTCGTGATTTTGGAGTTGCCTTGTTTGGGTTTATACGCAGTTCGCCTAAACGCGGCGATGGGGTGGGTTCGTGATTTTGGAGTTGCGATGTTTGGGTTTATACGCAGTTCGCGTAAACGCGGCGATGGAGTTGGTTCGTGATCTTGAAGTCGCCTTGTTCGGGTTTATGCGCAGTTCGCATAAACACACAAATATAAAAAGCCTCCGAAACAACAAATGCTTTCCCAAAGAAAATCCCGTCTTGCGAAAGGCAGATTTTATAGGAACCCTGCTCACCGTTTGGGAAAAGCTGCGGAAATAAAATATAGAATGAGATTTGTATCCTTTTTTTAATTCTGGAAAAATTATGAGACAATCAATCTTTACGTTCCGAATATTCAGTTATGGGATTATCGTTTGGGTCATCCCGTTCGTTCTTGCGATTCCATTATTTCAACTCCTTGGAAGTAATCGACTTTTCTTCAAATCGATTCTGGGGGTTATTCTTGCGCTCACGGTTGTTGTTTTTTGGGGATTGTATTTAAGAACAGTTAACTCCGATTTTCAAAAACATTCTTATTCCGCCAGCGTTCTCTGGCTGGTCTTGAGTATTGTGCCAGATCTTTTGGCGTTTATCATCGGCTTTAAAATGAACGCCTTCACCTATTTTACTGAAATCGCGATCAGTTATTTAGTGATACCGGTAATCCTTATCGGAAGTTCTTGGATCTTGGATAGGAAGCTGCAAGGTAAATCCTATAACCAAAATCTATAAATCGATATTACGTTTGTGATTCTCGGTTCCCCTTCCGGTGGAATTATAACCGTACCAACAATTTGAGAGGGAGATACAATGAGAATCGTCCCGAGAAGAGAGATTTTGTAGGAATTCCTACAAGGAAGTTTTTACTTGCAAAAAATATAATTTTTTGATAGAGGAAAGTCGCCGGAATTTTTCCGCCACCCACCCCACCACCCGAAAATCGGGCGGGGCGCGCGAATTTCACAGTGGAATTGTAGGAGTTCCGACAGATTTCCGTCCGGGTCCGGATAACTTTTGGATAAGGTTTCACGGTGGAATCTAGAGTCTTCTACACTTTCAGATCCGCGCCGGAAGCAGATCTAAAACGTCGCAAGAATTCCTCCGCTATTTTTTTTGAAAATAGATTGGATCCGGAGCCCCTTGCGGGTTTTACGAGTTCGGGAAAAGTCCCAGAGATTTCTCTTCGATGTCTGGTAGCTTACGTCCGTTTCTTTTTCACAGAAGTATCCGAGGCTTTCTAAATACTTAAAAAAATTAGAATATTTAAAATTAAGATTCTAATCAAATTAACGAAATTGAATATATATTTCCCTTTTTTTCGATTCAAGAATCAAAAAAGGAACGGCTTAGAAAACGTCTTACGATGTGGATTTTAATTTTTGTATTGGATTTTTGATCCAATGTAAAGAATCGAGAAGCCAGTTGGATGGAAGCCGGGCTCTAATAACAGCCTTGTTTCCCTGGAGGTCGAGCACGCAGTCTTGGCTGAAAAATTCCGGGGCAACTTTGTGCTTGAACTCAAAGTTCAAGCACATTCGAAACTCTCAAAGAACAACTTGAACCCCTCTATCGAAGCAAATTGTAGAATCGAATGAGAAAATTCATACAATCAAAACGCTCCTTACTAGGTCGGTTTCTTAAAATTACTTTCCTTAGAATCTCAACCCGGTCCGATCTGTAATAAGCCAAATCCGAGATTCTCTTCCGGTCGCCGGTTGCAACCGATAGGAATTTATAACTCGTGTGAATTGCATTCTTCGATACACAACATCACTCAAAGGCATTCATTCCTTCACAAACATGCGTTGAGATTTTTTATAATATTTGCGGCTCTATGTAGGATCGAGAAGAGACGTTCTCTTTTGTCCTTACAATTTCAAGACGAATCAATCCATGGAAACGTTTTTGGTTCGATTCGTTTCATTCGATCGATAAAACGAATCGGAAAGATCAAAAAAGCGGCGGATTCTTTTTCCATTTTCAGGAATGGGTTGCGCGAGAGAGAAAAGTCGATTAGAATCACCGCAAAAAAACAAGTTGGAAAAAAAATTTAGGAGAATTTGATGCCGATTTTAAATCTGAGAATTTTAGAGAATCCGGGAAAGTTAATCGTAGTCCTGGTTTTAGGTGCGATCGGACTTGCCGCTTGCGATCAAATCCATGTATATTACGGAGTTCTAAAGTATTTTCATTCCGGATTATGGGGACAAGCTTGGTGGGTGGCGCCTCAATTCTTGCTTGCAACTTTCTTTATGTATTTAGGCGCTTTCTTTTTTCGAAAAGAAAGCGGGGAATTTAACAAAAAAGATTTCGTGATTTCAACCCTTTGGTTTGTGGGGGTTTATTTTGCAAGCGGCGTCTATGCAGATCAATCTTTATTGCTTGCGGCGATCTATTTGTTTTTTTGGATTCTTAGAATCTTCTTTTCAGAGAATAGAAAAGAACTGGGTTTGTTTTCTATTCTTCTTGCGATCGCAGGCGCTATGATGGAGGGATTGATTTCTCGGGCGGGCCTTTTTTATTATACACAACCGGATTTTCTTCTGGTTCCGATTTGGCTTCCCGGTTTATATCTCCACGGAGCGTTTCTGATCTGGAATCTTGTTCCTTGGATCAGAAGATAAAAAAGCGGATTCTTTAAGGAGAGTTTTTTGAGAGAAAAACGCATCTTGGAACTCCGGATAGAAAATCCGATCCTCCATTAAGACGGTTCAAAGTGTTCAAAACCAGAATGTTCAAAATTCTTTTCGGTGTTTTTTTGGAAGTATCGAACTCCTTTCCAGGCTCCGGTCGTAGCACCAATTTTTGTGATTGATATTCCGGCTAACGTGTTCGGGAGTTCGAAGGGACTCAAGAAGAGAAGTTCCAATTCTTCTCCCGAACTCAAGACCTCTTCCAAACTCAAAAACGAAAGAATTCCCTCCGGAGAAGGAATTCTTTCCAGAAAGATTTCCAGGCCGAGTTCGGAGGACGCCGAGAGTTTGGGAAGATCCTGGAGGAGACCGTCCGTAAGATCCATACAGGACGAGACCGGAAAGTTTCGGGAGAGTTCTTGGGCCACTTTCAGTCGGGCCTTCGGTGAAAGATGTTTTTCCAAAGAAAGACTTCGGAGGGGTTCCGGCACTGAGAGGCCTTCGTTCAGAATTTTATAACCGAGTTGAGAAAGACCTACGGCGCCGGAAAGATAGAGAAAGTCGCCCAACTTTCCGCCGGAACGTTTCCAGGGAAGGGTTGAAGTTCCGACCAGAGTAAGAGTGAGATTGAGAGAAGGGGAGCGATACGTGTCTCCTCCGCAAAGTGTGATTCCATAGGAAGAAAGAGTTGTTTCGAGAGACTGCGAGAAAGGAAGAATCCATTCTTCTTTTGAGAATTCAGGGCTGAGTCCAAGGTTTAAGAATGCTTTTGTGGGAACTCCACCTCCTGCGGCGATGTCCGAGACGTTGACTTCCACGAGTTTTTTAGCGATTTCTCTGGGGCCGCTCCATTCGATTCGGAAATGGGTTCCTTCGCAGATCGTATCCGTCGTGTAGATCCGACCTTCTTCGTCCAGATAACAGTCGTCAGTCTGTAAAGATTCGGGAGGATAGAGTGCGCGGATGATTTCCGATTCTTTCAAATTCGAATTTTCCTTCAAAAATCTTGACTTTCTTTGATTTCGGATCAGTCTGAGAGACTATGAAACGAATCATTCTATTCTATTCTTTGATCCTCCTTCCATTTGTCGCCGGATTTTCAGAAGAAGCGACCAAAAACAAAAACTGTTCTTACACTTACGATCATTCTTCCACGAAGTTTGGGTGGAAGGCTTTCAAGTTTACGGAGAAGACCGGGGTCGGAGGTTCTTTCGAAAAGATTGAAGTGGACGGAACTTCGTCCGGGAAGTCTCCGGAAAAAGCTTTGAAGGGACTCAAATTTACGATCGATCCGAATACGGTGAATTCCGGGAACAACGAGAGAGACGCGAAGATTAAGTCCGCATTTTTCTTTCCTCTGAAGAAAAACGGAAAAATCGAAGGAAAGGTATTATCCGTAGAGTTGAATTCCGACAAGAAGGCGGGGAAGGGAGTGATTCAACTTCAGTTCAATGGGGTAACGAAGAAAATCGACGTGAACTTCTCCATCTCGGAAGAATCGCAGATCGAAGCAACGAGCAAAATCGAACTCGGAGATTTCAAAGCTCTTTCTTCGGTGGAGGCCCTGAACCAAGTCTGCAATGACCTTCACAAAGGAAAGGACGGAATTTCGAAACTCTGGCCGGACGTGGATCTAACGATCTCAACTAAACTCAAGAGCGAATGTAAGTAAAAAAAGTTTGGGTGGCTCCCGCGTTTTGTTCTACGGTAAATTTAGATTTTTTGAATGAACTCGCGGGATCGGGCTGTGCCGCGCTTCGGCTACCTCCTTCTCACGCTCTCGTGCCGGCCGTTGTGCCCGATCGAGTGACCCATAGGGAACGAGATCTTGAGTTCAGGAAGCAGTGGCGCTTTAGTTCAGCGAACATAAGTGAGCGGCCACTGGCCCGATCAATCGCGGTGTGAAAAACGATCCGAGTTGAGGAAACAGTGTGAAAGTTGAGTGTCCCTCGCTCCGGAAATCTTCCTTCCCCCGGAAAAGTAGTTCCGACTTTTTCAAAGTCGGTCTTCCCATTTCAAAGAATTCCCGAATGAGGCCTCTGAAAGGAGGAGTTCCTACTTTTAGAAACGTAGGTAAGATCTCACGCAATCGTTGGAACCACCAATCTTCGTGGGAACTCCACGGTTTTTGAGTTCTGGAATTTTCTCTTTTTGAAAAAGTAGGAACTCTCACATTTTGTTTCCGAGGTTTTTTCGAAAGAAACCTTTTTCTCTCCGGAAAAAACTTCCGCGATCGCGATTGAAGCGGAAATTCCAAAGGAATTGGAGCGAAAAGCGCAGTCGCGAGCCTTTTGTAAAAACGGATCTGCGAGCGAATCGCCCCGCGTCAAAAAAGAAACCTCCTTGTTCTCAAGGAGAGAAGGAAAAAAGTAGGAACTCTCACAAATCCTCAAGGGACGGAAGACCTTCCTTTTTCTAAAACGCTTCCTTTCCGGTAATTCGGTTCTTTTTTCTTGACTTTGGGGGTCAGAGCGAAAATCTGGCTCCTACAGGACGATTTTCATGTCAGTATTATCAAAAGCACATAAAACTCCTTCTCTTACGAAAGAAAATGCCGTCAAAGGCTGGTTCGTAGTGGATGCGGAAGGAAAAACCCTCGGAAGACTTGTCTCCGGGATTGCCGCAAGACTTCGCGGAAAACACAAAGCAACTTTTACTCCGAACCAAGATTGTGGAGACAACATCATTGTTATCAATGCTTCTAAAGTGAAAGTAACCGGTAACAAAGAAACTCAGAAGAAGTATTATCACCACTCTCGTTATCCGGGTGGGATGACTGAAACTTCTTTCAAAGATCTCATCGCAAAACAGCCGGAAAAGATCATCTACGAGGCTGTAAAGGGAATGCTTCCTAAGAGCAAACTCGGAGACAAAATGCTCACCCATTGCAAAATTTTTCCGGGCGCTGAACACAACCTCCAGGCGCAAAAGCCTGTGAAACTGGAATTCTAAGGAGACCGATTTAAGAATGGCACCCGCAGCAGCAAAAGAAATCTGGGCAGTAGGAAGAAGAAAAACCTCCGTTGCCCGCGTAAAAATCAAAGAAGGTTCCGGTAAAATTACCGTAAACCACAAAGATATCAAAGAATATCTTCAAAACCGCAAATCTATCATTGACGAAGCGATTCGCCCTCTGACTCTCCTGAACGTAACCGATAAGTATGATCTCAACTTAAATGTTTCCGGCGGGGGAATCACTGGACAAGTCGGCGCGATTCGTCACGCACTCGCAAGAGCGATCTGCAGAATCAAACCGGAGTTCCGTCCAGCCGTTAAAAAAGAAGGATTCCTAACTCGGGATCCAAGAATGGTGGAAAGAAAGAAATACGGTCTTCACAAAGCGAGAAGAGGAACACAGTTCTCCAAACGTTAAGTTTCTTTTTTCATTTCATTTCGTTTTTGAAATGCCTGAATCTCTTTCGTCCGAGAGCTTCAGGCATTTTTTGATTTTAGAGGTATCATGAAACGCCAATCCGTAGCGGAAATCCGCGAAATTTTCTTAAACTACTTCAAAGATAAGTCTCACAGCGTAGTTCCGTCTTCTTCCCTTCTTCCCGCGGGAGATCCCACGCTTCTCTTCACGACCGCCGGGATGGTTCAGTTCAAACCCTTCTTCACCGGAGCCGTGGAACTTCCCTACACCAGAGCGACCTCTTGTCAAAAATGCCTCCGGACCACCGACCTCGAAGTTGTAGGAAGAACCGAAAGGCATTGTACCTTCTTCGAGATGCTCGGAAATTTCAGCTTTGGAGATTATTTCAAAGAAGAAGCCATTGAATACGCGCTCGATTGTTCGGTGAATCATCTCGGCTTTGATAAGGAAAAAATCTGGGTTACCGTTTACACCGACGACGACGAGGCAGAAAAAATCTGGTTGGGAAAAGGAATTCCTAAAGAGCGCATAACGCGTCTCGGAAAAAAGGACAATTTCTGGGGACCTGCCGGAGACAGCGGTGCCTGCGGACCTTGTTCCGAACTCTATCTCGACCGTGGAGTGGAGAAGGGCGGACCGGATTGTGCGACCAGCGGAACCTGCAAACCCGGATGCGACTGCGATCGTTTTTTAGAATTTTGGAATATAGTCTTCAATCAATTCAACCAGGACACCGAAGGGAATCTTCACCCTCTCAAACAAACCGGGATCGATACGGGCTCCGGACTCGAACGCGTCGCGTTGTTATTACAAAACGTGGATTCTGTCTACGATACGGACGAACTTCGGAAGATCATTTCCTTTTACGAAGAATTATCCGGTCTCAAGTATTCTTCCGAAAACAAAACTCCCTTTCGAGTTGTGACCGATCATATTCGCTCGGTTCTCTTTTCAATCGGGGATGGAATCTATCCGGATCGAACCGGAAGAGGATACGTGATTCGCCGTTTGATCCGTCGAGCTACGCTCTTCGGAAGAAAGTTGAATTTCAACGAACCCTTTCTCTACAAACTCGTGGACAAGGTCATCGAAATCTATCAAGGCCGTTATCCGGAACTCGCAAAGAATTCGGCATCACTGAAAAAAACGATTCTCGCGGAAGAGGAACTCTTTCACAAAACTCTGGAACTTGGGCTCGAGAAGATAGAAACTCTCGTTCATAAAACAAAATCTTCCGGTCAAGCGGTCTTTTCCGGTGCGGACGCATTCTTACTTTATGGAACGTACGGTTTTCCTGCGGAGAT
This sequence comes from Leptospira ainlahdjerensis, assembly GCF_016919175.1. Lineage (GTDB taxonomy): Bacteria > Spirochaetota > Leptospiria > Leptospirales > Leptospiraceae > Leptospira > Leptospira ainlahdjerensis. The sequence goes on along the minus strand of NZ_JAFFPU010000038.1, from coordinate 33,322 downwards.
GACCGAAGAAATCGTTGCGGAACACGACCTCTCCTTCGACAAAAAAGGCTTTCAAGAAGAATTGGAAAAGGACAGACAATTTTCCAGAGAATCCTGGAAGGTCCACAAGGTTTCTTTGATGACCGGACTCAACGTCGAAAAGACCGAGTTTTTAGGTTATTCTTCTCTATTCGAAAAAGGGAATATTACACATTTATTCTTTGATCATAAACCGACTTCCGTTCTCAAAGAAGGTCAGGCGGGCGCCATCGTTTTAAACAAAACGCCTTTTTATCCGGAAGGTGGGGGACAAGTCGGCGACACCGGATTCTTACGAAACGGAAAGAATGTCTTCAAGGTTCTCGACACACAAAAAGAGAACGACGTCATCATTCACTTCGGAGAAGTCTTGAGCGGAGAATTCTCCACAGGCCAGGATCTGGATGCGGAAGTGGAGCCGCTTCGAAGAGAAAGACTTCGCTTTCATCACTCGGGGACTCACCTCTTAAACGGTGCGCTTCGCAATTTACTCGGCGATCACGTCCTTCAAAAAGGTTCGATCGTTTCTCCGGAATATCTTCGTTTTGATTTTTCTCATCCTTCCGCTCTGACTCACGAAGAAATTCGCAAGATAGAATCCTGGGTCAACGAATCGATTCGTAAAAACTTCGGCGTTGAAACCAAAGAACTCGCGATCGACGAGGCTAAAAAAACCGGCGCCGTCGCGACCTTCGGAGAAAAATACGGAGACAAGGTAAGAGTCGTTCAGATGGGAGACGCTTCCGTAGAATTCTGCGGAGGAACTCACGTTACACATACCGGAGAAATCGGATTCTTCTTTATCAAAAAAGAATCTTCTCCGGGGGCCGGAAACCGTCGTATCGAAGGGGTCTGCGGACCAGCGGTCATCGAGACGTTCCAAAATCGTTTCGCCGAACTCACCGAAGCCGTTCAAAACCTAAATCTAAAAATCAAATCGGAGTTAGGCGAAGAAGGAAAGAATCTTTGGATCACCGGTGAAATTCCGGGTCCGACGGAGATCCGCGGAAAGTTCGAAAGAGAAGGCGCCACCGCAGTCACTTTTTTCCGAGACCTTTCCGAAACGATCGCACAGAAGATAGAAGAGAATACTTCTCTTTTTCTAAAAGCTAAGAAATCCTTCGAGTCCAGAGACTTTGAAAACAATGCTTCCGTCATCGAATCCGTCTTTGCTTCCGCAACCGATACGGGCGCCGGGAAAATTCTTTCCGCAATCTTCGAAGACAAGGATCCAAGTTCTCTCAAAGGACTTTCCGATAATCTCAAGGTCAGGGAAAAAAATCTTCTCGTGATCCTTGGAAGTAAAACTTCGGAAAGCGCGAGCGTTGTGGTCACCTGTTCCCCCGAGTTGACCTCCAAGGGAATTCATTGTGGGAATCTCGTAAAGGCGGCTTGCACGGCGTTAGGCGGTAAGGGCGGCGGAAAGCCGGACATGGCTCAGGGTGGTGGAAAGGATATTCAGAATCTGGATTCTGCGATTTCCGCCGCGGTCAAAGAAGCAAAACAAATCTTAAGTGGAGAAAGAATATGAGCGATCCATCCTTCGACGTAGTTTCCGAAATCAGCAGACCCGAACTGATCAACGCGGTCACACAGGCTCTCGGAGAAATCAAAACCCGTTTTGATTTTAAGGGTTCCAAATCCGATATCCAACTCGAAGAAGAACAACTGATTCTTACTTCCGATAACGAAGGAAAACTCGAAAGTGTCATCGACGTTTTGGTTTCCAAGATGGCGAAACGCGGAATCGGTCTGAAGAATTTCGATTTCAAATCCAAGATCGAACCTGCGACCGGTGGAACCGTTCGTATGAAAGTCAAAATCCGAAAAGGAATGGAAAAGGAACAGACCAAGGAAGTCACGAGGTTGATCAAGGATTCCAAACTCAAGGTCAACGTGACCATCATGGGAGAATCGGTTCGTGTCGTCGGAAAGAAAAAAGACGATCTTCAAGAAGTGATTCATCTTTTAAAAACTTCCGATCTTCCCTTCGACGTTCAATTTACGAACTACAAATAAAATCGTTTCACCGAGGTTTGTTCTCGAACATTCCTCGTGTGGTCTTTTCCTCGATTTTCATAAAATCAAAACCTTCGCCGTTTGCTCCGTTAGACTTTCAACCTTTCCAATCCGTTCTTTTGAAGTCCGAGTTCGGTCCAAATCTCGGAAAGAGGAGAATTGCATCCTGAGTTTTTATTTTGGAGAATTCTTTTGCAAACTTCCTTCGAAAAACGAATGAGAATATTTCCATTTGAATCCGACTCGATAAACAATCGGGGTAGACGAGAATCGAAAGAAAATAAATTTCTCAAAAACTTCTACTCCGACCAAACTCATTCCGAGATTCGGTTGACATTCGATCGTGGATGATACAAAATCTGATCTCAAAAAGAGGCTGAACTGTTCCGGCTTCAAACCCAATCTAAGAATGAGTTCTCACTATGCCAATGACCGAAATCAAAACGGATAAAGATCTCGCCAAACTTCCGGAAGGAACCTTGGCCGAACTTTTGGATGGTGAAATATTTATGGTTCCAGCTCCGATTCCCGAGCATCAAAGAATTTCCGGCGAGCTTCATTTTTATCTAATGCAGTTTGTAAGAAAAAATCAAAACGGCATTGCCCTTGCTTCTCCCATCGATGTCCTGTTAGACGAACACAACGTCGTTCAACCCGACCTGATTTTTATATCAAAGGAACGAAGTTCTATCATCCAAAGAACTCGGGTGGAAGGCGCCCCCGATTGGGTCGCCGAAATTCTCTCCGAAGGGAACGCGTATCACGATCTTAAGACGAAGAAGAAACTCTACGAAAAACACGGGGTCAAGGAATACTGGATTTTGGATCCGATGGAAAGATCGATCGAGATTTTTTCCAATGGAGAATCCGGTTTTAAACTCTTTGCGTCGGCGACTTCCGGATCCATCTCTTCCGTTCTTCTCAAAAACTTTTCCGTGGAGTTGGAAAGGATCTTCGGAAAACCGGATTCCATCAGCCAGTTTCAAATTTAATTCCTGTTTCGTTTTCCGGGATTTCTCAAGAAATAGGCGCAAGATTTCGTGGAGTCGGAGGTCTAACTTTTAGAGAAGTGAAGAATCCTTTTCTAAAACAAATCCTCGGACAAATTGGTCAAACTAGTATGAAAAATTTTATCCTCGCCACTGTTCTTTTAAGTTGTGTTTCCTTCGGAGTTTTTGCCGAAGAGGAAAGTCCGGTGAAGTTCAAACTGGAGAAAAGTTTTGGAAATTCTTATCTCTTAAAAATCGTTCATCCGTCCAATTTCGGAATTCAAAAAGACGCGCCTCATAAGATTCTTCTCAACGCGGGTAAGGGCGTAAAGGTGGAGAAAGCGAATCTGACGGTGAAAGGAAAAACTTCCGAAAAGAAAAAGGAATACCTTGCTTCGGTCGATCCGATTCAGCTTACGGTGACTGGAAAAGGGGATTTGGAAATTCACGGTAAGATCTACTACTGTAACTTCGACAAGAATATCTGCATCCCCGGAAAGATCCAACAAGTGGAAATCATTCAGTAACGTTGCAGTCCTGAAACATCCTTTCTTTGGAAAGGATGTTTTCGCTCCGAGAAACGGTTCGTCTTGGGAAATGCCCAAAGCACGATTTTAAAAGCCCGGAAAGTTTTCGGAGAAAAAGGATATTTTGAAATCGAAAACTTTCCCCGAAAAAACACTCTCGATTTTTCGAATCTTCTTTTCCGAGCAACAAGGTTCCTTCTAAAAGGTGAAAGATTCCTTTTCTTCCTCTTCTCCTTTGGCTCCGTTCCTAGATAACAACGGTTGCCTCCAAGAAAAAACCGTTTCGGATTCAAATTTCGTCTCGTATCGATTTTGCAAAATCAGAATTCTCTCTGATCCAAGAAAACTCCACCGTGTCACTCGTGATTTTGTAAATGCCCTTTGAAATTTTAAGGGAATTCTTTCCGAAGTTTCCCCTGTTTGAGGACGACTTCGTTTTTTTGGATCCGAGTCGTCCGTTAGCCGCGGTTCGTTCGAGTTTGAATTTTGAGATTCGGAGGGCAACGCGACGAGAATGCCGATCATCGAGTCCGCCTCATTGTATCCCTCGTTTTCGAGGGGCGGATGAAAATGACCGGAATCTGCATCGGTAACATCGTTTAGAAAAATCAAAATTGAAATCCAGAGAAGGATGTTTTACAGTCGATCGCTGGTGGGAGGGTTCATAAAAGAAACATAAAATTCTAATATGTTTGCGATTGTCGATCTAAAAGGAGGATACTTCCTTTATTAAAATTTTTAAGGTCAATTTTTCCGATACAATCGATTTGAAAGTCGAGGAGAGTCTGGACCGTCTCGGAAAAGTTCGTTTGAAAAAAACGTCGATCGTCGGACAGAATTTCCAACCGCGAGTCGAGATCGATTAGAGCTTATCTTTTCAAAGAGGATTTCAAACCGGGAGATTGGACCTGAAACAGAAAGTAGGTCTTTCCATGAATCGCACCCGATGACTTGACGATCTTTCCCTTGGTCTCGACCAGTTCTTTGATGACGATTTTATCGGAAGAACGAAACGTTTCCCCTTTTTCGGCGATCAAAAGATTGATCGCTCTTTTGCGGGCTAGGTCCTGTGCGTTTTCCTGACTTCCTTCCAAAGACGAGATGACTACTTGAAACGTATCTCCGTTGATAAAACCTTCGGCCGCCTTGATGTATTCGTCCGCAGAGTTCGAGTTCGATTCTTCTTGAACCGTGGTCGTGGATTCTTCCCTTCCATTTTCAACGGGTTTCCTCGCACCGGAAGAACATTCGATGAAGAATAAGATCGATAGGATGCAGAAAAAAACAAGTCTCATGGAGCCTCCGGCGTTTCTTGTTTAGAGATCGGTTGAATTCCCTTTCGTATCACGTTCGCATACAAATCTTTCTGAATATTTCTATAAATGAAAGTACAATTCGCGGGGTCGCTATAGTCTTCCCGAAAAAGAAACATGGAATTTAAAAACCACGCAAAGGTTCCTCTGTAAAGCAAAACGTCTTGGCCTAAAAGTTTGGCTTTCTCCTTTTCTCTTTCTGCGGCCCTGGGATCGGGAAACGAAGAGTTCGCGGAAGTACTAGTCGAAGACGCATAGGGATTGAAGGTCTGATTCGAAGTGTTGGCGGAAGTCCCCGAAACCGCAACTCCTCCGGGTGTGGCGCTTACCCCGGTCGTATTCGAAATCTGAGAAGGAAGGGCCGGGTTGGTATTGTTGTTTGTCGGGTCCGATTGAAGGCTTCCGTAACGACTATCGTTCTCTCGGATTTCCTTGATAAGAATCGATACCGCCATTTCGTCTCTTTTTGTTTCCGCGATCTTTCTACACTGTTTTCTCAATTCTAAAATTCCTACGTCCTTGGTTGGAAGAGAAACTTTGACAAGAATCTGAAAGAATTCTCGGGAAATAAAACCTGTGTCCTTTACGTTTTCCAAAACCTTCTGTCTGTATTCCGGATCCGCGGGAACGCAGGAAAAGAAGAATAAAATCGCGATTCCTAAAAACAGATGGTAAGACCGCATGAGACAATCATTTCCCGATCGGAAGTAAAAGGAAGCAGGATTTTTTTAGTGAACTTCTGGACACCAGGTCCCAAAGAGGAAAGACTGTAAGCATGAGTTTCAAAAAACCGATTCTTAAACCTTGTTTGATTTTTGGAATCTGTCTCTTTTTTTCCTTCGTGTCCTTGTCCGCGGAAGGTTCCATTTTTTCGAGTCTCAAGAAATCCCTCGAAGAAAAAACAAGAACCTTTCAGATGGATAACGGTCTGCGAGTTCTTATGATGAAACGGGAAGATTCTCCCACGATCGCGGTCTATTCCAAATTTTTAGTCGGCTCCGCGGACGAAACCCCCGAGATCGCAGGAACGGCTCATCTTTTGGAGCACATGCTTTTTAAGGGAACCAAAAACATAGGAACCACGAACTTCGAAAAAGAAAAACCTTACTTGGAACAAATCGCAGTTTGGGGAAAACGTCTGGACGAACTTCGCATCCGGGAAGCGGAGATGAAACTAAAAGGTGAAGAACCTTCGGCGGAATTTAAGAGTCAAATCGAAACCCTTCGCAAACGTTTCGGGGTTCTTTTGGAATTACATCGTAAGTTCGTTGTTTCCAACGAAGACAATTTTATCTATTCCCGAAACGGGGGAGTCGGCTTCAACGCTTACACTTCGAACGACGTTACGAATTATCAGATTCTTCTTCCCGCAAATCGTTTGGAGATCTGGGCAAAACTCGAATCCGATCGACTCAAAAATCCTATATTAAGAGAATATTATACGGAAAGAGAAGTTGTCTTGGAAGAAAGGAGGATGCGCGTCGAAAACAGAGGTATGGGAATTCTTCGCGAGAAATATATGGACGCCGCTTTTCCGGAAAATCATCCGTATCGAATGCCGGTCATCGGTTATGAAAAAAATCTCGGATTCTTAGATCTCGAAAAGACCCAAAACTTTTTTAAGAATTATTACGATCCTCAGAGAATGGTGATCGCCGTCGTAGGATCTTTGGACTTTGAAAAGACCGAAGCAATTCTTCGTAATTACTTCGGAGATTTGAAAAAAGGAAAACCGGTTCCTCTGAAAAAAATTCCCGAAGTCGGTTTTGCGGGACCGAAGTTTGTTTCCGTAACACACCCGAGCAATCCATCTAAAATTATCGGATTTAATAAACCGACATTCCCTCATCCCGACGACGCGGTCTTCGGTATCATCGACACTCTTCTCGCCGATGGAGAATCGGGTCGTCTTTTTAAAAGATTGGTTTTGGAGGAACAGATCGCGCAGGGGGTTTCCTGCTGGAACGGAGATCCCGGCGATCGGCTTTCCAATCTTTTTTCGATCTACATCACGAACAATCAAAACGCGGATCAGAGAAAAGTGGAGAATGTGGTCCAAGAGGAATTGGATCGTTTAAAAACGGAACCCGTCACAAAAGAGGAACTCTTTCGGATCAAAAATCAAATCCTCGGAAGTTATCTGAGAGGTTTGGACGACAACGGAAAACTCGCCGACGTTCTTTCTCTCTTTCAACTTCTCTACGGAGATTGGAAGGAACTCTTAAGAGGTTACGAAGAATTGGACGCGGTCACTCCCGAGGACGTACAAAGAGTCGCGCGTAAGTATTTCGTTCTCGAAAACAGAACGATCGCCGATCTCAACCCTCCCGTCAAAGAAACAAAAATTTCGGAAAAATAGGACTCGAACGAAAATAAATTCATGAAACCTTATATTCAAAAATTCTACTTTATTCTGATCGTTTCGATCGTATTGATTTCACCGGTTTCTTCGGCTCCCGGTGACTTTGTGAAGAACGTAAAAATTCCACCGTTGAGTTTCGAGTTTCCGGAAGTGCAGACTTTTTCCTCCGGCAAGGGAACTGAAGTTTTATTTTTGCCCGGGGAAGAATTTCCGCTTAGGAATTTGGAGATTCATATTTATTCCGGAATTCTTTCCAATCCGGAGTTACGTCCCGAAATTCCGGAACTTTTTGTGGAAGCCTGGAAACACAGCGGAACCGCTTCCGCACCCGGAAGTAAATTTTTGGAAACCCTCGAAGGTTACGGCGCCAAACTCGATACCGACGCGAATTCCGATAAGATCGTTTTGACGGTTTCTTATCTTTCCAGATTTGAACAAAATATTCTTCCTCTTTTGAAAGAATTTATTTCCAATCCTTTGTTAAACGAAGAAGGATTTTCGGTCGCAAAACTCAAATTAGAGGAAGCGATCAAACGAAGAAACGACAAACTTCCGGACATCGCGTATCGTAAGGCAGCGGAACTCGTGTATAAAGGAACCGTTCTGGGCAAAAGTGCGGAATTGGATTCCCTTTCCAAAATTCAATCCTCCGATCTGAAAGATTATTTCGAAAATATAGTCTCCGCTTCGGAAAGGGTGGTTTTGTTAACGGGAGATTTGGAAAAAAAAGACGCCGAACCGCTCGCGGCTTTTTTGCTTCCCGATCGGGCTTTTGTTCGAGAGGACAAAAAACTTCTCGTAAGCACGCAAGGACTAAAAAAGAATCTGGATTCTCTTCCGTTTCAGATCTTGAGCGTCGATAAGGACGCGACTCAGAGTATCGTTCTTATGGCGGGAATTCTTCCGGCGCATAAGGATCCTGATTTTTATGCGATTCAACTTGCGAACTACATCATCGGAGGCGGCGGTTTTAGCTCATACTTTATGCAAAAAATCCGTTCGGACCGGGGTCTTGCGTATTCTTCCAGCAGCGCCGCTTATTTTGAAAAAGATTACGGAGTCGTCTACTTTACGACTCAGACAAAAACTTCCACGACCAAGGAAGTTTACGATCTAATGCGAGAAATATTAAGCGAAGAGACGATTTCCAAGATCACCGAACAGGAACTTGAAACGGCGAAACAATCGATTGTTAACAGATTTATTTTTCAGTTTGCGGATAAGATGGGGATTCTTCATAACACGCTTCGATTTAGAGAACACAATCTGTCTTCGGATTATCTTAAAAATTATCGCGATAAGATCCAAGCGGTCACTCTTTCCGATCTGAAAAGAGTCGGAAAAAAATATTTTGTCAGTTCCGGAGTAAAGACGATTCTCACCGGGCCGAAGGATATTACAAAGGGAATCAAGGAAGCGGTCCGGACGATTTCTCCGGAGGAAAGGATTCCCTAAGTGTATTGTAAGTTCCAGCACAAACAATATCAGTTCGAAGGAATTTCGGAAGGTGGAATACGCACTTCCATCTATCTTCCTTCTTTGAGTCTGATGTTTGATATCGGCGCGCAGAATCCGAATCGAATCCATCTGGATACGTTGCTTTTGACTCATTCTCATCTGGATCATTCGGCGGGACTTCCGTATTATATTTCTCAGAGATCTCTTCGGAAACTCAAACCGCCTAAGATTTTTGTTCCGCCCGCATTGGAAGAACCTATGAGAAAAATTTTGGATCTTTATTCTCAGATCGAAGACTTTCCGTACAATTACGATCTGCGGGCGGTGGCTCCGGGTGAAAAAGTGGATTTGGATTCCACTCATTTTTTCTCCCCTCACAAAACGTTTCATCGTGTTCCTTCCCAAGGTTATACGATCTACGAAAAAAGAAAAAAGCTCAAAAAAGAATTTCAATCCCTTCCACAACACGAGCTGAACAAAATTCTCAAAGAGAATAGGGAAGTTTCGGAACTGAGTTCCTTCCCCGTGATCAGTTTTTCCGGCGACACTAAGATAGAATACGTTTTGGAAAGTGAGGACGTCGCTAATTCGAGTATTCTATTTATTGAATGTACTTATATAGACCAAGAACGCAACGTGGCGCGTGCGAGAGAATGGGGACATATCCATCTCGACGAGATTCTCGAAAACCTTTCCTCTTTTAAAAACGAAAAAATCGTTCTTATTCATTTTTCAAAACGTTATCCGATTCCTTACATTCGTCAAGTCCTGGCGGATAAGATTCCGGACGATCAAAAACATAGATTTCATCTTTTTATTCCATGAGCAAAGGGAGTCCTCCGGGTAAATACGGGACCTCCGTGTTTCTGGAAGGTCTGGAAGAACGAATCGATTCCGAGCTGATTCCTCGTCCGGTCGCGATTCTTTATCAGATGGAAGAGGACGCGTTTGCGGAAGGAGTTCCGGTGTTGACTCCCGCTTCGGGTTCCGTTCTCAAATTTCTCGTAGAATCGGAACAACCCGAGGAAGTTTTGGAACTCGGAACGGGTTACGGGATTTCCCTTTTTTGGATGGCGAGCGGTTTAAAAAAAATCACGAAGGTCGTTTCTTTAGAAAGAGAAATTTATTATATAGCCAAGGTTCGTTCTTATCTTGAAAAACATCCCTTCGGCGATCTGGAGATTCATCTTCTCAAAACGCATTGTCTTCAATACCTCAAAGAAGCGAACGAAGAAGGTACGAAAGAGTGGAAAGGTAAGTTCGTATTCATAGATTGTGATAAGGTTCTTTATCCTGAAATTTTTAGAATTTTAAAGAAGCTAAAACCCGACGTCGCTGTGTTCGATAACGTGCTTTGGCACGGTAGAATTTTCGACCCGGATAGACAGGCTCCTTCCGATAAGGCCGTCAGGGAATTTTGGGAAGAAGTGAAGAATTCCGAACTTTCCTATACTCTCTTCCCGGTCGGAGACGGTTTGCTACAAGTTCGTTTTCGAGAGAGATAGGTTTCGAACAGCAAAACAAACTCTAAAAATACTAGTTGCGTTTTAAAACGCTGTGTTATACTTCCCCGTAGGAGATCCGCATGTCATTAAAAAGTTTCCAGATTTCATTCGTCCTATTCTTATTCGTTTCCCTTTCAGTCAGCGCCCAATCCGGCTCCGCTAAAGACGACGGAAAAGGGAGCGAGCTCGCGAGTGCGGCTAACGACCCGAAATATCAAGGCGACTATTTGGAAGAATTTCATTACGCGAGAACTTTGGATTCCGTAAAAGAAAGAGTGAAAAATGATATCCACGCCCTTTCCACGGTGACAAAAAATTTCGGATCGAGCGTCCAAGGTTCCAATGAAGAATTGAACTCCATCTGGAAACTATACAACGACGCTTTGCATTATTATTACAGAAGACAATACGTGGTCGCGGGAAGAAAAATGCGCGAGACGAGCGAGAGCGTCGACAAACTCTACAACAAGTTTTCGGATCAATACAACAAAAGGACGGACCAACTCCTCGGAGAATGCGCGGATACGATCGTAAGCGTGGAACAAACTCAAAACGGAATGACTCCATCCACTTCCGCAAGAAGCCGCGAAATTTCGGCCAATCATCACAAACTCCAGATCGCCTATTATCAGATGATCCAAGCCGATAGAATGCGGAAGGATTCCAGATATAAGGATTCTCTCATCCATTTCCGTTTAGCAAAAGAATACGGAATTTCGATTTTAAGTAAGTTGAAGGCTGAGGAAGAAAGTAAGAATATCCGCGAAAAATATAAAGTGGACCTGAGCGACAACAGAAATATGGTGTTCTCCGAAAGCTCAGACAATAAGGATCCGCAGAAAAAATAGTGAGGCGACTGAAAAACTTTTCCTTCTTTTTAAATTTTTTCTTTTTATCGATTCTTCTTCCGGGTGCGGTCGTCGAGGCCGGCCCCGGAAAAAAGGAAGAACTCGATTCTATCCAATCCCCAGTTAAAACTTTTAAAGTAGTGATCGATCCTGGACACGGGGGTGTCGATCTCAAGCCGAAAGAGGATCACGGTGACAAATACGATCCCATCTCGGATAAATATCTCGAACTCTACAAGTCCGGAGCTTCCTCCAGAGGAAGAAAAGAACGAGCAGTCGTATTAGAACTTGCTAAAGAACTCAAAGAGATTCTCGACCTTACGAGGACGGAAGACGGTTTTGAAACTTTCAAAACGTATATGAAGTCTTTTACTAACGAGGATCTTCCCTGGATTAAAATCGATTCCGTGATGACAAGGAACGGGAACGCCGAGGAAAGGGAATATTCCGCGAACGAGGATCCGAACGCTCCGTATCGTCTTTTCGATTATCCGGATAAAAAAACGAAAAAGATCAAACAGGGAAGAATTTCGTTTATCAATCGGGAAAAACCGAACTTGGTTGTTTCTCTTCATCTCAATCCGAGTTACAAGGAACATCCCGGCGGAATGGCTGCAGTGCTTTCTCCTTCTTATCGAACCTTCTATGTTCTCAAGGGAATTTCGGAAGGAAGATATGCGGAAGAAAAGTTTACCGATTCTCCCTGGAGTCACTGGATGATTTTTAAGGAAGGCTGGTCTCGTCTGGAGAATGCGGTCGCGGATGCCTGGATTTATTTTCACGGTTATTGGCCGAATAAAAAGGGAAATAAAACGGATCTCTCCGCGTTCGAAGGTTATCGCCAAAATATGGTTAGTTGGAGATACAAGGATCTCCCCGGCTGGGAAGAATTAGCCAAGGTGGGCGGGAAAGGACCGTATTCTAAAACTCATAAAAGTTTTTCAGCCGAGGGAAAATTTTGGGAAAGAGAAAAGGCCGAACCAGAACTCTGGAGAAGAGAAGACGGTAGAGAAGGATTTGGCGGAGACAACCACTACGCTTCGGCGGAACTTATGCGTTTTGTTCAATACGGACTTCGTAAGAGAAGTGAAGAAGGAGACGATTCTCCCGAACCCGGCCCGATCAACAAACCTTATCTTTCCACTTACGCGTTACCCACCTTTGTAAACGCCATCTCGGCTTATTTAGAAATCGGTTATATAGATAAGGAAAAAGATATGATCCTTATGACCAAACGCAGAAAGGATGTCGCGATTTCTCTCGCCGCCGGGATTTATTCCTTAGTTCACGGAATCAAGATCAAACATCAGGAATACCCTTACGTTCCGGTCGGTAAAAAGATCAACTGGGCGCGTTATGAGAAATGGAAGGAAGGAAATTATTTTCAAATCGTAGATAGTGAAGATTGATTTTCTCTTCCCTTTCTGAATCTTATATCTTTTTGAAATCCGATCTTTGTAAATTTCCACTTTTTTCCACGAAAAAATCATTTCAAAAAAGAAAAACGACCCTGGAAGATGATCCCGATTCTTCTTTCTCTTCCCTGAAAGTCCGATTTCATGTCCTCCCGATCACCTTTCGTTCCCTTTGAGATTTTCCGAATCCGATCTTGGAAAAAAATACTTTTCCGTCGGTATAACAAAGAGAAGGTGAGGAATCGATTTAGGTAAGGTTCAGTCTTTTAGAGAAAGAAGTTTTAGAAATCGTTTTTCTCTCAATAAATCTTTACCGATTTTCTCAGATAAACCTTCATAAATGTTTTTGGAGTGGTAGGAAGATGATTCTAACCAATATTAAAAAGATAACAATCGTTTCTCTAATCGTACTCGGCATATTCGTATTATCTTGCGAAGATGAGGATTCTAAAAAAGCGCTGACTTCGGAAAGTGTAGTTCCTCTCCTCACTTCGGGTCAGGGCGGAACCGTTCCTTCTGCGGTAACTCCGAATCCGGGAGAATCAACGGGAAGCGAACCCGTTCTACTTTCCGTTACTCCAAGTCCGGGAAGTGTGAAAGTTTTTAGTTTAACGGATTTGGGATATCTCCCCTTGGGGCAAACTTGTACAGACTATGATCTTCCTTCGGGTGATCTTCAAGAAGGTGAGGAGGTTAAGGTCAGACAGATCCAACCGACTACTTCGGGTCATATCGTAGTAGAAGCGTTATTCGACCGTCCAGTTACTTCTAAGTCCTATCGTCTGGATATGAGGATCGGATCCTCAGCCGGCTCCGGAACTTTTACGGAACCGACCAGACCGAACTCAAATACGATCCGCTTTAGCCTGCCGTTTCAACACGAGTTTCCGGGAATTTCAAGATTGTCTACGGACTTCGTAGATTCGAACGCGGATAACGAGCTCAGTTTCCATCTTGCCGAAAGGCCTGCCAATAGTCCTTTCGGCATGGGAAATCTCGTTCATAAATGGAAGAGTACGGAAAAGTTCGAGGCTCCTTACGATTCCTTTAACGCGAAAGTTTCCTTTGTCTGCGAATCCGCGGAAGCGTCCGATTGTTACGCGAAAGTAAAATATCGTTTGCCTTCGTTTGAGAACATGGCGCTTCTTACGGACATCAAAGATTTCAGTCTGACCGTGCTGTTGACTCATCCTTCGAATGGACAGACGATCGGGCGAGGACATTTGGACATGGCGGATTGTTACTTCCTTGCGAAACAAAATTCATCCCATGTATGGTATTATGAAGCTAAGGTTAAATTGAACCAAACCCAAGCCTTGTTTACACCTCAAGATTTGGTTTCCGGTAATTACAAAGTGGAAATTCGGAACGACATTCAGTTCGGGCTTCTTATCAACGGAGCTCCCTACATTGGGAATGTTCGTTATAAAAATTCCGATATTCTCCGCGAATAATTTTCTTTTCCACCGTTTCTTCTCTCGCGAAAATGGAACCCGGTTCTCCCTTGAGATGCCGGGTTCCGTTTTCATCGGATCTCAATTCTCTACAGATAAACGTTTCAACGGTCATGCAGTTTGTGAACGACCTGTTCTCCCTGGGTCGCTTCCGTGTTCGCTGAAAAGGGGAGTCCAGCTTTCCGAACTTTCCAAATTCTTTTAGCAAAGTCTGCAAAAATCATTTTTATCAATAACGGGCTTTTGGCTTGGATTTGAGAATCGAAGCAGGTCGGGAATTTTCTCCTTCAAAACTTCCTCCGAGCGAAACCGAATAGAACAATGCTTGGTGGTGACTTGGATTCTGGAACGACGAGTTCCTGTGTTTGAATCACGTCTTGCAACGAGAATCGATCCGCAAACTTACAATAATTCATGATTTTTTTACATAGATCGATTGAGTGGAAACGTCTTGTCGGTCTTTGGACACCAATCCTAAAGAAGATATACTTGATCTTCGATTGTATTAGTAAGGCAAGCAAGTAGAAAACAAAAACTTCTCCCTAAATCCTGAAAGGGTGAATACTTTTCAGAATTCCTTTGTAAATTCGAAAGATTCTAACTTTGACCAAACGTCTTTTGAATTGTGAAGTTCCGTTAGCTTTTTGTGTCCTATTTTGAAACCATGTATTTTGATCCGGATCCATTCTATATTCCCCCCGCAACTCTTTGTAAAACTTCGCTAGCGAAAGGTGTGAATCAATTCTCTTTAAAGCGAGAGTTTGCTTCGGTTTTCAGGTCGTAATTTTGTTCTTTAAATTTCCCTAAAGTTTAAGGATTGTATTTGACTTTTATTTTTCCGATAAAAAACTTTCTCATCTTCCGCTATGAAACATTTCCATCGTCAGAAATTTTAAAAATTGGGCCGGATATTCACTCTCTAAAAAATGAATACGAGTGTAATGAAAACTCCATTCTGAAATTGATCTTTCATTCCAGGAGCTCAAAACTCTGCTGAAAATCTCATTTTCACAAAGAGAAGAATTTTGGAAAAATGAAAAAAATTGAAAAAAGCTTGAAATCGGCTCGGATGTCCGCTTGTGATAAGAGCGCGGGAAAATCCCAAACGAACGGAAGTATGTCCTTCATTCTAAATTTAAGAACAATCCGAAAAGGTGCAAAACGGTAAAATTGATGAAACTGGAAATCCTTTTAGAAAAACTTTCCAATCCTGCAAAACGAGCGCTCCAATCGCTGAAGCTAAAAAAGATCGAAGACTTCTCAAAGTTTACAAAAAAAGAAATTTCCATCCTTCACGGAGTTGGGCCGAATACGATTGCGCTTATCGAAAAGGAAATGAAACCTTTGAAGGTGAATTTCAAAAAAACTGAAATTCGCTCCCGTTCGTTATCGGGTGTGAAGTACAAAACGATCGACGAATACATCGGTTCCTTCCCGAAAGAAACCCGAGAAATATTAAGCGAAATGAGAAACATCGTTCGCAAGGCGGCTCCTCAGGCAAAGGAAAAGATCGGTTATAATATGCCGGCCTTTGAATATAACGGTATTTTGGTGTATTTTGCGGCTTACAAAAAACATCTAGGATTTTATCCTACTTCGATCGCGACGAAAATATTTGCAGATGATTTGGCTCCTTATAAATATTCGAAAGGTGCGATTCAGTTTCCTTTGGATCGGAAATTGCCGAAAACTCTCATTTCAAAAATCGTAAAGTTGAGAGTCGAAGAAAACAAAAAGAAATTGAAATGAAAGAATTCTTGTCGATAAGGATCCTTTGACCCAAATGGATAGAATCTAAAAGAATTAGAATTTATCGAAAAGGATCGATATTGATGATTATTCAAAATCCGGAACTGAAAAAAAATATAGGAAGAGTCCTCATTGTGATTTTTTCGGTCATCTTAGTTTTTCATTTTTTTGTTTTGATTCGGATCATTCCTTATACGATTGTCTGGGGCGGTCGTCTTCAAAACACGCAGCAGATGTACGGATTCGAAATCGTCTCCATCTTGTTGAATTCATTCTTTCTTTTTGTGATCCTTATGGAACGGGGATATATTCGTAGGTATCTTTCGGTTGCGCTTCTTAAGGTCATTCTTTGGATCATGATTTTTCTTTTCTCGTTGAACACGTTTGGAAACTTGAATTCCCTCAATCAACTCGAAAGTATTCTTTTTACTCCGATTACGTTCCTGCTTGCACTGTTTTGTTTTCTACTCGTTTGATATGGCGGGAAAAATTTACTTTCTATGGATCCAAACAAAAAACAGCCTATGACAAAGAAAAAAAATATTTCTCTTTCTCGAAGGATGGAAGACGGACAAGCATTAGAAAAATATATTTTTCCAAATGCGTTCGAAGAATTTCGTCGGAAAGTTTTGGATCCTCTCGAACTGGAGGCCGCTCGTTTTTTTATCGAAAAAGAAAGTTTAGAATACGCCGCTTGTTTTTTTGAACTCAAAAATCAGAAGATCGTATTCCGCAGCGCCAAGATTACCCCGACCAAGGCAGGGCAATTCGTCACTCTTTGGAAACGCAAAAAAGGCGGTCCGATCGAACCGTACCATATTCAAGACGACGTCGATTATTATATCGTTCTTGCAAATCTTCCAAACCGTTCCGGACAATTTATCTTTCCAAAGGAAGCTTTATACGAGCATGGAATTCTCTCGGGCAAAAAGGAGGGCAAGAGGGGTTTTAGAATTTATCCGCCTTGGGACTTGTCGCTTAACAAACAGGCGCAAAAAACTCAAATCTGGCAGTCGAATTATTTTATGGAGAACGTCGCGGACCTCGAAATCGATCGAAAGAATTTTCTCAACCTCTTAGGTCTTGGAGAATAAAATGAATTTTCATCGAAGTTTCCTATTCTTTTGGATCGTTATAAATTTCTTTTTTCTTTCCTGCGATCGTGCGGTTTACGATCCTCAAAAGATCGTCCTTAGGACCGAAATTCTTTCGGAGACAAAAATCCTTACTCAGAAAAATCTTTCCTTCGCCGGAAAACGAGGTGGACTCGTTTCTCTTTCCGGGTTTTTTCACAAATTGGAAATACTGGAGGAGGCGACAAAAGACGGTGAAAGCGGTTATCTGATTTTGAAACCTTTTTCATTTTTGAGAGAATCGAATCCCTCTTTGGGTTGGCCTTCCTGGTATGCGTTCGATGCGGTGTTGGTCAACGTAGGTTGGATTCCTCAGAATGGAATGAATCATAGATACAAACATCTCAATTATGAAGAACCTTTGTTCAGGAATCCGGTTTCGATTTTTGGAAGGATACGGAATACCTCGAGTCCGAACATCTACAAAAAAACGGGCGTCGTAATTCTGAAACCGAAAAGAGAAATCGAACTCTGGAACGAAATCGATGATAAAAAGATCGCATCGAATTTACCTCCTTATGCTTTAAACGTTCTTCCGATTTGTTTGGATTTAATCGAAGGTGATTGAAGTTTTTGGAAGATTGGAATCGGATTCTATCGATACTTCTTCCGTTTTCAAGAATCGTCTTGGAACCGGATACCAATTCCATCAACCGATCTGAAAATGAAAAGTGATGTCTAAACAAAAACTATTGGAATTTATAGCCGACTTGACCTGCCCGATGGATCCCTTTGTTTTTGCGGGTTTCGGGTCGAATTACCAAGAAGAGTATTTATCCGAAGAGAACAACGTTTTTGAACTTGAGGATCGTTACATCGAACAATTTTTGTGTTCTTTCAATCTCAACGAAACCATTTCCCACTTGTTTTCCATTTTAATCACGAAACCCGTCGACTTTTATGAAAACTTGGCCACGAGACGATCCGATTTCTGGGACCATTCGGTGAATCTAATGATTGCAAAGGCGGCTAAGAAGAATCCGGAAGCCGTCTCCTCGCTTTTATTGTCGTCCATTCGGGAAAATCCTCACCTTCAAAAAAGATTCATCGAGTTGCTCGGTTTTTTAGACATAGAGATTTCCCATCCGATTCTTCTCGAAATGAAATCCGATTGGAAAAACTTGGACGTTGAAGAAATGGAAATCCTGGATTGCATCCATTTCGAATTTCAAAATCTTTCAGCTCCTTAAGACATTTCGTTTATCAATCCCTTAAGGTTGATCTTAGAATATCGATCGTATGTCCTTTTTGTTTTCGATTTTTAAATCGGGAATAGAATGATAATCCTCGTGATCTGCTTATAATTTGCGTTCGTGCTTTCTCCGATTTTTGGCGAAGGTTGCAGATTTATTATATAATATTTTCTTAAATCAAAGATGTAAGGTGGAGTTTTTATTTTTAAAAAATAAATCCGCAAATTCTTCGAACACTCTTGTTGCTTGGTGCAGGAAAAGTCTTGAAGAGAACTTCATCGAGTCTTTGAAAAAATTTGAAAGGATTATCAATGAAACTGAAAACTATCTTATTGGCGCTTAGTATTCTTTTTTTTCCGGTTTTGGTTTATGGAAAAGGACCGGTTAAATACTTAGCGTCTTTGAAAGACTCGACCCAACAAAACGTGAACGCCAGAGGAAGTGTGGATGCGATTTTGGACGAAGAAACCGGCAAGCTGAAAGTATCGGGATCTTACGAATATTTCGGAACGAATGCAACCGGTATTCTTGTTCAAACGGAAGGAGTAGAAGATCCGATTTGTTCCTTCAAACCTCCATACAATGCGACCAACAGTCCGTGGAAGGATTGGGGTTCGTGCGATTTGAACTTGGATCAGAAGAAGGCGTTGAACGCAGGTAAGCTTTATATTCTTATCAAGACGATCGGTCGCGAGGATGGACAAGTTCGCGGGGCGATTCTTCCGGAAACAAAGAAATAATTACCATTTAAGAATTTCCATTTACTGATCGATTGAGTTCGAGTTTGTCTTAGGCAACTCCCGAAGCCTAAGACAAATCCCTTTTTTCCTTGATTTGCCAAGTTCGAGTCTCTGAAATCGAAACGAATACCAGTTACAAAGCGCCTGACGAATTTTTATAATATACTTTTGCGATGGGCTCGTGATCTTAGGGATCGGATTTTATTTTAATTTAACGGCTCAATACATAGGATTTCCCTCCCTAGCGGAAGTGCGATCGAATTGGAGAGGGCAGAGAAATTTTTGTTTTATCAGTACAGCCTGATTTGTTTTTGTGCAAGGTCCAATTCTTCTAGTTTTTTCTTACAAAATAAACGAATCCTGATGGAGAAAATTTTCTAAAAATAGGAATTCTATTTTTGGTCCGAGTTTTTTCCGCGGTTGTTTATGGAATTGAACTGAAATACAAATCCTCCCTGCGTGGAGCATATCCTTGCCCAGAAGTTGTCTTGATCTCAAGAAGGATCTGTCGGAACTACGACAACTCTTCCGTGAAAGATGGGCGGCCCCGCCCTGATTTTGGGTGGTGGGGAGCGGTGGCGGGAAAATCTCGGGTGACTTTCCTCTATCACAAAATCAAACTTTTCGCAAGAAAAAATTTTCATGTAGGAACTCCTACAAAACCCTGTTCTCGGGACGATTCTTGTTTTTATTTCTTCTTAACTTGCGGATAAGGTTCTGGCGCGGAGGAGAAGGCGGCTAACGTAAAAGTGAGTCTGATTTTCCGAAAAATCGGATTTGAAATCTGTGAAGAATTTTTCTCGGACGCATTTCTAAAACGGTTTTGCATCGTCGGAAACTCCATTCTCACTTCCGGATCTATTTTTTTATTTTTAAAAAGGGATTTGTTCGAAGCCTAAGACAAATCCCTTTTTTCGAAATCTACTGTTCTATACAGAGGACTCTCGCTGTCGTATTGCAGTTGATCGTTCCGATATGGATCGACTGAACATCTCTTTCATTCGGTAGGCCCGTTTCTCCCTGGTTCCCTGCATCGGCTGAAAACCAATCTCCGCAGGAATTGGTCGCACTCCAGTCCGGATTCAAGGCAGTCCAGATTCGGGTTCCAACGGTTGTCGTAAAGGAATTCTGCAAAGAATTTGCCGGGTTGAAGTCAAAGAGACGTCGGCCGTTGGTTCGAAAAACGACAGTGGTTCCGTCGATTCTTCTGTAATCCGTATCCGCTTTTAGGATCCAGTTCACTTGTCCGTTTCCTTGGCCGTTGAAGTTCGCGTCCGCGTTTAAAGACGCGATCCTTGTGTTTTCTCCGCCTCCGTTTTGCGAAATCATCAAAGCCTTGAAACTTCCGGTAGTTCCCAGTCCGGTCGGAGTTTGAGTTCCGCAAAACGCATCCGCGCCGCTGATTCCTCCGAAATTTCCGTTATGAGCGTCGGCGGTGACGAAAATGTATCGGAATGCACGGTTGTTGGACGAAGAGGCCGACGCCGATTCGGAATTTTGCCGGAACAACAGTAAGTTCAGAATATCGGAATCGTTTGAACTACTTTCACCCGAACAAAATACATTCAAAAAAATGAATGTAGTAGTTGTTAATTTTTTGAGTATCGTTTTCATACTCTCAAGACCGAGACGGGGAAATTCTTTTGCATTTCTAAAAAAAATCAAACGCTCAATTTATAACCGAGGTCTTGAGTTATGAATCATAATTTCTCGTTCGATGAGAATGTCCTGAGACCGCCCCGAAATGAAAATTGTATGTTTTGAATTTTACTTTTTCTTTTTTTGTGACATCGAATCCGCTTCAAAAATATTTTTGTCCCATCCGCGGAAGTCGTAATACTTTGTTTTGGGTTCACCCGTCCAGCCGTGGATTCCTTTTTTTGGAAGAACGATCGCGTGGATATAGATAACGGGTAAAAGTGATAAGGCTAAAAGGAGAAAAGAGAACGTCCTTCCGAAGTAAATGGAAGTAAGGATGATGATCAGGAGAGTGAGAATATACTTTCCCAGTTTTCTCCAACTGGGGCCTCTTTCTTCGAAATGCCCTAAGAAAATATGTCCTAACAAAAAGAAAATGGTCACGACCGACACTTCTAACCATAACGAATCCGTATTCCACATTCTTTTGATTCTCCTTAACGTTTGTATCCAGTCAACCGCATAGATGGCTTAAACCCGACTGGAAAAAGCCCAAATTGAGACCGTAAACTTACTTTTTCTTGCGAATTTTTGATCGATTCCTCGAAACGTTACGCGAAAGCGCGCCCAAAATCGAACTTCCGCAAAAAACAATCCGATTTCTACTTGAGGGCGATCGAAATTCAGAACCGTTCTTTTTTTAAAAAAAAATCTCATCCGGAACGGGAATTTCGGAAAAATCAGATCGAAAAATCCGGTTGGAAATCTCATTCGAGTGCGATTTCTAAAACCACGGGGCAGTGATCGGATAGGCCGTTCTCGCTTTCCGGGATTCCGTCAAAGTCTCCGTCGTCCTCCATAAAGGGAATTTGTTCGAAGGCCGCGTTGGAAATTGAAAGGTCCGTCAGGATAAAATCGATTAAGGATTTGTGTCCCCAGCAAAGTTGTTTCGCATAACGTCCCGGATTTTTCAAATCCAAACCTTCCGAAAGAAATTTCCAAGCCTTTTTGTCCTTCCCGAGAGAAACGTTCATATCCCCGAGCAAAAAATACTTCTTTTTGCGTTTTAGAATTTCGTTTAACGTTTGGAGTTGTCTATATCGAAGATCGCGGGCTTTTTCGGAATGACCGGCTTTGAGGTGGACGTTTAGAAAAGAGTAGGTAGTTTTCCCGATGGAAACTTTCAGCTCGATTCCGCTTCTTGCTCCGGGCTCTAAGGAAAGTTCGGGATAAAGAAGAATCTCGTGAGAGACGAATTTCTTCTTCCAACAGATTCCCACTTCTTGTTGATAACCGGGAGTTTTTGTCACGGAGCAAAGATAAGAATTCGGAAGAATTTTGAGAACCGCGGCCTCATTCTCCACTTCCTGAAGCGCTAAAATATCCGGATCGATCTTGGAAAGATGGGTTTTGATTTTTTCAAAGTCGGATTCTTTTCTTGGAATTCTTCCTTTAGGAAATTTTTTCCGGTCTTCGATCTCGTCATAGAGAAACATCGCGTTGAAACTCGCGAGTTTTAGTTTTAAATTCTGTGCCTTGAGCGACTCCGCAGCGAGGAGAACAGCAAAAAAGAGAAGGATCTTCCCGGAAATTCGAACGATCCCAAAAGTTGGAGAATGAAGCATGGAAAGAAGAACTCCTTAGACAGTCCAAGTTCTTGAACTTTCCATTTTTTAAATCCAAGTTTTCACAAAAAAAGTAGATTTTTCTCCGTTCCGTCGCCTGGCTACGCTCGGATTTTTTTTTAACTTTCAGAACTTTTTTTAAAACAGATGAAACTTTTGTAATTGATTTTAATTCTCAAATAGCCTTCAAAATAAACGCAAAGAAAAGGCCCTGGATCTTCGTTTACTTGCAATTTTTCACAGAGACAAAAATCCTGTTACCAATACCAATATTGGATTCATAGGGACTTCATACGAATGAATAACAGAGCACTGAAACTTTCGGTACCGCTCATTGCCATCGCGGCCGTAGCGTATCTGATTTTCTCTCCCTCCAAGTATGTTGGGTATGCGCCCGATCAGCCTATACCCTTCAATCATAAGATACATGCCGGAGATAATAAGATAGACTGTAAGTACTGTCACACCGGGGTAGAAACCTCAGCACACGCCACAGTCCCCTCCACATCAACTTGCATGAACTGCCACTCTCTTGTAGCAACTTCCAAACCCCTAATCAAGACGCTTACAAAATCGTATAACGAAAACAAGCCGCTTGAATGGGTGAAGGTGCACGATATGCCGGATCACGTTCAATTCAATCACTCTCGTCACATTTCGAGAGGAGTGGATTGTTCTCAGTGTCATGGAAACGTAGCGGAGATGGTCAAAGTGAAACAAGTCGCATCCCTGAATATGGGATACTGCGTGGATTGTCACAGAGAGAACAACGCACCAACCGACTGTTCAACCTGCCACAGATAACCGGGAGTAATACTAAGCATGGATCAAAAAAATTTCCAAAAAGAAAAGAAGGCTCACTGGCTCTCTTATGATCTCAGAGACAAAGACGAAGAAGTTAAGGAAATGCAAAAAGCGGAATTCTTTACTTCTCCGGATCCTTTGATCGCAAGAATTAAGTCGGGAGAATTCGATCGCAAATCCTTTCTCAAATTGATGGGCGCCGGGGTCGCGATGACCTCTCTCAATTGTGTTCGTAAACCGATTGAGAAGATCGTTCCTTATGTGGATCTCAATAAGGCCGACGAAAACGCACAATATGATTTCGTAAAACACGGACATTCTTACTACTACGCTTCCGTTTATGCAGGAACCGGGATTCTAATCAAAGCAAGAGACGGACGTCCTCTGAAACTCGAGGGAAATCCCGATCATCCGGTTTCTCAAGGAGCGCTCGGCGCCGCAGGTCAGGCTTCTATCTTCGATCTATACGATCCGGACAGAGCGCAAGGACCGGCTACCATCGAAGGTGGTATTGAGGTTAAAGCCGATTGGGCGACCGTTGACGCAAAAGTAAAAGCGGCTCTCGCGGCGAACAAAGGAAAGTCGGTCGTTGTTACAAGACCGCTCGATTCTCCTTCCACCAAGTCGATCATCGGAGACTTTCTTCGCACAGTTGGCGGTGGAAAACACTACGAGATTTCTCTTACTTCTGCGGAAGAAGTTGTGGCAAAAGGGCAGGCCGCTTCCTACGGAAAGGCTCTGATTCCGAACTATCACTTCGATCTCGCGAACGTTATTCTTTCTATCGATTGCGACTTTATGGGCAATTGGCTTTCTCCCGAAGAACACCAAAAAGATTTTTCTAAAAGAAGAAATCTTCGTAACGGTGCGAAGGACGTAAACTTCTTCGTAGCGGCGGAATCCATTCCTACTATGTCGGGATCCAATGCGGATCTTCGTCTTCCGATTCGTCCCGGGGATCAAACCGCTCTCGCTCTTGCGATCGCGGCGGCTCTCGGCGAACTCGGAGCCAACACAAAAGAAGCGTTAGGCGGTGCTACCGTTGCGAGCCTCGCTTCTTCCTTAGGAGTGAGCGAAGAAAATATCCGTAAGACTGCAAAGGCTCTTTGGTCCAACAAAGGCAAGTCTCTCGTGGTTGCGGGAAGTCTCGCGGCGACGACCAAAGACGCAGTGGATCTTCAAGTTCTTGTAAACCTTCTCAACAGCGTTTTGGAAAACGACGGTAAAACCGTGGATCATTCCAATCCGAAAAAAGAAGGTTCTGCGGATTATTCGAACAATCTGAATTCTTTAGCTTCCGAGCTGAAAGGAACCAAAGTAGGCGTTCTTTTTGTAAACGACGTCAACCTGGTTTATCAAGCGGGAGAAGAATGGAAAAACCTTCTTCACCAAGCCGCGTTAGTCGTTTCTTTGAGCGATCGTGCCGACGAGACTGCGCTTGCGTCTAACGTTCTCGCGACCACCACTCATTTCCTCGAGTCTTGGGGGGATTCCGAAGTCACAAAAGGAATTTTCTCGATCCAACAACCTGCGGTTCGTCCTCTCTTCAATTCTCGTTCTTTTGAAGACAGTTTGATCGCTTTTGCGGGCGGATCTCTCGGCGGAGAAACGAGCTTTTACGAATACGTAAAAAATTCTTGGACTAAAAAACTCGGTTCTAAACAGAAATGGGAAGACCTCTTAAGAATCGGAACCACCGTAAAGGCGTCCGATCGTAAGAAGTCCGCCGGTTCTTCTCGGAACTTCAACCGTTCCGCTCTTAAAAAAATCGCTTCTCCTTCTGCGGGGCTCAAACTCGCGTTGTATGAAACCTCTGCGATCGGAGACGGTAGAGCCGCGAACAATTCTCAGCTCCAAGAACTTCCGGATCCGGTAACCAAAGTTACCTGGGACAACTACATTCTTCTTTCTCCCGCTCTTGCAAAAGAAAAGGGAATTTCTTCCAACGACGTTCTGGTTTTAAAAACCGGAAACAAAACGATCGAACTTCCCGCGCAGATCCAACCTGGAATGCACAAAGAAGCGATCGGTGTTGCGGTCGGTTACGGAAGAACTGCTGCGGGCGCCGTTGGAACCGGAGTTGGTAAGAATGCGTATGTTCTTTCCGAAAACGGTGTCTATTCCGGTCTCGCAGTCACTTCTCTGGAGAAAACAGGAAAGACTTACAAGTTGGCTTGCACGCAACACCACCACATGTTGTCTCCCGGTTTTAACTACCCGGATCGTCCGCTCGTTCAATCCACTTCCATTGAAGAATATCGTAAAAACCCAGCTTCCGGCAAGGCAGCTTCCGAGATTCCTAAGATTCTTAAAGACGGAAAACTCGTGGATGCGGTCGGAGCGAACCCGAATTATTCTTACCCCGGTTACAAATGGGGAATGAGTATCGACCTTTCTTCCTGCACAGGTTGCGGTTCTTGTGTGATCGCTTGTCAGGTGGAGAACAACATTCCGGTCGTTGGCCGTGATGAAGTTCGCGTGGGTCGCGAGATGCACTGGCTCCGTATCGACCGTTATTACATCGGCGAGCCGGATCAACCGGAAACTCTCCAAGTGGCTCACCAGCCTATGCTCTGCCAGCACTGCGACAACGCTCCTTGTGAAACCGTTTGTCCGGTTCTTGCAACCGTTCACAGTTCCGAAGGGATCAACGACATGGTTTACAACCGTTGTGTGGGAACTCGTTACTGCTCGAACAACTGTCCTTACAAAGTGAGACGTTTTAACTGGATGCAACACTGGTATAACGGTGCGGAAGGCGCGAAGGCTCCTCGTTATCTGGGACTCAATCCTGAAGTTACGGTTCGCGGTCGCGGGGTAATGGAAAAATGTAATTTCTGTTCTCACAAAATCGCGGAAGCGAAGATCGCTGCGAAAAACGAAGGTCGCGTTCTGAAAGACGGAGAAGTCAAAACCGCTTGCCAACAAAGTTGCGCCGCGGATGCGATCAGCTTCGGTAATACGAACGACAAAACTTCCGAAGTTGCGAAACTTTCTTCCGATCCAAGATCGTATCGTGTTCTCGAATATCTGAACGTCGGTCCTCAGGTTGCGTACCTGACCCGAGTCAGAAGCTCAATTTAATGGAGTAACGTAAAAAGCTATGTCAATGTCCAACGCAGTCAAAGAAGCCCTGGATATCCAGCCTCTCGTAACCGGCGGTAAGTCGGTTCGAGACGTTACCGAAGATATCCTTAGACCGGTCGAAGCGTTCCCCACTTCTTTGTGGTGGAAGGCTTTCCTTCTGGTTCTTACCATTACAGTCATCGACTTAGGTATCATCGGATATCTAATGTGGGAAGGTCTCTATATCCTCGGGATCAACAATCCTGTGGCTTGGGGATTTTTCATCGTAAACTTCGTATTCTGGATCGGGATCGGTCACGCCGGAACCCTGATTTCAGCCGTCCTTTATCTGTTCCGCCAAGAATGGAGAACAGGGATCAACCGCGCCGCAGAAGCGATGACCATCTTCGCCGTGTTAACCGCCGCTTCCAACTTGATCATCCACATCGGAAGACCCTGGGTGGGATTTTGGTTGTTCCCTTATCCGAACGAAAGAGGACCTCTTTGGGTCAACTTCCGTTCTCCTCTGATCTGGGATACGTTCGCGGTTTCTACTTACTTAACGATCTCTCTCGTGTTCTGGTATATCGGTTTGATTCCGGATATCGCGGCTGTAAGAGACCGTTCCAAAGGTGAGATGAAACGTAAGATCTACGACATTCTTTCTTTAGGTTGGGTAGGCTCGAACAAAGCGTGGTCTCACCTCGAGATGGTTGCGATGATCCTCGCGGCTCTTTCCACTCCTCTGGTTCTTTCGGTTCACACGATCGTATCCTTCGACTTCGCCGTATCCATTCTTCCAGGATGGCACACTACGATCTTCCCTCCATACTTCGTGGCAGGGGCGATTTTCTCCGGATTCGCAATGGTTGTGACTCTGATGGTAATCGCGAGAGAAGTGTTCAATCTGAAAGATTATATCACCATGAAACACTTGGAAAACATGAACAAGGTCATCATGGTCACAGGTTTGATCGTAGGTCTCGCTTACTCCACCGAGTTCTTCATGGCTTGGTATTCGGGTAACGAATACGAAGGTTTTGCCTTTGTAAACAGAGCTTTTGGTCCTTACGGTTGGGCTTACTTTATTATGTTTAGCTGTAACGTATTTTCTCCACAGGTATTCTGGTGGAAAAAACTCAGAACGAGCATTCCAGTTATGTTTATCATTTCTATCGTAGTAAACATCGGGATGTGGTTCGAAAGATACGTAATCGTTATGACGACTCACGCAGACTTCCTTCCTTCCAGCTGGGATATGTATATCCCAACCGTTTACGACTTTATGATGCTCATCGGAACGTTCGGAATCTTCTTCACGTTGTTCCTTCTGTTCTGTAGAATCATGCCTGTAATCGCGATCGCGGAAGTCAAAACCGTTATGCCAAGCAAAGACGGAGGACACCACTGATGTATAAACCTCATAAAGAACAATTTCATACATTTGAAGAAACGAGCGCTGGAGTATTCGGGCTCTTTGATTCTCCGGCGGAAATCATTTCTGCGGCGGCCAAAACAAAAGAGAAGAATTACACGAACTTCGATTGTTTCACTCCGTATCCGGTTCACGGATTGGATGACGCGATGGGAGTTCCACGTTCTGGTCTTCCTTGGGTGACTTTTTTCATGGGCCTTTTCGGATGCACCGTCGGTTTTGGAATGCAATATCTCACTCACAAGTTTGATTGGCCTTTGAACATCTCCGGAAAGAATTTAAACGCTTGGTTTGCCTACGTCCCAATCACGTTCGAATTCACGATTTTTATGGCCGGCGTAGGAACTGCGGCGGCGATGTTTTTCTTAACCAAACTTCCGAAAATCAATCGGAGAATTTTGCATCCCGATATCACTACGGACAAGTTTGCACTCTGGATCCCTTCTTCTTCTAAAGGATACAAGGAAGACGAAGTGGTTAGCTTTATCAAAGGTCTTGGCGGAAAGAACGTCGAGGTTGTGAAATAGGAGCAGCGACAAGAATGAAATTTACCAAATCACTGATTTTCCTTTTGGCCGCCGTTCTATTCTGGAACTGCGAGTCCAAAACGCCTCCTCTGGAATACTTTCCGGATATGGCGGATTCTCCGGCGAGAGAAGCCCAAGAAGCGGATCCGATCTCAAAAGACGGGGCCGCTTCCAGAATTCCTCCCAAGGGAGCAATTCCTGTGAATTATTTTCCATACGAATTTCTCGGAATGGACGTAACACAATTACCGAACAAAGGACTTGGAAATCCTTATAAGAATGATTTAGCGAATCTCCAAAAGGGAGAGGCGAAATATCAAACTTACTGTTCTCCTTGCCACGGCGTAAGAGGAGCAGGGAACGGAAGCATCGTAGGACCGGCGCCAAGAATCGGGTTTCCGGTTCCTGCAGTGATCTCTCCTAAGATCCAAGGGTATTCCGACGGACAAATCTATCACGTAATCACAGCGGGTTGGGGAAGAATGAAGAGTTATTCCTCACAAGTTTCTCCGGAAGACCGTTGGAAAATCGTTCTCTACGTGAGAAAACTCCAGGAATACGAGAACAGAACTAAAAAAGACGTGGCCAGGAATTAAGAATCATGGAAGTCAAAGTCGAACAAAATCTGATTAACTTTAAACTCGACTCCAAAACTCGTAGCGCCCTTTTCGGGATGATCGGGATCGGAGTTTTGAGTTTACTCATCGGGTATTTTACCCTATCACACACTCCTCCAAGACACGAGGGTGGACATTCCAATCCGGCTTGGTCCGCCTTTTTGATCGGAACCTTTTTTATCACAGGGATTTCACTCGCGGGAGTTTTTTTCACCGCGATCAGTCATATCACCGGTTCTCATTGGTCCGTCACGGTTAGGAGACTCGCGGAAGGATACGGTCTATTCTTACCGGTCGTCGCGGTTCTTTTGCTCGTAACCACCTTCGGAATTCACGATCTTTACGAATGGAGTCATGCGGACGTGGTGGCTCACGATCATCTTCTACAACACAAGAAACCTCTTTTGAATGTTCCTTTCTTTATCGTTCGAATGATTCTTTTCGGAACGGTTTGGTCCGTATTCGGATGGCTTTTTTATAAGAGATCGACGAAACAAGATCAGGATAAGGATGTAGCTCACACTCAGTTCAACGCAAGATTGGCCGGTGGGTTTCTTGTATTCTTCGCTCTTTCTTTTTCCTTGGCGTCTTTTGATTTGATCATGTCCTTAACTCCACACTGGTTCTCGACCATGTTCGGCGTGTATTGTTTTGCGGGCGCGTATCAAACCGGACTTTCCAGTCTCGTGATCATGATCTACTTTCTGAAAAAGAAAGGTTATCTCGGAAACCTCGTAAACGAAAATCACATTCACGATATCGGAAAGTTTATGCTCGGTTTCTGTACTTTCTGGGCGTATGTAGGATTTTCTCAGTTTATGTTGATCTGGTATGCAAACATCCCGGAAGAAACTTTTTTCTACGAGCAAAGACTCACGGGCGGATGGGAAGTAATCACTTACGCGCTTCCTTTTATTAAGTTTGTTCTTCCGTTTCTTCTTTTGCTGAATCGTCCAAACAAAAGAGATATCAATTCTCTTGTAAAGATCGCTCTTTGGATCGTTTTTACACAAGTGATTGAAATTTACTGGTTGGTTTTTCCCGCTAACTTCGAACACTTCAGTTTTTCCGGATTGATTCTTACATTCGGAGCGGTGATCGGTTTTATCGGATTATTCGCTTTTGTAGTTCTAAAACGTTATGAGTCTGCTCCATTGATCCCGGTTGGGGATCCAAGATTGGATCAAGCTCTTCACCATCATCAATAAAAGAGGAAGAAGAATGAAAAGAAATTTAACACTTGTTGTTCTCCTAACCGGAACGGCTCTTCTTCTGGGAGCTTGTTCCAAGTTGGCTCAGGTTACGAATCATAAGAATTGTGATCCTTCCCTGGTGAGTCCTTCTCTGAATCCTTCGGTCCCTATCTTTGCGGAAGCGGACGCGACCTCGGCTGTCAAAGAAAGGGTTGCGCCTGGAGCCGTGGTGAGAGTGTATGAGTATAGAAATCACGGTCCAAATCCGAAACCTTTTGTTCGAGTCAAGACCGAAAAAACCGAGGGTTGGATCAATCCGCGTTGTTTGGTAGTGGGTCAGGATCCTGAAAAATCGGTCTTTGCTTGGGGATCTCGTAAAGATTACGTTCCTTTTTACAATCCTGAAGATCACGAGCACTATCCAAACGGATACGAATTCCCGGATTATGCTTCTCTTCCCAAGGATAAGGTTCCGTTGGCGGAACTTGCCCCCGAACTGAAGAAGTAATTAGCAACCGTTACTACATTGGAAAGTTCCACGCCACCCGAAGAGGAGGGCGTGGATTTTTTTTGCTCAGATGCGCCTCGCCCGCGTCAAGATCATTCGAAAAATTGGAAAAACTAATGAGAACCGGCAAGTTGCCGATGTGAAATTCTTAAAGGAGTTCCTACACGGGGTTTTTTTCTTGCAAAATTAGAATTTTATGATGGGGGAAAGTCCTCCGGAGTTTTCCCGCCACCCACCCGAAATTTGCATAACCTTACCCACAAGTTAAGAGGAAATACGATGAGAATCGTATCGGGACATCGGTTTTGTAGGAGTTCTTACATGAGAATTTTTTCTTGCGAAAAGTTTGATTTTGTGGTAGAGGAAAGTTTCCGGAGTTTTTCCGCCACCCACCCCACCACCCAAGATCAGGGTGGGGCCCGCGACTTTCACGGAAGAATTGTCGGAGTTCCGACAGATTCTTTTCAAGATTCGACAAACTTGTAGGAAGGTTCTGCTACACAGTGCCTGGCTTTCGTTTTACGGGATCGTCATTGTTACGGCGGAAGGCTTTCTAAGATCCAGTTCACTTGCGGTTCAGGCAATACTGTGTAGAAGGAAGAATTTGTCCAAAAGGTATCCCTTGAGTAATTTTTCATCTGCAACGATGAATCACACGAAAATCAAAAGGTGGAATTTTAAAGAAGAAATAGAATATTTTTTGAATATTCAAAAAAAATTATACTCTTTGTTTTCGTTCATAGAACTAGCGGATTGCTTATAATCGTAGACTTCCTCAATTATAATCAGGGTTGTTGAAGGGCCGATTTTCACGTACCATCCTCTCTCAGGAAAAGCTGTAAGGAAAGTCTTACGGTAAAAGGGGGAGTGCGGTGAGAAAAAATTATTTTTTTCGTGATCGAGTCTTTTGGTGTTCCCTCCTTTGTCACTTTTTTCTTTTCGGGTGTTTGCAGGATCATTCTTCCGGACCTTTTATGGTATTGCTCGGTTATCCTACATCCTTAACGAACGAGGATCTTTTCCGATCGAACGAGAACGCTCCCACTCTGACGTATCCGGCGAGTTCGTTTCAATTCGTAAAAAACATAGCGATTTCTACGATTCGTCCGACGATCACCGGAGCTTCCACTTCCATCTCGATTTCCCCGGCTTTGCCCTCCGGTCTTACACTGGATTCGACGACCGGCGAAATTACGGGAATGCCTACGTCCAAACAAGTTGTTTCTTCTTATACGATAACGGCTTTGAACTCATTCGGTTCTTCTTCGGTTTCGATCCAGATTTCAATCGATGCACTCAATGCGGAATGGGAAAGTTTTTTAAAATCTCCGAACCCGGATATCGGCGATACAAGCGGAGGGTTTGATCTCGATCTTTCGGGAGATACGTTGGTGGTGGGAATGTGCGGGGAAGACGGCGCTCAGACCGGGATCGTTTCGAGTCCCTTTGCAGGTTTGACTTCTGTCGCGGACGACGATTCTGCGTCCGCTGCAGGAGCCGCTTATGTTTTCCGTCGCACGGGAACGACTTGGATCTTGGAAGCCTATCTCAAAGCTCCGAACACCGAGGCGAATGATCAATACGGTTGCAGCGTTGCCGTTTCGGGCGATACGATTGTGGTCGGAGCTCGCGCGGAAGACGGTGGGAACTCCACCATTGTTCATTCTCCCTTTGCTGGTCTGACTCCGGCGGGGGACGACGATTCTTTGATTAGCGCGGGAGCCGCGTACGTCTATCGGAGAACGGGAAGCACTTGGGCTTTGGAAGCGTATCTCAAAGCGCCAAATGCGGATCCCGGAGATCAGTTCGGTGTAAGCGTTTCGATTTCCGGCGATCGGATCGCGGTTGGAGCCGTTCAGGAGCGAGGAGGTCTTGGAGTGATTACACAAGCGCCTGCACCCGGTTTTACAGGAGCGACCGATAACGATTCTGCGCCAACATCGGGTGCGGTTTATATCTTTGAACGGACGGGAACGACTTGGGCTTGGGATGCCTATCTCAAAGCTCCGAATGTAGAAACGGGAGATTTATTCGGAGTCAAGATTCAAGTCAGAGGAGATACTTTGCTCGTGGGTGCGTCGAATGAGGACAGCGGAAATACGGCCATCCAGAATTCTCCTGGGCCGTCCTTGACGCCCGCCGGTGACGACGATTCTCTGAGCGGTTCCGGCGCAGTCTATGTCTTTCGAAAAACCGGTCCGAACTGGGCTTTTGAATCCTACCTCAAAGCTCCGAACGCGGACAACAGCGATCAGTTCGGCGTCAGCTTGGATCTTTCTGAAGATGGAAGTGTCGCGGTTATCGGGGCTTACAACGAAGACAGCGCTCAAACTACGATTTCAAATTCTCTCGGTCCGAATCTTACAACACTTGGAGACGACGATTCCGCGACTTCCTCCGGCGCGGTCTATGTGTTTCGAAGAAACGGAAACATTTGGGCGTTTGAAGCGTATCTGAAATCTCCGAACATCGAGGCCAGTGATAATTTCGGAAGAAGCGTTTCGATATCGGGAGATACGATCCTCGTCGGAGCCACTGGAGAAGATAGTTTTCAGACCGGAGTATTACATTCTCCCGCGACTCTTCCGGGTCCCGGAGTCGACGACGATAGCGTGTCGAATTCCGGTGCGGCGTATGTGTTTCGAAAAACATCTTCCGGATGGACCTTCCAATCTTATTTGAAAGCGCCCAATGCCGAGTCCTCGGACGCTTTCGGGATGTTGGTTTGTATCGACGGAGACTTGATGGCGGTAGCTGCGCAGAATGACGATGACGGACTCGGACTGATTTTAAACAAATCCAACGGCCCTCCTCCGACGCCTGCGACCGACGACGATAGCGTCTCGAATTCGGGGGCCGCTCATATATTTTACAAGTGATGAAAGCGCACTTCTGATCGGCTCCGTGAAAATCTTACCAAAAAGGGATCGATAATCCTACGAAGGTATTGAATCCAAAATAAGAGAATTTGAATTCTTGGAATTTTGGTCGCGTCCGGCGTGACAACGTTTAAAAAAACATTTTTCAATATAGGCCGGACCGCGCTCTCGGCTAAATCTGCAAAGCACCACAATCCAATTTTGTAATGTATGGATTTCTAAAATACGGCGGTGCATTGCAGTATATCGCCACGATCGCTCGCGATGGTGTTGGAATTATGAGACATCTCTGTTTTAAATCGTAATT